>CP070780.1:1426448-1432323 GCA_020346285.1 Candidatus Omnitrophota bacterium | reverse complement strand
GCGACTACATGCTTCTTTTCCTCTACTTATACAATCCCGAGGACATTATTTACCTATAAAGGACAGGCTTTAAGCTGTTGCCTCCGCTTGCCGCTCGCAAAAGGACAGGCGCCTTTTGCTCGCTGTGACAAAAATTGCTCATTATCCAAAAATGGTTATAATCTAGAATGGCGCCATTGTATTCGCAATTTTTGACAGTCGCTCCGGCAATCAGCTTAAAGCCGTCCTTAATAAAAAGACGCCCCACTCAAAACCCCCCTAAGCACTTTTACCTGTCACTTCTAACCTGGTTAGAATAACCAGGTTAGAAGTATTGGGAGCCTGTGAAGCCACCGGGTTCGAGGCGAAAAGCCTTCCCATAATATTTTAAGGGTGAGCCGAGAACCCGGTGGCCTCACAGGCTCCCTTAAGAAAATGCGATTCCTACACGAAAAGGGAAAAATTTTCTAATGCGCCTTCAGGTACCGGCTCAAAGCCTGCCCTTAATAAAAGTGCTTATAAGCCTGTGGCGGTGTTTGTTGGAGGCGAATAGATTCGACGTAGAATTTCACAACTTGCAATTGGCTAAAGAGGCATGACATCTTAATGACATACCTCACTTGTCCAATTGCAAGTTGTATGAAATTCAAGGAGAAGGTTTTGGCATAATCTTTTATGCTGAGCCGACAGCAGACACCGCCACAGGCTTATTGCGAGGACTCGGAGGCACCGGCTTAAACCTGTCCTTAACAAAAAGTCATTGCAATTTTGGTACGAAGTGGTACAATTACAACCTAATGGGATACACTATAACCGAAAAGATTCTGCGGGCTCATAGCAAGGCAAAATCGATAAAACCGGGTGATTTTATTAATGCCCGCGTAGATTTTTGCCTGGGAAACGACATAACCGCCCCGATTGCAATTGACCAGTTCGAAAAAACCGGAGCCAAAAAGGTTTTTGACAGGTCAAGAATAGCCCTTATACCCGACCACTTCACGCCTGCGAAGGATATGAGAAGCGCTAACCAGGCGAAGATGCTGTACGAATTTTCTAAAAAACACGGCATAGAGCATTATTACGAAGTCGGAAGAATGGGCATAGAGCACGCTCTGCTTCCGGAGCTGGGGCTGGTTTTGCCGGGAAATCTCGTTATCGGCGCCGATTCGCATACATGCACTTACGGGGCGTTGGGGTGCTTCTCATCGGGCGTCGGTTCGACAGATTTAGCGGCTGCATTCATAACAGGTGAGTGCTGGTTCAAGGTTCCCGAGTCGATTAAGTTCGTTTATCACGGTAAGCTAAAGAAATGGGTTAGCGGAAAAGACCTTATTCTTTATACCATCGGCGACATAGGCGTGGACGGCGCGCTTTATAAGGCGATGGAATTTTCAGGGAGCGCGATTAAGAACCTTTCTATGGACGACAGGTTCAGCATTTGCAATATGGCCATAGAAGCCGGCGCCAAGTGCGGAATTATCGAACCGGATCAGACTACCGTAAGGTATGTTAAAGCCGCCATAAGAAAGAATAAACCGAAAAGAAAAAGCTTTAAATTATACAGAAGCGATAAAAATGCGCGATATGCGGCCATAAAAGAATATGATGCTTCGAAAATCGAGCCACAGGTGAGCCTTCCGCACCTCCCGAGCAATACCAGTCCCGTGAATAAGGTAAAGAACGTGCATATTGACCAGGTAGTTATCGGCTCATGCACGAACGGCAGAATAAGCGACTTAGAGATAGCTGCCAGGGTTCTGAAAGGAAAAAAGGTAAGGCACGGGGTAAGGTTGATAGTTATACCGGCAACGCAAGCAGTTTACCTGGAGGCGGTGAAGCAAGGGCTTGCCAAGATTTTCGTTGAGGCAGGAGCCGTCTTTTCAACGCCGAGTTGCGGGCCCTGCTTAGGAGGGCATCTCGGGATACTCGCTGAAGGCGAACGGTGTATAGCAACGACAAACAGAAATTTTGCAGGCAGGATGGGCCACCCTAAAAGCGAGGTGTATCTTGCTTCGCCTGCTGTCGCAGCGGCAAGCGCGTTGCGCGGAAGGATATCACACCCGAAAGAGGTTGTATAATGTACCGTTTGCGATCTTTCAATTCAACCTGTCCCCGTAAGGGGGACAGGTTGAACGGAAAATCGCAAACGGTACAAAACGATAAATTATGAAATACAAAGGTAATGCTCATAAATTCGGGGATAATATAAATACCGATGACATTATTCCGGCAAGGTATCTCAATACCAAGGAGCCGGCCGAACTTGGCAGGCATTGCATGGAAGGCGTCCTTCAGAATTTCGCAAAAAAAGTAAATAAAGGTGATATAATTGTAGCGGGCAGAAATTTCGGGTGCGGCTCATCGAGAGAACATGCCCCGATTGCGATTCAAGCCGCGGGCATATCATGCATTATAGCCGAAAGCTTTGCGAGAATATTTTATAGAAATGCGATAAATACAGGGCTTCCGATTATTGCTTGCGAGGATGCCGCAAAAGGCATAAAAAACAATAATAAGGTAGAGGTGGATACAACAAATGGTATAATAAGGAATGTATCCGGCAGAAAACAATATAAATCAGAAAAATATCCTCCGTTCCTGCAAAAAATAATAAAGAAAGGCGGGTTGCTGAATGCCATCAAGCGGTAAGAAATACAGGATAGCGGTAATACCGGGTGACGGGACAGGCCCGGAAGTTGTAAGAGAAGGCCTAAAAGTCCTGGAAGCGGTCTCAAAAGAGACTGGTTTCAAATACGATAAAGTAATGTATGATTTCGGCGGGGAAAGATACAAGAGGACAGGCGAGGTCCTGCCCGATTCCGCGCTGGAAGAAATGAAATCGATGGACGCAATCTATCTCGGCGCCGTGGGGCACCCGGATGTAAAACCCGGAATCCTGGAGAATGGGCTTCTTTTGAAGATTAGGTTTAGCCTGGAACAATACATAAATTTAAGGCCTGTCAAATTGTACCCCGGGGTATGGACGCCTCTTAAAGATAAAGGGCCGGATGATATAGATTTTGTCGTAGTGCGTGAAAATAACGAAGGGCTTTACGTAGGCGAAGGGGAGTTTATCAAAAAAGGGACAAAAGATGAAATCGCCCTTCAGGTTTCCCGTAATACCCGCCGGGGAATAGAGCGGTGTGTAAAATTTGCTTTTGAATACACGAAAGAAAGAAATAAAAAAAAGAAGCTTACCCTTTGCGGCAAGACAAACGTTCTTACATATGCCTGGGATTTGTGGGAGAGGACGTTTTATGAAGTCGCAAAGAAATACAAAGATATAAAGACGGATTACGCCCATGTCGATGCTTGCTGCATGTGGATGGTGAAGAATCCCGACTGGTTTGACGTAATCGTAACCGATAATATGTTCGGAGATATTATTACGGATTTGGGCGCAATGATACAGGGAGGCATGGGCATAGCCTGCGGCGGGAATCTCAACCCGGAAGGCGTTTCCATGTTCGAGCCGATAGGCGGTTCCGCCCCGAAATACACGGGTAAAAACGTTATAAACCCTCTCGCGGCCATATGCGCGCTTTCGATGCTTCTGGACGAGATAGGGGAAGGCAAGGCATCGAAGATGGTCGAGGATTCAGTAATGAAAGTAACCACTAAGCTTAAATCTCTCGCGGCAGGAAGAATGGGATATTCTACAAGCGAAGTAGGGGATTTAGTAGTTAAGAACCTGTAAGGCTGACTGGTCGAGAGACTGATCGAGGTTCGACCTCCGGAGGAGGTCGAACCTCGATCAGTCCTTCAATCAACTCAAAACGAGGTAAATGATGTTAAAAAAGAAAGACAAATATAATATAGCAATAATTGGCGCAACCGGCGCCGTAGGCGGGCAGTTTCTGTCCATTTTAGAAGAAAGGGATTTCCCGGTTAAAGAACTTAAGCTTTTGGCGTCCGAAAGGTCAAAAGGAAAAAAACTCAAATTTAAGGGCAAGCTGTATCCGGTGGAAATCCTAAGCCACAGGTCATTCAAGGCGATAGACATTGTTCTATCGAGCGCAGGCGCTTCGAGAAGCCTCCAGTTTCTGCCGAGCGCGGTTAAAGCCGGAGCGGTCTGCATTGACAATTCAAGCGCTTTCAGGATGGAAAAAGACGTTCCACTGGTTGTTCCCGAAGTAAATCCTCACCAGATCGAAAATCACAAGGGTATAATAGCTAATCCGAATTGTTCGACCATACAGGCTGTCGTAGCGCTTTGGCCCCTGCATAAGGTTGCTAAAATAAAGAGAATAGTCGCCTCGACCTATCAATCCGTATCCGGCGCAGGCCAGCAGAAAATCCTGGAGCTTGAAAAACAAACAGAGGTTATCGATAAAATTGTTGATAACTGGATAGTCGGCAGCCACAGCGTGGATAAATTTCTGATAAAGCAATTTCCGTATCAAATCGCATTTAATCTGATCCCGCAGATAGACGGATTCCTGGACAATGCTTACACCAAAGAGGAAATGAAGCTCGTAAACGAAACCCGTAAAATTATGCAGGACGATTCTATCGGAATCACGTCTACCTGTATTCGCGTGCCCGTATATTTTGCCCATTCGGAGAGTATAAACATAGAGACCGAGAAGAAGCTAAGCGCCGAAGAAGCAAGAAAGATTCTTTCGAAAGCGCCGGGCGTTATTGTCATAGATGACACCAAAAGAGGCAAATACCCCATGCCCCTTAATGCCGAAGGCAAAAATGAGGTATTTGTCGGCCGCATCCGCGAAGACGAATCGATCGAGAACGGTTTGAATCTGTGGGTTGTGAGCGACAATCTCCGGAAAGGCGCCGCCCTTAACGCGATCCAAATTGCGGAAGTTTTAATCAAGCACGCATAAAATGAAGTATCGAACAATATTTCATCTCATTTCATCTGTGTTTGATAGGGCGGGGGTATCTGGCATTTTAATCGGGGCGTTCGCCGTTAATTACTACAAAGCATTGCGCAATACAGTAGACATAGATTTTTTGATCCGTAAAGACGATTACAGTAAGATATTAAAATTATTAGAAACTAAAGGGTACAAAGAGGACTGTGTGCGGGATATCTTTGCTAGGCTTAAAGGCAAAGCTATAGAACTATTAGATCTGGATTTTATGTTTGTGGACGAAGATACATTTGAAAAAATCATGAAAGATAGCAAAAATATGAGTATCGCTAAACAAGAATTCAAAGTACCATCTCTCGAACATCTTATAGCATTAAAACTACACGCTATAAAAAATGGACCTAAAAGTCGCGGTAACAAGGATCTATTTGACATTGTCGAACTTATAAAGGCAAACAAGGTAGCAATAAAATCCGGAAATTTTAAAAATCTTTGCATAAAATATGGCACCGGCAAAATTTATAATAAGATATTAGAGAGAATATGAAATATACAAAAAGAAAATTAAATTTACCTGTTTCTAAATACCCGGGCCCGCCCACAAAAAAATTATCCATGGAAAAATATTTAGAATTTGTGAATTTTTGCTTGAAATACACAATAAAGAAAACTAACCGCAGGAAAAACTTCCCTGTAAATGTTCCATTCTCAATAAAATAATCAATGCCGGAAATAGCTAATATCAAGCTTACAATTGCCTACGACGGAACGCGCTACGCAGGATGGCAGGTTCAAAAAAACGCCAGGACAATCCAGGAAGAAATCGAAAAGGCCTTAAAGAAGATACTTAAAGAAAAAGTGCGCATAATCGGAGCGGGAAGAACCGATTCCGGCGTTCACGCTAAAGCGCAAGTCGCAAATTTCAGAACGAAAAAAGATTTACCGCTCGCGAAACTTCAAGCCGCGTTGAATTCCAACCTTTCGAAAGATATTTCCGTCATTGATATCAAGAAAGTTACTTCGAAATTTCATTCCCAATACGATGCCAAAGGCAAGGTTTACAG
>CP070780.1:1421700-1426348 GCA_020346285.1 Candidatus Omnitrophota bacterium | reverse complement strand
TTTGCCGTCGCCGGGCAAACGACTATGAGGGATGCCCTCTCGGCTAAGGATACATGGGCAATTTCTCGCTTATCCGGCAATACAAACATATCCTTATAAATCTTATTACCGGAAAGCGTCTCCAGCGTGAGTGGTGTTATAAATTCCTCTGCCTCGCGAGTCATAATGCATATAACATTATAGTTTTTCCCCCTGAGATGACTTATGAGCTCGCATGCCTTATATGCGGCGATACCGCCGGTTATTCCTATAATAATGCTCTTTTGTTTCACGGAATTGCCCTTATTTTTTCTTGAGCTTAAAACTGATTTTATTTTCTTTTATTTCCCTTAACGCTATAGAAGTAAGCTTCGTGTTAGGGGATACTTCATCAACAAGCTTTCCACTGCCCGCGCCCAATTCAAGGGCTCTCCGGGAAGCAAGGATTACCAGTTTATACATACTGCCTTGAGTGTTTTTTAATAATTTTTCCATAGGGATATAAGCCAATTTATTTTCCTTTCATCTTTTTTTTAATTATCGAAACAACTTCATTTACGGCATCTTCTAACTTCTTATTAACGACTACATAATTATACCTTTTTGCGAACTTGAGTTCTTTTTTCGCTATTTTAAGCCGGTCCCCGATTTCGGCATCCGCGTCCGTATTTCTCGATTTAAGCCGGCGCGCAAGTTCCGCCATGGAGGGCGGTTTTATAAAAATAAGCGTCGATTCCGGGAAAATCTTTTTAACATTCATCGCGCCTTTTACGTCGATGCTAAGCAAAAGGTTCTTTCCTCTTTTCAATTTCTCCCGAATGAAACGTTTGGGCGTACCGTATAAATAACCGAAGTTTTCTTCCCACTCGAGGAGATTGCCTTTCTTAATTTCTTTTTCAAAGAATCTCCGGGAAATGTAATAGTAGTCTTTTCCTCGCCTTTCACCCGGGCGAGGCCGTCTTGTGGTTACGGATATGGAGGGCACAAGAAACTTTATTTTCTTGGATATTCTTTTGCATATGGTGGTTTTACCACATCCTGAAGGAGCAGAAATGACAAAAATTTGCCCTTTTCTCATTCGATATTCTTAAGCTGCTCCCTTATTTTTTCTATCTCTGTTTTTATCTCAATTACGCCCGAAGAGATATTGAAACCGCTCGACTTTGCGCCTATGGTATTTATCTCCCTGTGTAGCTCCTGGGCGATGAAATCGAGTTTTTTTCCGACCTCGCTGTCCTTCCTGATGGTTTTGGTAAAGTTGTCTATATGGTTATTAAGCCTGGTTAATTCCTCGGTTATATCGCTATTTTTCGCGAAAAGCGCTACCTCTATCTCAAGCCTTCCGTTATCTATAGGATAACCCCCCGAAAGCTCTTTTATCCGGTCTCCCAGTTTTTTCTTGTAATTCTGTACGTTAGAAGCGGCCTTGCCTTTGATATTCGAGACTATTCTCTTTACTTTATTTATTCTCCATATTAAATCTTTGAAAAGAAAGCTGCCTTCCTTCTCCCTGTCTTTGACCAGTTTCTTCAGCGATTCCTCTATGGCCTCTTTTACAAAAGGCCACATTTTTGCCGTGCCTTTATTCGCCAACTTATAATTTATTACGCCCGGGAATGAAACTATATCGGCAATCTTTACGGGGTCTTTTATATTCAGCTTTTTTTTAAGCCTCTTCAGCCTGCTTGAATAATTCCTGGCTAAGTTCTCGTCTATGAAAATATTCCCGGTATTCCCTTCGGCGGTTTCATGGACCAGGTTGAGATAAACCTTCCCTCTTTTAATTCTGTTTTTAATAAGGGCTTTAACCTTATCGTCAAATATCGCCAAGCTATTAGGTAATTTAAACGTAATTTCCAGGAATTTGTGATTTATCGTCTTTATCTCGGCGCCAAAGAATCCAAACCTGCCCCGCACCTCGCCTTTGCCAAAGCCTGTCATTGACCTAATCATGCCCACACTAGTACTTTTTTATCCCGCTTCGCGGTTTTTGTCGGGTAGATATCTACTATAAGCTCGTCCGGTTCAAACCATAGCTTTATCTCGCGTTCGGCTTCCTTCGCATCGGTGGAGGCGTGAATAACGTTCTCATAAACCCCTTTTGTCGTAATCCTGCCGTATTGCCCCCTTATGGAAACCATGTCCGCTTCTTCGGGATTGGTAGCGCCGCAAATCTCCCGAACCTTGCTAATAGCGTCTTCTCCCCAATAGACAAGCGCCATAACCTTTTTTTTATGGTAATGGCCCATGATGTATTTGATAAGCTCTTCAAAAAAGGGCTTTTCCTTCATGTGGGCATAATGTTCCTTGGCAAGTTCGCGGGAGACCTGCACTATTTTCGCCGCAACTATATCAAGTTTTGTCTCGGAAAGCCGGGTGAGTATATTACCGGTCAGCGATTTCTTTAACCCATCCGGTTTTATTAGAATTAAGGTCTGGTTTATCATATCTTTTTATTCCTATACAGCTTTGGGGTAACTTCATATTTTATCACTTAAAGCATGCTTGTCAATGAGAAAAGGCCTAATTAAGATCCTTCGGTACTTTCAGTGCTTCAGGATAAATTCGGCCTTATGACTTACATCAACCACTATGGTTGACGTAAGTCATGGCCTCATTTAAATAACTACTATAAACTCTCCGCGTGGCCTGACGCCGGAGAAATACTCTAAAAGCGCGCTCACCCTCTCCCTTTTCACTTCTTCGAATTTCTTCGTAAGCTCTCTTGTAAGGACAATCTCCCTATCCCCCATTATATCTGATATATCTTTTAATAGTTTCGTTATCCTGTGGCAGGATTCATATATAATAATAGCCCTTTCTTCGTCCTTTAAAAATTCCAACCGTCTTCTTCTTTTTGACGATTTATTGGAAAGAAACCCCTCGAATACAAATTTGTCGGTTGGTTTTCCTGAAATAACCAAAGCGGTAATAAGCGCGGTCGGGCCCGGGATGGGCGTAAGCGGGAGACGGCTTTCTATAGCGCTTTTTATTAGCGAAAACCCGGGATCTGAAATTCCGGGCGTGCCCGCATCCGAAACAAGGGCAATGTTTCTGCCTTCTTTTAGAAGCCCGATAATTTCGTCTTTCCTTTTTAATCTGTTATACGAATAGAAACTGATTAATTTCTTTCGTATATTATATTTATCCAGAAGTATCTTCGTGTGGCGCGTATCTTCTGCTGCGATCAGGTCAACCTCCTTTAGCGTACGTAAGGCACGGAGGGTTATGTCTTCGAGGTTGCCTATAGGAGTGCTTACTATGTATAACGCGCCTGTAGTTTGCATTTACTCGACGGTAACGGATTTCGCGAGATTGCGCGGCTGGTCTATCTCCTCGCCAAACTCGCGCGCCACAAAGTATGCCCAAAGCTGAAGCGGTATTGCTACCAAAAACGGGGTAAGGGTCTGCTCTATATGAGGTATTTCTATTATATATTGGGCTTCGACATTTTTTATCTCTTCATCGCCTTCTGTCGCTATGGCGACGACGATGCCTTTGCGGGCCCTTATTTGCCTTATATTGGAAATCATCTTCTCGTGCAATTTCGATTCGGGCGCAATGCATATAGTCCACGGGTTTTCATCGATAAGAGCGATAGGCCCGTGTTTCATCTCGCCGGCCGGATATCCTTCTGCGCTTATATAAGATATCTCTTTAAGTTTTAGAGCCCCTTCGAGAGCGCTGGGATAATTTACATTCCTGCCCAAAAACAGAAAACAGCAGTTAGGCGCCCGTCTTTTCTCTTCCCGGTCCTCCTGGCAATACAGTTTAAGGCGCTTATGGTATTCCTGGTTAAACTCCTTTGCTTTAAGTTTCATGTCGGAGCTCTCGGTGCCGTACCTTTTAAGTATTCTTCTCGTAAGATGAGGAACTTTCCTAAGTTCATTTAAATAAGCCCTTATTTTTTGTGGCGTCCTCCGGCCCCGGAGCAATGCAAGATAGAGGCTAAACAGATACAAAATGGTTAATTGGGCTGTATATGCCTTCGTCGAAGCAACCGCTATCTCCGGTCCTGCGTGTGTATATATAACCCCGTCTGCCTCGCGGGCTATGGAGCTTCCCAGCACATTGACAATGCCAAGCACCTTTGCTCCCTTCTTCTTTGATTCCCTGAGAGCTGCTAGCGTATCGGCAGTCTCGCCCGATTGGGACACTACGATGACAAGCGTGTTTTTATCGACTATCGGATTTCTATATCTGAATTCGCTCGAGGTATCAACCAGCGTAGGAATGTGGGCCAGCCATTCTATCATATACTTACCGCTTAAACCCGCGTGGTAGGCTGTCCCGCAGGCGACTATGGCAATTTTATCGATCCTCTTTAATGTCTTTTTGCTTATCTTCAGCTCCTCAAAATAAACTTTACTTCTTTTAGTCCTCGTATCCAATATGCCCGATATTATCTTTGGCTGTTCATATATCTCTTTAAGCATAAAATGGTCAAAGCCGCCCTTCTCGGCCTGGCTTTTATCCCATTTTACGCAAGAGACCTTCCTTGAAATTTTTTTGCCTTTATGGTTTATTATTTTTACGCCGCCCGCAGAGACCTCCGCAATCTCCAGGTTCTCCAGGAACATAACGTTCTTCGTGTAATCCAGGATAGCGGGCACATCGCTTGCGAGAAAATTCTCTTCTTATCCGGAGCCCACAATAAGCGGGCTATCGT
>CP070780.1:1386954-1421600 GCA_020346285.1 Candidatus Omnitrophota bacterium | reverse complement strand
TAAGGTTTCCCTTATGACGGCCGCCTACGGCGGCCTGTATCCCTTCCTAATAGGAAGGGAAGTTGATAATACTGTTCTTTAATGGTTGCGGCTTCGGAGAAAAAAGTGTGGAATATACTTTTTTCTCCTCAGCTTTTTGCCTTCGGCAAAAAGGCTTGCGCCCAAATCATTTCAAAGGGAAACCTAAGGTTTCCCTTATGACGGCCGCCTACGGCGGCCTGTATCCCTTCCTAATAGGAAGGGGAGTTGATAATACTGTTCTTGAATGGCTGCGGCTTCGGAGAAAAAAGCGCGGAATTTATTATTAAAACCTACCTTTTAGAAAACCTAAAAAAATCTTAAAAAAATCCTTGACAAAAAAAATTTATATGGTATATTGGGTAACTTGTTAACCTTGCGGACGAGTTTCTCCTACAGAAGGACATAAAGATGCAAGTTAGTGCAATTATAAGGACTTACAAAAAAGGAAATTCTATTAACGAAACGGCCGCCATGTTCAGTCTCTCGACGAGAAAAATAAGGGATATATTGTATAATAATAATATTATAATGAGAAGTCGTAAAGAAGCTTCATATATAAAAAATAATAAGACAGGCGATCCTTTTAATGTCTTAACATCGCTCACGCCGGAGGAAGAGCATTTGAAGGCGATGGCACTCGGGCTTTATCTTACGGAAGGAAATACAAAAAATAAAAATTCTATACGTTTTTCAAACTCAAATCCGGCGCTTGTGAAAATTTTTGTTAAATTTTTAAAAGTTATATGCGGTGTCAGGACCGATAAAATAAAATTGTCCTTAATTATATATCCCGATATTTCACAGAAAAAGGCAAGGGAATATTGGTCAGATTTTTTAGGGCTCTCTTTAAAACAATTTACAAAAACAACGATTTTAAAAAACAGGAGTAACTCAAGCTCAAAAAAACATTCGGAATTCGGCACCATTACCATATATGTTCATAATACAAAACTTTTAGGTATTATAAAAGAATGGGCAAGAGAATATGCCCATGTAGCTCAGTTGGTAGAGCACATCCATGGTAAGGATGGGGTCGCCGGTTCAAATCCGGCCGTGGGCTCTGGCGATTACAAGGAGGTAAAATATGGCTAAGCAAAAATTCGAACGCACAAAACCGCATATAAATATAGGTACGATAGGGCACATAGACCACGGAAAGACGGTTCTCACAAGCTGCATAACCAAGGTCCTATCCAAAAAAGGCCAGGCCCAGGCAAAGAGCTATGAAGAAATAGCAAAAGGCGGTGCGGTTCGGGATAAATCCAAAATCCTTACTATAGCCGTAGCCCACGTTGAATACGAAACAGAGAAGCGCCACTACGCGCATATCGATTGCCCGGGGCACGCGGATTACATTAAAAATATGATTACAGGCGCTGCCCAGATGGATGGCGCAATCCTCGTAGTATCCGCAGCAGACGGCCCCATGCCACAGACAAGAGAGCACATCCTCCTTGCGCGGCAAGTCAACGTTCCCGCAGTAGTAGTTTTCCTCAATAAAATAGACCTCGTAGATGATAAAGAACTCTTAGAACTGGTAGAACTCGAAGTAAGAGAGCTCCTTACAAAGTACAAATTCCCCGGAGACAAAACCCCCGTAATAAAAGGAAGCGCTCTTAAAGCCATGCAAAAACCCGAAGACCCGGAGAGCAACAAGCCCATTTTCGAGCTCTTGAAAGCAGTCGATGAATTCATCCCCACCCCGAAAAGAGACATAGACAAACCCTTCCTTATGCCCATAGAAGACGTATTCTCAATCACAGGACGTGGCACAGTAGGCACAGGAAGAGTCGAACGCGGCCAGATAAAGACCGGAGAAGAGATTGAAATCGTCGGTTTAAAGCCCACCAAGAAAACCATCGTAACAGGCGTCGAAATGTTCAGAAAGATTCTTGACCAGGGGCAAGCCGGCGATAATATAGGTGTCCTCCTAAGAGGCGTGGACAAAAAAGCCCTCATGAGAGGGCAGGTTCTGGCAAAACCCGGAAGCATAACCCCCCACACGAAGTTTAAAGGAGAGATATACATCCTGACAAAAGAAGAGGGAGGCCGCCATACCCCCTTCTTCAACGGCTACAGGCCACAGTTCTACTTCAGGACCACAGACGTTACAGGATCAGCCACTCTCCCTAAAGACGTGGAAATGGTTATGCCGGGAGACAACATCACCATTGAAATCGCACTCATAGAACCCATAGCCATGGAAAAAGGCTTACGTTTCGCCATACGCGAAGGCGGGCACACCGTAGGCGCAGGCGTAATAACGGAGGTTATCGAATAACCATTGTTTGACCTGCGAGGTTGAAAGAGGTTAGTTAACATGAGCGCTAAAACGGCAAAGATAAAAACGGAAAAAATGGTAAGGCTGAGAATAAGGCTTATGGCGTATGACCATAGAATCTTAGACTCATCCTGCGGAGAAATTGTCGAAACCGTGAAAAGGACGGGGGCTATTGTTTCCGGACCGGTACCTCTTCCGACAAAAAGAGAGGTCTTTACGGTATTGAGGTCGCCGCATATTGACAAGAAGTCCAGGGAACAGTTTCAGATTAAAACGCACAAGCGACTCCTTGAAATAGTAAACCCTTCCGCCAAAACAATCGATGCGCTGAGAAAACTCGATTTGCCGGCAGGTGTTAACGTGGAGATAAAGGGATTATGACAGGTATACTCGGAAAAAAGATAGGCATGACAAGTATTTTTGACCAGGAGGGCCGCTTTATACCCGTTACCCTCATTGAAACCGGACCCTGCTCTGTCCTCGGAACGCGGACAAAAGAGAAAGCCGGATATTGCGCCGTAGTTTTAGGCTACAAAGACGTGAAGGAGGAAAAGGTAAATAAAGCCCAAAAGAAGTGGTTTAAAAAACTGAAGATAAGCCCAAAAAAAGTGGTTAAAGAGATACGAATGGATGACGAACCTACCTATAAGGCCGGAGACACCATCGGCGTTAACATCTTTAAGAACGGTGACTATGTGGACGTGACCGGCGTAACCATCGGAAAGGGCTTTCAAGGCGGGATTAAAAGATGGAACTGGCACGGAGGCGACAAGGGGCACGGTTCCATGTTTCATCGGGCGCCCGGCTCTATCGGAGCAAGCTCTTTTCCTTCAAGGGTGTTCAAGGGGCAACATTTGCCCGGGCATATGGGTAATATAAAAAGGACCATACAGAACCTGGAAGTCATAGCCGTAGATGAAAAAAAAGGTATATTGAGCGTGAAAGGCGGCGTCCCGGGACATAAGGGCAGCCTTTTAGTAGTTAGATACGCAAAGAAGAGGCCGCCAAAAGAGAGACGAGAAGATGTCAAAGACAAAAGCTGACAGCGAACTAAATCAGATTCCACTATTCGATTCGCACGGAAAGAAAATAGATACAGTAGAGTTGGATAAAAATATATTTAATGGCAATATTAATAAAGTGCTTCTATACCAGTCTGTTACAATGTACAGGGCGAATCAGAGAAGAGGTACGGCCGCAACCAAAACGAGGGGCGATGTCAGGGGCGGCGGTAAAAAACCATGGAGGCAGAAAGGAACGGGAAGGGCAAGATTCGGCTCTACAAGAAATCCCGTCTGGCGGAGCGGCGGCATTGCTTTTGGGCCGCATCCGAGAGATTTTAGATATAGCATGCCCAAAAAAATGAAAAGAAGCGCCTTTATATCGAGCTTGAACGCGAAACTAAAAAGTAGAAAAATTTTAGCCCTTGAAGAAGAATCTATAGATAAGCCGAAGACCAGAGATTTTGCGAAACGCTTCAAGAGAATAAATATAAAAAAAGAGCGCGTCCTGCTTCTCGCAGAAAAGATAGATAAAAATTTGTACCTGGCAAGTAGGAATATAAAAAATCTTACATTGAAAAAGATAAACGAGGCTACGGCGCTTGATGTCCTGTCGAATGAGCACATAGTTATGACGAAGAAAGTAGCCGAATACCTGAACAAAAAGGTTACGCAATGAAAGATTCGTATTCAGCAATAATAAGCCCTTTAAGAACCGAAAAAGGCACGGAGCTATTGCCTTTTAATAAATATTTTTTTTATGTAAACAAGAAGGCAAATAAAATTGAGATCAAGAAAGCCATCGAAGAGATATATAAAGTCAAGGTTGAAAAGGTAAACACAATAACCGTAAGGGGTAAAAAGAAGCGCGTTAGATTCGTCGAAGGTAAAACCCCCGATTGGAAAAAGGCGATTGTAACCCTTAAACAGGGCGAGAAGATAGATATTATCTAGGATTAAGAGATGGGAATGAAGAAGCACAAACCAACAACGCCAAGCAGGAGATGGGAAACAGGCTATAGCTTTGAGGAAATTACAAAGGATTCGCCTGAAAAACGCCTTACCGTATCTTTAAAGAAAACGGGAGGAAGAAATATATATGGAAGAATAACCTCCCGCCACAGAGGCGGCGGCCATAAAAGAAAATGGCGCATAATCGATTTTAAAAGAGCCAAGCATGATATTCCGGCAAAGGTTATCGCTATTGAGTACGACCCAAACAGGACAGCGCGTATAGCGCTCTTAGAATACCAGGACACGGAGCGACGCTATATTATATGTCCTGACGGCCTGAAAGTCGGGGATGAGATAGTTTCCGGCGAAAATGCGGAAATTAAGGTAGGAAATGCGCTTCCTTTAGAGAAAATACCCCTTGGAATACCGATTTTCAATATTGAGCTACAAAAAGGGAGAGGCGCTAAAGTTGCCAGAAGCGCAGGCAACCTCGCTGTCATCGTAGCCAAAGAAAAAGGGTTCGCCCACGTTAAAATGCCAAGTAGCGAGGTCAGGCTTATTAAACTCGATTGCCTTGCGTGCATCGGGCAGGTAGGCAACACAGAACATGATACCATTCTCCTGGGAAAAGCCGGCAGGTCGCGACATTTAGGCATAAGGCCTTACGTAAGGGGTGTTGCGAAAAATCCGGTTGATCACCCGATGGGTGGCGGCGAGGGTAAATCCTCGGGCGGCAGGCACCCGTCTACGCCATGGGGCAAGATAACAAAAGGCCTAAAGACCAGGAAGCGAAAGGCATCGGACAAATATATATTAAAGAGGAGAAAATAAGTTATGTCGCGCTCGACAAAAAAGGGCCCATACATAGACGAAAAATTGCTAATGAAAGTTCAGAAGATGTTGAAAACGCGGGCAAAAAAACCCGTAAAGACATGGGCCCGGCGCTCAATTATACCGCCGGATTTTGTAGGCCTTACGTTTATGGTCCATAATGGAAAGAAATTTATGCCGGTTTTTGTTACGGAAAATATGGTCGGCCATAAACTCGGCGAATTTGCGCCGACAAGGTTTTTCAGAAGACATGGCGCCGCGACTGAAGTTTCACTGGAGAAAACATAATTCAGGATCAAGGAAAAATTCCCTCTCCCCTTTGGGGAGAGGGAAGCCTGCCTGCCGGCAGGCAGGGGTGAGGGGAAAAATAAAGGGTTAAGAAATGGTTACAAGAGCTTTAGAGAAGCATATACGGATTTCACCTAAGAAATTAAGGCCTATTGCCAGGCTCCTTAAGGAAAAAAAGGTCGATGAGGCGCTCTATATGTTAGTTAATACAAATAAAAAAGGGGCATCTCTCTTAAAAAAAGCTATAGACTCGGCCCTCTCTAACGCGAAAAGAATTCCGCAGAAGAAATTTACGGAAGAGAATCTCTATATTTCGAAGGTTGTTGTCAATGAGGGTCCGACGCTAAAAAGATTCAGGGCTATGTCAATGGGAAGAGCTGGTATGATAAGAAAACGAACCAGCCATGTGTTGATAGAGCTTGACGCCTTGAAAAGGAAATAATAATGGGCCAAAAAGTTCATCCATATGGTTTAAGGGTAGGGATAATAAAGGATTGGAAATCGAGATGGTTTGCCAAAAAAGACCATTTTCACGATACCCTTATTAAAGACCAGAAATTAAAAAAATATATTAAAGATAAGCTTTCGGGCGGAGCCATCGCGAACATAGAGATAGAGCGGACAGGCGAACGAATCAGGATAATTATTCATACCGCGCGGCCGGGTGTCATAATAGGAAGGCGGGGTTCAGAGATAGAGGCCTTGAAAGACGCATTGCAACCCATGGTCGGCGAAAAGCAAGTTTTCATAGATATAAAAGAAATTAAGCAACCTGCTACGGAAGCTCAGCTCGTTGCCGAGAATCTCGCCCTACAGCTTGAAAGAAGGATTCCCTTCAGGCGGGCGATGAAAAGAGCTCTTCAAATGGCCAGGGACGCCGGCTGCGAAGGTTTAAGAATAAAGGTGTCGGGGAGGCTCGGCGGGGCAGAAATTGCCAGGCGCGAAACTTTAAAATACGGAAAAATTCCTCTCCAGACACTACGGGCAGATATCGATTACGGCTTTACCGAGGCGCATACAACCTATGGCCTTATCGGCGTTAAAGTTTGGGTTTATAAAGGTGAGAAACTTGCTATAAAAGAGGTAGGAGGAAAGAAAAATGGCGCTCATGCCAAAGCGCGTTAAATACCGAAAAGCGCAAAGAGGCAGAAGAAAGGGCACAAGCCTTGCCGCCTCCAATTTAAATTTCGGCGAATATGGCCTTAAGGCCCTTGAGAATGCATGGATCAAGGACAGGCAGATAGAAGCTGCGCGTGTTGCCCTTATGAGGCATACCCGGCGTGGCGGAAAGGTGTGGATACGCATATTTCCGGATAAGCCTGTTACAAAGAAACCCGCTGAAACAAGAATGGGAAAGGGTAAGGGAGCGCCTGACCACTGGGTTTCGGTTGTCAGGAAAGGAAGGATTCTTTTCGAAATGGAGGGGCTACCCCTCAATTTAGCCAGAGATTCTATGCGCCTGGCTGCGCATAAGCTGCCTTTTAGAACAAAATTTGTTACGAGAGCACATTAAAATGGCATTAAAACCGGATGATATAAGAAACATGACCGTAGACGAGATAAATAATAAGGTTATTTCGCTTAGAGAAGAACTATTCAAGCTTCAATTTGAACAGAAGGCGGGCAGGGTTGAAAAACCTCACCGGATAGCGGTGGCAAAAAAGGAAATAGCGCGCTTATACACGATTTTAAAGGAGAAAAAGGGTGCAGAAAAATAAGAAGCAGCGTCTCGCTGCCGGCAGCAAGGTGCAAAAAGAGATGATCGGTACAGTCATAAGCGACAAGCCGGATAAGACAATAATTGTGAAGGTAAGTCACTTAACAGTGCACCCTGTTTTTAAAAAGACGATTAAAAGATATAATAAATTTAAAGCGCATGACGAGAAAAACAAAGCGAAAACAGGCGATACCGTAAAAATCAGAGAGACAAGGCCGATTTCGAAAAACAAGTGTTGGCGGCTTATACAGGTATATAATTAAAATGATAATAATGCGGACGATATTAGACGTAGCGGATAACACAGGTGCAAAAAAAGCATCATGCATAGGTGTTATAGCCCGTTCCGGAAAAAAATACGCCGAAATAGGCGATGTTATCACTTGTAATATAAAAGAGGCAACCCCCGAGGCGGCTGTAAAAAAAAGTGAAGTGGTAAAAGGGGTGGTTGTGAGATGCGCCTTCCCTATACGAAGGCCCGATGGTTCATATTTAAAATTTGACAGGAACGCCGTAGTTTTAATAGACGACCAGGGCAACCCAAAGGGGACGCGAATTTTCGGCCCTGTAGCGCGGGAGCTTAGAGAGAAGAATTTTCTAAAAATTGTTTCACTGGCACCTGAAGTAATTTGACAAAAACTTCGCAGGTTGAATAGGTTTTAACGATGTCCAGAATTAAGAAAAATGATACGGTTATCTCGCTGGCCGGAAGGAATAAAGGCAAGACCGGCAAGGTACTGGCTGTATTTCCCCGGCGAGACAAAGCTATCGTTGAAGGTATAAACTTCGTAAAAAAACACCGGAGACGCACCAAGGAAGAAGATAAGGGCGGGATAATTCAGAAGGAGTCCGCGATTCACCTGTCTAACCTTGCCATTTTCTGCAAGGGTTGCAACAGGCCCACGAAGATAGGTATTAATGTTTTAAAGGACGGGACAAAAGCACGTTTCTGCAAAAGGTGTAAAGAGGTATTTTAAATAAAATTCCCTCTCCCCGTAGGGGAGAGGGTTAGGGTGAGGGGATATGGTGCTAAGATTGCTGGAAAAATACAAAAATGACATTGTCCCGAAGATGGCAGAGAAGTTCGGCTTTAAAAATATCTACGAAGTTCCGCGCCTGGTAAAAATTGTAATAAATGTCGGCCTGGGAGAAGCGGCGCATGATAAAAAGGTTCTGGATGGCGTAATGCGCGATATAGCCGAAATTACGGGACAAAAACCGGCCTTTACAAAGGCAAGAAAAGCTATTGCCGGCTTTAAGATAAGGAAGGGCTCTCTTATAGGGTGCAAGGTAACTCTCAGGCGCGCGCGAATGTATGAATTTTTGGATAGGCTTATTAACGTTGCGTTGCCGAGAATCAGGGATTTTAGAGGGGTGAGCGCCGATTCGTTTGATGAAAGCGGAAATTATTCTCTCGGCATTACCGAGCAGGGTATCTTTCCGGAAATAGAAATTGATAAAATACAAATGGTGCATGGTATGGATATAGCTATAGTTACGACAGCAAAAAACAGAACTGAGGCCTTCGAATTATTGAATCTTTTCGGAATGCCTTTTAAAAAGGTAACATAAATGGCGAAAAAGTGCCTGATTGAAAAAGTTAAAAGAAAACCAAAATTTAAAGTTAGAGGATACCATCGTTGCAAGCTTTGTGGCCGAAGGCGCGGTTACATGCGAAGATTTACGCTTTGCCGTATATGCTTCAGAGAGCTTGCCTCAAAAGGAGAGATACCAGGCGTCGTAAAGGCAAGCTGGTGAATGAGGCCATGACTTACGGAGGCGATAGCCGACGTAAGTCATAAAGCCGAATTCTCCCGAGGATATAAAGTATCCGAGGGATATCAAAAACGTAAAGGAAAAATAAAAATGCCGGTAACTGACCCGATAGCGGATATGCTCGCAGTTCTTCGGAACGGAGTCATGGCTCATAAGGATGATGTTTTAGTTAAGCGTTCAAAGATAAACGAAAGCATTTTGGAAATTTTGAAACGGGAAGGCTTTATTTCAAATTGCAAAACTGTCGACGATAAAAAACAGGGAATACTGAAGGTATACCTTAAATACGGCAAGAATAATGAAACCGCTTTGACGGGCCTTAAAAAAATTTCAAAACCCGGCTTAAGAATTTACGTAAAGAGTAAAGAAATCAAAGATGTTTACGGTGGAATAGGCATAGCCTTGATTTCGACCCCGCAAGGCATTATGACGGATAAAGAAGCAAAAAAAGAGAATCTCGGCGGAGAAATTATCTGCGAGGTTTGGTAAATGAGCGCATGACTTACGTCAACCACAGTGGTTGACGTAAGTCATAGGCGCGAATTTATCCCGAGGGCATGAAGTGCCCGAGGGATCTCAAATGAGGTGAAAGACGATGTCGCGCGTTGGCAAAAAACCCATAGATATACCGAATAATGTAAAGGTAGATATAAAGGGTAATAACATCACCGTCGAAGGCCCAAAAGGAAAACTGGAATATACGGTTCCGGGCGGATTGTCGGTGTCCTTGAAGGAAAACAAGCTTATTGTCGGAAGGTCTTCATCTCTGAAGAAAGAACTTTCTCTTCACGGGCTGACAAGAAGTATTATATCTAATCTTATCAAAGGCGTTACCGACGGGTATGCAAAGGAATTGGAGATAAAAGGCGTTGGTTTTAAGGCTGCTGTCCAGGGAAATATATTACAAATAAACGTTGGCTTTTCCCACGCCGTGCGGTATGCGATCCCCGAAGGCATAACTATAAAAACAGCTAAACCTACAAAGATAAGCATAACGGGTATAGACAAAGTTAAGGTAGGCGAGACGGCCGCCGAAATAAGAGACTATTTTAAACCCGAGCCATATAAGGGCAAGGGCATTAGATATTTGGGCGAGTATGTAAGGCATAAAGCCGGAAAAACGGTTGTAAAATAAATATGAAAAAAATAAAAGGTAGAATAAAAAGACATAAAATTATAAGAAAAAAAGTCACCGGCACCAAGGATAAGCCGCGGCTCTGCGTTTTTAGAAGCGGTAAAAATCTATACGCCCAGTTAATTGACGATATGAAGGGGCATACGCTGTTTTCATTTTCTACGAATACGGGCGCTTTGAAAACTAAAGTTGCCTACGGAGGCAATGTAAAAGCGGCTGCTTCTCTGGGAGAGGCATTTGCCAAGCGGGCAAAGGAAAAAGGTTTTAACAAAATAGTCTTTGATAGAGCAGGTTATCTCTATCATGGCCGCGTAAAAGCGTTTGCCGAAGGTGCCAGAAAAAATGGGTTGGTTTTTGAGGGTAAAAAATGAGCCGCATAGCTAAAACACGAAAAAAAGAAAACAAATTTCAGGAAGAGCAAGAAACTTTAACAGAAAAAGTGGTCAGTATCAGAAGGGTGGCCAAGGTTGTCAAAGGCGGTAGGAGATTTTCCTTTAATGTAGTGGTAGTGGCCGGCAACGGAAAAGGAATGGCGGGTATAGGCTTCGGGAAGGCTAACGAAATCTCCGCAGCTATAAGCAAGGCGTTAAATCATGCAAAGAAATCGTTTGTGAGCATTCAAATGAAGGAAACATCTATACCGCACGAGGTCATCGGCAAGTTTAAGGCCGGAAAGGTATTACTTAAACCCGCCAGCCCCGGAACGGGCGTAATAGCGGGAGGGGCGGTGCGCGCTATATGCGAAGCATTCGGCATAAAAGACATACTCACGAAATGCCTCGGCTCGCGAAATCCTATAAATGTCATGAAAGCTACGCTTATGGCGTTACGGGAATTAAGGCTTTACAGGAAGGTATAATAAAATAAAAATGAAGATACACGATATACCAAGGCCTAAAGGCGCGAATAGAGCGCACAGACGAGTGGGGAGAGGTTCCGGTTCCGGCCATGGAAAAACATCGGGTCGCGGCGCAAAAGGCCAGAAATCGCGAAAAGGATCATCGCTCCGGCTTGGGTTTGAAGGCGGCCAGATGTCTCTTGTAAGAAGGCTTCCAAAACGGGGATTTACAAGGGTAATAAAAAAGGTCTACCAGGTTGTAAACGTGGAAAAACTCAATCATTTCAGGAAGGATTCACCCGTCGACAAAGTTGCCATGAAAAAAGCGGGTATTATTAAAAACTCGAGTTGCCCGGTAAAAATTCTGGGGGACGGCAAACTTACCAAATCCCTGGCTGTTTCTGCCGATGCGTTTTCTAAAGAGGCAAAGAAGAAAATTCTGGATGCCGGCGGGAAAATAGAGACCGCAAATAAGTGAGGATTTAAAATTGTTAGGGACATTCGCAAATTTATTTAAAATTCCGGATTTAAAGCGTAAGATCCTGATAACAGCCGCCTTAATCGCGGTTTACAGGATAGGCGCGTTTATACCTACGCCCGGGATTGACGGAGCGAAACTCGCGATGTTCTTCGAAAATATGGCCAAGACTCAAGGGGGGACGCTCTTCGGAATGATAAATATGTTCTCGGGAGGCGCCATTCAGAGATTGACGAT
This sequence comes from Candidatus Omnitrophota bacterium, assembly GCA_020346285.1. Lineage (GTDB taxonomy): Bacteria > Omnitrophota > Gorgyraeia > JABMRN01 > RBG-13-46-9. The sequence continues at coordinate 1,410,043 of CP070780.1, read as the reverse complement.
TTTCGCATTAGGCATTATGCCCTATATATCCGCCTCGATCATACTCCAACTTCTTACGGCGGTCGTTCCGTATCTTGAAAGATTGTCGAAAGAGGGGGAAGAAGGGCGAAAAAAAATTATTCAATACACGCGCTTCGGCACGGTAGTTCTGGCTATAATACAGTCATTTTTCATAGCGTTGTGGTTAGAAAACCCTGCCAGATTCCAGGGAATGCAAATCGTGCAATTCCCGGGTTGGCCGTTCAGGGTCCTTACGGTAATTACATTGACAAGCGGTACAGCCTTTATAATGTGGCTTGGCGAACAAATACAGGAATACGGCATAGGTAACGGCATATCCCTTATTATCACAGCGGGAATTGTCTCGAGAATTCCGGCAGCCATATATCAGCTTGTGCAGTTAGTAAGCCCCTTTTCTCCCGAGAGATCGCAGATAGACCCTTTTACCCTTATTTTTATGGCAGCTATGCTTATAGGCGTGGTTGTGGCTGTAGTGGCGATTACGCAGGGCCAGAGAAAGATTCCTATCCAATACGCCAAAAGAGTTATTGGACGGAAGATTTACGGTGGCCAGAGTACATATATACCCCTCCGGGTTAATCAGGCAGGGGTTATTCCCATCATCTTTGCCCAGAGTATAATCCTTTTTCCCGCCACCATAGCAGGGCTCATACCGAGCCAGGCCATACAAAATGTTGCGGGCGTGCTTACAAGGCAGACCCTTGTGTACAATGTCATATATTCTCTGTTAATCATATTCTTTTGTTATTTTTATACCGCGATAACATTTAACCCTCTCGATATTTCAAATAATATGAAAAGGTTCGGAGGGTTCGTTCCCGGTATCAGGCCGGGAAGGCAGACGGCCGAATACCTGGATTTTATCATGACACGCATTACACTGCCGGGAGCGGTATTTTTAGCTATAATCGCGGTTCTTCCCAGTATTATTTCAGGGGCGCTTAAAATTCCCTACCTGGTGGCAAGCTTTTTTGGAGGGACGGGACTTCTTATTATAGTCGGCGTTATGCTGGATACGATGAGGCAAATAGAGTCCCATCTTCTCGTCAGGCACTACGAAGGTTTTATGAAAAAAGGCCGCATCAGGGGAAGGAGATAGAGGGCTTGAATATCGTTTTACTCGGTCCGCCGGGAGCCGGCAAGGGGACACAGGCAAGCGTTCTTTCACAGGAGTATGGGTTTTTACACATCTCTACCGGTGATATGCTGCGGGAAGCGGTTAAGAAAGGAACGCCGGTCGGAAAGCAGGCCAAGGCCTATATGGATAAGGGCGAGCTCGTACCGGATAATATTGTCATAAACATAGTGACCGAACGAATCTCTCAGAAAGACGCCAACTGCGGGTTTTTATTAGACGGCTTTCCGCGAAACAAAAAGCAAGCCGACCAATTTGACCAGGCCCTTTCTAAAAAGGATAAAAAAATAGATATGGTCCTGTATTTTAAAACTTCTCCCGAGGTCTCAATTAAACGGCTTTCCGGCAGGAGGGTTTGCGCGAACTGCGGCGCAAACTTCCATATAGAGACTATGCCGGCAAAAATAAAAGGAACGTGCGATTACTGTCACGGCCCCCTTGTTCACCGCAAGGATGACCAGAGGGAAACCGTTGAAAACCGACTGGTGGTATATAAAAAAGAAACTAAATACTTAATCGGTTACTACGAGGACAAAGGTATCTTGAAAGAGGTTTCCGGCGATTTCGACGTAGAGAAACTCTTCGAAGAAATAAAAAAACTTTTTGCGAAAGAAGGCCTCCGGGGCGCGGGATGAAAAAACCTTTGTCAAAAGAAGAATTTATTCTTATCAGAAAAGCGGGTTCTATTTTGAGGGATTGTATGGAGCAGTTATCTAAAGAAATAAAAGAAGGCGTAAATACAAAAACGCTTGAGCAAAAGGCAGATGAATTCATGGCCTCCCGTAAGGCAAAGCCGGCATTCAAGGGCTATAAAGGGTTCCCGGCCAGCATATGTACATCGCGAAACAATGTCGTCGTGCACGGAATACCGAGCGAGAAAGAGGTTTTAAGAGACGGGGATATTATAAGCGTAGATGTAGGGACCGAATACGAGGGTTATTTCGCAGACGGCGCCAAGACATTTGTGGTTGGAAAGGCTTCCGAAGAAGCCGAACGATTAATCTCTGTAACCGAAGAAGCGCTTACCAGGGGCATTGAAATGGCAAAAAGCGGTAATTATGTAAAGGATATCTCGAGGGCAATACAATCCTTTGTCGAATCAAACGGGTTCAATGTCGTACGCGCGTTTGTCGGCCATGGCATAGGCAGGAAAATCCATGAGGCGCCCGAGGTGCCGAATTTTTGCCAGTCGCACAAAGGATGCCTTCTCCAGGACGGCGCGGTGCTGGCGATAGAGCCAATGGTGAACGCGGGTACAGGCAATGTAAGAATATTAGACGATGGCTGGACAGCCGTAACAGAGGATGGCCGGCTTTCGGCCCATTTCGAGCACACCGTTATTGTTAACGGGGAAAATCCCGAGATTATAACATGAGCCCAAAAGAAGAAGGAATTATTGTAGAAGGCACGGTTTTAGAAACCCTGCCGAATGCCATGTTCAGGGTAGAGCTTGAGAATAAACACAAGGTCCTGGCCCATGTTTCCGGAAAGATGCGCATGTATTTTATAAGAATATTACCCGGGGACAAGGTAACGGTTGAGCTCTCGCCCTACGACCTTACCAGGGGTAGAATTATACGGAGGGGTAAATAGCTTGAAAGTACGTTCGAGTGTAAAAAAAATCTGCTCTAACTGTAAGATTATCCGGAGAAAAGGCGTGTTGCGGGTTATATGCAAGGACCCGAAACACAAACAGAAGCAAGGATAAGGGAGAAATATATGCCGAGGATAATAGGCGTTGATATACCGAAAGAAAAGAGGATAGAGATAGCCCTGACTTACATTCTTGGTATCGGCCGCTCTACATCGAATAAAATTCTGAAGGCGGCAGGCATCAATCACGACACGCGCGCCAAGAATCTGTCAGAAGAAGAGGTTTCGCGCATAACCTCTCTGATACAGCGGGAATGCAAGGTCGAGGGTGATTTAAGACGGGAGGTTTCCGCTAATATAAAACGTCTTATCGAAACAGGAACGCATAGGGGGTTCAGGCACAGGAGGGGGCTACCCGTAAGAGGGCAGAGGACACGCACAAATGCGAGGACTCGCAAGGGCCCGCGTAAAACCGTAGGCGTTTTAAGGGAGAAAAAGGTAAAACAACCACTAAAGGTAGAATAAAATGCAAAAGACAAAAACCAAGGCAAAAAAAAGAGTTACAAAAAATATCCCGAAGGGGATCGCCCATATCTTGGCGTCATTCAACAATACGATTATCACTATCACGGATACGAAGGGTGACACTATCTGCTGGTCTTCGACAGGGACGGTGGGCTTCTCGGGCTCCAAGAAATCAACCCCGTTTGCCGCCGGAATAGCCGCGCAAAACGCTGCCAGGAAGGCCAGGGATTTCGGGGTAAGGGAACTCGAGGTACTCGTAAAAGGCCCTGGTTCAGGACGAGAAAGCGCTATCAGAAGCCTGCAACAAGCCGGTTTGTCAATAAAGGCAATAAGGGACGTTACGCCCATTCCACATAACGGTTGCAGGCCTCCAAAACGAAGACGGGTTTGATTTGGAAGGAGAGTAAAATAAGTGGCACGACAGATACAAGCAAAATGCAAGCTTTGCAGGGCTTACGGCGAGAAATTATTTCTTAAAGGCGCTAAATGCAACACGGAAAAGTGCCCGGTAGTGAAAAGGCCCTTCGGGCCCGGGCAGCACGGAAAACGAAGGCGCAAGGAATCCAACTATGGCCTGCAACTCGGTGAAAAACAGAAAGCCAAAAGAATCTACGGGATACTCGAACGACAGTTTAGAAAATATTTTAAATTAGCCGAGAGGGCCAGGGGAATAACAGGCCACGTACTTCTCCAGATGCTGGAAAGAAGGCTCGACAATGTTATTTTCAGGCTCTGTTTTGCATACTCGCGCTCTCAAGCACGGCAGCTGGTCAGGCATAACCATGTCTACGTGAACAACAAGAAGGTTAATATACCGTCGTACATGGTAAAGGTCGGCGACGTTCTTGAAATGAGGGGCAAAGAAAATATCCTCAAAAAGATATCCGAAATTCGTAAAGATTTAAAAGAGCGGGCCATACCCAAAAGGCTCCAGAGAGATAAGGGAACTTTGTTGAAAGGAGCTGTTACGAACCTTCCGCAAAAAGAAGACATAGATTTTTCGATACAGGAACAGTTAATTGTAGAATTATATTCGAAATAAAATTCGAGGAGGAATTCAATGGGGGTTAAACTCAGGAATTTTGAAATGCCGAAGAAGCTCGTATGCGAAGAGTCAACTTTCACGCCAACTTACGGCAAATTTATAGCAGAACCTTTTGAGCGCGGTTACGGAATGACGGTGGGAAATTCCCTGAGACGCGTGCTTATTTCATCCATAGAGGGCACGGCGGTAACATCGGTCAAAATCGCAGGCGTCTCACACGAATTTTCTACGATAAAAAACGTTGCAGAAGATACGCCTCAAATTATCTTGAATATCAAAAAACTCATCCTGAAATCGCACTTCAAAAAGCCAAAACCCATGTTTCTTAAAGTGGATAAAAAGGGAGAGGTTAAAGCGAAAGATTTTAAGGTTGACGAGACTATCCAGATTTTGAATCCCGATTTGCATATCGCCACATTGACAAAGAAAGCAAAACTCGAAATGGAATTAGAGGTATCGCGGGGCAGGGGTTATGTTCCGGCCGAAAAAAACAAGAAGGAGAACCAGGCCATCGGTGTAATACCGATAGATTCCGTGTTTTCACCCGTAAAGCGCATTAATTTTGCCGTTGAAAACACCCGCGTCGGGCAAATAACCGATTACGACAGGCTGATTTTAGAAATTTGGACGAATGGCAGCATGGATCCGAAGGAAGCAATGCTCTACGCCTCCAACATACTACAAAGGCACCTGGATATCTTTGTAGAATTCGGACAACTCCCCGAGGAGATTACCGAAGAGGAAGAATCCAAAGAAGAAAAAGACGTTATGGAAAAGCTCAATATGCCCATAACGGAACTCGAGCTTTCCGTAAGAAGCTCTAACTGCTTGAGGGAAGCCAAAATCAAGACCATCGGCGACCTGGTCAAGAAGCCCGAGGTGGAGATGCTAAAATATAGAAACTTCGGTAAAAAATCTTTGAGCGAAATCAATAAGATTTTGGCGGATATGGGACTACATCTCGGAATGCAAGCGGAGAAAGAAAAGAAATAAAATGCGCCACAGAAAAAGACGAACCAGATTTGGGAGACAACATTCACACCGAATAGCAACCCTTAAGGGCTTGACTAGAAGCGTTATCTTACATCAAAGGATTAAGACAACCCACACTAAAGCCAAAGAGGCCAGAAGAGTTATCGAGCGCCTTATTACAACGGCCAAAGCCGACTCTCTGGCCGCACGGAGAAAGGCCTTCGCGATCCTGGGTGACAGAACGCTTGTTTCCAAGCTATTTAAAGAAATTGTGCCTCTTTTCAAGGACAGGCAGAGCGGCTATACGCGCATAATCCCGTTTAATTTCAGGAAAGGGGACGGGGCAAGCGTCGTATTTTTGGAGCTGACAGAGAAGAAGCCGGAAGCCAAGCTAAAACCTGCCAGGGAAACGAAAAAAATGCGCGCGCCTGTCAAGCCGAAGGAGGCAAAACGGCCTAAAGCGGCCCCCGAGATAGCGCCAAAAGTTAAAGAGGAGAAAACCGTAGAAGAGGTAAAGAAAGAAAGGGCAAAAGTCGAAACCAGGAAAATCGAAAAGCAAAAAGGCTTCCTCAAAAAAGTCCACGGCTTCTTCCGCCGCAAGACCAATATGTAGCACGTCCTTGTTCGAGGTCGAACCTCGAACAATTTGATTCCCCCCAAATGTTAGGGCATAAAAAAGTTTGCTGTCTTTGCTTGATATTATTGTATAAGTAAGGTATACTTATATTAAGATACGTGAGATACGCCCTGTTTGAATATAAGCTTAGAGTGTATTCAAGCGGGTAATTTTTTTCATAACTTATTTTAGACATTTAAAAAGTATTTGTGTAAAACACCCAAGAACGGACACCGGAACAGATATGAAAGACGCGAGATTCAATAGTTGGATAGCTAAAAGACCATATAAGGGGATAATTGTATTTATCACTATATGGTCTTTTTTGTTTAATACCGTAGGACCCGATATACTTCTCGAAAAAGCCTGGGCTGCCGGAACGCCCTTAGAGCCTGCTCGCGTCGGCTCTGATAGGGCCGGCGGCCCGGGTCCTTTCAAAGAGCTTAATGTCAATACATTTACCCTGCCCCAATACCTCGGGCATATTAAAGACATGCATAAGGCGGATTCCGGCAAGGTTATCGTTCATATCCAGGATGCTCATTGCAATTACGCGGCACAGCACAAAATAGCCGATATAATCGAATATCTTCATAAAAGATACGGAATAAAAGTAGTTAATCTCGAAGGCGGAAAAGGCGAATACGACCTGTCCGTTTTTACGAGGATTCAGGATAAAGATATAAGAAAAAAGGTGGTAGATTACTTTGTAAAGGAAGGCCTTGTTAACGGCGCCGAATACTTCGCCATAAATAATCCCGATAAAGCGCATCTTTGGGGCGTTGAAAATACAGAGCTTTATCTTAGGAATTTCAATGTCTACAAGGACTCGCTTAAGCACAAAGGCACGATAGAAAAATACTTAAAAGGACTCGACCATATCATTTCAAACCTGAAACGCCACATATATAGCGCCGAACTTCTTGCGCTTGACCGAAAATACACCGGTTATAAACAGGGAAAACTCGAATTCAAAGATTACCTTGCCTACCTAATCCGGAAAGCAGGCCAAAAGGCAATCGATATAAAAACGCTCACGAATATATACCTCCTTCACCAGTCATTAAAACAGGAAGATGATATAAATTTTAAAACCGCCAACATGGAACGAAATCGCCTCATTGACGAATTCGAAAAAATGCTCTCCAAAAACGACATCGAGGAACTCGTTCAGAAAACAGTGGCATTCAAGGCAGAACAAATCTCGCAAAAAGACTTCTATGCATATCTTGTCAAAAAAGCAAAATCGATGAATTTGGACCTAAGCAAATATTCCGAACTTAAAAAATATATAGTTTATATATCCATGTACGACGCCATTGATAAATTCGAGGTAATGGAGGAAATGGATACGCTTGAAAACAGGATTAAAGATTCTTTATACAAGAACGGCACGCAAAAAGAACTTAATCTCCTTTCCAAAAACCTTGCCCTGACAAGAAACATTTTTAACGTTTCTTTAACAAGTGACGACTACGCGTATTACAAGAAAAACAAAAAAACATTCGATGCGCAAAACTATGTAGCGTTCATCGATAAACAAGCACCGTTACATAAAATAACGGCGAAACTTGATGATAACATAGATGAAATTAATGATTACCGTGAAAACCTTGCCGAATTTTACGAATATTCGCTTAAAAGAGATTCGGTATTTCTAAGAAATACCAGATATTCGATACCCGTTAGACAGGCGAGACAGCCTCAAATTACCATTCTTGTCGCAGGCGGCTTCCACACCGAAAATCTGTGTGAGCTGTTTAAAAGAAATAACATCTCTTACATTTCAATTATGCCGAATTTTAAAAATGGGACCGCCTATAAAAGCCCGTATTTCGAACTCTTGGGCGCTAAACCGAATTCAATGATTGCGAAATTGCAGAAAGCATTGCATTCATCCCTTGCCATCGCTACATTTTTAAGCGACCCCGCGCTTTGCACAGGCATGCACGGAGAAGAGCAAGCGCTGGTGTGCAGATTGCTGGCAGAATGGCGAAGGCAGGTTGAGGAAGGCAAAATAGCGGACCCGGCCACAGAACTGGATATAGCAGCGCTTGCCCGATCCGCCGGAATAACATTGCCGACAAGACCCGCTTACACCCAATTCAAAACCTCATTGCCCGTCCCGGGCGAAGCCAAAGGGCTGTCCGGCACCAAAGCAAAGATTAATACTAAGATATTTGCCAGCGCACTTTCCTTTCTACTGCTAATCACTCGGCTAAGAACTGCTATCCGCCGCGTCGGCTTTAAAATCGCAAAATATCTTGGCATGAAAAAACTAACAAACTTTTTTGCCCAACAGATACATATGATTAATGCGTCCGGTAGCGAAAGAATTATAACCTATTTCAGCGCTTTGATAAGAAAGCATAAGCCAGGCGGAATCCGTATCGCTTATTATCCCGGGATCGGCTTTGATGCTAAAGTAGCGATTGAATCTACTGATGCAGAGACGATAGTCGGGGTGGATCCTCAAGACGGCCCCACAAGATACCTGCAAGATCACTATGTAACCGAGATATTGGCATGTAAAGGCGCGTCAGATGTTGATACAGAAGTTTATACTATACAAAATGATGCTACAAAAGAACAATTTGAAAAGTTAGTATTCACTTACAATTATAATGGCGGCAAAAGGCAGATAATTTTATATAGAACAGATGCGCGTAATTATTTCCCTAACGAACTGAAAAATGGTTATGATTTATATATTGAAAAAGGAATACCAAAGGATTTATCTTCTGCCTGGATAGACAGAGCCATTGTCTATTTAAATGAATACGGCCTGCTTATGCTTAACATGTCAAACCAACGGGATGTAGCGGGATTATATAAATTGGAATCGATACAAGAGAGGGGATTAGGGTTAACTGGTATATGGGCAAAACGCCCTCCCGCTTCCGGGCCGGCGCTAAGCAAATCATATGCTACAGCAACTCTATTCCATACCGAACCGCCAATAATACTTCCTAAGAGCTTTAAACCGCGCCGTGGTTTAAAGGGCAAAATTTTGGCAAAGCTGAAATCAAGCATGAAAATTTCTCTTATTCTTGGGTTAATGCCCTTTTTGGCCTATTGTGGCGGAACAAGTCCTGCCCCTGTTCCATTTGAAGAAGTTGCCATAGCAGGAAGCACCATTGTACCTGCGGATTTCGCGCCTTATTTATTGGCCTATTTAGAATACGCGCACGACGTGACAATGGAGGGCATAACACGTTCCATTGAAATATCTAACTCTGATGAGTATCAGGAATTAGTCCTCCGTGCTTATGATGAACTGAACGATGCCGATATCGGCAGTGGCACGACATATCCTGTTTTGTTTTTAGAAGGGCTGGATAAAGACAACTATGCCCAGGCATTTACGGATTTGGGCATTATTGTTGTTGGATTAGATGCTTCGCAGAGATGGGAAGGAGACGAGAGGATTGCCTGGCTCGCGTATAAGATAGCCCACGAGAGATTACATATCGAAAATCCTGATATGATTCTCCTTGAGGGGGAGGCCTTAACTTATGAGATTACCTGGCGAACCGTGTGCCATTTTGAAGGGGAAGATAGTCCGAAAGCACAAGCGCAGAAAATGATAAGCGACGCTTTTGCAATTATAGTTGATGAAAAAGATAGAATTAGCGAGATATTCGATGGATTGGATTTCAGAAATATATATTACAACGATATTAGGCTAGTGGACGAAGACGGGCTTATGGACGGATTTGTAGACATAGAGCTCTATAATCGTTTGGAGGGATTGAGCAGCTCTCGATGGATAAGGGTAGATATAGAGAATAATGAGATAATTACATTGCAATATATCCCGCCACCTTCATTCGCTCATGCCGAAGGCATGCCTCTTGAAAATCCCCAATCGATTTCTAAGAATGGGGTTAGGGATATAGGTAGGATTAAAGAAAGTGTTAAACGCGGTTCATCGAGGGTTAGCATTGATGATACAACCGTTTTTATTGATAACGACCTCACGAAACAACACAAGGCCTTCGGATTTAAGGATAAAAATTCGTTTTTAGCGTTTCTTAATGATTTTTTCGCAAATGAAATTTTAGCCCGGCCGATAAAACAAAAAGAATTGGTAGTTTCTGTTCTTGACACAGCCGGATATCTTTTTGAGGACCATCTGGCTAACGGCTTTATAGGTATTCACCGGTCGCTTTTTGAAAAACTTGGCTCTGCCCCCCAAACCGCTCAAAAACTTCTAAAAATCGGCCTTAAACATGAGCTTTCTCATGAGACAGGATTAACCGGAAAAAAAGTCGAAAAGGAATTGCTTGAGAAGGACATAAAGAACGCTATAGACGAAGAACTTGATATACAGGAGGTTATTACAAGCGGCCTGTTATCCAAAGATACGCCTTTTATAGCTGGAATTTTGGAAAAAGAAAAGATGTTGTTGGGTTTAATCTCCGGGGATTCCGTTGAACATCTGGATGAAGCGAAGAGATATTATGCTGACCGTAAATCTATTACGTTAGATGACGGAAAAATACTCAAGGTAGAAGCTAAAGATTTGTTATTTATGACTAAGCTTAATTTTGATGTTTATGATCTTTATTGGGCTTGTGAATATCCTTATTTTTTAATACCACTAAGGGGTTATAGCAAACAGATGGAAGCCATGGGCGAATTTATTAAAGATTATCTGTTTATTTTGAACAAAACGCTGGATCTTGAAACAGGAATGCCGTCAGACCAGTTTTATGTTCTTATTGACGAAAAGTTTTTAGATTTGGCATCTGATATTGCCCGGCTCTATGGCGGAAAAAGAGGAAAACGTAAGGAAGCCAATCTAATCCTTTTTAAACTCTTTGGAATAGCCGTTGAGGATAAAACTTGGGGCGTTCTTTCCGATCCTCAAGGTATTAAATTTATGATAGAGAACGCGGATAAAATCCTAAACCTGGGGTCACCGCATGCTGTAAAACTATATATAGATTATGCTTCTATATACCATTCAAAACAAAATAAAGAATATCTTCATGATGAAAATTATCGTAATCCCTTTTTTACTGCCAACGTTTTGGAAGAGACTCTTGCTTATAAAGGGGATGATAAAAAAGCTACAGAATCAATGATAAATTATTTCAGGTTAACAGGTTTAGGCAAGGATGTCCCGGAACTTCTTAAAAAAGAAGGCCTTCTTGATAATTTCCGGAAATTGAGTCCGGAAAACCGGGCCGGTTTTGCCGGATATATATACGGGAATTCGAATTATTTCATGGATAAAATGACTCCGGATATTTTAAAAAAGCTTTTAAGTGAACCAATAATCTACCTATATAATTCTTATGGGCCATTGCTTAACCCCCTACTAAAAATTATCGCATATTTCCCGCAAGAATTTGAACGTTATATCAAAGACGAAATCTTTATCAAAAAGCTAGCCCAGATTTCCGGCTTGGGCGTAGGAGAAGAATATGCGGACGCGTTTATCGGATTAGGGCAACACAGCATCGGGTTAACAACGGATAAAGCATTGAAAATAATTATTGATATGGCCGGTAAAGATGTTGATACCGCGCGGGATTTCCTTAAATTAGCAAATGCGGCAAAGAGATATGCGCAAAAAGAAAAAGACACTTTAAATTTTGTTCCCACAGGTGAGACATTTATTTATGCAATTATGGAGCCGGTTTTTATATCCGATTTCGTTAAAATCTTGCCGGAAGTCAGAAAGAAATATGTGGATGACGCGCGCATTATAAATAATCCTGTCCGTGATATTTTGTATTCGGTTCCTGTGGCAGAGATTCTCGCGGTAGCAAGAGATGTAAAAATTTTTGAATTATTGCAGCAAAAACTGGCGGAAGAGAAATTTAAAGAACTTCTTTTAAATAATGATACAAGAAAAAAACTTATTAGCCTTCTTTCAGATGCTTCAGCAGACCAAAATGCGCTGCTCACGCATGTTAGCGTGGAATTTTTAAATACCGGCAAGGATTTTAACATTATAGATAAAATAAACGCAAGGATACGGGATAATGAGCTCAAAGAAGACCTGATAGAGGCAGTATCAAAATATATAGAATTTGGCAGTTATTTGAGCATCGAGGATAATTTTGAATTTGTTGTTTCCCTTGCCGCTCGTTCAAAGAATTTGGCACAGGCTTACATAGTTCGTTTTGCCTCAAATGAAAAATCTATTTTATCCAAATTTAAGGAGCAGTATGAAAAGTTTCTGCTTGAAGAGCCGGAAGGTTTCGCCATAGAAATCATGACTATGATTTCAGGAAAACCTGCTTTGCTGAAAGAAAAAATTGATATTACAAAATGCAGGACGCTTTATGCAGAGTCGCCTTATATGGGCCAGTTATATATACTTGCGGCAAGATATAATCCGGAGCTATTAAGTTCGGATGAGATCTATAATAAAATAATACAACTTATTCGGGAGGACAAAAGAAGTGGCGTAAAGCTTCCGCCCAAAATATTCCCGCATAACTTTAGCCGTAGAATCCGTGATTTGCCAGTCGGCGCGACTCATGCGACTAATCGCTTACCTTATGGATACCAGTTGGCTGAATTTTTGATAAAGATATCGGAATCTCGGTCATTTAATTTTAAAGCTTTTATCGACAATATAGAACTTTTTAGAAAAATCCATCCCGAAAGTTTAAAAATTCTCGCCTATCCACATTTAAGCGAAAGTGTCTTATGGGATGAAACCGCAGCTATTAGAAAATCTCTATTGGATGTTTTAGGCAGAATATCCTCGGTCGAATTGAATAACTTTCTTATCCATGCATTCCATGGTTACATTGAAAAAAGAGACCAGAAGTCAGTTAAAGCGCTGATTGATATGCTGTCAAATGAAACCGAGGTTGCCAGGTTAAATAGTCTTTCTGAAGAAATAGTTAAAAAAATTATAGGATGGGAAAGGTGCTACCCGGAAGATGAAAAAAGAATAGAGGGGCATCCGATATCTGATTTTATTGACGGCGAAAGTTTGAGGGCGTTTCTCGTTTTAGAAGAAGAAAATATCGACAGCACACTCGGCATTATTTCTAAAAAACCCCTGCAAGGTGGCTTTTATGTAGTTCAGATTACAGATGAAGAGCTAAAGTTGATTAACAAGCTTTTTAACAAAACATTTTTTGAAAACTTAAAAAATCTTCGGTCTATGTTCGGCGAGAAGGTTATAAAGGTTATTTTAAGCATGATAAAAGCAGCCCCCCGCGCCATAGATACATATCTGCAAAATAACTATACTGGAATTTTATCCGAAAAGGTCAATGCCATTTTTGGAGAAAACAAGCGTTTTGAATTTGCAGAAAATGTATCTCAAAATTTAATTAAACTGGTAAATGAAGAATCTGATAAATTGCGCGTTTACATGCCGATTTTTAGGGAAATCTTAGGACATGAAGCGTTAGACGAGTTTCTTTCACAAGGTAACTATCAGGTTTTTGTTAAATGGGTTAAGTTTTTCGATGTAGTAGGTATTGATTCAAAGATTTTTGCTATTTTTAAGAGCCAAATGAAAGGGTGGTCTTTCGAGGAAAAAACGGGGTACCTTGGAATATTAAGCAATTTCAGCTCAAGCAAGATATTACCGGAAGTTTTAGCTATGGATAGCAAATGCATAAGGGGCTGGGTATCAAGCTTAAGTGCTTTTTCTTTGGTTTTTAGCCTGTTTGGTAAAATGAACGTGTACGGAATAAGGGAGAAAACAGCTCGGGAATTTTGCCTCGGTATTTTAAAAACAGGTATACGAGATTTAATTTATGACCTGAATACTTTTACGAATATCCTCGTGTCTTCCGAGCATATAATAGAAGTCGCTCCGCTTCAGAAGATGCTTAAAATCGAAAGTGGCGCTATTGGCGCAAAACAAGGCAAGCGGAGTTTAAAGGCAAAGATAAAGACCTTGAAGCATATCGGCAATATTGCCGCAAAAAATGCGGACTCTCGCCTGGCTGCGGAGATTAAAGATATTTTGAAAAGTAGAATTTCAGAGATAAATTCGATTTTACGAAAAGGTTTTGATGAAAAACAGACCCCCGGCGAAATGGCCGCTATTGAAAATCGTTTTATGGCGCAGCTTTTCGGACAAATTACGGGTATAGGGGCTATAGATGAGGCCATGCTAAGCGATGAAGGCATAACATCTAAATTATTGACGATTTGCAATCTTTATTTCAATCTTTCAAGACATAGTGGCGGGTCGTATGCGGACAGGGAAAGGATGAGGGGAAAAATACGGAAGCTTCTTACCAAATATCAGAAGTCCAAGGGCGACAAAAATGCTGTTCAAAAAATCCTTCTGGCTGAAAAAGAAAACAAGGGGCAAATAAGTAAATTAAAGAAGGCAGGCTATAGTGAAAGCCTTTGGAAAGAAGGCGTTAAGGTAGAAACAGAAATATTACCGCTGTCGGAAGCTATGCAACTTGAGCAGATAAGGGAAAATATTGCGCAAATTTCTCATGAAATAATAGAAATAGCCGAACAGTTAAAATACCAGCCGGAAGGGATAAGCGCGCAAGAGTTGTCACAGATGAAATTTTTTACGTATAATGATGCCAAAGAGTTTACCGAGCAAATGAAAAAAGATCTTTCCGGAAGGCCATTAGCTCAAGAGCAATTAAGCAGGATTGGACAAATTCTCGCAAATATCAAAAAAGCAGAAGACAGCAAAGATAAAGTAAAAGCGACTGCCCCTACAAAGGTCAGAATAGTTATTAAAAAGGACTTTGTAGAAGAAGCAAATGCCGGGGTAGGCGTTCCGGGATGCTTTTCGCCTAACGGATTACACCGCGAAATGCCTATAGTTCACGCATTAGAAGCAAACAGTTTTTTTGCTTTAGTCTATGATGAAAGCGGGACAATGTTCGCTAACGCGGTATTAGCGCTGACGGATAAAGGTGTGGTGGTTTTTGGCGCATATAACACGAGGACTGACCTTGATCTTGAGAAGGCCTGGCTTAAAGCGTGGATGGCCCTTTCAAGGGTTACTCCGGCAGTTATTCTGCCCAAATTACCAGAAAGCGACCGCATCGGCGGCAGAAAATTTGCAGAGAGATATAATATTGGTGCTACCCGGTCAATAACCGTTACTAAAGAGGCAATCTTTTTTGGGCCCTTGTATTATGATTTTGGGAAATGCAGTGGAAACGGTGATTGGTCTTTTACCAATCAAGGGGCTATAGTATTGAAGAAACAAATGTTCCCCGAGATGCAGGAGGACTCAACAAAAGAAACAAAAAAGAAAGAGGTAAACCAAGAATCCAAAGCAGAAGCCATGTTATGGAACTTAGAAAAAGGGGAAAGAAAGGCTATTACCAAGGCTTTGTTCAAACTTAACCTGGATATACAGCTTCAGCCGGTTCTTTCCAATATGGACTATATTATTTTAAGAGCCACAGAGGAAGAAATAACCGCGATTATCGATGGGATTAAGAGCAGGGCAGATCCGCGAAAAGGCGCCCCGGAGAAAGATAAAAAGAGGCTAAAAGAGGCATTAGGAGAGTTAAGAATCGAATTCAAAGTAAAAAAGGCCTTTGACTATGTTGAAAAAGAAATAAAAAGAAAATTAGCCGAAGATGATATAGTCAATACTGCCGTCATTCAAGATATTCTTTATGTTACATTAACAGAAAAAATGAATCTAAATTTGAGTAAAACCGACGGCTTCCAATCTAAAGGCACTCATATGCCAATAAGAGCCGGGCAATTACCTGATACAATAATCCGACAGATTAATGCGTTTTTAGACAAAGCTTTGCTAATAAGCGATAGGCATACTCAAGAACCTCCCGCAAAGAAACAATTTGAAAATTTGTTTGGCGAATATCTTCCTTCTTTTAATCAGGTAGTTGTCCGGGGAGAAATGTCGCTTTCCCAAGACGGCGGTATTAAAGTTATATTTGAATCAACCAATGAATATTTGCCGGTATATGACCAAGACCTTGTACCGGAAGGGAAAGCTATATTACAGTTTGAATTATATAAAAGACAAGGGCAGTATTACATGGAAATCTTGGACATAATATCGAAAACTGCAACCGGTGGCATGGATTTATATCAAGTTTTTGAAGGCCTTGTGCAGCACAGCGCGAATTATATCCATAAGGATATCTTAATGGAATCAGAGACAGCTATGTTCCGAATGCGCACCCCATGGAACGGGAAGGTATTTGCATTTTCACCAAGAAAAAGAGATATTGCCGAACGTTTTGGCTGGCACCATGTTAAAAAAGTTCAGAGTAAGATTAAAATAATGTGGATTGAAAGAATACAACCTATTCTTGATGAACAAGGCATAGTATTTGAAAACATGGCTATCAGAGGAATAAACCAAAAAGATTTTGGGTTTTATGAAAAAGCCATTTTACATGTAGCTCCCCAAAATATTGACATAGTAGATAGAAAACCAACTGCAACAGATCAAGCGGAAGGTCAAGAAGAAGACGTAGCGTTAGCGGCTGGAAAATATAGAAAGTCTAAACATGATGATATCCATAAAGCGATAGAGGAGGGGTTACCGGATGACTTAAAGAACTTCCGGTCCTTGCCAGCTGGAGCAAAAAAACAGGTACTCGAACGATACAGAGACAATACAGGCCAAATTGCAATTCCTATAAAAGCATTCATTAGAAAAACAGGTTTGTTAGGACATATTGGGTTAGGCCAATATTATGGCGAACCTGTAATATATGCTGATAGTTCTTTTACTAAAAACGCACTCAAATTTGTTAAAGCGCATGAATTATATGAGATAGGCAAATGGGAAAGCTTCAGGAAAAAGGTAGATTTTAGCCATCAAGAGATGAGAAGCTGGATTAGGGAAAATTCTAATAATGAAGGCACAGGATTAGCGCAGCGATTAGCTAAAAAATGGGATAGAGAAGCGCCTTCTATCGATTGGATTTATGCAAGCTTAAAATGTAGATTTACTATACAGCAGGGAAGAATTGAAAGAATCGGAGCCATGCTCGTACAGGCTGCGCAGAGCGAGGAATATAAAGATAAATTTTTAGAACGATATGGCGTAGATTTAAAAGAAATTAAAGAAGTATCTTTTTTTGTTTACGAAAAACTCACAGCAAGCCCCTTTGTAGCTATCACTAAAGACGGCGGGCTTATTATAGGAATCCCGCAAAGTACGGCAGAGCTTTTGAATGATGATGAAGTTGCCTATGCCCTTGGCCATGAGCTCGCTCATTTTCAAGAGATTATTTCAAATAGGAAAGACTGGGACGGAAGAATTTCTAAAATAGGTAAGATGAGATATCTTATGCCCAGACGGTTTATTCGAGCCCTGAAATTTGTCTGGGATATTCTAAGAATTATCTGCGATATATTCATACCCAACCAGAAATTAAGAGGGGAGATGGAAAAGATAAGGGAACGTATAATATTATCGCATGATGCGGAAACCATTCCTGATGAGCTCGGTTTATTTTTAACGGTAAAAGCGGGGTTCGAACCTGCCGCAGCGAAATCTTCCATGAATAAAATGATAACGGCAAGAAATACTTTTAAGAGAGGTATTATAGGCCGATATCTGTTTAAAGTGGCATCCAAAGATATTTATCTAAGCGAGAGATTAAGAATCGAACAGATAAAAAAGCTCATAGAATCCTACGCTATCGATGGTATAGAGGATATCTATGAAGAGCATGAAGAGGAAGAAGATGTGATTTTAGCAGCTGGCAATGAAGACGCGGAATTTGAACGCTTGTTTGCACAGGCCAGAGAAACCACCGAAACATTGCCTCGTGCCCTTACTGACGCAGAAGTTACAGGCATTATTTTAGATGGAGAATTATTATTAGAAAAGGCTCTGAAAGATCAGAATCCGTCTGTTCGAGAAAGAGCAGCAAGTAG
Source organism: Candidatus Omnitrophota bacterium (assembly GCA_020346285.1). Classification (GTDB taxonomy): domain Bacteria; phylum Omnitrophota; class Gorgyraeia; order JABMRN01; family RBG-13-46-9. The sequence continues at coordinate 1,392,295 of CP070780.1, read as the reverse complement.
CATTGGAGGCATGTTCCAACACAACCCCGAAGAAGCAGAAAAGTTCCTCAAAAAAGTCCTGGAAGATCCTAATCCGTATATCCAAAGAGAAGCAGCAAGTAATATCGCAGGCATGTTCCGACACAACCCCGAAGAAGCAGAAAAACTCCTCAAAGAGGCCCTGAAAAAGTCTGATTTTTCCTATGTCCGAAAAAAAGCAGCAGGTAGTATCGGAAGCATGTTCCAGCACAATCCCAAAGAAGCAGAAAAACTCCTCAAAAAAGCCCTGAAAGACCGTGATTGGTACATCCGAAGTGAAGCAGCAAGTAGTATTGCAGACATATTCCAACATAACCCCAAAGAAGCAGAAAAACTCCTCAAAAAAGCCCTGAAAAAGCGTGATTGGCTCGTCCGAAGTAAAGCAGCAAGTAGCATTGGAGGCATGTTCCAACACAACCCCAAAGAAGCAGAAAAACTCCTCAAAAAAGCCCTGAAAGATCAGAATTCGTCTGTCCGAGAAGGAGCAGCAAGTAGTATTGAAGGCATGTTCCAACACAACCCCGAAGAAGCAGAAAGCCTCCTCAAAAAAGTCCTGAAAGATCAGAATCCGTCTGTCCGAGAAGGAGCAGCAAGTAGTATTGGGGGCATGTTCCGACACAACCCCAAAGAAGCAGAAAGTCTCCTTAAAAAAACTCTGAAAGATCCTGATCCGTATGTCCGAAGAGGAGCAGCAAGTAGTATCGGAGGCATGTTCCGACACAACCCCAAAGAAGCAGAAAGTCTCCTTAAAAAAACTTTGAAAGATACTGAGCCGAATGTCCGAAAAGAAGCAGCATGTAGTATCGGAGGCATATTCCAACACAAGCCCAAAAAAGCAAAAAACCTCCTCAAAAAAGCCCTGAAAGATCCTGATCCGTATGTCCAAATAGGGGCAACAAGTGGTATCGGAAGCATATTTGAACTATTTTCAAATAGGGCAGATAGAATAATAAGCGATTTAATAGCAAAGCACTCATTTTTAAATAAAGAAAACCCATCTATTATAAATTCTTTATTCTTTGCCTCGAATATAAGAGATAAGGAATTGGACCAACAAGATATAGAAAGATACAATCAATTCAAGGATTTTATTAAAGAGGATATCTTAAATAAGGAAGAGAAAGAACACAATATACCATTAGCTATCCTCTCATATCTATATCCTGGAATGCCCCATTGGGATAACGATATATTAACCGATAGAAAGAAGCTGCTTAACACGCTTTCATGTATAACAGATCTTATAACAGATGACTTCGACTCCCTGAAAGACCGGATAATGGGTATAAAGATGAACGATGAGGAAATACTCTCTATATTTTTAGATTTAACAGGTATCTTCTTCAAAGAGGACATAGATTCGTTAAACCGCTTGCTTAAGAAGGGCAAGATAGAATCTGATCTTGAAAGAAAGAAGGAACTTCTCGTATTCTTCATAAATACCTTTGGCGAAGAGAAGATAGAAAAGTCTTTATACGACCTCATCCTAAACAGTTTTAACCCCGGCAGGGAAAAAGACCTGAAGAGATTCTTCAGATACATCTCTTTGTTGAACGCATTCCCGGAAGAATATATGGATGAATATAAACCAGAGATAGAAAATAATAGAATACAACTTGTAAGAGAGAGAAAAACCCTGATAAGCATACTCACATCCAAACTAAAGGCGCTTCTATCATTAAGCGACGAGGAAGAAACGCTTCTCAACAGTAGCATGGAGAACTTCCAGGAATACTGGCAAAACGATAAGTTCTTCGAGAGAGTGGTGGTTCAAGCCGCCTTCTTTACCCAAAAAGGCAAAGAATCCCTGAAAAAGCTTGTATTAGGCATGGCAAAGAATAGGGATAAGCCTTCATTAGAAGATAATGTCCACTATGAAAAGATGAGGGAAAAAGGCTTTAGCCAGGAATTCATCGATAAATGGAAAGAAGACAAAAGCTACTATATAGAAAAACCGAAACCGGAGGAAATAGAAATATCCTACCAATCTCTCTTATCCCAGATAATGCTCCATTTGAATATGACCGAAGATGAACTGGAGAGATTACCCCAAGAACATAAAGAAGAGCATTTGGAAGAAGCGGTAGAGGCTTTGCTTAATATAATCTCCTCGCTAAAAGAAGGGAAACTTCCGGATGCGCACGTTGTCAATATCGCCCTTGCCTTTATATCTTCACCTCAGGGAAAAGGTATTTTCAATAAAGAGCTTATAACCGATTTAAGAAACCTCCTGCCGGCGAGAATAGATGAGGAAGAACTAAAGAAAGCTTCAAGAATCAGAATAACTTCCGATTCAAATATCTTCATGAGAGCAGGGTTAGAACCACATTCCACATGCCAGAGAGCCACCTCAAGAACAGCTCAAAATAAAGACGGCCAGCTCATAAACCGCATATTACACGGCCAATTCAAACTCGCTCAATATCTAATAGGAAACACTGTTATTGCAAGGACGCATCTTGAAACAACAACGGAAGACGGAAAACCTGTTTTGCTGGTGGAAGAGATATACCAGCATATATTCATCCCCTACGACAGAAATCAATTCGAACGGGAAATCCTCAAATACGCCTCTTCCATAGGAATAAAGACAATACACTGGTCGCAGGCACCCCAGAAGATACAATATGAACAAAGGCCTAATCCACCTCCTGTATCTATTGAAGAAGCTCTTTATAGAGATACAAGGATATTCAATTACGCAACAGACATTGAACCCCCCATGGGTGGCGGGATGGATCCTATAACCTTAACAAAGTATGCGCAAAGGAGCGATACCACACCCGCGCAATTAGTCGAATATCTTAAGCAGACAGGTCTTTTTTATCAAGCGGATATAATTAAAGAAGCGTTAAAATCGAATCCGGAAAAGTTGGCGGAATTTGAACGCTTGTTTGCACAAGCTGAAAGATCTCGAGTTGATAGGGATTTTGCCTCTATTGATGTAGCAGAATTAGAGTACGGTGAAGGTGAAGAAATAGATGAAAAAAGACTTCTTGATGGTTATCGCGGCCAATTTCAAAATCAGGACGTGCATGTTCGAGGTATTGCGCTTGACCGACGGGTGTGCAGAAATTACATAAACTCGTTGCGCACCAGGACAAAAAGCGGCAAGAAGGCCATAGCGCCAGTTCATAAGGTATATGTACCGGTTAGTGTACCTGATATTCATGAATGCGCTGCAAGAAATAAAGCAGTTTTATGTAAAAATACAAGACTTAGGCCAGAGGTTCTATCGATTATCCGAAATGGGGCGCAAGAAGGTTTGTTTGAGCTTGTAGAGTTAAGAACTTATAGAGATTATAGAAATGCAGAAGATGATTTAGGAATTAAGCCCAATTATTTATTTTCTTCATTAGGTAGCGCTGGCTATATCGCTCTATTTGTTTCAGAGTGGATAGGCCCTAACTTGATTCAATTGTTTCAAAAAACTTCTGAAGGGGACTCCAGGCGCATTGCAGTTGGGGCTAACCTTGGAAGAATACTAGGCGCTCTTCATAATGCTGGGTTAGTTGCCGGGGATTCTCATTTAAAGCAATTCGTTATAGATGAGACGACCAATGACGTTTATCGTATTGACACAGCAAACATAACAAGCACTCATCTCGAAACTCCCGATGTCAGAGAAAAAGTTCTGGAGCATGAACTCCTTACAATTATTTATCAAGGGATTGGAGTAGATAAAACAGTTTATAGAGCTTATATCGGCAATTATAATGCGGAACGTGGCCGAGATGCTAGTACCGATCCAGACGCAACCTATGACGGTAAGTTTGAGAATATTTTAGAATCCCGCCAAGCTCAAACCATTGAAGCCTTTAACTCCATAAACCGTAAAGCCGATACGGTAAAAGCCGTAGTAGGCGTGCCGAAGGAGATGAATCAAACACAAATCCAGCAGGCGCTTAGAGTAATTAACCGAGGCCTTGCAAGAAGCGGGTTTGGAGATATAAGGGATACCCATCAAGTGATAACCTTTGAAATAGACGTAGCGAATCCAGAACAAACAAGGAAGAATTACGAACAGGCCATGGATAATGCGCACAAGCAACTTCCTGAAAACGGAAGGATTGTCTTATTTGCCCCTCAAATCGACATAGGCCCGCAACTTGCGAAGCAAGCTCAAGACCAATACAAGGAAAAAGGATATATCACTGTTATTCCCGATGCCTACACTGACTCACATCCGGAGCAGAACGAGTATCCTGATATCGAAGTTAGAGTCGCTTTAGCGCGGCACGTTGCATTTTATTATAACGGAAATGACCAAAAATCAGCTATTGAATCTATAAATAAACTGCTGCAACAGGTATCAGAAAACGCCGTTATTTCTACGCTGGAGCAATTACTGGATATCTTAAATCCTCTCAAAATAAGGCCAATCGTATTCGAAAACATCGCAAAGTGGCAGAAATATCGCAAAGCCATTGCTACCTCGCTCTAACGCCGGATTTTTAGACACCAACCTATGAAGCTGTTTCTATGCGTATATTTACGCCTGAAACAGCTTCAAAAATTTCGCTTGTCTTAGTAATAATATTATGTTATATTAGCGTTTTCTGGAGGTGGATATGAAATTTTCGGATAGAGTTTCGCAACTTAAATCCTCGCCTACACTTGCGATAAGCGCGAAGGCCAAGGAGATGAGAAAAAGAGGGCTTGATGTTATCGGTTTTGGAGCAGGCGAGCCCGATTTTGATACCCCGCTCAATATAAAAGAGGCGGCAATCGAAGCTATTAAAAAAGGTTTCACGAAATACACGCCGGCTGCGGGAACAATAGAGTTAAAAAACGCTGTGTGCGAAAAGCTAAAAAAAGACAATTCACTTGTCCATGTGCCGGACGAGGTTGCCATATCATGCGGGGCGAAACACGCCTTATTCAATATATTCCAGGTCTTGTGCCAGAAGGGAGATGAGGTCATCATTATCTCGCCGTACTGGGTAAGCTATGCGGAAATGGTAAGGCTTAGCGGCGCCGAGCCGCGTATCGTCGAATCAAAGGAAGCTAACGGCTTTGTCGTGGTGCCGGAAGAAATAAAGAAAAATATTACAAAACGCACGAAAGCCATAATTATAAACAGCCCCTCAAACCCGACCGGGGCCGTGCTCGGGAAAGAGCTGTTGGAGAAAATCGCGAAAATCGCAATATCCAAAAAGATTTTTGTCATAAGCGACGAAATATATGAAAAACTCATTTACGACGGCGAGGAACACGTTTCCATCGGTTCGTTAAATAAGGAGATTTCGAAATTAACCCTTACGGTAAACGGCGTTTCCAAAACATACTCTATGACCGGATGGAGGATTGGCTATGTAGCCGG
>CP070780.1:1382786-1386854 GCA_020346285.1 Candidatus Omnitrophota bacterium | reverse complement strand
CTATATATGGAATATGCGCCTCTCCTATGAATTTGCAAAACGCATAAAAAAGAAATCCCCTGAAAGTGTTATAATATTCGGCGGGCCCAATTACCCCTTTGATGCCGAACGCCAGAAAGAATTTTTACTCTCGCACCCTGATATCGATTTCTACATATATAGAGACGGCGAACTGGCTTTCGTGGAATTACTTAATAACTTATTGGAATGCAATCTTGATGCTTCAAAGATTAAAAAGAATAGGCCGAAAATTACCGGCTGCCATTACATAACTGAAGGAGAAATTATCCGGGGGCCCCTTGCAACTTCATTATCTGATTTAGACAAAATTCCATCGGCGTATCTATCCGGTTTGTGTGATAAATTTTTGGACAAAAAGCTGCTCCCCCTATTGCAAACTACAAGAGGGTGCCCTTTTCGGTGCGCATATTGCAATGAAGGCCATGAATACTTTAATGACATAAGGAGGTTTTCCTCTAATCGCATTGCAGATGAATGTAAATACATCGCCGAGCATACAACCAATCCAAGGCTGATGCTGGCGGACGCAAATTTTGGAATGTATACAGAGGATTTGGAAATAGCTAAAGAGATCGCGAAAGTAAAGAAAAAATACAACTGGCCAAAATATTTTACCGGTATATACGGTAAGAATAAAAAAGACAGGGTCCTTAAAGCTGCCTCGATAATACAGGCATCGATTTTGGTAGCCGCTATACAGTCTACGGATAAAAATGTCCTTAAGAATATAAACCGGGAGAATGTTTCCCTGGATCAGATGATCCAAGTTGCCAAAGCAAAAGAATCTCTGGAAAAAAATACTTTTTCTGAATTAATTCTTTGCCTTCCGGGTGACACAAAAAAGGCCCATTTTAAATCAAATTTCGAATTAATGGACGCTTCTATAGCGGTAATACGCTCTCACCAGCTTATTATGCTGCCGGGCTCGGAACTTTCGACTGAGAAAAACCGAAAACTTTACAACATGGTAACGCGTTTTCGCGTAACCCCTGATACCGCGAATTCATATCGGTTATTCGAAAAAACCTTTTTTGCACCGGAGATCGATGAAATATGTGTTGCCAACAGCACTATGCCATTCGAGGATTATTTAGAGTGCCGTAAGTTTGACCTTACGGTTGAGATTTTTTATAATGACAGTATTTTTCAGGAACTTATAAAATTTCTTAAGCTACACAATATATCCACGCCATCTTTTATTATGAATGTACACACACGCGCCACTTCTTCCGGTAGCCCACTTTTTGTTTTATATGAGGACTTTTTAAGGGAAAGCAAGGAGCTCTGGAATAGCCGAGAGGAATTAATAGCTATGTTGCAAGATCCAAATATGATCGAGCGTTATACATCAGGCGAACTTGGCAACAATGAACAATTATTGTATCGCGCATTAGCTATCTTCAATCATATAAGCGAGCTCCATAAGCTTGCTTTTGATGTTGCCGGGGAACTATTAACGGAAAGCGCAAGCTTTGACGAGCGGCACAGGAATTATTTAGAAGAGCTTTTTGAATTTAGTTTACTGCGCAAAAGAGATATGTTCTTAAGGGAACCTGACGTAAAAAAGTTATTTCACTACGATTTTATCGGTCTTTTAAAGACCGACTTTAAGGATGATCCGCTACTTTATTATAAACCCAAAGGGGTAACTATTCTATTCAGCCATACAGACGAACAACGAACGCTTGTTTCCAGATTTGAAAAAATGTATGGTTTGACAAAGCGCGGCCTCGCAAATATTTTAAGCCACTCATTCCAGATTAGCAGATTATACCGGAAGGCCTGTATAGAATGAAAATAAGCTGATTGCAAAAATTCCGGAAGAGGCACTATGAGAATAAACATAATGAATAAAAAATTAATAACTCTTTCTATTGTTTTCTGCCTTACCATCAGCATAGGCCTAAGCTTGTTTCTCTCAAAAAGAGAGGTTGAATATGACGGTTTTGCTTACAGGGGAGACGATCATTCTTATGGTCGTTTCGGTAAAAAAATAGCAGAAGCTTGGCGAGCCGGAAAAGAACTACCCAAGGATAGCTGTCTTAAATGGGGCTTTACCGGAGCCCCCCTTTATTTTTTCTATTGCGGGATAATTTATTACATATTCGGCCAGGCAGGCACACATGTCCTTCTTGTAATGAATTCCGTTTTCCATGTCCTCATATTAATTCCTGTGTATTTTATATGCAGGGAGGTTAAAGTAAAGCCTGCCTGGTGGTTATTCTTATTCTGGCCATCCACGTTCTACTGGTCGCTATTCAACCTAAAAGATACAATGTGTTTATTGATTCTGTTTATGATAATACATTTTATTTTGCAAGTCGAAAGAAAAAAAGACCTCTTCAACGCGCTCGGGCTTCTGCTTTTCCTGGCTCTGGGAAGTGGCATCCGTTCTGCCTTCAACGCGCTTTTTCTCATAGCTCCTTTTTATCTGGCTATCCGTTGGAAATGGAATAAATTAGTTCTCTTTTTATTAGTGGGTTTTTTTCTGATAATGCAACAGGATGTATTAGCCCCGAGGAAATCTATATTTATGGCGCCTGTGGTGCATTTTCCCGCTACCTGTTCAAGCATAAGAGCAAATCCTTATATTTCCGCTATAACTTCGTATTCACAATATCCTACTAAAACTTGGCTGTCTACTATAGCATATTTTCCGAAAGGTATTTTTACTGCGCTATTTTATCCTTTCCTTTTTACAAAACTTAAATATACGCTTATAAGCATAGAGAGCGTCATATGGTGGTGCTTTCTTCCGTTTGTATTCAGGGGGATGCTCAACAGGAAGGCGCTACTGCTTACTATGATATTCTTTACATGGCTCGCGTTCCTTGCCCTTACTCAAGGGATTATGGGAACGCTTTTGAGGCTCAAAAGTGTCCTTTATTATCTGGGTTTTATCTTGTGCATAAGAAATGAATAAAAAATTTGTTTTCATAAATCTTTCTATAAATTCTGGATATACCTCGGGGGAGAATCATGGAATTGCCCATCTTATCCCCATAGTAAGGAAGCACTCCTACGAACCCGCTTTTTTGAATATCCGCAGTGAAATAACTTGCAAAGAATTCAGAAATAAAATAGATAAAATAAACCCGTCAATAGTCGGTTTTTCCTGCACATCACACCAGTTCAAGTATCTGGTAAAGTATTCAAAAGAGCTCGCGGGGCGTTCAGGGATACTTCAAATAGCAGGGGGGCCGGGCCCTACGCTGGATCCGGAAGGCCTTTTATCCAAGAGTGCCGTTAAGGGCGTTTGTATCGGTGAAGGCGAGGTCCCTATTGATAATTTATTGAATAACATTGAGGGAGGCAGGGACATATTTAACACGGAAAGTTTCTGCTGGCGCACAGACGGCGGTATCAAGAAAAATTCTGTGCAGCAGTTTGTGCACGACTTATCGACCCTCGACTTTCCGGATTACTCCCTTTTTAGCAGAGATGTGGTTATTAACAACGGGTCCCTTCTTATAACCTTGAGCCGCGGATGCCCTTATGACTGCTATTACTGCTCTAATGCGGCCTTAAGGAGCCTCTATCCTTCCCCTAAAGGATATTTCAGGATACCCTCTGTCGAGCATAGCATAGAACTGCTTGAGGGCATGATTAAACAGTATCCGGAAACTAAATTTATTATATTTGAGGATGATCTTTTGATAGCCAATAAGGCATGGTTCGAGGGTTTCGCAACAGAGTACCGTAAAAGAATAAACCTGCCCTACAGCGCGGACGTAAGGGCCGAATATATAACACCGGACATCATTAAAGCCCTGAAAAATTCGGGATGCGAGCGCGTATTGCTTGGCCTTGAAAGCGGGAACGAAGACATAAGAAATAATGTCCTGAACAGAAAACATAGCAATAATCTAATTATCGAAAAGAGTAAAATGATAAAAGACGCGGGGTTCCCCTTGTTTACTTTCAATATCGTAGGTTTGCCGTTTGAAAGCGGAAAGCAAATGGAAGACACATTCAATCTGAACCTTGAAATAAAACCAAACCATGGAGTTTGCACCTTTTTCTATCCATATAAAGGGACCGTACTTT
>CP070780.1:1373943-1382686 GCA_020346285.1 Candidatus Omnitrophota bacterium | reverse complement strand
GCGTTGTGCAAGCTGACTACGTCTTCAAGTTCCGCCAGGAAGTCGGCTATTTCATAGCCGGGGGTTTCGTTTATGTATGAGACGATGCCTGTGAGGGTCTGCTTGTAATTAGTATTAGTAAGAACTTGATTAGCAACCGGTATTCCGTGAATTGTTTCGAATTCGTCTTTAAGATTATTGATGTTCAAGACATCGTGTAAGCCGACTACGCCTCCGAGCCCTGTCAGGAAGACAGAGATTTCATAGCCGGGGGTTTCGTTTATGTATGAGACAATACCCATGAGGGTTTCCCGGTAAGCTTTATTTGTAAGGACTTGGTCGGTAACCTCTATTCCATATGTTCTTTTGAATTCATCTCTGAGGTTATCCAATGCGTTGTGCAAGCTGACTACGTCTTCAAGTTCCGCCAGGAAGTCGGCTATTTCATAGCCAGGGGTTGAGTTTATGTATGCGATGATACCTGCCAGTTCGAAGCGGTAGCTTTCATTCACGGCAGGATTCTGGTCAGCGATGGCTATACCTGTTATTAATGCGAATTCGTCTCTAAGCGAGTTTGTATCTAAGCCTGCATGGAGTTCGGCCATCTTCTCAAGTTCTGTCACGAAATCGGTGATTTCATAGTCGGGGGTTGAGTTTATATATCCAAGGATTCCGTTTATAAGGTCCACGTATATCGGGTTGTCTAGATTCTGGTCGACTGTCGCTATGCCGTATATTAGCGCGAACTCGTCTCTCACAGGAGCGAGTGCGTTATGGAACTCCGGAATCGACGTGGCGATTGTCGAATCTGTGAGACTCGTATCCTCTATCACGCTAATAAAACAGCCTGATTTGTCTATAATTCTATCTATAATTTTTGCGACATAGTCGGCGAATACGTATTTTTTCTCCTTTTTAGCTTTCGGGATAAGAACAGGTTTTGTTGCGGGAACTCTGGCAGTTTTTGCTGTCGGGGGGGGAACTCCTCCTTCTTCTCCTGTTTTTTCTTTGGTGCGTATTGCTCTCTCTTCTTTTAGCACTTGCCTTATCTTTTGAATTCGGGCTTGGGCTGTTAACGTCTTATGTTTTAGGGGCTCTGCCGTGGTTAAAATATCGAGTATGTTTTGCGCAGCCGCATCAAAGCCTGCTGTTACACCGGTAGGCATGAACATATTTGTTGCTAAGGATAATCTCTTTTGAGCTTCTGTTTTAAAATGCTCTTGCATTATGGCTACTGTGGAACCAGAAGGCACAATCATGCTCAGGCTCATTACAAATCCCGCGGCCTGCATTAATTTTTCACGCTCTTTTCTGAAGGAATCCAGTGTATCTATAGGGGTGACTATGAGGTTTAATTTCCTAAATAATTCGTGGTAGATAATTTCTTTTAGCAGCTTTTTATTTTTACCTGATAGGTTTGGGATACCGGATAGTTTTTCATCTATAAGGATTCTGATATCGCGAGGTAGGTATTTTCTTCTTAAGCCTGCAGGGGGTGAATGCTCGCGTTCTAACGAATCTATAATCTCCTCTATTATATTAAGTTGCGCCTCTTTTATCTTCATCTGTGCGCCTTTATCTCTGGCTCTCGCTGCCTCTTGGCGTATTATTGCAAAAATGTCGGCTAACTTCTGTTCCTTAATAGATTTTTTATTAAAATCATTTGAGATGCCGCGCAAAAACTTCAGAAGCGATTCAGCTTCATTTCCTTTTATGCGTCTGTTAATCTTGCTCTCGGTCAACTTAAAACGCGTGCCTTCATAAATTCTATAACTCAACCATGCAACTCCCATTAGTGCCGCTACATATAAAAATCCATTTCCCACAAATAATACAACTACACCCAGGCCTACTGTCTTTACGCCAGCCCATAAGGCCAACGGTATACCTATTAAACCTGTAAGAGACTGTACAACCGCTATTATATTTAAGACGATATACTGCCTGAAGAAGTAGCCAAAGGCATTTCTGTATGCCTCTCTGGCGCTAACTTGCGACCCTACATAATGCTCTATGTCCCGCCTTATAGCTATTATGTTGATTACCCCGCTCGCTCCAAACAGCAGGGCTGAAATAAGGCCAATCGCCCATAGATGTGTGGCCAGGCCACCTGCAAGAAAAACAATAGGCATTAGGCCTAAGAAAGCGGGTATAGACAAAAGTTCACCCAGCCTTTCAGCCCTTTTGTCAACAAGGCCTTTTTTTACCGCGGAATGAATAAAGCGATTTGCAAAAATAATCGACGCTAAAATACCAAGAGCGGGCAAGGCCAACATAGCAAACGGTATACCTGTAATCTGTAGCATGAGCGCTGTGCTTACTAACACAGTAAATGCTCTGAGTAAAGAGCTACTGAACTGCTGAAATGGTTTCAAATCAAGTGCCTTATCCTCTGTTTCTTTTAGCAGAGACCTGTTTGTAAAAATAGTAATTGACCTTGAAATAAGCCCGAGAAAAGCTAGCCCCGTACTTATTATAAGTATATACATAGCAAATGCCCCGGTCATTGGAAGCCCTATAAATGAAAGTATTCCTGATGCGGCCATTACAGCTGCTGCCGTTGTTGCAAAAAGCGGCAAAATGTTATTTGTAATGGATAATAATTGTTGAAAGATAGGTTTACTTAATTTTCTTACTTCGCCTCCGACTTTGTGGCCTGCTAACGACATTGCTAAATCCTGTTTGCCTTTATCTTCTTTCTGAATTTTTTGAAGATGTTGGCTAAATGCATTTGATAAGATAAGTGAGCTCACCAGTACAAAGGCCAAAAGAGCTATAGCAATAGGATGGCCGAGTATAAATGTTGCAACAGGAGCTAAAAAGCCGCTTGAGGCTGTTCCCAGCAACCCCTGTATATTCAAAAATCCCATAATGCCTTTAAAAATAGCGAAGACACCGGCGCTGCTTATTAAACCAAAAACTGTTAATTTCAAATCGGCTTTCCAGAATCCAACAACTGAAACCAGCGATGTCATCACCATAGCCGTTGCCACCCAGGGAACGAGAACATGCATAAATGCTAAGGCTACTGCTGCTACCGAGATAACTCCAAATATGCCGGGGATAATCCCTTTTCTTAGAACGGTATCCAAAGAAAGGATTCTTTTTTCCGGTGCCCTGGTGAGTTTTTCTGCAGGCTTCTTTTCTTCTGCAACAGGGACATCCTCTGCGAGCTTTTGTACCAGTAAATCTCTTATATCTTTGGCTATCTCTTTTCTCGTCTTATTAAATTCATTAACAGGTATTCCGGCATATCTCGTAAATGTATCTGCCCCTGAAGCCTGATTAGCCCAGTCGGTTTGTGAAAGCATTTTTTTGGTATCTTCAAGGCCTACTGTAAAAAATTCTTCCCATCTCATATGGGCTTGTTGTAGAGATTCGTAACTAAGGAAACCTATGATATAATTCTTTATGCCGTCTAGGCCTATTTCGTTTATCTTCTTCAGCAATACATCTAACTGCGCCTGCGCAGCTTTCTTTTCCTCTTCTTTTTTCGAATCAATCCTAAAAGATATCCTAAATTCCTTTTTTATCGCTTCTGCTAATACTTTTCGTTTGGTTTCTTTGCCGTCTGCAACTTCAACAGCTTTTACCACAGCATTCGCCTTTTCATTTAAAACATCGTTCCACGTCTTACCTGGTCTACTCGGGTCATCTGCTGGTATCTCCAAATACCTTTTTAGAAGACGTCCTTCTGCAATATTATTCTTTATGGTAAAGAACATCTCCCATATAGAAACCTCGCGTTTGGTTCCTTCATTATCTACTAAGGTCAAATCCTTATGTGGTCTGTAACGAAATTCGAGAAATTTATTCTCTTCCCTCGCCTGCTCGATAGACTTTTGTTCATTCATTTTTCTTATCTCATCAAAGAGCTCCATTGTTTCTTTTTCAGGCAATGGCTCTGACATTTCGCCGTTAAGTAACCTATCCAAAATACTGCGCCCGGCTCCTTCGGGAGCCATTTGGCGGACATCTTCTACACTCAAATAATTCAACCACTCTCCAGCATCACCAGCACGGCCGAATCTTCCTTCAAGCTGTATCGCTTCAGCTGCATATTTATCAAAATAGAAATTGATACCTGTTAGCCATGCACCATTTGTCTGAAGTAATTCATTCATGCGGGTATTTACACCCCTGTTTATAATGTTACCCGCTACTATAGCTACCTTTCCTGTATCATTAAGCACGGGATTTAAGCGCATGTCTACATCTCTGGCTGTTTTCATATTCTTTGCACTTATTATTGTTATATTTTCTCCTTCAATTCCGAGCTTTATTAACTCGTTACCTTTTTCTTTTGCTTTCTCAATAGATTCTACCCTTGCTATAACACTTTTATTTTTCTCGTCATAAAGCTCTTTTATCTTCTGATTGCCGGCTTCATTCTTGGACCTATTTGCTCTATAAATATAATTAACAAAGGTAATCCTACCTATCAAGGCAAGTACCTTTTCTACGGCTTTAGTCGCAATATTCTCTCTCAATCTCTTAATAGTAGCATCTTCTGCAGTTACTACTATATTGAATGTCCTATCTTCAGAAATGTTTTCTACGGCAGGTTTCGCCTCTCCATCTTTGCTTACCTTCTTTATGATATCGCTATCTGTTTTATCTTGTACAATCTCCTTTATCTTCGCCAAAAGCTCCTGGGGTTCAATGCCTTCTTTTTTTCCAAAGCGTTGCCACAACTCATCTTCTTTGTAATCCTCCAAAATATCTCTTATGGTATTTCTTATAGTTTTTAGTTTGGCCCGCGCCTCCTCAAGCGTCTTTGCGTGCATAATGATGCCTTTACCTTCTGCTATATGTTCTATAATCCTTTCAGCGACGGCCTCTGACGGAACCTTTGCTGTCTCAAATCCATAAATTTCTTTCATTGCCCTGCTGGCATCTGTTCCAGTCGCGCCTATAACCTTGCCTATTAAAGGCCTTCCATCGGTAGTTTTTATAGGAGACTCCTGTCCTTTTCCGGGTACCATGGCAGGAAACGGCATAGATATAAGAGTATGGCGGGCCGGTTTTGTCTCAAAACCGTGTTTTATCCTTATAGCATTATGTAAATCAGTCCATTCCGAACCCGGCTTTGCTTCGCCAGATGCTTCATCTGTTATAACGATATCAGTTTTGTTTTCGTTGAATACATAATCCCCTGCCTCATTAAGGTGGCGACATTCATAGGCTTCTAAGGCGATTTTCAGAAAATACTTATATTTAAGTTTCACGGATATTTTTTCCCAATAGGATTTATCTTTTAACTCGTCCTTTATACATTTTTCTAATTCTTTTTCACCTTCATTTAAAAGTTTCACAGTCTTTGCGCCTTTGACCTTAACAAAAAATCTGCTGTCTTTACTATCGTACCATTTCTTGGCAATCTTATTCGTAAATCGCTGAATATAATCAATCTCTTTAGCATCTGCCCTTACGCGGCCTGAGGATATCATATGGCTTTCTGATATCTCCTGAACCATTATTCTATCATTTTCATCTATTAACAGATCTTTTTGCCTTTCTAGCACAGCTTGCTGGTATTTATATAGAGCAAAAAGACCTTGTTCTACAGGGAAGAAAAATGATGATTTTGTTCCTATTATTACATCTGCTTTTCTCCACGCTGATGCTACATCCGGGAGTCTATCGCTAAATTTGAAATCGCCTGTTTTAGAATCATAAGAGCCCGCCATTTTTCCGTCCATTTGAAGCACACAAACTTTAAGGCCAAGCTGACCAAAAACTCCTTGCGTAACCCCTGCTGCTTCAAGCGCTAAGTAGTCACTGGTGGTCATAATATATGGCTGGGTATCCTTGCCGTTTACTTTGGCAAGTATTACCCTTAATAACGAAGTTAAGCTTATAACATATGTTTTTCCGCCACCTACCTCCATAAGAACAAATTTGCCTTCTTTGTGCATAATTTTTGCCGCATATTTTTGAGACCTGCGTAGCCCGAATCCTTCTGAATGTTTAAAGGCCTCTTCGAACAAAGCGGTAGCTTTTTCTATATTAGATTCCTTTGTTAATTCAGGATCTTCTTTTGTTAATCTGTTTATAAAAGAATTAAATCTTGTTCGGAGGTCTTCGGCTTTCGGCTTTTTGAGTTGTTCTACCCGGATCTTTTCTATGGCTTCTTTTGCGGCGCTATGGACATACCAATATCGGGATCTCTGAGATTCGCTACTTTCTATTAATTCATTTAACACAGCCTCTAATTTACTTAATTCAAGCAAGGCTATTTCAGCATAGCGTCCTACTTCAACAACTCCCATTGCTACTATGGCGGAATGGAGTACTTCACTGTCCTTAGTAAGGCTTAATGCTTCTATGAGAATGGGAGTAGCATCTTCCTTTTCAAAACTAATTTTGCCAAGCACTCTCACGATGGCTTCAAGAACATCCTTATCATCTTCAATCTTTAATGCTTCTCCCAGTGCAGGAACTGCAAATATTGCATCCTTGCTAATAATATGGCCGAGTGCTTCGATGGCGTCTTTTCGAACAAATTTGTCTTCATCCTTTAGTGCCTCTACAAGAGGAACAGCTACATCTTCCACGTGATATTCGATTTCTCTAAGTGTGTGCGCAGCCCATCTACGCACGCGGATGTTTTTACTCTTTAAAGCTTTCGCCAATGCAAAGATAGCTGTTTTGTTGCTTTCGCTAAGTGGTTTATTTATCCATTCTGGTTTAGCGATTTTTACAAGGGCTTCAGAGGCAGCCTCGCCAACCCAATAGTCTTTATCCCCTAACACTTCCACCAAGGCTAAAACAGCAGGCTCGCCAATAGCAGCCAGTTTCAAAGCCGCGTTTTGCCTAGTTTTACTTTGTTTCAGTTTCTCAATAAGCGATTTTATCCTCGCATTCCTGAAGAGAATCAAATTGTCTCTCTTAATTCTATGTAATATCCTTCCTACAATAACAGCTAATCTAATTGCTCCGATTAAACCGACAATAACGCTCAGTCCAATAACAAAAGGATTAACAGAATATAAAGTAGTAGAAAAAGGGGACGGTTTTATTTTTTCTGGAAAAATAGAACCGTCCCCTTTTTCTACTACTTGGAGTAAATCGCGTTCGGCCTCCGTAAGCTCGGTTTCCTCGGTAACTTTTCCTGATGTTTTCTTAGATGTATCGGTAAAAACTGCGGGTTTTTCTTTTGCGGACTTACGGGCCCAATCCTTTTCCTGCTTTTGTATAAATGTTTCCAGGCCGCCCTTTTCTCTTTCGGCCTGCGCAAACAGCTGCCCGAACTGTTTTAACTTTTCTGGCTGCGATTCCAATGCCCCTTTGACCATATCTGCCTGATACCAAAAACCGTTATTTAAGTATTCGACTATTCGTTCGGGTGTGGTTTCGGCTCTTTGCACAAAAGCTGATAATTCCTGGGGGCTTAGCCCGCCGGCCATGGGTTGAAGTCGCGTTTTTATTTCGGTTAAAATATTTTCGAATTTTTCATATTGTCTTGCCAACGCATTAGGTATTCTGTATCCTTTCGCCCGGGCTGACTGAATAAATATTCTGATTAGCTCCTGCGAATCTGATGTATCTACATTCCTCGCCCGGATACGCGAAACTGTATCCTTTAAAATCTTTTCTCTTCTCGCGCGTTCCTTGTCCGAAAGCCCTTTGTTTGTTAACAATTCCTCGATTTTTTCTGTCGTAACTGCTTTTTCTATCTTTTTCTTTATCTTTTTTCTCTCTGCAAGTTTTTCTAACCTTCTCTTTGCTTCCGGCGGGACAAGGTCAAGGCCGTATTTTCCGTCTTTGTCTTTCACCAGCGCCAATTCTATAACGGGATTACCCTCTTTATACTGCCTTACAACTATTATTTTCTCGTTTCCTGCCTGAACGGTTTCTGTCAAAATTCCTGTTTTGTCCTTCTCATCCACGGAGAGAGGCTGGCCGTTATCATCAAGGCCCAATATCCTGGCAAATTCCTCCGGCGTTATAGGCCTTTTAGCGCCTTCCCATGTTCTTGCCATGCCCTCGCCAAATTCTTCATAAGCATTTTTGAATTGAGAATGCCATCGCTGCTTTAAGGGCAGGAGTTGGGCTCCCTTGTCTTCCGCCACTCCCAGGGAATAGAATACAGATTCCAACAGGTTAGTCGCATTTGAGGTATAGAAATATGCCCTCACCGCCAACACATACTCGCCTGATTCAAGAAGCTCTTCGTAGGGCTGGCGCTTATTGGTAAGAACCGCTATGTAAGGGCGCTGTTCTCCGTCTTTGAATTTCGGCATTATGACAAGGTATGAAAGGCCTTTTTCCTTCAAAAGGCCGGCAAGGCCCTCTGAGTGGAAACCGCCTGATATTAAAGCCGCGACCTCTTCGCCTTCTTGCCTCATTGCCTGGATGGTATTTGAAATCATCGCGTTATTGCGGCTCTGGGCGATGTTGTAGAATTCTACGGCGTCTTCCAGGTTGCCGAAGATTGTATCAAGGTCATAAGGATGCTCGAAGGTAAGTTTGTATTTTAGATAGTTTTTCTTGATGAATTCGCTGAATAAGGTCCTGTCGAAATATCTTTTTTTGCTTATGATAAAGTTGTAGTCTACGTTGGTAAGGGAGATTTCGAAGAGTTTCTTTATTGTTCTTGCGGTTTTGGTAAGATTATATAAAGTGCGCTCTTCATCGTTTTTGAATATCTTATCCCTGGTATAGGACTCGAATTCTTCTACTTCCTGGAAAAGGGCCAGTAAATCTATATCTTCGTATATTGTGATATATTTTGTGAATTTGATGAGGTTCGAATACGGGG
>CP070780.1:1368720-1373843 GCA_020346285.1 Candidatus Omnitrophota bacterium | reverse complement strand
TAGAAGGCATAATAATATCAGAAGGTGGAAGAAAAGCCACTTTTAAAGGATTAACCTTAAGAGACGGCCTTGTATATCTGACCGCAAAAGGCGAGGGCGTAATAGATACATCTATAAAAGAACCGCCTGTATTACCTTATGACTTACCGGAACCCAAGGCATCAGGAGAATTTACCTACACCATGACAGAGGATCTGGGTAACGGCTTCGTTGCTTATGAGGGCGATATGGAATATGCCATGATGCCTACCGGCTCACTTACAGCATTATACAGCCAGCCCGGAGTAAAGGTTGTGCTTTATATAGGCTTTATCGCAACTTACACCAAAGAAACCATCGAAGGAAAAGACGTAGTCATTCCTAAACTTGACGCAAACCAGGCCCCGAGAGATGTTACATTAAATATGCCGGGCACGGAAGATACTATAAAAGTAAGAATGTATGTAGATGAAAATAGCGAACTTTTATTTGTTCCCGGACAAGAAATTAACTATAAGAATCATACCTTGAGAGTAGGGAATAAGGGAAAATCCCTCATAGCAGACGAATCCTTATATTCACTGGATAATCAGGATTTTATGTTCAAGACCCCTAAAGGAAAAACCGAGACCGCAAGGGTGCAAATGGAGTTCTGGGGCTTCACATCGCAAAACCAGACAGTAGGTAGACTCACAGCTTCTGATAAACTCCCGTGGCAGGCTGACGCAGTACCGGGAGAAGAAGGCCTGGAGCTTCCGGAGGGTCTCATATCCGAGAACCTTACCCTTACGAGAGAAGGAGAGGGGGAAAGAATCCGGATAGACAAGGATGGCGCAGTTGTAATAATGGGCTCAACCCTCATGCCTCTTGTCCCCGGCTCTAAAAACATAAAAGACGCAAATGGCAATGAGCTCTTCCGTGCTTTCACAAAAGAAGAAAAACCTATCATTATGACCTTTGACGAAGCGACAAAAGGCCTGTCGACAGAACCAAAACTCATGTGTGAGGTACTGCTCGATATTTCTAAGAAGTTGAGCGGAAGCATTGTATTTATTTATGATAAAGGTAGCAATCGGATGGTTCCCGTAGTCCAGAAGATAAAATCGGAACATTCATTGGACTTTGCCTTCCTGCTCTACACAGCCGCAGATGAAGCAAAGAATAAGGGGCAATTAACTTATTTTAAACAATTATTGAAATTCGACGATGTCAGCGTATTAAATAAGTTAGATAAAAAAGAAACCATCAATGAATTTCTGGATGAGGCAGATAGAAGATACGAAGAATATGAAAGAACACTGCCGTTGGGTTGGTCGCTACGGCATAACGAGCCGGAAGATGCATTAGAGCTTGCCCAAAGGGTCATAAATAAAGCTCATGGCGTTAACGTGTTGTACGGGAAACAGGATGCTAAATTCTGGGGTGAGGCCATATTATTCTTGCAATTAAGAGAGTGGGCAAGCGTAATAAAGAGCACCGAATCAAACAACCTAGCTTACAGAAAACTTCAGCTTTGTAAAGATAATGGCGCAGCTTATGAAACTGTGGATGAAGCCGGCGCCTATGTTTACTGGGTAGAAGACCCTTATGGTGAGAATATGAATGGGGAGGTTATTTGGAGCCGCACTAACACTAAAGCAAAACTTGAAGGCCCGGCATTAACCGAATATAAGAGAATGGTCAAGCGTAGCGACGAAATTTCTCATATGTCTGCGGAAAAATATCTTTTTGACTGGCTGCTACCGAAAAAAACCATTCCTGACAAAGAATCTTCTCTTACGTTAATAACAAGCATGACAAGGCCAATAGGTGCAGGGATAGAAACACCAAAGACGGAACTTTCCATATCTGCCAAGGTAGGCGGTAGTGAAGAATTTATTATGATGCTTGGCGCTTTATTCGGCCATTCCTTTATACATTCCGATTTTAAAGGCGTTAAAGGCGGAGATAATATCAATGCGACAATAGGGGCATACAATAACCCGCATGCCAGCATAGAGTTAAAAATGAAGATTACAAAAGCTGATGAGAAGGTGATAAGAGGAGCGATTAGCAGCCATGGCGGCTATACAGGTGACTTAGACGATAAAGATAAAGGAGAGCTTATCGAGCTTGCTAAAACCCTCGGCATAAGCGAGGATATCAGTGTAGTCGGTTACTCTACGCAACCGCTCGAGATAGGCAATACGACATTCCTCTCCAGCCGGAATGCGGGAAAAGACAGAATCGCAGTCATTGTGAATGAGAAAGGCAAAGAGAGGCATCTTGCCGTATACGTGAATGACATTCTTAGAGAATATCACACTATTATGCAAACATGGTATTGCGCGCAAACGCTGGAAAAATTTAGGTTAACAGAAATACACCGCGAAACCAAAATATATAAATACAAGGCTGAATCAGAGGACTTCACCGCGACATTAAATGAATATGGCGAATTTGTAATAGAGGGCGGATATAACCATTGCTATAAGCCAATTGCATGGGCGGTAAGAAACTTTATTCTTGCGCCAGTTACCCTTGGCAAGCTAGTGGAATTTAAAAGATGGGGTAGGCCCTCGGATGAAATTACAGCAAAGGATATAATTTCTTCAGCAACCGGATTATCTACAAGGGTAGATTACGCAAGTAGCATGGGGCTGTCTATATATAGGATGGGCCATGCGCCAAAATGGCTCATTTATCGTGTAGTACAGGCTTTTTTCAATATCCTGACCGGTGGCTGGGTACAGCGAAACACCGGTTTTAAAGCCGTTTCCATAGATGATATGTACAAGATTGAACAGATAAAGATAGCTGGCAGCAACTTTACCGTTGGCCACGCCCTGGCTATATGCGAAATCGGGATAGATATAACCTTGCTGTTTGCATCTGCAGGTGTAGCAAATATGCTAAAGGCCGGCATAAGCGGATGCATAAGCGGTATATCAACTATCGCCGGTAAAATTGGATTAGCTAGTAGCATAACAACATTTACAGCAAAAGTAGGAGCATATGCGACAAAAATAGCAACAACTATAGTAGAGACAGCTGCATTAATCTCGGCAAAACTTAATCCCGGTATTAAAGCATTCGGCATATGGCTTGGTACACAAGTGTGGCATAGCGCAGGTAGAAGTATATGGTTTCTTACATATAATATGAGTGTAGGGCTTCATGCCGCCGGCACAATATTTAAGACCGTTGGCGAGGCAGTTTTTGGGCTTTCAGCAAATGATATGGTGAAATGGAGAGCCGGTTTAGGCAAGACCATAGTTGGTATGGGTTATTCAATGGGTGAGGGCTCTGTTTTAACTTCTTTAATGCAAAATGTCACGCCTTCAAGGATGCTATTTACTGCGGTATTCGTAGTACTTGGTCCCCTCATACATGTAGCAGGGGAAAAGGTGGGCGGCCTTATAGTGCAGAGAGTAACAGGCCCGATATCGGCCTTTGCTTCGAAGATAACAGGTTCCGCGGCTGCCACGGGGCCTATCTTTACATATAGCGCTATTCAAACTTCACTACAGGGCTTGGGTGCGTTGCCCGGCATAGTATCTCAATTTCTTATCCAGACAGGGGCTGGCTTTGGCCGGCTTGCACTCCGGATAGGCATTTGGACCGCAACAGCCATTAAAATCAAGTTGAGCTTTATAACAGGGAATATGGCACAGTATGCATACACGCATGAGGGCTTTCTTGCCAAATTAACGGGCCACTTGAGCGGTATACTCGGTAGTTTATATGAAGAGGTGCTGAAAGAAGAAATTCTATCAAGATTGCTGCTTAGTTGGATGCCGGAAGAGTTGCGAGAATTTGCTGTTGAGCTTTCCGATATTCTTGATGGTGGCGGCGGCGGAGTAAACATGTCAATGCAAGAGCAGATAAAATTCATACAGAATTTATCGGTTCTCGTTAATATGACTAATAACCTGACCAGCTTGAATTCAGAAGACTTTGAGTCAGTCTATAACGACTACAGTAATAAAATGAAAAAGGCAGGTTACGATGCGCTTACAAAAAAGCAACTCTTTGGCATGTTAAAGGGTTCGGTTAATAATGCCATATCTGTTTTAGCTGATTCAACTCTCTCGCAAAAAGGCTTAGGTTTGCAAACCCAGATTATAGGAACGCTCAATCTACTTCAACTTCAGGCAAGTTTTAACAAAATGTTGAAGAAAGCCAACCTCGGCTTATTAGCAGAAGCAAAAGAAGGGCCGGTAAGGGCGTTAAAGCGGGCTATAACAAGGGCAAATAATAATATCACGCGTATTCTTGGAAAAGTTAAGTTTGCCGGTTATGCGGAATCTCAGGCCATGAATTTAATTAATGGAATAGAGCCATCTCTCTCAAATCTGGGTACATTTGTAGATAGATTTGAAAAATTGCATATCGGCGACAAAGCCGCCAAAACAAACCTCGTGCAGATGATAGATATACTTGCAAATAGCGTAATTGACGCAGCGAAAGGCGCAACGGTAGAAAATCGTCGTAAGATTGCAAAGGTAGCGGGCTCGATAACGAAACTTGCAGGATTATTGGGCGTTAAAGTCAAATCCAAAGCTGATATAGAGAAGATTGAAAAGAGTATCATTAGGCAAGACATGCAAGACATGGATAAAATAACCAGTGAGGCTGAGAAGACGGCAAAGGTGGCAAAAACATCTTTTGACGATGCAAAGCAGAAACTTAAACATGGAAATATAGATGCTGCGCTGCAGGACTTTATAGGCGCTGCGGCCTTGGATAATTCCCTTGTGATAGACGTTCTTAAATCACTTATAGAACTAACAAAGAATCCGAAAGAAACTATTACGAAGTTAATCGGCCTTGTCAGGTATAACCCCGCAGTAAAGCCGGCCTTATTAGCAACATTGCAGCTTATGCTTACCCGGGTGCAGCAAGGAAGGGCCGACCTCGAAATCCTCAATGCGCTAAGTCAACCCAACAAAAAGCAGGCCGCGGATATAATAACCGAGAAAAAGCTCTTTTCGACGCTTAAAGAAAATGAGATTATCGGGTTAATAAAGGACCTCAAATACAAGAGAGACCTGGGCCCAGCCGAAGAAAAATATATAACTGATAGAATTAAGGAATTTGAAAGACGATACGAAGGAGATGAAGGAGAGATTAAAACAAATTTAGAAAAGGTAAGGAGCAGCAGG
>CP070780.1:1361062-1368620 GCA_020346285.1 Candidatus Omnitrophota bacterium | reverse complement strand
CTATGTTATCCGGCTTTACGCTCCCTCCGTATTGAATGCGGATAGTTTTTGATATTTCCCTATCATATTTCTTTGCTAAGAGATTTCTAATAAATTTATGGACTTCTTCTGCCTGTTCAGGGGTCGCATTTTTGCCTGTCCCGATAGCCCATACCGGCTCATAGGCGATAACCATGTTCAGAATTTCTTTCTTATCCACATTTAAAAGCCCTTCTTCAACATGGAGAGATACTACATCAAATGTTTTACCGTTTTCTCTCTCCTCTAATCTTTCGCCCACGCACATTATCGGAAACAAGCCCTGATTTATCGCGGATTTGATTTTTTTATTTACCGTCTCATTGGTCTCGCCAAAATATGCCCTTCTTTCAGAATGGCCTATTATCGCGTATTTGCATCCGAGGGCTTTAAGCATCTTCGCAGAAACTTCTCCCGTAAACGCGCCCTCTCTTTCCCAGTGCATATTCTGCGCCCCTAAAATAATATCGGTATCCAGAATCACATCCTTAACATCGCTTAAAGAAGTAGACGGCGGGCAGAGAACGACTTCTACATTATTTATATTAAATAGATTTCTCTTAATCCCGTTGGAGAGCGCGATTGATTCTTCAACGGTTTTATTCATTTTCCAGTTGCCGGCTATTATGGGTTTGCGCACTGTTTATTTCTCCTCTAATGCCGCTATGCCGGGAAGTTCTTTACCTTCTAAATACTCCAGGGATGCGCCGCCGCCGGTTGAAATGTGGCTCATTTTTCTGCTAAGGCCCAGCGCGTTTATCGCAGCGGCTGTATCCCCGCCGCCTATTACGGTCGTAGCATTGAGCCGGGATATGAATCTTGCAATATCGGCGGTGCCTCTCCTGAAAGGCCTCAGCTCAAAATAGCCAAGAGGCCCGTTCCAGAATATCGTCTTTGCGTCCCTGATGGCACTTTTGTATTTTTTAATTGTCCTTGGGCCTATATCCAGGCCTATCCATCCGTCGGGTATATGTTCTCTCACCACTCTAACTCCCGTATTAGCTGTTACCGCTCTGGCGATAACGTGGTCTCCGGGAAGAAATACGCTTACGTTGTTGTTTCTTGCTTTAGCAAAAATGTCTGACGCCATATTAATCTTATCTTCCTCTAACCTGGAATTTCCGGTCCCCTTCAGCCGTGATTTCAAAAATGTATAAGCCATTGCCCCGCCGATTAAAAGGTAATCTATTTTCTTAAGCATATTTTCAATAACGGCGATTTTATCCGAAACCTTTGCCCCGCCGAGAAGAAGGGCAAACGGTCTTTCAGGATTATGCAGAATCTTCTCAAAATAGTTTATTTCTTTCTCTACTAAAAATCCCATCGCGCCCGGCAAAAATTTTGTAACCCCTTGCGTAGAAGCGTGGGCCCTGTGACAGGTCCCGAAAGCGTCATTAATAAAAATATCTCCCGACTTCGCAAGCGCACCGGCAAATTCGGGGTCGTTCTTTGTTTCTCCTTTATGAAATCTGAGATTTTCCAGAAGAACTACATCGCCATCCCGCATATTTCTGACAGTGTTTTCTATCTCGGAGCCAACGCAATCTCTCAGCATTTTCACGTTTTTACCGAGCAATCTGGAAAGACGTTTGGCGCAAGGCGCGAGGCTCATCCGGGCATCAGCTTCGCCTTTTGGCCGGCCCAGGTGGCTCATCAATATAACCTTTGACGGGGATTTTATGGCGTATTTTATCGTGGGGAGCGCGCTTCTGATTCGCGTGTCGTCGGTGATGTGTTGTTTCGCATCCAGCGGAACATTGAAATCCACGCGCATAAGGACTCTCTTACCTTTAATATCAAGGTCCCCTATCGTTTTTTTCATAAAAAAACCTCCTTATATATCAATATCGATATATAAGTATACTTGCATTTTTTGCCAAAGTCAATGTAGCCCATCTCTCCATTCGGACAGGACTTAAGCTGGTGCCTGAAGGCGCATTAGAAAATTTTTCCCATTCATGTATATAGTCAGCGTGGTTTTAGGACTTATGGCGAGAAAATGACGGAACTGACCGAGCCCCGACGCAGTCGGGGCGAGGGAATTCCGTCAAATTTTCGAGTCGTAAGTCCAAAACCACGGGAAAAATTTTCAGCGTCGGAAGGCACCAGCTTAAGTCCTGTCCTGTCATTCCTTTACCAGTTTCTCGTAAAGCTCTTTATAATGCAAAGCCGATGTCTTCCAGGAAAAATCTAAACCCATAATCCTCTTCTGAATCTTTTGCCATTTTTCTTTGTCCCTGTAAAGTTCTACGGCTTGGGATACGGCTTTTATTAAATCTTTTTTCGCCGCATCGGAAAATTTTATTCCGTTTCCGCGCCTTTCGTCCGTATATATATCGATTATTGTGTCATTTAAACCGCCTGTTGACCTCACCACGGGCAGCGTTCCATACTTCAAACTATATAGCTGGTTCAAGCCACACGGCTCGTATCTGGAAGGCATTATAAAAATATCGCTTCCCGCCTCGATCTTATGCGCAAGGGGGTTATCAAATTTTATATGGCTCGATATATACAGCGGGTATTGTGCGGCTATACGCTTGCAGAGATTGTTGTATTTCTCATCTCCGGTGCCGAGAATAATAATACTTGCTCCCAAATCTATTATCTCTTTTGCCGCCTCGACAATGAGGTCTATTCCCTTCTGATAGGCAAGCCTCGATATTACGCCGATAAGAGGCCTCTTTAAGGTTTCCGGCGGCAGATTAGCGCTCTTTACGAGGTCTTTCTTGCATTCAAACTTTTTGTCAATGGTCCCTGAATCATAATTCTCGGCTATGTGCTTATCTATTTTAGGGTCCCACTCGCTATAATCCACGCCGTTAACTATGCCGTAAACCTGAGAAGCGCGCGTCCTTAAAATTCCGTCCATACCGCAACCGAATTCCGGGGTAAGAATCTCCCGGCTATATCCCTTGCTAACAGTGCTGACAGCCGAAGAATATACAATGCCTGCTTTCAAAAATGAGAGCTTGCCGTAATATTCTATACCGTTAATGCTATAAAATCTTCGCGGTATACCTATGCCATAAAGCGAGTCCTTCTTAAATAACCCCTGATAGCCAATATTGTGTATGCTAAAAAGTGTTTTTATATCTACGCCGTGAATCTTCAAATAAAGCGGCACGAGGCCCGTTTGCCATTCGTTGCAGTGAACGATATCGAATCCCCGGCCCGGTTCGATGGCGATTACCGCAATCGCCCTCGCAAAATAGGAAAAACGCAAGTCGTTATCCGCGTAATCGCCCGAGGGTTCTGAGTAGAGATTATCCCTGTCGTAGTATTTATCATTGACGACAAAGATATATTCTATACCGTCTTTTTTGTATGTAAGGAAATTGAATTGCCCGATTGAAAAATGGCTGAGATTTAACCTCATCTTCTTCACGCTCTTATAAAAAGGCAGTATAACGCTTGCGCGGCAGGAAATTTCGCTTAAAGCCCTGGGCAGGCTTCCGCTTACATCGGCCAGGCCCCCTGTTTTGGCAAAAGGGGTAACTTCGGGTGAGGCAAAAAGGATGTTCATATTTTATAGTTTTTTATTTCTTTCTATATCCGCCTCAACCATCATCTTAACTAAATTCTCAAAATTAACCGAAGGATTCCAGTTTAATTCCTTTTTTGCCTTACTAAAATCCCCCTTTAGTTCATTGACTTCTGCCGGACGGTAAAATTTTTTATCCGCTACCACGTAATCTTTCCAGTTTAGACCTACGGTTTTAAAAGCTAACTCCGCAAACTCCCTGACCGAATAACTCTTTCCCGTAGCTATCACATAATCATCCGGTTCATTTTGCTGGAGCATGAGCCAGATTGCCCGAACATAATCACCGGCATAGCCCCAATCTCTTCTCGCATCTAAGTTCCCTAAATACAGTTTTTTTGTCAATCCCAGTTTAATCCTGGCTACGTTATTGCTAATCTTTCGAGTTACAAACTCAAAACCCCTTCTCGGTGACTCATGATTGAAAAGAATACCGCTACATGCAAATAGATTGTATGCCTCGCGGTAATTCTGAGTCAAATGAAACCCGGTGACTTTAGAGATACCATACGGGGAACGGGGGTGAAAAGGCGTGTTTTCATTCTGGGGTGTTTGCCTTACAAGGCCGAACATCTCGCTTGATGCGGCAAAATAGAATTTACATTTCGGCGCTCTTTCTTTAAGCGCGGATAAGACAAAATGGGTTCCGTTTACATTCGTATTAATCGTGGAAGATTCATCCTCAAAAGAATAGCTTACAAAACTCTGGGCGGCTAAATGGTAACATTCATCGGGCATTATCTTTTCAAGCGCATTGAATATGCTGACATAATTTTCCAAACAACCGGCATGTAAAATAAGTTTATCCTGGATGTGCCTGATTCGCCATAGCCTGTGTTCCGGATCTTCCAGGGCCACGCGCCTTATGATTCCATGGACTTCATAACCCTTTGAAAGCAAAAATTCTGCTAAGTATGAGCCATCCTGTCCGGTAATGCCCGTAATAAGCGCTTTCTTCGACATTTCTACGCCTTTTTTTTCATAATCATTTGCAATTATTTGACTAATAAACTAATCAAATCTACCACCCTTGAGGAATAGCCCCACTCGTTGTCATACCAGCCGACAACTTTTACCAGGTTATCCGTAACAAGCATTGTGGATTTGGCGTCAAAGATGCAGGAATAAGAACTCCCGATAATATCCGAGGAAACAATCGCGTCTTCGGTGTATTCCAATATCCCCTTCATCGAGCCACTTGCCGCTTTCCTGAAGGCCTCGTTTACGCTGTCAACCGTTGCATTTTTTTTAAGAACGGCGACAAAATCCGTTATTGAGCCGCATTTGACAGGAACCCTTATCGCCATGCCGTTTATTTTGCCTTTGAGCTCAGGAACAATTTTACCGACTGCCTTTGCAGCGCCTGTTGTCGTAGGTATGATGTTTTCCGCCGCTGCCCTTGCCCTCCTCAAATCCTTGTGCGGGAAATCGAGAATACGCTGGTCATTGGTATAGGCGTGGACAGTGGTCATAAGCCCCTTCTCCACCCCAAATGTGTCGTTTAGAACCTTTACCATAGGCGCAAGGCAATTTGTCGTGCATGATGCGTTGGAAACGATTTTATCCGTTGGTTTAAGAGCTTTCTCATTAACGCCCAAAACTATCATATTGTCGATTTCGTCTTTTGCCGGAACGGTAAGTATGACCTTTTCTGCCCCTGCTTTAAGATGAAGGGCTATCTTTTCCTTTTCCCGGAATACACCTGTTGACTCGATAACCACCTTCGCGCCTTCTTTCTTCCATGGAAGCTGGGAGGGGTCTTTTATACTCAATATATCGATTTCCTTGCCGTTTACGACTATCGATTTGTCTTTGGCCTTCACCTCACCGGCGAATCTGCCATGCGTAGAGTCGTATTTCAATAGATGAGCGAGTGTCTTTGCGTCTGTGAGATCATTTATAGCGGCGATATCGAAACCGCCTCGCTCAACCATTATCTTAAAAACCATTCTGCCTATCCTTCCAAAACCGTTGATTCCTACTTTTATTGCCATCTTTTGCCTCTCCTTTTTAGTTCTCTTTTCATTTCATCAAATTCCTTGCGGCTACTTCTGGGGGAATGGGATTTACGTAAAATCCGCTTCCCCACTCAAAGCCAGCCACATTAACCAGTTTTGGCATAATCTCTATATGCCAGTGATAGTATTCCTTCTCAAAGCCGTTTATGGGCGAAGTATGGATTATATAATTATATGGCGGATTATTCAATAACTTTTTCAATTTTTTCATGCTATTTCTCAATATGGTGCCCAGGGGCTTTACCTCTTCCTTTTGAAGGCTCGTAAAATGCGATTCGTGCCTTTTTGGCATGATCCACATTTCATAAGGAAATCTTGAAACAAACGGACAAAATGAGATAAAAAAATCATTCTCTTCGACAATGCGCTCTTTATCGCTCAATTCCTGGACCAATATGTCACAGAACACGCATCTATCCTTATAGTTGTAATACTCCAGGGAGCTATTAAGTTCTTCGTTAACGCGCTTTGGCACGATAGGAAGCGCTATCAGTTGCGAATGGGGGTGTTCCAGGGATGCACCCGCTGATTTCCCGTAATTTCTGAAGATAAGAATATATTTAAACCTTTTGTCCTTTCTTAAATCGGTGTTCCTTGAAATATACGACCAGATTATCTCTTCTGCCTGCTCATCCGATATATCCGCGACGTCGCGCATGTGATGCGGGATATCCACAATAACCTCGTGGGCGCCGATGCCGTTCATTCTGTCAAAAACACCTATGCCCTGTTTGTTCAAATCGCCCTTGATTTCAAGGGCAGGATATTTGTTCGGCACCACCCTTATTGTCCATCCAGGCGTATTTGGCGCTCCGATGTTTCTGTGGGCAACGATCTCCGGGGGCGTCATATGCTCGTTTCCCGGGCAAAAAGGGCATTTTTTGGTATTGTTACTTTTTACGGCTCTCTCGAATGAGAACTCTTCCGGTTCTACAACCTTTTCATAATTTACGATTATCCATCTGCCTGTTATAGGGTCTCTTCTTAATTGTGACATAGTTATTCGGCTTAAAATATTATGCCAAGACCACCCACTAAAGTGGGTAGCTAAAAATACCTATTCGCTTTTTTCTGTTTCCTTTAAATACGCACACGCTTGCTCCGGGGGAGTAGGATTTATATAAAATCCGCTTCCCCACTCAAATCCCGCGACTTGAGTTAAACGTGGCATAATCTCTATATGCCAGTGATAGTCATTTTCTATCGTTTCCCAATAGCC
The DNA here is from genome assembly GCA_020346285.1 of Candidatus Omnitrophota bacterium. Taxonomy (GTDB): domain Bacteria; phylum Omnitrophota; class Gorgyraeia; order JABMRN01; family RBG-13-46-9. The sequence goes on along the minus strand of CP070780.1, from coordinate 1,361,821 downwards.
CTTCTTCTTCCTTCTCCTGAAAGGAGATGTGTGCAAAATTATATTGTATGGAAAATTGCCGAGTGTCTTTATCATTCCACGCATGGTTGACTGGAAAACCCTGGAGAAACTTTTTATTTCATTTTTGCTCATAGTGTCGAAGTCGCAGGAATGTTTTCGGGGCAGAATCCATGTTTCAAACGGGAACCTGGAACAATAAGGGTTAATAGCGAGAAAATTATCTATTTCCAAAAACACCCTTTCCTTCTGGTCCAGTTCCTGGATTATCATATCGCAGAATACGCACCTATCCTTATATTCGAAATAGCGTTTCGAACCGACCAGCTCCTCTTTAACGCGCTTGGGCGTAACCGGTGTCGCTATCAGCTGAAGGTGCTCGTGAGGGATATTGCCGCCACCGGCGGCCTTCCCGTGATTTTTGAAAATGAGAACGTATTTCAACCGCTGGTCTTTCTTTAATTCTCGCATCCTTTTTATAATTACTCCGGTAAGTTTTTCAATCTGGGATAGGTCTTTTATAAATGCATCCGGGCCATGATGAGGCGTTGCGATTAACACCTCATGGTTGCCTATGCCGTTCATAAGGTCGTACATGCGCTTTCCGTGCCTGTCTAAATCGCCCAGTATATTCAAAAAAGGAGAAATGGAAGAAACGACACGTATCTCCCACCCGGGAGCGTTAGGGCGAGTACGGGCTTTGCGTAACGCATAAACTTCGGGAGGCGTAAGAGATTCATTGCCTTCACAAAAAGGGCATTT
>CP070780.1:1356679-1360962 GCA_020346285.1 Candidatus Omnitrophota bacterium | reverse complement strand
CCGAAAGATATAAAAAGAGCAATGAAAGAAATATACCGTTCGAGCAATAAATATATCTGGGGTTTTGAATATTATTCTAAAAAATATGAAGAGATTATATACAGGGGTAAAAAAAACTTACTCTGGAAGGCAAACTTCCAAAAATTATATCTCGAGTTATTTAATGATTTACGCTTAATAAAGCAAAAACGCCTGAAATACCTGAATAATAAAAATATAGATATGATGTTTCTTCTCAAAAAGGTAAATAAACGGTGAAGATAGGCGCGATAGTCCAGGCAAGGTATTCCTCGACAAGATTGCCGGGTAAGATTTTGAAGGAACTACCTTCCGGGAGCGGGATTACCGCGTTGGGCCAGGTTATCCGGCGATTAAAAAGGTCTAAAAAAATAAATGAAATTATCGTCGCTACAAGCCTTGAAAAAAGCGCCGATAGAATCCTTGCCGTAGCAAAACGGGAAGGTGCGGGATATTTTAGGGGAAGCAAGGAAAATGTCCTATCGCGGTATTATTTGAGCGCGAGATGCAATAACCTGGATGTTATCGTAAGAATATGCAGCGATTGTCCGTGCATCGACCCGGGGGTAGTGGATTCGGTTATAGAAAAACATGTAAAGAAAAAGGCCGATTACACCTCAAATACACTTGAAAGAACTTATCCGCGCGGGCTCGACACGGAGGTTTTTAATTTCGATATTCTGGAGAAAACCTACAAGAATGCAAAAAAAGATTATGAAAAAGAACATGTTACGCCTTATATTTATACAAACAATTCTCTTTTTAGAATCATGCAGGTAAAGGCGCCAAAGAGGTTTTTTTGGCCGGATTTAAGGATTACGCTGGATACCAAAGAGGATTACGCGCTCATCTCGAAAGTATTCGATCATTTATATCCCCGGGATAAATATTTCGGGATTTCTGAAATAATCAGCCTTTTTAAAAAAAAGCCGCGTTTAAGGTTAATAAATAAAAAAATAATGCAAAAGAAGATAAAATAAATGAAGAAGCTTCTTATTACAGGTGCCTCCGGAATGCTCGGAAGTAATTTGGTATCTGAAATCGGCAAAAGATATGAGGTATTCGGATTATATAGAAATCATCCAAATCCGGAATTAAAGAATCAGTTCAAGGTTGATATAACCGATCATGAAAAGTTAAAGCGTGTCATTGACTCGGTCAGGCCGGATTTTTTTGTTCACACGGCTGCATTGACCAATGTCGATACATGCGAGAGGGATTTTGACCTGGCACGTGCCACGAATTCGCTGGCAACGCGGGACCTGGCATCTATTTTGAAGCCATACGGTACAAGGTTTATCTACATTTCAACGGAATCTGTTTTTGACGGCAAAAAGGGAAATTACAATGAAACCGATACGCCGCGCCCCATAAATAACTATGCAAAGACCAAACATGAAGGTGAAGTATTTGTCGAACAATTATCAGATAACTTTGTTATTATCCGCACAACGATATTCGGCTGGAATCACGTAAAAGAGCCCGGGTCTTTCGCTGAATGGGTATATAAGAGCCTCCGGGATAAGCAAACAATAAAGATGTTTACCGATGTAATGTTCTCTCCGATTACCGTTAATACGCTATCTTTGTTAATAGATAAGTTATTGCAAATGGATTTTACGGGTACATTAAATATAGGTAGCAAGGATTCGTTAAGCAAGTGCAAGTTCGGTATTTTTCTCGCCGGGCTCTTCGGTTTTGACAGGTCTTCTATAATGCCTATTTCCGTAGATTCCTTCAAATTTGCCGCAAAAAGACCGAAGAATGTCAGCCTAAACGTGTCAAAGGCAGAGGGCATACTTGGCCCCTTGCCCACAGTAGAAGATGAGCTCAGGGTGTTCCATGAGAAAAGAAGACTCTAAAGTATTGATACTGACCGAAGGCGGTAAAGATATCGGCCTGGGGCATATAACAAGGTGTATCTCGCTGTGTCAGGCGTTAGGGGAGAGGAACATTATTCCCGAACTTATAATAAATGGAAAGGGCGAGGTTTCAGATCTATTAAAAAATTGGAAATTCCGGATTTTCGACTGGATTAAACTAAAGGATAAAGCATTCAAGATTATAGCGGAATCGGATATTGTTATCTGCGACTCTTTCCTGGCAGATATAAGCTTTTATGAAAGTTTGTCTAATCTGGTGAAAACACCGGTCTATATAGATGATAATAAACGGCTCGACTATCCCCGTGGGACAGTTGTAAACGTATCCATCTATTCGGAAGAATTCGATTACCCCGAAAAAGAAGGCATTACTTATCTGTTAGGCACTAAATATACGATTTTAAGAAAGGAATTTTGGAATATTCCGGAAAAAAAGATAAAGAGCGATGTTGAGAGCATAATGGTTACTTTTGGCGGCGATGACAGGGAAAATATAACCCCCGGAATTATGAAATTTCTAAAAGAGAAATACGGTGAATATACAAAGAATATCGTAGTTGGCAGGGGATTTGGGTGCAAAAGAACGATTGAAGGCCTGAAAGACGAGAAGACAAACTTAATATACGACCCCGGTGCCGAGGAAATGAAAAAAGTCATGTTAGAGTCAGATATTGCCGTTTCTGCCGGGGGCCAGACATTATATGAGCTGGCGCGGATAGGGGTGCCTGTTGTGGGGGTTGCGGCAGCAGAGAACCAATTAAAGAATCTTTATGGTTGGAAGAGGGCCGGATTTTTAGAGTATGCCGGAAAACACAATGATAAGGATATATTTGAAAATATTTCACATGCGTTCGGCAACATTCTTCCGTATCTTGAGAGGCTTAAGCGTTCTAAGATAGGCAGGGATACCATCGATGGGAAAGGCGCTGCCAGGCTCTGCAGATTTCTTTTAGAAAAGCCGGAGGATAAATGGGAATTTACAAAAAGAAGACGTGTAAAAATAGAAAACAATTAAGCAAAGTAGCAATAATTGGAAAATCTCCGAAGATTGTAGGCCCGATTACTCTAAATAACATAAAGAAAGAACAACTTGTCATAGGCGATTATGCTATCTTGAGATATAGCAAGCTATTTTTTTTTGGCGAAGGCAGGCTGACGATAGGAAATTATTGTTATCTGGGGGATTTTACGCAAATAGACGCCGCAGAAGAGGTAACAATCGGCAATTATTGCATGTTGTCTAACAGAATCATGATACAGGATCACACAAGCCATCCCTTATCTCCTAAAAAAAGGAGAAAGCAGTTAATCGGGTTGCAAAAAACCCCTACGGATGTATATGATACGGTAATCAAAAAAGTTACGATAGAAGATGATGTCTGGATTGGTATGGATGCCCTTATTCTGAAAGGGGTTACCGTAGGAAGGGGCTCCATCATAGCCGCGAGGGCAGTGGTTACCCGTGATGTCCCTCCTTATTCTGTTGCTTGCGGCAATCCGGCCCGCGTCGTTAAAACTATCAAAGGAACTTGAAATGAAGGGCAAAGTAAGAATAAAAATTAACCAAACAAGATATATTGGTGATGGCCACCCTTGTTTTGTAGTTGCAGAGATCTCGGCAAATCACGGACAAAATTTTAACAGGGCAATATCGCTTATTAAAGAGGCAAAGATGCGGGGCGCGGATGCGGTGAAGTTCCAAACATATACAGCCGATACCTTAACTATAATCAGCAAAAAAAAATACTTTGTAATCAAACACCCCAAGTGGGGAGGGCAGACGTTATACCAGCTATACGAAAAGGCATATACCCCCTGGAAGTGGTTTAAAAAATTGAAGAAGGTAACCGAAGATATGGGGCTAACATTTTTTTCTACTGCTTTTGACAGGACCGCTATTGATTTTTTGGAAGAATTAGGCGTTCCGATGCATAAGATATCCTCTTTCGAACTCGTGGATTTGCCTTTGATTGAATACGCGGCAAAGACCGGGAAGCCCCTCATATTATCAACGGGAATGTCAACGGTTCTTGAGGTAAAAGAGGCGGTTAGGACTGCGAAAGGCGCAGGCGCAAAGGATATAATCTTGCTGAAATGCGTCAGTAGTTACCCGGCAAATCCCAGGGAGATGGATTTGAATACCATTCCCTATATGAGGAAACTGTTCCGTTACCCGGTAGGCCTCTCCGATCACACGATGGACATAGGGGCTTCTGTTGCAGCCGTTTCACTTGGGGCAAAGATGGTCGAAAAGCATTTCGCGCTATCTCGTAAATTCCGGACGCCTGATAGTTTCTTTTCACTTGAGCCCCGGGAACTCGAAAATCTTGTAAAAAATATAAGGATCGCAGAACAGGCGCTGGGCCATATCCGTTCTGGGTT
>CP070780.1:1340685-1356579 GCA_020346285.1 Candidatus Omnitrophota bacterium | reverse complement strand
TGGGCAAGGCGCGCCGAAGTCTGCGCAGAATACCTTACAAAGGGCAGTCCTGTTTTTGTGGAAGGCCGCCTTCGTTCGCGGTCATGGGAAACGCAGGACGGACAGAAACGTTCAACCATTGAGGTTGTAGCCAACAGTGTGCAGTTTTTAAGGGGGACGCAAAAAGAGAGACAACCATTGCTCCCGGCTAATGCGGAAACAACCAACAAGGCGCCGCAGGACGAGGTAGGTTCCATAGATTTAGATAACGCAGAAGTTCCTCAAAAGGGTTCTGAAGAAATACCTTTTTAGGAAGTAACCAGAGAGTAGAAAAAGTGAAAAAAGGAATAGAAAGAAAAAAAACGGATAAAAGAAAAGTTGGCAGTAAGTCGGATACAAGGCGGCGGCCTTATATATTGAGAAGGAGAAAATGCCGGTTCTGTACCGATAAAACTTTAAGAATAGATTATAAGGATTGCCAGTTTCTTCGAAGGCTTATAACGGAGCGGGGTAAAATAATTCCTTCAAGGATTTCGGGGACCTGCGCTAAGCACCAGCGCAGAGTCGCTACAGCGATAAAAAGAGCCCGCAATGTCGGGCTTTTACCCTACCTGGCCGAATAGAATGGAAATCATACTTCTACAAGATATCAAAGCTCTTGGAAAAGAAGGCGATACCGTAAAGGCTAAAGACGGTTATGCCAGAAATTATCTTATTCCAAGAAAACTCGCCATGGCCTGCACGGCCGGAACAGTCAGGATTTTAGAAGCGAAAAGAAAAAGGGCCTCGAAAGAACGGGAAAAGCAAAAACAGGCTGCCCGGGCGCTTGAGGAAAAGCTTTCTCAAATTTCATTAACTATTCCGGTAGAATCGGGCATGGAAGATAAGTTGTTCGGTAGCGTAACGCCGGAGACGATTTTTCATGCGCTTCAGCAGGAAGATATCCATGTAGATAAAAAAGCCATCTTTATCAAAGAACCTATCAGGAAATTAGGGATTTATAATATAGAAATCAGATTACACCCCGAGATAAAAGTCTCCCCGAGAATATGGGTTGTAAAAAAATGATACTATTAAACCAATGCCGCCGATAAAGGAATTATTAACCGATAAGATGCCTCCTCAGGCTAACGAGGCGGAAATCGCGGTTCTCGGCTCGATGCTCTTAGATAAAGAAGCGATAGGCCAGGCGGTCGAACTCCTGGATGAGAGTTTTTTCTACAAGGAAGCCCACAAGAAAATATATTCTACCGTTGTAAATTTATATGACAGAAACAAAGCCGTCGATATCGTAACGGTCAATGAGGAACTGAGAAAATCAGGCGCATTGGATGGGATGGGTGGGCCCGCCTACATTACCTCCATAGTATCAAGCATACCCACATCGGCTAATATAGAGCACTATGCCAGGCTTGTAAGAGAGAAAGCAATCCTGCGCAATCTCATATCCACGGCTACCCGCATTGTATCAGAAAGTTATGATAATACAAGCACCGTGGATGTGCTTCTCGATAAAGCCGAGCGCATGATTTTTGATATTACCACGAATAAAGTAGAATCGAAATTTTCTTCTATAAAAGATGTAATAAAGAGCAGCATTGAAACCATCGATAATCTCTATCAGAGAAAAGAGAATATTACGGGTATTGCCACGGGGTTTCACGATTTTGATATAATGACCGCAGGGTTTCAGAGCTCGGATTTAATAATTATAGCAGGAAGGCCTTCTATGGGCAAAAGCGCTCTTGTCGGCTGTATCGCAGAACAGGTCGGAGTCATTGGACGGATTCCGGTAGCATTTTTTAGTTTGGAAATGGCGAAGGAACAGCTTGTTCAGAGGATGCTATGTTCTCACGCCCGCGTTAACTCGCATAAAGTGCGGACGGGCTTTCTTTCGCAGTCAGATTGGCCCAAGCTTGTCAATGCGGCGGGCAAGGTTTCGGAAGCCCCTATTTATATAGATGATACCCCCAGCATTTCTGTGCTGGAATTGAGAGCAAAAGCCCGTCGATTAAAAGCCCAGCATAATATCGGATTGCTTATAGTAGATTATCTGCAGTTGATGCAGGGGCCTCGCGGTTCGGAAAACAGGCAGCAGGAAATCTCCGAGATTTCCCGCTCTCTCAAGGCATTGGCCAGAGAGTTAAGCGTTCCTTTGATAGCGGTTAGCCAGCTTTCAAGGGCTGTTGAACAGAGGTCCGACCGTAGGCCGCAGCTTTCCGACTTGAGAGAAAGCGGTGCTATCGAGCAAGATGCGGATTTGGTCGCGTTACTTTTGAGAGAGGAATATTATAATCCTACGGAAGAGAATAAAGGAGTCGCCGATGTTATCATAGCCAAACAGCGAAACGGCCCCGTTGGCACGGTGAAGCTGGCATTTATCAGCGAATACGCGAGGTTTGAGGACCTCGCTAAAGGAGAGGAGTTTTGACCCTATGTTAAGCGATAAAAGCAAAAAAGGGACAAGTTTCTTCAAAACGCTATGCCTGATAATGAAAGCCGTTTCCGTCGTTATATTAGTAATTCTTTTTAGTATTCCCTCGGAGGCGGAGACTCCGAAAGGGCAAACTGTCACCGCTGTCCAGGTAAGAGGAAATCAGGCTATAGGAGAGGCAACTATCCTTTCCAAGATAAAGACAAAAGCCGGAATACAATTTTCCCAGGACGTCATAGATGATGATATTAAAAGGCTTTATGCCTTAGGGTATTTTACGGATGTCGCCATTGATGTAGAAGCTTATAGGGAAGGTATAAGGGTGACTATTATTGTCGAGGAAAAACCCGTTATAAAAGAAATTATTTTTGAAGGCAACGAAAAACTCAGCACGCGCCGGCTTAAAAAAATTCTGAAAACAAAAGAAGACGGTATGCTCAATTTTAGCAGGCTTTCGGAAGATATAAGAGAACTAAGGTCTTTTTATGAAAGAAGCGGGTTTCACCGCGCCAATGTTAAGTACGAATTAGAAAAAGACAAAGAGCTCAACCAGGTTACGGTCAAAATTTTGGTAGATGAAGAAATGCGCATGAGAATAAAGCGCATTTTTGTAGAAGGCAATAAGTCCGTGAAGACAAATAAGCTCCTCTCCCTTATGGATACCCGGCCGGCCTGGCTTTTCAGGAGAGGTTATTTCGATGATGAAACATTTGAAAATGACCTGTCTAAAATAAAAATGTATTACCAGGACCAGGGATTTCTAGATATTTCCGTTACGCCACAATTCGATTATGACGAGGAAAAGGGAATTATGCATATAACCCTTGATATTAATGAGGGTAACCAATACCGCGTAAGAAACATTATCATTAGAGGAAATATTATTTTCCCGGAAGAGGAGATTAGGAAAATAATCTCCCAGGAGACCGGGGAACCTTTTAGCTTTACAATACTGAAGAAGGACGCCGAGAACATGAGAGGCCTTTATTACGGCAAAGGTTATATGAATGCCGAGATTTCTGTTGACACAATCCCCGATCCGAAAAAGAAAAGTTTAGACATCGTTTTTGATATAGACGGAAAAAAACTCGTATACGTCGGGAAAATCGACATAAAGGGCAATACAAAAACAAAAGACATCGTAATAAGGCGTGAACTCAGAACCTATCCCGGCGAACGTTTTGACGGAGACAAGATTAGAAGGAGCAAAGAGAGGTTGTATAACCTGGGCTTTTTCGAGGATATTTATTTTGAAACCAAACCCAGCCACAAGCCAAACGTCAACGATTTAGAGATAAACGTCAAAGAGACAAAAACAGGCGAGTTCGCCTTCGGCGGCGGGTACAGCTCCGTGGATGAATTTATAGGTTTCATACAGGTAACGCAGAAAAATTTCGATATTCTCAATTTTCCTTACTTTACAGGCGACGGGCAAAATCTCGCTGTCAGGGCGGAATTAGGAACGGTGAGGACTAATTACAATATCAGCTGGACGGAACCATGGATATTTGATTATCCCCTTTCCTTTGGCTTTGATACATACTACAGGACACATTTTAGAAGGTCGCAGGTTGGTTACGGATATAAAGAGGTGCGCGGCGGCGGCGATGTACGATTTGGCAAGGAGTTTTTGGAATATTTTAATTCCAGTCTTATGTACAAATTAGAAAATGTAGATATATCGGACATCCCCGGGGACGCCACTCAGGATTTACAGGATGAGGCGGGAGAGAACTGGTTGAGCCGCCTTATTCTCGGGGTCAACTTTGACAACCGCGACAACATCTTCAGCCCTACACGGGGATTTATTACGGCAACAAGGTTGGAAAATACAGGCGGTTTCCTTGCCGGGGATAAAGATTTCTTCAAAGGGAATTTCTGGACTAGCTTCTATTACTCCCCCATAGAGAAGATAGTTATTGAGCTAAGAGGAAAGGCAGGCGTTGCTAATCCCTACTTAAATACGGATAAAATTCCTATTTACGAAAGGTTCTATGCGGGAGGAGCTAATACTATAAGGGGTTACAGAGAAAGAAAGGTGGGACCGAGGGACACTGCTTCTAATACTCCTACGGGAGGAGAAGCAATGTTGGTCGGGAATGTGGAAATCACTTTTCCTATATATGAGAAGATAATAAAGGGAGCTGTCTTCTACGATATCGGTAATGTTTGGGAAGACTTGGGGGATTTCGGGCAAGGTGATTATAAACAAGGAGTGGGTACGGGTATCAGGATAAAAACGCCCATAGGCCCTCTAAGGTTAGATTGGGGTTATCCCTTGGACGAAAATTACGATGATTCGCAAGAGGGAGAATTTTATTTCTCCATGAGCCACGGATTCTAAATGAGGCCACAACTTACCGGGCCGAAAGCTGAAGTAAGTTGTATGGCCGAATTTATAGCGGAGCGAGAGATCTCATTGAAGGAGGTAAATAATGCATAAGAAATTTGTAGGTATATTAATTATAGTATTTTGTTTAGCCCTATCCGAATACGCATTTGCCGAAGGGCTAAAAATAGGCTACATAAATATGAGAAAAGTGTTTTATGAATATAAAAAGACAAAAAAATTCAATGAAGAACTCGAAAAGGAAGACGCGAAAGTAAAAGAAGAAATAGAAAATAGGACCCAGGAAGTCAGGAAATTCAGGGATGAAATGGGTCTATTGAGCGAAACGGCACGGAAGAAAAAAGAACCGGAAATGATACGGAAGGTAAAAGAGCTCGATGAGTTCAGGAAAGAAAAGCTTGACGGAGTTCTACGAAAGAAAGAGGAGATGTTTAGGGAAATAAGAAGCGATATATTAGATGTTTCGGAAGAACATTCCAAGAAAAACGGCTATGACGTCGTATTTGACGAAGCGCTGTTTGTATATTCTTTGAAAAAATACGATATTACAGACGATATTATAAAGAGATTGAATAAATAATTTATTTACCATGATGGCTAAAAAAAAAATATCTCTTGAAGAACTTGCCAAACATATCGGCGGCGAACTTATAGGTGACCGGAATTTAACCGTAAGCAATATATGCGATATCGAAGAAGCCCAAGAAGGGGACCTGGTTTTTGTATTCGGAAAAAAATCTAAAAGCCATCTCCTGGAAAAAACGAAGGCATCGGCTTCGGTTGTTCCCAACGAAATAGAGAAATCCCCCATCCCTATTATCAAGTGCAAGAATCCGAATCTCGCGTTTAAAAAAGCCGCAGAATTAATACTATCTCGGCACATCCCCCATCCAAAAGGTATAAACAAGACAGCCGTTGTCGGCAAAGACGTTAAACTGGGCGAGAACGTAACCCTGGGCGCTTATGCATGCTTGGAAGACGGCGCCGAAATAGGTAGCGGGACAATTATTTACGCGCATTGTTATATCGGCTGTTCGACAAAAATCGGGAAGGATTGCATTATTTATCCGAATGTTACTATTCGCGAGAATGTGAAAATCGGCGATAGGGTTATTATTCATTCGGGATGCGTTATCGGTGCAGATGGATTCGGTTACCAGCAAACGCAAAGAGGGCATGAGAAGGTTCCGCATATAGGGGATGTCATAATAGAGGATGATGTTGAGCTGGGGGCCTGTGTCACTGTGGATAGGGCGAAGGTGGCACACACTAAAATACAGAAGGGCACCAAAATTGACAATCTTGTCCAGGTTGCGCATAACGTAACAATAGGAAGGAATTGTATAGTTGCCGCCCAGACCGGTATTTCAGGTAGCGTGAAAATCGGCAATAACGTTATTATAGGCGGGCAGACCGGTTTTGCCGACCATATCGAAATAGGCGATAATGTGATGATAGCGGCTAAATCAGGTGTTACAAAATCCGTTCCGCCTAACACAATCATTTTAGGCAGTCCCGCAAAACCGATTAAAAAGGCCAGAATAATATATAGCCTTTGGAATAGATTTCCCGAGATTTACGAGCGCCTGAAAGCCGTAGAAAATAAACTAAAAAATATCACTGAACTTGAAACAACAAAAGACAATAAATAAAAGTTTTTTTCTGGAAGGAAACGGTCTTCAGACAGGTAAATCTGTAAAGGCCTTTTTTTATCCCGATAAAGAAGACAGCGGTATCACCTTTGTAAGGCGGGATTTAGAGAATAAACCAAGGATACGCCTTGGCGATTTAATGAATCTTGCCACAGACAGGCGCAGCAAGATAGGAGATTACTTAGAAACAGTCGAACATATTTTAGCAGCGCTCTGGGGTGCCGAGGTTGACAATATAAGGATAGAGCTGACAAGCTCCGAACCGCCGGGATTAGACGGAAGCGCGGGCATCTTTTTAGAAGCGCTTAAAGAGGCCGGTATAAAAATTCAAAAACCACAGCGGGAATTCATAGAGATTAAGGAACCGCTTTGGGTAGAAAACAAAGAATCTTTTTTAGGTATATTTCCAAGCCAAACTTTTAAAATTTCTTATATATTGGAATACCCCGGCCCTGCTATAGGAAGGCAATTTTTCAGTGACACGGTGGATTCCAAAGTGTTTCAGAAAGAGATTGCGCCGGCGAGAACATTTTGCCTCAAAGAGGAAGTAGATTTTCTTTTGAAACAGGGCTATGGTAAAGGCGCTAATTTAAAGAACACGTTGGTTATGACGAAGGACGGCCCGATGGATAATATCTTGAAATTCCCCGATGAGCCGGTAAGGCATAAGGTATTGGATTTGATAGGAGACCTGTATTTATTGGGTAAACCGATAAAAGGCAGGGTAATTGCTATACGTAGCGGCCATAAACTGAACCTGGAGTTAGTTGAAAAAATAAAGCCTGTCGCAGACAGGCGGCAGACAGGGAGATAATATGAAAATAAATATGGACATAAACGAAATCAAGACATATCTACCCCACAGGTATCCATTTTTGCTGGTAGATAAGATTGTCGATATCGAAGAAAAGAAAATAACAGGTATTAAGAACGTTACGGTAAATGAGTCCTTTTTTCAGGGGCATTTCCCAGGGCACCCCGTAATGCCGGGCGTATTAATCATCGAAGCCCTTGCTCAAACCTGCGGCGTATTGGCGCTGAAGAGAGAGGAAAACCGCGGGAAGCTTGCCTACTTTATTTCCATAAACAACGCAAAATTTAGAAAACCCGTTTTTCCGGGAGATGTCCTTAGGCTTGAGGTCGTTGTAACTAAGCATAAATCCAGAATAATCCAGGCCCATGGCGTTGCCAAGGTTGGCGAGAATGTCGTTTGTGAAGCAGACCTTTTATTTAGTGTAGTAGATAAGAAATAATTTTCAAATGGAGAAAATAGCTCTTATAGCAGGTGGCGGCAGGCTTCCTATTATTTTTGCGGAAAAAGCCCGAACTCAAGGAGCAAAAATTATAGGGATTGGCATTAAAGGAATGGCTTCGTCGGATCTTGGAAATTTCTGCAACAGGACGCATTGGCTCGATCCCAGGGAAATTAAAAAACTTTTTCTTTTATTTATCATCGAACGGATTAAAAAAGTTGTGATGCTGGGTAAAGTCGATAAATCGATTATTTACGCTAAGATAAATAAAAATGATAAAACTTTGAATATTTTAAAAAATTCAGAAAATAAAAGCGACTATGCAATTCTCGAAAAAGTTACCTCCGAATTTGAAAAAAGAGGAATAAAAGTCATAAACGGTATTGAATATCTTTCAGACCTTCTTCCGTCAAAAGGTGTTTTGACAAAAAGAGTTCCTACCCAAAAAGAATACGACGATATATCGTTCGGATTTAAGACCGCCAAAGAGATTGCCCGGACAGATATCGGCCAGACCATTGTGATTAAAGATAAATCCGTTGTAAGCATTGAAGCCATGGAGGGTACGGACCGTACCATAGAAAGAGCTGCAAAGCTTTGCACAGGGTTTGTCGTTGTCAAGGTTTCCCGCCCCCAACAGGATATGAGATGGGATGTCCCCGTAGTCGGGCCGGAAACAATTAAACTGATTGTCGAGAATAAAGGCAAGGTCCTGGCCATGGAAGAGAAGAGAATGTTTCTCGTGGAAAAAGAGGCCTCTATAGAACTCGCCGATAAAAACGATATTTCTATCGTCGTAATGTAGCCTACGGGCTTGGATGGTGTATTGAACTTTCGATTATTCGGGCTGCTCGAAGCGATGCCCCTGCCGTGCCGAGGACAGATTTAACCTGCCTTAAATCCTGAACCTGTTTTTCCATTTTTTCCTTTGACGATATAATGGAAAGTATACCGGAGGCAAGATATTTTGGTTTTGCGTCATACTGTAGGATTTCAGGGACAATTTCTCTTTCCGCTATTATGTTTACAAGGCCAAGCCGGCGCGTTTTTGCAAAAAATTTGAAAAGAATAGCCGTAAGAAATGATGTTTTATACGTAATCAGCATTGGCTTTTCCATTATAGCGCTTTCCAGCGTTGCCGTGCCCGAGGCAAGAAACACGAAATCGGAGATAGATAGGCACCCATAGCTATCATCCAAAATTTTGGTGATGCGAAGATTCGATTTTTTCAGCTCCCCGTCGTAAATTTTATCGTCGACAACGGAATTTTTTAAAAGAACAAACTGGACTTCTTTCTTGCGCGATATAAATTCAGCTGTTTTTAACATTAAAGGAAGTAATTTTCTTACCTCACTCTGCCTCGACCCGGGTAAAAGCGCTATAGTGAATTTTTCTTCGTCTAAGTTTAACGATTTTTTATTAAGACGAATTTCCGGTTTCCGGTCCAGGAGAGGATGCCCCACGAAAACCGCGTCGATGCCGTATTTTTTGAAAAGTTCTTCTTCAAATTTTAAAATTACTATTGCTTTATCAATATATTTCTTGAGTAGATGTATCCTGAAACCGCCCCAGGCCCAGACTTGCGGCGTAATATAATAGATTGTTTTAATACCTCTCTTTTTTAATTCCTTGGCAAGCATTAAATTGAAACCCGGGTAATCAATAAGAATTGCCATATCGGGTTTTTTTATTCCGATTTCCTCTATAATTTTTTTATAAATTTTGCGTATATTCCCAAGCTCTATTAACGCTTCCCATATTCCCACAATGGAGAATTTGTCCATTCTCTCGATGAGTTCTACACCGGCTTGCTCCATTTTTTCTCCGCCGATTCCAAAAAAATCTAGCTTTGGATTAAGCTCCTTAAGCTTCTTAACGAGGTTGGCGGCGTGAATGTCGCCGGAAACTTCCCCGGCGGATACAAGGATATGTTTTGTCATCTATTTTTTAGAGGATTTGATCTTTTCCAGGATGTCCAGGGCCACACCAAGAGCCATCTTCCCTTCCTTCCCGGAAACAATAGGCCTTATGTTGTTTTGGATAGACGCTATAAAAGATTTAAGCTCTTGCTTGAGAGGCTCTTTTTTCTCTATTTTTAATTTTTCCTTTAATACTTTATCGCCCGCCTTTCTGACTATGAATGCGTCCTGGTGAAGGTAATTCAATGTTATATATATATCTTTCTGAGATATCTTTATCTGTCGCACTTCTTCTTTTGTAACGCGGCTGGCAGTAATATCGGCAATCGTGCCATTCTTAAAGTTAAGGCGGACATTGGCTATATCTTCGTGAAGCGATATCGTGCTTATCCCGACCGCTTCGATACTTTTCACTTCGGATTTTACAAGAGACAGGATAATATCTATATCGTGTATCATAAGGTCTAATACAACCCCGACGTCCTTGACGCGTTTCTTTTTCTTGTAGGGGCCCGCCCTATGGCACTCGATGAAGCGCGCGTTTTTAATAAGCGGTTCCACCGCTCTTACTACAGGATTAAATCTTTCGATGTGCCCTACCTGCAGCGTAAGCTTTTTAGAATCCGCGATATCAATAAGCTCTTGTGCTTCATCGATGGTATTTGTGATAGGCTTTTCTATTAGGACATGGATGCCGTTATTGAGGAAGTCTTTTGCTATTCGATAATGGAGGTTTGTCGGAACGGAAATGCTGACGGCGTCTACCTTATCGAAGAGAGTGCGGTAATCCGGGAGATACCAGACCCTATGTTTTTTAGCCACCTTTTTAGCCCGCTTTTTATCAATGTCACAGACGCAGACAAGGTTAGCGCTCTTTAACTGGGAATACACGCGGGCATGGCGGGAACCGAGATACCCTACCCCGACAACGCCAACATTAATTTTAGCCATCTTATATTCCTTAATTCGTAAGTTCCAATTCTACCATACCCACCTTCCTATATCAAGCGCTTTTAGTTTCTATTTCTTCTCTTGCAAAGGACAGGATTTAAGCTGTTGCCGAAGCGACTGTCAAAAATTGCGTCAGCCTTCGCCAAAGTAGAAATTCATAGGTAGCTATGCTACGGCTGATCCGCCGAAGCTTATCTACTTTGAAGTTCTTCTCTGGCGAAGGCGGAAATACAATGGCGCCATCCCAGATTATAACCATTTTTGGATAATGAGCAATTTTTGTCACAGCGACTGAGGGGCGTCTATCCCCGAGGGAGCGGCAAGCAGAGGCAACAGCTTAAATCCTGTCCTTTCTCCTTTTTCCCTCGACAAAAGGTGCTATATATGGTAATATTTTATGCTAATAATCAGTCCGAAATAAGCGGCAGTAGGGGGATTTCCCCGCCTTGCGGGGTCCCGCTTCGCGGGAAAACCTCCCCTACTACTGCTGCTGTTAAAAGTGAATTTATGAAGCAGGATATAAGAGATTATAAGAGATTGATAGGATTTGTGAAGCCGCACATGTGGGTTTTAGCGCTGGCTTTTATCTTCATGCTTATATATAGCATTTTGAACGGCCTTTCGCCGACCGCGCTTATACCCGTAGTCGATAATATTATGCGGGGCTCGGAAATAACTATTCCTCCGCATGTTAACGCGCCCATCTTTATAACGGTTCTCATTGACAAAATAAATGCTTTGCCAACGATGAAGCTGGTGACAATACTGCTTGTGGGGACGCTGATATATTTTTTATTACGCAACCTCTTCGATTTCTTCCACGTTTATCTTATGAACGATGTTAGCCAGAGAGTTATAAAAGATATAAAAGATGCTATATATAAGAAATTACTGGGTTTATCCATGTACTTCTACAGCAAGAACCCTACGGCAAAACTCATGTCCCGCATAACCTATGATGCCAGCATCATAAGAGATTCAATAAGCACGGGGCTACTCGACCTTATTCTAAGGCCGCTGGAGATTATAAGCCACTTTACGGTTGTAGTATGCATCGTTATATTTTTTGGCATACCACTTAGATTCGTATTTACCAGTATAATTTTATTTCCATGCATACTTTTTCCGGCTGTTATAATATCCAGGCGACTGCGTAAAATAACGACAGAGACCCAGGAAAAAATGGGCGATATAAACATGACGCTTTTTGAGATAATAACGGGAATGCGCATAGTAAAGGCCTTTTCTATGCAAAAATATGAATATAATAAATTTAGCAATCAAAACATAGGTTTTTATAAACTGGCAATGAAGGCCGTAAAAAGAATTAATGCCATAAGCCCGATAAATGAATTTACAAGCGCGATATATTTTGTGACGGTTATGTACCTGGCTTACAGGCAAATCACAGCCGGCACTCTTTCATGGGGTTCTTTCGTAGTATTTTTGAGTTCTGTTCTATTGATGCTGAAACCTGTTAAGCGATTGAGCAAGGTCTATGCGGTCTTGCAACAATCTCTTGCGGCGGCAACAAGGATTTTCGAAATCCTGGATACCGAAGAAAGCATAAAAGAGAAAGAAGGAGCGAGAGAGCTCCCCGGGCTATCATGGCATGTATCATTGAAGGGCGTCTGGTTTAAATATGACAAAGATTGCGTCCTTAAGGATGTGAATTTAGATATAAAAAAAGGCGAGATTGTGGCTATCGTGGGGCCGAGCGGTACGGGTAAAACTACCCTCATCAACCTGATACCGCGTTTTTACGATCCGTCAAAAGGTAGCATCAAGATAGACGATATAGATTTAAGAGACGTAACGCTTAAATCCTTGAGAAGCCAGATAGGTATCGTAACGCAGGAGATGCTGCTTTTTAATGATACGGTTACAGCCAATATTGCCTACGGGGACAAAGATTATTCGCGGGAAAGGATTGTTAAAGCTGCAAAAGTCGCCAACGCCCATGACTTCATTATGAATTTGCCCAGGCAGTATGATACTATCGTAGGAGAAAGGGGATTTAAAATATCGGGCGGCGAGAGACAACGGCTTGCCATTGCAAGGGCTATATTTAAAAACCCGCCTATCCTTATTCTTGACGAAGCGACCTCTCAGCTGGACACCGAGTCGGAACGATACGTGCAAGAAGCCATAGACCGCCTGATGGAAGGAAGGACAGTATTTGTTATAGCTCACAGATTAAGCACTATAAAACACACTACCAGGATAGTTGTATTGGATAAAGGCAAAATTATCGATACGGGTACGCATAAAGAACTTATGGAAAGAGGAGGATTATATAAGAGGCTATATGATATGCAATTCAGGGATGAATACTAGAATACTATATTGACATTATATGCCTTATCACTATAATATTAGCTTAACAAACGGAGGATAAACTTATATGGCGACAAAAAAGGAACAAACTTTAGTAAAACAACTGTTGGAAGCAGGGGTGCACTTCGGGCATCAGACGAAAAAGTGGAATCCGAAGATGGAGAAATTTATATTTGGCGAGAAGGAAGGTATATATATCATAGACCTTGAAAAGACCGCAAAGCTTCTCCTGGAAGCCTGTAAATTCTTGAATGAGGCGGCAACGGCAGGCAGTTATATTCTATTTGTGGGGACCAAAAAGCAAAGTCAATCTATTATCAAGGAAGAATCAGCGAAATGCAACATGTTTTATGTAAACAATAGATGGCTCGGCGGCACCCTTACGAATTTTCTTACTATAAGAAAGAGCGTGAAGAAACTGCAATCTTTCGAAAAAATGAAAGAAGACGGCACCTATGAAAGCCTCTCTAAAAAGGAAAGAGCCACGATTGATAAAAAAATCGCAAATCTCCTGAAAAACCTGCAAGGCATAAGAGAAATGGACCGGCTGCCGGGAGCATTATTTGTCGTTGATTCTAAAAGAGAAGAAATCGCCGTACACGAAGCCAACAAACTCTCTATCCCCGTTGTGGCATTAGTGGATACGGATTGCGATCCCGATAAAATAAATTACGTTATTCCCGGCAATGACGATGCAATGAAATCCATAGGTTTTATAACCTCGCTTATTTCCAAAAGCGTGCTCGAAGGAAGAAACCAGTTTTTAGCGGGTAAAAAAGATGTGGAGAAAGTCAAAAAAGCGCCTTTTGAGGAAACAGAAAAAAAGGTAAATGAAAAAGAAGTTGAAAATTTAATAGAGGGGGATATACGCCTGGAGAAAGCCTCGGAAAAAGAAATAACCGATGAACCTGTAAGGCGGAAAAAACCCGGTAAATAAAAAAGGAAGTAGTTATTATGTTAGATGCTATTAAGAAGCTCAGAGAGAAGACACAAGCAGGCATTATGGATTGCAAAAAAGCCCTTAAGGAGGCAACCGGAAACGTAGAAAAAGCGATTGAAATATTGAGGAAAAAAGGGATAAAGCTCGCATCCCTTAAATCGAGCCGCGCTGCCAAAGACGGGCGTGTAGAAAGCTACATTCATATGAACGGCAAAATCGGCGTTTTGGTTGAGGTTAATTGCGAAACAGATTTTGTGGCGCGAAATGAAGAATTTAAAAGATTTGCGAAAGATATATCCATGCAAATCGCCGCTACAAAGCCGAAATATGTAAAAAGAGAAGATATTCTCGAAAATACGCTGGAAAAAGAGAAGGAAATACTCGCGGCCACTATAAAAAATAAACCGAAAGAAGCACTTGATAAGATTCTTGCGGGTAAGCTGGAGAAATTTTACGAGGAAACCTGTCTTTTAGACCAACCCTTTGTTAAGGACCCAAAAATAAAAGTCAAGGAACTGCTTCAGTCGCTAATTGCAAAGATAGGCGAAAATATTGTTATAAGAAGATTTGTCCGCTATCAATTGGGCGAAGATGAAAGCAAGGTATAAACGCATAGTTCTTAAAATAAGCGGCGAAGCCCTTCAGGGAAAAAAGGAATATGGCGTTGACCCTCATGTGACGCTTTCAATTGCCGGGCAAATTAAAGAGGTAAAGGACCTCGGCTGTGAAGTTGCCGTTGTCATCGGCGGGGGTAATATTTTCCGGGGGCTGGAAGCGGCAACGCAAAAGGGAATGGACCGCGCTATCGCGGATTACATGGGAATGCTTGCCACGGTTCTCAACGGTTTGGCTCTTCAGGACGCCTTAGAAAGAACAGGCGTTTTTACGCGTGTCCAGACAGCCATACAGATGGAAGCCCTGGCAGAACCTTACATAAGAAGGAGGGCTATCAGGCACCTGGAGAAGAAAAGAGTTGTTATATTTGTCTGCGGGACGGGTAACCCCTATTTTACGACCGATACAACGGCTGCCTTAAGGGCGACGGAAATCGGGGCAGAGATTATCCTAAAGGCCACAAAGGTTGACGGTATTTATACAAAAGACCCGATGAAAGCAAGGGATGCGAGAAAATACAAAAAAGTGCGATATATAGATATTTTGAAGAAGGGTTTGAAGATTATGGACGCAACGGCTATAAGTTTGTGCATGGATAATAACTTGCCTATCGTGGTATTCAATATCAATAAAAGAGGGAATATAAAAAAAGTTGTTATGGGGAAAAAAGTAGGAACGCTTGTTTATTGATAGGAGGTAATTTCTTGGCTGCGACAGCAAAAGATGTATTGAGAGACGTAGAATATAAAATGAAAAAAACGGTTGAAGCTACCGAAAGAGAGTTTTCTACCATACGGACAGGCAGGGCGCATTCAACCCTTGTAGAGGGAATAAAAGTCGATTGTTACGGTACCTCAATGTCCCTCAAGCAATTAGCCGGCATTTCGACTCCGGAACCGCGGCTTATTGTTATCCAGCCCTGGGATCGTTCCATACTCGGAGACGTTGAGAGAGCCATTCTTGCTTCAGAACTGGGAATTACTCCGAATAACGACGGAAAGGTCATTCGAATTTCGGTCCCCTCTCTCACGAAAGAACGAAGGGATGAACTGGCCAAGGTTTTGAAAAAAATAGCGGAGGAAGGGAAAATTTCTTTGCGTACGGCAAGGCGCGTTGCCAATGAAAATATCGACAAGATGCAGAAAGATAAAGTAATTACGGAAGACGAAAAGTTTAAATATAAAGACCAGACTCAAAAGCTCATTGACAAATACTCAAAAGAAATCGATAACCATTTAGCTAACAAAGAGAAAGAGATTCAAGAGGTTTGATGCTCCGATAGAGTTGTTCTTTGGGAAAAAATTAAAACGTGCCCCGCTAGCTCATCTGGTAGAGCACCGCCCTTTTAAGGCGGCTGTGAGAGGTTCGAGTCCTCTGCGGGGTACTCTTTTGTATTGATTTGGTCTCGGCGAAAAAAGTGTGGAATTCTCTTTTTTCACCTCGACCCCTGCCTTTGGCAGGGGG
>CP070780.1:1336841-1340585 GCA_020346285.1 Candidatus Omnitrophota bacterium | reverse complement strand
TGTGAAATTCTACGTCGAATCTATTCGCCTCTAGCAGACACTGCCACAGGCTTATTTATCGAAAAGCTCCGGCAATCAGCTTAAATCCTGTCCTTTTGGAAAAAGCAAAACTTCAAAGGGGTCCCCATGAGGTCAGGAGGATAGTTTTGAAAGGGCAGGCTTTGAGCCGGTGCCTGAAGGCGCATTAGAAAATTTTTCGCATTCATGCATATAGTTAGCGTGGTTTTAGGGCTTACGGCGAGCAATAGGCGGAACTGACCTTTTTGCCGAAGGCAAAAGAAGGGAATTCCGCCCGAGCATTTATATATAAGTATGCCTCTCCTGCGAGCCGTAAGTCCAAAACCACGGGAAAAATTTTCAGCGCCGGAAGGCACCGGCTCAAAGCCTGTCCTTTGTAAACAATGCTTTTTCTTCTTAACAATTTATGTTAAAATATCGATGATGGAAAAGAAGACGATTTTTATAAAGGGCGCGAAGGAGCATAACCTTAAAAATATCGACGTGGAGATCCCGCGTAATACCATTTGCGTGATAACCGGCCTATCCGGTTCGGGCAAAAGTTCACTGGCGTTTGACACGATATACGCCGAGGGACAACGCCGCTACGTAGAGAGCCTTTCGAGTTACGCGCGTCAGTTTCTCGAGCAATTACAGAAACCAAACGTTGAATATATCGAGGGATTATCGCCTGCCATAAGCATCGAGCAGCGCACCGCGGGCTCAAACCCCCGTTCCACAGTCGGCACCCAGACAGAAATTTATGATTACCTGCGGCTTCTTTTTGCCAGAATCGGGGTTCCGCATTGCCCAAAGTGCGGAAGAAAAATCACAAGACAGAGCTCGCAGGAGATTACTGAAAAGATTCTGCAATTACCCCGAAACTCAAAGATTATGCTTCTTGCTCCCAAGATAAGGGGGAAGAAAGGGGAATACAGGGATTTATTTAACCAGTTAAGGAAGGATGGCTTCTTGAGGGTTCGAGTTGACGGAAAACTGATAAACCTGGAAGACGAAAAGATAAAATTACACAAAAATAAAAAACACACCATAGAAGCGGTAATCGACAGGCTTATTATCGGCGAGAATATAAAAAAGCGGCTCACGGATTCCGTTGAAACGGCTTTGTCCATGGGTGAAGGGGTTATAATCGTGAATAAGAAATTCCCGCATCCGCGGGGAGAAGAAAACATCCTGTTCAGTGAAAAGAATGCCTGCGTGAATTGCGGATTAAGCTTCGAGGAATTGGCGCCGAGAATGTTTTCGTTTAATAGCCCTTACGGGGCGTGCCGCGTTTGCGGAGGGCTTGGAAATAAAATGGAGATAGACCCTGAACTCGTTATCCCGAATAAATCAAGGCCTCTTATTGAAGCGATAGAGCCGTGGAGAAGGGGAGGAAAGGGCCTGATTCTTTATTTCAGGAGGTACCTGCGGTCACTGGCAAGAGACCTCGATTTTGATGTTTACACGCCATTTAATAAACTGCCAAAGGATATAAGAAGAGTTATTCTTCACGGAGAGAACGGGGCAGGCTTTGAGGGCGTGATACCCAATCTCGAACGAAGATTTCGCGAAACCGAATCAGAATACATCAAGACACAGATTAACAAATACATGTCGGTTTTACCGTGCCCGGCGTGCAACGGAAAAAGATTAACGCCGACCGCGCTTTCGGTCACCGTAGGCGAGAAAAACATAATGGAGATAACCGAGCTATCCGTTAAGGAGGCGAAGAAGGTTTTCGCTGATTTAAAACTCACCTCTACCGAAAAACTCATAGCGCACCAGGTTTTAAAGGAGATAATGTCGCGTCTGACATTTATGCAGAACGTCGGGCTCGATTACCTGACGCTCGACAGAAGATCAAGCACCCTCTCCGGAGGGGAGGCGCAGCGTATACGGCTTGCCACGCAAATCGGCGCGGGCCTGGTGGGTGTCTTGTATATTCTGGATGAACCGAGTATCGGTTTGCACCAGAGAGACAATTCTAAACTGTTAGATACGCTTCTGGCTCTCCGCGATTTAGGGAATACGCTGGTTATCGTGGAGCACGATGAGGCAACAATGCGGAAAGCCGATTACTTAATTGACCTTGGCCCCGGCGCCGGGGAACACGGGGGAGAGCTGGTAGCGGCCGGTTCGATTGACGATATCTTAAAAGAAAAAAAGTCGTTGACAGGTAAATACCTTAGAGCCGAATTGAAAATAAAGATTCCCGAAAAAAGGCGAAGTTATAACCATGGAAAAGCGCTTAAGATTATAGGCGCCAGGGAACACAATCTGAAGGATATTGACGTGGAGATACCCTTAAGTGTTTTTACGTGTATTACAGGTGTTTCCGGTTCAGGCAAAAGTACGCTTATCGATGAAATTCTCTACAGGGCTTTAGCCAAAAAATTCTACAGGTCTCGTGAAAAACCGGGCCTTCACAAGAAAATCTCGGGAATAGAATTTATAGATAAAGTAATAGTGATAGACCAGTCACCGATTGGAAGGACTCCGAGAAGTAATCCCGCGACATATACAGGCCTTTTTAGCCCAGTAAGGCTTCTTTTTTCGAGGCTCCCTGAATCAAGGGTGCGTGGCTATAAACCCGGCAGGTTCAGTTTCAATGTAAAAGGCGGAAGGTGCCAGGCATGTGTCGGAGACGGCATAAAAAAGATAGAGATGCATTTTTTGCCCGATATATATATCCCGTGCGAAATTTGCAAAGGCAAACGGTTTAACGAACAGACCCTGGCCGTGAAATATAAAGGAAAATCAATAGCGGATGTCCTGGATATGAGCGTTGAAGAAGCGCTTAAGCTTTTTGAGAACATACCCATGGTAACGGCTCGCCTCAAGACCCTTTACGACGTCGGGCTGGGGTATATCAAATTAGGCCAGTCAGCCACAACCCTATCCGGCGGAGAAGCACAGAGAGTAAAGCTTTCGACGGAGCTTTCCAGGCGCTCTACGGGAAGGACGCTATATATCCTTGATGAACCGACAAGCGGATTGCATTTTGCCGATATAGACAAACTTTTAAATGTCCTGCAGCGCCTTGTTGACGGCGGAAACACAGTTTTGGTTATAGAGCACAATCTGGATGTGGTTAAGCAGGCAGATTATATTATTGACCTTGGCCCCGAAGGCGGCGATTCAGGCGGCAGGATCGTAGCCAAAGGCTCTCCCGAAGAAATCATAAAAGTCAAATCCTCCTACACCGGTCGGTTCCTGAAGAAAGTTCTAAAAAAAAATTAATAAATATTTGACTAATCACATAATCCTGATATACTTTTACTAATAATGGGTGCTATAGATTCAAAAAATTCTGTAATCCCGATAAACTTAGTATTAGCGGTTTTATTTCTATGTTTAGCCGCAACGAATGTCTACGCTGAACTTCGCACCAACATGTCTGCGGATGTAGTGATAGGACAAGCCGATTTTACCTCAAACACAGTTAACCCCGGAGGCGTAAAAGCAAATACGCTTTATAATCTAACAAGTATCTTCTCAGATGGTAAACGTCTATTTATTGCGGATCTCATTAACCACCGCGTCCTCATCTATAACTCTATCCCTACCTCTAACAACGCATCTGCAGATGTAGTAATAGGCCAAGCTGATTTTACATCTAATTCAATCAATCAGACAGGAAGCACAACTGTGGCAGGAGCGAATACGCTTTATTATCCATCAGGTATCTTCTCAAACGGTGAACGTTTATTTATTTGCGATGGCTATAACAACCGCGTCCTCATC
>CP070780.1:1333652-1336741 GCA_020346285.1 Candidatus Omnitrophota bacterium | reverse complement strand
CGCAAAATTGTATATGGGACTTTATATTTCTCGGCGTAATCCTCTATATATAACTCACAGGCCTGCTTGCTTGTTCTATAGAATGACCCTGCTTTACTGTAAACATAAACTGTCGAGGCAAATACGTACCTTTCTATTTTGCTTTCTTTTATGGCCTCAAGTATATAAGTGTTGCCGAGTATGTTCTGTTCGATTGTCTTTATCGGTTCCCGGCTTGCCTCATTTACATCCGCTATACCCGCAAAGTTATATACAATCTGCGCCTCCCGGACGGCTTCTTTTACCTTTTTAAAATCCAGGATGTCGCCGACAATCATCGTCTGGTGAGATTTTATATATCGGGACGGTTTTAAATCGTAAATGACTACTTCGTTACCTTTTCCCGAAAGTATATCTGCAACATAACTACCCAAAAATCCTGATCCGCCAAATACAATAGCTTTTGACATTGCGCACCTTCCTTTTTATACAGGCCAATCTTGATAAAGGTCGGAAAGCGAGGTATCCCTCTTCAGAATCGCCCCCCAGAAACCTTCGAAATCGACTAATCTCCAGTATCGCGCGAATATATGCCTTACAAGGGGTATTTTCCTCGGATACTGGTGATAAATTTCATCATGAATAACGCGCCACCCGGAATGGAGAAAAAGCAAACTCCAATCTTTGGGGCTTAATTCAAAGATGTGTTCATTTTCGGCGTAAATTAGCTTGTCCCTCTTATCGCGCAGGCTATGTAATCCCACCCGGCTTTTTTTCAAATATGGAACGGTTATAACCATTAAATTCCCGCTGGTTTTTTTTGCCAAACGCCTGAAAAAAATAGCCGGGTCATGAAGGTGTTCCACCATTTGGAACGAGGTAAATAAATCGACCGGCTTTCCGCCTAAATCCAGCTCCTCTGCGCGGCAAAGCATTGCTTTCAGCCCTCTCGACTTAATCTTCTCTATAGCCCTGGAATCCAAATTGACGCTTACGCTATCTATGTCGATATCCTTTTTTTTACATAACTCTTTTAAATATAGCATGTGGGTACCCGCCGAATCGCCTATGTCTACGACATTTAATTTTCCCGAAGGTAAAAATTCTAAGGCCTTGACCATCATGGAACACTGAAACGCCTGAAGCGTCCGGCGTTTAAGTTCCCAATATTCATTAAATACATCCTCTCCGCTTGACTCCTGGCGAGATATATCAGGCACTATTTTGCGTAATCTTTTCACCAAATCCTCAAAACCATTTTCGCGCGAAGCTAATTTAACTGAAAACCTGCATACGCCCTGCGCAAGTTTTCTTGTATCTATGCCGAGCCGGGCCAATCCTTTTTTGATATTTGCGTTGATCATATTTTAAGCTTCTTTTTTAAATTCGAACATTTTGATATAAGGTATATGCCTGCCGACGCGATTAAACAGCCTTTTGCAAACGGGGCTTTGCCTTAACGCGTAATTTAGAAAACGGCTTCTGGCGAATTCATTTAAAAATCCGTAATTTTCCTGGTCGGTTAATTTTAAACCGGCCTCGCGCGCGGCCTGCACGATTTCCCCGGCCGTTCTATAGTACCCGTGTTCTTTTACGAGCAGGCCATAAAATTTTCTTTCCGATATTGATTTAATAAGGCGCTCCAGTTCGATTTCGCCCCTCAGTATTATATTATGAATAAGATAGACCAAAATATTATTAGGCGGGCCTGCCGAATCCAGGATAAGGCGCCCGTTTTTTTCCAAAGCATTCGATATGTTATTGAAAAATCGCAATAGCTTCTCCCTGTCAAAAAGATAAATAAGGCTTAAAGAAATTATCGCGTCGTATTTCCCAGGAGGGGCTCCCGAGAGCACGTCATATTTTATATAGTTAAATTCCGGGAATAACTGTTTTGTTTCTTTATAGACATCCAGTATTTCAAGCTCTGAACAAGTAATGCGGTACCCCTCCTGCATAAGATATAGCTCATTGGCGCAGCGGCCGCTGGCTACAGACAAAATTTCTTCATTTTTACCCAGGTGTTTTTTAAGAAAAGCGTGATAATTTTCCAGGCGCGATAATTGATAGTTAAAAAAATACTTTTTAAAAAATCCTTCCTTGCTAAGATAGGCCTCATCGGCCCCGTAGCCGCCCATCGATTCCGCATGCTCGAAAACGGAGCGGTCTATGGGGACGTAACGCCTTTTACCGGACGAGGGATTTAAAAAATATTTATGCCACTTCCGCATGCTCAATTTCTCTTTCAAAAAATGCCCGAAAGTTTTTTACAAAATACTTCATCTGTTCGATATTGCCCACCGTAACACGTATGCAATTCTCCAGCACAGGGTTATTAAAAGCCGCTTTAATCAATATTTTCTTTTTTGAGAGCCCCTCTCTAATCCTAATGCCGGTTTCGGGCGAACCTACATCGATTAATATAAAATTGGCATAACTTTTAAAATAAGGCACCTTTAAATCGGCAAGCTCTTTTTCCAGATACGCCTTAGCCCTTTTAACTTCATCCAGCCCTTTCTCTACGAGATGATAATTTTCCATGATTAATTCTGCAAACTTTACCGCAAATGCATTAGTTTCATACATCGGCCTGACCTTATGCAAATACTCGATAATCCGGCTCTGGCCTATTACGAACCCTAATCTGGCCGAAGCAAGCCCCATGGCCTTGGAGAATGTCCTGGTAATAACCAAATTAGGGTACCCGGAGATCAATTCGACGGACGAGACCGGATAAAAGGGGTAATAGGCCTCATCTATCAAAACAACCGTGTTCCTTTTTAAAGCGCTATCGAGAATCTTTTCTATGTCTTTGGGCGGTAAAACCGTACCTGTCGGGCTATTAGGATTCGCTATGCACAGCAATTTAGGGCTATACTCGGAAATTGTTCTCATTACATCTTCGGCCAGCAAGGATAAATCCTTCTTATAATTTATTTTTAAAAGATTTGCCTGAAACATCCTGGTATACACATAAAACATCGCATAGGTAGGGTCAAGTAAGGCCACGGAATCTTCTTTTTCAACAAATACTTCAAATACAGATTTTATGCCCGCGTCGGAGCCGGCAGTGATATAAATATTGTCTTCGGAATAGCCGAGCCTTGCGG
>CP070780.1:1324069-1333552 GCA_020346285.1 Candidatus Omnitrophota bacterium | reverse complement strand
GGAAGAAAAGATAAAGACAGCCAATAGTGAATCGTTCCTGCCCGGGAGCCAGGCTACGGCCTGAGTCAGGACAGGATGGACGGTAAAGATAAGCGAGAAGAAAATGGCTAATCCTTCCCTATATTTTAGCTTTATTAAAAGCAAAAATAGTAAACAGGCTGCTAACAGGTGAATTACGATATTGGTGAGGTGGTACGAAAAGCCCTTCCCCTGCTCCCCTCTACCCCTCACCCTTCCCTCTCCCCTTTGGGGAGAGGGTTTGGGTGAGGGGTAGAGGGCGAAGGGCAATTGCGCATCCAAAATAAAAGAAATAGTAAGGAGAGGGCGGTAATAGGCATCCTCATAGGAAAAGAAAACATCCTGCCTGAAAGCTTGAGGGATATTCGATAATTTACTTAAGAATTTGCGGTTTCCTAAGATTAAAACATTGTCGTCTAAATAAGTGAAATCGAAGAAAAGGGTTTGGGAATAAACAAGGAAACCGAGACAAGCGATGAGCAAGATAGGCGCCAATAAACGCATTACGCTTCCTCGGTTACCCTCAATAGTTCCGAGGTAGAAGTAAAGCCTGCAAGGACTTTTTCAACTCCGGCCTGGCGAAGGGTTTTCATACCGTTTCTTACTGCCGCTTCTCTTAAAATAGTTGCCGAAGGTTTTTTTGTAATCAACTCTTTGATTTCATCGTTTGGGATTAAAAGTTCGAATATGCCGGTTCGGCCTATGTAGCCGCACTGTTTGCATTTCTTGCAGCCTGCCTCTTGGTAGAACGTGAAATTGCCCTGCCTGCCTGTCCGGCAGGCAGGCCTGCCGGCAGGCAGGCTTCGGCCGCTCGGCACCCTCGCAATGACAGAGGCAAGCAGTTCTTTAGAAGGGGTATATTCCTGTTTACAGGAGGGGCAGAGGAGACGGACAAGACGCTGGGCTAAGATGCCGATTACTGAAGATGAGACCAGGAACGGCTCTACGCCCATATCGATAAGACGGGTAACGGCAGACGGAGCATCATTAGTATGAAGGGTGGAAAAGACCATGTGTCCCGTAAGGGCGGCATGAATAGCGATGTCAGCCGTCTCTTTATCACGGATTTCACCTATCATTATTATATCCGGGTCCTGTCGGATCATTGAACGAAGCCCGCTGGCAAAGGTAAGGCGCGCCTTGATATTGACCTGTGACTGGCGAACATTCGGTATCTCATATTCAACAGGGTCTTCGAGAGTAATAACGTTCTTTTCGGTTGTATTGATTTCGCTTAAGGCCGCATACAGCGTGCTAGTTTTACCGCTTCCGGTCGGGCCTGTTACCAGTATAATTCCGTAAGGCCTGCGAATTAATTGAGAGAATTTGTCAAGAGCATGAGTTGAAAAGCCGAGCTGTGAAAATCTAAATATTCCTCTTGCACGGTCGAGAATTCTTATGACAAGATTCTCGCCATGTATAGTGGGAAAGGTAGAAATTCTCAAATCAACCTCTCTTCCCGCGACAGGCATGCATATTCGGCCGTCTTGAGGAAGCCGCTTTTCGGCAATGTCCATATTTGCCATGATTTTTATCCGCGATATCACCGCTGCCTGATATTCAAAAGGTATGGGTGGATTTAGGTGAAGTATTCCGTCTATGCGATAGCGGCAATTTAGAGATGTCCTCTGTGGTTCGAGATGAATGTCCGAGGCTTTCATCTCTACGGCCCGGGTAATTAATGCGTTGACCATCTCGACCACAGGCGCAAGGCTTGCGGCTTGTTTTAGGGATGAGATTGCCTGCCTGTCCGGTAGGCAGGCTTTGTCGTACTCCGGCTTCCTCGCCCCGTTAGAAAAAATTTTTCTAACGGGGCGAGCAATGACAGAGGTAACGCCTTCGGCTGGTTCGCACTGACGGGTGAGAGCGCTGCGAATAGCGCCCAAAGAAGCAAACACAGCCTTTACCTTTAAGTTTGAAATAGACTGGATTTCATCTATTGCTTCCGTATCTAAAGGATTTGCCATAGCCACGGTAAGCGTATCGTGCACTATGTAAAGGCCGAGGGCATTAAACTTGAGCCATACCTCCTCCGGCACAAGCTCTACGGCTTTTGGCTCGATAATTATATCAGCCAAATCCACAAAGGCAAAACCTAACCTGGAACTCAATAAACGGGTAATTTCCTCCTCGGTTGTTACTCCGGAGTCTGCTATGATTTCGCCGATAAATCGGCCCGTTTGCTCATGTTCCTTCAAAAACTCATTCAGCTGGCTCTGGCTGATTATGTTTTCGCTGACGAGAATTTCGCCTAATTTTACCTGACCGCTATTTGGCATACCCTTCCTATTTTATCGGCTTGCTTTCTGTCCAGCACATATCCTCAAACAACGTAACCAGCATTACAAGAGGCTCATTTCCCTCTCCCCTTTGGGGAGAGGGTTTGGGTGAGGGGGTCAGGGGAAATACAGACACTTGAACCTCGAGAGGGTCTTTCTCTTTTACCACAATGCGCTTTATTCTCCATTTCATATCATTCATTTCGATTGGCTTTTCGTCTAATGGCGGATAGATAGTATCCCCAACCTCGCGCAACTTTTTCTTGGTAAAATTCAAACTCTTTAATTTTTCGAGTTGCCACTTTGCCAAGTTGGTAGCGGTTATAAGGTCGCGGGATGAAGTTTGAGAGTAAAGTGAATGTGAAAAGAGGTGCATGATAGGGATGAACAAGACGGCTATTATGGCTAATGTGATTAATAACTCTATATAGGTAAACCCCGTTTTCTTCATAGCGTAGAGTACTGTAGCTGCAACGTTTTCTTAGAGTTGCCGACGCGGCCGGTTGACACAATCACCGATTGGCCGAAATCAATCTTAACTTCATAGGTCCCTTCTCCCAAAGATACAGGGCCAATCGTGTCATTCTCCAATCTTGCTCTATTGCGAAGAATATTGATAGCGTGGGCAATACCTGCTTCTGCTAAATAAAATGCTTTGGTCCTATCAGCCGTTGTTTGAGCGGAAAAACTTGTCAAGGACAGGAAGGCCACTAAACTTGCGCCGATTAAAGCGATGGTGAGGAGGATAATGACAACGTTTAAAAGAATGATAGCTTTATTACCACTCACTCGGCACTTCCTCCTCGTCATCGCCCCATTTCGAATCAAGAGACCTATCCCAGTTGACTACAACCCTTGCCCTGTCCTGGTAATAAGCCCAACCGCCGGCGCCGGTCAGAGGTTCTTCAGAGATAAGATTTTCGATCTCTGAATTACCTTTCTTAAAAGAAATAAATTCCGGCGGCACTTTGTCCAGATACGGTATTTCTATACCCATATCATTGTAGGTTGCCTCTAAAAGTTCTTCAAGCTCTTCCGGGTACCTGCCTTCCTTGGTGCGGAACAGGCTGACGCGGGTGCGGATTGCGTTCAAGTTGGTCTTTGTTGCAACCAACCGCGCCTCCCGGTCAAATCCGATGAAATTAGGAATTATCGTCGCTGCGAGGATAGCGATGATGCCAATTACGATGAGTAACTCTAAAAGGGTAAAGCCTCTTCTATCCACGGAACACCTTAATAAGGTTAAATATCGGCAATAAAACCGACAGAGCAATAAAGGCAACCATCGCCCCCATAGCAAGAAGCATAAAGGGTTCGAGTATTGAGGTAAGATTCTTGATGGTATATTCTATCTCGGGTTCATAGAAACCGGCTATTTCCCCGAGCATCCGGTCGAGGCTGCCGCTTTTTTCCCCCGTTGAAATCATCTGGACTACCATCGGATTAAATAAGCCGCTCGCCTTAAACGGCTCTACCAGCGAATGCCCCTGGGTTATGGCAAATCTGATATTCTTTATCGCCCGTCGAATAGCTAAATTGGTTACGGTTTTCTCCGTCACATCCATGGCCTGAAGAATCGGTATTCCCGAGGCAATAAGGGCCGAGGTCACCCTGGCAAAGCGTGAAATCTGTATCTTGGTATAAAGGCCCCCGAAAACAGGAATTTTTAACAGCCAGGCGTGAAAATCCTCTTTTACCCGTTCATCCCTAAGGCGTCTTCCGAACCATATCAGGCCTAAACCAAGAAATAAAACTATGGGGAAGAAAAATGTCCGCAATGTCCGGCTTAAACCCAATATAATCTTAGTCGGAAGCGGAAGCGCTACTCCCGAGGTATTAAAAACCGCCACAAATTTAGGCAAAACTCCTATGAGTAAAAAATTAATAATTAAAAATGCCACACTCACTAAAACTAAAGGATAAATCAATGCTGACATAATCCGTGAAGTGGTCTCCATCTGGCGCGTTCCTAAAGTAGCGAGTCTCTCCAGAACCTCATCCAATAACCCGCCGGTTTCACCAACCCTGACCATACTTATAAAAAGTTCGGAAAAGGCCCGGGGATGCCTGGAAAGCGAGACGGATAAGCTCTCTCCTTTTTGCACGGACTGAAAGATATCTTCTAAAATGCCTCTAAGTTTTTTGTTCCGGGTCTGCTCTAAAATAGTCTCTAAACTTGTAGAAAGAGAACTGCCGGAACGAAGCAAAGTGGCGAGCTGACGGGTGAAAAAAATGAGCTCTCTCTGTTTTACGGGCTGGAATCGTTCGAAAAAACTATCTATTGTAAGTTTTCTATCTTCCTCGCTCTCAATCTCGGTCACGCTAAACCCGAGCCTGTCTAAGTTTTTAACAAGCCCTGCCTCGGTTTCGGTCTCCATTGCGCCTGTTATGAGGCTGCCTTTGCTATCGCGTGCTTTATAGGTATATACCGGCATCTTACCTTCCTGACCGTCTTACCTTCCTGACCTCGTAGGTCAGGTTTAAACCTGACCTACGAGGTCAGGGTCAGGGAGCAGTCGGGCATGTTTTTATCGTTTACGGCGGCGCTCGAGGCGTTTAATCTTTCGCTCAACTATTCTACGTTTGCGTTTAGCTTTAGTGACAAAACGAGAATCGGAATAATCGGAGATTAAAAGCGAAAAACATTCTCTTGCCTTCTTATAATCTTTAAAGAAACCCTGATATATCATTCCGGCAGAATATACTGCCTCGGCCGCCCTCATGCTTTCAGGATAGCGAGAGTAAATATGCTCGTAAAGCTTAGCGGCCTGAAGTTTCCGCATATCTATGCTTTTCCTTACGCTCTCCAGGCCCTGGCCTTTATCCAGTTTTCTCGCATTTTTGAAGGTCTCTTCTATCAGATTGAGCTCGCCTATTTTGTCTATATTTACAAATACCTCTTCTTTTTCAAGAGTTTTAGCTAATTGCCTTTTTTCTTCGCGCGAGCGTAAAATTATTGGCGTAATAAAAACGGCCAATTCCTTCTGTTCCTCATCCCCTTCGGTTCTTGAAAACAGATAACCTATAATCGGGATATCGCCTAATATAGGTATCTTATCTTTGGAGATATTGCTCTTCTGTTTAATCAGCCCTCCTATTATTAAGGTTTCGCGTTCCTTAATCCGCACTGTTGTATCCGCTTCGCGGGTTGTAATCCTGGGGCCTGCATCCAGGGATTGGGCTAAAGAAGAAACTTCGGGATGCACTCTCATGGTAATATAGCCGTCTTCGTTTATCTGCGGGGTCACTTTCAATGTCGTGCCGATATCTACAAATTTGGTGGTCTCGGTTGTCCCTGTAGTGGTCTGGGTGCGTTCTTTAATGGGGTATCTCTCGCCGATAATAATGCGGGCTTCCTGGCCGTTTAAAACTGCTATAGACGGGGATGCTAAAAGATTTGCCTTGCCATCTCTGACCAGGGCATCGATTGTTGCGCTAAGCGTAAGGCCTTCCAGGGTAATGGCATTAATAGCAAATTGTCCCCCGGTCAGGGATGCGGATTGTTCGGGCATGCTTCCGGTAATGTCTATGTCTTCAATGCTGGAATCAAAAAGGCCCCCTGTAGGGTCGTAATCTATATTCCAGGTAACGCCTAAATGCTGCAGGTCGGTTGAAGTAATATCCACAACCTTGGCTTCTATAAGAACCTGCTGCGGTGGAATATCTATTTTCCCAAGCAGCTCTTTGAGCTTCCGAATATTTACAGCGTAATCGGTTATGATGAGGGCATTTTGAACCTCATCAATTTTCATATCGCCCTTTCCCGAAAGAACCTTTCTTAAAAGATCCCTGGCATCCTGGGATTTTATATATTTTAAAAATATGACTTCGCTTACTAATTCTACTACTTCAGTGTCGCCTGGCGATACATAGATGATATTGTTGCGCATGGTATAAGCCAGGCCGTTTATAGAGAGTATCGCCTCGAGCGCTTTTTGCACGGTTACGTCTTTAAGGCTGATGGTTACCTTGCCTTTAAGGTTAGGGCTGGTAACGATATTAAGCTTATAAGTCCAGGCAAAACTTTGAAGAACATTCACGATATCCGTATTTTTATAATCAACGCTTACAATCTGCTTTAGCTTTTCTTCAAGGATGGATTCTTCCTGCCCGGAAACTACGGTTACCCATTCTTCGGCGGTGCCGGTTACGCCGGTAAGGCAAAAACCCGCGATTAAAAATATGAATACAAAAAAAGCCTTTTTCATATCTATCTTTCGATACTTAATAAATATTCCTTGATGCCGTCGGTTAACGCTACCATATCGGGAAGAATTCTTTTTACTGTCAAACCGCCTATAACGGAGCCCTCCTTTACCACCCTTCCGTTTATAATGCTTGTGGAAATGTCATTGCTATAAGTTATGCCTTCCAATTTCACTTTTGCTTTAGGCGCCGCCGAAATCGGCATTGCCTCTGAAGCAAACACATCCCTGAATTCAAAAATCTTATCGTAGCTTGTTTCTTTGGCTTTAAGCTGTTCGGAAAACGGCGTTTCGCCTAACAGGCTGGATATAACCAGGCGCGCCGAGGTGGCGGAGATTTCCATCTCCTCTACCTTCAGGAACGGAGATATGGCTTCTATCTCTTTAATATAATTGACCGCCTCCTTATACGGGGCGTCAAATTTCAATTCTACGAACAAGCGCGGATACTCTTTACCTTTAGCTATCTTTTGTCTGATGGAATTTAGTTTCATTCCCTTTGCAAGACGCGTAAGCTCGCTTATTAAATTCGAAGTCGCCCTTCTCGACGGAAGTTTATTCTCCAGTTTTTCTATCTCGCGAAGTAACCGGTCGGAATCGCTTTTCAACTCCCGGACATTGGCTCTTTTTTTGTCTACTTTAGGAGAAGCGATTCTGGCTTCTTCTAACCGGGTTTCCAGTTTTTCGAGTTGGAAGAGAGATGCGCGCAGATTATCGGCTAAAGGTTTATAAATAGCCTGGTAGGACATGCCGGCAACTGCAACGGAAAGAAACGTAACCACCAGTGTTTTCTCTCTTTTCTTGAGCCTTCTATAATAAGCTGATATGCTTTTTATCATGTTTTTATGTCGGCGACTATTTCAAAACTATACACGTCTTCTTTTTTTGATTTTTTCTGGGTATAATTAAAGTCTGCGCCGACAAATTCTTTGGAATGTTTTATATTCTCTATTAACCTGGTTATCAAAGCCAGGTTGAGTGTAGAGCCGGTTATCATTAATCTTCCCTCTTCGTATTTAAGCTCATTGAGCCATATCTCCCCGGGTAAAAGGGATGCCACGGAAACAAGTGCCCTGGAGAGATTTCTGTCGGTGCGAAATTCTCCTGTAAGAAGGCCGAGCTGGGTTTCGAGAATTTCTTTCCGACGGAGCAAACCGGCCTCTTCTTTGTTCAGCTCTAACTCCTGGGCCTGGAGCTTTGCTATGTTAAATCTTGCCATTTTAAACTCTCTTCTCGTTGAATGCATCTTTGTTTTATAGTAAGAAACCCTTCCGAGTTGAGTTCCGATAAGCAACACTATCCCCGCCAGGGCTATTGCCCCTATCTGTACGGGCCTGCTTTTCAACCCATCCTTCAGGGCTTTGAAAATTCCTTTTTCTTCTTCCGGCAAAAAGTTTAACTGCCGAATTCTATCGAACTTCTGGCCCAGGGAGAGCGCTGTTGCCATTGCAAAATTTGCCGGGGTATTTAAAAGGTGCCCTCTTTCATCTTGCATGTTTTCCGGAATCTTGAACATGGCAAAAGTGTTGAAACACTCTACCGGTACGCTCAATCTGGCACTTAAAAATTTATCCACATCCTTGAGATGAGCGGCCTCTCCTGTCAATATTACCCGATTAAACCTTGTAATCCTGGATTGGGCTATCTGATACGAAAAATATTTGAATGAATGTTCTATATCTACTACCATATTCTCGAGAAGCGATATAAGCGCAGCTTCTTCCTTAACAGGCCCCTCACCCTTCCCTCTCCCCTCCGGGGAGAGGGTTTGGGTGAGGGGTGAAGACATGACCTCTTCCACTTGATCCGAAGTCAATCCAATCTTTCTGACAAAGCAGAGCTTCCGGTCCTTTTCTATAGCCAGAAAACTTTCCTCCTTACCTATGTGAACCCAGAGTGTCACCTCGTTTTTATGTTCTGTCGGTTTATAAAATTTAGCCAGATTGCCTAAGCTGAACTGGGGCACTCCCAGACTGACAGGGTGAAATCCCGAATCTTTAAGTGTTGATATATGCTCGACAACTACCTCACGCGGCACACAGGCAATAATTACTCTTTGCCCCTCCCAGGTTTTCCATCTTGTTATCACATTTTCTCTGGCTAATCCAAACGGCTTGAGCTGGGAAACTTTGTATTGAACGGCGGACCGGAGCTCTTTTTCCGGCATCGGCGGAAAACTCATATTATAAAGCTCTACATGTCTTGCAGGCAGGCTTGATACGCAAAAAGTCCCGACCCTGTTACGTTCCATGAGTTTTCTCAAGGCATCTTTCACGGATGTTTCGCAGCGTTCATGGTCGATACATATGATTTCAAGCTGTTTTCTCTCGCTTTCACCCAGGCGCATTATCTTTACAAGCTTGGTGCCTATGTCTATGGCTATCGGCAACGGTTTTATTTTATAGGAAATTTCAGGCCTTTTCCTTGGAGGAAAGATAACTTTAGGTTGACCTTTATAAGGGGTGAAAAGGGCAGAGATGCGCCGCTTGGCTGATTTTGGTTTATCGAATATTTCTTTTACTATATCTTTAGGTACCGCTAGCGAGTCCTTTTTCGACATTTTCTTTTTCATCTTTTGGCGGCTCCTCCGGCCTGCTCAAGGCGATAACTTCTTCGCTCAAATCAGCATAATCCCTTGCGCCGTTTGAATTCGGGGCATAATCGAAGATAGATTTCTTATTCGCCGATGCCTCTGCCAGGTCTATATTTATTCGAATGATGGTCCGAAAAACTTTGTCACTAAAGTAATCTTTTATCTGAGACAGGATACTTCTATTCATCTTCGTTCTTGCGTCAACTAAGGTGGGCAATATGCCGAGTATTCGCAAGTTGGAATTCAAGCGCTCCTTAATAATCTTTATCGTAGAAAATAATTCTCCCATCCCTTCCAGTGCAAAATAATGAGTCTGCATCGGAATAAGCACAAACATCGCTGTTACCAGCCCGTTTATTGTCAGGAGATTCAGTGAAGGCGAACAATC
>CP070780.1:1318098-1323969 GCA_020346285.1 Candidatus Omnitrophota bacterium | reverse complement strand
TTGGAAAAGGGTTCTCAATGTCCATCCTAAAAGCGAGAATCTGAAAAAGATTGATTTACGCCCGGGTTTCGTGTCATGGCTTGCCGGTTTTATTTTTACGTATTGGCACTGGCTGATTTTTAAACTCTTTTATAGCCTGAAAGTGGAAGGAAAAGAAAATTTTCCGAAAAGCGGCTCTTACATATTATACGTAAACCACACAAGCTACTTCGACGGCTTGCTTATCGCCGCATCTTTGCCGAAATTTCCGAGACTGGAGCTTTTTTTCGTCGGTTTCAGGCCGTATTTTAGCGTGCCCATTATCCGCAACCTTATAAAAATAGGAAGGATTATTCCGCTCGATTTCTCTTCGCATTTCCTGGAAGCCCTGCGCAGCAGCTTCTATGTATTAAGAAACGGGAAAAGCCTCTGCCTCTTTCCCGAGGGCATGCGCACGTTGGACGGAAAGATAGCGGCGTTTAAGAAGGGATTCGGCATTCTGGCGAAGGAATCGAACGCAATGCTCATGCCCGTCCTTATAGAAGGGGCATTCGAGGCCTGGCCGAGGACGGCTAAATTTCCTAAACGCCATCCGATAAAGGTAAAGTTCGGCAAACCGCTGGATGCCGGAAAGCTCGAAAAAGAAGGCTTTGAGATGGGCGCAAAAGATAGTTATAACGCGATTTGTATTTCAGCGAGAAAGTCCCTGGCCGACCTTTCTTAAATTCTCGATTAAAACCGACGCATGCCCCAGGAAGATAAACGCGACCGCAATCAATTTTGCCGATTCTTCCAAAACAATACGAAACTGCTCGGTTGATTTAATATCAAGGGTTATTGACGCGAGAAAGAAAAGGCCACCTATCGCAAACA
This sequence comes from Candidatus Omnitrophota bacterium, assembly GCA_020346285.1. Taxonomy (GTDB): domain Bacteria; phylum Omnitrophota; class Gorgyraeia; order JABMRN01; family RBG-13-46-9. The sequence goes on along the minus strand of CP070780.1, from coordinate 1,323,117 downwards.
ATGATAAGGCAGGCCTGTGTTTTAAGAGCTCTTCTTTGAATCTGAAAAATAGAAATATCGCTACTACCCCATAGAGACTCAATGTAAGCCCGTCCAGATGCGGATTCTCGGTAATTCCAAAAAATGCCGTAGCTATATCTCCGTCTATGCCCTCGTGCAGCATAAAATATTCATCTATAACCGCGAAACTAAATATAGCCGCGCTTATAATCCAAATCCTTATCAATTTCAAATTTTCCGGCTCTTTTTTATAAATCATTCTTCCCAGGATATAAATAAATAAAGCCATGAAGCTTGTAAGCGCGAGCTGGAGCGCTGAAACAAATGTTGCGCTTTGGCGTTCCTGGAAGAAAAATGATACGTCTCCCAAATTCAAGCCCATAAAAATAGAGCCGACTATCGCGAGACAATTTAGGAGTATTACCATACAAAAAATTATCTTAAACACGACATTATTATATCATATAACCTCTTACCGAGTCATTACATTATTAAAAAATATTTTAAAAAATAATGCAGCAAATCGGCATTTTTGTTGTCTTATTATATGGAGGGGTAGAAAATAAAAATCATTAAAAATGTACCGGAGGTTAGGCATGAGAGTTATAATAATTCTCGGAAAGAAAAATGAGAAGAGACATTTTATGTTTGAATTGCCGGACAAAAAGGCAAAGGAGATTAAGAAACTTCTTAATACCCGCAAAAGGCCGGAGGTAATTTCAAATATAATGTCTATGGGTAAATTTGTTAAGAAACTTACCCCGGAAGAACTCGCCCACGTCGCATCCGACCTGATACTTACAGATACAAGTGCCCATTGGAACCTCGCGCGGTAATTTTGATTATTTATCAAACTTTATTGACAGATATGTAAAGATGTGATAAAATACGTCGACAAAAGTTATTCTCGAGACCTCGAGCCCGGCTGGTATCAAGGCGAATCTTCTCCGGCAATCTCAAATATATAATGCGATCTTATATCATTTTAGAATAAGAAAAACGAGAGCATATTGAATGGGAAATCGCAGACGTTATAAAACTTAAAACTTATTATGCATAAGAAAACTGTTATTATAAGCTTTATTTTAATTCATGCCATTGTATTTGCTGATGTACCTACAAATAGGCAAATTAAGCCTCTCCCCCCAAGATTAAAATCATTAGAAGAGGAACTTATATATGATTCAAAAAAAACAGAGGAGATATTCTATAAACGAGGAAAGGTTTACGATGAAAAAGAAGCCATAGATTATATAAATAAGATAGGAAGCAAAATATGGCCAAACACATATTTAGACAAGAACATAAATTTGAATGTTAAGATAATACGAGATCCTGTAGTGAATGCCTTCGCAATGCCTAATGGATCGATATATATTCATACAGGCGCCTTAGCCAGGCTGGAAAATGAAGCTCAACTTGCATATTTATTAGGACACGAAATATCACATATTATAAATAGGGATTCAGTTTATAATACTCAAAGTTGGCACAATAAGACCATCTGTTATAAATTAGTAGATATTATTTTAGCACCAACATCTATTTTTTTTGGTATTTTAGGCGATCTAACTCAACTGGGTTTTTTCTTGCTCCACGCCGCAACGATCACCGGCTATGGCAGAAAGATCGAGGCAAGGGCGGATAAAGATGCTGTTCGCTGGGCAGTAGAAGCAGAGTATGACCCGCAAAAAGCCATAGGGATAATAGAGATATTTCTTAGCGAGAAAGATAAATATCAAAAAGGACAGGAAATATTTTTTCTTATGAGCCACCCTAAGAGTGAGTGGCGATTGAAAGAAATGCAAGAGTTGATATCAAAAGAATGTGCCAAAATTAGAAAAGGCAAGATTAGAAGCGAAGAATTTTTGAAAATTATGACTAAAATAAAATTATATAATGCTACTTTGAATATAAAAATAGATAGATTAGAGCATGCCAATGATAATATTCAATGGATATTGCAGGAATTTCCGAATAATCCCGAAGCCCATTATCTCGCGGGAGAAATTTATAGATTGAAAGCAGAAGATAAAAATAAATTAAAAGATGAATTAAGTTATGAAAAATGGAAAGAATTAAACAAGGGATATAAAAAAGACCAATTAGAGAAAATTTGGCTCGAAGAGGCAATGAAAAAATATAATCGTGCTATAGAATGCGACCCTGAATATCCTCATTCATATAAGGGATTAGCTTTATTATATAATTACAAAAATGATAAAAAACAGACACTGGAGAAGCTAAAAAAATATCTCGACATTAATCCTGATGCAAGAGATAAAAGGTATATAATGAGTTTGATAAAGAGAGTTAGTGAAGAAGAGCAAACAGATAAGAGCAGGAAAAAAAGAAGGAGAAAAAGATGAGTTTATTTCTAAAAAAATATCTTGCAGTATTTCTTACTGTTATAATTATTCTGAATGCAGGTGGTTGCGCTGTACCATACAAGACACATCCCGAGTTCAAGCAGCGGCATAAGAATATCAGAACCGTTTCTTTGATGCCTCCGGAGGTGGATGCATATGTATTAACCTTTAAAGGCGACAAGACTAGATTGCATGACCTTATTCCTATTATGGAAAAGACAACTATCGAACAACTTGAGCAAATTTTAACCGATAAAGGCTATGTGTTGAAGAAGCTTGATTTAAGCGAAGAGAATCTCGAAGCGAAACCTGATTTAAGAACGTCTCTTTTTCATGTAAACGAATTATTTAAAAAGGCACTTAATGATATAGCCAAGCGCAAACAGAGAAAGTTTACATATACCTTAGGTTCGGAAGTAAACATTTTTGCTGATTTAGCAGGTTGTGATGTTCTTATTTTTGTAAAGGAAGAAGGTGTTAAAAAAAGCACAGGTGAGGTAGTAAAGGATGTGGTAAAAGGAGTTGTTTTGTCGGCTGCGTGTTTATTAATAGGCGCAATTTATGTTCCGATACCCCAAACGGTCGCTACAGTGGTCCATATAGCGGTTGTTGATTCAAATGATGGTGCGATACTTTGGTATATAAATAATTCATCTAATGTAAACTACAATCCAGAAAATCAAAAACATATAGCCCGTTTAATTAAATCTATGATAAAATACTTTCCTGATTCAGCGTTTAAAGAAAAGAAAAAAGGAATAGCGCAAAAATTGGCAGAAGAAATAGAAGAAAAAAAATCGGTAGTTCCCATTGTTACCGATCCATTAGCAGTACAACAATAATTATCTATTTAGACCGTTTCAGAATTTCCGTTCAACCTGCTTCTAAACTTGAACTTGGACCCGCATCCTTATTTTCTCTCCTTAAATATCTATTGCCTATTAGTGCCTCTTGCGATAATATATTAATAAGAGGAATATGAAGGCGTATACCGAATATCTATGGTTTAATACAAAGAATGAACGCGAGTTTGTGCGCATAACACCGCTTGTGCAGAAATGCATCGATAAAAGCGGAATAAAAGAAGGCCTGTGCTTGGTTAATTCCATGCACATTACGGCTTCGGTTTTTATCAATGATAACGAATCAGGGCTTCATGGAGATTTCGATAAATGGCTTGAAAAACTTGCCCCGCATGCCCCGATATCGCAATATAAACATAATCTCACGGGTGAAGATAATGCCGATGCGCATCTCAAGAGAACGATTATGGGTAGAGAAGTGGTTATGGCCGTTACAAAAGGCAAACTTGATTTCGGGCCGTGGGAGGAGATTTTCTACGGTGAATTCGACGGCCGCCGCCGAAAAAGGGTATTGGTTAAAATAATAGGTGAAGGAGTAAAGCATGGCTAAAGTATTAATTGCATATTATTCGAGTTCCGGCAATACGAAGAAGATGGCGGAGAAGATAGCGGAAACAGTTAAAAAAGAAGAAGTAGAGACCGTTTTAAAGAAAGTCGAGCACGTGAAAGCGAGCGAGCTAACCGACTACGATGGCATAGTTATGGGCTCGCCTACTTATTATGGCACTATGGCCTGGCAGGTTAAAAAACTCCTTGATGAGAGTGTAAGCCTCCACGGCAGCTTGAAGGGAAAAATCGGCGGCGCTTTTTCTTCCGCTGCAAACATAGGCGGAGGAAATGAAACTACTATTACTGATATACTCAATGCCATGCTGATTCACGGCATGATTGTCCAGGGGGAGCCTAACGGCGACCACTACGGGCCGGTTGCGATAGGCGCACCGGACAGCCGGGCATTAAAGTGCTGCGAGCGCCTGGGCAAAAACGTCGCCAATCTTGCGAAGAAATTATTTTAATTTCGAATGCGGTACAGAAAAATACCGCTCGGATAATTTCAAGATAAAACTTGAGGTGATTTTATTTTAGGAGTATAATTGATTTAAAAAAGGAGGGAAATATGAATACCTGCCCATTATTGGAATTGTATAAGTATAGCATAAATATCTCTTATGTACAACTTGTCGTATTTGTTATAGCAATGGTGTTTGGCACCTTAATTATGTGGAAGCCCAGAAAAGTTATCGAAATCGAAATAGCTGTTTACAGGGCTTTTAACTGGAAGATTGAGCCCATATCGATGGAAAAAGAAATAAGAAACACTCGTAGCACGGGGGCAATAGTCTTTATATTCGGAATCGCTGCTCTTCTATACGTTATGTATGCTTAAAAATACGAAAGTTTTGAATTACATAATTATAGGCCTTTCGGCTTTAGTCGTGATTTCCTTTTTTCTGCCGTGGGTAAAAGGTACCGGAAGTATCGTAAAACCCGTAGAGGATTCTACGAAAGCTATTCAGGATTTAAAGCTAACAAAAGAAACCGCAAAAACAACCAGAGGCGTCGTAGACACTTTAACGGAAACATTAGCGGCGATAAGCCTTAAACGTACCTTAGCAGGTTATCAGATACCCACGTCAAAGAATAAGGGCATAAAAAGAATAGGCATAGTAAGATATTTACTGTATTCCCTGCCTCTTGTGGCAATATTATGAGCCGCGCTTGCCTTGTTGTAGGAACGCAATAAAAAATTCGATTTATTTGCATTTCTGATAGCGCTGGTTGTTCTT
>CP070780.1:1290333-1317998 GCA_020346285.1 Candidatus Omnitrophota bacterium | reverse complement strand
TTGATATCTTATCCGAACAGATAGAAAATATATTTTTTAAAGAAGTTATTTCTAAAATCCGCGATGACGTAGAAACGGGCTCGAGCTTGTCGGAGGCGCTGGGTAAACACAAGAATATTTTTTCAAATCTTTTTGTTAATATGGTGAGAGCGGGCGAAACGAGCGGTATGTTAGATGAGATTTTGGATAGAGTCAGCACATATCTTGAAAAGACAAGCGCCCTGCAGAAGAAGATAAAATCCGCGCTTATGTATCCTTTGGTAGTGACAGTCATGGCTCTCGGAATAACAACCTTTTTAATGATTAGGGTAGTTCCGGTGTTTAGTGAAATATATGCGGGTTTTGGCGCTGAATTACCAATACCTACCCAAATGATGCTTGCCATAAGCGCTTTTATGAAAGAATATATTTATATAGGTATTGGCGTTTTAGTTATGTTCGTTTTTCTTATCAAGAAGTATATTAAGACAGAGAAAGGAAAAATCAGACTCGATGACCTAAAGTTGAAGTTGCCCATATTTGGTGTATTAATAAGGAAGGTAGCTGTGGGAAAGTTTACAAGGACGCTTTCTACTCTTGTAAGAAGCGGTGTTCCCATTTTGAGTTCGCTTGAAATTGTCAGTAAAACAGCCGATAATCGCATTGTAGAGATAGCGGTAAATAATGTCAGGGAAAATGTGAAAGAAGGCGAGCCTATCGCAGCCCCCCTGTCAAAAAGCGGGGTATTTCCTCCTATGGTGGTGCGCATGATTTCGGTCGGGGAACAAACCGGAGAGCTCGAAAAGATGTTAGGAAAAATAGCGGATTTTTACGATGAGCAGGTTGACACAGCCATAAACGGATTAACAAGCCTTATTGAACCGCTTATCATAGCATTTCTGGGTATTGTTATAGGCAGCATAGTTATAGCTATGTTTCTTCCGATATTAAAGATTTCAGAGGTAATGGGTATGTGAGAGGAAGGGAGTGGCAGCTGCCACTCCCTTCGACGGGAAACGGGGAGATTGACAAGAGGCATATTTTATGCTATACTTGAATATTAGAGAAAGGAAGGTGAATAGAGATGATGAAGCTAAAGGAAAGGGGCTTTACGCTGGTTGAAATTATGATAGTCGTTGCAATTATAGGTCTATTAGCAGCGATAGCCATCCCTAACTTTGTAAAGGCAAGAGAAACAGCCCAGAAGAATGCCTGTATAGCCAATTTGAAGCAGATTCAAGGCGCTATTCAGGTTTGGGCGCTGGATGCGGGATCTGCAAGCACTGCGACTCCTTCAGCCACAGCCGTACTTTCGGACTATATCAAGAAATGGCCCTCTTGCTCAGTGTTAGGTGCAACATATACTATTCCGGCTGTCAGTGCTGACCCTACATGCAGCGGAACCGACCATTCATTGTAAGGCTTTGCAACATTTCGTCTTTGGCGTAAAGCTATGACGAGTGGAAGAGGTGATAAAGACAATTTGTCACCTCTTCTTTTTTGCCTATACTCTTAGTATAACACTTGGCAGGGCATTGGGTTCTCGGCTCACCCTCAAAACTATTGTGGGTAGCAGTAGGGGAGGTTTAAACCTCCCCTACTGCTGGGGAGAGGAAATAATAGCTTCAGAAGTAGAATCTTTGTAGCGCACCCTTAAGGGTGCGCTACGAAGGTTTTTCTACTTAAGGGTGCGCTACGAAGGTTCTTCAAAAAATGAACTTGAGTAAATAAGCCTGTGGCAGTGTCTGCTGGAGGCGAATAGATTCGACGTAGAATTTCACAAGTTGCGAATGGCTATAGAGGCATGACATTTAATGACATACCACACTTGTCCGTTCGCAACTTGTATGAAATTCAAGGAGAAACTCTTTTCACAATATTTTGAGATGAGCCAAAGGCAGACATTCCTCTAGGCTTATATATTGACATACCCGAATAGGTCGAAGTTGAAGATAAGTGTAATACTTTTCATAATCATATCCATAGGAATACTTGTTTACAGTAATTCGTTGGGGAACGATTTTGTATGGGATGATACGGGTTTTGTCATTGAAAATGATTTTATAAAAGACCTAAGGTTTATACCTTTCTATTTTATATCAAAAACGGCGCTGGCAAAGGGCGGGCTTGCCGGCGAAAATTACAGGCCATTTCTCACTCTCTCATACGGGCTGGACTATTTTTTCTGGAAGTTAAATCCGCTCGGCTACCATATTTCAAACTTAGTTTTCCACCTAGCTAACGGTATTCTGGTTTTCTATCTGATTTTGGCGCTTACCAAAGATAGAATTACAGGTTTTTTTTCATCCCTGTTTTTTCTGGTCCACCCCATACAGACAGAATCGGTTTCGTGGATATCCGGGAGAGCCGATGTTTTGTTTCTGTTTTTTTATCTTGGGGCATTCGTCGCGTATATAAAATATACGAAAACAAGGCAGGCCTTTCTTTACCTTGTCTCGCTTTTACTCTTTTTGTTCTCTCTCCTCTCAAAAGAAATGGCAGCCAGTTTCCCGTTAATGATAATTTTATACGATTTTTTTTACGGCAAAAAAGAGAAAATAAGCATAAGGGCAACCAGGTATTTTGCATATTTTTTAACGCTCGAAGCATATGTGATTCTGCGGTTCAATATTATCGGACGTCTTTCGCAGTGCGGCTATTGGACAGGGAACATGTACACCACATTTCTTACAATGGCCAAGGGCATCGTCCATTATATATGGCTACTCATATATCCGCGGGATTTATGCGTTGATTACCTTACATTCCCCATGTCATCATCGATTAAAGAGCCCGAAGTTTTATTTTCTATTGCAGCGATTATCTTTTTGATAGCCGGCGCTGTGGCGTTAGCCAAAAAACATAAACATATATCATTTTGTATCTTGTGGTTTTTTATAACCATTAGTCCGGCTGCGAATATTATTCCGATAAAGATATTAATAGCCGAGAGATTTTTGTATTTACCCTCGCTCGGTTATTCGGCTGTAGTTGCAATAGTTTTAATGTCGCTGTATCATAAATTTAGAGAAAAACGGGTACTCGGTTATTCTTTTATTTGTTTGGGGGTTCTTTTGGTTTCAATATATTCACGCCTAACCATGGCAAGAAATGTAGACTGGTCGAACGATCTCACGCTATGGAAAAAGACCGTAGAGAAATACCCTGACAATGTAAGGGCTCGCCATAATTTAGCGGTCGCATATCTCAGTAGGGAGGGGAACCGGGATAAGGCGTATGAAGAAGTAAAGATTGCCCTTCAAATATCGCCGGAATATTCGCTGGCAAGAACAATGCTTGTGGCATATTATGTACAAAACAGTCGGTTCGATGAAGCGATAGGCGAGATCAAGCGCATATTAAGATCCGACCCCGATTTTATAGATGCATATATATTTCTTGGCAGTATTTACGCAATCCAGAATAAATATGATATGGCTTATATGGCATATAGAAAAGCCCTTGCCAAAAATCCGGATTTTCTGGAGGCGAAATTCGCTATAGCCAGCCTTAACTATATAGAGGGCGATGTGGATCTGGCGATTGAGAAATATAAAGAAATCCTGAAAGAGGGGCCTGCTTATCATTACAGGTCTCATTACGCCCTGGCTTATTTAGCGCTGGGCGAATTATATGCCGGTTCAGGCGATAGGGAAAACGCTCTTAAGGCCTGGAGAAAAGTTTACGAAGATTTCAAAGGGCAAAACTGGTTTGACGAAATTTCTAAATTTCTTGTCGGGGAAACTCGTATCGAAGAATTGCTCCTGGCAACAAAGACATGGCAACCTGAATTTAAAGCTATCTGTTACTATTATGTGGGTATAAAAAAAGAACTCGACAAAGAATTCGAAGGTGCTAAAATATATTATCGTAAATCGATGGATATAACCACGCCGATGTTAGAGCAAATCAAAGTGCTTGCGGCAAAGCGGCTGGAGAAGCTTGGCAAAAATCCGGCACCCGATTATAAATAATGAGGTGAATATGCTCGAGGGCAAGAAGGTAATTGTTGTTATGCCCGCTTACAATGCAGAAAAAACGCTTAAAAAAACCTATGACGAAATCCCCGGGGACATTGTAGATGAGATATTCGTAACCGATGACTACTCCACGGACGGGACCGCTGAAGTTGCGAAAGCCTTGGGGCTTGACATCTACGTGCATGAAAAAAATAAAGGCTATGGCGCCAATCAGAAGACCTGCTATAAAGAGGCCCTTAAAAAAGGAGCGGATATAATAATAATGCTCCATCCGGACTACCAGTACCCGCCTAAACTGATAACAGCTATGGCAGGGCTTATTGCTTCAGGCATGTTTGACATTGTTTTGGGCTCCAGGGTTTTGGGCGGCATGGCTTTAAAAGGCGGCATGCCTTTATATAAATATATTTTTAACAGACTTCTCACGTTTATAGAAAATATTTTACTCGGCCAGAAACTTTCGGAGTATCACACGGGTTACCGGGCATTTTCAAAAAAAGTTCTGCTCAATCTTCCTCTGTTGGAAAATTCAGACGATTTTATATTTGATAACCAGATACTTGCCCAGGCAATTTATTTTGGTTACAGGATCGGAGAAATAACGTCACCTTCTCAATATACCGGCGAGTCTTCTTCTATAGGATTTAGAAGAAGCATCGGCTATGGATTCGGCGTGTTATCTACGGCTTTAAAATTCGTGCTACAGAAGTTGGGGGTAGTGAAATTTCGAATATTTAATCAAAATGGCAAGAAATTATAATCCTTACCTTTCTTGCCTTAAAAATTTAATCCGCATAAGCGAATTAAATTTTTACACCCCTTGACAAACGCATACTTATATGCTACTCTTATGTTAAAATATTAATATGATAAAAGAAATTGGGGTTAGAAAAAAAGAATTGCATATCGGTTTAGATATTGGCACCAGGCTTATAAAAGGTGCGGAGGTCTTATCGGAAGGCAATAGAAGGACTCTTACAAAATTTCATTTCGTAGAAATCGATTTCCCTTTCAACAGAGAGAAAATTGCCGCCGGCCTTAAGTCATTTCTGAAAGATTTTCAACCATCCGTCAAAGATGTTAATATTTCTCTTTCCGCCCCTTCTGCCATCGTGAGATTTATCAATATGCCGAAGATGAAGAAAGAAGACCTCAACAACTCCCTTCGATTCGAAGCGGAAAAATATATCCCTTTTAACATTAACGAGGTACTTATTGACGCCTCTATATTAGAAGAAAATCTTGAGGAGAAGAATCAGATGAGAGTGCTCCTTGCTGCCGCGAAAAAGGACGTGGTGAATTCCAGGATAGACATGTTGAAGGAAAACGGGCTTTCCGTGGCAGTAATAGACATAGATAGTTTTGCCTGTTTTAACGCATTTTGCAACTCTTTCGACCCTTCGGCCGTTCAACAAGCTCAAGGTCGTCCCGCGGAGTCCCGAGCGGAGCGAGGGGAGCAGAACCGGGGGCCGGCAGGCCCGGGGTCGCCGCGAAGTCCCGGGGAGCCCTCTGCTGCCGCTCAGGATAAATCCCCCGAGGAGAACGGAACGAGGCGAGCAGGGTTGGAGAACAACAGGCTCGATGAGTCCAAAAGTACGGCCCTTTTAAATATCGGTTATAGCCAGACCAATATTATTATATCCAGAGGGAAGCTCCCGTTTTTTACAAGGGATATGCAGATAGGGGGTAAGGATATAGCCAGGACTATCTCGAAAGGGCTCGGGATAGAAGAAAAAGAAGCCGACAAATTTATATTCGACCCCAAAGATAAGGGTCCGCAGGTCTATGAAAGCGCCAAAATAGTTTTGAGTAGTCTCGTTGACGAAACAAGGTTGTCATTCGGATATTATGAAAATCAATTCGGGAGGGGTGTCGACGAAATTTATATCTCCGGGGGCGTGGCGCGGCTTGGCGGTATCCTGGACTATTTTGAAGAAAGTTTCGGGATTAGGCCGAGGAACTGGAATCCATTTTCAAAATTTAAAATTGGCCCGGGTTTAGATGCAAAATTATTAGAGCTTATTCAACCTCAATTTGCTGTTTGCGCGGGCCTGGCAATAAGATGATAGAATTAAATCTACTTCCGGAAGAACTTAAGAAAAAAAGAACGAGAATAGAACTTCCCGAAATCCCGCTTGTCCCGATTGCCGTCGCATTCCTGGGGATTCTATTAATAGTTCAATTCATCGTAGGGGGCTTTATATTCTTAAGCAGAAGACAGCTTGGGAGCCTGAATAAGAAGTGGGAGAATTTGGCGCCAAAAAAAACAGCCCTTGCCAAGCTAAAAGGCCAGATCACCGTTACGGGCAAAAAGGTTGAGGCCATCGAAGGCCTGATCGAGAAGCAGCTTAATTGGTCGTGCCTCCTGAACGAACTAAGCAATAGTTTAACCGCTAATATTTGGCTTACCGAATTATCCTACGACGAGAGGGGCAGGGGCAATACAATTCGCACCTTAACCCTGTCAGGTTCGGCGGTAGGAAAGGGCGAGGAAACAACGGCGTTCATAGCGCATTTTATAAAATCTTTGAAGGATAACAAGAAGTTCTTCGCGCAATTTGATAACATAGAGCTCGTTTCTATAAAGAAAGGTCGCATAGCCGAACAAGATATCATGAATTTCATTTTAATCTGCAGTTTTAAGCCACAAAATAAAACAAAGGGCTAAATGCAAATATCTGCCTTATTTAATTTTTTTAAGCATATACCCGAATTAAAACTGGATAAGTCGAAAAAGAAAATTCTCCTTGTTTACCTGTTGGCGATCTTGTTTGTCTTTATCGTATATTTCTGTTTCGTTTTGAGGCCGAGTATAGGGAAATTAGCCGGAATAATTCCGGAAATTGGAGAACGCAGAGCCGCAATAAAGGCAGTCCATGATGATTTGCTCTATGAAGGTAAGCTTGGCAAGAGACTCGAGACTTTGCAGAAAAAATTAGCCGGCTATGAAAAAAGACTTTCACGGGAAAAGGAATTGCCGGTGTTTTTGGAAAACCTTTCTCGTATGGCAGAAGAATCACGGGTAAGAATCCTGGGTATAACCCCTTCCGACACTCAACGTAAAACCCAAAAAGACACAGATGAAAAAAGCGTATATCAAGAAGTTCCCATTACAATAATTGCCCAGAGCGGCTATCACGAACTGGGTTCATTTATAAATAGATTGGAAACCGGCCAACGTTACATACAGGTCTCACATATGAAAATAATGCCCAGTGCGATTGCTTCAGAAGGGCATAGAATAGAATTTGTTGTATATGCATATACATTTAAACAATAAACCTTTTATAATCTGCCTGCTTTATATCGTGATTTGCAACGTTGCGTACGCGCAAAAAACATACATCTATGACGCGCGCGGCAAACGCGATCCGTTTGTGCCGTTGGTAAGTACTGCCTACCCGTCGAAAGAGAAACCAAAAGAGGAAAAGAAAAGGGTTATCGAATCTCTCGAGGATATCATGTCCGTAGAAGATGCCCGTTTTTATCTGCGCCTTCAGGGGATAGCGCATGATGACAGCGGTAAAAAAGTCGCGATACTTAATGGCGAGACGGTGGAAGAAGGTGAAACGGTAGGCAAGCTTAAGGTAAAGAAGATTTTAAAAAATGAAGTTACATTGATTATTGAAGAACAGGAATACAAGCTAAATATTTATGAAATCGAAGAGGGAGGTTGACGTGAAGAGGTTAAAGTCTTTTATTGCTATTATTATCGTTTTTATGCTTACATTTTCGCACCCTTTGGTTTATTCACAGGAAGTAAGCGAAGGAAAAATGCCTTATGTAAAACCGGGCTATGTAACGGTAAATTTTAAGGACGCGGATATTAGAGCCGTTTTGAATTATCTCTCCGAGGTAAGCGGAGTTGATATTGTTCCTTCTCCGGAGGTAACCGGCCCCATAACCCTCAAACTGACAAACAAGCCCTGGGAATTGGCATTGGACATTATTATCAAAAATTATGGCTATGCGTATGAACGCGAAAAGGACATTATAAGGGTAGTAACTTTAAGCAGTTTAAGGCTCGAAGAATTGTCCACAGAGGTTATATTCTTAAACTATGCTAACGCAGAGGAGACGCAAAGCGGGATAAAGGATATGCTCACCGAGAGAGGCAAGTTAACGTACGATCCGAGAATCAATGCCCTTGTAATTACCGACCTTGCTACGAATATATATAAAATAAAACATGTAATAGAGGCGCTGGACAGGAAAACCCCTCAGATTATGATAGAGGCAAAGATTATTGAAACAGCACTCGATAAGACCGAAAAATTAGGTATCGATTGGAATCTGGCAGTCGCGGCTTCGGGGGCGAGAAGGCCGACAACAATACCATTTAACGTGGACGGCCACCTAAAAGCTCTTTCGGACCAATTAAAAAATTATCTTCCATATGGACAGACAACGGGCGTTACAGCAGAAGCCGCAGGGGATGCAGTTGGCACTACGACACCCGGTGAATTTCCCACAACTCGGGGTGGCACAGTAATGTTTCCTCTTACCGATAGCACCCTTTTTACTTACGGCACTCTTGATTTTTCGCAATTCAGCTTGCTTTTAGAATATATTAAATCGCGGTCCGAGACCGATATAATTTCAAACCCCAGGATTACAACCCTGAATAACAAGTCGGCAAAGATGTTTGTCGGAAGGGTTCACCCTTATATCAGCAAGATAGACGAGGATGAGGAAGCCGGCACGGTAAAATACGAATACAAAGAGAAAGAAATCGGCATACGATTAGAAGTAACCCCTCATATAAATGAAAACGGCGATATAGAGGTGGAACTAAAACCAGAAATTAAAGATATCATAGGATATCAAACGTTAACCGAATATTTTTCGCTTCCGATTTTCTCAACGAGGGAAGCGGAGACGCAAGTGATGGTTCGAAACGGCGACACCATTTTTCTCGGCGGGATGATTAAAGAAAATACAAAAGACTATACTAAAAAGTTTCCGCTTCTGGGCGACTTATTCGGAAATATACCTCTTGTAGGTAACCTCTTTAAATATAAACAAGAATTGAGAACAAAAACAGAACTTGTCTTCTTTCTAACAGTGTATGTTGTAGAAGATATAAAGGAATTGACCAGGATTGCTACAAAAGAGCTATCAGAGATTTATATCCCGTTAGATACAGGCGGTGAATCGAAAGAGCCCCTTCCGGAAAAGCTGCCAGAAAAAAAGGCTATTAAGCAAATCCCTATATTGAAAGAGCCCCTTCCGAAAAAGCTGCCGGAAGAAAAGGTTATCAGGCGAACGCCCGCCTCTCTTCCCAGAAAGCGCAAACCCTTATTTGACTTTCGGAAAAAGAGATAAATAGTGAGGCAGATTTTAATCAACGTCGAGCCCTACGAAAAAAGAGTTGCTATTACATATAGAGGCGCGCTGGAGGAATTTTATATAGAGAGAAGCGATCAGCCTCGCCTGGCCGGAAATATCTATAAAGGCACGATAGAATCCGTGGTGCCGGGCATAGGCGCTCTGTTTGTAAATATAGGAACCGGAAAGAACGGTTTTTTATATATCCGCGACTTGGAAGAAAAAGCCTCTGCCGCTCCCGCCGGGTCACAGCCCGGGCGCCCAAAGAAAGGGGAGATAGTTCTCGTCCAGATTGTAAAGGAGCCAATCGGAACAAAAGGCCCCCTCCTTACCACTGACATTAGCCTGCCGGGCAAATATCTCGTTTTAATGCCGTTTAGCGGTACATTAGGTATCTCCAAACGGATAGAAGATACGCACAAGAGGTCAGGCCTCAAAGAGGTCTTGGAAAAACTTAAGCTCCCGAAAGGCATTGGCTGTATCGCGCGGACAGAGAGCCTTGGAGCGAGTCCCCGGCAATTGAAGCTGGAGGTGCGATATCTTATGAATCTATGGTCGCGTATCCGGCATCGCGAGAAATTGCAAAAATCCCCTTCCTTAATTTACGAGGAATACGACCTGCCTTTAAGGATTATAAGGGACCATCTCTATGAAGACGTGGGAAGAATTTTGGTGGATTCCAGAGAAGAATATAAGAAAATCTGCCGTTTTGCAAACTCCATCCAGCCGAAATTAAGAAGAAAAATTTTTTACTATAGAGGAAAGGCCTCCCTTTATGAAAAGTACGGTATAGAGGAACACATACAAGAAATCTTCCACAGGAAGATATTTTTAAAAAGCGGGGGCTCTATTGTAATCGAAAAAACAGAGAGCCTGATAGCGGTCGATGTAAATACGGGAAAGTTTACGGGTAAGAGAAACCCCGAAGAAACCGCTTTTAAGACAAATATGGAAGCGGCTCAGGAAATCGCCAGGCAAGTTATGTTGAGGGATATCGGCGGCATCATTGTTATCGACTTTATAGATATGAGCAAAAAAGCGTATCAAAAAGAGGTCCGCGCGGCATTGGAGAATGCGTTTAAAAGAGACAAGGCAAAGCTCAAGATTTCGGCCGTTTCGGCCATTGGTTTAATCGAAATGACAAGACAAAGGACACGAAAAAGCCTGGAAAGCGTCTCTTTTAGAGAATGCCCTTATTGCATGGGCACGGGGAGCGTAAAAACGCCTGCCACAATAGTTATAGAGGTTGTTCGAAGGCTCGAGAGACGGTTGCGGGAAGGGAAATCGCGGGAAATTGCTTTAAGAGCGCATCCCGACGTAGCCGAATGCCTGGCGACTTCATTTAAGAATACCCTCCGAACCCTTGAAAAAAAATCCGGAAAGAAAATTACGATAAAAGTCGATTCAAAACTGCATGTCGAGGATGTATATTTTGAGTAACTGTAAACGTAAAGACGGGGTAACCCTCGTAGAAACACTTTTATCTGCCGCGATACTTGTTTTAGTCGTGGCCAGCGTTCTTATTATATTCGTGCGTACAGTAGATATATCAAAAAGGATTGACAAGGAATACACAGCAACAAATCTTGCCAAGAGCCGGGTCGAGAGAGCCAGAACCACTGAGATTACGCACGGATTTGATTCCCTGGCTGACCTGAACGAGACAGACGTTATCATAGACGCCGACGGTGTTTCGGACCCGAGCGGAGAATATAAGCGCTCGACAACGGTAACCACAAATTATAACGGAAATGCGAGACTGACAAAAATAGATGCTACGGTCGTTTATAAATACAGAAACGAGTGGAAGGACGCCATAGCCATAACAATAACAACGGTTTTAACGGATATCGATTAACCATATTCCCCTCACCCTAATCCTCTCCCCAAAGGGGAGAGGATTAGGGTGAGGGGGAGAGAGGTTCAGGGTGAGAGGAGAATGAGAACAAGGCGCCATACTAAAGGAATGACGATGCCGGAAATCCTGGTTTCCCTCGCGATAGGGGCAGTGCTGATAGGCATCGTTCTGAGTATGTGGTATTTCGCCTACAGAAACTGGACTTCCGAAAATATCAGGACGAGGCTAAGGGTTAACCTGGAAATGGCCATGGAACGAATCAAGGAAGAGCTAAGGCTCTCGAGCGCAACTTATATTAGCCTCTACGACCCCGATGGCGGGACTAACTATCAAGCTATAAGCTTTCCGGTCGCAGAGCCAGACAAGCAGGACAGTAATTTTTTTGAAATAGAGGATGATAAAATCTATTGGGACAAAAGCGTTATATACCATGTATATGACCCGGGTACAGGCCAGGAATTGCGAAGGACCGAGTTTAGGAAAAACAATGATGTATTGATAAATGAAACCCAGAGAGATTTGCAGCTTCTTAATGTTTTTGAGAATGGCGACGGTTCAGGCGGCCCGAATAAATCCAAGGCAAGTACGGATACGATTTTTAAGAATTTGACCGAATTAAGCATAATACCCAAAGCCCAGGAATTTGACGGGTATAGTGCGACGGCTAAAAGAAGCGACAATGTAGAATTCGGCATTGTCAGGCTTACCCCGGGCGAACACGATTTAAAGTTTGAAGTAATCGACCAAAACGACAGTTCAACTGGATATAAACTGGGCATCGATACGATTTCTATTGCACCGAGCGGATGCCAGAGAGAAGCGGAAGTTTATACACCGGTTGCATCCAGCGGGGATACAACATCTAAACTCGGACCGGATGTGACGTGGAGCGGTAACTATTATCTGCAATACAACGCTGACTACGGCGACAGGAGCGGGGGCGGTGACTACGTTACATTTAGATTGCGTTATGATAAATGGTTGGAATCCAATTTCAACAATAGCATTTTAGCGAATACGCTTATTGCGGGAGACGATTTATATGTGACATTGCCGGATTTGGATACGGGAAACGAAAGCGGTTGGCAGGCAGAGGTTGAAGCCGGCAGCGTTGAAGGGGATGCCACAAAAGCCGATTATAACGACGGGCTAGGCGCGCCAAAACCCCTTACAAATATAACGGTAAGGACCCTTATCTCCTCCGGTGTTATTTCCGGCAATCTCAATTCAGATACCGATATATTCAGGGTTAAGTTTGATTCCCACTCTTTGCAGCCGCTAACAATTACTTCCGCGTATATCGACCAGAGGAATATGGCTACCATGAATCAGAACGCCGTTGACCCGGCCGTATTAGGCCCCCCGGGTAGCGAAACGCGTATCCAGCTCTATTTTACTGATGCGTCGAATAATATTACGCCGGGGACGACAATCCCCGCCGGGTCTTCTGCATATTCAAATTGGGCAATCTTTCCCATCGATACCGCAAAAGATTATTTTATAACGTTTCACATCACTACGGCCGCAGGGGCATATCTAAGCTATTGGGAAGGAACAATAGCAATCCAACCCCCCAATGATATTAATTCATATCTGATAGGCGGGGATTATGCCAACAACTCTTTATGGCCTGCTCCCACCGGCCACGATACTTCAGTTCCTCCGGCACTGGATGAATGCGTTTCGTCAAAGAATATCTATGCTGTGGCTGAAGTCGAAGTCTGGTTAAAAACAGGTAGCGTTACATCCAGTATCTATGATACGAAAATCGCCAGTCCGAGCTACGATGACATAGGGTGGGATAGCTATGAGCCCGCAGGATCAGCTATTACGGTTTCTGCCGGCTCCAGCGATAGCGAGGCGATGTCCGGCGGTACATGGGATTCGGGTTCGAGTACAAATCCTCATTCTTTATCCATCGGTTCGGGAAGATACGTGCAGTTTCGGGCAGACCTTTCTTTAACGCCGTTCTGGACATGTATCGATCATTCAGCCATTACTGCTAGCGATGCGGACTATAAAAGTGTACCACCTACTATTGCCTGCTCCACATGCGGCAAATATTTAATTCCTGCCGTAAATCCGCCGTGGATAGACAATGTTGCGATTGATTGGCCGGGGGAGGCGAATATGTGCGGTATAAGCGGATATTTTGCGCAAAAGCCGGATTACGGAATAATAAGACTTACCGTAGACGGCCAGGAGCTTACGAAAGGGCTGGAATTCAATGTAACTCTTTCGGAAACTTTCCAGGAAAAAACCTGCGAGGCATCCTTAACGGCTGAAGTCGAGCCGAGGAACACGGGGAGATGATGAATAAGAAGGGCGCGGTATTTATAACGGTTATGGTTATTTCGATGCTGATGATTTTTATCGCCGTGACCGCTTCGAATATGTTGCTGCAGGATGCGCATATGATTAAACATCTTAAATATTCTACCCAGGCCCAGTATCTTGCCGAGTCAGGTATCAGTGAGGCGTTGGTGACATTGGCCGATAACGGCTTCGCTAACAGAGGCAATGACTTTCCTTTAACCGGTTCTTTGGGGGGCGGCAGTTTTGAAGTTACTGTTATAGAAAGCGGCGAGAGGCTTCTCCTGTCTTCCGTGGGCACTTCGGGTACCGTTTCGAGGACAGTTGCTATGGAGGTTGAGGATAATACCGCTACGTCTTTGTATTATATGTTAAGCGCAGGCGCAGACACGAGGGCCAGGGCATTTTTTCTCGGTTTAGCGGATTTTAATGGCGATGTGCACGCAAATAACAATGTAAGGCTCCGGGCGCAGGCACTCGCTGCTATCACCGTGGACCCATGCGGTAACGACACATACTGTGACGGTGATGTATCGGCGCGCAATCGGGTCTTTTTATCAACGGGATTTTTTGCCAACATAAGAATCGCGGGAAGCGTCTTAGAAGGTGCGGCCGCCCCCTTAGTAACATTCCCGCAGTTTGATTACGCCTATTACAGGGCGGAAGCCACTGCGGGCGGCGATTATTATAGCGGAGATAAAACATGGGATAGCGAGAGCATATCACCTTCAAACGGCATAACTTATGTTGAAGGTACCGCCACCATAAACGGAACGTGTAATTTATACGGTGGCTTAGTAGCGGATAGAATACGCATCGTAGGACGGTTAAACCAGCATAAAAGCGGTGATAAGAATGTAATTATAGCAAGAGGTGAAAACACAGTAGGCGATATAGAGATATTTTATAGAATAAGCGTTGAAGAAGCCCTGGTTTACGCACAGCGTGATTTCACCGTCCTGGGCATTGGCGGAAGAGTTGAAATAACAGGCGCGTTGATAGCTTTTAGAAACATAGCGATATGGAATTCCTTAGCGTATGTAACCTACAATCATCGGGTGTTAAGCCCCCTTGGGTTACTTAGCCCCGAAGGCGAAGACGAGCCGCTTACGATTATCAGCTGGAATAGATAGATGAGCCCAAAAATTCTTATTTTTTTAACAGTGGTTTTTGTTATGCGCACATCCGGCGCTTTATCCGAGACCATTGAATTAAAGAACGGAAAGGAGATTGTAGGCGAAATAATACAGGAAACGGAAGATGCGGTTGTCATAAGCAAACAAAACGGGGGTTTTATATATTCCATATCCCGCGACAGGATTAAGACCATCAGGGACTCCGGCCCCGGAGAGACAGAAATGGATATAAGCTTTAAGAAGAAAGACGCCTATGTGGTAGATAAGGGGGAAGAAAAAACCAGAAGGGAAGAACTGGAAAAATACCGGCTGGAGAAATATAAGCAGGAGGTTCTTGCGGCGAAAAAGGCGCGCGGAAGAATAAAAATAAAATTTTCAAAAGACAGGTTCGGTGTCGTCAACGTTTTATTAAATAAGAAGGTTAATGCTTCGTTGCTCGTAGACACAGGGGCATCTCACGTGGTTATTTCTGAAAAAATTGCCACGCAATTAGGAATCAGGGACCTGGAAAGCAGGCCTACAGTTCACGCCATGTTAGCCGATGGGAGCATAACTACAGGTTTTTCTGTTACGTTAGATTCCGTAAAGGTGGGCGATTCGGAAGCTAAAGACGTAAAAGCAACAGTATCGAAAACATCGCCCGGAGCGGGCCTGGACGGCCTGCTTGGCATGACATTCCTGGGCAATTTTCACGTAAAGATGGACCGTAAGGATAATTCTTTAATATTGGAGAAATATTAGCTTGACAAATACGAAATTTATGATATTTTAAGAGAACTCATAGGGGGATATAATACATGTACGTAATAGTTGAAACAGGGGGCAGGCAATATAAACTTGAAAAGAATGACGAATTCCTTCTGAATAGAATTGCCGGTAAAGAGGGGGGCGTAGTAAAATTTAAGCATATTCTGTTTGCAAAAGAGAAAAATGCCTATCATGCAGGAAAACCATATATAAAAGACGCGTATGTAACCTGCGAGATTTTGTCGCATCCGCGCGGAAAAAAAGTATTCGCATTTAAATATAAAAGGCGAAAGAGCAAGAAGAGAAAAGTGGGGCATAAGCAGGACCTGACCCGGCTCAAAGTCAAGGAAATACATATTTAGGAAGGTTATTATGGCGCATAAAAAAGGATTAGGAAGTTCAAGAAACGGAAGAGATTCGCACTCACAGAGATTGGGCGTGAAACGATTTGGCGGCCAGCTTGTTACGGCAGGTAGTATCATAGTAAGGCAGCGGGGTACGCCTTTTAAGCCGGGCCTGAATGTAGGCATTGGCAGGGATGACACGCTTTTTGCCAAAATAGACGGCATCGTTAATTTTTCATCCTCTCGGATAGTGAGCGTCTTGCCGGGATAACTAAACTTGCTCATCGACCAAGCGAAAATCCATGTCAAAGCCGGTGACGGCGGAAAAGGCTGTACCAGCTTCTATCGCGATAGGTCCGTCCGCAAGGGGAAACCCAATGGCGGCGACGGCGGCGACGGCGGAGATATAATATTCAAGGTCGATAAGAATATACGCACCCTCCTCGATTTTCAATATAATCGGCACTTCAAAGCCTCCGGCGGCAGCCACGGCAGTTCCAATAATAAAAAAGGGCATAGCGGTACGGACCTTTACATAAGAGTCCCGCCGGGAACCATAATCAGGGATGTAGCGACGGGTTTCGTCCTTAGAGACCTCAAAGATGCGGGGGAAGAAGTTCGGGTTGCCGTAGGCGGGAGAGGCGGAAGGGGAAATTCGAAGAAGAGCCTTGCCACGGCAGGAGAAAAGGGCGAGGAAAAAAAGCTCGAGTTAGAGCTGAAATTAATCGCTGATGTAGGCATTATCGGCTATCCCAACGTCGGCAAGTCCACTCTTATTTCGCACATATCGAGGGCAAAATCTAAAATCGCAAATTACCCCTTCACAACTAAAGCGCCCGTGCTTGGCATGGTCAGGATAAATGAGGTCGATTTGACGTTTGCGGATATGCCGGGCCTTATAGAAGGCGCTCATAAGGGCAGGGGCCTGGGCGATGAATTTTTACGCCATATAGAAAGGACGAAAATTTTATTACATATGGTAGATATGGCTCAACGAGAGGGAAGGGACGCATTCAGCGATTATGAATCTATAAATAGGGAGCTTAGTTTGTATGCCAGGCATGTCGCCAAAAAGCCGCAGGTTCTCGCATGCAACAAGATGGATTTGCCTCAGGCCGGGGACAATCTCGATAAATTCAGAAAAAAGATAGACAAGAAGGCATTTCCTATCTCCGCCATTACAGGAGAAGGGGTAAAAGAGTTACTGGATGAAATACAGAAAAATTGTTATTAAAATCGGCACGAGCGTCTTAGCGAAAAAAGACAGGAGTATTGACAAAGGCATTATTGAAAATATTGCCTCCCAGGTGTCCTGTCTTTTAGACAGAGGCGTTAAGGTTATACTTGTAACTTCAGGCGCTATCGGCTGCGGCTGCGTAATCCTGAAATTAAAGACGGTTCCCAAATCTCTATCCGGATTACAGGCAATTGCTTCCATAGGCCAGAATGAGCTTATGCGGTTTTATAGCGAAGCTTTCAAAAAAAGAAATTATTTGACAGGACAGATTCTTCTGACGCAAGAGGATTTTGACCACAGGCGGCGCTATTTAAATATAAAATACACGATAGATGCCCTTATTTCCAAAAATGCCGTTCCAATCGTCAATGAAAACGATACCGTTTCTACCGAGGAAATCAAATGCGGGGATAACGACAGGCTCTCGAGTTTGGTGGCGGATTTATCCGAAGCCGATTCATTAATTATGCTGACCGATGTAGACGGCCTTTACGACAAAGATGGCAAGGTTATAACCCTGGTGGAGAAAATATCCGAAGATATAAAAAAGCTCAGCTTGGCAAATGTTCGAGGTTCGACCTCGCTCACCTCGGAGCGAGATGAGCGAGGTCGAACCTCGAACGCTAAAATTACAAAAGGAGGCATGGCAACGAAAATAGAAGCCGCGGAGAGGTCTATTAATTCAGGCATTGACTGCTTTATAGCTAACGGCAGAAAAGCCGATATCATATTAAACATATTGGAGGGTAAAGGGGTTTATACTTATTTTAAAGCCAAGCCCATAAAGGCAAAGGCAAAGAAAAGATGGATCGCGTATTCGTCAAAAGTTAAAGGTAGAATAATAGTTGATGACGGCGCTTTGAGAGCGCTTAAAGAAGCCAAGAAGAGCCTGCTTGCCAGCGGCATAATAGGAAAAGAAGGTAATTTCAAGGCAGGCGATGTGGTCGGAATATCGGATTCGAAAAGAAGAGATTTTGCCAGGGGCCTTACAAGTTATTCGTCAAAGGAAATAGAAAGAATCAAGGGGTTAAAAACCAACGAGATTGAATCGGTTTTGGGATATAAAGACCACGACGAGGTTGTGCACAGGGATAATCTGGTGATTTTATGAAGGATGCAAAGAGTGTCAGGAAGATTGCCGAAGGCGCAAAAGCCGCTTCCAGATTGCTGGGTTCGTTAAAAACCAGCCATAAAAATGCAATTTTGAGAGAGATGGCAAAGGCCCTGATTGAGTCTAAATCTTATATTATGAAAGCTAACAAAAAAGACCTGAAAAAAGCCAGAGACCGTAAACTCAAATCCGCGTTCATAGATCGATTAGAACTAACGGATAAAAGAATACAAGGCATGGCCGATTCCATTAACGAGGTTGCCAAGCTCGAAGATCCGGTGGGCACTATAGACAAATTAATAAAGAGGCCGAACGGGTTGCGAATACGGAAAACGAGGGTTCCTATAGGCGTTGTCTTTGTGATTTACGAATCCAGGCCTAACGTAACAGCGGACTGTATCGCCCTGTGCCTGAAATCGGGCAATAGTTTAATCTTAAGGGGCGGAAGCGTCGCCATAAATTCGAATATCGCCATATTTGATGTGCTTCGGAAGGTCGCTTCGAAAATGGGGCTTCCAAAGAACTCTCTTAATATGATTAAAACAACCGACCGAAAAGCCGTAAATATCATGCTGGGTTTAGAGGGCACAATCGACGTGGTTATACCCAGGGGCGGGGAATCGCTTATAAAAGAAGTGTCAAGAAAGTCCAGGATACCCGTTATAAAACACTATAAAGGCGTCTGCCACGTATATGTCGATGAATACGCAGATTTAAATATGGCCGAGTCCATCTCCTTCAATGCCAAGCTACAGAGACCGGGGGTATGTAACGCTATGGAAACGCTTCTTGTTCACTCCGAGGTTGCGCCGCGCTTTCTGCCTTCAATGGCAAAAAAATTTATTGAAGCAGGCGTTGAACTAAGGGGATGTCCCCTGACAAGAAGGATTTTAAAAAGGGCTACCGTTAAACCCGCCAGGGAATCCGATTGGCGCACGGAATATTTAGATTTAATACTTTCCATAAAAGTAGTCAATAGCCTTGAAGAGGCGATAGGCCATATAAATAAATACGGGACATCGCATTCAGACGCTATTGTTACAGAAAATCGCGAACATGCTATGAAATTTCTGACAGAGGTGGATTCGAGCTCGATTTATCTAAATGCCTCGACGAGATTCACCGACGGTTACGAATTCGGCAAGGGCGCGGAAATAGGGATATCGACCGACAAGCTCCACGCCCGCGGCCCTGTAGGGGTCGAGGAATTGACCACATATAAATACGTAATATTCGGCAATGGACAAATCCGCAAATAAACGTATCGGCATACTCGGCGGCACATTCAATCCCGTCCACAACGCTCATTTACATATAGCGAAACAGGCGCTAAAAAAATTACATTTAGACAAGATTATATTTATTCCGGCATATATTCCCCCGCATAAAAAAATTTATGGTAATATAACAGCCACTGACAGGATACACATGTTGCGTTTAGCGATAAAAAGCGAAAAACGATTTGCGATTTCGCTGTACGAGATAAGAAAAAAAGGTAAATCTTACTCTATAAAAACTATACGCTTCTTAAAGAAAAAGTATGGGAAACGAACCGGGCTCTTTTTTCTGATAGGCGCTGATTCTCTGAAAGGCCTACCGGGATGGAAAGATGCGGGAGGCCTTTTGAAGCTCGCGCAGTTTGTTGTTGTTCCGAGGCCGGGATTTGCCGTGAAAAATCGAGTGCCCGGCATTCTAAAGATAGATATTCCAAAAAAGGACATATCCTCGACGAAAATCAGGCGCCTTTTGCGCGAGAAGGAACCCATAAAACGTTTTGTCCCAAAAAGGGTTTATAGATATATTAAAGAGCATAAACTCTATACCACTTGAAATTGTGGAAGTTTTGTGCTAAACTAAATAAAGCTATAACTTGCGAAAATCGAAGATTTTCATAAGCTATAGGGTTGAATTTATCCCGAGGATACAAAACAAACCAAAGGAGGTGTCGCAATGGCAGAGATTCAATTTTTCGATGTAAAGACAAAGAAAAAATTTAAGACCTCGGATTTTAAGATTGTACAAAAAAAAGGAAGGTTTTTCGCGGTAACCAAATCACCCACAGGAAGCTATGAATGCTGGAGGGTTATATCGAAAGACCAGGCAGCCAAGCTGAAATAATACCGCTCATATTATAAATGAGGTACCAGTAGCATAAAGACCCTCGAAAAAGCAAAACTTATTAGCAGTGCCGCCCTTGATAAGAAGGCCGGTGATATTGTTATTATGGATATGAGGGCGGTTTCAAATATAACAGATTATTTTGTTATTTGTAGCGCGCCTTCAACAAGGAGGGTTCAGGCTATATCCGAAGATATAGAAGAGCAGCTGCTTAAGAAAAACATAAGACATTGGCATATTGAAGGAAAAAGAGAAGCTCTTTGGGTGCTCATCGACTACGGCGATGTTATAGTCCACATATTTTATGACAAAATGCGAGACTTTTATAACCTGGAAAGGCTATGGCACGATGCGCCCAGAGAGCGTTTTTCTAACTAATGGATATCAGTCAGCTCCAAAAGAAGTTAAGGCTCGGCATTCAGAATGCGTTAAAGAATATCCCTCGCAAAGTCCCGCCTGAAGAATTACCAAGCCCCCTTAAAATCGAATTAGAAATCCCAAAGGATTATAAACACGGCGATCTTACGACCAATGTAGCGATGCGCCTGGCAAAAAATTTTTCTCTTTCAAACGTTAAATTAGCAGGAGCCATAAAAGATGAGCTCTGTAAACTTTTTGCCGGGAAAGACCTTGGCCGCATTGTAAGTAGAATAGAAGTATCTGCCCCCGGTTTCATAAATTTCTGGTTCAGCAGGGAATATCTGCATAATCTTTTATCGCAAATTTGCAAGGAAAAGAACATTTTCGGCAAAAATGACTTCGGCAAAGGGATGAAGGTCAACATAGAGTTTGTAAGCGCTAATCCCACAGGCCCGCTTACCATAGCCCATGGCCGGCAGGCCGCTGTCGGGGATGCCCTTGGCCGCATATTGAAATTTTCGGGATACAGGGTCTCAAAGGAATATTTTATCAATGATGTGGGTACCCAGGTTGAACTTTTGGGAAAATCTATATATTCGCGGTATTTGTCAATCAACGGTATAGAGAGCGAGTTTCCCGAAAATGGCTATCATGGCGAATATATAAAAGAGATAGCAGAAGAATTGACCAAGAAATACGGAAAAAAATGTATCGAGGAAAGTTATGGAAATTTACGCTTTATTTCGCAATTCGGAGTTAAATACATATTGGATATAATAGAAAGCGACCTTAAAAGATTCGGGGTGTTTTTCGACAAGTGGTTTAGCCAGGAGAAACTTTCACCCAGGAGAATAGGGAGCGCGCTAGATAAGCTCAAGGCCAAAGGTTACATTTATGAAAAAGACGGGGCAACCTGGTTTAAATCCACATCATTCGGAGATGATAAAGACAGGGTTGTTATAAAACGAGACGGCGCCTTTACATATTTAGCGCCCGACATTGCCTACCACCTTAATAAATACAGTAGAAGATTTCACAGATTGATAGATATATGGGGCCCGGACCACCATGGTTATATACCACGGTTAACCGCAGCGGTTGAAGCGCTGGGCTTTGACAGAGATAGCATATCAATCCTTATCGTACAGTTAGCCACGCTCTTTCGCAACGGCGTTGCTTTATCCATGTCCACGCGTAAAGGCGAATTTATTACGTTGAGGGAAGTGATGGACGAAGTCGGTTGCGATGTGGCTAAATTTTTCTTCTTAATGAGGAAGCTCGACAGCCACCTGGATTTCGATTTGGGGCTGGCAAAAAAGAATTCGCTGGATAATCCCGTCTATTATATTCAGTATGCCCACGCGCGAATCGCATCTATTTTGGGCTTTAGCAAAGGGTTGGGGGATAGATTAAAAAATACAACATATAACCCGCATCTTTTGGAGAGCCCGGCCAGCGAGCTTCTTTTGAGAATGCTATGCCAGTTCCCGCTTGTTATAAAAGCCAGCGCTAAAATGCTTGAGCCGTATAAAGTGATCGATTACCTTAACGAATTAGCAAAGGTTTTTCACAACTTTTACACGAAACACAGGGTGGTTTCCGATACCGATCTTCCGTTGACCAAGGCAAGATTAACCCTTGTAAGCGGTATCAAGGCTGTCCTTGCTAACGGCTTGCGGCTCCTGGGCGTCTCGCTCCCGGAGCGAATGTAGGATTGTGGGGGGGAAGATTCATTCTTAAAAAGCGAAAGCCGGGTAGCGTGGGTACATTCTGCTAAAAAGCTGATAAGAAAAATTTCCCCTTCTTCGCAAAATACTTACGTATTTTCCTTCGAAGGGTCGGCATTTTGCTCAGTCGAAAAAGGGGAGCCTGCGGAACTCGGCCGCATGGAAGCGGCCTCAGGCATCCTCGGCTCTTTTCGTATCAAAAAATTGTTACAAGAAACCCTTTTTCTCCTTTGCAAAAATCCTAAATTTTTAATGTACCCACACTACCCGGCTCCCGCTTTTCTATAAACCTTCCTGACCTCGTAGGTCTGGAAAGCGGAAAAGCTTAGGAGGGCACCGGGTTCGAGGAGAAGATTTTGGCATAACCTGCCTGCCGGCAGGCAGGTATTTTATGCTGAACCGAAAACCCGGTAGCCTTTACGGGCTTTAAAATGAGATTATATGTTCGAGTCACTAAAGATTTACAAAGGACAGGCTATAGACCTTGAGGAAACGTATAGCGCGCTTACGGAATTCGGATATAAAAGGGTTGGCGCCATAACGGAAGAAGGCGACTTCAGCCAAAAAGGCGAAAACCTCTTTATATTTCCTGCCACGTTTGAATACCCTATCCGCATAGAGTTATTCCATGATACCGTGGAAGGCATCAAAACCATCGACGTTATTTCGTATAAAACGATATCCGAGCACGAGATGGCCATTATCCTGCCGATTAGAGGAATGCTTCGTAAGCGTAAATACCGTCCTTACAAGGCTCGCAAAGAAAACGACCCTATTGACTCATTTGTTGATATCGAGCCCTCCGACTACGTGGTTCATGTCGACTACGGTATAGGGAGGTACTTGGGAACCGAGCGCATTCAGGTGAAAAAGGGTTTTGAAGACCACCTGGTTATAGAATATAAAGAGGGAGATAAGCTTTATGTGCCTTTTGGCGATTTAAACAAAGTCCAGAAATACATCGGTTTTGCGAGAAGGCCTCCTAAGTTATATAAGATAGGAAGCCGCAAATGGACCCGGTTAAAAGAGAATGCCCGGAAAGGGGTGGCAAAGGTTGCTTATAAAATCCTGGAAATCCAGGCCAAGCGCCAGACTTCGAAGGGCTTTGCTTATTCGGGGGATACGGATTGGCAGGCGACATTAGAGAAATCTTTTCCTTATAAAGAGACAAAGGGCCAGCTCGAAGCTACTCGTGAGGTAAAACGCGATATGGAGAAAGCCCGGCCCATGGACCGCTTACTTTGCGGCGATGTCGGATACGGCAAAACAGAAGTAGCTTTAAGAGCCGCTTTCAAGGCGGTTATGGATAACAAGCAGGTAGCGATTCTGGTGCCTACCACAATTTTGGCCGAACAGCACTATACAACATTCACAGCCAGGATGAAGGAATTTCCCGTAAGCATTGAGATGTTGAGCAGATTTAAGACAAAGGGCGAGCAAAAGAGTATTATCGAAACCCTCCGCCTCGGTAAAATTGATATTATAATCGGAACGCATAGATTGCTCTCCAAAGATGTCCGCTTAAAAGACCTGGGCCTTGTCATTATAGACGAAGAGCAGCGCTTCGGCGTGAAGCACAAAGAGAAGCTAAAGGAACTCCGGCTCGTTGTTGATGTCCTTACCCTGACCGCTACCCCCATTCCGCGCACGCTATATCTGGCGCTTATGGGCGGGAAAGACATATCTGTTATTGACACCCCGCCCCTGGAGAGGTTGCCGGTTAAAACACACATTACCGAATTCGACGAAGGCCTTATAAAAAAAGCCATAGAGAACGAGACACAAAGAAATGGCCAGATATATTTTGTTCACAATAGGATATACGGTATAGAAAAGATTTGCCAGCGGCTGAAAAAGATATTGCCGGCTCTAAACATTACTGTCGCGCACGGGAGAATGAACGAAAAAGAGCTGGAAAAAGCCATGGCCGAATTTATAAAAGGGGATATAGATATCCTTGTCTGCACCACAATTATTGAGTCAGGAATAGATATACCAAACGCAAATACAATCTTTATCAATAGAGCCGATATGTTCGGCCTTGCAGACCTCTATCAGTTACGGGGTAGAGTCGGGAGATTTGATAGAAAAGCGTTTTGCTATTTGGTCGTAGACAAAATGGAGACCCTGGCCGGCAATGTCCAAAGCAGGCTTCATGCTATAAAGAAATATCAGGAATTGGGTTCCGGTTTTAAGATAGCCATGCAGGACCTTCAGCTCAGGGGAGCGGGAAACCTTTTAGGCGTGGAGCAACACGGATTTATCGATAATATAGGGTTTGACCTTTATTGCAGGCTGCTCAGGGATGCCATAGCCGCGTTCAAGACAAAACGTTAAGGACAGGATTTAAGCTGTTGTCTCCGCTTGCCGCTCCCTCGGGGGATAGGCTCAAAGCCTGCCCGTTATATAAGAAGAAAAAGCAAACTTCCTTCCCCAGAAAATTTTCCCCTTCACTTCGTTCAGGGTCGCCTTTTATTTCGATTGTGAGAGGGGGCATCTTAACTCACCCCACACATAAAGTGTGGGGTTCGAACATAGCGATGCCCTTTTCGTATCAAAATATTGTTACAAAGAAAACCTCTCACAATCTCATAAAAGGCTAAAATTTTCCAATGGGGACCCCTTTGAAGTTTTGCTTTTTCTTCTTATGCAAAAAGCAGGATTTAAACTGATTGCCGGAGCTTTTCGATAAATAAGCCTGTGGCAGCGTCTGCTGGAGGCGAATAGATTCGACGTAGAATTTCACAAATTGCGAATGGAATATAGAGGCATGACATTTTATGACATACTACACTTGTCCATTCGCAACTTGTATGAAATTCAAGGAGAAGATTTTGGCATAATATTTTATGCTGAGCCGACAGCAGACGCTGCCACAGGCTTATTACGAGGGTTCGGAGGCAACAGCTTAAATCCTGTCCTTTCTCCCGCCCTTTCTTCCTTATTGACAACGTTTCTTATCCTGTGTTAGAATACACCCGATATGAAATCCGTTGAAGAGCAATTAGAGATTATAAAAAGAGGCACTGTCGAGATTATCCAGCTCGAGGAGCTTAAGAAAAAGCTCGAGAATTGCCTCAAGACAAAAAAGCCACTCATCGTGAAAGCCGGTTTTGACCCTTCCGCGCCTGACATACATCTCGGGCACACCGTTCTACTTCGCAAGATGAAACACTTTCAACTGCTCGGCCATGAAGTCATTTTTTTAATAGGGGATTTTACGGGAAGAATCGGCGACCCCTCGGAACAATCCCAGACCCGGAAGCAGCTTACCAAAAAAGAAGTTCTGGAAAATGCCGGGACCTACGAAAGACAGATTTTCAGGATACTCGATAAGAAAAAAACAAAAATTGTATTTAACAGCAAATGGTGCGACAAGATGAAAATCGAGGACGTGCTTGCCCTGACGGGCAAATACACAGTTGCGAGAATGCTTGAAAGAGACGATTTTCTTAAGCGTTATAAGAATGATAAACCCATAACAATGTTGGAATTTTTGTACCCGTTAATACAGGGTTATGATTCGGTTGTTTTAAAAGCAGACATAGAGCTGGGCGGGACAGACCAGAAATTCAACCTCCTTGTCGGAAGAAACCTCCAGAGAGATTTTAAACAGGCTCCGCAGGTGGTTATAACAATGCCGCTTCTCGAGGGGACAGACGGCGTGGAGAAAATGTCCAAGTCCTTAGGAAATTATATAGGCATAGAGGAAGACCCCAAGGAGATATTCGGCAAGATAATGTCTATATCGGATGAGCTCATGTTAAGATATTACGAGCTACTGACCGATGAATCCCTTAGCCGCCTCAAAAGCGATTTAAAAAGCGGGGCGCTTCATCCAAAAGACGCCAAAAAGAAATTGGCTAAAATTATCATAGGGCATTATTACGATTCTGAAGAGGCCGATGCCGCAGAGGCAAATTTTGAGAAGGCATTTAAGCATGGGGAATTTCCGGATAATGTAGGTTTGAAGAAACTAAGACTTCCCGGCAAAAAATCAGACATTGTAACCTGTTTAAGCATGGTTACGCGCCAGAGCAAAGGCGAAATGAGGAGGAAGCTCCTGGAAGGCGCTGTGGAAGTAAACGGGAAAAAGGAAAAAAGTCCCGCTGCCTGTTTATGCACAGATACCGAATATAAAATCAGAATAGGAAAAAGGTTTTTCAGGATACTTTTTGAAGAATAGTATTGGATAAAAAAAAGTTAACTTTTCCCCTTGACAAACCTGCCCCCTGTATGATATAACTACAACACTCTAATGAGTATATTGAGGGAAGTTTTCCATTGACAATTTTTGAATAATACCAAAGAGGATGTAAAAAGCATCGTCTACGATGCTTTTTTTATGTCTACTTTTTTTCTACTTTGCTGAATACATAAGTATTTGGCAAATAAAAATTGCTCTTTGAAAAAATAGCCGAGACTCTTAAATGGATCGAATTTTAAATTAGAGAGTTTGATCCTGGCTCAGAACGAACGCTGGCGGCGTGGATTAGGCATGCAAGTCGAACGATCTGCTGTAATGTAGAGAGTGGCAAAAGGGTGAGTAACGCATAGGTAATCTGCCTTATGGTTTGGAATAACCTTGCGAAAGCGAGGTTAATACCGGATAACATCATTGATACATAAGTATCGATGATTAAAGCTTGGGACCCCAACAGGGCCTGGTGCCAAAAGAGGAGCCTGTGTCCTATCAGCTTGTTGGTAGGGTAATGGCCTACCAAGGCGAAGACGGGTAGCTGGTCTGAGAGGACGATCAGCCACAATGGCACTGAAACACGGGCCATACTCCTACGGGAGGCAGCAGTGAGGAATATTGGACAATCAACGAAAGTTGGATCCAGCAACGCCGCGTGGACGATGAAGGCCTTCGGGTTGTAAAGTCCTTTTAAGAGGGAAGAGGAAGGACGGTACCTCTTGAATAAGTCTCGGCTAACTACGTGCCAGCAGCCGCGGTAACACGTAGGAGGCAAGCGTTATCCGGATTTATTGGGCGTAAAGCGCACGCAGGCGGTTGGGTAAGTCGGGTGTGAAAGCCCCGGACTTAATCCGGGGAGGTCATTCGATACTGCTCGACTTGAGAACGGGAGAGGGAAGTGGAATTCTCGGTGTAGTGGTGATATGCGTAGATATCGAGAGGAACACCAGTGGCGAAGGCGGCTTCCTGGCCCGTTTCTGACGCTAAGGTGCGAAAGCGTGGGTAGCGAACGGACTTAGATACTCCGGTAGTCCACGCCGTAAACGATGGGTACTAGGTGTGGGGGACATATGATTCTCCGTGCCAAAGCTAACGCAATAAGTACCCCGCCTGGGGACTACGGCCGCAAGGTTAAAACTCAAAGGAATTGACGGGGGCCCGCACAAGCAGCGGAGCGTGTGGTTCAATTCGAAGATACACGAAGAACCTTACCTGGGCTTGACATGACG
>CP070780.1:1287357-1290233 GCA_020346285.1 Candidatus Omnitrophota bacterium | reverse complement strand
CTACTTTCGCTGCTAAATTATATAGAACAAAATATATCTGAGGGAAAAAAATAAAACTGTCAATGACAACCCGGTAAGAGAGAAATAACCAATACCCTTCCCCATTGAAGAAACCGAAGAAAGCGCGGATTTTGCTTCATTAAACGATTCTATTTCAAAAATCCCATCGAATTCTTCCCCGCCTAATAACTGCTCTTCTATTATTTCGTCAAACATCTCCACCGGCTTTCCCAATCCCACATTATCCATCGCATTGTAAAAGGAGTGAGGCGAACTCGTATACCATAAGCCGAGACCTATTATTAATAACCAAAGAATCAATTTAATCATAATATGCTTCCCCGGCGGTTTTCATCAAGGATAAAAATGCCTTAAGGGTTTTTTAATGTATTTTTCTTACTTTTTGAAAGATTAAGGAGTATTTTTATATTCTTTGACAATTTATAGAGCTCGACAGGTTTTGTAATATAGAAGTCCGCCGCATATTCGTATGCCTCTTTGATTTTATCGAAGTCATCCACGACGGTTAACATGATGAAGGGAGCGCGAAAGTTTGCATGTTGCTTCAGCTCTTTCAGGACTTCGAAGCCGTCCTTTTTCGGCATTTTTATATCACATATTACCAGATCCGGCTCACAAACTTGCGCGCTTATCAGCCCCTCTTCCCCATCGCTGGCGGTTATAACCTCATATCCCTCGAGCTCAAGTTTTTCTTTTATTAAATGCAGAAACTCTTTTTCATCATCAATTACCAGAATCTTGCTTTTAGCCATGCTTTTAGTCTTCTGCTTTGGTCAATCCCTCTCTAATTCTCTAACCCTTGCTTCTGCCTTTTTTAAGGCATTTTTCAAATCCTTAATTTCCATTTCGCGGGTAGAGATAGTGTCTTTAAGTTGATCCTTTTCCGATAAGAGCGTATCATACCTTTTTTGTACAGCTTGCTTCTCGTCAAGCAGTTTATCGTACTCGCTCTTGGATGCGCAGCCCGATACGGTAATTAAAAATGCGGCTATCAGAAACAACGCTACTGCCCTTTTCATATCTTCACCTCCTTCCATTCAAGTATACCCATAAACTTAGGATTTGGCAATTTTTTTAGCGAAAAATTCCAGATATAATGCCTCGATAAAAACAACGAAGCCCAGGGTAAGCCCTACTATATCCTCAAAGAAATCCTGCATATACCGCTGGTTATCCGAGGAAAATATCTCTTGTAAGAATTTAAATTCGTCAAAGAAGTCCAGAAGGTTTCCAAAAAAAAGCAAGGATAGGCCGATAAAAAAAAGCCAGTAATATTTGAGCTTAAGCTGTCTTCTTTTTATAATAAGATAGATCAAGGGTATAAGGTAAACAACGGCTTTTAAGCCGTCCTGTAAATAGCCGTTTTCTATAAGTATCATGTTGTGCCTCGCGTCATATTTTTATTCACTCCGTTAAAATTTTGTGTTAAACTAATATCGTGAAGAAACCCGCAATCATCGCTATTTTTATGTTTCTCTTACTATGCCTTGCCTTTTTAGCAGGGTGCGCTATCCCTATCCCCTCTACGATACCGATACCAAGATGGCCGCTTTAATCATAATTTTTGCCGCCTAATCTTTTTCGTTACCGTTCTCGTCAGCTTGATTTTTTATTATTTTTAAGGTATACTAAATATAGGATGGCAGCAGCATAACTGACCAGTTGTCTGGTCCACTACAAAAGTAGCAAAAGGCTGATGTCATCCGTGGCATCATGTTTATTATGCACAGAGTAATAATATCAATACCCCGCATAGCATAACCAAAGAACCTGCCAATCGATATGCGATATTCTTTTCTTTGAATATTATCGCCCCGTAAAACACGCTTATAACCAAGCTTAGTCTTTTTACGGATAGCATGTAGGGAACATTAACCAATGATATTGCCTTGTAGTGAAAAAGTACGGCTATCCCGAATGATATGCCTGCCAGTATAAATAAAAACAGGTCTTTTTTTTCTAACATAATATTTGTTCGTCGTAGCTTTACGTATACCAGCGGTGTGAGGCCCGCAAAAAAAATGCTGTAATAAATCGCGGGGAACGTCTCCGGGCTCGATAATAAAACCGCTTTTTTTCCGAGCACAGAAGTAAAGGCATAAATAAAGGCAACAAGAATCATAAGCATAGGCCCTTTTTCTTTATATATATTTTTGATAGGCGCGAATATCCCGTCTTTTTTTATTGTATTGGCATTCAGAAGATATGCTCCGAATGAGACCAGAATCACCCCGCCTATTCCGTAAAAGGCCAGTTTCTCTTTTAATATAATAGAAGAGGTCAAAATGGAGAATGCAGGCGTCAGCCCTAAAAGAGGAAATACTAAAGATAGAGGCGAAATCCTCAATGCCCGTAAATATAAAAAGAATGCCGTGATTTCAAACGGCAATAATACAGCGACAGTTTTCCAGAATACACCGGTGAGTTGCGGTTTTGGTTGATGGATAGACAATATTAAAAAAAGAGGCAGCGAAAATGCATAAATTGCCCACAGGACAAAGAGCTCGCTTTTTTTCCGGAGCGCTATTTTGGATAAGGCGGCCAGGGTTGCTGCGAAGAATGCGCAAGCCAGCGATAGGAAAACCCAATTTGTGGATAAATTCATTTATATGCGAAATACTGAATCGAAATCGCCATAGGGATTCGGCTCTTTTTCGGAATTCTGGGGAT
This sequence comes from Candidatus Omnitrophota bacterium, assembly GCA_020346285.1. Taxonomy (GTDB): domain Bacteria; phylum Omnitrophota; class Gorgyraeia; order JABMRN01; family RBG-13-46-9. The sequence goes on along the minus strand of CP070780.1, from coordinate 1,287,542 downwards.
CCCAGAGCCATAACCCGTCAGCAACAAACTTATATCTATATTGCCCCGGTAATAGATAAAAAGATTTCTCCCAGTCTCCGTTCTCCTTCTTTTCTAATTTAGCGGATTCATCTATTTTCCAGCTGTTGAAATCGCCCACAACATATACGTTGCTTGCATTCGGGGCGTAAAGGCGAAAAACCCTT
>CP070780.1:1265985-1287257 GCA_020346285.1 Candidatus Omnitrophota bacterium | reverse complement strand
GTCTGCTGGAGGCGAATAGATTCGACGTAGAATTTCACAAGTTGCGAATGGCTATAGAGGCATGACATTTAATGACATACCACATTTGTCCATTCGCAACTTGCATGAAATTCGAGGAGAAGATTTTGGCATAATATTTTATGCTGAGCCGACAGCAGACGCTGCCACAGGCTTATTACGAGGGTTCGGAGGCAACAGCTTAAAGCCGGTCCTTTACTTTTTCTTCCTTATTGACAATATAATATCATATATGTTAAAATCATAGCTCTATGAAAAGGCAGAATTTTACCAAGTTGAAGGACATAATATCGAGTTTTCGCGATAAGAAGATACTTGTCATAGGCGACCTTATTTTAGACGAGTTTATATGGGGAAAGGTGTCGCGAATTTCCCCGGAAGCGCCCGTCCCTGTTGTATGGGTGAATAACGAAAGCTTTATGCCGGGCGGCGCCTCTAATGTCGCCAATAATATCAGTTCCCTCGGCGGAAAAGCCCATATAGTAGGAATGGTTGGCAACGATGAAAGAGCGCGAATATTAAAAGGCGAGCTTGAACGTAGAGGCGTTAATATCGACGGCGTCTTCGCCGATTCAGAGAGGCCCACAATCCTTAAAACGCGCGTTATCGCCCATCAACAGCAGGTTGTTCGCATCGACAGGGAAAAGGTGGACCATATCAGGGACAGCAGCATAAAAAAAATTGCCGGCTTTATAGAAAGCGTTATCGACGAAATGGATGGTTTGGTTGTAGAAGATTACGGCAAGGGTTTGATTACGCCGAAACTTCTCGATAGAATCATTCCTATGGCAAAGAAGAAGAAAAAGATTATAGCGGTTGACCCAAAAGAGAAGCATTTCTCTTATTATAAGGGCGTTACCGTTTTAACCCCGAATAATACCGAGGCCTCGCGCGCTGCCGGTTTCGAGATAAAAGATAAGGCCAGTTTGAAAAAAGCGGGCCTTGAGCTTTTGAAAAAATTAAAAGTGCGCGTTTTACTTATCACATTAGGCGAGGAAGGAATGATGGTTTTTGAAGAGGGAAAATCGCCGAGAAAGATAGAGACAATTGCGCAGGAGGTCTTTGACGTTTCAGGGGCAGGGGATACGGTTGTGAGTAGCTACATGCTTTCGCTTATTTCGGGGGCAAATACTATTCAGGCCGCCCATATAGCAAATTGCGCCGCCGGCGTCGTTGTAGGCAAGGTTGGCATAGCGGTTGTTACTCAAGACGAGATTATAAATAGAATCAAAGAGGAGATAGAGAAAGCGCGATGAGGGCCATAGGCGTAATACCGGCGAGGTGGAAATCTTCGAGATTCGAGGGGAAAGTACTTGCAAATATTATGGGAAAACCCATGCTCCAGCATGTCTGGGAAAGGGCAAAGGAATCGAAAATCCTGGAAGACCTCATTATTGCCACCGATAGCGAAAGGGTCATGAAGACGGTAGAGGATTTCGGGGGTAAAGCGGTTTATACGTCCAAGGACCAACCGTCGGGAACGGACAGAATAACAGAGGTAATAAATCCGATTGACGTCGAAGTAGTCGTAAACATACAGGGTGATGAACCGCTTATTCATCGTACGATGATAGATAGTTTAGCAAACGCGCTTTTAGAGGATAAAACAATACCGATGGCGACCGTGATAAAAAGGATAAAAAGCAGGGAAGAATTCCTGAATCCTAATGTAGTTAAGGTTGTAATTGATAAGGAATCCCGCGCGCTCTATTTCTCCAGAAGCCCCATTCCTCATTATCGCGGAACCGGCGAGCAGCATCGCTCTATACTGGATATTCAATCATGGTTTTCTTCTCATTCGTTTGAGCCGGAATCCCAACGCTACTACAAACATATAGGCATTTACGCTTACAGCAAGGATTTTCTCTTCACGTACACAAATTTACCGAAGTCCTCGCTGGAAGAAATAGAAAAGCTGGAGCAGCTAAGGGCGCTTGAAAACGGCTATAAGATAAAAACGGTTGAGACCGAGTTTGAGACAATAGGGGTGGATACGCAGGAAGATTTAAAAAAGGTCGAAAGATACCTCCGAGGCGGCACCGCCGACTTGTCCCCCGAAACCGAGCGCGAAAGCCTGCCGCAGGCAGGCAATCCGGCGAAGGAAAGCGGGCAGTCCCTGGAGATGGAATAGGTTATGGCTAAACAAATGGAAGTCCGAGATATTAAGATAGGTGAGAAGAATCCGGTTGTCCTGATAGCAGGGCCTTGCGTTATCGAGTCGGAAAAAAGCGCCATAAGGCACGCCGGTATTATAAAAGAAATAACAGAAAAGCTGAATTTCCCGTTTATATTCAAGTCGAGTTACGACAAAGCAAATCGTTCGTCCATCCGCTCTTTCAGGGGGCCGGGGCTTGCGAAAGGTTTAGCGACTTTAAAAAAGATAAAAAACCTTGTAAAAGTTCCCGTCCTTAGCGACGTCCATTCTACGGAAGAGGTACGTGCGGCAAAAGAAGTTTTAGACGTAATCCAGATTCCCGCGTTTCTTTCGCGGCAGACAGACCTTGTTGTCGCAGCCGCAAAGACAAAAAAACCCATAAATATAAAGAAGGGGCAATTTCTTTCACCGTGGGATATTAAAAATGTTATCGAAAAAGTAGAAAAGTCCGGGAACCGAAATATATTGATTACTGAAAGAGGAACGAGCTTTGGATACAACATGTTGATGAGCGATTTTCGTTCCGTCCTTGTTATGAAAAAATTCGGCTATCCTGTTTGTTTCGACGCTTCGCATTCTGTCCAGATTCCGGGAGGGCTGGGAGTGAAAAGTGGAGGGCAAAGCGAATTTATCGAGCCGCTCGCGCTCTGCGCGGTTGTATGCGGCATAGATGCAATTTTCGTGGAAGTTCATGAAAATCCAAAGAAGGCTTTAAGCGATGGGCCGAATATGTTGAAGTTAAGCGCATTAGAAAAATTCTTAAAACGCATAAAAAAACTGGAGAACATTCGATGAGCTCTTCAAAGAATATAAACAGAGCCAAAAAGGTATTAAACATAGAAGCAAGAGCTATTTTGGATTTAGCAAAAAAAATTGATAAGAATTTTGACAGGACAATAAACTTTCTGACAAAACTCAAGGGGAGAGTCATTGTTACCGGGATGGGAAAAGCGGGTTTTATCGCGCAGAAAATATCGGCAACCCTCTCTTCAACGGGAACGCCTTCTTTATATCTTCATCCTGCCGAGGCCTTACACGGCGATTTAGGAAGGGTAACAAAAGAGGATTGCCTTCTTACATTTTCCAATAGCGGCACGACCGAGGAAGTTGTAAAACTTCTGCCTATCATGAAAAAAATCGGCGTCTGCCTTATAGCCGTTGTAGGAAATATAAAGTCCACAATAGCCAGAAATGCGGACTTTGTCCTGGATGTTTCCGTGAAAAAAGAGGCTTGCTCATTGGGCCTGGCGCCCACTACCTCCACGACAGCCATGCTTGCGATGGGGGATGCGCTTTGCGTAAGTCTCCTGGATAGAAAAGGATTCAAGGAAAAAGATTTCGCCTTTTATCACCCCGGCGGCACGCTGGGTAAAAGGTTGCTTTTAAAGGTAGAGGATATCATGCGCCGGGGGATTGCAAATCCTATCGTTGGAGAAAATGCGCGGGTAAAAGACGTGTTATTGAACATTACAAAAGCCAGGGCCGGCTCTGCCAGTGTTGTTAATAAAGCGGGCCGGCTTTCGGGAATATTTACGGACGGGGACCTGAGGCGCCATCTCGATACAAAAATAAATATCGCAAACAAAAAAATAAAAGATATTATGACAAAATCCCCCACTACGATAAAAAAAGACAGGTTAGCCGCGGAGGCATTGCAAATTCTTCGTTCAAAAAAAATCGACGAGATCCCCGTTGTTGACGATAAAAAACGCCCGATAGGCCTTCTCGATGTTCAGGATATCTTGAAAGCCGGACTTGTCTGATGGATATTACAGAACGCGCAAAAAAAATAAAACTTCTCTTATTGGATGTGGACGGCGTCCTCACCGACGGGAAAATTATTATCGGCAATTACGGCGATGAAATTAAGAATTTCGACGTAAAAGACGGGCTCGGAGTCGTTCTTTTAAAAAAAGCGGGCCTTTACGCGGCTATCATAACAGCGAGAAATTCCAGAATCGTTAAGATACGAGCCAGGCAGATTGGCATAGATAAAATTTACGAAAATCATTATAAAATAAAATCCCTCCGGGATATCAAAAAAAGATTCAGGGTGAAAGAAGAAGAAATCTGCTTTGTCGGCGACGATTTAATCGATATTCCCATTCTTAAGAGGATTGGATTCGCCGTTGCGGTGCCGAATGCGGTTAAGGATACGAAAGACACAGCCCATTATATTACCAAAAATCCCGGTGGCAGAGGCGCCGTAAGGGAGATATGCGAGATTATTCTTAAAGCGCAAGGCAAATGGGAAAAAATAGCGAAAAGATATTTTGAATAACGATGTACGAAGTAAAAGTTGTAGATGAATTCTCGGGGGCGCATAACTTGCGAAATTACAAAGGAAAGTGCGAAGCGCTTCACGGGCATAACTGGAAAGTCGAGTTAATGTTAGAGTCAGATACCCTCGATTCGCAGGGCATGGTAATGGATTTTAAAGAATTAAAGGATAAACTAAAGGATATCTTATCGCCCCTCGACCATAAATATTTGAATGATATACCATATTTCAAAGAGAAAAATCCAACCTCGGAAAATATCGCCCGTTTCATACATAAAAAATTATCTGAAATCCTGAAGGGAAAAATAAAAATATCTGTCTGGGAGACAACCGCCTCCTGCGCCAGTTTCGAGAAATCGTGAACAAGAAAGCCATTGTATTACTTTCCGGGGGCATAGATTCGGCTGTTACGCTTTATCTGGCAAAGAAAAAGGGTTTCTGTCCCACGGCTTTGATATTTGATTACGGGCAAAGGCACAGGAAAGAAATCGGGTTTGCGAGACGCATCGCGGGAAAAGCCCGCTCACCTTATAGAATAATAAAACTTTCCTTTCCATGGAAAGGCAGCTCGCTTCTCGACAGAAAGATGCATATTCCAAAAAGGCCTTTTAATAATATTAAAAAAGGCATTCCTTCCACGTATGTCCCCGGTCGCAATCTAATTTTTTTGAGCATTGCCACATCATTTGCAGAAACAATAAAGGGAGATGCCATATTTATCGGCGCTCATACACAGGATTTTTCCGGCTATCCCGATTGCAGAAAAACATTTTTCGATATATTCAAAAAGGTAATTACGAAAGGCACAAAAGACGGAAAACGTATTAAAATTTATACGCCTTTACTAAATAAAAACAAAAAAGAAATTATAAAAATCGGCCTTCGGTTAAAAGTTCCTTTCAAATTTACGTGGTCATGCTATGAAGGTAGCCGGAATCCCTGCGACAGCTGTGATAGCTGCCTTTTCAGGAAAAAAGCGTTTGAAGAGTTAGGCGTAAAAGACCCCTATCATGAAAAAAGCTAAAATTTCAAAAAAAGCCAAAATCTCGGAAATATTCCTGTCAATTCAAGGCGAAGGTTTATATACGGGCGTGCCGCAACTTTTTATAAGATTTTACGGTTGCAACTTATCCTGTATTTTTTGCGACACTAATTTCGATTCTTGCAGAATATTCACCCCCGATACCCTTATGGATGAAATAGCGCAATCCAAAGGGCCATATCATTCTATTTCGCTTACCGGCGGCGAACCTTTGCTTCAGGCAGATTTTATCAGGGATTTCCTGGGTAAATATAAAAAATCTTATAAAAAACTCGTTTACCTCGAGACAAACGGCACGCTTTATCGGGAACTTTCCAAGGTTATAGATTACATGGATATTATAGCCATGGATTTTAAAGTTCCCTCTTCGACAAGAAGGGCAAGTTTTTGGAAGGAGCATGAAAAATTCTTAAAGATAGCGAAAAGAAAAAAAACATTTATCAAAGCCGTTATTACCCGCAAAACCTCTTCCGGGGATATTTTGCGCATGGTGGAGATAACGCAAAAAATAAATAAAGATATACCTATTATATTACAACCTGTTACCGCGTCAATAGACGCTAAAAAACCGAGCGCTGAAAATTTAGAGCACTTCAGGGATATATTGAAAAAGTCAACCGGCCGGGCGGCCGAAGTAGTTCCGCAGATACATAAGATATTAGGGGCAAGGTAATGAGGATGAAATGAGAAAAAAGAAATCTTCATACAGGGGGCTGCAGGAGAATATACGAAAATCGAAATTGCCCGGGATAGAGACCTGGGAAAATAAATACAAAGACAAAAATTACACGGTTCATTTAGAAACGAGCGAATTTACCTGCATATGTCCCAAGACAGGCCTCGGCGATTTCGCAACTCTTTATCTTGATTACATTCCTGACAAATTATGCGTAGAATTGAAATCCTTCAAATTATACCTCCATTCCTTCCGCGATCTCGGCATATTCCACGAGCACGCCGCAAACCGTATTCTTGACGACTTTGTCCATGCCTCGAAACCCCGCTGGGCCAGGCTCCGCGCAGAGTTCAATCTCCGCGGCGGCATTAAGACAACCGTGGAAAGAGAATACACCCGCTAATTGTTCGAGGTTCGACCTCACTCACCGTCTTTTAAATTTTTAAAAAATAAAATAATGCAGCAAAATCACATTTTTGTTGTCTTATATAGTAGGGAAGCAATTTGAGCGAGGTCGAACCTCGAACAATTGAAAGGAGGTATATTATGCCAAAACCGGAATTAATAAACGGAGAGATTTACCATATTTACAACAAGGGCACAGAAGATCGTAAGATATTTTTAAAAGATTCTGATTATTTTCGTTTTATTCATGACCTTTTCGAATTTAATAATAAAGAAGCCGCTGTTAACACAAATCGATTTTTCTATAAAAGGCATAAATCTCAAACAGTAAGAATGCCAGAAATTAAAAGGAGAAAAAGAAATTTAATAATAGAAATTCTTGCCTTTTGCCTCATGCCAAATCATTTTCATTTAATGATAAAGCAAAAAGTTGAGAATGGAATTAGTAAATTTATGCAGAAATTAGGAACAGGATATACGATGTATTTTAATACCAGATATGAAAGAAAAGGAGTCCTGTTCCAAAGTAAGTATAAAATAAAATTGCTGTCTAGTGAAGAACACTTTATTTATTTACCACATTATATACATCTTAATCCATTAGACTTAATAGGTATTAAATGGCGTGAGGGTAAAGTTGATAATCCAGAAAAGGCAGCCGAATTCTTAGAATCTTATAGATGGAGTAGCTATTTAGATTATATTGAAAAAAAGAATTTTCCGTCAGTGACACAAAGAGAGTTTCTCCTAAAAGTGTTTGGCGGTAGGCAGGAATATAAACAATCCATATATGGCTGGCTCAAGATGATGGAATTAGCTAGGGTTGAAAAGGCAATAATAGCTTGAGCGAGGTCGAACCTCGAACAATTAGTACTACCTTTTTATATTGCGCCTATATAAATATTATGTTAATATATTACGCTGTCAATGAAGATTAAGACGAAGCGATATTATGTTTATTATTTTCTTAAGATAGCCGGCTTTATCGTTTCTATTCTTCCCGTAAAAGTGGGGTTATACCTCGCGGATTTCGCCGGGAAAGCGGCTTTTTCAGTTATGAAAAAAGAACGCCGGCGAACCCTCGAGAATTTGAGAAACACTTTCCCCGAGAAAACTGACGCTGAAATCGAAGCAATAGCAAAAGGGGTTTTTTCGAATTTATGCAAAAATGGCGTTGAATGGATAAATATATATAAACTAAATAAAAAAAACATCGATCTCTGGGTAAAGGGAGGGGACTTCGGAAAGATAGACCGCGTTTTCGCAAAAGGAAAAGGCGGTATTATGCTTGCTTCGCATTTCGGCAACTGGGAACTCATACACGTTTGCTTCCTGTTAAAGGGTTACCCCGGCACCGTTATAGCGCGGCGCATCTACTTTAATAAATACGACGAATTTTTAAATAATGTTAGAGCCGCCAAAGGGGTTGATATTATGTACAGGGACGAATCACCGAAAAAACTTTTGCGGCTATTGAAACAAAATAAGTTAATAGGAATTCTGGCTGACCAGGACGTGGATAGTGTCGATGGCATTTTTGTCGATTTCTTCGGGAGGCCGGCTTATACGCCTAAGGCGCCCGTGGCTTTTTCCCTGGCAAGCGGAGCACCGCTTATCCCTTGTTTCATGGTAAGGGATGGAAACCGTCACAGGCTTGTTATTGATGAGCCGCTTTATATGGTGGAGAAATCTACCAGGGAAGAGACCATACAGTTTAATACCCAAAGGTGGTCACGGTTAGTCGAGTCATATATAAGGAAATCTCCCGAGCAGTGGGTATGGATGCACAGGAGATGGAAGACGAAGCCGGATGAATTTTCTAAAAAATAAAAAATTTCTGGTTGCGGTAGCGCTTACGGCACTTGCGGGGATAGCTTTGTTCTCACGGCGGGGACAGGCTTCGTTATCGAAACCTGTCGCCGGGCCGGGAGGGCAAATTTCTCAAAAAACCGAACCGCAAATTAAGCAGGAAGTATATACCTTCAAGGTAGAAGGGTTTGACGAAGACAGGAAAGTTCAGTGGGAGCTCAAGGGCGAATCGGCTAATGTCGCGTTTGACAAAATCAATATAAAAGATTTAACAGGCATATATTACGGAGACGACGCAACATTTACCGTTTTTGCCGATAGAGCGGTTTATAATAAAAATACACAGGATATAGAATTGAAGGATAACATTGTCGGCAAAACTTCGGATGGCGGTGAAATGGTTACTGATTACGCAAAGTGGAACGCGGAGAATGAAGAGATTACAACAGATTCGTATGTAATCGTTAAAAGACAAAATATAATCTGCATGGGCCGCGGCCTTGTTACAAAGCCGCGCCTTAAATGGGTTACGTTCCGCAATGAGGTCGAGGTTGATATTGCCCCGGATAAGAAAATCCTCTGTAGAGGGCCTTTTGAAATAGACCATGAAAAAAATATGGCTATTTTTAACAATAATGTTAAAATCATAGACAAGGAAAGCCAAACATTTACCGATAGGCTTACGGTTTATCTGAATCCCGATACCAATGAGGTTGAACGCGTTGTTACGGAGGGCAATGTGAGAGTAGTGCACAGGGGGGATATAGAAGATATGGGGAAGGTGTCTTTTTAGAAAAGATTGGCATTAACGCCCCCGCAATGACAGGTAAATTACCATGCATTTATTAGAGACAAGAAAACTGGCTAAAGAATACACGGGGCGCCGCGTCGTAGATGGCGTAGATATAAACGTGAAGCGCGGTGAGGTTGTCGGCCTTCTCGGGCCCAACGGGGCGGGCAAGACAACCACATTCTACATGATAACGGGTATCATCCCGCCTGACGAGGGGAAAATTACGTTTGACAAAAAAGATATAACAGGCATATCGATGCACAGGAGGGCCCGGGCAGGAATCGGGTACCTCTCGCAGGAGCCGTCTATTTTTAGAAAACTTAGCGTTGAGGAAAATATAATGGCAATCCTGGAAACACTCGATTTTTCAAGGAAAGAAAGGAAACGACGCTTGAACGAATTGCTGGAAGAACTTAAAATATCTCATTTGAGAAAGAGCAAAGCTTATACGCTCTCCGGAGGGGAAAGGCGCAGGCTTGAGATAACAAGGGCCCTGGTAACAAATCCCATGTTTATATTATTGGATGAACCGTTCAGCGGAATTGACCCAATAGCCGTTTATGACTGCCAGGAGGTTATTAAGGAATTAAAAGACAGGAATCTCGGAATACTTTTAACAGACCACAATGTGAGAGAAACCCTGGCTATCACGGACCGCTCTTATTTGATGTGCGAGGGAAAGATACTCATATCGGGCAGCAAGGAAGAGCTCATTACAAACCCCAAGGCGCGCGAGATATATCTTGGCGAGAAATTTACAATGTGATAAAATGAAACCAAACCATGAAAACACGTATAAAAAATAAGGAAGAAGGCACAAAAATACTCCACATCGAGATACCCTCTCATTTAGTCGAAAAGGCTGCGGAAGAGGTTTATCAGGAGATAAAAAAGATTGCGAAAATCCCCGGGTTTCGCGTCGGTTCCGCGCCGCAAGACCTTCTGGAAAAGCACTATTCTAAAGATGCGAAATCCGAGATTCTAAAAAAACTTATTCCCCAGGGATACAAAAGAGCCATAGAAAACCATAAGGTTGTCCCGATCGGCTTTCCCAGTATTTTTAATATCAGTTTTGAGAAGGGAAAGCCCCTTACTTTTGAAGCGCAGGTGGATATCAGGCCGAATATTAAATTGAGAAATTATAAAGGTATTAAGGTTAAGAAAAAGAGAATTTCTCTCTCGCAGCAGGAGCTTGACGACGCATTTTCGCATTTACGCAATGTATACGCGAAATACAATGACGTTGCCAGGCCTGTAAGGAAGGGCGATTATGCGGTTTGTGATGTCGAGGCATTTATGGAAGGCAAATCTATAACAAAGAAAAACAGTAACATGTGGATTCTGGCGGATAAAGAAGCGTCTTTACTGGGTATGGGCGAAGAACTTGTCGGCCTTACAGAGGGCCAGGCAAAGGAAATCGAAACGAGACTGCCCGAAAACTATCCCGATAAAAAATATGCGGGAAAACTGGCCAAATTCAATGTCCTCGTAAACAAAGTTAAAGAGAAAGAACTCCCCGTGTTAGACGACGCATTTGCCAAAAACCTGAAGGCGGATAGCCTCGAGGCATTGAAAAAAGAAATAGAGTCCGGGATTTTCAAGCGAAAAGAAAATGCTTTAAAAATAAATATGAAAAATCAAATTCTGGACAAACTTCTCAAGGACAATAAGTTCGCGGTGCCCGCCAATATAGTCCAGCGACAAAAAGAAGTTTTAGCCAAGCGGCTGGAAACGGAACTTTTGCGAAAGGGCTTGCATAAGGACGAGGTGGCCAGGGAGCTGGGCCAGAAGATGCAAAAACTCAAAGAGGATGCCAGGGATAGAGTGCGAGTCTATTTTATCCTGGATGATATTGCCCTGAAGGAGAAAATCGAAATAAACGATACAGATATAGACGAGAGGTTAGAATCCCTTGCTTTGTCTACGGGGCAATCCAAGGAAGAAGTAAAAAAGTATTATGAAAAAGAGAACCTCTTAGGCGGTTTGGCAGAAGAGATAAAAGAGGACAAGGTGTTGGAGTTTCTGCTTAAAGAAGCGGAGAAAATCGAAGAGAAATAAGCCTGCCTGCCGGCAGGCAAGGAGGTAAATCATGAGTATATTAGTCCCGATGGTCATAGAGCAGACAGGCAGGACAGAACGCGCATACGATATTTATTCGAGGCTTCTCAGGGACAGGATAGTTTTTATCGGTACGGTTGTCGATGACAATGTATCAAATATCATAATTGCACAGCTGCTTTTTCTCCAGATGGAAGACCCGGAGAAAGACGTAGATGTATATATAAATACACCGGGCGGCCACGTAACCAGCGGGCTTGCGATTTATGACACGATGCAGTTTATAAAACCGGATATAAATACCTATTGCGTGGGCCAGGCCACCAGCATGGGGGCACTGCTTCTCGCCGCCGGCACAAAGGGTAAACGTTTCGCCCTCCCGCATTCGCGCATTATGATACACCAGCCGTGGGGCGGCGTGCAAGGGGCTGCGGCAGATATAAGCATTCAGGCAAAGGAAATCCTTAGGCTTAAAGAAAGAATAGAAAAAATTCTTGTCAAACACACGAATAAGCCGCTCGAAAAAATAAAAAGAGACACCGATAGGGATTATTTTATGTCGGCTGAAGAGGCCAAGGCATACGGCATAGTGGATGAGGTGATTGAGTCGATTAAGAGGAAGAAGTAGAAATAATTGTTCGAGGTTCGACCTCACTCATTTGAGCGAGGTCGAACCTCGAACAATAAGAATAAGAATAAAATGAAGAAACATTACCTGCTTACCCCGGGGCCGACGCCTGTCCCGAAAGAGATAGCGAAAACGATAGAGCGGCCTATAATTCATCACAGGACAGCCGAGTACAAAGCTCTCGCTAAAACGGTAAACGAGAACCTTAAGAAAATCTTTAAAACGAAAAATAACGTATTGACACTCACTTCAAGCGGCACGGGCGCAATGGAAGCGAGTGTTGTTAATGTTCTCTCCAAAGGCGATACGGCGATAGTTATAAGAGGCGGGAAATTCGGAGAAAGGTTTGCCGAAATCTGCGTTTCCTACGGCGTAAAAGTTGTGCCTATCGATATCGAATGGGGCACGGCGCCCGAGCCTTCTCTGATAGAAAAGGCCCTTAGGGAAAATCCCGATACTCGCGCGGTTTTCATCCAGCTTTGCGAGACATCCACGGCTACCGTATACGATATCAGGCAAATAGCGGGCATTGTAAAGAAAACAAAAGCTATTTTAATAGTCGATGCGATAAGCGGCCTCGGAGCCGATGAGTTCAATATGGATGAGTGGGGCGTGGATATTGCCATTGGCGGCTCGCAAAAAGCATTTATGATACCGCCGGGGCTTTCTTTTTGCGCTGTAAGCAAAAAAGCCTGGAGCATGATTAAAGAGTCAACGCTTCCTAAATATTATTACGATTTTAATAAATACGAGCAACTTGTCGATAAAGGCGACAGTCCCTGGACGCCGGCTATAACCCTGGTAATAGGGTTACAAAAGGCATTTTCCATGATTGCCGGAGTTGGAGTGGATAATTTTATCAAGAGGCACGCCGGCGACGCGGAATTTGTACGTAAGCATATCAAGGATTTGGGATTGAAACTTTTTTCAAAATCACCTTCCGATGCCGTTACGGCCATAAAAATTCCCGAGGGAGTTGATGCGGCAAAATTAATCAATTCTCTTAAATCTAAAGGGGTTACATTTGCAGGCGGACAGGGCACCTTAAAAGGCAAGATTTTCAGAATTGCCCATATGGGAAGTATAGTCCGGGCAGATTTAGAGTACGCCCTTGGCAAATTAAAGGAAACATTGGGAGAACAAAAATGGCAATAAAAATACTCATAAGCGATCCGTTGGCGGAAGAAGGCGTGAATGTGCTGAAAAAACAAAAGGGCTTTAAAATAGATATAAGGCCGAATCTTTCTCCCGAAAAACTTAAAGATATTATCCCGGATTATAACGCGCTTATCGTGCGTAGCCAGACAAAGGTTACCAAAGACATTATAAAACACGCGAAGAAATTAAAATATATCGGCAGGGCGGGCGTGGGGCTGGATAATGTAGACGTAAACGAGGCTTCCAAAAGAGGCATTATTGTCATGAACGCGCCGGGCGGCAACGCGATTTCTACGGCAGAGCATACCTTTTCCCTGATTCTCGCGCTATCGCGAAATATACCGCAGGCAAGCTTCTCACTCAAAAAAGGAGAATGGCAGAGAAAGAAATTTATGGGCGTAGAGGTTTATGGCAAGGTATTAGGTATAATAGGACTTGGCAGGATCGGGACAGAGGTGGCGCTCCGCGCGGTAAGTTTTCGGATGAAGGTAATCGCATACGATCCTTTTTTAATCCCCGAAAAGGCCAAATCCCTCGGCGTGGAATCGGTAAGCCTGGAGGCCCTTTTCAAAAGGTCGGACTATATAACGGTGCATACCCCGTTGACGGATGATACATACCATATTATAGGTGAGCGGGCTCTCAAGAAAATGAAGAAGGGCGTCCGCATCGTAAATTGCGCCAGGGGCGGTATTGTTGACGAGAAAGCGCTTGCCAGAGCCATAGAAACGGGTATTGTAGCGGGAGCGGCACTGGATGTATATGAGAAAGAACCTCCCGGCCAGGGCCGCCTCGTAGGCATGGATAAGGTTATAACAACACCTCACCTCGGCGCGTCAACGGAAGAGGCCCAAATTAATGTTGCTGTTGATATAGCAAACAGCATAACAGATGCCCTTATGCACAGGGGAATAAGAAACGCTGTCAACGTTCCCTCCATCGCACCCGAACTCCTGGAGGTCATTGAGCCGTATCTCAACCTCGCCGAAAAAATAGGAAGCATGCATGCCCAGCTTGCGGAGGGCAGTATCAATAAGGTCAAAATAAAATACATCGGGGACATAGTGAGATATAGCCTGAATCATATAACTCGTTCTATCATGAAAGGCATGCTCGAACCGGTTTTAGAAGAGAGCGTGAACTACGTGAACGCCCTTGTTATCGCCAGAGAACGAGGTATTAACGTTGATGAAGAAAAGACCGAGGAAATACAGGATTTCGCAAATCTCATAGCGGTAGAGGTAAAGACCGGCCGAACGAAAAATTTTATAATGGGAACGCTATTTACAAAAATCGACCCTCGCATTGTAAGAATCAACCAGTTTTACGTCGATGCCGTTCCGCGAGGCCATATGCTGGTTATCTATAACCAGGATAAACCGGGCATCGTAGGCCAGATCGGAAGCATGCTAGGAAAGGCTAATATAAATATCGCAGGCATGACGTTTGGCCGGGCAAAGCCAAGCGGGGATGCCATCACTGTTTTGAACGTAGATAGCGCGGTTTCCAAAAAAGTTTTAGACCAGATACGAAAAGCAAGGTATATAAAAGAAGTAAAGAGTATAAAACTATGAATAGGGAGAGATAAGGAAACTGTTCGAGGTTCGACCTCGCTCAATTGAGCGAGGTCGAACCTCGAACAATAAAAAAAATCTGTACAAAAGGTGAAAGCATGAAGAAGGAAAACATAATTAGCATAATCGACGTTACGAATCGAGACGGCGTCCAGACATCACGGCTTGGATTGGCGAAACTGCAGAAGACCATGATAAATATATATTTGAACGATATGGGGATATATCAGAGCGAGTTTGGATTCCCCGTTAGCGGCCACGAAACAAATTACCTGAACGCAAACCTGGAACTGGCAAAAAGGGGCGCTTTAAAACCTATTATCCTCGAGGGCTGGGTAAGGGCCATTAAAGACGATGTTATTAAAGCAATAGAAATGACGCATGTAAAACATCTTAATCTATCCATTTGCACGTCAGACCAGATGATAAAAGGAAAATTCAGGGGTAAATATACAAAAAAAGACATCATTGACAATATGCTGGAAGCCGTCAAGGCCGCCCGGAAAAGAGGTATAAAGACAATAGGGGTAAACGCCGAGGACGCTTCGAGAAGCGACATGAGCTATCTGATAGAATTTTCATTGGCTGCCAAGGAAGCAGGCGCCGACAGGATCAGGTATTGCGATACGCTCGGATTTGACGATCCTTTTACCATATATGATAGGATAGCGCATCTTGCTTCAAGCGTGCAAATACCGATAGAGCTGCACTGCCATAATGACTTAGGCATGGTTGTGGCCTGCAGTATAGCAGGGGCAAAGGGAGCTTTGGATTCGGGCGTGGACGCCTATATAAATACAACCGTAAACGGTATGGGCGAGAGGGCCGGCAATGCAGACCTTGTAAGCGTCATTCTCGCCATTAAATATTCGAGCGGCTTTCAGGGGAAATATAAATTGGATGAAAAAATAAGTCTAAAGAATGCATGGAAGATTGCAAAATACGCCTCCTATGCGTTTGGTATCCCGATTCCGGTAAATCAGGTGGCAGTGGGAGAGAACGCATTTGCGCACGAATCGGGGATACATGCCGACGGGGCATTGAAGGACAGGAGAAATTACGAACTTTACGATTTCGAAGAACTTGGCCGCGGCGAGCCGGAGATTATAGAAACAGGAAGGAGTATTACAGCGGGCGAATACAGCGGAATCAAGGGCTTCAGAAACGTTTATGAAAGATTGGAAATCAAATTTAAAAACCAGAGAGAGGCAAACAAGATCCTGGAACTGGTACGTTATGCAAACGTCCATACACAGAAGCCACTCACAGAAGACGAGCTTCGCTTTATTGCAACGTATCCGGACATAGCGAAAAAGATTTTTACCATGGAACCTTTGGGTTAAGAAAATGAGAAAAAATTTTAGAATTTTTATTTTATTTTTAATAATAATTTTTTTATTTACGCAGGTTTCTCTCGCCGAAGAAAGGGTAGGCCCTATAAAGGCAAGATGGCGCAAATTCCTGCGTATTTTCAGGAAGCCGCCTCTAAAACCCGAGAGGCCTCCTTTGGAGGAGCTCACGGAGGAAGAGATACTAAGGAGAATAAAATATATGCTGGAAACTTCGCCGGAGATAGCGGATTTTATTCCTGAATTGAAAAATATGGACTTAGAAGAATTAGATAAAGAAAACCTTATAAAAATTCATAATCGCATAAATATAGAACGGATAAGGATACAAACCGAGAAAATGCAAAGGCAGCTGGAGGCAAC
The DNA here is from genome assembly GCA_020346285.1 of Candidatus Omnitrophota bacterium. Taxonomy (GTDB): domain Bacteria; phylum Omnitrophota; class Gorgyraeia; order JABMRN01; family RBG-13-46-9. The sequence continues at coordinate 1,270,948 of CP070780.1, read as the reverse complement.
GAGGGCATCAGAGAGAATCCGGAAATTACCCCAGGATTATACCGCTCCCGCTGTACCCCAGACGCCTCGGCCTCGGTCAAGCCCGCCTGAAGTCCCGACACCGCCGGCCTCACCGCCACGGCCGTCGCGTCGGTAAACCCAAAAAGGATGCGGAAAGGTTATTTATGGCAAACATAGTTGTTGTTGGAGCCCAATGGGGAGACGAAGGTAAGGGCAAGGTCATCGACATATTAGCCAAGGATTTTGACTATATTGCAAGGTATCAGGGCGGCAATAATGCCGGGCACACGGTTGTTATCGGCAGCGAGAAATTTATCCTGCATTTGATACCGTCCGGGATATTGCATGAGCGGAAGATATGCGTTATCGGAAATGGCGTTGTCATAGACCCGAAAGCCCTGACCGAAGAAATAAATAAACTCGAATCAAAAAACATAAAGGTCAAGGGAAGGTTATTCGTAAGCGAAAATGCGCACATAATATTCCCTTATCACAGGGTAATCGATGAATTAAAAGAGCTCAAAAAGGGAAAATCTAAAATCGGCACGACAAAAAAAGGGATAGGCCCGTGTCATGCCGACAAGGTATCGCGTTCAGGAATACGCATTATCGATTTCTTAAACGATAAAATTTTCTATGAGAAGCTTAAGGCGAATATAGAAGAAAAGAATAAAATTTTAAAGATATTATATGATTTTGAAGGGTTTTCATTCAATAAAATCTATGAAGATTATTTAAATTTGAGGGTTGGAATAAAGGATTTTATTTGCGATACCGCCTTACTTTTAAATAAAGCTATAGAAAAACGAAAACGCATTCTCTTTGAGGGCGCTCAAGGGACAATGCTTGATGTTGACTATGGCACATATCCTTTTGTTACATCGAGTAATGCCACTGCCGGCGGTGTCTCGACAGGCACGGGTATAGGGCCTACCAGGCTTGATAAAATCCTTGGCGTTGTCAAGGCTTATACGACAAGGGTCGGAGAAGGCCCGTTCCCCACGGAATTCAGCCGGGATATGATGCAGAAGATAAGAGTCCGGGGCGATGAATTTGGCGCCACTACCGGCCGGCCCCGCCGATGCGGCTGGTTTGACGCCAGCCTCGTCAAGCACGCCATAATGGTTAACGGCATATCGGAGATAGTCGTTACGAAACTGGATGTTCTGGACGAATTAAAGAGAATAAAGATATGCGTTGGTTATAGATATAAAAACAAGCTCTATGAACAGTTTACAAGCGATACGGAGATATTTACGAATTGCGAGCCCGTTTACGAGGAAGTAGACGGGTGGGTAGAGGATACGACCGGCGTGACATCTTTCAGGAAACTGCCGCGGAACGCAAAAGAGTATTTGAAGAAGATACAAAAAATTCTTAAAACGAAGATCGTGCTTATTTCCGTCGGTTCCAAGAGAAAACAGACGATAATAGTGGAGTAATATGTTAATCATTGCGCCCATAAGTTCAATCATAGCGCTTTTATTCGCCAGTTACCTTGTATATAAAATAATGAAGACATCTCCCGGCGATGAAGGCATGGTGAAAATTCAAAAGGCAATTCAGGAAGGGGCGTCTTCTTATATAAAAAGGCAGTACTCTGTTATAGCGTTTTTCTTTGCAATAGTATTTATCATATTATTTATTTTATCCAAACAGGGTTACCTTCCTATATTTGTGCCTTTTGCGTTTTTAACCGGCGGTTTTTTCAGCGGGCTTTCCGGGTTTATAGGCATGAAAGTTGCTACGCACGCTAATGCAAGGACAGCTAACGCCGCGAAGGAAAGTTTAAACAAAGGATTGAAGGTCGCATTTTCGAGCGGAACGGTAATGGGGCTCACTGTCGTAGGGCTGGGCCTTTTGGACCTTTCCATATGGTATTATGTATTAAATTATTATTACACGCACGTCAATGTCGTGGCTGAAGCCGCGCTGCGTATCCAGTATATAACGAGCACCATGCTTACGTTTGAAATGGGCGCGAGCTTAATGGCGCTTTTCGCGCGCGTAGGCGGCGGTATCTATACGAAGGCAGCGGATGTCGGCGCGGACCTCGTAGGCAAAGTCGAAGTCGGGATTCCGGAAGACGATCCCCGCAATCCCGCTGTTATCGCGGATAATGTCGGCGATAACGTCGGGGATGTCGCGGGCATGGGCGCGGATTTGTACGAATCCTATGTAGGCTCCATTGTCGCGACGATGGTGCTGGCTGTGGCCGGCGGTTTTGGTGTTAAGGGTGTTATGATTCCTTTGCTTATGGCTTCCGTGGGCGTTATTGCCAGTATTATCGGCACATTCTTTGTCAGGACGAGAGAAAAAGCCGAGCAGAGCGAGCTATTATCTGCGTTACGAAAAGGAATTTTTATAAGCGCTATTTTAATAGCGATATTTTCATTCGTTATAATAAAAAATTTACTGCCGGATAATACAGGCGTTTACGGAGCTGTTATTTCAGGGCTTCTGGCCGGTTTAATCATAGGGCTATCGACAGAATTTTTTACCTCGGCCAGATATATGCCGACGCGTTCTATCGCTAACGCTTCTTTAACGGGAGGGGCTCCTGTTATTATCAGCGGGCTTTCCATCGGCATGCTATCGACGGCCGTTCCCGTATTAACCGTAGGCATAGCCACTATGGCGAGTTATTATTTCGCGAGTCATAATGTAGAGGCGGCATTTAAATTCAGCGCAGGACTATACGGAGTAGGAATTGCCGCTGTAGGTATGTTGAGCACGCTTGGTATCACGCTTGCTACGGATGCATATGGGCCTGTAGCGGATAACGCGGGCGGCATAGCCCAGATGTCGCATCAGGGCCCGAAGGTAAGAGAGCGCACCGATGCCCTGGACGCTCTGGGTAATACGACAGCAGCTACGGGAAAAGGATTTGCCATTGGCAGCGCCGCTCTTACGGCCCTCGCATTAATAGCGGCTTACAGAGACGAGGTGCATTTATTAGGCAGAGAAATCGTTGTGAGCTTATTAAACCCTCAAGTAATGGTCGGGCTTTTTATAGGCGCGATGTTGCCGTATTTATTTTCCTCGTTGACAATGAAAGCGGTCGGAAGAGCCGCTCAGAGTATTGTAGAAGAAGTAAGGCGCCAGTTTCGGGAAATAAAAGGCCTTATGGAAGGCACGGCTTCTGCGGATCACGCTCGTTGTGTTTCAATATGCGTAGGCGCGGCGCAAAAAGAGATGATATTACCGAGCCTTTTAGCAATAACCAGCCCCATCGTAATAGGGCTTCTCCTTGGTGTTGGAGCGGTTATAGGGCTTTTAGCAGGCGCTCTGGCCAGCGGTTTTGTTGTGGCTATATTTATGGCGAATGCCGGTGGCGCATGGGACAACGCTAAGAAATATGTAGAAAACGGTGCCTACGGCGGTAAAGGAAGTGTTTCTCATAAGGTATTGGTAGTCGGCGATACTGTGGGCGACCCGTTTAAAGATACATCCGGGCCGAGCCTTAATATCCTGATAAAACTTATGTCGATGGTTTCAGTTGTATTCGCGTCCTTTATAGTGGCGAATACACTTATTAAATAACTGTAGGGCTTAACGAAGCCCCCCTCCCCTGCGGGAGAGGGAATTATAGGAGGTTTTATATGAAAAAGGAAATGATATTGTTATTGCTGGTAACTTTATTCGTGACAACAGGCTGCGCTGTCAATATTTACAAGAAAAGCCCTAAAGCCAACGCAAAGATAGAGGAGCTCTCGAGTGAAGTGACGAAATTAAGTAAATTAAGAGAGCGCGAGAGAGAAGATTTTGAAAAGATGAAACGAGAACTTCAGGGAAAGCTAAAAGGCAGGGTTGGCCTTGCTGTGGCCGAAAGAGGGCTTGTTATAACGCTGGCGAATAATATACTTTTTGATTCCGGCAGAGCAAAGATTAAAAAAGAGGCCTATCCGGTACTTGATAAAATCACAAAGGTTATAAAAAAGAGAGCCGCTGATAAGAATATAGGCATAGAAGGGCATACGGATGATACGCCAATTAAATATTCATCCTGGAAATCTAACAGGGAACTCTCGACGGCCAGGGCCAATAATGTTTACCACTATCTCGTTGATACGGCCATGCTAAAACCCTCAAAATTGACAACAATCGGGTATGGCCAGTTCCGGCCCGTTGCCAGCAACAATACCGCCAAAGGTCGCGCAAAAAATAGGCGTGTCGAAATAGTAATCCTTCCGCAATATCCCAGGAAGTCCATCGGCGAACTTGAAGAACAGGCATGGGTAAAATAAACCGTTCGAAATTTCCGCATCATGTCGCTATCATAATGGACGGAAACGGCAGGTGGGCGCGAAGGCGCCTCCTCCCTAAAATAGCCGGACATAAAGCAGGAATTAAAAGTGTAGAAAAAATAATAAAAGCCGCAAAGGAACTCGGCATAAAAATTTTGACACTTTATACCTTTAGCACGGAGAACTGGAAAAGGCCCAAAAAAGAAATAGATGCCCTTATGCGGCTTCTGGAGAATTATCTGGATAACGAGATAGAAAGAATAGCCGGGGAAGGAGTAAGGATTCGGGCCATAGGGAGGATAACCGCTCTTCCTTCGATCATTCAATTGAAATTAAAGAAGGCAGAAGCAAGGACCGTTAATAATAAAGACATCTTTGTAAATTTAGCGCTAAATTACGGCGCGAGGGCCGAGATTGTAGACGCCACGAAAAAAATCGCAAGATGCGTAAAGCAAAATGAGCTAAACCCCGAAGACATTTCCGAAAATAAGTTTTCCGATTATCTATATACCGCCGGTTTGCCCGACCCGGATATTTTAATCAGAACAAGCGGCGAAATGAGAGTAAGCAATTTCCTCCTGTGGCAGATTTCTTACACAGAAATTTATATAACGAAAAAACTCTGGCCGGATTTTCGAAAAAAGGATTTGGAAAGAGCCGTTATTGATTGCCAGGAAAGGGACAGAAGGTATGGCGGATAACATATTTAAAAGAAT
>CP070780.1:1258330-1265885 GCA_020346285.1 Candidatus Omnitrophota bacterium | reverse complement strand
CGAGTCCTCTGCGGGGTACTCTTTTGTATTGATTTGGTCTCGGCGAAAAAAGTGTGGAATTCTCTTTTTTCACCTCGACCCCTGCCTTTGGCAGGGGGCTTGCGCCCAAATCATTCCAAGGGGGAACCTTAGGTTCCCCCTATGGCGGCATTGCCATCTGCGATGTCAATGCCTGTTACCCCCTCCTAATAGGAAGGTACGAGCGAGTCCTCTGCGAGGTACTCTTTTGTATTGATTTGGTCTCGGCGAAAAAAGTGTAGAAAAAGACCTAAAATATGAAGCGGTATGAACAGATTCCGCATACGGCGGATGTAGCAATTAGAGTATATGGCAAAGATTTAAAAGAACTTTTTATTAACGCTGCCTTTGGGATGTTCGACATCATAGCCGATCTTGAAGGCCTAAAAAGTTCCGTATCCATAGATGTAAATTTAAAAGCTCCTTCGAAAGAGGAGCTTTTAGTTTCTTGGCTGGATGAACTACTCTATAATTTCTATACAAAAGGCATTATATTTTTTGAATTCGACATTAGTTTCTTAAGCGAAGAACAACTTATGATAAAAGCTTACGGCAGGCATATCGGAGAAAACAGGAATAGATTAAAAACCGAGATAAAAGCAGCTACATACCATGACCTTAATATAAAACAATCGGATAAAGGGTGTAGCGTAGATATAGTATTTGACGTATAATATGCAAACCTGGCAAGGCCCATTAGAAAAACTCGACGATTATAGATGGCATATACCTAAAAATTATATGCCGGGTATGCGAGTGCCCGGCGTAATTTACGCCGATAAGAATTTACTTGAAACTATAAAGCGCGACAAGGCGTTGCAACAAGTCGCGAATGCGGCGCATCTTCCGGGAATTGTAAAATATTCGTTGGCAATGCCCGATATCCACTGGGGATACGGATTGCCGATCGGCGGCGTTGTAGCAACCGATATCGAAGAGGAGGGTGTAATTACGCCGGGAGGGGTCGGCTACGATATCAATTGCCTCGCGGGAGAATCAAAAGTTTTGCTGGATAACGGCGCGTATATCAAAATAAAAGATTTCGAAAATATTTTTAAATCAGAAAAATTATCGTGCATCAATTTTGAAAGAAAAAAGAAAGAGAATACGCCGATACAAAAATTTATAAAAATTAAGCCGACTAATCACGTATTTGAAATTGAGACTTTAAATGGAAATAAGATTACCATTACCGAAGACCACCCATTTTGGACTCCGGATGGCATGATCCCAATTAAAAATTTAGGCATAGGAGATGTTGTAGCGATATATCCATTCGATGGGGTTCCATACGAAGAACCTAATGACGAGATAATTATAGACGAAAATGGTATTAAAAAATTCTTATTAAGTATAGGAAAAGATTCGCGAGGACATGGATTAGAACAGATTATGATTCGACTCAAAAAACGAAAATTATTACCTTTACGTTATAATTCTCCGCAATTACCATATCTTCTAAAAATAATGGGTTATAATTTTGGCGACGGTAATATTTATTTTAATAAAAAAAGAGGTAAGGGTTTTACCACTTGGTTTTATGGAAAAAAAGAGGACCTCGAAAAAATAAAACAGGATATAGACAAGATTGGATTTATTTGCTCAAGACCCTATTCAAGAGTGCGTAATCATGAAATAAATACAATGTATTCAAAGGCCAAATTTACATCTGAAAGTTTTGGCTGCAAAGTAGGCGCGAGCAGCTTTGCAGCGCTTTTAGTTTGTCTCGGTACGCCTCTAGGTAATAAGACTAAGCATACTTTTCGCGTTCCCGATTGGATTATGAAAGCCCCATTGTGGCAGAAACGCCTTTTCCTGGCAGGATTTTTTGGGGCCGAGATGTCTTCCCCGGGAACATTAACAGGTCATGGATATAATTTTTATTGCCCTACTATATCGATGAATAAACAGGAAAAATTTATTAATAACGGAAGAGAATTTTTAGAAGATATATCAGGATTGCTTAAAGAATTTAATATCTCAACTCATAAAATCAGTAAGAGAGTAGGATACAGAAATAAAAGCGGAAAGGATTCAATCAGCTTAAGATTGATGATTTCGAATAAATCAAATAACTTAATAAATCTCTATTCCAAAATCGGTTTTGAATATAATCAGAAAAGAAGCATGTTTTCTAATATTGCAGCGCAATATCTTAAGGTAAAAGAATCGCAGATAAAAGAAAGAGAATTTTTAGCATCTAAATCAAGGCAACTAGTTAAAGTCGGATTAAGTACCAAATCAATTTATGAAGAATTAAGTTCCACTGTAATAAATAAGCGTTTTATAGAAAGGTCTGTTTATGGAGGTAGAATAGAGAGGCCCCGTGTAAGTTTTGATACGATGACTTTTGATGAATTTTTAGAATATACAACTCGAGACATGGATAATTCCGGAATGATATGGGATAGAATAGAGAATATACGCAAAGTTGAGTTTAATGATTATGTATATGATTTTACAGTTTTTCATGAAGACCACAATTTCATAGCCAATAATTTTGTAGTATCTAATTGCGGCGTCCGTCTTATAAAAACAAACCTGACCGAAAAAGAAATAAAACCTCGAATCAAAGATTTGGCATCCGCTCTTTATAACCGTATTCCCGCCGGAGTCGGTTCCGAAGGAAAAATCAGAGTTGATATTAATGAAGAGAGAAAGATATTGAAAGATGGCGCAAAATGGGCTGTCAGTAAAGGATTCGGTACCAAGGAAGATTTAGAACATACGGAAGAAAGGGGGTGCATGGAAGGCGCCAATCCGTCAAGAGTTTCCGACAGGGCATATCAAAGAGGTAAAAAGCAATCGGGAACGCTCGGAAGCGGAAATCATTTTATCGAAATCCAGCTTGTAGACGAAATCTATGACGAAAAATGTACGGAGATTTTTAATATCGGAAAAGGCCAAATTACAATAATGATACATTCCGGCTCGCGCGGTTTTGGCCATCAAATATGCGATGAATATTCAAAAAGCATGATTGGCGTGCTAAGTAAATATGGGATTTCCGTTCCTGATAGACAACTTGCCTGCGCTCCGGTGAGGTCGCCGGAAGGGCAAGCTTACATTGGCGCGATGAAGTGCGCGGCAAACTATGCCTGGAATAACAGGCAATGCCTCATGCATCTCGTGCGCGAGGTTTTTGAGAGATTTTTTAACAGGAGCTTTAAAGATTTAGGGATGGATTTGATTTACGATGTAGCTCATAATATAGCAAAATTCGAAAAATATAACATTGATGGCAAAGAAAAACTTTTATGCGTACATAGAAAAGGCGCGACACGCGCTTTCTCTCCGGGCCATCCCGATTTACCGTCAAATTATAAAGATATCGGCCAGCCCGTGATTATTCCCGGCGATATGGGCAGGAATTCCTTTTTACTTGTCGGAACGCAAAAAGCCGAAGAAACGTTTTATTCGACGTGTTTTACCGGTGACACAAAAATTCTTACCGATAGAGGAATTGTAACATTAAAAGAAATATACGAATTTAATAAATTAGGTTTAATTTATAATACACCGTCGATTAATAAAAATACACTTGATATTGAATGGAAGCCAATTTTAGGTGCAAATAAGAGAATGGCTTCAGCTATAAGAGTAGCTGTTTCACAAACAAACAGATCTAAATTTAGTACATTAGACACTACCCCAGATCATAAATTCTCTATTTTTGAAAATGCAGATTTAAAATTTGAAAAAATAGAAAACATTGTAAATAATCAGAAAATGGTATGTGTTTTAGATAAAATAAATATCCCTTGGAAATTGCATTATCCTAGATTGGCATTTTTAATTGGCGCACTTGCTACAGATGGCTATATTGAGAATAAAAAGAATAAAAGAATCATTTTTACCCAGAAAAAGACTAATGAGAAATTAGATTTTATAAATTATGTCAAATCTTCTTTTAACTTGATTTACGACCATGAATTAAAAGAAGGTAAAACAAAATATGGTGGAGGAATGATAAGGGGTAGAGTAATAGCAGGTAGTGCTACTGATTTTGTAAATGGACGAAAACATATCGTAGATAAAATATTAACTATATTCGATGATTTGCAAACATGGGTTTTGAAATTAAATAAAGAAAGTACCTTCAATTTCTTAGCCAGCGTTATAGATGGAGATGGTACATGGAATCCGAGCCGTAAAGTTATTGATATATTTAATAGTAAAAAAAGCGTAATAGGAGCAATCGTTTTGGCATGTTTAAAATTGGAAATTTTACCGTATGTCTCTATTCAAAGAGGCAATTGTTATATAATACAAATATCTGAAAAATTAGAAGAGATTTTGAAATATACTAAGAGAGTAAAAGGTTTAGTGTATAAACAAAAATATGGAAGTAAATTATTTTCCATTCGTCAATTATTTACTGAAAATTGGACATCAAATAATATAAAGTGGCCATTTAACCATAAAGCCGATAGAAACAATCTTATGGAGGCAAATAAGATTTTATCATTTTTATCATGGAATTCTAGTTCTCGCTATAATAGAAAAAAAATTATCAATGTAATCAATTCTCCCTTAAGAATGCAGCGAGTAAAAAAGATAAAGGATTTAGGATTGAAAGAATTGTATAATATAGAAGTACAAGATAATCACAACTATTTTGTTTTTACAAAAACTTTTGTTCCAGTTTTGGTAAAAAACTGTCATGGCGCAGGCCGTCTTATGTCAAGAAAAGCGGCTATCTCCGCATGCCGGGGAAGGTCTATTTCCAGAGAGCTTGCCGAGAAGGGAATATCGGTGATGGCCGCGGGCCGCGGCACATTAGCCGAAGAAGCACCGGAAGCTTATAAAAATGTGACCGAAGTTGTTCATGTCGTTCACGAAGCAGGCATATCGAAGCGGGTAGCTCGTATGCGGCCACTTTGCGTGTTAAAAGGATAGAGGGAAGTTATGCTTGATTTAAAGTTTATACGGGAAAATCCGGAAGTAATAAAGAAAGCCGCAAGGGATAAAGGCGAAAAGATAGATATTGACGCATTCTTGAGAACGGACAAAGAAAGGCGCAAACTTCTTACGGAAGTGGAGAGCTTGAAGCGCCAGAAGAACGAAGTTTCCGATAAAATCGGTGAGATGATGAGGGAAAAGAAGAATCCAAAGGAGCTAATCAGCTCTATGAAGGGTGTATCCCAAAAAATAGTTAAAATTGAAGCTAAAGTGGAGGAAATAGAGCAAAAATTCAAGTATTTTATATATAATATCCCAAATATACCGCATAAATCCGTTCCTGTAGGGCTCGGCCCGGCCTCAAATAAGGTGATTAAGGAATGGGGTAAAATGCCGAAATTTAAATTTGAGCCAAGGACGCATGTGGAAATCGGCCAGATTTTGGACATACTGGATTTTGGAAGAGCTTCAAAAATCGCAGGAACAGGATTTGCCCTATATAAAGGATTAGGCGCGCGGATCGAGAGGGCCCTATTGAATTTTATGCTGGATCTGCATACAAAAAAGTATGGTTATACAGAGGTATTTCCTCCGTTCCTGGTAAACCGAAAAAGCATGACAGGAACAGGACAGCTTCCAAAATTAGAAGAGGATATGTATAGATTAAAAGACGATGACCTCTTTTTAATTCCGACAGCAGAGGTCCCTGTTACGAATATTCACGCAAATGAAGTTTTGGAAGAAGAGCAGCTTCCCATTTGCTATACGGCATATACGGCATGTTTCAGGCGAGAAGCCGGCTCATACGGAAAAGATACAAAAGGCCTTATGAGGGTTCACCAGTTCGATAAGGTTGAACTCGTTAAATTTGTAAAACCAGAAACCTCTTATGACGAACTTGAAAAACTTTTAAATAACGCCGAAGAGGTGATCCGGGCGCTGGAATTGCCTTACAGGATTGTCGCGCTTTCTACGGGTGACTTGAGCTTTGCGGCAAGCAAGTGTTATGATATAGAACTCTGGGCTCCGGGCATAAAAAAATGGCTTGAAGTATCGAGTTGTTCCAACTTTACGGATTTTCAGGCTCGCAGGGCAAATATAAAATTTAAATCTAAAAAATCGAAAAAATTACAATATATTCATACATTAAACGGTTCGGGCGTTGCTTTAGCGCGGCTTGTAATCGCTATTTTAGAGATTCACCAGAATAAAGACGGTAGCGTAAATATTCCGAGGCCCTTACGTTTTTATTTAGACGGACTTAAAATGATAAAATCCGCATGAAATATGTTTAGAAAGATTTTAAAAGCGCTTATCGCCATTTTTTTTGTCCCCGTTGTTATATCGTCGACAAAGGCATTTTTTCAAAGCCTGCGACATTTGGATTTCGTCAATGTTAATTTACTCTGGCTTGTAAGCGGATTTTTTACCTATCCGATTTTCCATATAATTTTTTTAAAACCTATGTATATCTATGCCTGGGGCCATGAGATAGTCCATGTACTATCAATATGGCTTTGCGGCGGCAAAGTAACGTCTTTTCAAATCTCGCAAGAAGGCGGGACTGTTGCGGCGACAAAAAGCAATTTGTTTATCAGGTTAAGCCCTTATTTCGTGCCGATTCACGCGATATTTCTGTTTTTATTATACTGGATTCTGTCCAGATTTTATAATATGTCGAAATTTTCTAACGAATTTACTTTCTTAATAGGGTTTGCGATTAGTTTCCATCTCATTATGACTGTAGAAGTAATGAAAAAACGACAGCCTGATATCTTGAAAACAGGGTATTTATTTTCCATTCTTCTTATATATGTAGCAAATATCTCTGTTGCGCTTTTAGTTCTGAGCTTTATCGTTAAAGACATATCTTTTGTAGCTTTTATCAAAAAAACATTTGTTTATTCGAAAAGTATTTATTCACATATTTTTAGTAGATGGCTTACTTAAAAGAATGGAGGAATGGCTGAGTGGTTTAAAGCGGCAGTCTTGAAAACTGTTGTGGGCTTATGTCCACCGTAGGTTCAAATCCTACTTCCTCCGCCAGCCTTAAAATATGAAAAAAATAGAAAGAGCAAAAAAAGAAGATTGGCCTTATATTCAAGAAAAATTAAAAAATTATATTCTGGATAGCACCAATGCAAGCTGGAAACAATTTTTTGTTATAAAAAATAATGATAAAATAATCGCATTCGGCAGGATAAAAGACCATAAGGATTATTTTGAAATAGCGTCTTTAGGCGTTGATTGTTGCCACCGGGGAAAGGGCATCGGCACGAAGATACTTTTATTTTTGACCAAAGAAGCAAAAAGACAAAATCCTAAAAAACCAATATACGGCATTAGTCATAAACCCGCTTTCCTTAAAAAGGCAGGTTTCAAGGAAATAACAAATGCTCCAGAGGCCTTAGAAGATAAAAAAAAGAGAATATGTAAGCTTGATCCTGCAAATAGCAGGATAATGAAATTACCTTCTTGACAGGCCTCTTATCCCGATTTTTAATCGGGATTTAGAACGATTTTTCTAAAAATCGGAAGGATGGGTGAGCGGTTTAAACCGGACGCCTCGAAAGCGTCTGTACTTTAACGAGTACCGCAGGTTCGAATCCTGCTCCTTCCGCCATGAAATTCTTCT
>CP070780.1:1240000-1258230 GCA_020346285.1 Candidatus Omnitrophota bacterium | reverse complement strand
TCCCGTCGTCCCCGCCAATTTTTGCAAATGCAAAAATTGATCCTGAAGCAATAAAGAGAACGCGACCTATGGGAGCATTCTCTATTGCTGAAGGACCTTAAATGATTCGTCATTGCGAGGAGGCCTGAAAGGCCGACGAAGCAATCCCAAAAACCCTACTTATCGTCGGAAACGATGAAATGAAATCGAAAAAGCCAAATTTACTTATAATTACGATTCCAAAAAGTATTATAAAAGGACGCCGTGAATAAGTATCTGAAACACGCTTGCGCGAGGACCATTTTTACATGCCTGGTTCTCTTTTTGCCTTTTTATTTTTGCCTAAACCAACCCGCCTATGCCGAAAAATCCCGTCCGAAAATAGCCCTTGTTCTGGGAGGGGGCGGCGCCCGCGGAATTTCCCACATAGGCGTTCTAAAGGCGCTGGAGAAACACCGCATACCCGTTGATTTTATAGTAGGTACCAGCATAGGCGCCGTGATAGGCGCCGGGTACGCTACCGGATTATCGCCCGAGGAATTAGAGGAAATAATGACTACGGTGGACTGGCAGGAAATTTTTGACGACAAGTCATCCAGGGAAATCCTCTCCTTCCGCACAAAATTAGACCAACGGAAATTCGTGGACTTCGAACTGGGCTTCAGGGACGGGAAATTTCTCCTGCCCTCGGGTATAGTAGCTGGCCAGAAGCTTGATTTTATACTCAAATCGATGGCGCCTGTTACGATGGAGACGGATTTTGATAAACTGAACATTCCTTTTCGCGCAACCGCTACGGACCTCGAGACGGGCGAGTTTGTTTTGTTAAGCGAAGGGAATATTGCAGAGAGCGTGCGCGCCAGCATGGCCGTAGGCGGCGTATTTTCGCCGGTCATGATTAAAGAGCGCCTCCTTGTTGACGGTGCCTACGCGGATCACCTGCCGGTCGATGTCGCGCTCAAATGGGGAGCGGATGTGATAATTGCAGTTGACGTCGGATGCCAGCTTTTAAAACGCGATAAACTCGAGAATTTTGTCGACATCGTCAGCCAGACCAGAAACATAATGTGGAGCAGGCAGATTCAGAAATCCATAGAACTCTTGCGGGAACAGGATATACTTATAAGCCCCGACGTATGCGGGATGTCCGTGCTGGCGTTTGATAAGAGCAGGGGCATGATAAAAAGTGGCGAGAAAACGGCCGAGATGTTTGAAGATAAGCTGGCTAAATATTCGCTGGCCGAGGACAAATACCGGAAGTATCTCAAAAAACAAAGACGCGCGGAAGAAGACAATTTCATCATCGATTTTATACGCATCACCAGAACGAAACGCGTTCCCGAAGAAGCGATGAGAAGCCGCATGGAGACAAAGCCCGGAATGAAGTTTAATGCTAAAAAGTTAGAAGAGGATTTAAGCAGGATTTACGAGATAGGCGAGTTTGAGCAGATAAATTTTGACATCATAGAAGAAAACGGCAAAAAGGGCCTTCTTATATACGGCGAAGAAAAATCCTGGGGTCCCCATTATATTAAATTCGGCATTCAAGCGAGCGATAACTTTGAGGGAGATAGCGTATATAACCTGATAGGTCAGTATAAGATAACACAGGTTAACCGCTTAGGCGCAGAATGGCTTGTGGAGCCCAAGCTCGGTAGGAAGGCGGGGGTGTATTCGGAATTTTATCAGCCCCTTGATTATGCGGAAAGGTTTTTCATTACGCCTAAATTTGACCTTTTGAGGGATATCGAGGACATATACGAAGGAAATGCGCGTACGGCAAGATACCGCACTATAAGCATCCTGGGAGGCATTGATTTTGGTATGAATATAAGCACGCTTTCGCAGATGCGCTTCGGATATTACAGGGGCATACTGGATGCCGAGGCATTTGTGGGCGATACTACGCTGCCGAGTTTTAACGTCAACCAGGCAGGTTTCATAACCGGTTTTGCGTATGACGATTTCGATAACGATTATTTTCCCACCGAAGGGCTTTCATGCGACGTAGATGTATATATTTCAAACGAGGGGATCGGGGCCGATGAAGATTATTATAAGCTGGAGGGCAGCCTGACCCAGGCATTTTCCTATGGCGGGCATACGTTTACTTTAAACATTGAATCAGGATACAACCTCCGCAAGGAAATACCGTTTTATGACGAATTTACACTGGGCGGGCCGCTCAGGCTTGCGGGATACAGTCCGAATCAATTAAGGGGGCAGAATTTCGGCGTAGCTTCGCTTTTATATTATTACAATATCGCAAGCCCTAAATCGATTTTTGTAGACAAAATTTATCTCGGATGCATGCTGGAATCAGGCAATGCATGGATAAGTGTTGAACATATAGACGTTAACAAACTCCGCTATAGCGGGAGCGGTTTTATCGGGCTTGAGACTTTCCTGGGCCCTGTATATGTCGGATATGCCTTGGCCAACAAAACGGACGACTGGGGCCGTATCTATTTTGTCCTCGGCCGATTATTCTAAATAAAGCGTTTACCAAATATTGTAAACTTCTTGCGGATGCCAGATTGCTAGATCGCTATTAGGGACGGGGCATTTGGCAAACTCTGGCCTGTCCCCGAATCGAACTCTGGCGAATTTGAATAACAAAATATTCCCAGCCCCTTGCCAGGCTTACCAAAAAGACCTATTACAGTTACTCCGAATGCCGAACAGTAGAAAAAGTTAGGAATACAAAAAAGCTGCATATTCCCCTTGACATAGCGTATATACATGTATATACTTGTATATACAGAAGCACATTAGAAAAAAAACGGGAGGAGTTGAAGAATGAAAAAATCTATTTCAATACGTATAAAAGAAAACTTGCTAAACCAGCTAAGAACATTGCAAAAAACAACCAGGCTTTCTCGGACAGCATTAATAGAAGAAGGAATCGATGTTATTATCCAACTTTACACTTCATCCATCAATGAAGACCAGATTAAAAAGATTGCTAACAAATTAATTTCCAAGCGAGAAAACATGTATAAAAGGCTTGCTAAAAAATGAAATTCCCGCTTGAACAAATATTAAAATTTGAGACAATTCAATATCTACATGATAATATTATTAGAAGAACTGGTGGCTTAGAAGGTATTAAAGATAAAGGCGGAATTTTATCCGCTTTAGCTAATCCTTTTCATACTTTTGCAGGAAAAGAGCTTTATCCAACTATAATTGAAAAAATAGGTATAATATTTTTTTCTTTGATTAAAAATCACGGTTTTACAGATGGTAATAAAAGGACCGCTTGTCTTGTGCTTGATATGGTTTTATATAATTATAACATTTTTTTAAACGCAAATGATGAAAAAATGGAAGAAGTAGCCATCAGAATAGCCGAAAATAAATTCTCAAAAGAAGAAACTTTTAATTGGATTTATAAAAATATTAGAAGAATCGAAGAGAAGTAAATCTTGAGAATTATTTATTTTAGGAGTATAATTAGCCGAGGATGGCGAATAAAATTAAACTAAAAATACCGCAGGCGTTTAAGGCATTGTGGCGAGAGTTCAGGAAAGGGTCATATTTTACCCTTACATCTCTCGTAATATTCGGCATCCTTCTCGGAATATTCGGGAAACCAGTTATAAAATATCCGGAGAAAATCAATGATTGGATAACCTGGTTAATATTATGGTTTACAGCCGGCGCCTGGCTTAAAATAAATTTTCAATCAGACCCCAAAATGGAAATCAAAGTAGACGTTAAGCATGACACCGCTCCTCCAAGGCCCAGGATAAGCCATGAATTAGACAGAAAAGGCACATTATATATCGACGCGGTTTTGAATTTTATAAATCGAAGCAATATCAATAACTCGATAGTTAGCGAAACGTATTTAGTTAGCGGAGATAATAAAAAATACGTGCCTGCGCAGAAAAAAATGGGTACCGGTTCCGGCTTTATTAAAGAAATCAATTTACCGGACGTATACAGGCCATATACCGCGAGGAAGCAGAGGGTCTCTCTTACCGTTGACAGAAAGGATATGCACGGAATATTGGAAAATGGGCATAAATATCGGATTAAATTTATTTATGAACCGATAAACGGCAGACGCATTACACTAACGATCGAAAAAGAAATAGACGATTTTATCAAAGAAAAATATAGATCTTTGTAAAAAAGACGAAAAAAGACCTTCAGTTTAATTTGACTTTTATAAGACCCTGACATATACTAAAAGAAAAGGAGGAGGAGATTCTTATGAGAAGAATATTGAGTGTTATGCTTATAGCAACGTTTGTATTAACAAGTTCCCTATGTTACGCCGCTGAAAAGAAGAGTTCTTCCGACATCATGAAAGAGGGCCTTCTTGGGGCTGGTGCAGGCGCGGTAGGCGGCCTTGCTTCCGGAGCTGAAGGCGGAGATGTCTGGAAGGGCGCTCTTGCGGGAGCAGGGGTAAATATCATTGGCGGAGCGCTTCTGGATTCTATGACCGGGGAAAAAGTAGGGTCAGTTAAGAGCGTGGAATCAGTGGACTCCAAGAGTGCCTTCGGCATGGGCTATAAAGAAGGTTTTAATAACGGCTACAAACAGGGTTACAAAGAAGGCCTGGCAGAGGGAACGAAGAGCCAGTAGGGCTTTGAAGAAAACAAGCGATAAATCATGAAGGGGTGTTTTCTGATTAGAAACACCCCTTCAATATAATATTAAAGCATGCTACCACTTATCCTTCTCATCATAACCGTGCTTCTTGCCTCCGGCATATGCTCTATGACAGAGGCAGCTATATTGAGCTTGCCTTTTGTAAAAGCAAGAATTTTATACGAGACGAAACGAAAAGGCTCCCGGGACCTACTTTTTATTAAGGAAAATATCCATTCCGCCGTAGCCACTATTGTTATTCTCAATAACGCGGTTAATATTATCGGCGCTGTATTTGTAGGACAGGTGATTGCAAATGTATTCGGGAATCAATACCTGGGCATATTTTCGGCTATTTTAACAATCGCTATTATAGTTATATCCGAGGTAATTCCAAAAACAATAGGGGAACATCATAAGGAGGCTGTTTCTCTGGCCAGCGCAAAAATTTTAAGAATTTTTATGTGGGTACTCAAACCCATAGTAAAGTCCATAGGGTTATTGATACACCCTTTCAGCAGGAAAAGAAAACGGTCATGGGTAACGGAAGAAGAGATAAAAATGCTCCTGAGGATCGGGAGGGACATGGGCACTGTCGAACTCGACGAGGAAACGCTTATAAACAGGGTTTTTAAATTAAATGATTTAAAAGCAATCCAGATGATGAAGCCCATAGATAATATATACGCCCTTGACGGGAATAAAACTCTTCTCGACGAAAAAGAACAAATAATAAACTCTCCCTATAGCAGAATAGCCGTATACGAGAAAGACTTCTCAAAAATTATAGGCACTTGCCAGCAGCGGCTCCTTTTAAAAGAGATTGCAAATGACAATTACGATAGGCACGTCAGGGACTTTATATCAAAACCTATTTTTGTGGGTGAAAACGAAAAAGCCGATAATCTTCTTGAGAAATTCAGGTCTTACCATCAACGCCTTTTCATAGTCCGGAATAAGCAGGGCAAAAATATAGGCGTTATTACAATGGAAGATGTTTTGGAGGAGCTTTTCGGCGAGGCCTACGATGAGCGTTGACAATACAGCATAGTTATGTTACTTTACAAGGAAATAAAAAGCCGGGATAGCTCAGCTAGTAGAGCGCGGGCCTGAAAAGCCCGGCGTCCCCAGTGCAAATCTGGGTCCCGGCACCATCGCCCGCGTAGCTCAGTTGGTAGAGCAAGCGCTTC
Source organism: Candidatus Omnitrophota bacterium (assembly GCA_020346285.1). Classification (GTDB taxonomy): domain Bacteria; phylum Omnitrophota; class Gorgyraeia; order JABMRN01; family RBG-13-46-9. The sequence continues at coordinate 1,252,459 of CP070780.1, read as the reverse complement.
GTAAGCGCTAGGTCGGTGGTTCGACCCCACTCGCGGGCTCCACTAGAATGGCTAATTTCAGTACGCTTCTTAAAAACAGAAATTTTGTCCTCTATTCGGTCGGACAGGCATTTTCCCAGTTCGGGGATAGGCTTGTCCAGATTGTCTTAATCGGATTCGTCTATAAAAGATGGCCGGGTTCGACGTTTATGCTCGCCAAGCTCTTCTTTTTCACCGTTGTCCCCTCGTTTTTCATCAGCCCCATAGCAGGCGTTTATATCGACAGGTGGAACAAAAAATATGTCATGATCGCCAGCGACATGTTTCGCGCTATGGCGATACTCTGCATCCCGCTTTTTTTTATCCACGGCGAAAGCATCGTCCCGATTTATATTATTATATTCTTTGTTTTTGCATCCGCATGTTTTTTCCTGCCGGCGAGGCTTTCTGTCATCCCGGGTTTAATTCCTAAAGAAGAGCTGTTACTCGCTAATTCGGCAAGTTCCATTACATGGGTTATCTCGGGAATTGCGGGTTTCAGCTTTGGCGGGGTTCTTGCCGAATGGATCGGAATAAAAAATAGTTTATATATAAATTCACTCGTTTATGTTTTTTCCGCTCTGAGTTTCCTGTCTCTGGTTTATTATATAAAAAATAAAAACCGCTCCGCCAAGCCCGAGCCGCCGCGTCAGATAGAAGCAATCCTCAAGAAATCATTTCTCCATGACCTTAAGGAAGGATTAAAGACTCTATTTTTTAACAGAAAAATGAGGTTTGTCGCTTATATCTTTTTCATCGTTTCTTCGATGTTCGGCGCTATCTATGTAGTTAGTGTCGTTTTTATTCAGGAGGCGCTTGGCTCGATGACAAAGGATGTAGGCATACTTGGCATGTCTCTATTTGCAGGGCTTTTGCTCGGCTCTTACATATATGGAAGGATAGGGCAAGGGCTTCCCAAGGCAAAGGTTATTTTTATATCGCTTTTCCTTATAGGAATTTTCATAGATGCTTTCGCTATAGGGCTTAAGACGTTTAGATCGTTCTGGCTTGGAGGCCTATCCGCCTCTCTTGTGGGCTTTTTTATCGCGCCTATCTATGTAATTGCAAATACAATTATTCATGAATCTATCGAGAGCAATTTAAGAGGCCGCATATTCAGCTCTATAGGCATTGTTATGAATCTGGGTTTTCTTTTCTGTATGTTTATAGCCTCAATGCTGGCAGAGTATATAGACAAGTTCTGGATACTTATCGCTTGCGGGTCCGGGCTTTTGCTTTTTGGGATAATAAGTATACTGGCGGGTTTTTTAAAAAGGTTTACTTCTTCTTGAGTTTCTTCGCGGCCGGCACCATTTCATTGATGCATATTCTGTAAAAATTGCATAGCGGGCAACAGATATTTTCCTCGCCTCGTTCCCCTCTATACCATTTAGTTTCGCAGGTCCAATAGAGTTGGCACTTTTCGCAGCAGTGCAACTTTTTTCTTAAATAACGCATCTATTAATCCCCTGTTCAAAAATTATTCTACACCATTTTTAAAATGTGTCAAGCGTTTTATAATCTATAATCCGTTATATAAAAAGAAAAAAGCAAAACTTCAAGGGGGTCCCCAGAAAATTTTCCCCTTCACTTCGTTCAGGGTCGCCTTTTATTTCGATTGTAAGAGGGGGCATCTTAACTCACCCCACACATAAAGTGTGGGGTTCGAACATAGCGATGCCCTTTTTGTATGAAAATACCTGCCTGCCGGCAGGCAGGTTCTTACAAAGAAAACCTCTCACAATCTCATAAAAGGCTAAAATTTTCCAATGGGGACCCCCTTGAAGTTTTGCTTTTTCTTATGCAAAAGGACAGGGGTGCGTTGATTGCCGGAGCGACAAGCGGAGGCAACAACGCACTTCTGTCCTCCAAAACCACGGGAAAAATTTTCTAATGCGCCTTCAGGCACCGGCTTAAAGCCTGCCTTTTCAAATTGCGAACGGCAAGCGGAGGCAACAGCGTACTCCTGTTCTTACAGGGTTTAAAGCTTTTGACAAATATCCTTCATAATGTATAATATTGATACTATGTCTAAGGGAACATTTAACGGAGGGGTTTTTCTTTCCGAGCGCAAGGAATACACTGTCGATAAGAAGACAAAGGCGATTCCGGCGCCTCGCGAAATCATTTTACCGTTAAGCCAACATATAGGCTCACCCAACGAGCCCCTTGTTAAGCCGGGCGATAATGTAAAGCTGGGCCAGCGTATCGGAGAAAGCAAATCCCCTGTTTCAGCGCCTGTACATTCGCCCGTTTCAGGCAGGGTAAAGTCCATTCAGGATTTTTCTAATCCCATTTACAGAAAAACGCCCGCGGTGGTAATAGAAAACGACGGAAACGACGAATCCGTGGAGCTGGTAAAAAGAGAAAATCCGGAAGAGTTATCTAAGCAGGAATTAATAAGGATTATAAGGGATGCCGGAGTGGTCGGCCTCGGAGGGGCGACCTTCCCCACCCACATAAAATTAAATGTCCCGGGAAAAATAGATACCCTGATCATAAACGGTGCAGAGTGCGAACCGTACCTTACCTGCGACCACCGCCTTATGATAGAAAAAACAAATGAGATTCTAAACGGAATATATTTGCTTGCCAGGATTTTAGAAGTAAGTAATATTTTTTTAGCCATAGAGGATAATAAATTGAGCGCAATCTTTGCTATGGAAAAAGCTATTCGCGAGAGAATCAAGAAATTCTCAAGGTCAAAGGGGCATATGCCGGTTCAAATCGTAGTCCTTAAAGCAAAATATCCTCAAGGCGGGGAAAACCAATTAATAAAAGCCATTCTTAAAAAAGAGGTCTTGCCCGGCAAATTTCCGACGGATATGGGCATAGTAGTGCAAAACGTGGGAACATGTTTTGCAATATATCAAGCGGCTTACGAAGGAAAACCGCTTATAGAAAGATGCGTTACCTTTACAGGGGGATGCTTGAAAGAACCGGGGAATTTTATTGTGCGGTTCGGGACGCTTCTAAAAGACGCGATAGAATTTTGCGGGGGATTCCGGGAAAGGCCTGCAAAAATAATTATAGGTGGTCCCATGATGGGCATAGCGCAATATAGCTTGGATATACCTACAGTTAAAGGCGTAACAGGGGTTATTTTTCTTTCAAAAAGGGAATTAAAATTTTTTGAGGAATCCACTTGCATTCGCTGCGCCAGGTGCGTGGATGTATGCCCGGTTAATTTAGTACCCACCGAGATTATGCGCATGGTAAAATATTCGAGATGGCATTATTTGGATAAGCTTCATCCGGGCGACTGCATTGAATGCGGTGCCTGCGCATATGCCTGCGCAAGCAAAGTGCCTTTAGTGCAGTATATAAAATTGGCTAAGCTGAAAGAGGCAAAGAAAAAATGAAAGAAGAAAATTTATATATTTCACCGGGCCCTCATATTTTTTCAAAAGAGTCGACGCCGGGGCTGATGAAGGACGTCATTATTGCTTTGGTGCCCGCTATTTTTGCAAGTATCTATTTCTTTAAGGTAAAAGCTTTTATTTTACTTCTTGTATCTATCGTATCCTGTGTGGTTTTTGAGGCAGCTATCCAGTTTTTGATGAAAAGAAAGATAGCTATTTCTGACTGTAGCGCGATAGTAACAGGTATTCTCTTTGCGATGGTTATGCCTCCTTCGTTGCCGATTTGGGTATGCATTCTCGGCTGTTTCGTTGCCATAGGCCTTGCCAAACAGCTTTTCGGGGGCTTGGGGTTCAATATATTTAATCCGGCCTTATTAGCGAGGGCTTTTCTTGCCGCGGCTTTTCCTACCTTTATGACCAGGTGGAACCATCCCCTTTCGCTTGATGCCGTAACCGGAGCAACGCCTTTGGGCCTTGTTAAATTTAGTCATAACTTAGATATAAATTATCGGGATCTTTTTATCGGCAATGTTTCCGGCTCATTGGGAGAGACCTCGGCCCTGGCACTTGTAATAGGCGGATTATACCTATTAATTAAAAAGGCCATCGACTGGCGCATACCATTAGGGTATATAGGGACAGTTTTTATTATAAGCTTTTTAACTAATTTAATTTCGCCTGATATATACGCGGGGGGGCTCTTTCATATTTTGGCCGGTGGGCTTCTCATAGGTGCTATATTTATGGCTACCGACCCGGTAACAAGCCCTGTTACTAAAACCGGGCGCTGGGTTTTCGGAATAGGGTGCGGCGCGGTTACAATGGTTATACGTTTATGGAGCGGCCTTCCCGAAGGCGTGATGTATGCCATACTTTTGATGAATGCCCTGATGCCCCTCTTAAACAGAATGACAAGGCCGAGAAGGTATGGTACATAATGCGTAAAACAATACAGATGATATCCGTGCTGACAATCATAGGGCTTGTTTCAGGCACAGTACTGGTGTTCACGTATAAATATGCAAATCCGCTTATACTGGATAATCAGAAAAACGAAATAAAGGAAGCCATCTTCAAGATTTTTCCGAAAGCAGATACCTACGAGAAAGATATTATAGAAGATAGCGTTATTTTCAGGGCGAAAGAAGGCGGTAAGCTGTTAGGGTACGCTTTTTTAGCCGAGGGTAACGGTTATCAGGGCGCGATAAAGATGATGGCAGGGATAGAGCCGAATTTAGAAACCCTCGTAGGCATAGAAATTTTGGAGTCACAGGAAACGCCCGGCCTGGGACAGGAAATAACAGAAGAAGAATTTAAGGCGCAATTTAAGGGCCTTATGACGTCGCCCAAAATCACTTATGTTAAAAATAAGCCGCCTGAAAGGCCTAATGAAATCCGGGCGGTAACAGGCGCGACAGTATCTTCAAGCGCCGTTGTTTCGATATTGAACGAGAAGATAAAGAAGCTCAAAAATGCATTGCAAAAATTGCGGTAAAGAATTCTGTAAAGGCCTGTGGCGGGAGAATCCTATTTTCTTTCAGGTTCTCGGGATGTGCCCCACATTAGCCGTTACGACCAAAGCCCTCTTCGGTTTCTCGATGGGCATGGCTACCACGTTTGTCCTTATCTCGTCGAGCCTGGTTATCTCGTGCATAAGAAAGCTTGTTCCGCCGCAGGTGAGAATAGCGACCTTTACGGTAATCATAGCGACTTTTGTTACCTGCGCCGATTATTTTCTCAAAGCAAACTTTTATACCATTTCGAAAGAGCTCGGCCCCTACGTTCCTTTGATTGTCGTGAACTGCATTATACTCGGCCGCCAGGAGGCCTTTGTATCCAAGCATAGCGTAGCCGAAAGTTTCGTTGACGCTGTCGGCATGGGCATCGGCTTCAGTGCCGTGTTGGTGCTCCTGGGTTCCATAAGAGAGCTTTTAGGATTCGGGACAATATTTTACTATAAGATTCTGGGGGAGGGTTTTGAGAATTGGGTTATTATGGCGCTTCCGGCCGGAGCGTTTATTACACTCGGTTTTTTGGTGGGATTGTTTAACTGGCTGAATAGCAAACTGACATCCGCGCATAAAATATGATAAACCTGACATTAATATTTATTGCGGCTGCAATCACGCATAACTTTGTGCTTACTTATTTTTTAGGCATCTGCCCCTTTATAGGCGTTTCTAAAAGAATAGAACAAGCCGTGGGCATGGGGATTGCTACCACTTTTGTCATGACCCTTGCCGCCTGCGTTACATGGATTATTTACCATTTTATACTCATTCGTTTTGGCCTTCCGTTTTTACAATACGCATCTTTTATTATCGTTATCGCCAGCCTCGTGCAGATAGTGGAAATGTTTATCAGAAAGGTCTCGCCGGCTTTATACAGGGCGCTCGGGATATATCTCCCTCTCATTACCACGAACTGCGCCATTCTGGGATTGACACTTTTTATGATACTCAGGAAGTACACCTTTTTAGAAGGCGTTGTTTTTGGCGTCGGCGCGGGATGCGGTTTTACCCTTGCGCTCGTCATTATGGCGGGGATTCGCGAGGAACTCGAATGTTGCGATATACCGAAACCTTTACAGGGGGCGGGAATAACGCTTATCATCGCTGGAATGCTGGCGCTTTCGTTTATGGGGTTTGGGGGATTAATCAGTAGATGATTGGTAACACCGTTCTTACATCGATACTAAGCATGGCAGGCCTGGGGCTGTTCTTTGCCTCGGTTTTAGCTGTTGTGAATCAAAAATTAAAAGTGAAAGAGGACCCGCGGGTAGAAGGGATAGAAGGGGCTCTTCCCGGCCTGAATTGCGGGGCTTGCGGATTTGCAAGTTGCCGCCAGTATGCGGAGGCGCTTGCGAAAGAAGAGATTTCGCCAGATCAATGCAAGGCAGGCGGGGAAGAAGTCATTAACCGGCTTTCCGAGATTTTAAACATAAAGATTGAGAAGAAAATTAAACAGGTTGCCGTTTTGCATTGTGGCGCAGATGAGTCGGCAAGGAAAAAGAAAGCAATCTACAGGGGGGTAAAAACTTGCCTGGCAGCGCACAATATGTTTGGCGGCGAAGTTTCTTGCGCATACGGGTGCCTGGGTTATGCCGACTGCGTGAAGGCCTGCCCTTTCGATGCAATTAAAATGGTAAACGGCCTTCCTAAAATCGATAAGTATAAATGCGTCGCATGCGGAAAATGCGTAGCTTCCTGCCCGCGCAATCTTATAACCCTGGAAAAAATAGATTCAAGAGATTTTATATATGTAGCTTGCAACAATTTAGATAAAGGCCCTGAAACAAGGAAAGCGTGTTCCGTGGGCTGTATTGCATGCGGCCTTTGCCAGAAACTGACAGGCGGAATATTTTACGTTGAAAATAATCTGGCCCGCGTGCGGTATGATAAGGCGAAAAATATAGCTAACACGGAAGAAGTTATCAATAAATGTCCGACAAAATGCATTGTAAACGAGAAACCAAAGTCGAATGGGGGTTAACATGGACGGAAATTTGTTAGAAATAAACGAAAATAATTTTAAGGCCGAAGTTTTGGATTCAGCTCTTCCGGTTTTGGTAGACTTCTGGGCTGAGTGGTGCATGCCGTGCCGCATGATAGCCCCGGTTATAGACCAGCTTTCAAGGAATTATAAAGGAAGGGTTAAGTTTGTTAAAATGAATATCGATAATAATACGCAGCTGGCCACAAATTTACAAATCTTGAGCATACCTGTCTTGATTATTTTTAAAAAAGGCAAAGAAATAAAAAGGATACAAGGCGCCAATCCGAAATCCACGATACAAAAAGAGATTGAAGCAGCATTGTAAGGTTAAGTAACATGTATATTTTAGGTATATCCGCTTATTATCACGATTCCGCAGCCGTCATATTAAAGGACGGCGAAATATTAGCCGCAGCCCAGGAAGAACGTTTTACAAGAAAAAAACATGACCATAATTTCCCCGGGAATGCCGTTAATTACTGCCTTAGAATGGCGGGGATTTCCGTCAAGGAATTGGATTATGTCGCATTTTACGATAAGCCGTTTATTAAATTTGAGAGAATACTCGAAACATATCTTGCCTATGCGCCTTCCGGAATATGCTCCTTTATTAAAGCAGTCCCTTTATGGATTAGGAAGAAAATATGGATGAAGGACCTGATAAAAAAAGAGCTGGGTTACGAGGGCCCGATTATATTTCCGGAACACCATGAATCCCACGCCGCTAGCGCGTTTTTCCCGTCCCCCTTCAAGGAAGCCGCGATACTGACCATAGACGGGGTCGGCGAGTGGGCGACAGCCAGCTTCGGGGTGGGGAAAGATAATTCAATTACCCTTAAGGCAGAAATTAAATTTCCTCATTCTCTGGGCCTTTTGTATTCGGCGGTTACGTATTATACCGGGTTTAAGGTGAATTCCGGGGAATATAAACTGATGGGCCTGGCCCCTTACGGTAGGCCTGTATACAAGGACCTGATTCTAAAGGAATTGATAGACTTAAAAGAGGACGGTTCTTTCAGGCTGAATATGAAATATTTTAATTATTGCGCCGGGCTTACGATGACCAATAAGAAATTTCATGCCCTTTTCGGAGGGCCGCCTCGGAAGCCGGAGTCAAAACTGACTCAAAAATACATGGATGTTGCCCGTTCCGTACAGGAAGTAACCGAAGAGATAATGCTTAGAATGGCGCGGCACGTCTATAATGTTACAGGTAAGAAAAACCTGGTTCTTGCCGGCGGGGTTGCCTTGAATTGCGTGGCAAACGGAAGAATATTGCGGGAGGCGCCTTTCAAGGGCATATGGATTCAACCCGCCTCAGGGGATGCCGGCGGCGCTTTGGGCGCCGCATTTTTTACATGGCATCAGTATCTGGGAAACAGGCGCGTTGCGGATGACAAAAATGATTTCCAAAAGGGGTCATATCTCGGGCCGGAATACACCAACGATGAAATAATAAAATTTCTTAAGGAAAAAAATGTTCCTTACGTTGAAATAAAAGACGAGGAAATCCCTGAGCGCATCGCGGATCTGATAGCGGAAGAAAAGGTTATCGGCTGGTTTCAGGGCAGAATGGAATTTGGGCCTCGCGCGCTTGGTTCGAGGAGCATAATAGGCGATGCCCGCTCGCCGAAGATGCAGGAAGCAATGAATCTAAAAATAAAATTCCGTGAAAGCTTCAGGCCATTTGCCCCCTCTGTTTTACGGGAGAAATCAGCCGAATATTTCGGCCTGGACAGAGAGAGCCCTTATATGCTTATGGTAGCTCCCGTTAAAGAGGCAAGGCGGCGTAAGGTGAACCGCGATGAAGATAAACTTTTTGGGCTTGAGAAACTAAATGTCCTGCGTTCGGAGATTCCCGCGGTTACCCATGTTGATTATTCAGCCAGAGTCCAGACGGTAAGCCGCCAGGCCAACCCTCTCTACCACGATATGATAAAGAAATTTGACGAGAAATATAAATGCCCCGTTATTATAAATACCTCTTTTAATGTCAGAGGCGAACCCATTGTCGCTACGCCCGAAGACGCATATCTATGTTTTATGAGAACCAACATGGATTACCTGATTATGGGAAACGCCCTTTTAGAGAAAAAATCCCAGAAGCCGCTCGATAGAGATATTGATTGGTTGCGGGAATACGAACTGGATTAAAATATGCTCGAAGAAATCAGAAACATAAAAAGCACCAAAAAAGAGCTAAGAGAGTTTGGCTTGACGATTGGAATAATTCTTGTTATTCTGGGAGGGGTTTCGTTGTGGCGCGATAAAGGATTTTACCCGTATTTTCTCGGGATAGGCGGGTTATTTATAGTTTCGGGCTTAACGTTACCACACATCTTGAAGCCGCTTCAAAAAGTATGGATGAGTTTTTCCATAATCGTAGGATTTTTCTCGAGCCGGCTTATCCTTTCGATTCTTTTTTATATTGTTTTAACGCCTATAGGCCTGATTACACGGCTATTAGGAAAGGATATATTGGGCCAACGGATAGATAAAACCCGCCGGTCATATTGGCATGAACGAGAGGCCGGCACAAAAAACAGAGAGAGCTACGAGAAACAGTATTAAGGGTACACCTTTCGAGGTGGGAAAGGTTAATTTATGAGCAAGATTTCATTTTTTAAGGAATTATGGGGGTTCCTGGTAACGCGAAAGAAGTGGTGGCTCCTGCCGATTATTATTATCCTGCTTCTTTTGGGGCTTTTAATCATATTTACCGAATCGTCAGCAGTTGCCCCATTTATCTACACACTGTTTTAAAGATATGAATATAGCGGTATTCGTTTCAGGAAACGGCACAAACCTGCAAGCCATAATCGACGCAATTTCGCGCGGCGAAATAAAGGCGAAAATCGCGCTTGTTGTAAGCGATAACAAAGACGCTTATGCGCTGGCCAGGGCGAAAAAGGCGAATATAGAAACATTTATTTTAAGCGCGAAAGGTTTTAAAAACCGGGAGGATTACGATAAAGAAATCATCAAAGAACTTGAAAAACGCAGCATTCGGCTGGTAGTTCTGGCCGGTTTTATGAGATTGCTTTCCCCGTATTTTGTCAGGCGATATAAAAATAAAATCATGAATATTCATCCCGCGCTTTTACCTTCTTTTAAAGGCACGCACGGTATAAAGGACGCTTTTGAATACGGTGCGGCGATGAGCGGTGTTACCGTTCATTTTGTTGACGAGGAGTTGGACCATGGCCCGATAATATTGCAGGAAGCTGTAAGTATAAACGAAAGCGATACGCTTGAAACTTTAGAAGAAAAGATACATAAAGTAGAGCACAGGTTATATCCAAAAGCGGTTCGATTATTTGTGGAAGGAAAATTAAAAATAAAAGGACGGAAGGTTATTCAAGGAGGTTAGAAATAGAATGTCAACTAATATCAAAGAAATTCATGGACGTGAGATTCTGGATTCGAGAGGAAATCCTACGGTTGAAGTCGATATAATTTTAGAGGACGGCTCTTGCGGCAGGGCCGCTGTCCCGAGCGGCGCCTCGACGGGAGAACACGAGGCCGTCGAACTCCGGGACGACGATAAATCACGTTATCTCGGGAAAGGCGTAACGAAGGCCGTAAGCAATATTAATAAAGAGATTGCTTCAAAGATAATAGGCATGGATGCTTTAGAGCAGTGGAAAATAGATAAAGCGTTAATCAATCTGGATGGGACAGAAAATAAATCACGATTAGGGGCAAACGCGATTTTAGGCGTGTCCCTGGCTTTGTGCAAGGCGGCCGCCGGCTCAAAAAAAGTATCTTTATATAAATATATCGGCGGCGAAAAAGCCAATATTCTCCCCGTGCCCATGATGAATATATTAAATGGCGGCTCTCACGCCGATAATAATGTGGATTTGCAGGAATTTATGATAATGCCCATAGGTGCCCGCAATTTCAAAGAGGCCCTAAGGATGGGCAGCGAGGTATTTCATAATTTAAAGAGCATATTGAAACTTAAAAAACTTTCAACAGCCGTAGGAGACGAAGGCGGTTTCGCGCCTAATTTAAAATCTAACGAAGAGGCGATCAATGTTATACTGGAGGCCATAGATAAGGCCGGCTATAAAGCGGGAAAAGACATTTTTATTGCGTTAGACCCCGCCGCAAGCTCGTTTTTCAAAAATGGAAAATATATCCTGGAAGCGGAGACAAAAAAAGAAAATTCTTCCGATGATATGATCGAGTTTTATTCACGATGGGTTGATAAATATCCCATTATATCGATAGAAGACGGCCTGGCAGAGGATGATTGGGATGCCTGGAAGAAATTTACCGAAAAATTGGGTAAAAAAACGCAATTGGTGGGCGATGATTTATTTGTTACAAATACAAAACGGCTTAAAATGGGCATAGAAAAGAAAGTTGCTAACTCCATTCTTATCAAGGTAAATCAAATAGGCACCTTGACGGAGACAAAAGATGCTATTGAAATGGCAAAGAGAGCCGGTTATACCGCCGTTATTTCTCACCGTTCGGGCGAGACGGAAGATACAACAATTTCACATCTGGCTGTGGCTATGAATACGGCCCAGATTAAAACCGGTTCAACGTCGAGAACCGACAGGGTTTGCAAATATAACGAACTATTAAGAATCGAGGAAGAATTAGGCGATAGAGCGGCTTACGGAAGCGCGGTATGGCCAAAAAAAGGATAATCTATATAGCAATAACAGGAATTTTTATAATCGCTACGGTATTCCTCCCGGGTTTTTCCAAATTACAGAAATTGAGAGAGAAAAACCGCAACCTTAAAAGGCGAATAGAAATATTAACAAGGGCAAACGAAGAACTCAATAAAGAGAAAGAAAAACTGGAAAACGACCCTTCTTACATTGAAAAAGTTGCCCGCGAAAAACTCGGCATGACACGCAAGGACGAAATAGTACTGAAATAGATTGACTTTATACGCTAGTTTGTTATAATAACCAGCACGCAAATAACGCGGGGTGGAGCAGCCTGGTAGCTCGCAAGGCTCATAACCTTGAGGTCGTGGGTTCAAATCCCACCCCCGCACGTTCTGGTCAATGATGGAATCGTTTACTTTGTTGCAGGACGGTCCACATATCTTGATGGCGGGCTGAGGTTCTGTCGTTTGGATGCAGCCACAGGACGATTACTTTCGGAGAAGGTTATCAATGACCAGCAGAATCCCCAGAAAGATGTAAAAGTATTAAACATGCCCACGGCTTTGCCGGACGTTCTCTCCAGTGATGGAGAACTGGTCTATATGCGCTCCCAGGTTTTTGACATGGAAGGTAACCGTGTGCACACGCTGGATCCGACTTTAGAACCATTAGAAAGAGCAAACAAGCAGCTTGGAAAGGGTGCCCATTTATTCTGCCCGACGGGTTTTCTGGATGATAATGCATGGCACAGGTCATACTGGATATACGGCAGGGCTTTTTCGTCGGGCTGTAACTGGTGGTTCCGGGCAGGCCGGTACGCCCCGGCGGGTCGGCTAATGGTCTTTGATGCCGACCGTGTTTATGGTTTCGGTCGGGAACCGGGGCTTTTTGTCTGGTCTCATGTTCTGGAAAATCACTTGTTCTGCTCAGCCATACAAGCTGATGCAGAT
>CP070780.1:1233625-1239900 GCA_020346285.1 Candidatus Omnitrophota bacterium | reverse complement strand
GTTTCCAGATTTTGCGAAACCTTAAATTCAGAGAAATTCTCTATGATCGAAGCCCACATGCCTACATATAGCCCTATGCCGCTTACGGACATGACCAGAAGAAGCGTCGCGAGTATCAATATCGTGTATTTAAGCTGAAACTTCTTTTTTATAAGGTAATGCCGCCTTCTGTGTCTCCCGCTAATCATTGTTTATTCCTTATGATTTTAGTTATATATAGTAACATATACTTTATTATATTTCATCAAATATTTCATTCTAAGCCTGTCATTCCCGCGAAAGCGGGAATCCATATGCGTCATCTGTCATTCCCGCTTTCACGGGAACAGGATAATCACAACAAACTATCATACAAATCTTCCCAGTTAGGATTGTTTTTTTCAATCAATTCTATCTTCCATGCCCTATTCCATTTCTTCATCTGTTTTTCTCTTGTTATAGCAGAGTATACATCGTTAGTTTGTTCATAGTAGACGAGTTTATGGACATGATACTTCTTTGTAAATCCTTCGACAAGGTTATTTTTATGCTCATACACTCTTTTAATTAAATCATTTGTCATTCCAATATATAATGTTCCATTCCTTTTGCTTGCTAAAATATATACATAATACTGATTCATGTTCATATAGATTCCCGCTGGAGTTTATCCTCGCATAAGCGGGGGCGGGAATGACATTTGTCAATACAAAAAAAGACGCACACTTTTTGTATACGCCCTCCCCTGCAACCCTGTAATTACGAGCCGGATGCTACCGAATATTACAATGACCTGTGTAATCGTTCACGTCTTATTTGGAATTTTCTTGTCATTCTATCTATTGGCAGCGGAACCATTCTGGTCAGTAAAATTTCCAGCCTATCTGCTAATTGGCTTAGGGTGCTACCCATAAGGGCTATCAATGAATCGGCCTTGACTTCTTCTCCGATAAGCCGACTCATAACTCGCTGCAAAGTAACAGCGCTGCCGCTAAGTTCTCCTTTTAGTTCTTCCGTTTTGGTTAATCCTAAGATAGCGGCCGCAATTTCGATTTCCACCGCATTAGGAACTCCTTCTGATTCGTTTGATATTTCCGGCCTTTGGACAGGGATAATTTTATGCGTTATAACATCCTGGAGATTTCCTGCTAAATGTTTATCCTCCTTAAGCCGCTGCAAATCATCGGTATAGATTAAAAATACGTGTTCACAATACGGGTTAAGCTCTATCTCTTCTAATCTATCTATAGTTCTTCCATATTGCTGCAAACTTACGGTCCCGTCGGATTCCTCCCGTATCAAAGCTCTTGACCGTGCGAATGAGCCATTAGCATGCAATGTCTGCGGCTCATGGATTACGATGGGCTTACGCTTATCTTCTCTTATTTCAGCGAACGCCTGTTGAGTCACGGGTGAACTCATAGCTTCAAAGCCGGCGATAATCATGGATTCTTTTTCGTGTGGCGCATAAACAAAATAAACCGTAGATTCAGCATTGCCATATATCGCATATTCTTGAAGAGGGCGTGTCTCAATAGCCCAGTCTTCTTCTATCGTTGCTATTTTTATATCTTCTGTTGTATTGACAAGGTCTACTTCGCCCTTTTTGACAAACAGTTCACCATGCCGGCCAAACGCTAATTTCCCTAAAGGCAGCGTATCTCCCATTTGAATGGTATATTTCTCAACAACTTTACCTTCAACAACCCCCAGGAATTCTCTTTTACTTCCTTTCTCGGTTTCCTCAAGAGATATTTCGGATTTTGATGTCGTAGCTTCTGTTCTCAAGACTCTTTTCAATGTATCGAAACCGATTGCAGGTATAACTTCACCTTTACCGGCTGGCTGTAATGTTTTTTCGGGAGTAAGTTCATTTAGATAATCATCCGGTTGAGTCAAAAATTTCATAAATTCACCAAACTTCTCGCTAATTACTAAATCATAGACGGGCTGTCCTCTTACAAGCCCGAATGCGGGTATCGAATCTGCCGGGCTCATTTGGCGCGGCACAACAACTTTATCATAATTGGTATTGGGCATCATTACGATGTTACCGGATTCGTCCCGTGTTATATACGCGACCGCGCCGCGATTTCTCTCAAATGAGCCGTAGAAGGACCTCTGGTTCCATGTAAGCCAGTTAGCCGTTACCAGGGGCTCTGTTTGAGAAGCGTTCATAAAAAGATGGCCATATCCGGGTAGCATTATTACTATATCGCCCGGTTTCGCCCTAACCACTATTGCATCTTCGACGTCTCCTTCGCCATTCTCTTTCTGCATTAAGTATATTGCCTCACCGCTTAAGACCTGATATATTTCGGGTATTTCAACCGGGACATGATAATGGCCGTATGTCTTTGGAATCTCCTTGCCCCATTGCGCAGGCGGAACTACGGTTATATCGTATCGAATCTTGTTGTCGTAAAACGCCTTTTGTATGTCGGCCTTGCTCCTGAATGTGCCCCTGTACATCAAATAGGCCTCCGGCGTTGCCTCGGCCTCCGGGTTCATAAGTACCTGTTGCATTTTCTCGCCGGCTCTTATTATTCCCGGATAGTCATTTTTACCGTAAGTTTTAAATTGCTCTATATCCGTGTCTTCTTCTACGCTTTCAAAGTTCAATTTACCGGTTACTCGTTCATCGCCCAGAAGCGGATTGCCTTCTTTATCCTCAACTACTTTTTCTACTCTCCTATATACATCTTTATCAAACGTCAAAGAAGAAAATACTTCAGACCAAATTTCGTATGGCGTGCGGTCTTTCGTCTGCGGCTCTTTAATTCCTTCGGTTGCCACAGGTAAACCCGAATATTTCTTAAAGCGCTCGAGGACGCTATGGAGGGTGGTTTTGCCCAATTCCTCCCTAAGAATAGCTGCCCTCTTATTATAGTTGTCTGCCGTCAGAGGTTGGTTTATGGCAAGATAAGCAGATGCAGCTAAAATCCAGTTTTTTGCTGCCTCTTCCATTTTGCCCAATTGCTCATTAAAAATAGCTGCTTTTTCATAGCGCTCGGCTGCTTTCTGAAACCGATTTTGCGGCTCTTC
Source organism: Candidatus Omnitrophota bacterium (assembly GCA_020346285.1). Classification (GTDB taxonomy): domain Bacteria; phylum Omnitrophota; class Gorgyraeia; order JABMRN01; family RBG-13-46-9. Next base: position 1,236,876 of record CP070780.1, on the reverse strand, counting down.
AATCAGATATCCGTAATCAGCGGGTGGAATAAACGCTTTAGTTTCAGCGCCTTCCGCAAGATAATCATTATAAATTTCTAAGGCCCTGACTTTTATGCCCGGCATTTCGCTACCCATGAATTTTGCCGTTTTAAAGTATTCTTCATGTGTTCTTTCGTTCAATAATGACTTAAGGCTTTCTATCATGTCTTCTTCATAATATCCCGCCATAGCTCTTGCGTTACTGATTAAAACCAGTGGTTCTTTTCCGAGCGCGTAGCCCTTTGTCTTCGCCTCTGTCCCGGACGGCCTTATTTCCAATACTCTGTCGCTAAATTTCAGATACACGCCGTCTCCGACAAAATATATTGCCTGTAATTCTTTGAAATCCACCTTCGGAAATGTTTTCTGCAAGAATGCCTTTGCCTCTTCAAACGTAATCTTCCCTTCCCTTGCAGCTATGGCTATCGCAAGATAGAAGAAATCACTTTCTTCCTTCATCTTCAGGCCTTCCTGCTCAGCTTTCTTCCTGATATCCGGGTTTGGCTCGCTCTCATTAAAATATATTATGTCCTGCCTGAAATCATACCGGTTTATAATATTATTCTTTTCGAAAATATCCTTCAAATATTGTGCCAGGGAAATATTATTTTCTTCCAGGTAAGAAGCCATTGCGGACGTTATTATCATAGCTTCGCCCGCGCTTTTTTCCCTAACTGCAATTGCTTTTCTTCCGTTTACGCTCTCTATCAGTTCTGTCGGACCGAATATCTCGCCACCTGACTCTTCGCCGGCGTAAAGAAGCCTGGGTTGAACTCCTAAATTTATTTCGTTTCCAAGAACATCTTTGATTATAACCGGCTTATCGGGCGCTTCTCTCATCTGTTTTTCGATTTTTTTCATGATAGAAGCTATTTCTTTAAAGCCGACCGGGGTATTGACGACAGGGACCCCTTTGACCTTTACAAATTCATCCGTGCCTGCATATTTTATCTCGTAAGATTTATCTTCTTGTGCGGCTGCCCAGTCATCCCAGGAAGCGGCGGAAGCCGTTGTCTTTATTATGAACCAATTTCGCGTATCCCAGTCCCCCGTGTCTTCCAGCATCTTCTTCCTAAAGTCTAGCGTCATAAGGAACGATTGATTTGGTATAAATAGCGCAAGCACCCTCTCTTTGTCTAATATCTCATATGCTATCCCTAAATCTTCCAAAAGCCTTCTGTTTTTCATGGAAGTTATTTCGGCCGTTATCAACCTATCTCCGTCGGCGTCTGTAAGCTCGATAACCGTGCCGACAGGGACGCCCTTTAACTTCTCCTTGTAGCCCATGGTTCTAATGACGGGGAGAATTCTTTTTTCAATCTCAAGAACAAGGACTTTTTCGTCATTTAATTCTACATATTCTACGTTTTTCTTATCCAGTAATTTTAGATCGGGGTCATTTTTAGCCCTTATTTGCCCATAAATCTTGCTGCTGGAGCCGGGAACGGGTATCAAAATCTGCATACCAATGTCTTTTTTGGCTATCTCATTTTTAGCTTGAGAAGCAATTGGCATGATTTTTTTCACGTTTTCTCTTGAATGAATTGTAACAATGCTTGTATCGCACGTAATGTCCTCAAAAGACAATTTTCCTTCTTTTAATCTATAGCAAGATTTTCCTATGCCGTGAAAATATGGATCTTCTTCAATATGCAGCCATTTAAAGTTGCTTAAAATACCGAGTTTTTCAAAAATCTTATGCATAGTCGTATACATAGAACCGCCCAGGACATCTATATATATTTTTTTCTTGATTCTATTAATAAGCGCGAGGCTTTGATCGGTGGCTATCCCCTGTTTCAGGTATTCGACATAATCATCTATACCATTATTAATCCTCCTCATAAACTCTTCGTCTATTAAGGGGTTATCGGCGGGAGCCCGCTTTACAGCATATCTGCCTTCTTTCTCGATTGTTTCGATTATTCCTCCAATTTTATCCACGAAAAGCTTTGATTCGTCCGGTATATACTGGCTACCCTGGTCATTCAAATCCTTGGTGGCAATCTTTTTACTAATAGCGTGGCTTGACGTGACATACTCCCCGCCCAATAAGTCATATTTTAATAGCAAAAATGAAGCCAGCCAAATAGGCATGGTCTCTTTATTTACGGGTAAATGCGTATGTATGCCTAACGCCGCCTGGATGCGCGCTATTAAATCAACATATTCCTTTGAATTATATCTTACCTCGCAAGACGCCAATTTATGTAGCTCTCTTTCGGGATATTTCTTTTTCTGTATTTCCTTTGCTACAAGAGCTTTACCTACTGTCGCCAAAATTATCGCTTTTTCCCCGATTAATTCCCTTGGATCGCTGGGGAATAAAATATTCCCGATGCCTCTGATTCCGGCCGTGCATATAGACCCTTCCTTTTTATATTTATTATACCAGCTTCTTAAATTCATGCCTTTTGGATGCTCAACCTCGTCAAAATCCTCGAGATTCTCTCTTGTGAATACTATTGTATCTCCCTCTTTTTGGGAAATATCCACAAGAGGATTATATTTTATCTCATCCGGCGTGTTATCAAATACGGCCTGCAACATCTCCTTCTTTAATCCTGTAGCATCTCTTAACAGACCCATTACCTTTTTATACCGCGCCGCTGCCCTGCCACGAGATGCTAATAATTCCGCTGATATTGTTTTCTCTATCTGTTTGTTTATCTTTTCGGGAAGGGATATACGGGCTTTAGGATTATTTTTGTCAGGGACGAGCCTGGCCGGCTGGTTAAGAACCGATTTTTCCGTGAAATAAACCACGACTAATTCTTCGATAAATTTATTATCATCGCGATATTCTTCGCCATAGTTGTTTATGAAAAATTCCTTTAGCTCTGCAAAATCTTTTATAAGTAAATCCTTATAGAGGGCTGAGTTTTTAAGTTTCTTAAGAAGGGCGGTGATTTGTTTTTTGAGTTTGGGGTCTTTTTTGACAAGTTGGTGGATTCTTTCGTGGTGTATGAGATAATTTATAACATCTTCATCTATAACCTTTGGTGTCCCGCGGGTGCGGTTCTCATTTAAAACCTCTACAAAATAAGGAATTACTTCATCTTCGATTATAAGCCTTCCATCTTTATCTGTCCTCGAGATTCCCAAGTTTTGATTCACTACACGGTCATATACTTCTTCGGATATCTCTTCTCTGTCCTTAGCTGTTTCAAGTCTTGCTTTTAGCGGCCGCCACAGATATAAAGGCTGATGCGCCAATTTTTCTTCAACGG
>CP070780.1:1220730-1233525 GCA_020346285.1 Candidatus Omnitrophota bacterium | reverse complement strand
TGAAAAGTATCGCCAGAACCGAAAAGAATAATGTCTTGTCAAGTTTGTTCATAGCAACTCTAACTCTTTTGCTTTCTCTACAATCTTCTTAGCAAACTGGGCGGGTTCCAGCCCTCCCTTTCCTCCGTGCTCTATAAATACAACGACACAAATTCTGGGATTTTCGAAAGGCGCAAACCCCGCGAACCAGGCATGGGGCTTTTCTTCCGGATTCTGGGCAGTACCTGTCTTACCTGATATAATAACCTCTTTTGACCTTGCATATAATCCTGTACCGCGGCGCGCGTTTACAACCATTCTCAATGCTTCTTTTATGGTCTCTAATGCCTCGTCTTTTAACTTTATATCCCGCGGTTCGGGATGCCGCAATTTCACATCTTCTATTCTCTCAACAATAAAAGGCGTAAGGAGCTTGTTTTTGTTGGCAATAGCGCCGATAAAGCGCAAAATTTGCATCGGGGTAACGAGTAAGTGCCCCTGGCCTATCGCGTAATTTGCGGTCTCTCCCTTAAACCATGAGGTTTTGAATTTACTTTTCTTCCACCGCGGCGTCGGAACCAAACCGCTCACCTCCCCCGGTAAGTCTATCCCCGTCATCCTGCCCAGTCCCAACTTAAATGCATACCTGGATATCTCGTCTGCGCCAAGGAAGACCCCCAATTGATAGAAAAAGACATTGCACGACTCTTTAATGGCACCGGTGATATCCACCGTACCGTGGCCCCTTTCTTTCCAACAGTGAAAGGCCCTCTTGCCCAGAGGAAAACTTCCCTTGCAGGAAAAAGTTTTTTTATCGTCGAAACGGCCTGAGTCTAAAGCTGCCGCGGCGACTACGGCTTTGAAAACGGACCCCGGCTGATAAGTGCCGCTAATGGCACGGTTTAACATCGGAAAAGCACGTGAATCGTCTAAAAGGTTTCGAATTTTTTTAAAATTATCCGGACTGACAAATACGTTGGGGTCAAAGTCCGGCTGGCTTACAAGCGCTAAAATCGCTCCCGTAGACGGCTCCATGGCAAGAATTGCTCCTTGCCTGGGGGCTAACAGGGAATGGCAGAATTCCTGAAGCTCTTTATCAATACTTAAATAAAGGTCTCTCCCTGCCCGCGGTTCCTTCACGGCGAGAAGTTTAACTTGCTGGCCCTTATTGTCAACCTCTATCTGAAGCCCGCCGTCGACCCCTCTAAGATAATCGTTGAATCTCCGCTCAATCCCGTCTTTTCCGACAAAATCCTGCACATGATATCCATAAGTCTTGAACTTGCGAAGTTCTGTTTCGCTAATCTTCCCGAGATAGCCTATCGCATGAGAGAATATATTTTTATATATGTAATTCCGCAAAGGCCTCGTAGTTATAATAACGCCGGGTAAATCCAGTCTGACTTCTTCTATCTGAATGGCCGTCTCTTTTTTTATGTCTTCTACGATTTTTACCGGCGCAAACGGCATTTTGCGAGAACGGCCTATCTTTTTGGATAGGAGCTCTTTATCCATGGCAAGTATATCGCCGAGTAAATTAATAACCTTTTCTACGTCATTTATTTCCTGGTAAATAACTTCGACATCAAAAGAGATTCTATTGCTTACCAGGAGATTTCCCGACCTATCGTATATTTTTCCCCTAGGAGAAGCCAGGGATACAACCCTGACCCTATTATTCTCGGATAGTTTCTTATATGAGGCGTGTTTCAGAACTTGGGTATAAGAAAGGCCGAATATGAGGACAAGGAAAAAAAATAAAATTATATTTGCAAATATTCTTACTCGCATATCTTACCATCTCCGCATCGCGAAAGTGCGGTGAAGTTGCTGCACCTATGCCGTGTGTTCGGGCCCGAAAATTCTCGTCAGAACAAGAAACAAAAACGGAGCAAAGATGCCTGTATATAATCCTTTGTATAAAATTGCCTCGATAGAGGCAGCGTATGGGGACAGGTTTGTTCCTGACGCTATTATGGCGGCAGGTTTCATTGCCGGGAAGAAACCTGTCCCGACCGAGAAGATACCCCATACGATATAAACAGAAAAACATGAAAAAAGAAACTGGGTAACAAAATTTTCCTTGAATAATTTATCTTTAAGGTAACCCGATAAAAATCCTATAAGTAAGAATAAAAATATATTAACTCCGAAAGCAGTTATGCTAAAGAGGTCTTTTAGAATTCCGCAAAAGGCACCTATTTTCATGCCGCGAACTATCCCGAAATGGAATCCAAAAAAAATCGTAACGATTAAAAGTATCTCGGGCTTCATTCCATAAATGCGCAATTTGTCAAACAATATAAGCTCGGCAAAAAAAAGTAGCAAAATAGTAACATATATCGCTAATCTGTGTCTATACACACGACCTCTTCGAGTCTGCCCATATCCTCAAACGGGTCTACGACTGCATATTTATAAAGTCCGGTTTTTTCAAGGCCTATTTCCCTGACCGTGCCAATGGCAATGCCCTTGGGAAAGAATGCGCTAAAACCGCAGGTTTTAACCATATCGCCCCTCTCGATCTTTGCGTCAAGTGAGAGATATATAACCCTGCACTCCCCTTCGGGTGAACCGATTAAAACACCGCTTTCCCTCGAAGGCTCGATTATTACCCCTACCCTTGAGTTGGGATCTGTAATAAGCATAACCTTGCTAGAAGAGGGGCCGATCTCTACTACGGTGCCGATAAGCCCTTTGGCCGTTGCCGAAGAGGCGTATTTTCTAATACCGTCCCGCGCCCCTTTGTTTATAATTATTGCCCTTCTCCAATCTGTCGAATCCCGGGCTATAATTTTTGAAATGATAGTTTTATAATGCGGGAATTCCTTATTCTTAAAATCCAGAAGTGAACGTAATCTTTCATTCTCCAAAGAAATTTCTTTCTTTCTTGTTAACTCAATCGAAAGCGAAGCAACGCGTTGCTTTAATAATAAATTCTCTTCGGAAAGATTTTTAATGCGCTTAAAATATATTTTTACGCCGGAAATGGCCTTAAGGGGTTTGATTAAAATTCCGAAAGTGAAATTTTTAAAGCCTGTTATAAGCTTTGGGTTCAGCAGGATAATCGTGATGATTAAAATAAGAAGAAATAATTTGGTAGGAAATTTCCTTGTCCTGTATATGCGCATTCAAAATTTGTTAACGCTCGATTTTCGGGCTTACGGCAAGTCTCTTGAGATATCGTATTTCACTGAGCACTTTGCCGGTACCCAGCGCAACTGCTGTTAAGGGGTCTTCGGCGATATGAACAGGTATGCCTGTTTCCTCCGAGATAATTCTATCCAGCCCTCGCAGGAGGGACCCGCCGCCGGCCAAGATAAGTCCCTTCTCCATCAAATCGGCTGAAAGCTCGGGTGGGGTTCGTTCCAGTGTTATTCTAATAGTTTCGATAATTTGAGCAATAGGTTCTGCCAGCGCCTCCCTGATTTCCTCGCTGGAGATTGTTATCATCTTGGGAAGGCCCGCAACCAGGTCTCTTCCTCTCACATCCATAGTTAATTCTTCATCCAGGGGATAAGCCGAACCTATTCTTATCTTTATGTCTTCCGCTGTCCGTTCTCCTATCATCAGGTTATAGGTCTTCTTCAAATAATTGATGATTGCCTCATCCATTTCATCGCCGGCTATTCGTATGGACTTGGAAAAAACTATGCCTGCTAAAGATATGACCGCCATCTCGGTCGTGCCCCCGCCGATGTCGATTACCATGTTTCCCGACGGTTCCTGGATGGGCAATCCTACACCTATCGCTGCGACTACGGGCTCTTCCACCATGTAAACCTCTCGCGCCCCCGCGTGAAGCGCGGAATCCTTAACCGCTCTTTTTTCAACTTCTGTAATGCCCGAGGGAACGGCGATAACCATTCTTGGCCTTACCAGGCGCCTCGAATTGTGAACCTTCTTTATAAAATATCTCAACATCGCTTCTGTAATTTCAAAATCAGCGATTACGCCGTTGCGCATAGGCCTTATGGCAACGATATTGCCCGGTGTCCTGCCCAGCATTCTCTTTGCCTCTTCCCCTACGGCAAGAACGTTTGATGTGCCGGCCTGAACCGCAACAACGGAAGGCTCACAAAGAACAATTCCCTGATTATTTATGTATACGAGGGTGCTGGCGGTACCGAGGTCGATACCCATATCATTAGAAAAAAGGCCCAATAAACTATTGAAGCCTTTAGAAATAAGTTCGTTAATCTTATTAAAATTCATATTTCCCTTACGATATTATCTTATAATGTTACCAGAGAGAATTTATTTTGTCAAATTATTTTTTTTTATTTATTTCCTCTCCCCTTCGGGGAGGGCTAATATAAGGGGACTTACTTCTATTTATTTCCTCTCCCCTTCGGGGAGAGGATTAAGGTGAGGGGATTTACTTCAAGTAATCGAGTATATCGAAAAATTCCGGAAAAGATGTATTTATACATTCTATATCTTTTATACGGCAATCGCCGTCGGCATAAAGGGCGGCGACAGCCGCGCTCATAGCTGTCCTATGGTCTTTAAAACTATTTAATGCCGCTTTCGCAAATCTTTTTTTTCTTCCGTTAATAATAAGGTTTCCGTCTTCGGCTCTGATATCAACGCCCATGCGTTTAAGGTTTTCCGTTATTGAGAAAATCCTGTCTGTTTCTTTGACCCTCAATTCCCCGGTTCCTTTTATAACGGTCCTTCCTTCCGCCAGAGACGCGAGAACTGCCAGAACAGGAACCTCGTCTATAAGAAGAGGTATATCTTTTTCTTCCACAACTATGGATTTAAGTTTGCGAAACCTGACACGGATATCGCCATACGGCTCGGGCGGATTTTCAGTTCTCTTTTTTATGCTTACATCGGCGCCCATTTTTATAATGGCATCTAAAAAGCCCGTCCTCGTGGCATTCAATCCTATGTTTCTTATAGTTATGTCAGACCCTTCCAGGATACAGGCGCCGGCAATAAAAAATGCGGCAGCGGAAATATCGCCGGGAATGAAAAATTTCTTTCCATCAAGTTCGGCCTTGCCTTCGATGGAAACCGTAAGGTGTTTTCTGGAAATTTTTGCGCCGCAAAATTTCAACATACGCTCCGTGTGGTCTCTTGAAATAAACGGCTCCGTCACGCTCGTCACGTTTTTGGCATATAACCCGGCAAAAAGAATGCAGGATTTAACCTGGGCGCTCGCAACCCTTGTGGCATATTCTACGGGTTTTATTATGCCTCCTTTAATTACAAGCGGCGGAAAGCCCTTTTCATTTTTTGAATGTATATCCACGCCCATTTTTCTTAAGGGTTCTATAATTCTATCCATCGGTCTTTTGGACAGCGATTCGTCGCCCGTAAGAGTCGCTTCAAAGTTTTGGCCGGCGAGAATTCCCGGGAGAATCCTCATTGTTGTTCCGGAATTGCCGAGATATAATTCTTTATCTGGTTTTCTTAAACCCTTTAAACCTTTTCCGGCAATCATGATATTCTTATCTTTAATTTCTATATCGATACCCATATCACGAAATGCCGAGACTGTCCTTAAAGAATCCTCGGCCGTTAAAAAATTCGAAGCGGAGGTATTACCCCCGGAAATACCACCGATAAAAACAACCCTGTGAGATATGGATTTGTCGCCCGGAAGGTCAATCTGGCCATGCAGGCGTTCGATTGGTTTTATTGTTTTGTCCATTTTGGTTAGTATTAGTCTGTACCTGTCCCCATCAGAATGATTATATCACAATTTCCCCTTTTCAATCAACTGCTGCATATCCCGCGGTAGCTCACTGTCAAATTCCATAAACTTTTTCGTTGTCGGGTGGAAAAAGCCGAGCGTCTTCGCATGAAGCGCCTGGCGATTCATGCCTCTTGACGAACCATATAATTTGTCACCTACAACCGGATGCCCCATATGAGCCAGGTGCACCCTGATCTGATGCGTCCTTCCTGTTTCGAGCGAAAGCGAAAGCTCCGTAAAATCTTTAAATCTCTTAAGAACTTTATAGTTTGTGACGGCATTTCGCTTTTTCTCGCTGGCAAAAGAGACGCACATTTTGGTTATATCTTTTTTGCGCCTCGCAATAGGAAGCTCTATCCTTCCGTTGTCCAATTGCACAATTCCCTTTACGAGCGCGATGTATTTTCGTCTTATAGTCCGGTTTTTGAACTGGTTTGACAGGTTAATATGCGAGTTGTCGTTCTTAGCCACGACCAGGAGCCCCGAGGTTTCCTTATCCAACCGGTGAACAATGCCCGGCCTCGATACGCCTCCTATACCGGAAAGATCTTTCACGCGGTAAAGAAGCGCATTGACCAATGTTCCCGTAAGATGCCTTCCCGCGGGATGAGTCGAGATGCCGACGGGCTTGTTAAGAACGACTAGGTCTTTGTCTTCGTATACAATATCAAGCGGTATATTTTCGGGTTTCAGCTCTAAGGGTTCGGGCTCGGGAATTGTTATCTTTACGATTTCACCTGAAAAAATTTTGTGATGCGCATTGGTATATTTTTCATTAACGGAAACCTTTCTCCCGTCGATCAACTTCTTGATAAAGGAACGCGAAAGCGTCCCTTTCAAAATCTCGACCAAAAATTTATCGAGCCGCTTGCCTGCATGCCCGCTATCAACTTCGAACTTTAATTCCTGCATGTGCCCGTTTTCCCCCGAGTTTATGCCAGATAATAAAACCTATCCCCATCGCAAAGAGCACGATGCTGATAATCTGTGAAACGGTCAGATTCAGCGCGTACCTCGAAGTATCCCCGCGAAGAAAATCGATGAAGAATCTTTGAGTAGCGTATAAAATTAAATAAGCCGTAAAGACAAAGCCGGTAAAAAGAGGTTTTTTCTGAATAAGCCTCAAAATGACGAAGATACACAAAAGGGCAAGGCTCGCGTAAAGTTGCGCCGGATATCTGTAGATGGTATGGCCGGAAAATGGCGCGGGTTTTCCAAAACAGCATCCGTTTAGAAAACAACCTATTCTTCCTATAGATTGCCCGAGCGCTATATAAGGGATGACAAAATCGGCTGTTTTCCAAAACGGGAGTTTCTTTTTCAGAATAAATACCGTCGATGCCAATATTGCCGATATGAGCCCGCCGTAAAAGGCAAGCCCTCCCTTCCAGATAAAAAATATATCCGGTAAATTCTCCCTGTAAAAATCGAAATTTACCAAGACGTGCAGGGCGCGCGCGCCTATTATACCGAATATAAGTATTAAAAGCTCCAGGTCTAAGATTTTGTCCGGGTAAAAATTTTGTTTCCTCGCCTCCTCGTATAAAAGGGAGAACCCTATGAAAAACGCGCAAGCAACCAGGACACCGTAGGTTCGAACAGTGACCGGGCCTATTTCGAAGAGTATTGGATGCATTAATTTCCGACTTGTCTTTTGGTCATCAAATTAACTATTAACAAAAACGTGCCTACCGTTATTGCCGAATCCGCTATATTGAACACGGGCCATATTTTAAAATCCAGGAAATCAACTACATATCCAAAACATAACCTGTCAACGATATTGCCAAGCGCCCCTCCCAGGATTAAGGCAAGCCCGATTTTTATTGCCGGAGGTATATTCGAAAACTTCTTTATATATATAACGATAGTTATCACGGCTAAAATAGAAATAATAATAAAGAAAAGCGTCTGGTCCTTAAAAATACCGAAAGCCGCGCCGGTATTATGTACGAGGGTGAGATAAAAAATATTTTTTATTATTTTGACAGATTCGTTCAGCTCGAGGTTTTGCAAAACGAAAATTTTTGAAAACCGGTCTAAGAGGAAAATAAAAATGGCCAAAATCCAGATAAAAGCATTCACTAATCTATTGCTTCTTCTTCTTTTTTTTCTCTTCCTTTTCCTGACAGCCGTGGCAATAAGGTGTATGAGGTATGGCCTTCAGGCGTGTTTTTGTTATTTTCTTTTTACAATTCATGCAATAACCGTATTCCCCTTCTTCTATTCGCCTCAATGCCTCGTCAAGCTTAAGAAAAAGCTCCCTTTCACTCGCAGCCAGTTGTAGCAGAAAATCCCTTTCATAAACGTCGCTGGCCATATCCGCCATATGATAGGCATAACCCGAGAGGTCACCCGAGGCATCCCTGAGAGACTTTTTTAAGGTTTCATTTGTTAAATGGTTCATGTTCTTTAACAAATTTATCTTTTCTTTTATCAGCAGGTCCTTGAATATTTTTAGGTCTTTTTTACTGAGTTTAGCTTTTTTCGGCATCTTTTGCTCCTTCCTTCTTCACCACATTTATACATTTCGAACAAATATCGCCAAATTCTCCATCACTACCGACGGTTTCGCTATAATTCCAGCATCTATTGCATTTTGCGCCATCTGCTTTCTTCACCGAGAGCCAGAGAGGCAGGCCCTCCGATTTTTTCGAATCTTTAATTTCGCTGTCCGAAATTTCAACCTGTGAGGTTATAAATAATTCCGGTAAAATTTTCGCATTATCTTTTAAAATTTTTTTAAACTTGTTCTTGTCGGTATATAAAATAACCTTCGCCTCCAGAGAGCTGCCGATTACATTCGAGATTCTTTGCGCCTCCAAGGCCTTTAAAACTTCTTCGCGAACCCCGAGAAGATTCGACCATTTCTCATCCAGCGCCGCATCTTTCCATTTCTTTAAAGTCCCGGCGTTCCAGTGCCACGAGCTCAAATGGACAGACTCTTCCCCCTGGTATAAGGCCTGCCAGGCCTCGTCAATCGTAAAGCTAAGAATCGGAGCAAGTATCTTTAAAAGCGCTATTAAAATTTCGTAAAGAACGGTTTGTCCCGACCGGCGTTCAAGAGAATTTTTACCGGAGGTATATAACCTGTCTTTTAAAATATCCAGGTAGAGGCTTGAAATCTCATAAACGCAGAAATCATAAATGGAACGGAACATCCTGTAAAACATGTAATTGGAATAATAATTCTCCGCCTCTTCAATAATACCCGCGAGCCGTGAAAGCATCCAGCGGTCAATCTCGAGCATATCTTTTGCCTTGACGGAATTTTGCTCCGGATTAAAATCATAGATATTACCTAACAGGTACCTGAATGTGTTTCTAATCTTTCTATAGGCATCCGAGAGCCGCTTCAGGATTTCTTCGGAAAGCTTTACGTCATCGTGATAGTTACTCGACGCGACCCAAAGCCTCAAAATATCCGCTCCGTATTTTTTCATAACATCTTGAGGAGAGATAACATTGCCCATGCTTTTCGACATCTTCTTGCCGATCCCGTCAACGACAAAGCCGTGGGTGAGAACGCTCCTGTACGGCGCCACGCCCTCTATAGCGCAGGAAGTAATTAACGCTGATTGAAACCAGCCCCTGTGCTGGTCAGAGCCTTCCAGGTAAAGTTGGCAGGGAAAATTAAGTTTCGGATTTTCTTTCAGAAGCCAGTGGCTTACGCCCGATTCGAACCACACGTCGATAATGTTCGTCTCTTTAGAAAAATTGTTTGAGCCGCACTTAGCGCAGGCTGTTCCGCTCGCTGCCGAAGGCAGAAGTTCTTTTTCGCTCCTTATAAACCACGCGTCAGCGCCTTCCTTTTCGATAATCTTTGCGACATGTTCGATTACTTTGTGATTTAATAAAACTGTTTTACATTTTCTGCATACGAAAGCCACGATCGGCACCCCCCAGTATCTCTGCCTTGAAAGGCACCAGTCAGGCCTGTTCTCGATCATTGCCGATATTCTTGCCTCGCCGCTTCCGGGATACCATTTAACCTTCTTACTGATTATATCGAGCATTTTCTTTCTCAAATTTTTGTGGCCTATATTAATGAAGTATTGTTCCGTTGCTCTAAAAATAATGGGCTTTTTACATCTCCAGCAATGCGGATAAGAATGCCTAAACTGTTCAGCCAGTACCAGCATATTATCTTTTTCCAGGCGTTTTAATATTCGGGGATTCGCCTCATAGACGCTCAAACCGCTGAACTCTCCGCACGTATTGTCAAAGACGCCTTTCGCGTTCACGGGCATTATCATCGATAAATTATATTTCTTGCCTGTAATGTAATCTTCCTGGCCGTGGCCGGGTGCTATATGCACGCAACCGGTGCCTTCGCTGGACGAAACATAATCGGCAAGCACAACCTTCGAATCTCTGTCAATAAACGGGTGTTTGCATATTGTGCCTTCGAGCTCTTTGCCTTTCGTTTTATCGATGACTTTAAACGGTTTTTTCAGGCTTCTCATTATAATATCAGCTAGCGTCTCCGACATTATCCATTTTTCGCCTTCTACCTGTAGAGTCGCATAGTTCATGCCCGGATGAAGCGCTATAGCAACATTACCTAATAAAGTCCACGGTGTAGTCGTCCAGATTATAAAATATGTATTTTTGGAACTTGGAACCTGGAATTTAACGTATATCGAGGGCGATGCGTGGTCCTCGTATTCGACTTCGGCTTCGGCTAATGCCGTTTCACAAGTGGTGCACCAATTCACGGGTTTTAAGCCCTTATAAACGTACCCTTCCTTCACCAGATGCGCGAAAGAACGCACGATAGCGGCTTCATATTTAGGCTCTAATGTGAGATACGGGTTTTCCCAATCGGCAAAAACGCCGAGCCGTTTAAATTCTTCCTTTTGTATTTCAACAAATTTTAGCGCATATTCCTTTGCTTTTTTTCTAAACTCTACCTGGTCTATATCATGTTTCGAAATACCCAGTTCCTTAAAAAGCTGGTGCTCCACGGGAAGGCCATGGCAGTCCCAACCGGGTATGAAAGGAGAGTCGTACCCCTTCATTGTATAAAATTTCACGACAATATCCTTCAGGATTTTGTTTAACACATGCCCCATGTGGATACGGCCATTGGCATAAGGCGGGCCGTCGTGAAGAACAAGCTTTTTTTTCCCGGTTCGTTTTGCCCTTATGGAAGCATAGATATTTTTTTCATTCCACAATTTAAGTTGAGAGGGCTCCCTCTCAAGCAAATTTGCCTTCATGGCGAAAGAGGTCTTTGGTAAATTTAATGTATTCTTATAATTCATTTTAAAAGTGTGTCAGTTTTCTAAACTGCTTAAAGCGCCTGACAATATCGGCTCTCGTGATAGATGCCAGGCGCCTGAGACTAAAATCTTCAACGGCAAATGTCGCCATTACGCTTCCGTATACAATTGCCTTTCTTAAATTTGCCTGCCTGTCGGCCAGGCCGGCCTGATTTTGGGTTTTACACGCCGCGAGATAACCGACCAAACCGCCCGCAAATGTATCGCCGGCTCCGGTAGGGTCGAAAATCGACTCCATTAAATAGGCCGGTGTGCTGAAAACGGAATTCCCCGAGAATAACAGGCTTCCGTGCTCGCCCTTTTTTATAATGATTCTTTTCGGGCCAAACTTGAGTATTGCCTTTGCCGCCTTGACAAGGCTTGACTCGCCGGCAAGTTCTTTTGCCTCCGCTTCATTTAATAAAAAAATATCCACTTTCTTCAAAAGCTTTACCAGGTCCTTACGCTTATTCTCTATCCAATAATTCATAGTATCGCAGGCAACCAATTTAGGCCTTGCCATTTGATTCAAAACCTGCTTTTGAATTTGCGGGTCAATGTTAGCCAAAAATACATATTCGCTATTCCTGTATTCACGCGGTATAGCCGGGTTGAAGCGAGAAAGCACGTTTAAGCGGGTAGCTATTGTCCGGGGGTTGCTAAAATCCCAGCCATATTCGCCTTCCCACCTGAATGTTTTACCCTTCCCGGTTACCATCCCCTTAAGGTCAATGCCTTTGCCTTCGAGTAAATTCACATATTTGGCAGGGAAATCATCGCCGACTATAGCTACTAAATTCACATCGGGCTCAAAAAAGCTTGCGCTCACGGAAAAATAAGTTGCCGAACCGCCTAAAACATCCTTAGCCATGCCAAAAGGGGTCTTTACCGTATCAAGCGCTATCGAGCCGACAACCAGGATACTCATTTTACGTATTTCCCGATTAAAATATCCAACCTGCTTTTTTCTTTCTTGGAAATCGCTTTAGGGTCGGTTATAATCGCGTACTTAAGAGCGTCTTTACATCCGCAGTTTCGCTTCCCGGGGATGCGCGAAACAACGTCTTTTAATATTTTCTTGGAATTCTCGACGTTTTTTTTAAGATTACTTATGATTGCATCAACGGAGACCGCTTCTTCGCTCTCGCGCCAGCAGTCATAATCGGTAACGGCTGCCAGTGTAACGTAACAAATTTCGGCTTCGCGGGCCAGCCGCGCCTCGGCCATATTAGTCATACCTATAATATCCATACCCCAGCTTCGATAAAGATTTGATTCGGCCAATGTGGAAAATTGCGGCCCTTCCATGTTCAGGTATGTTCCGCCGAGGTGAACGGTTGCCTCGCCGTCTTTGGCTATGTCATGGACCAAATTCGCTAAATCCGAACATACCGGATGGGAAAAGCTTATGTGGGCGGTAATGCCTTCGTCAAAAAATGTATACTTTCTTGCCTGGTTAGTCCTGTCCACAAACTGAAGAGGAATAATAAAGTCTAAAGGCCTTATCTCTTCTTTTAATGAGCCGCATGCCGAAAGAGAAATTATCCATTCCGCCTCTAATTTCTTCATTGCGTAGATATTGGCGCGATAATTTATTCGAGAAGGATTGATGCGGTGGCCCTTGCCATGGCGCGGCAGAAAGACAACCTCTTTTCCGTTTAATTCACCGATGACAAGCTCGTCAGAAGGGTCCCCGAACGGGGTCGTTACCTTAAGAGAATCTTTTATCTTTATACCCTCAATATCGTATAACCCGCTTCCGCCTATAACGCCTATTCTTGACATGTATCCCTTCCCCCCTTTATTGTTCGAGGTTCGACCTCGCTCATTTGAGCGAGGTCGAAC
>CP070780.1:1216944-1220630 GCA_020346285.1 Candidatus Omnitrophota bacterium | reverse complement strand
TTCTATTTAAAAATTCCCGGAAGCGCGATTTAAGCAAATTATTTCAAATTTTGAAAGAAGAACCCGAAATAGGCACATTAGTCAATGGAAAGATAAATGATGAGATAGAATTCATCGGTCTCAACTGGGTTGCCGGCCAGGGCGAGAAGGCAGGGGAGGTACGTCTTTCATTTTATTGGAGATGTCTTAAGGAGACATCAAACAACTATAATCCTTTCCTCGGATTAATCGATAGCGCTGGCAGGGTTATAAAAGTGGATAAAAAATATATGTGCTATAGAATGCATCCCACCTGCGAGTGGCAGAAAGATGAAATTATCAGAGAAGACTACTGGTATATCCTTCCTTCAGAATTACCTAAAGGAAACTATTATTTCAAACTAGAAATGTTTGAGGAAAATAAAGAAAATATAGTAAAAATTGTATCTGATAAAAAAAGATTATTTGACAAGGGAGGGTCGCTTATATTTTTAAAATTTGAAAAAAATGATTGAAATAAGCGCTAAAAAGCGGGATTATTCCCCCATATGCTTCTTTGCTATTTCATTTTCCGGGTTTATCTCTAACGATTTCAAGAATGCCTTTCTCGATTCTTCTCTTCTACCCATCCTGCCGTAAGCAATTCCCGTATGGGCAAAGAGGTTCGAGAGGAACTCTTTATTGGCACCTTTTTGTTTTTTGCATCCTTCGAATGCCCTGTTGAATTCGGAGACGGCTTTCTCGTACTCTCCTGCATCGATATAGGCCTTTCCCAAAAGATAACGGCTGGTAATGCTCGAGGGGTCTAACCATAAAGCTGTTTTATAGTGCCTCAAAGCTTTTTCAAATTCCCCGAGCTTTGTATAAATAAACCCGATATCCTCGCGTAACTCGATATCGCGAGGCGCGTATGTAAGAGCTTTTTTGAGCTTTTCTAAAGCCGTATTGTAATCCTTCATGCCGGCATAAGAAGAGGCTGCGATTCTGTAGGCCGTTACACAATCGGGTTTTATACGGAGGGCGTAATCGGCCTCTTCCAGCGCCTGCTCATAGAATCCCATTCTTTCTAACGCAATTGCCTTTCGAATCATAGCGTATGGATATATACTTTTTCTTTTAAGCTCTTCGATATCTATTTCGGTAAATGCATAATCCGGCGCGCTCTTGCTTACATCAAACTTTTCAATTATTACCTTGTTTTCGTTTGTATTCTTTATAAATACCGAAGCCGAGTTATCCACATAGACCAAAACCCAGCCCTTGCCTTCATTTAAAAATTTAAGCACGCTGCCGGGAATCCGGAGATTCGATACATAAGTTACGAGTATGCAATTAATGTCATACTTTTTGGTTACCTCCTTAAGTGCCTTTTTATTGTTAAAAGCTTTCTTGTATAATTTGAAAAATTCGGGCCCGTAGAGTTCGGTCCTGCCGTCAATAAATACCTTTTTCTCGGGAAATAATCTCCATATAAGATACGCTCCACTGCTGAAATCGTTCAATATATTGCCTTTTATCCTGTTTTTTTCTATAAAATCGACTGCTTTCTCCGGATGGCTTATGGAGCTTATTCCGAAATAAAATCTTTTAAATTTCCTTTTTTCGAACGAGTAGTATTCATCCGTTAAATTCCGGCATGCCGATGTAGACATGAATATAATAAATATTATCGAAAGAAAACCTTTTAAAAATTGCTCGGCATGCTTGAATTTGATAAACTTGCGGGAGACGGTATGAATATCGTTAAAATTTAAAATCATGGTAGCATAAGCAACAATAGAAAAAATGGCTAAATTTCGATTGGTTTTTAAGGCCATTATTAAAAATATTATATAAATTACGAAATTACCGATATCCAACTTTTTAAAATTCATCAAAAACGATAAAACCGAAACCGCGATGACTATTTTGAGCCAGGGTATCACAAGGTATGGTAAGAATATTCTATGCTTAACAATAAGGGGTTTAAGCTCGAAAATGTGTTTAAAAAAAATACTGGATTCTCCCGTAAAGCTGAATAAGGTCGTAAAAGGATACATAAATCCTTTCCAGCTATTCGGATTTATAAATGATGCCGCTATAATTAAAAGGCCGACGCACAAAAGCCTTCTGTATTCAACATCGGATAGCGCATTTTTTTTATTCCATTCGAAGGGAAGCTTAAATTTTTTCTTTAGCGTTTCGGCTATGCTATATATAAGAATAACCAGTATTCCTATTAGAAAATAGCCGTGCATATTAACCCACAAAAGCTGGATTGCGGGGAGGATATAAATAAACTTCGTCAAACGGTACCTGTTCAATATAAAAATAAATATTGCCGTAAAAAGAAGGGTAAAAAGCCCCGGCCGAAGTAAAAAACGTGCTTCCGATGTAAAAACCGCCGCCAGAAGAAGCAGGGTTACAATAAGAAAATTCTCTTTTCTGTAACCCAGAAGAAGCAGAAGCAAAAAAACACTCGATATAATAAGCGCTCTTAGCGCTATAAGGCCATTAAATCCGAATCTGTCATGTATCGTATAAAAAATAATTTGGGAAAGCCATGCATGGTTTATCCATGGCTTGTTCGGCATGGTATAGGAGAAAATATCATGCCGGAGAAAGATTCTATTTTTGAGGATATGCTCTCCGGTCTTTAGATGCAACCAGATATCAAGGCAGTATATTTCACTTATTAAATATGAAAATATAAGAATAAAAAGTAAAAAAACAGTAAAAAATCTTAAATATTTCATATCTTAAACTGTATCATTATGTACCGTTTGCGATTTCCCGTTCAACCTGTCCCCCTTGTGGGGACAGGTTGAAATAGAAATCTCAAACGGTACACCATAAAGAGAAGAGGGGAGCAAAAACTCCCCTCTTCTCTTTAATGTTCCAATAATCCCTTAAATCGGCGAATAAACTATTACAGCAATATTAATAACTGGTAGTAATAGTCCCGTCCTGATTAATATGTACCCATTGAGTGGCAGCATCGCCTATCCCGGCAATGTTTGCTGTAAAGTTATTGGCACTTGTATTAGTCAAATTCGCAGCTTCCCCATTATAATATTTCCCCACCAGATCGCCGGCATCAAAATCGAGGTCAGCAAAAGTACCTGTATAATGCCCATGTTCGGCATGATATAGCCTTTCAGCTGTCCGAATTGCCCCTAATTGCGCTATGCCGTCGGTACCGCGCGCTCTCTCTAAATTCGCCGACATCATAGGGACTGAAACCGCAGCCAAGACACCAACTATAATGATTACTATCAACAATTCCACCAATGTAAAACCTTTTCTTCCACGCATGTTACTCTACCTCCTTTCTTCCAGTATAAAATATACCATATAATCCCGAGATTTGCAAATTTGAAAAGCTAAATTTTTCAATATTTAACGCATACTCGCGCTGCTTATAGTAGCGCCGAGTCTAAAAATAGGTAAATAGAGTGCTACCACTACAAAAGAAATAACCGCCCCCAGGGAAACTATCAGAATCGGCTCGATCATGGTCGTCATGGTAGCTATAAATATATCTACCTGGTCTTCATAGAAATCAGCGGTCTTATCCAGAAGCTCCGGCAATGACCCGGAATCAACGCCTATCGATACCATCTGCAACATAAGGGAGGGAAAAATGCCCATCTTTTTAAGGGCCAAAAGTATTGTCTCGCCTCCCACTATTAATTTACTGGCCTTATTGCTGGCATTTTCTATAATTA
>CP070780.1:1202330-1216844 GCA_020346285.1 Candidatus Omnitrophota bacterium | reverse complement strand
TCACCATTGAAATCGCACTCATAGAACCCATAGCCATGGAAAAAGGCTTACGTTTCGCCATACGCGAAGGCGGGCACACCGTAGGCGCAGGCGTAATAACGGAGGTTATCGAATAACCATTGTTTGACCCCGTAGGTTAACCTACGGGGTCAATGTTAGTTAGGTTAATTATGTTAGATATTATAACGTTAGAATGCACCGAGTGTAAAAGAAAGAATTACAATTCTTTTAAAAATAAAAAGAAGAACCCGGAGCGTCTTGCACTTTCTAAATATTGCAGATTTTGCAGGAAACATACGACGCACAAGGAGCTTAAGTGAAATGAAACCGCGACTTGCGGGAACGATACATATTAGGCCAGTAGCTCCAATTGGTAGAGCAGCGGTCTCCAAAACCGCCTGTTGGGGGTTCGAATCCCTCCTGGCCTGCGCTAGTATTCTTGGCGCAGTAAGGGATTCGAAGCGAGGACGCGCCGAGCGAATAGCGAGGAAAAGGCCGTTAGTCGAAGACCGGCCGTCAGCGTCCGAGGGGAGTCTACGCAGGCGAGCTCCGCGAGCCGGAGTAGACGAATCCCTCCTGGCCTGCGCTAGTATTCTTGGTGCAGTAAGGGATTCGAACCTGGCCTGCGGAAAAAACGCGGAAACGCTTTATGAATAAAGTCGCAAAGTTCATATCCGAAGTTAAATCGGAATTAAAGAAGGTTTCCTGGTCATCGAGGCGGGAGCTGACTAACTCTACGATAGTTGTTATCGTTTCAGTAGTCATTTTGGCAATCTTTATCGGCTTTTGCGATTTAATATGGTCAAGCGTTATTAATTTTATTTTGAGATAAGATGGCGAAAAAGTGGTACGTCATACATGCGCAAACGGGTTTTGAAGAGCGGGTAAAGGCAAGCCTGGAAAAAAGGATGAAACAGACCCCGGGAGCCAGTGATTTTATTGCGCAGATTGTCATCCCGACAGAACAGGTGGCCGAGATTAAAGGCGGGAAGAAGAAAATAAGCCAGAGAAAGTTTTTTCCCGGTTACGTGCTGGTAGAAATGGAACTCAATGATAAAAGTTGGTATTTTATAAAGCGCACCCCCGGCGTTACAGGTTTTGTCGGGCCGCGCTCCATGCCCACTCCCTTAACGGACACGGAAATAAAGAATATTCTGAAACAGACTGAAACGACAAAGGCCAAACCGATTCCGAGGGTTACATTTGAAAAGGGAGAGGCCGTCAGGGTAAAGGAAGGGCCGTTCAATAATTTCAATGGCTCCGTAGAAGAAGTAAACCCTGAAAAAGGTAAAATAAAGGTTTCTATATCCATCTTTGGCCGCTCTACGCCCGTAGAACTGGAAATGTGGCAGATAGAAAAGGTCTAATATGGCTAAAAAAGTAAAAACTGTTATAAAGCTATATTGCCCCGCGGGGCAGGCTACCCCTGCGCCCCCGGTAGGGCCCGCCCTTGGCCAGCATGGACTCAACATAATGCAATTTTGTAAGTCATTCAACGATAAGACAAAAGGCCGGGAAGGCCTTGTTCTTCCCGTGGTTATTACGGTTTACGAAGACCGTTCGTTTACATTTATAATTAAAAGCCCTCCATCGAGCATTCTATTGAAGAGGGCTTGCGGAATTGCGAAGGCAAGCGGAGTACCAAACAAGGAGAAGGTCGGCCAGGTAACCAAAAAAGAAGTAGAAGAGATTGCAAAAATAAAGATGAAAGACCTGAATGCCAATGACCCCGAAGCGGCCATGAAAATTATTGAAGGGACAGCCAGGAGCATGGGGATAGAAATAGTCGAAAAACGAACAGAACCGGTTCCTGTTGAAAGTGAAACTAAAGCCGAAGAGAAAAAAGATGAGTAAGAAAAAAAAGGCGACGAAGGAATTATACGATAAAAGTAAGCAATATAAGCTGGAAGAAGCTGTGGGCGTTCTAAAAAATGTGCCAAAGGCAAAGTTCGACGAAACAGTGGAGCTCTCGATGAACCTGGCGCTGAATCGTAAAGATGCCTCGCAGGTTGTCAGGGGAACGGCGCTTTTGCCGCACGGAACAGGAAAAAATATCAGGGTACTTGTATTTTGCAGGGCCGAAGACGAACAAAAAGCGAAGGACGCAGGCGCTGATTTTGCCGGAAAAGAGGAATTAATCAAAAAGATATCCGGCGGATGGTGCGATTTCGACGCCTGTATTGCCACGACTGATATGATGAGGGATATAGCAAAACTCGGCAGGGTTTTAGGCCCGAGAGGCCTGATGCCCAATCCAAAAACAGGAACGGTAACAGACGACGTGGAAAAGACGGTAAAAGACGTAAAGGCGGGAAAAATAGAATTTAAGATGGATAAGCAGGGCGGCATACATGTCGGCGTCGGGAAGGCCTCGTTTGCAAAAGAAGCGCTATGCGAAAATATTAGAAAATTGATTAAAGCCATATTTTCGTCTAACCCGGGCTTAAATAAACCCCAGGCAGTGAAGTCCATAACGCTTGCCACGACTATGGGGCCGGGACTCAAATTGGATATCGCCGAATTTAGGAAATGAATATGTAACCTGGTTAGATTTGGCAGGTTACACTAACCTGCCAAATCTAACCAGGTTACAAGTGAAAAGGTTGCGATGGAAGAAAAATACGGTATAAGTACAAAACAGTTCATGCGTGAGGAGTTGAAAGAGAAGTTTAAATCTTCCCCCAATTTTTTCATCACAAATTATAAAGGTTTAGACGCTCTCCAGTTAGATACTCTTAGAAAGGAATTAAATAAATCGGCTTCAAAATATTTTGTAGTCAAAAATTCCATCGTAAAACGGGTTTTTGACGAGCTCGATATGAAAGAGTTTAGCCAGTTCATCAAGGGTGAGGTTGGAATAGGTTTTATCGGCGACGTTGTGGGGGCCTCTAAGATTTTCGTTCAGCTTTCGAAAAAACACCCGTCTTTCAAATTAAATTGCGCCTTTTTAGACGGGAACCGGGAAGGCGCCGATAGAATAAAACACCTGGCGACGCTCCCACCGAAAGAGGTTTTAATGGCTCTGGCGCTTCTCTATATGAAAAGCCCGATTACGGGTTTTGTCGGCGTGCTAAAGAATTTATTAAGAAATTTTGTTTACGCGATAAATGAAATAAAGAATAAAAAGGAGGAAAAATAAAATGGTAGAGGAAAAGCAATCAAAGGAAACCCCGCAGAATCCCGAGCAGAGCGAGGGAAGCGGAACCAAAGAAAAAGTAGAGGTAACCGCAAAGATGAAAGGCATAATGGAGACGCTGGAAAAGATGACGGTTCTCGAGCTTTCGGATTTTGTCAAAGCGCTGGAAGATAAATTCGGCGTTAGTGCCCAGGCGCCTATGGCTATGCCGGGGATGGCAATGGCTCCGGGAGCACAAGGCGCGGGCCAGGATGCCGCCGAAGAGAAAACCGCCTTTACGGTAATCCTGTCGGCCATCGGTAATAACAAGATTCAGGTAATCAAAGAAATACGCGCCATAACAACCCTCGGGCTTAAAGAGGCCAAAGAACTCGTAGAGGCGGCCCCGAAGCCGGTTAAGGAAGGCGCCACCAAGGAGGAAGCCGAAAAGATAAAGGCCCAACTCGAAAAAGCAGGAGCGAAGGTAGAATTGAAATGATTGCACGCAAAAATTACGCGAAGATAGAGGAATGCTTCGATCTCCCTAATCTTATCGAGATTCAGCATTCCAGTTACGATAAATTGTTGCAATTTGACGTAGCAAAATCGAAAAGAAAGCCCGTAGGGCTGGAGGGGCTTTTTACCGAGATGTTCCCTCTCGAAACGCCGGATAAGGCATATTCGTTGGAATATATGAGCTACACTCTAGGGAAGCCCAAATATACAATTGAAGAATGCCTGAAAACAGGCGTGACTTACGGCGGGGCGTTACGCGTGCGCCTGAGATTAAAAACACCGAAGGACACAAAAGAGCAGGAAGTATATCTTTGCGATATGCCGCTCATGACGCCAACGGGAACTTTTATTATTAACGGGGATGAGCGGGTTGTTGTTAGCCAGCTTCACCGCTCCCCCGGGATTTCTTTTGAAGAATCAGTGCATCCAAGCGGCAAAAGAATATTTTCAGCAAGAATTATACCCTATCGAGGCGCGTGGGTTGAACTCGAATTCGACCCGACAGATGTCCTCTATGTCTATCTGGACAGGCGCAGAAAATTCATAGGAACGATTTTTCTTAGAATATTCGGGCTATCCAAGGATGAGGATATTCTCAAGGCTTTTAGCGGCGTTGGAAGGATTAAAGTAACGAGGGAAAATCAGCTACTCGATTATATCAATTTCGTTTTGGCAGAGGATATTATTGATACAGCATCAAATTCTATATTGGCAAAGTCAGGCGAGCGCATCACGAAAGAACTCGCCAAGAGAATGTGGAATTCAAAAGTAAGGGAATTCTCGATATTAAGCGAGGAGTGCCCCGAAATCGTGAAGACAATGGATAAAGACATTACTCACTCCAAAGAAGAAGCGTTGTTAGATATATATAGGAAGCTGAGGCCCGGTGACCCCCCGACTCTTGATTCGGCAGCCAGGTTGGTCGAGAGAATGTTTCTGGACCCCAAGAGATATAGCCTTGGAGATGTCGGGAGGTTTATGCTTAACAGAAAACTATCCATGTCTCTTGCACCCGATAAAACTATATTGGATAAAAATACCCTTACAAAAGCTATAAAAAAATTGATAAAAATAAAAAATGAAGGCGGCCCGACCGACGACATAGACCACCTTGGTAATCGAAGAGTAAGGTCTGTCGGAGAATTACTGCTTAATCAATTGCGAATAGGCATGGTAAGGCTTGAAAGGTCTGTCCGGGAAAGGATGAATATATACGACCTGGATAGCATTATGCCGCACAATCTGATCAATGCGAAACTTATTTCCAGCATCGTAAAAGATTTTTTTGGAAGAAGCCAGCTTTCGCAATTTATGGACCAGACAAATCCCCTGGCAGAACTTACCCACAAACGCAGGCTCAGCGCGCTCGGACCCGGGGGTTTGAGCAGGGAGCGGGCCGGTTTCGAGGTGAGGGACGTTCACTATTCGCACTACGGCAGAATGTGTCCGATAGAAACTCCCGAGGGGCCCAATATAGGCCTTATCACATCGCTAAGTACGTATGCGCGAGCTAATGAATTCGGTTTTCTTGAGACCCCATATCGAAAAGTCCAAAACGGCAAGGTCACCGACACAATAGTGTACCTGTCAGCCGATGTTGAGGATGAATATATCATCGCGCAGGCAAATGAGCGCCTGGACAAGCGGGGTTTCTTTATAAATGATAGGGTATTCTCGAGATATAAACGCGATTTCATATCGGCGGACCCGAAAAATGTGCAATATATGGATGTTTCACCCTGTCAGCTGGTTAGCGTAGCGGCAAGCTTAATACCATTTTTGGAACACGATGATGCCAACAGGGCTCTTATGGGTTCAAATATGCAGCGGCAGGCAGTTCCGCTTTTAGAAACAGAATCTCCGCTGATTGGTACCGGTATGGAGCATAGGGCAGCCAAAGATTCCGGAACAGTCATAGTGGCGAAATCGAAAGGCATTGTTACTCATGTTGATTCGAGTGAAATCGCGATTAGCGGGAAGAAATACAAGTTAAGAAAATTCGAACGTTCTAATGCCAATACATGCGTAAATCAAAGGCCTCTTGTTAAGATGGGCGGGAAAGTAAAAGAAGGGGACGTAATCGCTGACGGCGCAGCTACCAAAGACGGAGAGCTTGCGTTGGGAAAGAACGTTCTCGTAGCATTTATGCCCTGGCGGGGGTATAACTTTGAAGACGCGATTCTTATAAGCGAAAAGCTTCTAAAAGAGGATACGTACACCTCTGTACACATCGAGGAGTTTGAAATAGACGCCCGCGACACAAGGCTCGGCAACGAAGAAATTACAAGGGACATTCCGAATGTAGGCGAGGATGCGCTTCGCAATCTGGATGCAAGCGGCATTGTTAGAATCGGAGCTGAAATCATGCCGGGCGATATTCTTGTAGGTAAGGTGATGCCAAAATCAGAAACAGAACTCTCGCCGGAAGAGAAGCTGCTGCGAGCCATATTCGGCGAAAAAGCAGGAGACGTAAGGGACGCCTCTTTAACGGTCCCGCCCGGTATAGAAGGGATAGTGGTTGATGTTAAAGTTTTTTCGAGAAAAGAAGCCCGTTCAAAAACGAAAGAGGAAAGGGCGAAAGAGTCTAAGGAAATAAAAAAGCTTGAGGAATTCTACTCTAATCAAATAAAGAAAATAGGGGAGGAAAGAGCCAGAAAACTCCACAAACTCCTTGTCGGACAGAAATTGGCCGCTTCTCTTTTGGACAACGAGACAGGCAAGACCCTGATAAAACACGACACCACCGTAAAAGTTAAAGACCTCGGCAAAATCGAGAGAGCGGATTTAGATAACATAAAAATAATGGAGAATCCCCAGGTAGAGAATGAAATAAATAGAATTATGCGCCTTTTAAACGCCGAGGTGGAGGAATTGACTTACGAGCAGGAAAGAGAGATAGACCGCGTAAAAAGAGGAGACGAATTGCCGCCCGGCGTCTTGAAGAAAGTAGTTGTTTACATAGCGAGCAAAAAAAGGCTTTCTGTCGGCGACAAGATGGCGGGAAGGCACGGCAACAAAGGCGTTATCGCCAAGATTCTGCCTGAAGAGGATATGCCATTTTTGGAAGACGGAACGCCTGTTGAAATCGTGCTTAATCCGCTCGGCGTTCCCAGTCGAATGAATGTAGGCCAGATTCTGGAGACGCACCTGGGTTGGGCCGCGAAGATTCTCGGGTTCCGCGTTGCCACCCCTGTCTTTGACGGGGCGCGGGAGAGCGAGATAAAGAAAGAAATGAAATTGGCCGGCCTCCCTGCCGATGGCAAAGTAATCGCATATGACGGATTGACGGGGAAACCCTTTGACCAAAAAATAACAGTGGGTTACATCTATATGATGAAACTTATACACCTGGTCGACGATAAAATTCACGCCAGAAGTATCGGGCCGTATTCTCTGGTTACGCAGCAGCCGCTTGGCGGTAAGGCCCAATTCGGGGGCCAGCGATTTGGCGAAATGGAAGTCTGGGCGTTAGAGGCTTATGGGGCCGCGTACATGCTTCAGGAACTTTTGACCGTGAAAAGTGACGATGTAACCGGGAGAACCAAGATATATGAAGCGATTGTAAAAGGCGAAAGCGCCTTTCAGCCCGGCACGCCCGAATCATTTAACGTGCTTATAAAAGAGTTACAGAGTCTTGGTTTAGATGTCCAGATGGAGAAGACTAAGCCAGGGGGAAAAAAATGATAGACGAAATCAATAAGTTTGACACGGTAAGTATAAAATTAAGTTCTTCTCAAATAATTAAATCCTGGTCCCGGGGAGAAGTTAAAAAACCCGAAACCATCAATTACAGGACCTTAAAGCCGGAGAAAGACGGGCTTTTCTGTGAGCGCATATTTGGCCCGACCCGTGATTATGAATGTAATTGCGGAAAATATAAAAGAATAAAACACAAGGGAATTGTCTGCGACCGGTGCGGTGTTGAGGTTACGCGCTCGAGTGTCAGGCGGGAGAGAATGGGACATATTGAACTGGCATGCCCCGTTTCTCATGTATGGTTTTTTAAAGCCGTGCCTTCGCGGACGGGAAATATACTCCAGCTGAACGTCAGGGAGCTTGAAAAGGTCTTATATTACGAAGAATATATAGTTGTGGACCCGCAAAAGACGCCTCTGAAGAAAAAAGAGCTTCTGAACGAAGAAAAGTATATGGAATACAGAGAGAAATACGGCAATGAATTTGTGGCGAAGATGGGCGCGAATGCCATAAAGGAACTCTTGAAGGAGGTTGACCTCGACAAGATATGTCAGAAACTCAAGAAAGAAATACGCGAGTCAAAAACAGCGCATTCGCAAAAAAGAAATATAAAGATTTTGAAAATCGTCGAAAGCTTTAGAAATTCGGGTAATAAACCCGAATGGATGGTCTTGGACGTAATACCCGTAATCCCGCCTGATTTAAGGCCGTTGGTACCGTTGGAGGGCGGAAGGTTTGCCACCAGCGATTTAAACGACCTTTATAGAAGGGTTATCAACAGAAACAACCGGCTTAAGAAACTATTGGAACTCAAGGCGCCTGAAGTAATCATAAGGAATGAAAAGCGCATGCTTCAGGAGGCAGTCGATGCATTATTTGACAATGGAAGGCACGGAAGGCCGGTTTTAGGGCCCGGTAACAGGCCCCTTAAGTCTCTGGCAGATATGCTCAAGGGTAAACAGGGAAGATTCCGGCAGAATTTGTTAGGCAAAAGAGTGGATTACTCCGGAAGAAGCGTTATAGTTATAGGGCCCGAACTAAAACTTCATGAATGCGGTTTGCCTAAAAAGATGGCGCTGGAGTTATTCGAACCTTTCATTATACGTAAGTTAAGAGAGAAAGGTTTTGTTCACACCATAAAAAGCGCAAAAAAGATGGTTGAGAAAGCAAAGCTGGAGGTGTGGGACATACTGGACGAAGTGATAAAAGACCACCCCGTTCTTCTTAACAGGGCCCCGACGTTACACCGGCTCGGCGTGCAGGCCTTCCAGCCGATACTTATCGAAGGAAAGGCTATAAGAATACATCCCCTTGTCTGCGCTGCCTTTAATGCCGATTTTGACGGCGACCAGATGGCTGTTCACGTTCCGCTTTCTCTGGAGTCGCAGATGGAGTCGAGGCTCCTTATGCTCTCCGTAAATAATATATTTTCACCGGCTAACGGAAAGCCCATTGCCGTGCCTTCTCAGGATATCGTTTTGGGTTGTTATTATTTAACAAAAGAAAAGGATGGCTTGAAAGGTGAAGGCCGAATTTTCGCAGATGCCGATGAGGTAATTACCGCTTACCAGGATGACCAAATAGCGATTCATGCAAAGATAAAGGTAAGAATCGGCGATAAAATTATCCAGACCACCGTGGGAAGGGTACTCTTGAATGACCTATTACCCGAAGGCGTGCCGTTTGTTAATGAAATAATGGACAAGTCCAAGGTTAGCAAGCTCATAACGGACTGCTATAACATAAAGGGGCACGGGGCCACCGTTACTCTTCTTGATAGACTTAAAAAAGTTGGGTTTGAAGAAGCAACGCTCGCAGGATTATCCATTTCAGTCGACGATTTAAACATTCCGAAAGAGAAGGGCAAATTCATAGAAAAAACGAGAGAGGAAGTAGCGAGGGTTGAGGAGCAATACAAAAAAGGCATTATAACCGACGGTGAACGTTACAATAAGATTATCGACCTATGGACACACACTACCGAAGCGGTTTCCGATCTTATTCTGGAAGAGCTGGATTCTTTTAACCCTATTTTTATGATGGCCGATTCGGGTGCGAGGGGCTCTAAACAACAGATACGCCAGCTTGCCGGGATGAGAGGCCTTATGGCAAAGCCCTCCGGGGAAATTATAGAGATTCCCATTGTTGCTAATTTCAGAGAGGGATTAACCGTGCTGGATTATTTCATTTCGACTCACGGTGCGCGAAAAGGATTGGCAGACACAGCGTTAAAAACGGCCGATTCCGGGTATCTCACAAGGAGGCTTGTGGATGTTGCCCAAGATGTAATTATCGCTGAAACTGACTGCAAAACGTTAAACGGAATATTTGTAAGCGCCATTATAGAAGGCGATGAGGTTGTTGTTTCTCTTTCAGAAAGAATAGTCGGAAGGGTTGCCCTGGATAATATCGTTAACCATGTTACAGATGAGGCAATAGTAGAGGCCGGACACGAGATTACCGAAAAACAGGCGGAAAAAATCGAGCAAGCCGGCATCGAAATGATACGGATACGGAGTGCCTTAACATGTGAATCCAAACGCGGTGTATGCGCAAAATGCTACGGCAGAAATTTAGCTACGGGAGGGCCCGTAGAGCTGGGGGAGGCGGTAGGTATTATTGCAGCGCAATCCATAGGGGAGCCCGGTACCCAGCTTACAATGAGAACGTTCCATATCGGCGGTACGGCTAGCCGCGTAATAGAACAATCATATATTGAAAGCAGGAATAAGGGTATAATAAAATATCACAACCTGAAAACTGTTCCGAAAAAGAAACAGGGACAGTTCATCGTGCTAAACCGCAATGGCTACGTAACTATAAATGATAAATCGGGCAGAGAACTGGAAAGACATACTATACCGCAGGGCGCTCTCCTTTTAGTGCGCGAGGGTTCCAGCGTTGATAAGAAAGCGATTTTTGTCAGATGGGACCCGTATACAGTACCCATACTTACAGAGGTAGACGGGAAGGTCAGGTACGAGGATATAAAAGAAGGCGTCACTATGAAAGAAGAGTTAGATCCAAGTACCAGAATAAAGAATAAAATTATTTTGGAACACAAGGGGAATTACCATCCCGAGATTGTTATATTGAATGCGAAGGACGAAGTAGCGGCTTTATATCCGATCCCGTCGGGCGCCGTTATTACGGTAAATGATAAGCAGGAAATCACAGCGGGTGATATCCTGGCTAAGACACCCCGTACCATAACGAAAACAAAAGATATTACGGGGGGGCTTCCCCGTGTCGCCGAACTTTTTGAGGCAAGGCGTCCGAAGAACCCCGCTATTATTAGCGAGATTGACGGCGTAGTGGAATTTGGCGAGGCGAAGAAGGGGCAAAAGAGGGTCATTATAAAAAGTCAGACAGGCATGAGTAAAGAATACGTCATACCGCACGGTAAGCACCTCAACGTATATAAGGGTGACCGCGTTCGTGCCGGACAACAATTGATAGACGGTCCCATTGTGCCACAAGACATATTGCGGGTTTCGGGCGAAAAGAAGCTTCAGGAGTATCTTTTGAACGAAGTTCAGGAGGTCTATAGGCTTCAAGGCGTGAAAATCAACGATAAACACATCGAAATAATGATAAGGCAGATGTTGAAAAAGGTAAAAATAGACGACCCGAACGATACATCTTTCATAATTGGCGAGCAGGTGGATAGGGTTAAATTCCGGGAGGAAAACGAAAAAGCGCTGAAGAAAAAAAATAAACCTGCCAGCGCTACGCCTATACTTTTAGGTATAACCAGGGCCTCACTCACAACCGAAAGCTTCATTTCTGCCGCAAGTTTCCAGGAGACAACCCGAATTCTAACAGAGGCGGCTTCCGGCGGAAAAATCGACAATCTCACGGGGCTCAAGGAAAATATCATCATGGGGCACCTTATTCCCGCCGGTACAGGTTTTAAGACCCATAGAGATATCGAGATTGTTAAGAATATATTTGAGGAGAAAAAACCGGAGAAGGAAGAAAAAGAGAAAAAAGAGGAACCTGAAAAGGCGCAAACAAAGGCCAGGAAAAAAGCGAAGAAGGGGAAATAAGAGTAGGTAGGTATGCCGACGATAAACCAGCTTGTAAGATTAGGTAGAAGAAAATTTAAGAAAAAGTCAAAGTCACGGGCGCTGGAGCAATGCCCGCAAAAAAGAGGGGTATGCTTACAGGTTAAAACTCAAACGCCTAAAAAGCCTAATTCGGCATTGAGAAAGGTTGCCAGGGTAAGGCTCACCAATAGCATCGAGGTTACCGCATACATACCGGGAGTGGGCCACAATCTTCAGGAGCACTCAATGGTAACAATAAGAGGGGGAAGGGTTAAAGACCTGCCCGGGGTAAGGTATCATATTTTAAGAGGGACGCTTGACACGGCAGGCGTGGTAGACAGGAAGAAGTCTCGCTCCAAATATGGAGCAAAGATGCCGAAAAAATAAGTGAAAGAAACCGCGTAGTAGAGGGTTAAATTAATTATGAGACGAAGAAGGGCAGAAAAAAGAGAGATTCAGAGAGAACCTAAATATGATAACTTGCTGCTTTCGAAATTCATTAATATGATTATGAAAAGGGGTAAAAAATCAGTGGCCGAATCAATCGTTTACGGAGCCATTGATATTTTATCGGAGAAAACAGGAAATAAGAATCCGGTAGAGGTTTTTGAGAAGGCCATCGATAATGTAAGGCCGCTTCTCGAGGTTATGCCAAGAAGGATCGGCGGCGCAACATATCAGGTGCCCATGGAAGTGGATCGTTCCCGAGGAAATTTCAGGGCAATGAAGTGGATTCGCGACTTTGCCCGGTCCAAAAAGGGCAAGTCCATGAAAGAAAAACTGGCTGATGGAATCGTGGAAGCTTACAATAAGACAGGTCCTGCCATAAAGAAGAGAGAAGATACCCATAAGATGGCAGAGGCAAACAAGGCGTTCAGCCATTACAGGTGGTAAACATCACAAGGTAAGGCTATGCTAACAGAGGAAAGAGAGGAAGCGGTTAACAAAACAATGTCTGAATTGCAAAATATAAGAAACATAGGTATTATCGCGCATATAGATGCCGGCAAGACAACGCTTACGGAACGTATTCTTTTTCATGCGGGAAAAATATATAAAATAGGAAATGTGGACGAAGGCACCGCAACCACCGACTGGATGCAGGAAGAGCAGGAAAGAGGAATTACTATTACCAGCGCCGCTATCACATGTTTTTGGAAAGGGAAAAAGTTAAATATTATAGATACGCCCGGGCACGTTGATTTTACAATAGAGGTTGAGCGTTCGCTAAAAGTTTTAGACGGGGCTATTGTTGTCTTTTGCGGCGTAGCCGGCGTACAGCCACAATCCGAAACTGTGTGGCGACAGGCAGACCGCTATAACATTCCGAGGATAGCTTTTATAAATAAGATGGATAGAGTTGGAAGCAATTACTTCAAGGTTGTAGACCAGATTCATCAGAAACTCGGCGGTAATGCAACGCCTGTCGAAATACCTATCGGAAGCGAAAGTAATTTTAAAGGGGTTATCGACCTTATACACACGAAAGCCTATAAATACGAAGGCGAAGGTATTAATACCAAGTTCAAAGAAGTATCTATATCCAGCGACATGAAGGATAAAATAAGCCATTACAGGCACAATCTGATTGTAAAGCTTGCCGAGGCAGACGAAGAAGTGATGGATAAGTACATTCATAACGGCGGGATATACCCTCGCCAGTTAAAAGAATATATAAGAAAGGCTACTATAAAAAATAAATTTATACCCGTATTTTGCGGTTCCGCGTTTCATACGAAAGGCGTTGAATTTCTTTTAGATGGGATAGCTGATTTTCTGCCGTCTCCGGCGGACATCCCGCCGATTAAGGTGACGCACCCCGAGACGCACAAGGAAGAAACCCGGCCGGCCGATGCGAATGAAAGCCTATGCGCGCTGGCGTTTAAGATAATGACGGACCCATTTGTGGGCAAGCTTATTTTCACGCGCATCTATTCGGGAACTCTCAAGACAGGCGAATATGTCTATAATGCCACCAAGCATGTTGAAGAGCGGTTAGGAAAGATAGTCAGGATGCACGCTGACAAACAGGAGATTATACGGGAAGCCGTGGCAGGGGACATTGTTGCCGTAGTTGGCCTAAAGAAGACTACCACAGGCGATACCATCTGCGACGAAGAGAAGCCGATTCTGGTTGAAAGAATACATTTCCCCAATCCCGTTATTTCTATGGCGATTGAACCTGCCAAAAAGGCGGACCAGGAAAAATTCGTCAAAGCATTGAAAAAGATAGAAGAAGAAGATCCTTCGTTCAGGGTAAGTTTTAACCAGGATACAGCCCAGACCCTCATTAACGGTATGGGAGAGCTGCACCTCGACGTAATTGTTACAAGGATGCATCGCGAATTCAATGTTAAAGCTAATGTAGGGAAGCCGCATGTCGCATATAAAGAAACTGTAAGGAAGCCGGTTGCTTCCACCGGTAAATTTATCCAGCAGAGCGGCGGGAGGGGGCAGTATGGCCACGTTGAGGTAAACCTTGAACCGGCCCAAAAAGGCGAAGGCATTATATTTGTGAACAAAATAAAAGGCGGCCAGATTCCGAAGGAATACATATCTTCCGTTGAAGACGGCATTAATGACGGGGCAAAAAGCGGTTTACTGGCAGGCTTTCCCGTTACAGATATAAAGGTAACTCTTTACGACGGTTCCTTCCATGAAGTGGATTCGTCGGATATCGCATTTAAGATAGCGGCTTCTATCGCATTGCGCGAGGGCCTGAAGAAGGCCTCGTGTGTTTTAATGGAGCCCATTATGGATTTAGAGGTTACGACACCCGATGAGTATCTCGGCGAGGTCTTAGGGAATTTAAGTTCGCGAAGAGCCAAGATAGAGTCGATTACCCAGAGAGAAAAATCAAAAATTATAAGGGCATTTGTTCCGCTTGCCGAAATGTTCGGCTATGCGACTGTAATAAGAAGCTTGACTCAGGGCCGCGCGACGTATACAATGGAACCTTCTTTTTATCAGGAAGTGCCCGGCAGTATAGCGGAAAAGATTATCAAGGGAGAGGTTTAAGGTAAGGAGGTAAAATATGGCTAAGCAAAAATTCGAACGCACAAAACCGCATATAAATATAGGTACGATAGGGCACATAGACCACGGAAAGACGGTTCTCACAAGCTGTATAACCAAGGT
>CP070780.1:1190658-1202230 GCA_020346285.1 Candidatus Omnitrophota bacterium | reverse complement strand
GGAGACGGTTGGATAGGTTCTAAAAATGAAAAAATGCCCTTATTGCGCCGAAGAAATACAGGATGAAGCGGTATTATGCAGGTATTGCAATAAGCGTGTTAGCGGCGTTCGCTTACGCCGGATTTTCCGTCGAATCGTAACGATTGTCATCATATCTGCAATTATAAGTTTCGTTTTTACCCATCGGACCAAAATGCGGCACTACGCCTATAAGGTCCGGTTATTTTTTTATACCTTGGATGATAAATGGGAATCTTTCAAAGCGCTTATGAGGACTGCCCAAGAGGGGCTCGAAACCATTAAAGAATATAATTACCGTAGACAGGAAGACGAGTTAATGCAGCAATTGTTAAAGAAAGGCGGAGAATGAAAACAGCGATAATTTATTATTCGTTTACAGGCAATACGCATCGGATAGCGTATCTTTTTGCCGATATTTTAAAGAATAAAAGCGAAGAAGCCGTTCTCGTAAGAATAAGGCCTCTTAAGGAGCCGGTGAGTTTCCTGCAACAGTGTAAAGAAGCATTTCTCGCCAGGAAACCCGAACTTTACAGAACACTTTTAGACCTTAAAGACTTCGATAGAATTATTATCGGAAGCCCTGTTTGGGCGTTCAGGCCGGCTCCCGCTATAAATACATACATTGAACAATGCGGTTCATTGCAGGGCAAGACGGCGATTTGTTTTGTAACGTATGGAAGCGGTGCGGGAAAAGACAAGGCGCTTGGAGTTATGAAAAAAGCCCTTGTTGCGAAAGGGGCCCGCGTTGTCGGGACACTGTCGCTTCAACAGGGCGAGAGCGAAAAACAATGCAGGGAGAAGTTATCGGAAATATTGTAGAGCAAGAGGAGGATCATATGGTAATCGAAGATATAAAATTGGAAGATTTGCAGCCGAAGGAATTCATCAAAGAGAAAATAAAAGAAATTTCCTCGATTGTGGGCGACGGTTTAGCCATTAATGCGCTGTCCGGCGGCGTAGATTCCGCAGCCGTTACCATGTTAGGCCACAAGGCATTAGGCGCAAGGCTCAAAACATATTTCGTGGAACATGGCCTGATGAGAGAGGGCGAACCGCAAAGGATTGTTTCATTATTTAGAAAATTAGGCGTGCCCGTGGAACTGGTGGATGCCAAAGCCGAATTTTTCAACGCGCTAAAAGGCATAGAGGACCCCGAAGAAAAAAGAGAAGCGATTACCAATGCCTTTTACAAAGATGTCTTCGCCAGGCTCGTGAAAAAAAGCGGCGCCAAATTCCTTTTACACGGCACAAATTATACGGATGTAGAAGAAACCGTGGCAGGGGTTAAAAGGCAGCACAATATATTGGAACAAGTCGGCATTGATACAGAAAAGCGTTACGGATATAAAGTAATAGAGCCCTTAATACAGCTCAGAAAAACAGGGGTTCGGGAAGTCGCGAAGATTTTGGGATTGCCGGAAGAAATATATAACAGGCCTCCTTTTCCGGGCCCTGCATTGGCGACGAGAATAATAGGGGAGATTACGCCGGAAAGGGTAAAGATTGTAAGACACGCTACAAAAATCGTTGAGGAAGAATTATCCGGCACGAAAGCCTTTCAGTATCTGGCAATTTTGCACAAAGATAGAGTTACGGGAATACGGGGAGGAAAGAGAGATTTTGGTTTGCAGATAGAGATAAGATGCTGGGAGAGTAAAGACGCGGTAACAGGTTCACCCACAAGGCTCTCTTTTGACATTTTAGACAAATTGGCGGAGCGCATGACCGAAGAAGTGCCGGGCGTTGTAAGCGTTACCTATAACATTACCAAAAAGCCGCCCTCTACCATCGAAGCCGTTTAAAAAAAACCTCATAATAATTCGACCGCGTAAGTCGACCTACACGATCGAACAGGTTGGTTATGGCTGTAAAACAGTTTATAAAAAATAATTTTAAACATTTCAATGCCGCCGTGTTAGCTGAAGCGGCAGAGGCCTGGATCGCGCATCTTAAAGGGGGCGGCAAGATGTTTCTCGCCATGGCAGGCGCCCTCTCAACCGGCGAAATAGGGATTTCCCTCGGCGAGATGATAAGAAAGGATAAGATTCACGGCATTTCGTGCACCGCAGCCAATCTGGAAGAGGATATATTTAATTTAGTCGCCCACACGCGTTACAAGAGAATACCGCACTACCGTCACCTTACTCCCGAAGAAGAAATCGGGCTTAAAAATGCTCATTTTAGCCGTGTTACGGATACCTGTATACCCGAAGAAAAAGCGATAAAGAAAATAGAAGAGAAACTTTATTCCGTATGGAAGAAAGCGGAAGAAAAGGGAGAAAGGTATTTTCCATATGAGTTTATTTATCAGCTTATACGCGAGGGCAGCTTAAAAGAACATTATGATATTAATCCCAGGCATAGCTGGGTTGTCGCGGCCTGCGAAAAGAATTTACCTATTTTTACGCCCGGATGGGAAGATTCCACTTTAGGCAATGAATTAGTCGCCGAAACGCGCACAGGCAGCTTTAAACATTTTAATTTTGTAAAGAACGGCCTGGAGCAGATGGATTACCTGATTGACTGGTATCTGGCGAATACAAAGGACAGTTCGATGGGATTTTTTCAGATAGGGGGCGGGATTGCCGGCGATTTTGCGATATGCGTCGTGCCCCTCATAAGACAGGACCTGAAAAAAGATTGCCGCCTCTGGGGATATTTTTGCCAGGTTACGGATAGCACGACCTCTTACGGTTCTTATAGCGGCGCGGCGCCCAACGAGAAGATTACATGGGAAAAACTCGGGGTTGAGACGCCCAAATTCACGATAGAGTCAGACGCTAGTATCGTAGTGCCGCTTATATTTGAATATGTTTTGAGCAAATGATTAAGGATTTGATACTGAAAAACAGAAGCTACAGGCGTTTCTATGAAGATTTTACCGTAGAGAAAAAGACACTGAAAGAGCTCGTTGACTTTGCAAGGCTTTCCGCGTCAGCGGCTAATCTGCAGCCGCTAAAATATATACTTTCTTGCGAACCCGGCAGAAACGCATTAGTTTTTCCTGAGCTTAAATGGGCAGGTTATCTTAAGGATTGGCCGGGCCCTCGTGAAGGCGAAAGGCCTTCGGCTTATATCATAATTCTCGGCGATACGAAGATAAGCAAATCCTTCGGCTGCGATCACGGAATAGCTGCCCAGAGTATTCTTCTGGCTGCGACGGAAAAAGGTTTAGGGGGCTGCATGATTGGCTCAATAGACCGTAAGGGCTTAAGAAAAAGCCTTCAAATCCGCTCCTCTTATGAGATACTTCTTGTTCTGGCTCTTGGCAAACCTAAGGAAAAAGTAGTCATTGAGGCCTCTCGCGATAATAACGATATAAAGTACTGGCGCGACGAAGGCCAAAAACATCACGTTCCGAAACGCAAACTCGACGATATCATAATAAATTAGGATGAAGCCCTCAAGACATATTATAGCGTCACTTACCCTCGGAGGCCTATTATGGCTTTTTACAAAATCGGTTTACGTGGGGTCTTTATGTTTTGCCTCCGGCATCCTGGTGGACGTCGACCACGTCCTGGAATATATAATTCACCATGGCTGGAAAGGCCTTACTTTTAAAAATGTATACCGGGCATGCGAACAGACGGCAAAACAAGAAGGAAAGATGAGATTTAAAAAAATATATATTATATTTCATACCGGCGAGGCAGTTTTGTTGCTTTGGGCAATAACAGTATATACAAAAAATATATATCTTTTAGCAATAACCATTGGTTTTTCTTTACATTTGATTCTGGATTGCATAGGCAATTCTTTGCGCCCCTTTTCTTATTCCGTATGCTGGCGCGCTATAAACAAATTCGATAGTAATAAACTTTTTATAGAAAATAGAGAATAAAAATGGAAACGTTCGATTCTATATCTAAAAGAGCAAGTGTAAGAGTTTATCAGTCAAAAACAATCAAAAAATCACTTCTGGAGAAACTTGTCGATGCCGGAAGGCGCGCGCCTACGGCAAGGGCTATCGAGCCATGGGAATTTATAGTTATAACGAATAATGATATTTTGAAAAAACTGGGCGAAATCGCCGCCTCCGGTAATTTTATAAAAGATGCGGCCGCGTGCATAGTTATATTTTGCAAAGATACCAAATATTACCTCGAGGACGGATGCGCTGCTACCGAAAATATTTTGCTGGCTGCCCAAGACCTCGATTTGGGAGCCTGCTGGGTGGCCGGCGATAAAAAGCCGTATACAGGTGACATTTCGAAGCTTTTAGGCGTTCCTTCAGATTTGAAACTGGTAAGTTTAATATCATTAGGCTGGCCAAAAACAAAGGCAGAACAAGTCAAAAACCGCAAATTGAAAGATGTAATACACTGGGAAAAGTTTTAAACATAGAGGTGTTGCCATGTTTAAACACTCGTTAAGGATAGGATTCAGTTTCGGCCTGACCTCCGGAATAATTACGACGCTTGGATTGATGGTAGGCCTAAATGCCGGCACTCATTCAAGACTCGCGGTCATCGGAGGCATATTAACAATAGCAATTGCTGACGCATTTTCGGACGCATTGGGGATTCATATGTCGGAAGAATCCGAAAATAAACATACCCCGAGAGAGGTATGGGTCGCAACCCTTTCTACTTTTTTTTCAAAGCTCATCTTTGCCCTGACGTTTATTATTCCGGTTTTATTATTTGAGCTTGCCCCGGCAGTTTTAATAAGTATAATATGGGGTTTATCTATGCTTTGTGTTTTCAGCTATAGAATGGCAAAGGAACAGCATGCAACTACATGGAAGGTTGTAGCGGAGCATTTTGTTATTGCCCTTGTAGTTATCGTTG
Organism: Candidatus Omnitrophota bacterium; assembly: GCA_020346285.1. Classification (GTDB taxonomy): domain Bacteria; phylum Omnitrophota; class Gorgyraeia; order JABMRN01; family RBG-13-46-9. Next base: position 1,197,416 of record CP070780.1, on the reverse strand, counting down.
TGACCTATTGCATAGGCAATTGGGCCTCGTCTGTATTTGGATAGAAAAATGAAGATAGTAAAAAAAGTTGTTTTAACCCGGATTCGCGATACCAGAATTACGAAGATAGAAATGCATGCCCCTCTTATAGCCGTCAAGGCAAAGGCAGGGCAGTTTGTTGTTTTGATGGTGGAAGAAAAAGGCGAAAGAATCCCCCTGACAGTGGTGGATACGGATAAAGACAGGGGAACCATTACGTTGATTTTTCAGGAATTAGGGCTGACCACAAAGCTTTTAGGAAAGTTAAACGCGGGCGATACGCTTTATGCTCTTGTCGGGCCCATGGGCCATTCCACAGAGATAAAAAATTACGGAAAGGTGATTTTGATAGGCGGGGGCGTGGGCATCGCAGAAATCTATCCCGTAGCAAAGGCGTTTAAAGATGCAGGAAATCATATCATTACCATTATAGGGGCAAGAACAAAAGGCCTGCTAATCCTGGAAGATGAATTAAAAACTATATCCGATGAATTACATGTTGTTACAGATGACGGCTCTTACGGGAAGAAAGGTTTTACCACTGATATTTTAAAAGACATTGTTCGAGGTTCGACCTCCTCCGGAGGTCGAACCTCGAACAATGTCTTAGTATACGCTGTCGGGCCTATTCCTATGATGAAAAGGGTTTCTTCAATAACAAAAGATTTTAATATAAAAACACTCGTATCTTTGAACGCATTAATGGTGGATGCAAGCGGCATGTGCGGATGTTGCAGGGTAAGCATAAATAACGAAGTAAAATTCAGCTGCGTCGACGGCCCGGAGTTCGACGCGCATTCGGTCGATTGGGAAGAATTGGAAAAGAGAAACAAGATTTATGAAGAAAAAGAAAAACATATTTGCAAGTTATCCACAAAGTAGGGAAGGTTTAAACCTCCCCTACTTGCTCGCAATGATGATATTATGAAAACCCCGATAAAACCTAAAGAATTAAATGTATCTTCGAGAATATCCGGTTTCGATGAAGTCGTTTCATGTTATACGGAAAAAGAAGCGCTTGCCGAGGCCGAAAGATGCCTTCAGTGCAAGAACCCGGCCTGCATCGCCGGGTGCCCCGTAGAGATAGATATTAAAAAATTTATTTTCCAGATTACCCGAAAGGATTACAGAGGCGCTTATTTTACAATCAGGGAAAAGAATAATTTCCCCTCGATTTGCGGAAGGGTCTGCCCTGCCGAATATCAATGCAGAAAGGCATGCGTTTTGACAAAAAAGGGCTCGCCTTTTGCGTCAGAAAAAGCTATAAACATCCATTTTTTAGAAAGGTTCATAGGCGATTGGGGAATGAAAGACATTGTTCGAGATGTTCGAGGTTCGACCTCCGGAGGAGGTCGAACCTCGAACATCTCCGGAGGAGGTCGAACCTCGAACAATGTCTCTAAAAAAGTAGCGGTGGTAGGTTCGGGGCCGGCCGGATTATGTTGCGCGGGAGAACTGGCAAGGCACGGTATAAAAGTAGTTATTTTTGAAACTCTCCACGCCCCCGGCGGCGTCTTGCGTTACGGTATCCCGCCTTTCAGGTTACAGCGGGATGTTTTAGATTTTGAAATAGATTATCTAAAAAAAATGGGCGTAGAAATAGTTACCAATTTCATTGTCGGAAAGATTAAATCCCTGGATGAACTTTTTGCCGAGGGTTTTTCAGCCGTATTTTTGGGTTTAGGCGCGGGCGCGCCTTCATTTATGGGAATCCCGGGAGAGAACCAGTGCAATATCTATTCGGCAAATGAGTTTTTGACCAGGGTCAATCTAATGGGCGCTTATAAGTTTCCCGAATACCATACCCCTGTAAATATCGGCAAGAAAACAGTAGTTATCGGCGGGGGAAATACGGCTATGGATGCGGCAAGGGTGGCGCTCCGGCTTCAGAAGTTAAATAAGATGAAGCCGGACGTTAATGTTTTTTACCGGCGCACAGAAAACGAAATGCCCGCAAGAAGGCCCGAAATCGGGCATGCTAAAGAAGAAGGCGTAAATTTTCGCTTTCTCGTTCAACCCGTGGAATTTACGGGCGATAAACAAGGATATGTTGAGAAGATAAAGTGCCTGCAGTGCAAATTAGGCGAGCCCGATTCAAGCGGAAGGAGAAGGCCTGTTCCTATCAAGGGAAGCGAATTTGAAGAGCCCTGTGATATGGCGATAATTGCCGTAGGGCTTAGGGCAAACAGGATTCTTACAAGCGTTACGCCATCTTTAAAAGTTGATAAGTGGGATGATATTACGGTAAATTCCGGCACCATGGAGACCTCGATAAAACGCGTTTATGCCGGCGGCGATATTGTAGGCGGAGAAGGAACGGTAATTGAGGCAATGGGCATGGCAAAGAAGGCCTCTAAAGCAATCATTGAAAAATTAGCATGAATTTGCTATAATTAGCCGAAATCAACCGTTAACAGGGAGCAGGATATGACAAAAGAAAAAATTCTGAAAATCGCGAAGGAAAAAAATATAGGATTTGTGCGGCTCTGGTTTACCGATGTCCTGGGCTTTTTAAAAAGCTTCGATATACCTGTAGAGGAATTAGGAGGCGCTTTAAAAGAGGGCATGGGGTTTGACGGTTCGTCTATAGAGGGATTTTCGCGTATCGAAGAATCCGATATGGTAGTAAAGCCGGATCCGAATACATTTCAGATTATACCGTGGATAAAGGAAGACAGGCCCGTCGCTAAAATGTTTTGCAACGTCCTGGAACCCGACGGAAAACCCTTTACGGGAGACCCGAGATACGTTTTAAAAAGAAATCTCCAGGAAGCGAAAAATATGGGATTTACGTTCAACGTGGGGCCGGAACTCGAGTATTTTTATTTCCGCAATACGGGAGGCACGGAAATTCTTGACAGGGGCGGATATTTCGACCTTACACCGATGGATATAGGGCAGGATTTAAGGCGTAAAACCGTTCTCGTGCTTGAGAAGATGGGCATAGAGGTTGAATACTGGCATCACGAAGTAGCCAGTTCCCAGCATGAGATAGACCTCCGCTACAAAGACGCGCTTACCATGGCCGATAACGTAATGACATATCGCATGGCGGTAAAAGAAGTAGCCATGAACAATAACCTTTACGCGACATTTATGCCAAAGCCGGTTTATGGTATAAACGGAAGCGGTATGCATACGCACATGTCACTTTTTAAGGGCAAGAAAAACGTCTTTTTTGATTCGAAGGATAACGCCCATCTTTCAAAGACAGCAAAATATTTCATAGCAGGGCTTTTGAAACATGCACGGGAAATCTGTTCGATATGCTGCCAGTGGGTAAATTCCTACAAGAGGTTAGTGCCGGGCTATGAGGCGCCGGTGTATGTTTCATGGGCTCAAAGGAACAGGTCAGCGCTTGTAAGGGTGCCTGTTTATAAACCGGGTAAGGAGAAAGCGACAAGAATCGAATTACGCAATCCCGACCCGGCGTGCAATCCGTACCTGGCATTTTCGGTAATGCTTGCCGCGGGGCTCGAAGGCGTTAAGGGGAAATACCCGTTGCCTCCGCAGGTGACCGACAACATATATGAAATGACGGAGAAGCAGAGAAAGAGAGCGGGGATAGAATCGCTTCCCGATGATTTATTCGAAGCGATACAGATAACGGAAAAGAGCGCCCTTGTAAGAAAGGCCCTGGGCGACAAGGTCTTTGAGTATTTCATTCGCAATAAAAAAGACGAGTGGGATGAATACAGAAGACAGGTAACAAAATACGAACTGGGTAAATATTTAGCGATATTATAAGTAAGAGCATATAACGAATAGAATAAAGAGGAGATACAAAATGTCGAAAAGAATCGAAAGTTTTATGAAGAAAATTATAGAAAAGAATCCCGGCGAGACCGAATTCCACCAGGCAGTACGCGAAGTTATCGAATCCATAATGCCGTTCCTGGAAAAAAATCCAAAATATCTGGAAGCCAAGATTCCGGAAAAGATTGTTGAGCCTGAAAGGGTGATAATGTTTCGTGTTCCGTGGATGGACGATAAAGCAGAGATTCATGTCAATAGAGGATATCGCATCGAGATGAATAGCGCCATAGGCCCGTACAAAGGCGGGCTGCGTTTCCATCCCACGGTCAATCTGGGGATTTTAAAATTCCTGGCCTTCGAGCAGGTTTTTAAAAATAGCCTTACCACCCTTCCCATGGGTGGCGGCAAGGGAGGTTCGGATTTTGACCCTAAAGGGAAATCCGATAATGAGGTGATGAGGTTCTGCCAGAGTTTTATGACAGAGCTTTCAAGGCACATCGGCCCGAATACAGATGTGCCCGCAGGCGATATAGGCGTGGGGGCGCGTGAAATAGGATATCTCTTTGGACAATATAAGAGACTCCGCAACGAGTTTACGGGCGTTCTCACGGGTAAGGGGATTAACTGGGGCGGAAGCCTGATAAGGCCTGAAGCCACCGGCTACGGCGCAGTTTATTTTGCCGAGGAAATGTTGAAGACAAGAAACGACTCTATTAAGGGCAAGATTTGCGCAGTTTCCGGCTCCGGAAACGTTGCCCAATATACAGTGGAAAAAGTCACCGGGCTGGGCGGGAAAGCCGTTACCCTGTCGGATTCCGGCGGCTACATTTATGACGAAAAAGGAATAAACGAAAAAAAGCTGGCATTTGTCAAGGAACTTAAAAATGTTAAACGCGGCCGTATTAAAGAATATGCGAAAGAATTTAACTGCAAATATTTTGAGAATCAACGCCCATGGGCCGTAAAATGCGATGTTGCATTTCCTTCTGCCACGCAGAATGAGATAAGCGAAAGCGATGCCACGAAACTCGTGAAGAGCGGTTGTATTTGCGTTGCCGAAGGAGCTAATATGCCTACTACGCAGGAAGGAATTAAAATATTCCTGAAGGCCAAGATCCTATACGGTCCCGGTAAAGCCGCTAACGCGGGTGGAGTCGCAGTATCCGGCCTTGAAATGTCCCAGAATAGCGAAAGGATATCCTGGACGAGGGAAGAGGTGGATAGCCGGCTTCGCAATATTATGATTGCGATACACGCGACATGCGTTAAATACGGCAAAGAAGGAAAATATATTGACTACGTAAAAGGCGCGAATATCGGCGGATTTATAAAAGTTGCCGACACAATGCTGGACCAGGGGTTGGTCTAACCTTATAATATAACCCATCAAATCGGGTCAAATGGAGAAAACTAATGCCGAAGAGAAAAGATATACATAAAATTTTAATTATAGGTTCGGGCCCTATTATTATAGGACAGGCCTGTGAGTTTGACTATTCGGGCACGCAAGCTTGCAAGGCATTGAAGGAAGAAGGCTATGAGGTTGTGCTGGTAAATTCCAATCCCGCGACCATTATGACAGACCCCGGCACGGCTCATAAAACATATGTGGAGCCGCTTACCGTAGAGAGCTTGAAAAAGGTTATCGAAAAAGAAAGGCCCGACGCCCTTCTGCCGAACCTGGGAGGGCAGACAGGCCTTAACTTGGCTTCCGCCCTTCACAAAGCCGGCATCTTGAAGAAATACCACGTTGAAGTTATAGGCGTTAAAACAGATGCCATTGAGCGAGGCGAGGATCGCATCGTATTTAAAAATACGATGAAAAAATTGGGGATTCCGATACCAAAATCCGCGCCCTGTCATTCCATAGAAGAAGCCGAGAAAATAGTGGAAGAATTTGAATATCCCGTCGTGTTGAGGCCTGCTTATACATTAGGAGGGACAGGCGGAGGGGTTGCATACAATGTAGACGAATTAAGAACTATTGTAAGCCGTGGCCTTGCAGCAAGCATTGTAAATCAGGTTCTTGTAGAGGAAGCGGTAATCGGCTGGGAAGAGCTGGAGCTGGAGGTTGTAAGAGACCAGAAAAATCAGAAAATCACAGTCTGTTTTATAGAGAATATAGATGCGATGGGCGTGCACACGGGAGACAGTTTCTGTTCCGCGCCCATGCTTACGGTTCCCGAAGCCCTGCAGAAACGCATGCAGGAACTTTCTTATAAGATTGTCGACGCCATCGGCGTAGTAGGCGGGACTAATATCCAATTCGCGCATAATTTAAAAGACGATAGGCTCGTTGTCATAGAAATCAACCCGAGAACATCGCGCTCATCCGCGCTTGCATCCAAAGCAACAGGATTTCCCATTGCGCGCATTTCAACGAAACTTGCCGCCGGAATAACGATGGATGAAATTCCTTATTGGAGAAAAGGCACCCTGGAAAAATACGAGCCTTCGGGGGATTATGTTGTCATTAAATTCGCCCGATGGGCTTTTGAGAAATTTCCCCGGGCCAAAGATGTTTTAGGCACCCAGATGAAGGCCGTCGGCGAGGTTATGAGCATAGGAAAAACGTTCAAGGAGGCCTTCCAGAAAGCCATACGCTCGCTTGAAATAAAGCGATACGGTTTGGGCGGGGCAAAGGACTTTAAAACACTTTCGCTGGAAAGATTGATGGAACACCTTGCGGTACCCTCGAGCGAGCGCATTTTCATAATGTATGAGGCCCTTCGTAAAGGCGCCACGGTCGAGGAACTTTGCAAGTTGACGTATATAGGCCGCTGGTTTATTAATGAGATGAAAGAGCTTGTGGAATTTGAGGAGGAGCTCCTTACATACCCCTGGAAAAAACTTCCCGACGAAAAACTGGCGAAAGCAAAAAAATACGGCTTTTCAGATCGCTACTTGGCCGGGCTTTTTAATGTAAAAGAAAACGTCGTCAGAAAAAGAAGAATTGACATCGGTAAACACGGACGTTTCGATGC
>CP070780.1:1187150-1190558 GCA_020346285.1 Candidatus Omnitrophota bacterium | reverse complement strand
CGAGATTCTGCTTCGGAGCAGGGTGTTCAGGCGGATACGCCCATGATACATCGAGGGTAATAAATGCGGTGATTAAAACAATGCAAATTATTCGAAAAGATAAATGGCTCTTTATTTTATTCATAGTCAGATTCTTCTTGTTAGTATAAAAAAATTGTAGCATAAATTAAAAGTTTATGTGTCACAGAAATGTAATAAAAATGTAATAATTAAAAACTGGCTGGGGTTAGCGAAGGCGGCCGAAACAATGGGGGGAACGCCCCCCCTCACCCTTACCCTCTCCCCCTTACGGGGAGAGGGAATAGACGTTCGCAATGAGCTGGGGGTATTTAGAAGGATTGCTTTCCTATCACATGGTCTCTGAAAAGTTTGGTGAGCACCGGGTCAAATTGCTTTCCTGCGTTTCTTTCTATCTCTGATAAAGCCATTTCCGCCGTAAGAGGTCTTTTTCTGTATGGCCTTTCAGATGTCATCGCGTCATATGCATCAGCTATTGCGATTATCCTGGCGCCGATGGGTATGTCCTCGCCTTTTAAGCCGGAGTCCGGGTATCCCTGTCCGTCATATCTTTTGTGATGGTATTCAATGATAGGCGCTAAATCATTCAAAAATCTTGTGTGCTTTACAATCTCTGCGCCGAGCATAGGATGTTTCTTTATCTCTTTCCATTCGTAAACTGTAAGGCGTCCCTTTTTGCCAAGGATTCTATTGTCTATTCCGACCTTGCCTATATCGTGTAAAAGGGCCGCATTTTTTATAAGGTAGAGTTCCTTCTTCTTAAATTTCATCTTCCTGCAAATAGCAATGGTATGCCTCATAACTTTATTCGAATGCCCATACGTGTATTTATCATTCGCTTCTAATATATGCGCTATGGCCTTTATGGTATTCAGGTAATCGGCCTTGACTCTGTTTGAGAGGTCTTCGTTTCTTACGGCGAAAGCTATTTCGTCCGCGAGCGTGGAAAATAATATCTTTTCGGTTTGCGTGAATTTGCGGTATTTATTCTTTGTGAAAACGGCGATTATGCCTATATTTTTCCCTCTTTCATATACGGGGCAAGCCAGAAAAGACTTTAATCCCTTCTGTTTCATGAAAGCTTTAAAGCTTTTCCCGTCATGCCGGTTCAGATTGAATATCTGGGACGAACTTCTTATTTCCAATACATATCCCAGGACATTGAGATTTTCCCTGGAAAAAAGAGAGGTTGCGCACTTGGCATCTATACCATAATAAACCTGGGGTTTTAAATCTCCCTTTTTGTTTTTTAGCCATATGCCACAGGCGTCCACCTGCATAATATGCATTGTCTGAACGGCTATTCTGGCTAAAGCCTCGCGTGACGCGGCTCTTTTTACCATTTCCTTCTCCCCCTTATTACATCGAGGTTATCGTTTCTTTTATCGCGTTGAATATCTCCTGTAAATCTTCGCTAACTTTCTCTATAACCATAAAAAAGCCGCCTATTTTGTTCAATAGGTTTCTTATGGAAGCAAAGGCGCCCCTGTTATCATATCCGATAGCAATAAAGCATGGCTCTTTTCTCAAAACGCTGTGCAACAGATTGGCCATATTAAGTTGCGCGTTGTTATTTATATACTGGTTAATCAGGGCATAACTTGGCACGTTAAGAATATCATCTTTTCTTGTGTTGATATCCGTTCTTATCTCTCTCTCAAGATTTTCTGTCGCTTTTTCTCTAAGGGCAATGGCAACCTTCGCAACACTTTTTCCTTCATGGCGGTCTCCTACGGCCTTTTCTATTCTTTGCGAGAGCGTTCCCTCCCCTTCTCTCGGGACATATATAGCGTTCTTTATACCCGGGATTTCTTTGCCGATAATAACCACCTGGACAAACTTTGCTTTTGTCTCCGCGAGTTTTCTTACCGACTCATCTACGGTTGTCGCGTCAAATGCCAGCGCATATATACCGCGTAATAACCCGGCTTGTTTTTCAAGGTAACTTAACATGCTCTGCATCCTCTGTTCAGAGGCCTTAGCGCTGTCAAGGGTTCCGAGCAGGTTTACTTCGAAATCCGAAATTGTCCTGCCTGCCGTAATTTTTGCCTGTGCCCCTAACAACGGTGTCTCCAGCCCCTTCGGGGCCACGCCAGGCGCGAATTGAGGAACCAGTTCTTCAAGCATGGCCTGTTTTTCCACCAACGCTTCCGGACGACTCTTTCCGATTCGTTCTATGTCCGACTTTTTGTAAGTCGATATAGCAAAACTGCCTCCTCCAAAAATTTGCTTTACGATTATAGTTTCATCGGTTTCCCCTATTATTTCTCCTTCGATTGGGTGGCCGCGGTAAATAATATCGGTATCAAATTTTGATGGCGCCGGCGTCTTATCTTTTCCTGTTGCATATTCCTCTATCGGTATCTTTTGGCCGTCTTTTATTACATATCCTTCTTTTGCGGTTGCAGGCGCTAATATCTTATACTTTTCTGCCTCGGCCAAGTTATCGAATTTACTTCTTGCAGCGGATTTTGCCTTTGCGGATAGTGCCGAGATATTGGCCTTTCCTCTTGTAACTAAGTCGCCGAGTAACTGTCCTGCGTTATTCATAACAGCGGAAATCTTCTCGCCCGGTAATGCGGATACAATCTTAGAGGCAATAATCAAACCAAGAGGTATGGCAATTATTGAGATTACAATCCCCGGGTCGAGCGAACCTACTACGGTAAACATCGCTCTTAGAATTCCCGGATCGCGCAATCCCACGGCAATCGCCGTTACTATCGTAAACAATACACCTACAGGCGGCGTCTCAACTACGTCAGGCGGTTTCATTTCATCGTCTTTTTTAGCCGCCTCTTCGCTTCCGGGTTTCGCTGCCTTGCGTTTTTTTGAAATACCTATGATAGGAATGCGCGCTTTCAAGTTCTTTAGTTTCTCTGCAACTTTTCCTACAGGCGGAACTTTCGGTGATGAGGTTTCTGCGCTGCTTTGCTCTGTGTCAGGCTGTATTGACATATAGTCACTCTTCGCAATCTCATATAACTCCTGGTCGGATTTTCCCTTGCCCGATTGGCTAACTATATTTGCGAAATCCGGGCTAATGGTTTGAGCCATCATCAATTTTGCCCCCACTTCATCAGAAACCAAGGATTCTATCTGTTTTAATATATCCTCCGGCTTATCTTTACTGTATAGTTTTGCTTTCAAGGATTCGAGTTTCGATTCAATGTTCTCGAGCCCTAGTAATACATCTTTCTGTAAGGGTTCTTTCATTCGAGGCAATGCACGAATTAGTAACTCCCTTTTCTGGCTAATCTGTTCTATCTTGGATACATTTTCCATATACTGCATAAGCGGTTGGCCTATTTCCAGTTTGCCTTGCTTGGCTGCTTCTAACATTTTTTCTTTAAAGATTACCTGGAATTCCCTGACCGAATCCCGATTTCT
>CP070780.1:1106339-1187050 GCA_020346285.1 Candidatus Omnitrophota bacterium | reverse complement strand
TTTATGTCAGCGAATACCGGTTTCGCGCCTGTCAAGGTAATGGCGCAAACTGTCGGAACGCCGGCGTTCGCTACTGTTATTACTTCATCCCCCGGCTGTATGTCGCAGGCCAAAAGCGATATATAAAGGGCCTCCGTTCCCGAGGCAACGCCTATTCCAAAGCGAGAGTTACAATATTTCGCGAAATCGTTCTCCAGGACCTCTACCTCACGGCCTAAAATAAAATTACCCGAAACGAATACCCGTTCAATGGCATCGTCTATTTCTTTTTTTATACTACGGTATTCTTTCTTCAGGTCACAGTATAAAATTTTTCGCAAAGATGTTGTGGCTGCCAATAGTGTCTCCTGTTCTTTTTATAATATTCCATAGTCCTTTTAAATCCTTCTTCATAAGAAATGCGGGGGCTCCACCCTGTCTTCTTCTTGAATTTCTCATATGAAGCGTAATAATCGCCGATGTCTATTTTTTCCTTTTCTTCCGGAAAAGGAACAAGCCGGTAACTGCCGGAGGTATTTATTTTAATTAAGAGTTTGGCGATTTCTTCCAGGGAAATCGGCGGGAAATTGCCGAGATTAAAGATTTCGCCGTTCAGGGATTCATTGCATCCGCAAATCAAAAGCGCATCCACAACGTCATCCACATAGTTCAGGTCTCTCTTTTGCCTTCCGGTTCCGTAAATCCGGATCTCTTCTCCATCGATAACCCGGCGAATAAACCACCCTATAAATCCTTGTCTATTGTGCTTCATAAGCAGGCGTGGCCCATATGTATTTGTCATCCTCAAACATACCGTTCTTATGCCGTAGGTATTGTGATACAAGACGTGGTACCACTCGCCCGCTAACTTATTGATTCCATTTACATCCCTTGGCCTTAGGGGGTGCCTTTCGTCAACCGGTAAATATTCGGGCCTTCCGTAGATCTGCCGCGTGCTTGCAAATACAACCTTGATGCCGGGATTATATTTCCTGCAGGACTCCAGCATTGACAACTGGCTCTTTGCATTTATCTCCAGGTCTGTATAGGGGTCTTTCATGCTATCTATATGGCTAACCTGTCCGGCTAAATTAAACATCAATTCAGCACCGCGAATCAAAGAGTCCATGGAACGGGTATCCCGGACATCGGAAAGATTAAGGTTGATTTTATCTTCGATTTCTTTGATGTTGAAGAGGTTTCCCCCGTATTCCGGTATCATGGAATCTATCAGGGTAACCTTTGCTCCAAGGCCTACAAGTTTTATGGCGAGGTTTGAGCCTATGAATCCGGCACCGCCTGTAATAACTACTCTTTTATCGCGAAAAAAACTTTTTACCTTTTTCTCATCCATAAGTCTTTCCCCTAATAAAATCCACCAGTCTAAAAAACCCTATCGAGGCGAAAATAATCATTATCGGCTCTACGGTCCACCTGTGCCTTGTATCTACATTTACTATAGCGTGTAAAAATGCAAGTGATAACATATATAGAAGCAGTATCAGTATTGTAGGAATATTGGATTTCTTTTTTAAAGCAAAAACCAAACCTGCAAGAAAGAGAAAAAAGATAATTCCATAATAGAGTTTATAGCTATAAAGCCAGGCCCTGCTATATAAAATACCTGTGTGAGGCGCGAACCAGAAAAAATAATAAAATTTCTTCATGAAAAGCTGCGTAAATAAAAGCGGGTTCTTTCGCACGAAATTCACAAAATAATTCTTGTAATATTTCACCTGGCCGAGCTCATTGAGATTGCGCAAATCTTCACGCATCTCCTGGGGCATTTTCGTATGGATGGACCTGCCCGAAGCCAGTATCGCTGACCCGGATGCCGCTTTATTGTTTCCCGACCATAAATTTTCGCCCGAGGATGTCTGCGTGAATACAACGCTCTTGAAAACCATGTAATTCCTGATTATCCACGGGGAATAGACGACGAAAGCTGCGAGGAGGATTATGGAAAGATATTTTATCCTTGTATTTATCTTTATATGCCTGAGCAAAAAGAGCGAATATGCCAGGCATAAAATCACAAAAAATAGTATTGTCGAGCGCGATAAAAGCGTAAGCCCGGTAAATGCCCCTAATAAAATTGCGTTTCTGGTGCCTGGCCTTTCGATAAACCTAAATATAAGGCTTACTGTCAAAAGATAAAAAAAGACATCAAAAACCAGGGTATGGAGTTTCAAAACCGAATAAACCGCCAGGCCCGGATGAAAGGCAACAAGAGCCGCTGCCAATAAGGCCTCTTTTTTTCCGGTAAATCGTATTGCGATAAAATAAATTATAAAACATAGAAGGGACGACACAATCGACTGTATCGCTAACATTGTAACCTGGCTATGATTTGTTAAATAATAGATGATAGCGGTAAATACCGGATACAGGGGTTGGACAAACGCCCTGTATTCTACGCCATAGAAATTATACAAAAAACCCTTTCCGCTTAACATATTATTGGCTATGATTTCGTATTCAAAGATTTGTGGTTCGTTATAGGCATTTAGAAAAAATCCCGAAAGAAGCTTTATCATAACGGCCAAACCGAAAATAATATATAGATTGCGTGGTATCATAATGCGTTAGCTTTAAGCGCGGGAACGCCACAGTGGCAAATTTTGCCTCTTTCCATGGCATCCATGCACTTATTGAGCTCGGTTCTTCTTTCTTCTTCATCAATGGGCGCCTCATCAAGCCTCCAAGCCCCCTTGGCTCCAGAAGGCGCATTTTTTCTTCTTGTAAAATCATAAAGGTAATGCTTAAAGGTCCGAATAACAAGGTCAAGATATTCGGCCAATGTATGTTTAAAATAAAATATCTTTCTGCCGTATGCTGTTATCGCAAATAGATAGTGAATAAGGAAAAATATTTTATTGGGTTTCCAATGGATAAGGTGCTTTACTATAAAATTGCGAAAGGCGGGAAACTTTACGGCAACAATTGCCAATTCGCAAAGATTGTACTGGGCCTTCCTTTCCTTTTCAGAGAAACACCTAAGGGGGCTCATATTGCGCATACCATAATCAATGTTATCGCTTTCCGGATCATAAATGCCGGTCTCGGCACAATAATCACCCAAATCAGTGCCGGGATACGGCATAAAAATAGAGAAATTCGGCATTTCCGGTTGTACCTTGATAGCAAAATCCAAAGAAGCGATATCATGCTTAAGGTTTGTAAACGGGAGCGCAAGCATGGTATTTGCATAAACGTTAATCCTGTATTTTTTAAAAATGCGAAAAGCGTCTTCTAATTGCTTCCTGCCGGCTTTGCGCCGCATCATCTTTATCCGCACGTCATCATCCGCTGCCTCGATAGACATGCAAATGGAAAAACATCCTGCCTTCTTAAGATAAAAAGCCATCTCATCCGTAACAAGTTCGGCGCGAAGAAGGCAATAGAAAGGAATCTTGATTTCCCTGGACCATTTTTCTGCAAATTCCTTAAGCCATTTGTCCGCTTTGTAAATAAAAACATCGTCTTGTATACGCACGAAATCAACCCGATAATTTGACATCATCTCTTTTGCCTCTCTTATTATCGAATCGACGGCGCGCCTTCGAACAACCCTGCCTTTAGTTCTGAATAATTCGTTATACCGGTTATTAAAACAGTAGGGGCAAGGAAAAGCGCACCCCCTCGATGTCCATATTCCTTTAATCCCAAATCGCGCCATCTCGGGATATGAATAAACAAGCTCGCGGTCCATAAAGGGCAGCCCCTCAAAATCCTCTATAAGCGGCCTCAGTTTCAATGGGGAGTCACCGGATATTAAAATATTCGGTATGCCTTCCAGGCCTTTTTCTGCCCGGAGATTTTCTACGACATCGACTATTGCCTCGTCCCCTTCGCCGACGCAAATAGCGTCAATTCCCGGATAATTGACGGAAGATCTATCCAAGGTGGCATGAGCGCCTCCTAGTATTGTAAAAATATTTTTCTTTTTCCGCAGGGAATCGTTGAAGCTTCTCATATCGTCCATGTCAACAGACATCATGCTGTATGCCAGTATATCCGGTTTCCATGAAAATATCTTCTTTTCAACATCTTCTTTCTGCAAGACGCCCAGGGTTGTCTCATGGTTCTTTTCTTTAAGAATAGCCGACAACATCATGGGGCCGAAGGGCTCGTTTACGCCAAGGTCATTAACTATAAACATCACTTTCATAGCTCAACCATGTTCTTCACGTATCACATATTGAGGCGTCTGGTTGTTAGACAAAAAGAGTTTTCCCAGGTATTCGCCGATCATCCCTAGCATCAAAAGCTGGGTGCCTCCAAAAACTAAGATTGCCACCAATATCGAGGCAAACCCTACCGGTAGATCGGGATTTAGTATTCTTTCAAAAATTATATAAATGCTTGAAACCATGCCAAGAATCAGAAAAAGAAATCCCAGAAAAGTGCTAATCCTTAAGGGAAGAACCGAAAAATTTACGAACATATTCAGCCACAACTTCACGAGTTTCTTTAGTGTATAACCCGATTTTCCTTCTTTTCTATCGGCGTGTTTTACCATAACCTTGCCGATCTTCCGGGTACTACGCAAAATCAGACCGTCTATATACGGAAAGGGTCCTTTGTATTTAATCAGTTCCTGAACAATAAAGCGATTCATGCACTTAAAACTTGATAGATAGAGTTCTCTGGGCTTATCCAGCAAAAGGCTTGCTACGAGGTTATTAAAAGCGCTGCCTAAATTCCTGAAGGGCGAATGGTGTTTTTTCTCATAAAAACTGTAAACAACATCGAAACCGCCCGAGACCGCCTCATCTATAAGCTTCCGGATTTCGGAGGGTGGATTCTGGAAATCATCATCAATAACAACGGTATAATCCCCCATAGCCCTGCTGAGACCGGCCATTACTGCATTGTGCTCGCCAAAGTTTTTTGCCAGGCCTATATATTTAACAATATTTTTATGCCTATTGAAAATCGAGGCGCAAACCCGGTGGCTGTCATCTATGCTGCCATCGTTGACCAGGATGATCTCGAGATGATACATCTCCAGGTCTTTTATTAATTCGTCTACTAATCCGGAGATTGTCATTGCCCCGTTGTAAACCGGGATAACAATAGTGAGTTTCATAATGTCCGCCTTTTATAAGCTTTGCCTGATGTAACCCTTGAAAAAATAATAAACTATACCTCCATATTCATGTAGAATCGCTTTGATCTGTTCTAACCTAATGGGATATGGATTATGTGGATAATAAAATTGCGGAAGCTCAACAGGTACATATATCACGTCTATGTCCTTTGCTATATTATTGTAAACCAAAGACGCTCTTCGCATATTATAAGGCGAACTCACAAGGATAATTTTATTGAAATTGTTTTTTCGCAGAATCTCGGTTGTATACTTAACATTCGTATATGTAAAATCGCCTTTTTTATCTAAAATAATATCTTTTTCGGAAACCCCCTTTGACATAGCGATTAACTTCATATTTTCAGCGTCATTATATTTCCATGTAAATCCCGATGAATATATTACGCGGCGAGCGAAGCCCTTGTTATATAGCTCGGCGCTAAATATTGCTCTTTCAATCGTGCTCTTGCCGGGCGAACCCTTTTCCCCTACTCCCCCTCCGAAAACCACTATGGCATCGGCTTTTTGAGGCGCCTGGGATATCTTTAAGGGATTTGCCACCCACCAGAGAAATTGAGTATAGAATAAGAGAAAGTACAAGATTGATGCGCTCAACGCGATTTTTATCGCCCTTCTCCTGGAAATAAAGTAAAACTTTTTAAGCTTGCTAAGCCATTCCCTGTTAACCCGGCTCTGAAGCACTGCTAATTTTGCCTCTATCAAATCAGACATATTTTCTATTTTAGCAGCCCAGGAATTGCTGTTGGCTACGGCTACTCGTTTCTCTAAAATTGCTTTCGTTATTATATCAGGCCTTGCCTTTTTATATGCCTCAAGGAAGTCATTTTCGTTTTCGATAAAATTAATAAAATTGCCGCCCTGTTCCCTATCGAGGACAAGGACCTCGGGTATCTTTGTGGATATAACCGGTTTTCCCATGGCAAGATATTCATTTATTTTCGTAGGATAGACATTATCCGTATAATCGGTTTTGAGATACGGAATTATGCCTATATTGAAGAACTTTACATAATTCGGCAGTTCTTCCTTTTTCTTTTTTCCGAGAATATGAATGTTTTTAATTCCTTTTAAAACGGATAAATCAACCTGCTCCGGCCCTACGAGAACTATCGGAATGCCGGGGTGCTTGAGCGCTATCCTTTTCAACAAATCTAAATCAATCCATTTATGAATACCCCCTACGTATCCTACGCGGTAAGAAAAGGATTTTATACGGCGCATTTCATGCGGCTCCTCAATCGTCTTATCCTCCCTTGCCCTGTTATAACCATCGATGCTCACGCCGAACGGAAATAGGTGCGTTTCTTTGTTTATCGAGTTACAACGGTCATACAGTTTATGCGAGGTTGTAAATACAAGATCCGCGCGTTTTATAACCTTTTCTTCCGCATGCCTTATCTTTCTTGCCCCTTTAGAACTTGAGACAAAATCATCTATGCAATAGTAAATAAATATGGATGATTCCAGTTCATTCAATATATCAAGGACCAGGTCCGTCGGCAGAAAACTCCATACTACCGGATTATGAAACTCCAGTATTCTCATCCATTTTTTTATAACCGATAACATGATAAATCTATTAATCTTTGTGGCTATTTTCGAATATGGAAAAGGTAAGACAAGCGGTGAGTAAATATATAAATTCTCGTTCTCTTTTCTAATGCCTTTGAATCCCCGCTTCCAGTTAAGAAACCTGCTTCGGAGCCGCGGCAGGTCCCTGAACGATGGCACGCGCACGCCTGTATTCTCAACAAATAAAACACGATTACCGTTTCGGGCCAAAACGGACATTATCTCCTGGTGCCCCTGCCAGAGGAAATCCCAATCAATTGAGGAAACGCAGATTATATTCTTGTTTTTAAGCATATACAGAAGGTTATTATATCATATAGGCAAGAGGTAAGACAAGTATTTAGTATTCGGCTTTCATGCTCTCCCCAGGCAGAGATTAAACAATCTTGCCAAGAGGTAAATCGTCGTAGCAGGGTTCATAGGTAAGCTCTACGGATGGGGATTTTTCCTTCAGAGGAGAATGAGTGCGCTCTTCAAGTTCGCCTCTCAGTTTCACGGCTATTTTAGGGCTATTTTAATTTTAATAAATCGTAGATAATCTTGATATCTTCCTCGGGAAGCCGCCATTTTCCCCCGCTAATGTTTTCTTCAACCTGTGACGGCTCTCGTGCACCTACAATAGCTGCGGTAACTTCGGGACGCTGTAAAACCCACGCAATTGCAAGTTGGGCCAATGTCTTATTATTCTTTTCAGCGATCGGCCTTAATTTTTCGACGAATCTCAAATTTGCGCTTAGCTCCGGTTCCCTGAATGGTAAAGCATTACGCCTGTGGTCATTTTTCGGCAAATTCCGAACGCGCTCTTTTGTAAATTTTCCTGTAAGAAGCCCTCTTTCCATTGGGCTATAAACGATAACGCCGATATTGTTTTCCGCACAAAACTTGAGTAATTCATTTTCTATGTCACGCCTTAACATATTGTACGGCGGTTGAAGCGATGCTACGGGGTGAATTGATTGGCAGCGCTTTATTTGTTCCACGCTGAAGCTGGATACGCCTGCGTAACGAACTTTGTCTTCCTTTACGAGCTTCGCTATTTCTTGCCAGGCCTCTTCAATGTTTTCATCGGGCCTCGGCCGGTGTATCTGGTACAGGTCAATAACATCAACCTTGAGACGTTTCAGGCTTGCTTCCACTTCAGAACGCACGCTCTCTTTTTTAAGGCGGTAATATATGCGTCGATTGTTGCCCCACAGCACGCCGCATTTGGTTGCAATAATAGGCTTTTCAGGCAGATTCTTTATGGCTTTTCCTACAATTTTTTCGGAGTGGCTAAGGCCATAAACAGGGGCCGTGTCTATCCAGTTTATGCCTTTTTCGATAGAGCGTAAAATTGTATCTACGGAGTTTTTATCATCCTGCGGTCCCCAACCGTATTCCCATTTACCCCCGCCAAGGGCCCACGTTCCAAGCCCGATAGTAGTCAAGTTAAGGTCTGTCCAACCCAATTTTCTCGTTTCCATAATAATTGATAGAAATTTGCTTTTCAGACAGGATAAAGCTCAATAATCTTCTAAAACCTCGGGTCAACTTCACTTCTCACAAGCAGCACATCACCCTTTAGACTATGCTCATATTACCATTTAAGTGTCCAAAAAACAATGACTTTTTCTCTTCTTGTCAAGCTGCTATCTCTTTTTCCTCACTGTGCTCTAAAAAAACCAAAACTGATTCAAGCAGCTGTCGTGAACACTTCGCTATTGAATCGTTTCCCGTATATAAAACTAGCTCTACGTGATCAGACTTCTGGTAAGGCTCGGTAACCCCGACAAAATTATCATATGCCCCTTGAAAAGCTTTAGCATAATGCCCTTTATAATCCCTTTTGGCACAAATACGTACGGGACACTCAAGATAGACCTCCATGACATTTCCTATTATTTTGCGCATTTCCTCCCGTGTTTCTTTTACATGGCAAATGGCGCATATAATAGATATAACCGATTTTTTATTATATCTTTGCGCCGCATGTGCAATTTCCAGGGCTACTTTATTCCGCTCATCCGTAGAATATCCATAGCGTTTTCCTTGTTTTACGAGTTCTCCTCGTATAACTTCTCCGTCAAGGAGTTTTACATTATCTATTCCGACTTTTAACAGAGCATCCTGTAAATTTTTCCCGAGTGTTGATTTCCCTGAAGCGGGAATCCCTGTTATAAAAATTGTTCCTGTCTCTAGCGAATTGTTGTTCATTAAATAGCCCTCCCCTTAAAAAGACATCTTTACATAAGCACCAAGCACATTTGCATTTTTCCAGTGACCGCCCTTCTTTTTGGCACGTGCCATGTAGTACGTAACTAGTTTTGTCCTAAAGAAAAAATCGATTGAGATGCCCACATTCGCCCTATTTTCATGATACCCCCCATCGGGGTTTATCGTTATAAAGAATTCGTTAAAGAAATAGGGTGTATATTTTCTCCCGAAAGTCTCGAAATCCCTGGAGATTTTTACTCTATCCCGGTATAAATATGAATTCTTACTGACGTTATGTTCAAATCTCGA
This sequence comes from Candidatus Omnitrophota bacterium, assembly GCA_020346285.1. Taxonomy (GTDB): domain Bacteria; phylum Omnitrophota; class Gorgyraeia; order JABMRN01; family RBG-13-46-9. Next base: position 1,177,881 of record CP070780.1, on the reverse strand, counting down.
GCGGTTTGACAATTTAAAGCCTGTCAGCTCATATTTTAATATACCGTCAATGTCGTAGCGGTGGGTACCCTTCCAGCAGTGGTGTTTTTTCGTTCCGACAAATTTATACCAGATTGCAGTGTCAATGTATTTATTGATTTTGGCATACGTGCCTGCGTACATAACATACTGGTAAAACGTACTCATGTCCTCCTTGATGCGGAATTCCTCAATAAAATCAAAGCTCACATTATTATTCACTTTAAGCTTGACTGTATTGCCTGTCCAAAACTCCCAATCATCCACAGCCCATGAGATCGAAGTACAATAAAATAGTGCTATGTAAAAAAGAAAGATTATCTTTAAAAATTTCATTTTTTTCCTTATTTCCCGGACCCTAGAAAGTCTATTGTTTTATCTTTAAAACTTCTGATATAAACTATCGCGACCAATATGGCTACCAGAACTGAAAGAACTGCCCAGAATATAAATACATTCGCCCAGCTGCTACCGGCTGATGTAACCAGATACGGAATGATGATACCTATTAACACTGTTCCGACATATCCCATCCCGTCAATAAATCCCGTGGAAGCCGCAACTACCTGCTTATCCACGAAACGACTGGGAAACGTTGTAACAAGGAAAACGTGGGGACCGTATAGAAAAAAACTGCCTATTAATAACGCAAGCGTTGCCAACAAACCAGTGGTAAATGGCAACACTAAAAAACTAAGCGCCAGCATTATCAAAAATATTATTGTAAGAATATCTCTATTAATTTTAAATTTGTTATATATAAGAGTACCTAGCACCCCTGCAATAGGAATTAGAAATACTTTCAGGCCAACCTTTCCCATCTCACTTACCGTAAGGTTTTCCTTCTGAAATAAATATAACGGTATCCATGTAATAACTCCGAACCTGACCATATTTAGTAAGCATAATGATACACCGCTCAATACAATCGGAAAGGATAAAGTATTTCTTACTTGCGCTTTCACTTTTTGAGGGGGCGCTATTTCTATCTTTGGTTTTGTCAATAACAACAATATCCCTCTTGCCAACAGGAAAATGCTTGCCACCCAGAAACCTGCTTGCCAACCCCAATGACCCACAGCAAAAGCAGATATCAACCAAGCCACAGAATTACCTACCTGATATGATGTTCCCAATACTGTGGATGACCTTTCCCTATCTTCAGCCTTTTGTATCAAGGCATTTGCTCTTACGCAAGATGACCATCCCATTGATTGAAAAAAACCATCAAGAGTCTCTCCTATAAATAATATTATGAAAAAACCAGCAGAAAACCCAAGGATCAGGTTCATAATCGCTGAGCTAATAAGCCCCAACGAAATATACACAAATGGATTGTATCGCTCTGAAATTTGACCGTGCAAGAACTGGCCCAGTGCGTAGGCAAAGAAAAATCCGCTCGACACCAGCCCAACACTATATAAATTCAAGTCTTTATATGTAGCCAATAGCGCAGGAACAACTATACTTAAATTTACTTTTCCAAAGTAATATGTGGCATATGATGTCCAAATATTCCAAAATGTCTTATTGTTTTTCATTTTTAAAAAATACCTCTTCTTTCTTGGAAAATTCCTTTTCGGCCCTCTTAAAATCTTGAATAGTATCTATCTCTATCCAGCCCCTTTCAATAATTACACAGCCGATTTTAATACCGGAATCAGCCATATCCTGAAAAATATCGGTCAAATATGCCCTTTTAAATACAGAAGCCCTCTGAAAAGGCTTTCCGGCATAACGCTTTTTTAGCTGGTTAAAATATTTCCTAAAAATAAGCGCGCCTTTCTTTGAACACTTCATCATACCAATGAATTCACCGTGAACAGCATCTTTATCGGGTAAAATTTTACCAATCTTAACCACATTATTATCAGCATCAAAAATGACGTTTTCTGCTTCTTCAATTGGATGATCTGTTCTACCTTCATAATATCCACGCCAGTCTATGTCGACTACTATTGAGATATCTTCTTTACTATCAAGCAATCTCTCTACTATCTCTCTACTATAAAGGATATCTGAATAAGCGGCTATAAATTCATCATTCATTTCTTCTTTTGCATAAAATAAGGAGTGCAGTATATTATTATCTTGATAATCGTCATTGAAATAATAAACCAAATCAGGATAGTCTATCATCTCTTTTTTATATCCTTTAATTACAGATATTCTATTTATGCCAGCACCCCTCAATGCCTCAATCTGATGCTGGAGTAAAGTCTTGCCGTTTAATTCTAACATACATTTAGGCGCATCATTGGTTAAAGGATCCAGTCGCGAACCCATTCCCGCAGCAATAATAATTGCTTTCATATCTACCTTCTCTAAAAGTTAGTCAACCTATCTTTATTAACGATATTTTTCTTGAATAAAAAAATCTGCCAAGAAAATTTTTTTAGTAACTTTTTTCAAAATAAATTTAAAATATAGCAGAATTCTCAGTATATAAAACCCCCAGCCCTTGCATAATACTAAAAGTTTGGCGTTTGCGGTTCTATTACTTCTGAAATTGTAAGCCAAAATCTTTAATTCATATTTCATTGGCAAAAAGACTAAAAACCAAATGAGGATTAAATATATTCTTGATATTTTATTCTCAATAAAATATCCATAATGTCTTAATCTATCTTCCAAAATAAATTCTATTAGAAGATTGTCATAAAAAAATAATTTATCTCTCCATTTCCGCTCATTAATATCTTTGTTAAAGCCATCTAAATATTTGCCGGATAAAACATCACCCCACCATTTTTTGCCGTGATAAGAAGATTCGAACATGCAGTTCTCAAGCTCCAAATTATACATCTGACAAAATTCACTTAGCGTTTCTTTAGAGAATAAATGTAAGTCTTCCAATTTTAAGGTCTTGATGTTTCCCGTATCTTGCAGTATTGGTTCAGACTCTTCAAAAATTCTCTTTAAAAGCTGATAGAAAAACCTGGAATTATATGTGTTAATATCATATTTTTTCCAATGCTCTATGCCTGAGACCAAAGTATTCCGTGGTTCTCTTACTGTGCAAATTATGTCAAAATCTGGGAAATCTTCCTTAAAATCTTTCAATCTCTCGAAATGGTGAATGTGATAAAAAATTATTTTTGTTTTCTTAATGTCAACTCCTGTAGTAAGACCGTAAGCCAAATTAACTGCTAAAAAGAAATTTTTACTATTCGACTCCTTATCGGTTAAGATGTTCAACATATGATTCTTAAAGGTGTCCATATCTACTTCGAAAGATTCGTTTTTATTAGCTCCCAGTTGACCCCAGCGTTCCTGCTTATTATAGCAAGACTTAAATTTTGCAATATGATTACAAAAAGTAAAACTACATGTATACCAGATAAATTCATTAATTAAGTCTGGTAAATTTTCTTTGCATTTCGCTTGCTTCCACCACCAATGATGCTTCCACATACCTGTAAACTGCAAAATTTCCGAATGACCGTCTAAAAGACTTTGAAAAAAATCTGAGCCAGTCCTGCCAGTCGTAACAAGCAAAACTTTCCTTAAATCTTCGAGGTGTCTAAACAGCCCATTATAATCTATATCAATTTCTTTCAAACAAACCCTCTTTAAACGATCTATCATTTTTCATTTTCTGCAACATGTCTATCTCCTATACCCAAAATCTATATCAAAGAAGGGCTTTTTTAAGATATTATTGATGTCATAGTTTTTTAGTATATTTTTAATTCTTTTTGCAGCATTACCATCGCCGTAAGGATTGACAACCTTCTTGAGACTTCTCTGAAATTCCTTAGAATACAATTTTTCAAAGGCTTTGATAATTGATTCTTTTGTGGGTTGGCAATCAATTATACTTTTAGGCTCTACTCTTCCCTTCTGTCTGCCACCAATGTTGATAGTACCCATCTTAAAGCTAGGAGCTTCTACAATCCCACTTGATGAATTCCCGACTACAGCATCGACAAATTGCAGTATTGATAAATATTTTAAATGTCCCAAGGAAGTAAAGGCCGCAGATTTACTACAATTTTTTGATACATAGGTATCGATCATTTTATTAATTATTCTTCCCCCTGGATCCGCATTTGCTTTAGTAAAAATGATAAATGTATCCTCCAGGTTTTCTAATGCACTAAGTAAATCTTTGAACTGCTGCGGGGAAGTATTATTTTCCAATGTCACAGGATGAAAAGTAACTAACAAATTGTGTTTATTGAATTTAAAATTTAACTCCTTTTCCAAAGCTTCTCTAGAAAAGAGCTTTAATTTTTTTATATTATCTATTCCCAGTGCACCTACATTAAAAACCCTTTGGGGATCTTCTCCTAATTGAATAACTCTTTTTCTATAATCTTCTATAATAGTAAAATGCAAATGACTCATTTTGGTTATAGAATGGCGGATAGAATCGTCAAAAGCAGCCTCGGTAACTTCGCCACCAGCAATATGGGCAACAGGAATCCTGCTTATAAGAGCTGCTGCAACCGCACTAAGGAATTCGAATCTATCACCGAGTACAACAATAATATCTGATTTCAGCCTTCCATAAGCTTCGGAAAAACTTATCATTGCCAGACCCATAGATTTTGAAATACTGGCGGGGGTATCCGAACTTAATAAAATTTCTATTTTTTCATCAACGGCAAAACCATCTTTTTCTATTTCTCTATAAGTTAATCCAAATTCAGGTGATAAATGCATCCCGGTAACTATTAGTTGTAAAGTTAAATTTTTATCATTTGCGATTTCTTCAAGTAATGGTCTTAAAAGACCATATTCTGCTCTTGAGCTTGTAACAATACAAACCTTTCTTTTCATAACTCCACTACCTCATCTTTCTTAAAATCTCTTTTGGCAGTTGTCCCAAGTAGTTTATCCCACTCCATTGGACTTATTCCTGTTGCCGGTCTTTTAGTTGTAATGTTTTTCACTGTAAAAATCTCTCCTTCTTTGATAGGTCTTGTTGCTACTATGCTTTTACGAACTAGTATTATGTTTTTAATCTCTGAAGGTGAAGGCTTTTTAATCCCATTGCCGAGAGTTTTCTCTATATTTCTTATTGCCTTCACCATAGCTTTTAGTTCATCGAGTTCTAAAGATGCTTTATGATCGGGTCCTTCCATGTTTCTATCGAGTGTAAAATGCTTTTCTATAATAGCTGCCCCCAAAGCCACGGCTGCAATTGGAACTTCTATTCCAAGTGTATGGTCAGAATATCCAACTTCTACTTTAAAAGTATCTCTAATTGTAAGCATAGCTAAGAGATTTACGTCCTCCATAGAAGTGGGATACTCTGTATTGCAATGTAAAATAGTTATATTTTTTTTGGGAGTTCCTGCCTCGGTTAAAATATCTAAAGCATCTTTTATCTCTTCTAAATCTGCCATCCCAGTTGACATTATAACTTTCTTTCCTAAACTTCCTATCTTCCTTAAAAAGGGCAGATTGGTTATTTCTCCTGAAGGAATTTTTAAAGTATCGAGCTCAAGTTCTATTAAAAAATCTATACTCTCTAAATCGGATGGGGAGGATAAAAAAATAATTCTTTTCTCTTTACAGTAATTATAAAGCTCTTTAAACTGGCTCTGCTTTAATTCAAATCTCTTAGCCATATCAAGCTGAGATTCTTCAGCGCCAGTAGTTCTTTTCTGGTATTCAACCTTGGGCGCATATTTACTTATCTCCTTCTCCGCCTTAAAGGTCTGAAATTTTACTGCATCTACGCCGGCCTCGGACGCCCCATCTATCATTTTCTTTGCATTTACAATGCTTCCGTTATGATTAATACCCGCTTCCGCTATTATAAAAATTCTATTCATTTTCTATTTTTTCGACTATTTTGGCAAACAATAATCCACTCGTTAATCTTCATTGAACCGTTATTTTTGGTATATTCGAGTTTATCAACTGATATTATATCGAAAAAAGATCCATATAAATTCGATATTTCTACCTTATCCATAAGTCTTGCAAATCCTTTTCCAGCTATCGGCCCGTCAGATATGTTTTTGTACTCCAGATGACCTACTTTAGTCTGCGTTTTTCCTAAATACATCTCATCCGTAAGGGTTCTGCTATAGAATAAACCGTCTTTCTTTAATACGCGTTTTATCTCTCCGAGAATGGTTTTTGTATCCTCCCTCGAATTACTGTATAGACACTCAATATCTATAACCGCGTCAAAAAAATTATCTTTATATGGTAAGCTTATTATATCCCCTATCCTTAGATATGCTTTTAAACCCTCTTCGCCCAACCTCCCTTTTGCCTTTTCAATAGCACTGGTAGAGCCGTCAATTCCATAAGCGTCAAAGCCTTCTCTCGAAAGATACCAGATATTAGGTCCCGGACCGCATCCAACTTCCAATATATTGATATTTCCTCTATCTGTTCTCTGGAAAAAATTTCTCGCGATAAACCTGATAAGACCCTCATCCGGATATCTGCCCCATTCATTCTCTTGAAATACCTTTTCCCAGATATCATCCCAGGTCATATTTTATTCTCTAAGCCCTCTCTATACATTTTTATTATAGTCATTGATAATCGTAAACATCCTATCGATCATATTGCCCAAGTCCTCTTTTTCAGCATCCTGATGAACAGGAAGGTTTAATATCCTGCTTGAAATTTTATGCTCAATGGTAAAAGGACTCTCTATTTCATCTATTAATGTATGATATAAGCTTATCACTCCATAACCTTCTTCATTCATTTGAAAATACAACTGATCCCTAATATTACGGTCGGGAAGTAAAATCGGAAAACTATGGGGGACAACCCCCTGCAATTTTTCTTTGAGAACAGTGATTTTATATAAGCCGGTCATTTTTTTAATCCTGTACAAGATATACTTATAATTTTCTATACGTCTTTGTATTATCTCTTTAATGTTATAGTTAAATAAATTATACTTAATATTGCCGTTATTAATGCTGCTCTTTATTTTTTTTCTACCGATTACCATGCCTCCTGAATCTACAGGAAACAATTTATGTATAGAGAATATACCATAATCAAAATCAATTATGGGATTTAACCAAAATGTAAAAAAAGCCTGGGCAAAATCTTCAATAATTATCATACCGTGTTCCTTGGCATATTGTTTTATTTTCTTTAGGTTTCCATCTGTAAATCCGAAATAGTGTATTATTAATAAAACATTGTTTTGATTTTCCTTAATTTTTCTCTTCAAATCTTCCAGATTAATATTGAGGCATCCATCCAGATTATAAAAAACATACTGCATTTTAGCTTCTCTTATCGGTTCAAAAACACCAGACCCTTCCTTCGTACTATATCCTACGTAAAGAGGAACTAATATTTTCCTGCCGTTTAGTCCCTCGGTTTCCAGTATATGCCTAAAGCCTTCTCTTGCTGAGTTAAAATAAGACCAATTAAAAACATACCGTTCTATATCTTTTTGTTTTTTTTCAACAATCATCATCAAGGCCTATCGTTTCCTGTATAACTTATTGTATATTTCGTAATTCAAAACAGATTCTCCTACATATAAAGCAGAAGTCTTATCTGAAAAATTCTTCTTAAACCTGAGCAGCGAATCATCGTCGCTGTCGCTTCGCCCTCCGCCAATATGAAGCTCTTTATATCCATTCTTTTTACACCATAAAATAAGTTCATGATGAAGTAAATTATTAACCCCCATAGTCATAAGCTCCCTCTGGGTGCCGATTAAGTGGCAATGGGCATAAACTGTGCCAAGAAGCACCAGCATCACTGATATTATCTTTCCCTCAATTGCGCATGAAACTAAGAGATAATTATCGGCAAGATGTTCTTGTATACCTTCAAAATATTTAGGTGAAAAAAAGTAAAATTTATCGGCTTTATTTACGCTCAGAGTAGCCTCATACAGAAATTTAAAAGCCTGCCAAGCTTCTTCGCTCTGATCGATCTTAACCTCAATATTATTTCGTTTAGCTTTATTTATATTTTTCCTATTTGCATGGGTATATATATTTCTCCATCTGCAGCCTTCATCGACATTTATATCCACATAAACAGTAGAACACATTTTCATAATATTACCTTTGAAAATATTTGCAAGCGGCGGATGATTACATAATAAAGGGTGGAACTTAACTATTTCGGCTATTATGTTTCGTCTTAAAGCCTCCTGGTAAAAACATTGATACGCTTGATTCAAAAAAACAGGATCTTCGGTATTAAAGATAGGCCCACCGTATCCGTAGGAGGTGGAGATATCGAAATATCCGACAATTTGAGGAATAGGGCGCACTATAAAAGGATAAATATAAATATTATCTTTTCTTGCATATATATAACAGTCCGCACTGCTCCTCGTGCCTTCTGCATAGAGCCCGACATAGTCCGGCTCATAATAAATGTCTCTTTTCTCATGCGGTAGTTTTAAGAGCCACTTTTTCCAGATATCCTTCTGAGAACAATTTAACCAAAAAAACTGACCATTCATTTCTTTAGTAAATCCTTTATGGCTTTACAAACAATATTTTAGAGCCAATTTCAAAAGCTTTTTAAATGCTGTCTTATAATTTCTTCGCTTAATAATTTTTTCAAATCTCCTATGTTCGGCCAAGAATTCCCTATCAGACAATTTGGTCATATTAAATAACACTCTGTTTCGCGCGTGAAAAAACTTGTAACAATCTTTGATTTTAAATTTAAACCCTTTTTTCTCGGCCTCATTGCCCACCCCTGTCTTCAGATAGGGAATCAGCATGCTCAATTCGCCGCGTTTTGACATTGATTTTTTAAACAATTCTTCGGACATTCTGATATCTTCCAATGTCTCGCCGGGGTGCCCCGTCATATAAAAGGATGTCGTGTCAAACTTGAATCTATTAGCCATTTTTATAATATCAGTGACTCTGGATACATCTATATTTTTCTTTATGCTATGTATGATGCGCGGGCTACCGCTTTCTACGCCGAAGGCTATCGAGTCAAACCCGCTTCCGGATAAAACCCTCAGCAACTCTTCATCTACTGTATTGATCCTGCCGCTGCAGTTAAAGGTGAACTTCAGATTATTCTTCTTGAGGGCATCGCAGAATTCCAGAATCCACTTTTTATTCAGGACAAACGTATCGTCAAGTATCCTTATTCTCTTGACGTCAAATTTTGCTTTCAAAACCTTTAACTCTTCGATAACGTTAGCAACGCTTCTATATCTTACCTTTCGGGTCCATGTTAAATGTGAAGCGCAAAATGTGCACTCGAATACGCATCCTCTCGATGTCAAAAGTGCAGCGCCGAAAATATAATTTGATTTGTCGTAAAAATCCCTTCTTGGGAAAGGGATTGAATCCAAATCTTCAATAAGCGGCCTCGGTTCAAAATAATTTCTGCCTCTGGCAAGAATCCCCTTTACAGGAAAATCCAAACGGCCTTTTTTGTCTATATTATTTATTAATGCTAAGAAACTCTCCTCGCCTTCTCCAACAACGACATAATCCGCACCTTCAATCCCTTCTAAAGTCCCCTGGGGGTCAGAGGTGGGATGTATGCCTCCCAAAACAACCGGGATATTGCCCAAGTCTTTTTTGATTCTGCCGGCCAGGACACTGGCAGCGGTCATATCTACCGTATAACAGCTTATGCCTACGACGTCGGGTTTTGTCTCCGATATTTTTTTGATTAATATATTCCATACGTTGGCGTTTCTATCCTGCATAATCTTCGTGACTACATTAATTTTTCTCTGTATAAAGTACGGGTCTGCGTAAACAACTATCTCATTTATAGGGCTTCTGTATAATAATCCTCTGTATAGGTTATAATCTATGGCTTCGCCGTCTACAAAGCTAACGTTATGGCCGCCTTTCTCAAGATAGGAGGCGAGGTAACCTATGCTTAAAGGAAAATGCACCTTTTTTATGCCTAAAAGTTTAAAAAACGGGGTTCTTACAAGGCATACTCTCATATAGTACCTACCCGTATCTTCAAAGAAGATAGTATAGCACCTAGATAGTTATTTATGTTAAAAGGATATTCCTTTATTGCTTTTATAAACCAAAGCCGGCTTTTCGAATAATTTCTTCGATAGTTATATAAAAGGGCTATACTCCTTATAAGAGATGAACGCCTTTTTGCGATACGTTCCTTTTTATCGGGGGTATCATAATTATGCTTCTTTATGTGCGTATCAAAGAGATACAGAAGGTTTTTTGCATTTCTATCGACATTATTCAATATCGCACCCTTTTCTGAAACAACGTGTTCTGCTAAGGCCTCGGGAAGATAATAGAAGTTAAACTTTTGTGATTTAGCGAGCCTCAAAAAAAACTCGTAATCCTCTACCGCAAAAAGTCTTTTATCCTCATCAAACCAAAAGTTATATTTGAAAAATACTTCTTTTTTTAATACGGACATGCTTATTCCGAAGCAATAACCTTCCCATAATAGCTTGCTATACAGGTCTTTCGGATACGGCCCGAAGCGTACTCGCCTTTTGCTGTTTGCCTTTTCATTGGTTACATTTACGTCGTGGCATAGGATATCTGTTTCGGGATTCTCTTTAAAAACCCCGAGCGACCTCTCCAGCTTCTCCTGCGACCATATATCGTCTCCGTCGAGAAGGGCGATATACCTGCCGCAGGTACGTTCGATAGACCTATTCCTTGCGCAGGCAGGTAGGCCGGTGGGGGCTTGATAAAAATACTTTATTCTCTCGTCCTTAATGCTCAAAACCTCCTCTTTGGTATTGTCGGTTGAGCCGTCGTCGACAAGAATTAGTTCAAAATCCTGTATTGTCTGCTCTAGCACTGATTTCAACGTCGCCTTTATATAATCGCCGTGATTATAAGTCGTTGCTGCTATACTAAATAACGGCTTCTTGTCTGGCACAATTTTTCTCCTTGAACATCGCCGAAAGGCCCGCTTCCACGCCCATAAGCCTTGCCTTAAGTTCTTTCTCCAGTTTAGCCGTATCGTATGAGGTATTTTTCGGCCTTGGCGCTATTTCCTTAAAGAAACTATTCTTTACGGGTTTGATTAAATTTTTATCGTAACCGAAAATCTCGGCAAGTTTCAACCCGAACTGATAACGGTTTAAAATATCCTTCCCCGCAATGTGATACACGTTGCCCTTTGATTCTTCTGCAAGTTTAAGCAAAGAGTCCGCGCATTCGAGCGCGTAAAGCATATTATCGTATATGTCATCCACAAGTAAAATTTGCTCATTGTTTTTAAGTTTTCTTAAAAGCCATGTCGCGATGTTTTCGCGCTCCTTAGGATTATTCCATCCGTACATCAAGATGGGTCTTATGATAAGAAAGTTGTCCGATGCCTCGCGGACCAATTTTTCGCATTCTAATTTAATGCGGCCGTAAGTATTTATCGGATTGGGGGTGTCTGTTTCTCTGTAAGGCGGTTTTGTGCCGTCAAAAACAGCATTGGTTGATACATAAACGAGGCGTGATTTATGCCGCTTGCACAGCTCAATTATGTTTTTGGTGCCTGTCACATTTGTGGAATAAGCATGTTCATAATTTCTTTCGCAAAAATCTACCCTGCTCTCTCCTGCTGTGTGTATCACGGAATCTATCTTGTGTTTCCGAAATATAGATTCCAGCTTATTATCGCGCACATCGCAGATATAATACGGGATCTCTTTATCTTCTATTTTATAGTTACCGGAATATAACCCGATAAGGTTTCCTCTTCGCCGCCACGCCTTCACTATATAACTTCCGAGTAAACCCGTTGCACCGGTCAACAATGTATTCATCCTGGTAATGCTCCTTTTTACTTGAGTAATTCGATAAACCGCTCCGGAACGTCAGATTTCCGATCTAGGTAAAAGAAAGCGTCTATTATCTTTTTGGATTCGGATTTAATCATTTGAAAGTCGTATTTCTCTTTGGTGATTTTAATAACAATTTCCCGTAATTCCGCGGGCGAACCGGCGGTTTTTACAATCTCGCTCTTTATATCTTTTAAAGCCGACATATTAATCCATTCGGGGACATTAACTGTCACAATCCTGCAACCAAACGCTACGGCCTCTACAGAAACTCCCGAGAATCCGACAATAACTATATGGGCTTCGGATAACAATTTTTCGATGGGTTCGTTTCTGATTGAAAACGTAAGATTTTTTTTGGATATGCCGGAGGTCTTAAATATATCTTCCACGGATGCGAATGGATGCGGCCTAATCCAAACTTCCATTTCTTTTAACTGATTGAGCGCCTGGTAAGTAATGTTAAGAATCGAGCTGCTTTCTTCTGTGCTAATGGAAAGCGCCAGGAGTACCGTATTTTTCTTTTTTTCCCGGCTCTTGCATATTTGTTTTCTCAAATGGTCATAACGTACGGCCTCCGCAATCGTAAGTTTATCTTCGGGCCAGCCTGACTCTTTCAGGTACCTCAGGGGAAGTGGGCCGTCACAGATAATTCTGTCCGGTTGCGGAAACATATAATTTTGAAGTTTCCTTATTTCGTCCGGTTTATTAAAGTAGTTCAAAAGCATTTTCGACACCGTACTATGCTGGTAACCGAATAATGCCGTTTTCGAACCCACGGCATCCCTTGCATATATGAGCGCCTTTTCCCATGCGTGCATTTCGCAGAAATACAAGCATTTTTCAGCCTTAATTTTATTGAAAAACGCCTTAAACATGCTGTAAAATAAAAGGCCCGAATAACCCACGCTTCCCACAAATGACGCAAACCAGTCATTTCTGAGGAGTGAATAAAAATTGTAACCGTCAAAAACATGTTCGCGGCGAATGTTTTCCTCAAGCCTGATAAACTTTAATCCGCTTCGAAGCATATAGAGGAGGTTTTTTATCCCTGCGTTTATTGAGTTAAACTCTTCCAGAAAGAATATATCGTAGCCTGCTTTTACAAACTGTTCCAGGTACTCTAAGGATTCCTTAAACGATATGGAATTATTCTCTGCATACAGGGCAACCCATACGATATTCTTCTTCTCATTTTCCAGCGCTTCCTGTAATTTATTGTAGTACCTGTTCTTAAAGATGTCCTTACGCGCAAGAGAAACATCAATGTTCGGATAATATGTAATCGTCGCAAATTCCCTTCGCCCGGGCGGAGGTAAATGCAGGCCCTTGAGTTTGCGCTTGATTTTTTTGGCCCTAAAAAAGAATTTTAATGCGGTATTTAACAAAGATAGAATATGGCGCAGGTAAAATAACCTTTGACTCTTCCGAAAACGTTTTTTTATGTCCTTTTCCTTCTTGACAGGCAAAACTTTAAATGCCATGCTATTTTTGGAGGCGTATTCGCGTAATACACTTTTTAATTTCTCGTTGTCGCAACCAAATATAACTTTCCTAATCTTTTTATTTTTTATTGTTTCGACAATCGAGTCGAGCTGCGCAAGAATATTAAAAACGTCGGATTTAATTGTATTCTTCTCGGAGACAAGGCCAAGCCACCACAGGCTGGCGTACCGGTCAACGGCAAAAATTTCTCTTAAGTTTCTGTTGTCGCATTTAACCTGATTTGTGATTTCTGCTATAAACCGTATATACCTTTCCCTTATTCTCTCGGCTGCGGAATTAACCGCGTTTCCGGTGGGGATTGTAACGCAAACGGCATTTAAAGATTTGATTTTTTCCAAGATTGCCCCTGTTACGGAAATCTTTGAGGTCAGGGGGAACAAATATATCGAATCTCCGGATGTAATCGGTAATTTAAGGTTCTTTTTCATTTTTATCCCGGAATCAAATACAAAGAGTATGCTTTTCATTATTTGAAATATCTTTCATAATACACTTTTCGTAATTTTTCAAACATACGATTTCCTTCTTCGTCAAATCTCTCGGCAATCCTGATTTTCGGCCACTTCTCCTCCGGCATTTTTGCGTAAAGCGGAAATGTCCTTTGCAATCCTTTTAACTCTTCGTATGTAATGCTATTCATTCTTAATCTCGCACCATCCAGCAATTGGTGTATCTTGTAATCTTCGGTAAGATAACCCTTTTCTAAACAGTAGTTATAAAGATATGTACCTCTGTAAGGCGCAAATATATAACAATTAAGCGTCGTGGGATTAATCTGGTGATTTATATTTATTGTATCGAAGATTAGCTCTCTTGTTTCATCAGGAAAGCCTATTATATTGTTAACCGTATAAGCTATCTTATATTTCTCTACCAGCTTCATGGCATCTATTATCTGTTTATTAGAGCACCTGCGCTTCAGAATCTTTGCCCTAAAGTTTTCATTCCCTTGCTCAATGCCAAATTGCAGGTTCTGACAATCCGTATCTTTAAGAATTTTTATTTTCTCTTCTGTAACCGTTTCTGGCCTCGATTGGCACCAGAAAGGAAGGCCTATTTCCCGCTTATACAGATTAGCGAATTTCCCGAGTTCCGCTGGAGATTTTGCGAGAAATGATTCGGAATTGAAATAGATATAATCGGGGTTATACTTTTTAAGCAACCATTTTAATTCTTCGGTAATTCTCGCGACACTTTTCTTTCTGTAATAGACACCGCAACCTTTCTCCCTGTAAAGCCGCCTGAGCTGGGGCGATTCGCAGTAAGAGCATTCATAGGGGCAGCCTCTGTCCAGCTCAATATGTATCATCGTATAAATCCTGCCATACATAGGCCTATATAATCTCTTTGGCTCAAATATATCATAATCGATGAAAGGAAGATTATTTATGTCTGTTATTTTTCTTAGTTCGTTTTTTATAATTTTGCCGTTTTGTTTTATCCACAAGTTTTTGACCATGGGATAATCTTGCCCTTTACGCATCTTGTCGCATAATTCTACCAGGGTTTCTTCGCCTTCGCCTATGCATATCATATCAATATTTTCGTTGGTAATTGTTTTCTCCGGAGAAAATGTAACAAAAACCCCTCCTGCAATTACCGGAATATCAAAATCTTTAATAGCGTTTAACAACGATAAACCCAACTCGTAAGTATCCTCGACCAGGGTTATAGCAATAAGGTCCGGTTTATAGTCCTTTACTTTCTTTATCAGATCTTCATACATATCAGTTTCTTTATATTTTACTCCTTGTTCTTCCAAGTTGAATTTTTTTACCTGCAATAATTCGACCTTTTTTTCATCAAAACTTATCTCTTCTGTTTTATAATAAGTGGTATCGAATAAATCTGTTTGAAAACCCTCTTGTTTCAGGCAAGAGGATAAAAGCGATATATGTATAGGTACCAATGTGCTCATCATAAGATTCGGGTATATAAACAAAACTCTGAATTTATCCCTTATGCGCATTGCGGGGTTTCCTTATAAATTCGCTCTATGATGTCGAGGATTCCCTGGCCAAGATCGAGGTATGAATTACTAATTATTTTTTTCGCGATTCTCGGGTTGAATGAATACGGCGTAACCTCGTAATGCTCCTCATATCCTGCAGGAACATATTCGATTTCGATTTTATTATTCATTATTTCTTTAATCATCACTAGAAGATCCTTTATCTTAATCGTCTGATTTCCCGATATAATGGCGAACTCGTTAACGTACCGCTCATCCAGAAGGTCCGCGCTTATTCTGGCTGCGTCATGGACATGGATATACTCCCTGATTTCCTCTCCATCACCTTTTCTTGTTATCTTACCCTTCGTAAGCGCATCCTTCAATATGCAGTATACCCAGTTTTTTTCGTCGGCGCGTGGGCCATAAAGCGAGCCGTAACGCATTACAGTGAAATTGAGCCCATAAGCTTTCTGGTAGTCTTCTATGAGAAGTTCGCAGGCCTGTTTGCTGGTACGGTAAAAAGAGCCGGAATTGCTATAGACATATACGGAAGAGGCATAGAGAATTCGCTTGATTCTCTGCTTGTGGCAGGCCTCAAGGATTATGGAATTACCCAGTATATTCTGCCTGATTGTTTCGGTAGGATTAATCTTTGCTATGTCAATATCCGCGATACCTGCAAAATTATAGACATAATCTTTTGCTTTTACCATGTCTTCCACAGCTTTTTTATCCAAGATATCCCCGATTACTATTTCTTGATTGCCTTTTAAATGCGAGGACGGCTTTAAATCAAATATAGTAACATCATGGCCTCTTTCTGAAAGTACATCGGCAACGTGGCTGCCCAAAAATCCCGAACCTCCGAATACTATTATCTTCATTTTTGTTCCTCCAGTCTTTAAAGTTATTCTCCGCCGGATATTGTTATAATTTCATTCGTTATAAAATTATTTTTTTCGCTACCGAGACAATACGCCATATCCGCTATATCAGCCGGTGTGCCTATCTTTCTTAATGGAATAAGTTTAACTCTTTTTTTCATGTCTTTCGGAAATTTTTTATGAAATTTTGTATTTATCACGCCCGGCCTGATTGTATTTACAAGCACATTGTGTTTGGCGCCTTCTCTGGCAAGGGTTTTTGTCAACCCCTCTAATGCAAGTTTAGAAGTGCCATAATGTATGGAATGGCTCGAACTGCCGTATTTGGCGGCAATCGAGCTTATATTAACGACCCTTCCGAACCGCCTGGCCTTCATGCGCTTAAATACGGCCGCGGCAAGTAATGTGGGCGCGAAGGTATTTACCATAAATGTACTCGTGATATCACGGACTGTTAATCTATCGAAATGCTTGTGCCCAACACAAGTGCCGGCGTTATTAATAAGGCTATCAATATTAATTTTCTTAAGCCTGCTAATAAAAACCGATAATTGCCTCTCCGACAACAAATTAGCCCTAAATAAAGCGCAATTGACCTTGTATTTTTCGATTATGCTCTTCAGTGCCACGGCCCTTTCTTTTGAGGAAAAATAGTGGCATATTATATTCCAACCCCCTCCGGCGAATCTGGTTGCTATTGCTCGTCCTATGTCGCCGGTTGCGCCGGTTATCAAAACAGTCCCTTTTGAGCCCTTGTTACCCATCAGTTTACTCCTTATTTATGCCGGAAATACCATGTTCTCTCAGCCAGTATTCGATTTGCGGTATCTGCCATTCGTAATCGACATCAAGGCCGCCATCTTGCTTAAGTGGGTATATTCTTTGCCCCATCCATTTTTGCGGAAGTAGCCCCGCTTTTATATTTTCTAAACACCGGGGCCGGACTATCGAAACGCCCATATCGGCAAACCATACATCACCCTGTGAATCCCTGTCGCAATTTAATTTCTTTGAGCCAGCAAACAATTCAAGGGGAATAAAAGGTTTTAAAAGATTGTCACTGTCAATCTTTCTTGCCCTTAATGGGCTCCACATATTATACTTTGATACAGTAACGCAGGAATCATAATTCGGGTGTTTCTTTAAAATTTTTATTCCTTTTGAAATTGTTGCGGACATAATAGTAGCAGCGTTACACATTAACAAAATAACCTGGTCGATCTTTTGAACCTTGTTCTTCTTCTTTGCGTAATTATATGCATGAAGGTACACATCTTCGCCGAGGGCTTTATCAGTGCACAATTTGGGCGGCCGCTTAATAACCTCCACGCCACTTGCTTTTGCGAGTTTTGCAAGTTGTCTGTCATCCGTAGAAAGGTATATCCTATCAATCTCAGGGCAATTCTTCGCGGCTCTCATCGGGTAATGCGCAAGGGGCCTTCCCAGAACACTGTACACATTCTTACCGGGAAATCCCACACTTCCTTTTCTTCCCATTAAAATGGCTATAATCATTACAACTTATCCTTATCGACAAGCTTGAGTATCTCGCTATCCCGTAAATAGCACCCGTTGCATGCACTAAGTTCGTGCGCGATTCCATTTTTATGGCTATTTCTTATCTCTTGCAACTTTCGCGAATTCCATGCTTTTTTTATTGACACCTTTTGTATGTTTCCAAGCGCAAGGAGACCGTCGTCATCATGGTTACAGGGTAATACGGTGCCATCCCACCAAACAGCCATCCTCTGCCAAATTTGCGGGCAGGCCCATGGATACCGAATACCCGTTCTTTTGCGCTTCATTTCTTTAAAGTCCAGAAAGCCTGCCTCATCCGCTCGCTCTGACCAGAATTTTTTATATTCATCAAAGGTGGGCCACAAATCTTTCATCATTACTGCCTGAACTCTCACTTTTGGGTGGTCAACACCGAGTTTTCTTTTTAACGTCTGTAAATTTTCGATATTTGCCAAAACCTTTTCATAGCTTGCGCCCGGTCTGCATTCTTCATAAACATCTTTCGTGAAACCTTCAAAAGAAATCGAGATCCTATCGAGTCCCGCATCAACCAACTTCCTTGAAATCTCTTCCGTAAGTAGCATGGCATTGGTATTGAAATAAACATCTATAAGGCCTCTCTTTTTAGCATATTCTACAAAATCGTGAATCTGGGGATGTAATAACGGCTCTCCTCTAATGTTAAGTTTTATTCCGTATAAGCCGTTCTCGGCACCTTCGTCAATTATCCCCTTTACGATATCAAATGATATAAATCCTTTTTTTATTCTCTTCTCCATGAACGTGGTGGCACAAAAAGGGCATTTCAGATTACAAGCACTTGTTGCCTCAACATCAATAAAAAGAGGAAATTCCCCCGTATGGAAATTTTTCGGCCACTCTTCCCACTTTTTCCTGTATTCCCTGAAGCGATTGTCCGCCTTATCGGAAAGATCCTCGCCGGCAATATGGTGGAAATTTGAATTTACCTCGATTATTATGTTTCTCATTACAATACCTGAAGTTTTACCATACGGTTAAAATGGCCGTTCATTTTAACCAGGTCAGAATATATCCCTTGTTCGACTATCCTTCCTTTTTCCATTACATACATATAATCCGCATTTACAATCGTGGAAAGGCGATGCGCAATGACAATAACCGTGGTTTCCTTGGCAATATTTTCAGTGGCCTCTTGGATCAATCGTTCGGAACGGCTATCCAGAGAACTGGTAGCTTCATCCAGAATAAGAAGCTCGGGTCTCCTTAATATCGCTCTGGCCAATGCTACCCTTTGGCACTGGCCACCTGACAGGCGAATACCACGGTCCCCCACTAATGTATCGTACCCATGCGAAAATGCTTCTATAAACTCATCTGCGTTTGCCTGGCGGCAAGCATACTTGATCTCCTCTTGGGTAGCATCTTCCTTGGCCCAGAGCAAGTTATCTCTAATAGTCATATTAAAAAGAATGCTGTCCTGAGGTACGTAACCGATGCGCTTACGATATGAACTGACGTTAAATTCTTCGATATTCACGCCATCAAATGTAATTCGCCCGGTTATAAATTCGTTAAATCCCATAATCATGTCAATCAGCGTTGATTTTCCCGCGCCTGATTTACCAACAAAGGCAATCATTTTTCCCTTCGGAATTTTAACATTAATGTCCTTTAACACCGGCTCATGCCCCGGGTAGGCAAACGAAACACCTTCAATAATTATTTCTTTATTAAACCCCGAAAATATTTTACCGCCCGTGGCTTGCTTCCATTCTTTTGCTTTACGTTGTAAATCATTGACCTGTTCATAGCTGGGAAGGGAGTTATCCAGTGAATTTTTTCGCATTATCAAATTACCTATAGAGACAACAACCTGCAGCAATGCCAATAGCAATACTGCCATTTCTGAAATGGGAATTTTGAACCATTGCGCCGAAATAATGGCCGCAGCTAATACCGCCACGCCAAGCGGGCGATAAAGAATTGGTATGGCTAAGTTAATTGTCTGGCTCTTAACGGTTATTTTGCGATGAACATCAAAAGTAGAAGCAAGATTATCAATGCTTTTTTCTTGCTTGCCAAAGCCCAGAACAACTTTGGCTAATGTAAAGTTCTCCTGTATGAGGGCGGCTAGCCGATTGCTTGTCTCGGTATTCAATTTACCTAACCAATAGCAGATTTTCCCGAGTAAAATAAAGGGGCAGGAAAGTAAAATTGCGCTCATAAGGCTAATGCTCGTCACTTGCCAGGAGATATAAAACGGAATTGCCAGATAAAAAATTAATTGCAAGGTCCCCGCAAAAAAATATGCTACTGCCCTGAAGGCCTCGGCTACAATATTAAGTTCGCGCAGGAAAGTATTTAAAAGTTTGCCCTGTCCACTGCTGCTAAAAAAATACCACCTCGCGTGGAAAAAATCACTAAATGTTCCAACCGTAAGATCGCGAAGCACGATATATTTAATACTCAAAATAGAATACCGCACCAAGATACGCAAAGCGCTGCTTAAAATGACAAATACAATAAAAACAATTAAGCAGCTTTTTAATACCAGTGGAATATCAAAAAATTGCATAACGTTCATTACCTTTTGGGTAAGAGGGCTGATGTTCTCGAGAGCAGGATGAATTAAAACATCAACAAGCGGGCCAACGGTAAAAAGACAAGCCGCCTCAACTACACTAACAAAAACTACCAGTACCGTTGTAACTGTAACTAATGTGGGATATTTTCTGAAGATATCACGAATAAAAGTTAAAGCCTTCAATCTTATATTCCTTCCTACTTTAACAATTCTTTATTCTGGCGCAAAAATTCTGCGCCAAGTCGTGGAAAAATTATTCCATTTTCATTAGGGCAGATTGGCTTAAGTATTGCCCAAAATTGCTGCTGCAACTGCTCATCTTTTTCGGTCGTCTGCCATGTATTCTTCAATCGCTCATCCATCTCCATGGAAACAGCGCTGATTTCTTCCGGTGTGTTCTCTATTAACTCTATTTGGGACTTTTCATATTGTTGGGCTGTAGAAAATTTTCCTATGCCGGTGTTGAGTATTTCTTTAAAAGTCAAAAAGCGACCTTTTCTTCGCGACCATAATTTTTTTAAGATAAATAAACTATTTTCCCCTTTGATGAGATTTGGGGGGTCAATGTGGACGATATTTGCCTCAACCACCGGTCTCCTGAAAATCACGGATACGCCATGAATACCTGCCTCGTTATTAATAAGAAATTTGCATTTAGCCAAGAGGTATATGTCAAGAAAATCTGTCCTGTGATTTACGGCATAATCGATAATCCTTGGGTTATTGTTATTCAATTTCTTTTTTACAACAGCACCCATCCTAATAGCAAAATACCCCCTATTTACTAATTTTTCTACTGCCGGGATATAATTATAAATGTCCGAATTACGGTGGCTGTGACTGTGCCAATCCGCTTTCGGATACACGGTTTCCAGGTAAGCCTGATTGCGTGCATGAAAACAGACAAAAGGAACGCCTTCAGGTATGCCCATCTTCCGGAGCCCATCAAGCCCCATACGTTCCTCTTTTGGGGTAAAAGAAAGATGCGGCGCGGTACGCACAAAGAGACCATGAACATCCATAAGCCCTAGCAAGGAAACCGAATGGTCCTCATATCCCGGTAAGCATCTATTGGCAATATCAAAAAAATGCGCAATCTTGGAAATGTGCAGTATGCGGCTCCACATCTTTTTCAACTGTTGATTGCAAATTGGTTTAACGGTATAAAAAATATCAAAGATTCGCCGGCCGTACATGCCCGCATCCTTCTCGCACAGATATTCTTCTGTATTGATGGCAAAATGACCTATTCTATCGCTAAGGAGTTTTCCAAAACGGATTAGCACGAACGGCCGCAATATCCGTATTACAAGTACTGCGGGAATGGTCAACATTGCCAATATTTTTCGTAAAAAATCCCGGCTTTTCATCTGTTTTTCTCCTTCAAATTTAGATATTCGGCGGTCATAAAGTGACAATCGTTTCCTTTCTCTCCGTTCGTCCCTGTAAGCGCCCAGGGTTATAGTAACGCTTTATTCTATAATAAAGTACGATACTCTCGTGGTGTAGCGGGGCCGTCGTAACTTTATATTATTAAGTCCGTATACCTCTTTCAATGCTATAGTTTCTCCCGGGGCACTATGGGCATTCAATTCATCAAAACACAATAAACTCCCTTTTACCAAGTGGGGTTTTATAGCTTGCAAACAATTTTTAGTCGGTTCGTAAATGTCGAAATCAAAAAAAGCCAAAGCAATAATCGTTTCCGGGTTTTCTTCAAGATATTTCACCACTTCAATGTTTGCATCTCCCTTTCTTATCTCAAATTTCTTGATGTGTGAGACAGGATTATCAGCTTCTTGGAATTCCATCACCTTTGTAAGATAATCAACATATCCTTCTGAACAGGAAAGATTACCTATTTTCATCATATCACTAGAGCTGTCTTTTTCTGATAGGCCTGGAAATCCTTCAAACGTATCAAATCCAACTATTTTTCTCTGTATGTTATATGGCTCATAAATTCCTCGCAAAGCAGCAAAAAGTGACAGGTTTGGACCCCATCTTGTACCAAATTCAACAATAATCCCTTGAACATCAATAATTTGTTTGTATATATCATTCATAAATAAGATTCGAGATAAATTTTTGGTGTTCAGAAAAAGCCCGAGGTTTACAAAGAGCTGATCATCAGGAATGGGACTTTTTTTATAATGTTCCAAGAATTTTCTTCTGATAGCAAGCTCCTGTGGGCTGCTGCTCCTAAAATCACTCATTTTGTCTTTCATAATTTCTCCTGTTTGGTAACATTTCGGTTGTGGGAACGGTTAACATTGCCAAAATTTTTCGTAAAAAATCCCGGGTTTTCATGCACCTCTTATACACCTTTTATAAAAAATTCGGATGAAACATTGCTTTTTTTATATTGTGCAATAATTCGTTTTGTTTTTCATATTTGCAAGAGTGGAAACACCTTTCGACATTTATTTTTTCAGAAGTTTTCTTCCGTTTATCAGAAAACCATATTTCTTTAAAATTCTCTTTTGTCAGATCTCCTAAACAATATTTTTCAATGTTTTTTAGATAAGGACAAGGGTATACTTTGAGGTCAGGGGTTATGGACGTAATAAAGTGGGTGATATGGCACCTTTTACAACTACGTGATTTTCCTTTTATTACTGCTTCAAATCTATCTTCGGAATAGGAGAATGAAAAATATTCATCTTCAAATTCTTTACACCTCTTCAGCTCGTTAAACATGTTTTCTTTTTCTTTTTTTGTGAAGCTCCACGGCCTTACAGGCGCGGCTTTTTTTCTTTCGTCCTTGGATAGGCTGATTTCTGTACCGTCAATCTCCGGCTCAAACAACCTGTATCTTAACTTATCAAGGCCTATTTTTTTGCATAACCGCGCTGCATCATATATCCCCTCTATAGTATGGGGGCCGATTAGATACGTAGCTCCGAGAACTATATTACGTTTACGCTTTCGTTTTTCGTCAACTAAATTAGATATGTTGTCCACAACCTGATAAAATGCTTTTTTATTCATAGCGTGTGTTTTTTTATAAATTGCCGGGGTGCCAGCGTCTAAACTTATTCTTACCCATGCGCAACAGCGAACTATAGTCTTTATAGTATCTTTTGATATCTTATATGCGTTGGTATTGATCGCGACTTCTAAACCTTTTCGTTTTATGAATCTTATTACCTCCCCCAGATTAGGGTGACAGGTAGGGTCACCGCCTCCGACTAACAGAATGGCCTTTACATTCATACTTTTAAGTTGTGAAATAACATCTTTCGCAAGCCCGAAAGGCATTGTTGTTTGATCTCTATTTTGAGAAGTAACGCATAAAGGGCATCTATTGTTGCATCTATTCGTAAGATCAAGGTCTATAAAAATAGGGTGCGCGAATCCTTCCCTCTTCCACATAAGTAATCTCTCTAAATGTTGTAGCAATTTATTCTGGCTATATAAATCTTTATCTGATATCATCTAATACTTCTTCGCTCTCTGTCATCGATCTTTTTTAAAAAACGATTCAACTTTAACTACGCTCGAAATTATATCTTCGACTTCGCCATCTGAAAACTTCTCATTAAATAGGAGATTAAATGTCCTATCCCTGAAGCGTCTGGCGTTGGGTGTCTTCAAGCCATTTTTCACGTATTTATGCAACCACTTCCACTCGGAGACAAGTTGGCTATAGTGAGGATTAATCCAAATGCCCTCCGCGGCGACAGCTTTTGCGAACTCCTTTTTTGATACCTTCAGCTTGTCAACGGCAACCCCAACAGTATGAAAGAAGGGGGACGGTTTGCAATCGTCCCGGCTTCGGCAGGGAAATACCACTGACGACGCCTCAAGGGAAGTATCTATCTTAGCTGTTATTTCAAGGCGCTTATCTATAATGCTCTGTAATCGGGAAAGAATCGAAAGGCCGATGGCGCAGGATAGCTCATCGAGATTAAAATTCAAGGCCGGGAACAGGCATTGGCCGGTATCCCTAAAATCAAAGTCGGGAAGGCGAAAATGCTTACCCCTGTCGGCCAGGGAACGGATTAACCAATAGTAATCTTCGTTCTGCATATAGACAAGGCCCCCGCATCCTCCGGTGGCAAGGGTTTTCGAAAACATGGTCGAAGAAGCAGCGATATCCCCAAAACGCCCAACTCTTTCTCCCTTGTATAACGCGCCGTGAGCCTGTGAGCAATCTTCGATTACCTTGATGCCCCTTGACTTTGCTATTTCTATTATCGGCTCTATATCAATAGGTTGCCCGCCCAGATGGGTTAAAATTGCGGCGCGGGTATCGGAAGTTAACGCTTTTTCAAATTCATCCGGCCCGATGTTAAAACTATCCGGCGCGGAATCCGCAATGACGATGTTCATGCCCTGGATTACAGCAGGAGTAACACTACCGGGATTGGTAACAGGAGAGACAATGACATCGTTTCCGGGTTCAATATCGAAAGCCTTTAACGCAAGATAGACGGCTGCTGTTCCTGAAGATACCGCATCAGCGAATCCGCCGCCTTGAAAATCGCAAAATTTGTCTGTATACAGTTTCTCGTATTTACCCTGATAGCCGAAATCAACCCCCTCCCGCCAACTGTCCTTAAAAACCCTCTTCACGTTTTCCAATTCCTCTTCGTCAAAAAGCTTCCGATATGGCAAGGGTTTTTTTCTTATCTTTGGCCCGCCATAGATAGCTAATTTACCATTGTTCATATAATAGCCCCCCTTTTAAGAAAAGATTGTCTCTTTGCATAATGCCTCGTAGGTTACATCCCTGAAGCGCTTAGCCAGATCATGCTTCCCTAGCAATTTTGAAATGCCTATAAAATTAGATAGCCCGGTAATCGGTTTAGGAACGGCTGAATTCGTCCATGAGGCATCAATTTTCAATTTCTCCAGCTCATCAGAGGATACCTCTCTAAACCGGCTCGTAATACTGGCTATCCTATCGTTTTTAGGAATAAAGTAATCATCGATAGAAACAATCTCTTTGGTATAAGGGTTTTTCCATTCTTTCGTCGTTGCCGGATAATCCTTTGTACCGTGAATCGTCGAGCCTGGAAATGAATCCATTAACGCACTAACCGCCATCTGACATCCCTTCTCGAAATACTCTACGGCTACCTCCATCGAGTGAACCATATCTTCTACCGTGGACTCAGGGATCGCCAATATGAGGTTGATCGTTGGGTTTAGTCCCTTTTCTAACATACTGTCAAGCACTAAACGGGAGTCCTGGTAAGAGTATGCAAACTTGTTAACCGACTTACACTTAAGCAATCTGTCGGAAAATGTCTCAACGCCGATTCCGAACCCACGAAATCCCGCACGCTTCAGAACGTCCATAACTTCCAAATTTACAACCTTTTTATTCGGGCCTTTCCTAATCAAAAAATCATCGATTCGCGCTTGACAGTTAAAAAGGGTATCTTCTGGAATAGTGCCGTCTTCCTTTGACCTCGCAATTAGGCGGCATACATCAACTACACGCTGTATTCCCTTCGGGCTCCCAATCATAAAATCGTCTTCGCAGAAAAGAAAGCCCATGGCGCCGTATTTTTTTACGTGATGCACGATTAATTGATGAACCTCGGAAGCCGAGAGCATAAAAACCGGAGACTTTCTCTTTTGTGATTCGGGGATAAAGGAGCGCGAACTGCAGTAACCGCAATTCATGGGGCAATGGCTCGCTGTATAAAGCCTGACTGTTTTTGCAACAAATTTGTTTTCATGAAAATTGGCAACAGTGTCCAATTTGCCCAAATCTTTCCAGTAAATTTCATAGGGTATATCCAGTTCCATAATCTGAGAAAACGAAAACTCCTTGAATTCTGAATCTGTAAGAATTTCGCTTGGCTGATAAATAATCTGGTTATTACTATTGCGAACGGCGCACCCGGCCATCCCTTCGACCATTTTACCTGTTTCGATATGCTGCCCTTTTGAAAGCCGTAGGCAAAGCTCGTATAGACTTTTTTCGGCAAAACCTAATAAAATCAGGTCAATTCCGGAATTTAGCCACTGCTTGTAGTTAAGTGTCGCGTCTTGTCCTCCCGCTATAAATAGACATCTTTTTTTACTCTTTTCACTGGCAACACGGAACTTCCATATGGTTTCGAGCTCCGGAATCATGTTACGGTGCGTAACGCTCATGCCCACGATATCGTATAATCCTTCTTCAACCATGCGTAGATATTTTTCCTCTAATTCGCGCTGCACGCCTAAATCCAACACATCACACTTAATTCCCCGTCCGGCTATGTAATGCTGCAACCGATACAAACCCAGTGGCGGCGCCGAGGCTACATAGAAATCCCGGGTATCGCTTTTAGAGGTCATTAGAAGAACTCTGATATTATTTTTCATCGATTAAACAAACCCTAAATGTCCTTTATCTGCATCCAAATAGTCCAGGATAAGTCTATTTTTCATATCTACCACACAATGGTGGTTGCAATGGCGAGAGGGGTCTATTTTAAAAAATTTATTCTTGTCCGAAAGCCAAAAATCTTTGAATCGGCGATTTTTAATGGAACCCATAAGCCCTTCATCGAGATTATATGCCTTGTCGTGGCAGGAATATACATTAAGGTCTGCGCCGATAACAGGCAATATCTGAAGATATGGGCACCAGGTATATCCTTTTTCAAAGCCTTCGAGCTGGCTATGATATGAGTCGAATATCTCAAACACTTCCTCTGAAAGTTCATCTGATGCTTTAGCAATTTCTCTTTTAACTTGTTCAAATATGGGTTTGTGATATAGATTGATTTCCGTACTGCTATTACTCAGAATAGACGGCGCAATCTTGACGCTGTCAATACCGCTATCTTTTAACCGCGCTATCAATTCATACACATGAGAGGCGTTTTTCTTATCGATAACTATACAGGCTCCCAAATAACATTTTCCTCTATATTTCTTGAAATTCTCTATGTTTCTGATTACCTTTGTGAATTCCCCCTTGGGTACGCCCCTGTAGGCAGAATAGCTTTCGTCATCCCACCCATCTATGGAAACCCTAAGCCATGTGGCCTTGTGGGCAAAGACCTCTGCCAGTTCTCCGTCTAATTTTGAGCCGTTCGTCAGGGTCGCGAATTTGACAGGCGTACTGGACAACCTCTTAACGGCCTCAAGCAAATAAGGATAGCAGAACGGCTCCCCTCCCCCGCTAAAGGTAACGCACTCAACCTGCATGTCAATAATATCATCCATTATTTCCATCATCTTTTCCCTGGGGATTCGGTCCTTCGCCACTATGTCCTTACCGATCTGTACGTTATCTATCTTGTATGAGCAATAGGAACAGTTATGATTGCAGACATTCGTCGGTTTGATTCTTATCTGTATGGGAGGCAATATTTCATCTTTTGTTATTGACAGAGAATCTACTTTGTCTTTAAAATGGAATATTTTCATTTTTGCATATACAAGGCCCATGCTACTTCTTCTCCCATGCTATAATTTGCTTAACAATACTATCTGCATCAACTTTATACACCTCGCGTAGCCACTCTCTCTTACCATAATGAAAACACTGTTCATCTTTAAGTGCAATGCGCTTGAGTGAAATCGGCCGCTGATTGTCGGTTATGATTTCACTGATGATACTGCCAAGTCCCCCAATAAGTGAATGCTCTTCAATGGTCACTATTTTTTTATGGTTAGTTAACGCTTTAAGGAACAAGTCTTCTTTAATTGGTTTCAATTGATATAAATCAATAACACCCGCATCAAGAGAATACCTTTTTAGTTCATCTCTTATGCGAAGAGCAGTATGCAGCATGACCCCTGTTGTAATAATACAAAGATCATCGCCATTTTTAAGTATAGAGAATCCATCTGAGAAATCTGTAGCATTATCATAAATAGATGGGGTTCTACCTTTGTGCAGCCGAATATAGGTGGGAGTGCAACTACTGTATGCAGTTTCTGCAAAGGCAGATGCCGTAATAGGGTCGGAAGGATTGAGAATGGTCATTTCAGGTAGTGAGCGCATAATAGCAATGTCAATAACTCCATGGGCGGTTGGCCCATCCACATCAAAGGATAATCCTGCTCCCAGCCCTATAAGAGTAACGGGTAAATTCATACTACAAATATCAACCTTAATCTGTTCATAACAACGCATTGTTACAAAAGGTAACATACCATAAATGAAAACTTTTTTTCCGCTTAGTGCAAGCCCCGCTGCTACACTCACCGTGTTCTGTTCAGCAACCCTGCTATTAATGAATCGGTCAGGGAAATCCTTATTGTATTTGACGAGGCTTTCTGCAGGCATATCAGATGTTATGAAAACAACCTCCTTATTTTTTATAGCTATGTCATATAAGTTATCAAAAAAAGCATTTCTAAAATCAATTGCATTTTTCACGTTTCAGCCTCCAATTCAAACTCCCTAATTACCCTATCAAATTCTTCTGCAGAAGGAACCAAATGGTGCCATTTAGCCCCTTGCTCCAAAAAAGAGGCCCCTTTACCCTTCACCGTATCGGCAATTATCGCCAGGGGCCTATTGAATTTTTCCAATCCAGTGAAAGCGGACAGTATCTGCTCAAAGGAGTGCCCGTTGATAGTTATAGACTCCCAACCGCACATTTTGAACTTTTCCTCTAATCTCCCGGAACCATCGTCTTCCACTCTATTTTCAATGACTGTTGCCTGATTTCTATCAACAATGGTCATTAAATTATTCAATCGATATCGGCTCGCAAACATGACCGCTTCCCAGATAGAACCTTCATCACATTCCCCATCACCGACAAGAACAATGGTCTTATAGGCCTTGCGATCCATCTTTGCGGCTAATGCCATTCCAGCTCCGATTCCAATCACATGTCCTAATGAACCTGTATTATATTCTGAACCCGGAATGTTACGATCGAGTTGAAAACCTAATGAGCTACCGTCGGTTCCATATTCTTCTAATTTGCGAACATCAAAAAATCCGAGGTCAGTCCATATATAATATAAGGCAAGATGGGCATGCCCTTTCCCTATAAGAAATCTGTCTCTTTCGCTCCAATTTGGATTAGCAGCA
This sequence comes from Candidatus Omnitrophota bacterium, assembly GCA_020346285.1. Lineage (GTDB taxonomy): Bacteria > Omnitrophota > Gorgyraeia > JABMRN01 > RBG-13-46-9. The sequence continues at coordinate 1,148,718 of CP070780.1, read as the reverse complement.
TCGAATCTCATGATTTTCCCGTAATATAAGGCCACCAAAAGGTCCGTACAGGATAAGGTACCTCCGAGATGACCCTTTCTTAGTCTGGCTATGGTATTTAGAACCTTGGTTCGCACCCACCTTGCTTTTTTCTTTAGCATTTGCACTTTTTCTTGCATCGGGAAATTCCTCTATTTTGTTATCTATCGAAAGGCTCTAATATTTTCTGGTTATAATCAGTAATTACTTCTACAAATATAGGAGAATCATTGCTCATCACTTGTTTCAACTTTTCATCGATCTCTTCATGTTTCTCAATTTTTAAATAATCGAGATTGAAGGCCTCGGCTACTTTCCTAAGATTTAAAGTTCCGGCGCCGGTCGTTGCTTCCGTGTCGATACGGCGCCCCTCAAAGACAGTATCCTGCCAATTTCTCATTGAGACATAGCCGCCGTTATTAATAACAAACAGTTTGATGTTCAAATTATAATGGGATAGGGTCTTAAGCTCTTGGATATTTAACTCTAACGAACCATCTCCTGTAATAGCCAGGACTTGGCTTTTTTTATCTGCGATGCTTGCACCTATCGCAAGTGGAATACTCAAGCCCATGGCGGCATAAGCAGATGAAGTAATCTCACGCCGAGCATTCTCGAATCGCCATACCTGGCCTCCTACATAATAATTGGAACCGGCATCTGTCACCAGAATGTGATGTTTTTGGGAAAGCGCATCAATCCGTGACATAAAATAGTATAAGTCGATTGGATTTCGTTTTTGAGATGCTGATAATATGGGGCACTTCCGAGTGAGTTCTCGACAAGACTCAATCCACCCTCCCCAGTCTGGTAGTTTTTCGTTATCAATGGCCTTGAGTAATTCCTGGGTAAATGGTTTTATGTCCGCATGAATAGGTAAATCAATATGGACGCCTGGCTTGCTTAACTCAGCTTTATCAATATCTACCATCACTATCTTTGCGCCGGGCGCAAAAGCCTCTAAGTCATGACCTACAAAGGGTACAGCAAGGCGAGACCCTAACGAAATCACCAAGTCCGCCTCATTCATGAGGAACTTACAGTAACGTGAACCCTTAATTCCCGCCATTCCAAATACGTTCGGGTGAGAATGTGGCATCAAATCCAGGCCCAAGCGTGAAAATATAACTGGCATATTGAGCAAATCAACTAAGTTCCGCCACTCAGAAATTGCACCCCCCTGGCGAATACCATGACCACATACAAGGACAGGGCGTTTAGCGCGTAAAAGCAACTTAATAACAGAATTAGTAGCAGCGGTCAGATTCGTATTAAACCATCGTTCTTTAGGCGGTATAAAACCATCTAAACTGCTTGGATCAATTAATGCCTGTTGGACATCTAATGGAATATCCAGCCATACCGGGCCGGGACGACCTGTGGTAGCATAATAAACGGCTTTTTCGAGATGATAACGCACCGACGTGGGTTCGTCGATGACAGCGGCATATTTGGTTAGGTTTTTTACAATCGGTACAATATTAATCTCAGCCGTTCCAAAAGTCCTAAGGCCTGGAACATTGGCGTTATGGGTAGTGTGCCTCCTTGTAACTTGTCCTGAAAATACTATTATCGGAGCTGAATCAACCCAAGCCTCCGCTAAGCCTGATACCGCATTTGTTGCTCCCGGGCCTGCTGTTACGCATACTGCCCCCAACGATTGTTTCACACGAGCATAGGCCTCAGCCATCATAGGGGCTGCTGCTTCATTTCGAGAAGCATAATAGTTAATACCCGATAGGGCAATAGCATCGTTGAGATACATTGCACCATAGCCCGTAAGCATAAAAATATCTCTAACGCCTTGACCGATAAGAAATTGAGCGATATAATCAGTAAGTCTTTGCATTTTCCCCTCCAGAACAAACTAATCCAGAATTACAAACAATTTTTTCATGGAATTCTTTCATCTTCTCAAGCGTTTCTTCAATAAGGCTGATCGGCGAACTGGCATAACATAATCTAATGTATCCACTTCCGCCTTTTCCAAAATAATTACCGGCTAGTACACAGACACCGGTCTCTTGCAAAAGTTTCTCTGAATATTCCTCTGAAGTTATCCCAGTTTTACTTATATTGGCGAAAACATAAAATGCCCCATCCGGTACAACGCATGAGACCCCGGGAAGTTTATTAAGCCCTTCGGTTAATATATCGCGCCTTTCTCTCAACATGGCAATCCTGGCATCCATAAACTCTTGATTGCCCAGAAGCGCAGCCCTGCCTCCAAGTTGTGTAAAGGCCGGTAGACACGAGATTATTGTTTGCAGAAGTAATCCCATTTTTTCTATTAGTTTCTCAGGGCCGATAGCATAACCCAAGCGCCAGCCCGCCATCGAATATTGTTTCGAAAGACTGTTTAAAATAATGGTTCTTGCCTTACATTGATCTCTTACGCTCGGCGAATAATGAGCTTTATCATAAGTAAGCTTTGCATAGACCTCATCGCTTAAGAGGTAAATATCATGTTCCTCCGCGATTCTGGCAAATTCAAGAATCTCCTCTTCTTTCAAAACAGCACCTGTAGGATTTTGGGGGCTGTTAATGATAATTAATCTAGTCTTATCGGTTATTTTATCGTGGACATCTCGAGGGCTCATCCGAAACATATTCTCTTCCTTTAATAAAATACCTACTGGTATCGCCTTATTATAAGTAATAGCAGAATAATAAGTAGGAAAACCTGGGTCGGGATAAATAACCTCCTCGCCAGGATTAGCTGTGCAGCGTATAACAAAATCAATCACAGCATTAGCAGGGCAGGCCAGAACCTGATCTATGGAGGGTTTAAAACCAGAGTTGGCCTTTGTGTATTCTCTAATCGCTTCTCTATATTCGAAAAGCCCCATGGAACTTGTATAATGCGTTAAGTTTGCGTCGAGAGCTTCTTTTGCCGCTTCAATAGCATGGGGAGGAGAGTCAAAGCTCGGATCGCCTATCTCATAGTGAATGATTCTTCTTCCGGATATCTCCATTTTTTGAGCTTTCTGGAGAAGATTGAACATCGGCTGTCCTAAAAGTAGATCAGTGATTTTTGACAATATTCCCATGCTTTTTCTTCCACACTATCATATTCTTCCACCGTCGATCGGTACAATGGAACCACTGGCATAAGAGGCTTGCTCCGAGGCCATGAAGACTGCGAAAGGTGCAATCTCTTCAGGCATCCCGAAACGTCCGATCGGGCAGTGTTGACGTAAGAAGTTATTCATAAGTTCAGGATTCGTCTTACGGAGCTTATCCACGTATTTTCCTTCGGAAAGAATCGGTCCGGGCATCAATGCAGTAACTATAACATTTTCCTTTGCTACTTCGCGGCCTAATCCCCTTACATATACGTTGAGATATGCTTTTGCCGCCGCATAGGAAAGCGCACCCCCATAAGGATGCAGCCGCGGCTCTCCTAACTCTGCGGAAATTGACGAAATGTGAATGACCCGCCCCCAGCCTTGTTTCCGCATGGGTGGCACCAAAAGGGCATTCATCTCAATGGCGATGCCAACATTAAACCGCCATACGCGCATCCAGTCTTCAACCGGACCAAGAGGATCTTTAAGCGTTATTGCGCCCCCTACATTATGGACGACTATATCAAATGGGCCATCCGCGCTCGAAAACTCTTTTACAACTCTTGTCGGTGCACCAGCTTCCAGCAAATCTGCCGTCAGGAACCTGTGGCCTTTCTCAAGACCACCCATCTCCTCAAGAAGCTGTTTTAGCGTGTCTGGATTACGGGCTACCATTGACACCCTGCAACCTTCAGCCGCAAAAGCCCTTGCAACAGCCCCCCCGATGCCCTTGCCGGTTCCTACGACTAAAACCCTTTTATCGCTAATACCAAAATTCATAACCACCTCAAAATTTTATAACGCAACTACCACTTAAAAAGGACCGTTGAACTTATTTTCAAAGCCATAAAAGTCTTCATTAGACAAATCTGCCTCTTCCAAGTTTAACTTTGATTCTATAGTTTTTATAATGTCAATTGCGTTTGGATAAAAACAATTCTCCAAAGACTTTGTGCAAGGGCAGGGAGTGGGAGCAAATCCTATTCGCTGCACAGGGGATTTTAATTGACTGAAACACTTCTCTGAAACTCGAGCAGCTACTTCTGCACTAAATCCGCAATCAAGCCAATCATTGTCCGCCACAATACAATGTCCTGTCTTATTGACGGAGTGAACAATAAGCTTATCATTGAAGGGAGCTACTATTCTGGCGTCGATCACTTCTACGCTTATCTTGTGCTTTCGTTCAAGAACCTGTGCAGCTTTTAAGGCCTCTACATTCATCCACGAAGTTGCCACCACTGTAACATCTCTGCCTGAACGCAGAATATTAGCTTCTTCCAAAGGGATGGTATATGGTAGTTCTGGAACTTCGTCAACCGCAAAATATAACCATCTATGTTCTATAAAAATTACTGGATTCTCATCCCTGATAGCTGCTATAAGTAGCCCTTTGGCATCCCTGGGAGTAGTGGGCAAAACAACTTTTAATCCAGGGATGTGCGCAAAGATAGAATGCATAGTCTTACTATGCTGAAAAGATTGTCCCCGTCCCCTGCCCACAACAGCCCTTATTAGCAAAGGGACTCTTAATTTCCCCGCTGTTGCATATCTGTAATTAGAAACCATATTAGCAAGCTGATTTACTGCTAGAAGAAGAAAATCAACTCGCATATGGATATGAATAGGCCTCATTCCGCTAATGGCCGCGCCCAATCCGAACCCGGTCATAGTATCTTCAGACAGTGGGGTATCAAAACATCTTTCCTTACCAAATTTCTCCACCAACCCCGCAGTAGTTGTGAATACTCTTTTATGGTCAGGCACACCTAGTCCATATACAAATATATTTGGATCTCTTTCCATTTCCTGCCGCATTGCTTCATTCAATGCCTGACAATAACTAATCTTTCTTATTTTCTTCATAAAAGACATCTCTGTGTAATTCGCTAATTTCAGTGAAGGGTGCTTTTTGGGCTAACCTTATACTGTTCTCAATGCGACCTTCTATCTCTACTTCAAGTTTTCTTATCTGTTCTTCTTCTATCCCAAATCTTAAAAGCTTTTTCCTCTGTAAATTTACAGGGTCTTTTTTATGCCATTTTTCAAATTCTTCTTTTGAGCGGTAGCCGGCATCAAAATCTTCCTTAGTACCAACATGCTCCAAGTACCTATAATATCTTAAATACAAAAAACAGGGCATCTGGGTTGTTCTAATTAACTCAATAGCCTGGCAAGTTTTTCTATAAATAACTTCTGTATCGGTAGTGCTCTCTTCAAGAACATTACAGTTAAACTTAGAGACAATACTAACGATAGAATCATAACCCTGCCTTTGGTGCCTTGGAGTATGAACCGCAAGAGCGTTATCTTCACAGACAAATAAAATCGGCAGTTTCATAAGAGAGGCAACATTCAAGCTCTCCCAAAAATTACCCTCATCAACGGCCCCATCTCCAAAAAATACGCTAACAATTTTACCATTATTTTTTCTCTTATTTGCAAAAGCTGTTCCACAGGCTACAGGAATTATACTTGCTACAATTGCTGAAGCTCCCATAAACCCAAAATCAGGTGCGCACAAATGCATAGAGCCGCATTTTCCTTTTAATGAAGATGTGGTTTTTCCATATATCTCAGCAAAAAAATTATTCGTATCTTGCGTCTTAGCTAAATATATAGCATGGGATCTGTAGCTTCCAAAAACCTGGCCTTTTATTCCTAAAGCATGACAAACCCCAACTGCTATTGCCTCTCCTCCCATAGACATATGCATTGGCATTCTCATTTCATTTTCAGGATAAAGCTCGATAATCTTCTCTTCACTCCTTCTGATTAAAAATAATTTCTTATAAAACTCTAGGTTTAATATTTTATTATTATCCAATATTTTTATTAAAAAATCCTGATTTTTCATCCGTTTTTCTCTGCCAAATTTAGATATTCGTCGGTCATAAAGTGATAATCGCCCGTGTAACGGGCTTCCTTTAAAACCTCGGGCCACTCATTTACATGAAGTATGGTGGCACCTAATACCGTCCAACTCTTAAAAAGCTTTTCTCCCCGTTCGTCTTTATAAGCGCCCAGGGTTATAAAGCTTTTGCCCTTTCCTACTCTCTGAATTTCGCGAAGACAAGATATAGCATCCCTTAAGGTTAAGGCATAAACTACCCCTATAGCAATGACAAAATCAAATTCTCCGCTTTCGAAGGGAAGCTTGGTATAATTGTCCATCTTTACAATCCATTTTTTTACCGACGGCATGGAATGCGAAATAGCGTAATCGGACATTTCGGCTCCTCTAATTTTCATATTCGGGAAATGCTCATGAAAATCATGCAGGAGAAACCCTTTTTCACACCCTATCTGGAGTAAGGCCGAGTTCTCGGTTAACCCATAATCCTTAAACATTGATTGTGCTATTTTCTTCCATCGGCCGTCATATTTAAACCCTCCATAACCGTGGTTGCGGTCTCCGTCATAATACCGTTCATCGCGATACGAAGCTATAATTCTGCTCTTAATTGTTCTGATGTCAGCTCCGACATAACGCGGCCCTTTCGGTTGCGGATAACCCTTTAACGCATTAAATTCTCGCATATTAAACCCCCTCTTAACATTCCTTACTATAAGCACGTAAAGTTTCCCGAACAGTTCTGGGATTATATTTCATTCTGCGTGCCTTGTCCGTGGAAATAATGAAACACTTCTTCTTGGCGTCTTTCACCCGTATCCTGGAGGTTGAATTTAAATATTTTTTTAAAGAATCCGCCGTCTCTCGTATTGTAATAGGCTGGCGGCATCCAAGCGTAACAATCTCAAAACCGCTAAATTCTGTAACGATAAGCTGAGAAATAAAGCGTTCGAGGTCTGCGACGTGAATCGTGGCGTTAAAAGGCGACTGCGGATTGTATATCCACACCTCTTGGCCACTCTTGATTTTTTTAGCCGCCTTGGCCAGCCAGCAAATTTTAGCGCTTTTACCCAAAATGCCCGGTAAACGTAAGACCACAGAATTTAGCCACCCTGCTTCATCACGAAGAAGCAATTCTCCCATATATTTGCTCAAACCGTATATACCGGGATTTACAATGGGGGTATTTTCGTCTGCGACATTACCGGATATTTTTCCGTAGATTGACATGCTGGATAGATAGATGAACTTTCGCACATTAAAATCCCGCGCATATTGAATAAGCTTCTGCATTCCTTCGACATTACTGTGAATGTAAGCCTCTGCCGGAACGTCTGGTCCGTATGCTTGAGTTGCTGCATGGACAATAACATCTACCGGCTCTTTTAACGAAACGCCCTCTGCCAGGTCAGCATACACAACCGGTATCTGCAAATCAGGATTTACATTACGCCTGGCAATGCCAATTATCTCATAAGGGTTATTTTTCCATTGAGAAACAAAATAACTGCCGATAAAGCCCGTGACCCCCGTAAGGAGAACCTTCACTTATTTCTCCATTTTTGATAAAACTCTTTCAACTTTTTAAACTCTGCGTAAGTCTGGAGTGACTTTTTTGCTTCGGAGACAACAAAACCTGAATATCTTGCTTTTCTTAATAAATCCAATAAATATGAATTATGCCTCGGTGAATGATGGATATGCGTGTGCCATAATTGCGAACCATGGGTGTAACCGGTTAAGTGGATATGGGCAGCCTCTTTCATAACAGTAATAAACTCTTCTTCATAGACACCGGCAGATCCCATTTGCGCGTGTTCCAAATCCAGGGCCCTACCCCACCCATATCTTCTCATAAATTTCACCGAGTCATGGGTGGAAGATGTATTTTCAACGCAAAGTTTAGTCTTGACGCCTTTAAAAGCTTTAGCGACCCTCTTCCATTCATCCTCCCAATAAACATTATGAAAAACGGCTATTTCGGCATTGATCGCTTCTGTCAATTTTCTTAATTTACGCGGATTATATACGGCATTAGGGGCGTGAACGGCATATCTAAATGGAAATTTTTTACACAGTCCAATGACCTTAGGCAGATTTTCCATAATCTCTTCCGAGAGATATAGCTCTACTGCTTGCAATCCTGCTTTTTTAATATCCCGTAAATGCCCTTCCCGGGGGGCGCATTTAGCCGCTATAATTAAATCTCTACTCATATCAAAGCCTATTTTTTACTCAATCAAAGCCTATTTGCCTTTAGCTCGCTTCTCGGTAATAACGGGGACATATCTTCTAAAGGCCTTCCGAATTCCAATTTAGGGATTATTTTCTCTCCGGGCCTTAATTTAACGTCGCAAAGAACCGGCCCCTTATAGGACAAAACCTTCCTTATCATCTTTTTTAATTCACCGTGATTTGCGATTTGCAGTGTTTTTATTTTATAGGCCTTCGCGACCTTTTGAAAATCCGGAAAGCCTAACCCGCAACTTGGGTCCGAGGCCACATACACGGAATCGAGCCAGGTATCCTGGGTCTGCTTGATCATTCCGTAACCCCTGTTATTAATTAAGAAAATCTTTATGGGTAACTTATTATAAGCGATTGTCTCCAGTTCCTGAATATTCATCTGTATGCCGCCGTCCCCTGTGATGCATATTACCCGGTTTTCGGGCGCGGCATATTGAGCGCCGATAGCAGCGGGCAATGCATATCCCATCGAAGCATGGTTGAATGCACTGAACAAAGCTTGCCGGGTTCTTATTTTATAAGCCTGCATAGTCCAGGTCAAAGTCGCTCCTGTCTCTGTAACAACGATATCCCCCTCTTTTGTTTCCTTAGACAGTTCATTCATAAAAACATAAGGATTAACTTTGTTTTTCTGCTTATAATATTTCTCAAGGTATATGGGGTACCTATCTTTCCATTCTTGTATTTTTCTTTTCCATTGATTTAGGTCCCTCGTTTCTATCTCGGAAGAGTTAATGAGGCCTTTTAAAAATGTCTTTAAATCGCAATGAATTTTCAAATCTGTTTTCATTCTAGTATGTTTATCTAATTCTGCTCTGTCAATGTCAACAACTATTTTTTTGGCTTTTGGCGCAAATCGGGCCACATCGCTTCCTGCTCCATGCGTATCCAGCCTAGAACCCAGGCTAATAAGCAAATCGCAATTCTGGATGGCAAAATTTCCGGCCCTGTTTGCAGATATGCCGAAATTGCCGATAAGATTAGGCTCATTATCCAAAAACATATCTATGGTTGCCCAAGTCGTGGCGAAGGGTATCCGGCTTTTGTTTAAAAATGTTTTTAATTCCTTTCTTACGTCTCTTGTCTTTACTCCGCCGCCGACAATAATTACGGGCCTGGCAGCTTTTTTGATAAGGCCCATTGTTTTATTTATTGCCGTTTTATTCAATGTAGGAGTTTTTCTTTTGGGAATAAAAGATTTTAACTTTTGAGGATTAATATGCGCCCTCTGAATATCGTCAGGTAAATCTAATAATACCGGCCCGGGCCTTCCTTCAAAGGCTGAATAAATTAATTTTTCCAATTCATATCTGATCCGTTTAGGATTCGTAAGTAATACAGCATATTTGGTTAGTGGTTTAACAATTTTTATAACATCCATTTCTTGAAAACCCATCTGCCTTACTTTATGTTTACCCTTTAAATGATAGGTCGGAGGTGCGCCTGAAATATATAAAGACGGGGTAGAATCAAAATAAGCGCATGCGATGCCTTGGATCAAATTAATCATTCCAGGCCCGCTTGTTGCTATCGCAACGCCTATCTTCCCCTTTACTCTATAGTAGGCCTCTGCCGCGATAGCAGCCCCCTGTTCATTTTCGCAAGGTACCAAGTGAATGTGCGGACTCTTATTCAGGCTATCAAGAACATGAACGATGCAACCGCCGGTTCCTACAAATGCATGTCTGGTATGCTTTGCTAAAAATCTTGTTATATAATCAGAAAGCTTCATGTCCCTCGATTTTTTTATTACTCTTTGACAAACACTTCCTCCTTGTTCTTTAGTCCGTTTAAAATTATTAAAGCTATTTCGGGCCTCATAAACCAATCCGGTGGCATTTCAAGGGCCTGTAACATCTTTCTTGCCTGTGTCGCGTTTATATGCACTTCTCCTAAATCCCCCTCTTTACAAATGTCACTTCCATGAATATATTTGTTAAGTTTATTCGAATAAAACACTTTATCAAATTTTATGGGTTTTATTTCCAAATCGGGAAATCTGTCAAAAATCTGTTGGGATGCCTTTGGGTGATAATAATTCGCGACACCCGTATGGTCCCTTCCTACAATAAAATGGCTGCATCCAAAATTCTTTCTGCATAAGGCAGTAAATATAGCTTCTCTAGGCCCCGCGTATCGCGAAAAGGTGGAAAATGTTGCGAAGACAACGCTATCTTTTGGATAAAAATCTTTCATCATTTTTTTATAAGCCTCTATTATGTATTTGATATTAAAATCGCCTTGTTTCTTTTTTCCAATAACAGGGTGAATAAATAGCCCATCGCAATGCGCTTTTTCCAACGCCTTTAATTGTATAAATTCATGCACCCTGTGTATTGCGTTTCTTGTATGAAAACCGGCAATCTTCATCCAATTTCGATCTTCGAACAGTTTTCGCACCTGCCTTGGGGTAAGCTCATATTCCTTGTATTCGGACTCTCTTCTCTTTACCAAATCAATTTCGCCGCCCACTAAGATCGGCTTCATTTTCATTGCCATTTTTACACCGGGATGCCTCTTGTCGTCCGTGCAGTATAACTTATTTATTATCTCTTTTTTGTCAAAATCGTATTTATCCCTTACATGAAGGATGGCCATAATTTCGTCTTTATCACCGATTAAGGCTACCTCATTATCGATAGAAATCTTTTTCGCCTCTTCTTTTGAAATATCAAGCACGATTGGAATCGGCCATACAACCCCGCTTACAAGCCGCATATTGTCGAGGACACCCTGAAAATCATTTCTGCACATAAAGCCTTCCAAAGGGCTAAATGCCCCGACAGCAATCTGCTCAACATCCATTTGCTGTTCTTCGGATAGTTTTATTTTTACCAATTTATCTGAATCGCCGGGTAATTTATCGGCGAATCTTTCGATTAATCTGCCTCCATGCGGTTTTATTAATGAAACAGTGCTAAAATCGGAAAAACGACTAACATAGTTAAGATTTCTTGCGGAATCTGAATATTTAATAAGCCTGTTCAGTATATTGATGCATCCCATGGGGTGTTTTCCGATAGCGGTTTCGGCTGATAAAACCAAGCCATCTGCCCCGTCCAAAATGGTATTTATAACATCATTGACTTCCGCCCTTGTAGGCTTTTTCTTCTCAACCATAGATTCGAGAAGGTTTGTTGCGATAAATACCGGCTTTTGTCTTTCGTGCGCTTTTTTTAATACAGCCTTCTGGATAAAGGGTATTCTTTCAATCGGAATCTCTTTACCAAGATCTCCTCTGTCAATCAAAAGTGCGTCTGTTTTTTCAATTATTTCATCTATATTTTCCAAAGATTCTTTTGATTCTATTTTTGCGATGATACGCATTGTGTTATTTGTCGTTTTTCTTACCTCATCAAGGTCCCTCCCCCTTCTTACAAAAGAAACGGCAATATGCCCTATCCCTTCTTTCAAAGCCAATTGAATAGATTTTCTGTCTTTTTCGGTTAAAACGGGCAATCCAAAGTGTTTTTGTTCTCCCGAAACAATAACAGCAGATTTGTTGTTTCCGAGCATTCCGTTGGTAACAACTATCGCGGAAATATAGCCGTCGGTAATCATAGAAATATCTGATACCCTAAGGACCAACGTATTAAAATCAACGAATATCAGATCTCCTTTCTTCAACTGCCCTACAATAGACCCCGGCTGTAGGCATATCTTTTCCCTGTTTTCTGCTATGGTTCGATTATAAATTTTTATTATATCCCCTTCCTTAAATTCGATTTTTTCCCTGCCAAGTTGAACTGCCCTTATTTGCGAGCCCTCTGTATCCAGGATAAAAGGTATGTCTATCTTCTTTGAAATATCTATGAAATATTTTAAATCGTTGAGATTGGAGTGGGACATATTGATTCGTACAAAATCAACGCCTTTGTCCTTTATGTTTCTTAAATCCTTCTCGGTGTTCGTCGATGGTCCTAGTGTCGTGATTATCTTTATTTTTTTTCTATTTCTCGTATCCATTTTCCATCGCCATAAGTGCGGAAAAGATTTTCGGTGTAGTCTGTTTTTTAATAAAATTCATTTTTTTATTCCTTACCAATGCAGGATTAGGTGCCGGGATTCTTTCGCGCGCCTTGACTAGCTCGATCCCTGGCAATATTTTTTTATCCAGAAAAATGCTTATTTTTTTCATTTCTTCGTCTGTCTCTGTAAGTAAGCGCTCGTACGACACGGTATGTATCTTTTTTTTATCTTCCATGTTTAGATTAACATATGCTTCCTTGCTTTTTTCATTTATATAGTAAAGGAATCTGATTACTCTATCCATCTCGGATGAATTTTCATAATCCTCGGCCCATTCATGTGCAAACCACGGTATAGGCCCTTTTATTCCTTGGATCGGTATAATAAATAATCGGGCATCTCGGCCCAATCGCCGGCCAAACCCCCTCTGAAACCATGAATAAACTAAATCAACGGGATGTCTTTCAATTCTAATGACCTTAATCTTAGAATACATCCGAAGGAATATTTCGATATTCGGAAAACCCTGGTGGACAATATGCATAAAATAACGCCTTTTATTTTTAATCTGTTCTACAATAACATCTCGGTCAGAGTTTAGGCTCCTGTCCAGATATTCTTTTAGCCTTGGGGAGTTATAAATACAGCTCTTGTCATCGTATCGAAAATTGAGATTTCTCCCTATCATGATATCGTACCCCGAGTTATCTATTATGTTCTGAATAAGGGCTTCGGCTGCCTCTGGCGTGAGCAGTTTGAATTTTACCATAAAAGGAATATTGTCTAAAAGGCCGTTGGAGCAGGTATGTTCTACATCATTTATGGCACAGAGGCAATTCGCAAGCAGAAATTTCCCTGCCCTGGCAATTCCCTCAATTAGCAATACATTTTCAATCAATCTTGGCCTTTTACCTAAAGCAACTCTGTTTTTAACAGCTTCTTTGAGTTCCATATACTTTTCCCTCCAATTTTTCAATTAAAAATCTCTGCTTTTTAGAGCTGACGAAAACCTCGAAAAGAAGTATCTTTTTCAAGATAAAGTTTTTTAGCCTGTTTAATAATAACTCTTGATTTTTTTCTGAAATAATTCTCGATTAATTTGGTATTAGCCTTTAATAGACACTTATGAAACTCCTCGTCGTCCAAGTTTGTAAAATTAACAGCTACTAAATCCGAATTTGTGTGTTTGTTCTCATAAAAATCTTCACAATCCTTAAGAAGCCCCTTTTCTATAGCAGAATAATAAAGTGGGCAACCGGGATATGGAGTTACCGGTCGAATAGTGCGTAGTTGTGCCCCGTCGTCATATTTTAATAAAAATTCAACCCCCTTATTCAAGGTTTCCTTATTATCGCCGATATTTCCAAAAATAATGTTTAAACCGGGGCTTACCCCCACCTTTAATGTAGCTTCAACGCCTTCAATAATCTGTTTGACGGTTAATGCTTTCTTCATATTCTTAAGAACCTGGTCATCCATTGCCTCAACGCCATAATTAATAAACATGCACCCTGCTTGTTTCATAAGTTTTAAAACGTCTGATTTGGCATAATTTAGCCTCCCGTTGCAACTCCATTTAATATTTAATCCGGCTTTGATAAAACTTTTGCACAAGGCCTCTGTCCTTTCAACCGACGACATCAATAACTCATCGGCAAAAGTGACATAGGTAATGCCATATTTATCTTTCAGAAATTTAATTTCATCTATAATGGCTTCAGAACTTCGCGGTCTAAAGCCCTCGTCCATGCGATAGCAAAAAGTACATTTAAACTTGCAGCCTCTGCCTGATATAACATCAATTACAAAATCAAATTTTGTAGCGTGAGGCGCTCTTCTTAGCCCATAATAATGCATCGGGAACAAATCATAAGCGGGAGGTGGTATGCTATCTATATTCTCGATCAGGGGTTGTTTTTCATTAATAATCACTTTTTCTCCATCGCGAAATGCTATTCCCTTAACATCCGCAAGCCGCCTTTTTGCACCTATGGTTTCTATTAAATCAATGATCGTATTTTCGCCTTCGCCCATAATAACCGCATCGGCCAGGCTTCTTTTAATAAAAAAATCGGGTTCGGGCGAAGGGCCATGGCCTCCTAGGATATAAAACGGACGATTTTTAGATTGATTTATTGCATCAGAAATTTTCAGTAATTTTCTATATTGATAATACCCCGCTATTACGCTTACGCCAACAATGTCAAATCTGTTTTTGTCCAAATACGCCGTAAGGTGGCTGTCCGGGTAATGAAATTTATCCTGATTATAAATTCTTACATCGTGCCCTTCCTTTAGGAGAACCGCAGCAATATATGCCAACCCTTGCGGAAACCAATGTGTATAGGAAGCGTTGTCATACGCAACCAGCAAAACTCTCATCCTTATTTCCTCATTTATCTATTCCTACAAAATCCTCAAAAAATTCCTTAACCATTTTCCCGTTTGCTTTCTTGCAAGTCTGCCTGATGATATGTTCTATACTTTTGATATATTCAGGATATGGTACACCCCATAACCAGGATATTGTTTTGTTGAATTCCTCACCGCTTCTTACAGCTAACTTCGGAGCAAAGGATTCCAGCGGGTGTTTCATTAGATTGTTACAGAAAACAATGACTTTTTTCCCAAGTGAAAGAGACTCAAAGGCAATTGTAGAAGTACCGCGAACAACAACCAAATCAGATTTTCTTAGTGTATATGAGGAAAAACCGGAGATATCCTTCCCGGATGCTGAATATTCAATATCACACTTTATATTATGCCGTTTGCATAAATTTTTTACATATGCCGCTTTGCCCTCTTTTTTAACGGCTTTGATTCTATATACTAATTTCACGTTCTTTATATTTTTCATAAAATCTATAAGCGGGAAAAATACTTCGTTGAAATAACTTTCATAAGGAAAAATTCCCCAGGGCAAAAGATAATAATCTGCTATTAAAGTAATGGTTTTAAAGTCGCGTCTCGGGACAGGCATGTCATAACATATATCTGCGGTTATCGGGCCAAGGACGGACCACTTGATATCCGATTTGCAATTTTCATAAATGTCAGTCATAGATGATTTACCCATTACACCTAAATAATGAAAATCCGTTAATGCATAATCTGCGACAAAATAAACAGGCGGACCATGTTCATAACCAATGTGGCTGCATTCGAGAAGTTCGCATACCCCTGTTGTTACGGGGTGGTTTTCGTGTAGCTCCTGGCGTATGCGAATGAAATATTTGGGTGAAAATTCCAGTAATATACTTTTTGTTACTGCATACTCCCTGAAAATACAAAGGAGTATCCTCCAAAACGTTGTCTTCTGGGGGGGATTATATTTAGGGAAAAGTAAAACTAATCTAAATAAAAGAGAACCTAATAATAAACCTTCCGATAATGGCAATCTTAAATCTCGAGTAGTAAAAGCCGGCTTGCCGGAGGATTCCACGGCCTGATATATTCCATCGCTCTTTTTAAAACAATGGTAAGCCACATCGTTTCTTGTCTTAAAATATCTAAAAAAAGCCTCGAATTCCGGATTATGCCCGAAACGTTTCTTGTATGATTGCTGGAATACGATTTTTATATTTTGCTTCTTACGTTTTTTAAATATACCGTTAACAAAAAACAGGAAAATGTGGATAGGCCAAATAGATATGTAACACGCATACGCTATATCAAATAATCTTAGTTGACTTACTTTAATAAAATTATCGTTTAAATTAGAGAGTCGGGTAAAAATGTCGTAATTTTTCACCCAATATTCAGCCTTTTCATTAGCCTTATATTTATTTTTTACCAGTCCCATCAGGGTTATATCGTCTCTTATCAATTTGACAAAATGTTTAATCATGGTGGATTTAATATGTGATTTTTTAATACAAAAGATATCGCTTATCTCTTCCATGAAACTTGCCAAGTCATCATGGCCTGCTATATTAGATGACAGGTGAAATGTTTCTTTTTCATTTTCTACATTTTTCAGATATTCGGGGTTATTTCTTTTGCTGCACTCTCTGATGTGATGCCTTTTTTCTAATAGATGATATAAAAAATCGGGGATACATCTTTCGTAATACAAAACGGTATAACCGCTATTTTTAGTCAGCAATTTAATAGCTGCAAATAGATTTAAGTTTGTAACTGCTATAATCATTTTATTTTTAGTCAGATTCATATACTGCATCAACCACCATCTACAACAAGATTGTGGCCTGTTATATATTTTGAGGTATCCGCAAACATTCTTATATCAAACTCATGCCTTACCCTCTATATCATCTCATACGACTTTTTAAACTGCTGACAGTTTTCTGATATTTATCCCATTGCCCGATATCTATATAATCACATTCATTTACCGGATACATAACAACCTTTTTATCATGTTCGATCAAGGCCCTTATCAGATCAGTCATATCAAAGCGTGACCTTTCCGGCATAAATTGCAGTGATTCTTTACTCAGCACGTAAATCCCTGCATTGACGGTAAAGGTATACTCTGGTTTTTCAATGATAGTTTTAACCTCTCCGCCTTGTTTAAATTCTACAACCCCATAAGGAATCTTGTAGTGCTGGATGGGAGAGAGAATTGTTAATAGTGCGCGCTGTTCTTTATGAAAATTTAATGCCTCCCCAAAATCTGTTTTAACAATAACGTCACAATTAGAAACAAGGAATATGCTGCCGATCTCTTTCTCTAAAAGCCTTAGGCTGCCGGCGGTTCCCAAAAAGGTGTTTTCCCTTATAAATTTTATCTCATAGTCTTTGTCTATGCCATCAAAATATGCCTCTATCATTCCGCTTTTATGGTTTAATGTTAAATAATACTTGCTGAGGCCCTGTCTTTTAAATTCTTCTATAACTATCTCAACGATGGGCTTATCATCTATAGGAATTAATGGCTTTGGGAGAATCCTGGTGAAGGGGTCCAATCTCGTGCCCTCTCCTCCTGCCATGATAACAACTGGTATATCTAACTTGTCTGTAATTAACGGCTCTATCTTTCCTTCTAACAATAACTCATCTCTTGTTACGAAATCTATTATCTTATTACCCTCATCTACTATCGGCACGAGCGCTATTCTCTTTCCAACGATTATCTTTTTCACTACTTCTTGTGAAAAATCTTTTTTCTTTATATGAATGGGCTTTTTGTGATAGACTTCGCCTATGCCATCTCCCAGATGTTTACCGGTTAAAATACAGCGCCTGACATCTCCGTCTGTCATCGTTCCCAACAGGTGTCTTTTCTCATCTACTACCAGTAATACCTTCTCAGCACTCTTATCTAATTTCTTCAAGGCATCCTTTATGGACGCGCCTTCGTTAATTAAAATATCTTTTTTCAGCATTACTGTCTCCCAAGATTAAAATCTATATCATAAAAACTCTTTTTGATTATGCCGGCTTCGGCTATTATATAGACCTTACGCATTTTCCTTCACCTCTTTTTAGCAAGATATTTTTCAACATTTTGCAAACCTTATATATGCCCTCTTCGGAATTGAGCGTGGAGCTAGGAAGACATAAGCCCCTTTCATAAATATAATAGGAATTTTTATAATCTCTTTTTTTATAGTTCTCATACGGTGGAAATTCTATTACAGGCATAAAAATCCTCCTTGTCGGAATTCCGTTATTCTTTAATTCTTTCTGTAACAGGGGTATATCTATGCTGTTACCAAAAATAACGCACGATAGCCACCAGGAGCTTTGTGCTTCTTCATATTCTTCCTGAAAATAAACATTTTCAATATCTTTAAGTTCTTCTTTGTATATATCGTGGAATCTCCTTTTTTTAATTAAAAATTCATCGATTCTTTCCATTTGTGCTAATCCCAATGACGCTTCTAAATTTGTCATTCTATAATTAAAGCCTATTTCGGGATGGTAATATTCCTTAGATTCATTTCTTGCTTGATTTATCAAAAATTTTATATGCTCCAGCTTCTTTTCGTCATTTCCGGCTACCATGCCTCCGCCACCCGTAGTAATAGTTTTATTTCCATTGAAACTAAAACAACTTAAATCTCCGAAAGTCCCCGCATACCTCTCATCATACTTTGCCCCCAGGCTTTCGGTTGCATCCTCTATTACATAGAGGTTATGTCTTTTGGCAATATCCATTATTTCATTCATATCACACGGATTCCCGTAAAAATGAACCGGTATCACTGCTTTTGTTTTTTTTGTTATTCTCTTTTCAATTTCTGACGGAGAAATATTCCAGGTTTTAATATCTACGTCTGCAAAAACAGGCTTTGCTCCAACATATATAACAGGATTAACTGTGGCTATAAACGTCAATGCAGGAACTATTACCTCGTCGCCTTTGCCTATGCCGAGTTCATATAACGCTACGTGAAGTGCGGCAGTCCCGCTTTGAGTAGAAACAGCTTTTTTTGCACCCATGTATTTAGCCATTTCTTCTTCAAATTTTGAAATATAAGGCCCGAAGGTAGATACAAAACCGCTATCTATTGTTTCGCTAAGGTAATCTTTTTCTAATCTTCCGATGTTCGGCGCATCCAGATATATCTCTTTACACATTATAAATGTCCGACTTATACAATTTTAAATTTTCTTTGTTTTTAAACCATTCGACCGTTTCCTTCAAACCTTCATCCAGATTATATGTCGTTTTCCAGTTTGTCAGCTTCATTATTTTTTTATTGCTGCCCAGAAGCTGCTTTACCTCGCTATTTTCCGGTCTTAACCTTGCTGCATCTTTTACCAGCTTACTTTCGGGGTTAATCATATTTATAAGTTTGCGCGCAAGGTGCCTTATTGATATCTCGGTTTGGCTTGCGATGTTTATTTCCTCGCCAGTTGTCTTGTCGGATTTTGCTATTTCAACCATTGCACCAGCCACATCCTTCACAAAGATAAAATCTCTCGTAGGGTCCAATGCGCCGAGTTTTACCCGGTTTTTTCCCGATAAAAGCTGCGTTATTATTGTCGGTATAATCGCTCTTGCAGACTGCCTCGGCCCGTAGGTATTAAAAGGCCTGGCAATTACAACAGGCAAACCGAAACTCCTATGGAAGGATTGCGCTATATAATCCGCCCCTATTTTTGTAGCCGAATAAGGGGACTGCCCCTGCCTTGGGTGTTCTTCGTCTATGGGGACATATCTGGCGCTTCCATATACTTCCGATGTCGAAGCAACCAGAATTTTTTCAACTCCTGAATCCGCCGCTGCCTTCATTATGTTAAGGGTGCCTTTTATATTTGTATCAACATAACTCTCCGGAGAGCGATAACTAAACGGAATCCCTATCAGCGCAGCAAGATGAAATATAACGTCTACCCCTTTTACGGCCTCTAGGACATTATTGGGGTCTCTTATATTCCCTGTAATAATTTCGATTTTATTCAACTTACCCTTTGAAAAGGTATCCAGCCAACCCCAGGAATTGGAAAAATTATAATAAACAAACGTCCTGACATCGCATCCCGCCTCCAAAAGCTTCTCGACAAGATGGCTTCCTATAAATCCTTCAGAACCCGTTACAAGTACTTTCTTTTTTCTCAAGTCCATCGGTTAAACTCCATAATTAAAATTCGTCATATGCGTGGTAACAAGTGCTGCATAATGTCAGACATTTATGCATGTTTTTTTCAAGTAATTCTCTGAAAATTCTTAATTCCTTGCTACTATTCCAAATATCAAAAAGTGTCGAACGGCCCAGGTCGCCGACTGTCAAAAAATTATCGAAATCCCCGCAGCAACAGGTAACCTTTCCGTCCCAGTCAATACTCAATTTCTGGTAGACCTCCGTACACAACCGATACTCTTTTTTGATCGTTTCCTGTTTCTTCAACAATTCGAGTTTACCGATAGCCTTAAAAGAATTTATCTGGGCCGCTGATAAGAGCGAGAGATTTGTCTTTCCGATACTAACTGCGTCAATAAGATACCCCCAATAATTGACGAAATTGTCTATTTCTTTTTTTGATTCATCGGTCATAGTGCTGGATATATGGATAAAAGGATTTTCTCTATCTTTCCTCAGTTCCACCATTTTTAAAACATTCCCTCTTAATCTGTCATAGGTATTGTCCCCCCTCATCGCCTCGTATTGTTCTTTTGTGGCTCCCTGTAATGAAAAAATAAGCGAATCAACTCCGAGTTCGATCAGGTAGTTCATATGATTTCCTGTTATCGCCAAGCCATTGCTTGTAATATGAAGGATAAGCCCCTTGGATTTCACATATTTACAGAAATCCGTTATCTTCGGATGCAAAAATGGTTCGCCGAGCCGAATAAATCTGATAGGCGTATTATGTCCCGCGCATTCGTCTACAATTTTCTTTAAAGTTGTTTCGGACATAAAACCCTTGTCCCTTTTCATAGCTTGCTGCCCGCAAAAAATACATTTCAAATTGCAGTGATTGGTGAGTTCGACATCGACTAAAAATGGAAAATCCGGCAATTTATCTTTGCGCTGGTGAATTGTCTTAAATTCTTTGTTGTCATACAGCTTTCTAAAAGGATTCTCCCTTTTTGAATCAGGGTTTTTAAAAAACATGGTTTATATTCCCGAATATTGCAATGTAGTTTTTTTTATTATTAACAATGTGCTTTTGCATCTTTTGTTTTCTTGGATATGTCTACATGAAATTTTTTTAATTCTTCTGTCCATATCTTTAGCCAATTCTTTTCGGCGTAAGCAAATCGTTTACAAAATTCGAAGCGGGCTTTTTGAACGCCGTCACTCTGCCACCAATTCATCGGGTCATTGAATATCTCTTTAACCTTCTCGGCGGCGCTTAACGGATCCTTAAAAACAATGCCGGCATCTCTTAACAGCTCGAAATACCTCTCTGCTTCCGGGCGTATAGAATAAACATCGTGTTTCCAATAAAAAACGCAAGGGACATTAATAGCCAAGGCCTCAAGAAAGCTTGTGTGCGGATGGTCTATAACCACCAACTTTACTCTCTGCATCCATTTTATAGCTTTGCCCTTTGATATAAATTTTGCTTTAGGGCATACTTTTTTTACTTTATCCAACTCCCCCCATCCACGGTCATCTACATAAGGGCGGTATAGGACCTTATTTTTAATTTCTTCTGACAGGGCCTGGAAAAATATCTTCTTGTCTTCAAAATAGCCAGGCATATCATCGGATAGGAGCGCGCTTTGAAATCTATAGTGATATCGGGACATAACTACACCTATAAATAAAACGTTATCGAGTTTTGTTGAATGGGTATCTCTCAATTTAGAAAGGTGTGGAGACGGCAGAGGTTTTGTTTTGTTATTTATTTCCGAGGTCCATCCCCACGTGTAAAAAATATCTTTTTCCAGTAAAGTCATTGCCTCATGTGAGAGAACAGCGGCATAACCGAAGTTGCCTCCGCGTTGAAACTCTATAAGGAGAGTTCCTTTTAATGACGCTTCTGCGGCAAAAAACTTGAACCTTTCATTAAAAAACCAACCTATGGCAGACCCTATTGCACTTATAGGCATCGTGTTTTTGGCGCGGCCGATACTGTCTTTGTATATTCTGTAATTCTCCAGATAGCATGTGGGTATCGCGTCGGGAATGACCTTATAAAGCAATGATTGAAATCTATCACTACTTTCCCCCAATTTCAGTTTCTTTCTCATGCTGTCGGAATAGCAATTCTTTGAAACATCATAGTCCAGCAATGGCTCGAAATCCATAAAAACCAGTGTCTTCAAACTCTTAAATTTCAGCGCCAGAATATCCATAGGGTCCAAATGATACATATCGCTTAAAACTATGGGATTCTTTATAAAGATATCGAATAGTCGGAGAAGTTTATAAAATATTTCTCTTTTCAGGCTATGCTTAAAGGAAAGTGTTTTGGGTCCGGTCTCGACTTTCGGCGTAACATCCCTATCTCTCACATGTTGGGGACACAACTTGCGCACTACCATGCTGAATAACTTGAGGTTATAATAATTGTTACGTGATACTTTTCTGACTAAAAAATCATACGTATCGGAAGATACAAGCGAACACTTTTCCTCCGGGAGTGCGCTGGTGTAAAAATCCGGGAAAAGCTCTAAGGTTTTTTCTATTCTTTTGTATCTATCATAGAGCACCTCGATAAAGTGTAAAAGCCAGGAACCCATAAGAATTGCCCAATACCTGGCAGGATAGGAAACATTGTGGATAGAATTCAGCCTTTCGGATAATTGCGCAAGTACCGTCTCATAAACCTCCCAGCAATAATCCCTCGCTTCCGCCATTTGGCCGGTGGTCTTCACAAATCTTTTCATTTTATATCCTATCAATCAAGCACCGATTTTTTGTGTTCTTTTCGTGTATTTCTCCACAACCAATTTTCTATCGCCTATATGTTCTATAACCGGCTCGGCCTTGCGGGGTAAAAAACAATGTTTACATGCGCTTAAGACAGTCCTCCCCTGACACGCCCTGTGAGCTTTTCTTACTTTTGTCATGTCCGGACCATGCCATACGTTACGAATTGTGTCTTTTTTGATATCGCCTATAATATATGTACAAAATTCATCGTTGTGGCAATATGGTACCAAGCCGTTAAAAAGAATTGTTAATCTTTGATATGGAGTAGGGCAATCAAAATTCTCCCAGTACTCTATGTCTTGGGGGTGGTCTTTATGCAAATAGTCAATCAACGGATTAGAAGCTATGCCGTCAACATACGGTTCAAAACTCTCGATAAATTCTTCTGCGCAGGTTCTAACGGCTGGCCATACACTTTGAATCTTTATAACGGGTTTATGTGAATGGGCTTTCTCTTTTATTCGCTTATATGCTTTCACCTTCTCGTAAGAATCTTTGAATTTCGCCGGGCGTCTAATCTTCTCATAAGTCGGGCCCAATCCGTCAAATGAAATAGTGAGCCAGTCCAGGCCTGCTTTCATTGCCTCTTCAAAAAGCAAAGGCGGAAGCGCCAAGATATTGCTGAGAGCAGCGACTTCCTTAATCCCGGAACGCTTGGCATATCTGATAAACTCTATAACATTGGGGTGAATAAAAGCCTCCCCCCTGTGGCTTATTCTTATCGAATAAATACCATAACGCCGAGCTTCGTTGACTACTTTTTTAAATAAAGAAAATTCCATGAAACCCTTTTCTATGTTCTTTTTAAAAAATTCCGTGGTCCTAAAGCACATCGGGCATTGCATGTTACATTCATTGGAAATTTCGACATCCAGGTGAATCGGAAACTTAGAAACGTAATGCAATTTCGGATAAAAATACCACTGAAAACGATTGACAATGTACGCCGGTATTGCCCCATATCCTCTTTTATAAGAAAAAATAAGATTTTTCCGTTTTGAAAAACTAAACTGGTCCTTATTTATCCTCATAACAATTGTCTTATTATTAATTCCGCAACCCTTGTCGCGCCGTATCCGTCAATAAGATCCATGCCTTTCGCGCTCATTTGCCTGCGTTTTTTTGTGTCATTCATGAGCTCGGTTACCGCACCGCATATATCTTTTTCCTTAACATATTTTCCGAAACCCAAATTTATGCCAAAACCTTCTCCTTGTAATCTCTTGGCTGTTTTTTCTTCGAAACGTTCGCCGCATATAACGATGGTCGGAACGCCAAGACACGCCAGTTCAAACAATATATTACCTCCTCCGCTTATAGCCATGTCGGCTTGCAGCATTAAATTCGACAGATCGTTTTTTCCTTTTATAATATTAAAACTCCGCGGTGCATCCTCCAGAATTTGTTTAAGGTGCAGGTGGTGAGAAAAGTTTGGCCCGAGTACCACGTTTATGACTATTCCGGGAGTCACTTTGTATAACCCTTTTATGATCTTCGGCGTATAACCATAAGTATCGCTTCCTCCCTGGGTAACAAGTATTGTTTCCACCTCTTTTTTTATCACCCGTGAAATATTATGTTTCTCCTGGAATACTGGAAAAAGTGCAATGTACTTAAAGTCAACATAAGCGCTTTCTATGGGGTAAAGAACGTTAAAAGAGATATCGGCTAATTCAGCACTATCCCCTGTATCATCAATTGTAACGAGCATCTTGGAATTAGCCTTGAAGATTTGCGTTTCGTCGGTGGGCGTATTTAACTGATTTAAAATCGCTATATCTATTGGCTCCTTGCCGACCGATGTCGCTAATTCTGTTTGAGTCTCGGCCATTTTATATTTGAAACCTTTTTGAGAAATTAACTCTATAGCACTCTTGTTATCATTGACAATAAACATTGCTTCATGGCCTTGATCTCTAAATGCCTCCGCCAGTGCTAAAGAAGAGGTAATATCCCCCATCCCCTCTTTATGCCCGCCTTTGGTTTTGAATAAAACCTTAACTTTATTTACTTGCAAACCGTCCTCTCAAAAAATTCCTTAACATATATTCGCCTTCGGAACGTTCCCATTTATTAGTGCCGAACATCCTCTCCATCTCCCGTATTCTTCTTACCATCTCCTTCAGTTCATCCGGCTCTATTGAAAGAATATGGTCCGTTCCGAGATATTCCTTGCCTTTTAAGAAGTTTTCGATAGGTGTCTTTCTGTCAAGGGTGATATGTTTTTCGATTACCTTTGCGCCCATGGCCACCGCTGCTAGAGGCGCGAGTATCCCTTGCGTATGGTCCGAATATCCTATCTTGTACCGCGGAAACTCTTCCATAAGCATTTTCATCATATTAAGCCTCACATCATCATGGGATAATGCCTTAAGGCCTCTCTTTTCTAAAAGGGGCCCTGTCGGATACTCGGAAACACAATGCATTATATATAGCTCGCTAACTTTGTTTAAGCTATCCACAGCATCCTTAACCTCTTCAAGCAAAGCCATGCCAGTTGACATAAAAACATGTTCAAAATGGCAATTAATAAACTTGATTAATTCCTTATCTTGCATGGTGTTGCTTGCGATTTTAACATCTTTCAAACCTGACCTTATTAACCACTTTGCAGTCTTTAAATTTTCTGGCGAAAAGAGGATATCTATGCCTGTTTCATCGGCATATTTAATCAAGAGATTAATTTTCTCGACGGTAAGCGCAATTTTTTTAAACCAATCCGACTCCGGATCATTTTCCTGAATATTCTCATAGTCAAGTGTTTGAAATTTTGCGATATCACACCCCGCGTTCTTCGCTGCAAACATTAGTTTTTTTGCTACCTCCAGATCTCCGTTAAAACACTCGCCTATTTCCGCTATTATAATAGTCTTCCCCATTTAAAGGATTACCTCTTCCATCAAGGGGACACCACCCTTACCCCTGATAATATTGAGGCTTCTATCTCCGTAATTAAATAAAAGGTCAATTATAGACATGCATGCAATAAAAGGTTTATGTAATTGTTTGTAAACCGGGTGGTGAAATTCCTGAAAAACTACCCCTATCCCCACTTTCTTAAAATCTTTTAGATTTAAATATTCCTTTCCGGAAATGCCGGAAATATATTTTTTTGCTTTTAAGGCTCTACAGATATTAAATATCAAATCCCCCTTCCTGCCGGAAATATCCATTTCCGAAGCCCGCCGGACTTCGCACCTGATTTTCAGCTTTTCAAAGAAAAATTTCAAAAGAGCGAGATTGAAATCTGCCAGGTAAAAATAATCTCTATTATAAATAGACTCGAATCCATTCCAGTAATATATAAAGTATTCGGCTTTTCGGTAGTTGTGATAAATGCTTTCGAGATTCTTGCTTTTCCATTTTAAATTTTCCTTCCAGATCCTGGCATCTTTTATTAACAGTCTATCCCTTGTTTCTTTTTCTAAAGGAACTGTTACCCACTGCCAGCCATCCGCAGTCCTGATCTTATTCCTATTTTGGAAATATCGCCTTCGATATTGAACATTATCCAGAACCACATATGTATCCGCCATGTTTATCTTGTGGAAAAATCCGGGCCACGGCATATGTTCCGGTTGATGTATCGTTACGCGCATATCTCTCTAATTACTTCTTTATAACTATCCTTCAGAATTTTCTCGGTTAGCCAAAAATCGAATTCATCGTCTATCTCCACGTTCTCCCACCGGCTTACGATTTTCCTCCCGGTCTTTCTACCGTAGCGGTCTCCCTTTCTGACAAGGTCAGCTTTTAGTACATAGACATTGCCATCATCATGAAAGAATCCTTTAATATCCTGCCTTCGAAGCTCGTTCTTTGCATATTCCACATATTTGCACATAAAACCAGTGGATAAGGAGTCATATTTATTATCTATAAATTCCCTTATGCACTCATCGATAAGGGTGGATTTTCTTATTGCAGACGTAGCCTGAAGAAGCACTACAATATCACAAGGAATTTGCCGAACCGCATGTTGGAGCACGCCAAGTGTTGAGGCCTTATCAGTTGCAAGGCATGCCGGCCTTTTTAATATTTCAGCCCCGTATTTTCGCGAGACTCGGGCGATCTCCGTATCTTCCGTAGAGACAATATATCTATCGAGTAATTTTGCCGACTTCGCCGCTTCTATCGTCCATGCGATTAAAGGCTTACCGGCGATCTCTTTAATGTTTTTCCTCGGTATGCCTTTACTTCCTCCGCGAGCCGGGGTTATTCCGAGTATCATCGAGCTTTCTCCCTTAAAACCATGAAGGCCTCCGCATATTTAAATCCTATTTCAACACCCCGTTTCTGGGCCAGGGCCCTGATAGCCCTTTCGGAACGGGGATGGGGATATTTTCGTCTTTCGTCTTTATAGGAGCTAAAGGCCTTCGTCTTTTTGTCAATGTACTTAGTTATATCTACATAGTAATTTGGAAGAAATGCGCTTTCTTTTAAGGGGGGTGACTGTTCTGTTGAAGACGGGATTTCATACATATATACACTATTTACAAAAGGTGTCGCGGCAGGCCTCAATGCAACCCTTGCCGCATCAAAAACTGCCCTATGGTCCTGATTGTTATCGCCCATAAAGGGGATGTACACCGCGCCAGGCTGTATCTTGTTCACATAGCATTCAAGCAAAATTATTATGTCCTGAACCGATATATCGAGCCGTTCGTCGTTTAATTCATAAAATACCGCTTCTTTATAGCCTAAAATCCTTTTTGCGAGAAGCGTATGTTTTTTCTGAATTCTGTTTTTATTTTTATCAATTCGGTGACGGTACGCTCTATTGGCTATAAAACATATAAAGACATCCTTCTTCTCTTCGGTATACCTTAATATCGTGCCGCCGCATCCAAGAACTTCATCGTCCATGTGCGGGGCAATAATTAAAATTTTTTTCATTAATTATATTTCTATTTCTGCGGTATCTTTCAGAACACTCTTATACCATTCGATATATTCCGTTAAACCCTCTTTAAAAGAAACTCGCGGATACCAGCCTAACTCTTTTTTTGCTTTTTCGTTCGAAATCTCTTTTCCGGAAAAATCACCTTTCCTGTCTGCGATATAGACAATCTTGGCCTCGCCCAATATCTCTTTTATGGTCTCTGCTATTTGTTTGATCGTGATTTTCTTATCGCCTTCTAAATTATAAATTTTATTTCTGGCGATACTTTTTAAAGCCAATATGCAACCCTCGGCCAGATCCTCTACATAAACAAATTTTCGATATTGGCTCCCGTCTCCTGCAATAGTAAGTGGTTCACCCTTTAAGGCTTTATCCACAAAAATCGCGCCGACGGTGGTACCCCTTGCTCTTGGCCCGTAGGGGATACCGAATCTTAAAATAGTAAAAGGGACATTAAAAAGTTTTGAATAAGAAGTGCAATTTGCTTCCCCTGCAAATTTTGTCGCGGTATAAAAATGAGAAGGAAGCGAAATAGGAGAATCTTCCGTCAAGATTTTCTCTTCTTGCGGGGTATCCTGGTACACCCAGACCGTGCTTGCAAAAATAACCCTTTTTACCTTTGTAAAGCGCGCCGCTTCAAGTATGTTAAAAGTCCCTTTCATGTTTATATTTTCTGCGTATCGGGGTTCGCTTGCTACATCATTCACATCCGCTACAGCGGCCAGGTGAAAAATGGCATCCATCCCTGATAGGGCCAGTCTGATTCTGTCTTCTTCCAGCAGGCTTCCCTGATAATATTCCACCATTTTTCTTTTGCCCTCCGCGAGACTTTCTAAAAAATCGGGGTACATAAGGTCATAAATCCTTACCCTTATCCCTCTATCCAACAATTTTTCTACAACATGAGAGCCAATAAAACCGCTTCCGCCTGTAACCAGTACTTTCACTTTTCCTCCCTTTCTACTTCGCCACAGTAGAAATTTCATTGATGCTATGCTTCGTAGAATTCTTCGAAGCACAGCTACTGTGAAATTCTACTTTGGCGTAGAAGAACCCTTGTAATAAATGGGAACACACCAATGATTCTTTGCGATCCAATCGGTATTCGGCAGACTATCGCTCTTTTTCAATATTCGATGGCAGGGTTTATCGTATACCTTTCCCGTGGATTTCTCAATTTCATCGAATACGATATACTTATAATAGCCGGATTTCATTCCTTCAGGAAAATTGACTCTGTTGGGATATTCGGGGTCCAGATATTTTCTGGCGTATGCATTTTTCCAATCAACGATTTCATCCAATCTATTGACCTGGACGCAGCCGACCGCTGCGGTAAACTCATTCATTCTGTAATTTAAGCCCTCTACTTCGTATTCGAATTTTCCGTAATTTCTGTATTTTTTGGCGTAATTTAGAAGATCCTTGTTTCTGGTAACCAGCATGCCGCCTTCGCCTGTGGAAATGGTTTTTGTGGAATAAAAAGAATATATACCGGCATTCCCCCATGTGCCCGCTTTTCGACCCCTCCAGGAAGCGCCATGGCTATGCGCGCAATCTTCAATCAATATAATGCCTTTTTCTTTGCATAATTTTGCTATTTCCTCTATCTGGAATGCTATATGCCCTCCAATATGTACTATAAATACGGCAAATGGATTATATTTATTTATTTTTTCTTTTAAATCTTCCGCGCTCATACAAAGGTCATTCTTATTGCAATCCACAAATTGAACCTTACCCCCTGCTTTCATGATACTGAGAGGCGTGGCCATAAATGTGTTGGCGGGACAAAGCACTGTTTTTCCCTTCACATTAAAAAACTCCAACACAGCCAATGCGGCACCTCCCCAGCTTGAAAAGGCCACGGAATCCGCATCGTTACAGGCATTCCATCTTTCCTCAAACATTTGAGTAAACTTTCCTTCTGACCATTTGTGCGTTTTTATGATTTCATCCCACATTTTATGGAGTTTTTTCGTATCTTCTTTCTCAAAACCTATTGTAAATTTCATAAATTCTATCTTTTCAATGAATTTCAACCATTTCTTCTTTATTATTTCTCTTGGTTTTAAGGCCTATCGCTTTGTTGAGAAAACTCGAATTAAATAGATTAAAGAGGCCCCGGGCTTTGTTCTGAACTTTATTCAGCTGATTTAACCTTTCGTTAAATACCTTTATAGACTCCCTTTCTTCTTTATCTACAGGTTTAATGGAGTTAAGCGCTCGATGCGAAGCATCTATCGCTTCCTTCACTTCAGATAGTCGACCCTGTATCATTGACTTGACTCTCTCTATTATTAGCCTGGAAATATCTGTCTCTACCTCATAAAAGTCTTTCCTGGAGCCTTTAACCCATACTTTTCTTACAGCACCGTATCTTTCAAGGGCCCTTATATTGACGCTTACGCTTCCCTTGCTAATCTTAAGCCGCTCAACCATGGCATCAAGCGACATGGACTTACCCTGTAAGTATAGTACGATGTAAAGTTGGGCCATTACATTATTGAGCCCGAATTTAGCGCATAGTTGGTTCACCTTGCCCAAAAGTATATCCTGGGCTTTTTCCAATTCTTCACTCATAACTTTCTCCTCGTTCTTTTTCCACTTTTTCACTCATAATTTTCTACGTGTTTGTAGATATTCACATCGTTTAAAACGTTCTAAACAAACTATAGCATACAATGTTTCTGTTGTCAATCATTATTGCAAATTTTAATATTGCTTCTACTTCCTTTCTTTTTCCCGGTTTTTTTCAAGTGAATTCTTAAAAATTCGCTTGATTAAATCGTTATTTTATGTTATTAAATAAGGTTTAGGTATGATATCTCCTCTTAAGAAGAGTTCACGAGATAGGGGTTTATAATGGGCATAAAAGAGCAAATAGAACATAACGGCGAGCTCTTAGCCCTTATTATCAGGGCAAATTACAATCCGGAGAAGACGGAATTCATTACGCCTGAAACGTTTAAACAGCAGGTGGGTTTTATTGTTTACGACGCGAATAAGGATATCGAACCCCATATTCATCATGAAATGCCACGCAACATTAAAGGCACCTCCGAGGTTTTAATTCTTAGAAACGGGCATGTCCGCGTCGACTTTTATTCGCAGAAAAAGAACTATACAGAAAGCCGCGAACTTTTTCCCGGCGATGTCCTTATACTTGTTTCCGGGGGCCACGGTTTCCATTTCCATGAACGCAGTATATTCTTGGAGATAAAGCAAGGCCCGTATATTGGTGTTCAGGAAAAAGAGAGGTTTTCGTCTACTTTAACAAAACGGAAAATTAAGCCCCGTTAGACACTATTCGTGTCTAACGGGACAAGGGAGACTAAATATTATCCCCGTAAACGAACCTTTAATGTCGGGAAATGAACTAAAATACGTATCCGATTGCGTTAAAACAAGCTGGATTTCTTCTTCCGGCAATTATCTAGAGCGTTTTGAAACGGAATGGGCGCAGTATTGCGGACAGAAATACGGTGTCGGTGTTTCGAACGGAACCGTGGCACTGGAATTGGCCGTTGAGGTCTGCAATTTTCCCAAGGGAAGTGAAATAATTTTACCCAGCTTTACTATTATTTCCTGCGCGCAGGCCATAGTGAAAAATGGATGTGTGCCCGTACCCATTGACTGTAATCCTGAAACCTACTGCATGGATGTTGGCCAGATAGAAGAGAAAATTACGGAACGCACAGTCGCGATTATGCCCGTGCATATTTACGGGCACCCTTGCGATATGGACCCCATAATAGCTATCGCGGAAAAACACGGCCTTATCATTATTGAGGATGCCGCCGAAGCGCATGGCGGGGAATATCTGAGCACCAGGCCGTCAAAGGCCGCAAAAAAAGATGCCTGCAAGGGCTCTAAGGATGGGGCAACCGCCTACTGGCGGAAATGCGGCAGTTTCGGCGAGCTTTCATGCTTTTCGTTCTATGCCAACAAAAATATAACAACCGGTGAAGGAGGCATGGTTTTAACCTCTGACGAGGCAATTGTCCGGCGTCTACGTAAGCATAGAAACCTTTGTTTTCTGAAAACCCCGAGATTTTTACATCATGAGTTAGGCCATAATTACCGGATGACAAATATCCAGGCTGCTATCGGACTCGCCCAATTGGAACACCTCGATAGAACAATTGAACGTAAACTCGATATGGCAAAAAAATATTCCGAAGGCCTGAACGGTTTATCTCTTCAGCTGCCTGTAGAACATAAGTGGGCTAAAAATGTCATCTGGATGTATAGCGTTCTTCTTCACGAAGATAAAAAAAACCAATCATATTTTGAAAAAGGCTGGGTTCACATAACTCCCGAGAAACACAAGAATTGGCCCTCATATAAAATAATGCAAAGATTGGCGGAACGCGGCATTCAGACAAGGCCTTTCTTTATCGGAATTCATGAGCAGCCTCTATTCCGTAAGGATGGGTATTTTAAAGGCGAGTCTTACCCTGTGACGGAAAAAATCGCCAGAAGCGGTTTTTACCTTCCCAGCGGCCAGGCAATCAAAGACACCGAGATAAAAGAAGTCTCTCATGTATTAAAAGGATTGCTCCAATGAAAAAACGATTATCAGTCATCCTGCCTGCATTAAATGAAGCCGAAAATATTCACCCCTTAATAGACGCCATAAAAGACGCCCTGCAAGACGTGCATGAAATAATAGTCGTCGATGACGATTCCCCTGACGGCACGGCTGGTATTGTTGAAAATATGATTAAAACTGGTAAATATCCCTTTTTGAAGCTTGAAGTAAGGCAAGAAAGCCATGGTTTGACAAATAGCATAAAAAGGGGCATAGAGTTGGCTTCGGGGGACGCGATAGGTTGGATGGACTGTGATTTTTCAATGCCCCCGAAATATCTTCCCGTACTTTTGTCCCTTATAAATGCGGGCCATGACGTGGCTGTCGGCTCCCGGTTTGTTTTAGGAGGTAATTGGATAGGCGAAAAAACGGATCCCGCAAATACTCCTTTAGCAGTAGCATTAAGTAGACTCATGAATTTATTCACGCAGATCTGCCTTGACCATAGATTTAAGGATTACACCAGCGGTTTTGTAGTGGCACGTAAAGAAATTTTTGACAGGATTGAATTGAAGGGTGATTATGGTGAATACTTTATCGATTTTATTTATCGCGTCCTAAAATTAAACTATCGGGTAGTTGAAATCCCATATGTCTGGGCTTCGAGAAGAGGTGGCTATTCAAAGACAGGCTCCAGTCTTGGCGACTATTGTAAACGCGGATGGAAATATATCGCCACTACCATTCGGTTGTTAATATCGTGGCAGAATGAGTAAAATAAATATCATGCCGAAGGTATTGCTGATCAATCCCCCTTTTGAGCAAGAGGAAGAGTCTGTCGGAAAAACAAAGAGCGTAAAAAAAGTTATCAATATCGTGCCGCCTCTCGGAATTGCGTACATCGCGGCGATCTTAGAAAAAATCGGCATAGAAGTAAGGCTTATTGACTGCGCGATAGGAATCCCCTTCGACGATCTTTTTAAGGTGGTATTGAAAACATCTCCCGACGTCATCGGCATCACTTCTACTACCCCTGCATTCATAAAAGCCGAGAAGCTGGCTAAATTTATCCGAGAAAAGCTCCCGGCAACAAAAATCCTGATCGGGGGCGCCCACGTAACAGCTTTGCCTAAAGAAACGATGCAAACCGGTCTCTTTGACATAGGAATAACCGGCGAAGGTGAGTCAACCGTTGAAGAGCTTTTTAAGAACTATAAAAACAGAAAGTTTGAGAATTTAGACAAGGTTCACGGAATTATCTATAAAGACGGCGATAACATCCACCGGAATAAAGATCGGGCTTTTATTGAAGATTTGGATTCGATACCGATGCCGGCAAGGCACCTGTTGCCCCATCCCAAATTTTACAAGCCGACCCCGGCATCCTGCCGCAGGGTACCATATGTCGTCATCATGACAAGCCGCGGTTGTCCGTCGCAATGTACTTTTTGCGACAGGAAAATATTCGGCAAGCTTTGCAGAATGAGAAGCGTCTCTAATATCTTCCGGGAAATCGAAGACGTCGTCTCGAAATACGGGGTGAGGGAAATCAGATTTTTTGACGACACGTTTACACTGAATAAAAAAAGAGTGCACGAGATCTGCGATGAATTCGAGAAAAGGCGCCTCAAGATTTCTTGGACCTGCCTTACAAAATGCGCGTGTGTAGATAGCCCCCTTCTAAACCATATGAAACGGGCTGGGTGCTGGCAGGTTTTGTACGGCTTTGAGTCGGGTGATGACAGAATGCTCAAACTTCTCAAAAAAGGTAATACTGTAGCAATGAATAAAAGGGCTGTCCTCCTGACGAAAGAAGCCGGACTTGAAGTAAGGGGGGATTTTATTGTCGGTACCCCCGGCGAGACATGGGAAAGCCTAGAGAAAACTCTACGCTTTGCGATTGATATGAAACTGGATTACGCCCACTTCAACAAATTCACACCCCTGCCAGGTACGGAATTATACGAAATACTAACCCGGGAAGGGCATGTTTTTGATTTTTCAAAAAGTACAATACTTGACCATAAACAAATTTATTATATTAATCCCGGTATGAAACAAAACGAATTTTCTGACTTTTTAGATAAGGCAACCAGGAGATTTTATTTCAGATTGGGCTATATTCTGCAGAGGCTCTTCTCTATCAGGACGTTGCATCAATTAAAAGGACAGATAGATGGCTTTTCTGCCATAATCGGATTATAAAAAATAATTTGATTATAAAAAATGATCCGATTTGTGATCCTACCTTTTTAACGATTCAAATATTTTAACCAAGTGAGTTACGCTTTTCCGAAGCGAACATAACTCCTGGATGGTACCCCTCCCCTTCTTTCCTATTCTGCTTCTGAGAGAGGCATCCTCTATCAGCATAGACAATATACGCATCCATTCATCTTCTTTAGTAACAAAAAATCCATTTTCACCGTCATTTATTATTTCGGCATTAGTCGGAGTAAAAGAGACAACTGCCGGTATACCTACCGCCATATACTGGAGCATTTTACAGCCGAGCTTACCCCTTGTCCATTCGTTATCGGGCATCGGCATAATACCTATATCAAAACTCTGCAGATTCGTGACCTCTGTTTCAGAGCTCCAGTCTATTCTTTCGAATTCTACTGGAGGATTTTTATACTTTCCCAGGCCTATAAATCTGAACTTCACAAAATCATATTTTTGTTTAATATCTCCAAATATATTATCCAGCATGTGAAGGTAAAAGGTTGTGGCCGGAGAGCCTATCCAGCCGATAACAACCTCATCAAGGTTTTCTTTATTGCGAATAAAAAACCGCTCGGTATCAATAGGACCCGGTAATTTCAAGATTTCCTTACAATATTGCGATACAAATTTTTTTATATATTCGTTTTCCACAATGACAATTCTGGATATCCTAAGTATATTTATTACTTCGCTTTTTTTAATATATTTTTTTATGCGGGTTAGAAAATCATCCCCCTCCCTATCAGGTAAATATATGGCATCGTCTATATCGAAGATGATATTGTTATTCGCCATCGAGAGCAACATCTCCAATCGAAGGGGAAAAGTGGTTCTCTGCAAAAAGATTATGTCGAATCCCCTCGAAATAAAGAGTATTGCCAGAAAACGAAATACCCTTTCCATAGATACATATACATAATATAGAAATCTTAAGGGCGGCGCAAAATCGGGAGATTTAATCATAAACGAAGTCGAAAGCTTCGAAATCGCTGAAAATACAAAATAATCGATTCCCCCTCTCTCGAGATGTGGAAGGTACTGCGTAACCCTGTAACGTGTCGCCGGCGCCTTTACTGTGCCGTATGGTATGAAAAGCACTTTCATTTTCTTTTACCTTCCATAAATCTTTTAACAGAATACTCCACTTTTTTCAGTTCAGCCTTCGTCATATCGTAATAAAGCGGCAGGGATACGATTTCTTTCCAGACCTTTTCTGTAACAGGCAGTCTTTTTCGGAATCTTCTGAAAAATGGCTGAATGTGATTGGGTATATAATTTATGCCTATTGATATGCCCCTCTTTGCCATATAACCTATAAACCTATCCCTGATATTTTCTCTATTCGAACCAGAAACCCTTATCGTATAATTAAACGGTGCGCTTTCAGTATAATTTCTACGCAAAAGTTCTATGCCCTTTACATATTTAAAAAAATCGTCGTACTCTTTAACAATACGCTTTTTCTTTTCTATAAATTTCTCGAATTTTTTAAATTGTGCAATACCGATGCTTGCATTTATATTGCTCATGTGGTATCTATATCCTTCGGTTACAATCTCATAAAACCAGCTACGTTTATTCTTGTATCGCATCCATGTGTCCCTCGTGATGCCTAAAAGCCTTTTTTTTCTCAACAACGCGGCGAGCTCCGCATTATTTGTAGTAACACACCCTCCCTCCCCACAGGTGAGATTTTTTATCGGGTCAAAGCTAAAGCAGGCAATATCACCGAAATTGCCGATTTTTTTACCCTTATACAATGAGCCGAAAGCATGGGCAGCGTCTTCCACGATGCGTATTTTTTTCTTTTTGCCTATTTTTAAAAGCATATCCATATCGCACGGCATGCCGCCATAATGAATTGTAAGTATCGCTCTGGTCTTTTTTGTAATGCGCTTTTCGGCATCGACAACATCAATATTCAAAGTGTCAGGTTCTATTTCACAGAATACAGGCCTTGCACCTAGTGAGACTATGGGTTGAACGGACCCCGCGAATGTAAGTGACGGCACTATTACCTCGTCGCCCGGTCCAACGCCTATGCTTGAAAGGGCGACGTGAATAGCAGTGGTACCGGTATTCACGGCTACTACATGCTTTACACCGAGATACGATTCGATTTTCTTTTCAAATTCATAAACAAAAGATCCCATGCCGAGCCAACGGGTTTTAAAAACTTTTTCTATGTTTTTCAACTCCATCTTACCTATGGTGGGCCTTGCGATAGGAATCATCTTTTCTCCCTTTTTTCTGCCAGGCAATAAATTAAGTGGCCGTTACCTGTCATCCCGTCTATTAATATTATGATTTTTCGCATGAGGTTTATTACCTTATTGACCAAACCCTTCCCCTTGATTCTTCCTCCACCGAACATGCCCCTTATTTTAACATAAAATATCTTAAAACCGGCTTTTTTTAGCGCTTCGAGAAGACTTTTTTTATTAAATCCGTAAATCTGAAAGCTCGGAAAAAGCGGCGAAAGACGCGTCGTGACCTTTTCGCCGGTAATCATGCTTAGAAAAAAATCGCCTATTTTGAAAACCAGCGCATCCTCGTTTCTAACCTCGATATAAAGAACGCCATCTTTTTTAAGTAATGCATTGATTTCTTTCAGGCAGTTTAGCGGGTCGCGAACATACTGAATTACCGAATTCAGGCATGCCACATCGAAAGTTTCACGCCGAAGTTCCAAATGATTAATATCTCCGACAAGTACGGTTATATTAAATTTCTCTCTCGCGTACCGCGCGAAGTCTTCCGATATCTCAATTCCCGTAGCGCGCCAGTTTCGTTTACCGGCAACATATACCAGTTCCCCTCTGCCGCACCCCGCATCAAGCAAATTGCCTTTATTCGGCTTGATTTTTTCTATTATTCGCATCCTTTTCTCGCATTTTTTCATATGTCCTTCGCTGATTGGCCCGGGAAAATACTCTTCCACGTTTTTAAAATTATTCTGTATCTCTCTGTTATCCTGCTTCGGCATCGGATCCGGATACAAAAGCCCACACGAAGCACACTGTACTATATTTGTCTCGAGGTTCGCGTTATTTTCCAGGCTTTTTCTTTTCCCGAAAGGCCTTGTTTTATTTGTGCCGCATATATTGCAATTTACATAGTCAAATCTCATTTATTTCTCCCTCTCTCTGCAATTCAAGTTTTATGACTTAAAGTTTTATATATATTTTCGTATTTGTCGATTGCGCGTTTAAGTGATAAATATTTTTCTGCCGTAAGACCGCACCTCTCGGGGAGGTGCTTATCTTCTAGAAGCTTAGTTAGGTCGTTAAATGCTTTATTATAACTCGGTTCGTCGAAATTCTCTACTATAATGCCAACCCTGTTCTGTCGCACAATTTCTTCCGTATCCCCTACACCCCGATTTATTACAACTGGCAGACCGCTTGCCAGATATTCTCCGAATTTCACGGGTGAAGACGATATTTTTGAAAAAACCGGTTTGATAAAAAATATACCCGCCTTACAAAGCGAAAGATAAATCGGCATCGAATCGTATGTAACCGTATCCACAGTGACATGCGTTGTATCTAAACCTTTTTTTCGGATTAAGCGAATTGCATATTCTTTATCGGTCTGGGTTAAAATCAAAAAATGAATATCTTTATCGAGTTTTACCGCACACTTGAAGAAATCTATCATTTCCGGAAGCATATACCATGTCCCCAGCGATCCGATATAGCCGAGCACCGTTTTATCCTGAATGCCCAATTTGCGGGCGAGCATGTTTTCGTCTTTCGGCTTAAATGCTTCTGTATCAACCGCGCAAGGTACAACGGAGAATTTTATTCTCTTATTTTGATGTTTCTTTTTCAAAATTTCTAAAAATTTTTCGGTAAGCACCGTGACGTAATCGGAAGATTTTATTAATGCATTCTCTAAAAAGCCGACTATTTTATGTGTGAGCCCTCCCCTCTTCCACAAGCCGGCGTCCACATACTCTTCTGAATCGATTCCCCTCGTATCGAATATAAATTTTTTTGATAGCAATCTTGCTGCCGGATAGCCTATTAAAGCCGAGACTATTGCCCTTGCATGTATAATATCTATCTTATGCCGCATAGTAATATAAATGCTATATATGATTCCAATAGCTATATCAAATATTGTCGCGGGTACCGTCGGTCTTTTATGATAATTAAGATAAAACCATTCCGGTTTTATTCCCCCGGCAAATTGTTTATCTAATATGCAGCGGATTCGGCTTTTTTCGTTCTTTCCCGTTCTCTTCTTCTCGAACGTGAGAAGATAAAACTTGATGCCCCTTCTTGATAATCCTTTTAAATACGGGATAACCTGGGACTCCACTATTG
Organism: Candidatus Omnitrophota bacterium; assembly: GCA_020346285.1. Classification (GTDB taxonomy): domain Bacteria; phylum Omnitrophota; class Gorgyraeia; order JABMRN01; family RBG-13-46-9. The sequence goes on along the minus strand of CP070780.1, from coordinate 1,110,270 downwards.
GCTCCGTTACTGCGTTATAGGATATGTAAAGAGATTTAATTATGTTTTTACTCATATTTTACGCCCGATGTCCCGATATGCTGATATCCTCTTTGCTGTCCTATCAATTGCCATCCCTATGAATATGAAACCGATGCAATAAATAATGCCCTTATGCCTGACCAGCGTCCCCATGTTCCCCTGGCTCAATGCCAATATGCTTAACCAGCAAAAAAAGGTAACCAAAATAAGGAATGTTTTTTTCAGGTTTTCTGCCCTCATGGAAATCCATATACCGCTTAGCAGAAAAGGCAAAAGCGACCACCAGAAGATCGATTCAATATTCGCCACTATATGAAATAACGTAAAAGGCCTTAATAAAAAAGGTAGAAACAAAATAGCTGCGACCCCGAACGGAAAATAGAGCGCGGTACTAAAGTATGTAGGCGTTAAAAGATTCGCAAAATAGCCCGTGTTACTGATTCCCTTATCATATCTGGCTCTAAAAAGCTGCTGAGGAAAATTGCGCAATTTTAGATCATATAGATCGGGCGGGAAAATAGGTTTTGCTGATACCTGAATCAAAATAAGAAGCAGCAAGAAAAACAGAATAAGAACTTTTTTATACCTCCATTTCCAGGAAATAAAGAAATAGGCCATTGGCACCGAAAAAACTATAACCAGATACCTCCTTAACGAGCATGCGATAAAAATAAAAAAAAGCAAAAAAAGTATATTCATGAAATTAGGTTTTTCCCTCATCCGTATATATAAAGCAAGTGCGGCAAATACGCTGAATAACATCGCGGATTCCTTGAGATTAATGAGCGACCAAAAAAATGTTGACGGCCAGAGCAGAAATAAGGAAAAGACAAACATCATGACGTTATTTTTTATATCTAAATCTCTGCATATGAAATAGATGGGGATAATAATGGCGGCGTGAAAAAAACAATTTAAAATGAGAATTATTTGTCCACCACATGTGCCGAATAGATAAAAGATGAACGCGTTATATAGCTGATACGGTTTTATGTCGGAAGCGTACGGGGCACTGGCAACACTATAGTATCCGAGCTTTTTTAAACTCGGGAATATACCGCGGCGCCACAAATCACCGACAATCATTCCGAAATCTCCGTAGATGAAATCGTCGCCCTCATAAGAAAAACCGTATATTTCAGTATCAACCGTCTTACCGTAAAAAAAGAGGCTTATAGAGACCTGCAAAAGAAATGCTATCAAAAACAAACCGATAAGCCTTTTCTGCATTTCCCTGTCTATATTTCGTATAATGAAATAAATACAGCCCACACTAAGCCCGACAATAGCTATGAGCTGGGGGAATCTGTCGATACACAATATTGAAATCGTAAATGCTGTAACAGCAATAATGATATATTTTAATAATTTACGCATCACTCTTCCCGGTGGGGACAGGTCTCAATATCAGGTATAGTATCTGGAGAAGACCTATCCCCATAAGTGTTAACAACGAAACGCTTGCCCATAGGCGGTTAAAAGAACTAAATAATAATTCCAATTCGTAGTCCCCTTTGTCCGGCAATGAAATTTTCATGAGTTCATATTTATCGCGTTCGATTCTCACAGATTTATTATTCAATCGGCCGCGCCAGAGGGGATGATAAGAGATTTTAATAAAAGCTTCGTTATCAGCTGACTTATTGTTTATATGAAACTGGATATGTTGGTTTTTGAATGTTATTTTTTTATAAGTTGCGTCGCCTTTAAATTTTATCCATTCATTCTTAAAGTTTTTCAACCGGAATATGCTGAACGGTCCAAAATCCGCTTCTTTAAAAAATAAGTCCGATGTGTTTAGTTTTTCTTTTAAATTCGGCATTACGCTTACGATATATCTTGAATTAAAATTATCCATCATCTCTCCGATAAAACCAGCGTCTGCGGTGTCTATGGGCTTTTCAAATACGTCTCCTTTGTCGGTGCGCAGGTATCTTCCTTCAAAAAACGGCGAAATTCCTATCTGGGAAAGCCTCGTAAAAATGCCGGAAAGGGCAAAGACATCGCTTCTTCCAAGTATAGGAGCATTCATATTCTCGTTTGTATTTTGATATATTACCCTTCCTTCTTCTGAAGGAGCATTATTCTTAAGCCAGGCCCATACTTTATAGACATCCGGCATCCATGGAGATTGCGTGAGTGTCCTGGAACCCGGCTGCGCCAGATAGTTATAATGGAAAAAAGCCGAAAATAGCATAGGAACGGCACAGGCGGCTATTATAAGTTGTTTCTTTTTGAAATGTTTTAAAAATTCGGCGATTCCATACGCCATAAATAAATACATCCCGATTTGCACGTAAATTAAAAATCGGGTGGTATGCAGCTTCGTCATAAAAGGGATATTATGCCACCAACTAAAAAGACTGGCAAGGATATCGCTGAAAAGCACCAGGGATATAAAAACAAAAATAATGGTTGATATCAAAAAACGTCTGATTTTTAAAGCCTTCTCCTTTTTTAAAAAAATGTATATACCGAAAAAACTAAATATAATCCTTGCTATAACCGGTATATTTATCATAAAATCTGATATCGAATTTACGTTTTCAAGAGGTCCGAAAAAAGATTTCAGGACCCATGCAAGTTTCAGGAAACTGCTTTTCGTAACCAATGTGGAAAAATAATTTTTTGCGGTGACGACATTACATAAATAATACGACGCAATCATAAATGCCGATATTGGTATGCAAAAATAAAAAAGAATCGGCTTAAAAAGTGATTTTTTCTTATTAATCATACTCATCAAATACGGAATTGCATATATAGCAAGTAGCATGAACGCAAAGAGAGCAACGAACAAGTGGGCAAGTATCAAGACCCCCAATATCAGCCCTAACATTAATGATTTCTTTACTGTTATGGTTTCAATATTTTTATCGAGCAGGTGAAAGAAAATAAAAAAAAGCCCGAGGGCTAAATAGTTATTCCATACCCCGGATAGGATTTTATCATAATAAATATCTTTCTGCAGCATGAGGCAAACGCAGGCAAAAAGAGACGCCGACTTTCCGAATCTACACGAAGCCAATTTATAAAAACCGAATCCCAAAAATATATAGCTAAATAAAACTACTACCTTGTAGGAAAGGTTAAGGGGTAGAAATAAGGCCTTATTCAAAAACGCCACAAGCAAAAACCCTATCTGGCAATAATCTACAAGAATGGGAAATCCCGCGAGGCATCGCATGCTCCAACCGCTTATCCAGTGAAACTCAGGGATCAGGGTCTCGGTTAAATAGTAGGCGACATAATAATGAAAGGAATTGTCGTGTCCGGACATGAACCCAGGCGCGAATATGCCACGGAACATAAAAACGGCGATACCCGTTATCAAGAGATATGGTAGACTATCTCGCAATAGCTTTATATATACTTTCATTTATTAATACTTCCTGATAGGATAGGATGATATCGTATTATATCAATTAGATATTGACATAGTCAAGGGGCATTTATATGGATAATGGAAATGATTTTGTCTTGATTTCACCATTGGATGCGTGTATAATTGTAGAATTGCTGAAAGGCATGAACAATGAATAAAAAATTTGTCTTCATAAATACTTCTATAGTTTTCTGCCTTATTCTCGGAGTAAGCATAAGTTTATTCCTGTCAAAAAGAGAGGCTGAATACGACGGTTTTGCTTATAAGGGGGACGATTATGCTTATGCCAGTTATGGAAAAATAATAGCGCGCTCTTGGCGAACTGGCGAAAAAATGCCCGAAAGGTACGCTATTGAACGTGAAATAGGTAACTTTTACTATTTCTACTGTGGTGTAATCTATTACATATTCGGGGCAGTAGGGACATATGTCCTGCTTGTAATAAACTCTCTTTTACATGTCCTCATATTAATCCCTGTCTATTTTATATGCAAGGAACTTAAAGTAAAACCTACCTATTGGTTA
>CP070780.1:1081047-1106239 GCA_020346285.1 Candidatus Omnitrophota bacterium | reverse complement strand
AAGGAGAAGATTTTGGCATAATATTTTATGCTGAGCCGAGACCCGCCCTATCCTAACAGCATCTCTTAAAACAGACAAAAAAAGAGGAGCACAAACTTTGCACTCCTCCCAAAAGCCGCGTTTTAATTTTTTTAAATGGGTGCCCCCTTAATCCTTAGTTTTTTTTCTCAAAATTTCCAAAAAGATATCGGCAATCTTAGGGTCGAAATGTATGCTAGAACCTTCTTCAATTATCCTAACAGCTTCTTTCTCAGAATACGCTTTGCGATATGGACGATCAGAAATTAAAGCCTGATACACATCTGCTACCGCGATAATACGCGCTCCGATGGGAATTTCTTCTCCCTTTAATCCCTGCGGGTAGCCTTTGCCGTCCCACCTTTCCTGATGATAGAGAATTAAAGGAATTATGTCACGCAAAGATTGAATGGGCCGTATAATATCCACTCCTATTTGAGGATGTTTTTTAATTTCTTCGAACTCCTCCTCATTAAGCCTCGCCGGTTTAAGCAAAATCTTCTCACTTATTCCCACTTTACCCAAATCATGCAATCTAGATGCTTCCCTTATACGCTCTATTTCTTTCTGGGATAATTTTAATGCCCCGGCCGTTTCTGTTGCGTAGTCGACAGTCCTCTCCACATGTTCTCCGGTATAATGATCTTTTAGTTCGATCGTTTTTGCAAAAGCAAAAATAGCCTCGATTAAGCTCTGATTTGCCCGCTTGGTAAGTTTATCAATTTTGCCTTTGAGAAGTCTGACATCGGAATTTTTATCTGTTTCTAAGGAGGCGGGCTTTTTTCCTCTTTTGGTATCCGCAGAAGAATATATTCTCCCGCTGCCATCTTCTTTAGCTTTATTCAAAATCTGGTCAGCAAGATCAATTAACTCCATACCTTTGCTTATTTTATCTTCGGGATATGAGGATACGGCCCCGCTTAATCTCAATTTAACAACCTGTTTTTCATCTCCAAAACTATGCAGACTAATAGCGCTCAAAAGTCTCTGAGCCAAAATTAAAGCTGTTGATTTATTTGTTTCCGGAATTATGATTATAAACTCTTCTCCGCCAAATCGAATAACGATATCATAATGACGCACGAAGCGCTTTAGCTGCCCGGCAAGTTGCCTAAGCACCAAATCGCCGAATTGATGCCCATAGACATCATTTATCGATTTAAAATAATCAACATCCAACATTAGCACGGAAAGCGGCTGCTTATTCCTTTTGGTACGATAAAATTCCGACTTAATAGCTTCTTCCAGATAGCGATGATTATAAAGACCCGTGTGCGAATCTTCCAAAGTCAATTCTTGCAACTTTTTATTTGACTCCAAAAGCTTTTTATTTAATCTTTCCAGCTTTTCTTTCGCATTTTTACGTTCCCTGATATCCTTAAAATCTTCGACAATACTTAAAATTTCGCCATCCTCTTTAGCAAAAGGCGTTGCCGTAAGAATACAAGGCACCTTAATCCCGTCGCAGCGTTCTTTGTCTACATCGCACTCAATCCGTTTTTCACCACCCATGATTCGTATAAGGGGACAATTGGGAGTATGGCACATGGGACCATGAAATACCTCGTAACACTTTTTCCCCACCGCTTCATTTTTACTTATGCCAACCAAAGCGGAAAATGTATCATTGATCCGTAGCACATTGAAATTCTTATCAATTACACGCATTGCATCAGCCGCAGTATTAAATATCTGATTAAGCTCTGTGTAAGCGAGTTTAATTTTTTCTTCTACATGTCGCTCTCTCCCGAGCATAATCTGGGTATAACTTCCAAAAACAACAAACATACTTATCACCAATGAACGCATCCATATCTCATGCACGTTTGGAAAGAATATCTGCTTAATAAAAGCTCCTTCAGTAAATATAAAAGAATGTATGGCCGCCTCCAAAATCCAAAAGAATACTCCCAGCCCAATGCTGACCAGTAAGAGTTTTTCATATTTTGCATTAATTGCAATTTTATTTTTCATTTTTTTCCTTATTTTTGCCCATATATAGCGTATATATATAAGTATACTCTCCCCTTCCAGCTTGTCAAGGCCTGGCCTCCCCCGCCTTATACGCAACCTTATTTAGAAACCTCGGAGGCGTGAAGCACCTTGAAGCAATCTTAAGGCAATAAAAAAAGCGGAGCATAGACTCTATACTCCGCCCAAAAGCCGCGTTTTAATTTTTTTATTTCGCAGGCTTTATTTATTTACAAACTTTTTTCAATTCGTATCTCGGGCTTGCCGATAGCTTATTTTTATCGCGTGCACAAATACAATATTATATACGGACTCACCTGAAACCACGTAGAAAGAGCCCCTCATCTTGCATATTAATTTATCTTGTTTATTTTTATCCGAATAATCCCGTAAAATATGGAAGAATTTCTTATTTAAATCGGGATTCTTGCTCCTCTTATCTATCCATTTTTTGAGCTCGCCTTTGGATTCTATATGATGGGCGCCCCTTATAAAATAAATGGATCTTTTCTTTGTTGAAGAAACTAATCCATTTCTCTCTACAGTTTCTTCTACGGAGATATCTCTTTTTTTAGAGGCCGGAGTCGTTAAATTTTTAAATATTAGTTCTCTCATTTTATCAACTCCTTGCTTGCCTGCTTACCGGCAGGCAGGCTTTCTATTAAGAAATACTTTTTAAAACTTTTTAATTACCGCGGACAAAAAAACTGGCTCCCGACCCTAAAAGTCATCAAGCCATTTTTTTTAACTCACTTCAAGTATACCTGATAATTATTACCCAGTCAAGCCAGGCAAGCAACCTTTTTTGTAACTTAACATCTTTTAGTTGTTTACGCATATGTGCAGACTGGTCTAATAAGGTATATTCCAACAGGAAAGACAAGGTTCTCGTCCGCATTAAGAAAAATTTAGGATTTTATTGAGGTTTTTGGAGGTTTCCTTTGCCACAATTATTGAGGCAAAAAGAGCGCGCTGTGAGCCGACACCTGTCGGTGTCGTGCGAATTAGCGCCCCCTCTAAAAACCGAAAGAAAATCCGGTCCCCCGAAGCCAAACACATTAAGTATTTAGCGAAGGGGGGAAATTTTTCAGCGGACGGGAACCTTGTCTTTCCTGTTGGTAGATTCTTGCGGGATTAAAGTATTACGAATGGGTGTGAACTAAAAGAGCTTCTTCTCCTCACCGCGGATGAGGCGCTTTATGTTGGATTTGTGTTTGTAGGTGCCGAAGATACAAAGAAGAACGCAGAATAGGACCATGTATATAGGCCGGTGAAATATAATTGCAAATATTGGTAAAAATATCGACGCGGTAATAGACGCGACAGAAACAATTCTGAACGCAAGGAAAACAAGAATCCAGATAAAAAGGCTGCCTATTAATATCTTGGGAGCCAGCACCAGGATTACGCCTGCGGTTGTTGCCACGCCCTTTCCCCCTTTGAATTTCAGGAATACGCTCCAGACGTGGCCGCTGATTACGAATAATCCTAAAAGAATCTGATAAACTTCAAAACCTATAGTTATGCCTATGGCATTATTAAAAAAGACCTCCGGGAGAAAGAGTACGGCAAAACTCCCTTTAAATATGTCGAGCAACAAGACAATTAGAGCGGGTATTTTTCCCGCCACCCTGAAAACATTCGTGGCGCCGACATTACCGCTTCCGTGTTTTCGTATATCGATGTTCTTTAAAATTTTTCCAAAAATAAAGCTTGTGGGTATAGAGCCGATTAGATAAGCAAGGATTAGGGATATCGATAAGTTTATCATCTTTTATCCTTTCTTTGGCGCCTGGCCTGCCTTTTATAGATTATCCTCACAGGCACTCCCTTTAACGGAACGCTCTCCCGCAGCCTGTTTTCTATAAAAGCTGTATGGAAAGCGGTTACCGCTCTTGTATCATTAACAAAAACCAAAAATCTTTTCGGAAAGGTTTCGACCTGGGCCATATGATAGAATTTCGGATATTTTCTCCGGCGGGGCACGCTGACATTCTGCGGTTTTATCTCCTTCAGAAAATCATTCAGGGTATCGGTATCTATAAAAAGGTCTAAATTCGTCTTTATGGCTTTAACGAGGTTAAAGGCGTCCAATACGTTCCTGCCTGTCTTTGCCGAGATAAACGCGATAGGAAAATTTCTTGCCTCCGGCACCCTTTTCAAAATGGCTTGCCTGTATTTTGCCATTTCTATATCTTTTACCAGGTCCCATTTATTGACAACTATCACGCATCCCTTTCCTCTTTCGTTAATATAATCAAAAATCTTTATATCGTCGTTTGTTACGCCTTCCATACCGTCAATCAGAAGTACGGCTACGTCCGAGCGGTCTATCGAGTCCCTGGCTCTCATCATGCTATAAATATCAACGGCTTCCTTTACTTTTCTCCTGTGCCTTATGCCGGCTGTATCAATAAGTAAAAACATTATTCCGTCTTTCTTGAAATAAGTATCTATCGAGTCCCTGGTTGTGCCGGGCTTCTCGTGAACAATAACCCTTTCCCGGTCAAGCACCTTGTTCAGAAAAGAAGATTTTCCGACATTGGGCCTTCCGCAGATAGCGATTTTAATGGGGTGATACTTTTCGATTTCGGCTTCGGAGTATAAGGGTATGGTATCTACAATCTTGTCAAGAAGCTGTTTTATTCCCAGATTATGAAGGCATGAAATCCCAAAAGGCTCGCCTAATCCAAGCCGGTAAAAATCTAAAATATCTTCTTTTCTTTTTTCATTATCTATTTTATTTATAACGAGGATTATTTTTTTACCGGACTTGCGAAGGCGGCTTGCTAAATCCATATCTAAGGGTAAAAGCCCTTTTTCGCCATCGCACACAAATAAAAGGGCATCCGAAGATAAAACAGCCTTTTCAATTTGCGCTTTTACTAAAACCCGGATCTCGTCTGTTCCGTGAGGTAAAAAACCGCCCGTATCCGCCAATATAAAAATTTTGCCTTTAGTTTTTACGGGTTTTTCGATCCTATCCCTTGTCGTGCCCTCCCGTTTTTCAACCACAGCGTGTCTTTTGCCGACAACCCGATTAAACAGGCTTGATTTGCCGACATTGGGCCTTCCAACAATGGATATAACGGGCATTCTCTTAGTCATTAAGGAGTCTCGAGCCCTTTATAATGTAATCCAGGCCTGAGTAAATAGTAAATGCGACGGCAACGTTCCACAGGACGGCGGATACGGCGAGTTTAAGAAGAATACTTATCACGGTAATCATCTGCAGGAATGTGGTAATTTTGCTGATACCGGTGGGTTTCATTTCTATTTTTCCCTTTATGAAATAGATAAGTAGCGCGCCGAGGATAATGATACCCTCCCGGGAAATTATTACAATAGGCACGTAGTAGGGCGGCTTTACGCTGGCCGGAAGGTTGCTGGCAACGCAAAACGATATAAAAGCGCTCAAGATAAGCATCTTATCCGCTATCGGGTCCAGAATTCTTCCAAGTTCTGTCCTTTGTTTCAAGGTTCTGGCCAGATAACCGTCCAGCCCGTCGCTTATTGCCGCTATAATAAAAATGATTAGCGCTATTTCCCATTTTGAATAAAGGATAAACGATATGAAAAACGGGATAAGTAATATTCGAAAAATTGTAATTTTATTGGGCAGATTCATTTATTTAACTATCCGTATTCGCCTAATGGGCCAGTGGATGAAGAAAACCTTGCCTGCTAAATTTTTCGCCGGGACAAATCCCCAGTAACGCGAGTCAACGGAATTTTGGCTATTATCTCCCAAAACATAGTAAGAATCCGCAGGCACTTCTACGCGTTCATTTTTTACCTCAACGACATCGCCGGGCAAACCGATTAATCTTTTAACCAGGAATTTTTTCCGTTCCACGGGCGAGCGAAATACCATAATATCCCCTTTCCCGGGTTCTCTTAAGGCCGGGAGCCTTAGATCGGTAAAAGGTATCTTTGCTCCATATATAAATTTATTTACGAATATCCTGTCCCCGGGCATGAAAGTCGGTTCCATAGATGAGCTCGGAATTTTAAACGGCTGCGCGATAAATGTCCTTATAAAAAGGGCGATGGCGAGGGCATACAAAATCGGTTTTACCCACTCATCCCGCCAGTACTGCCACGTCTTGTATCTTGACATATTACTCCTTCTCTGCCGCCTGCCTGCCGCCAGGCAGGATAGGCGGGCTTATGTTTTTAATGCAGCGAAAAACGCCTCTTGCGGAATCTGTATCTTCCCGAACTGCTTCATGCGCTTTTTACCTGCTTTTTGTTTTTCCCAGAGCTTTCTCTTTCTCGTTATGTCGCCGCCATAACATTTACTTGTAACGTGTTTACCCATAGCGCTTATATCTTCCCTCGCTATTACGTGGCCGCCGATAGCCGCCTGGAGGGCAATCTTAAAAAGATGCCGCGGTATGGTGCTCTTGAGCTTCTTGACAATGGCCCTTCCTTTCAGGTGGGCCTTTTCCCTGCTTATCAAAAGAGACAGGGCATCGACAACTTCCCCGTTTATAAGGATATCCAGCTTGACTATCTCGGCTCTCCTGTAATCCAACATTTCATAGTCAAGCGACCCGTACCCTTTTGTAAGTGATTTTATCTTGTCGTAAAAATCGGTGATAACCTCCGGTATCGGCATTTCGTAAACCAGCCTTACCCTCTCGACATCCAAGAACTCCGTGCTTTTATAAACGGAGCGCCTCGACTCTACCAATTTCATTACATCCCCTATGGATTCTTTTGGGATAATGATAAAAACGCGGACATACGGCTCCTCAACATTATCTATCAACTCCGGCCGCGGAAATTTGGACGGGTTATCTATATCCAATACGTTGCCTTTTTTCATTATGACTTTATATATCACGCTGGGCGTCGTGATTACAAGATTCAGATCATATTCTCTCTCAAGCCGCTCCTGGGTAATCTCCATATGGAGAAGCCCCAAAAAGCCGCATCGAAATCCCATGCCCAGGGCAGCCGAAGATTCGGCTTCAAACACAAAGGAGGCATCAGACAGTTTCATCTTCTCAATGGCCTCCTTTAAAGCGGGAAAATCGCCGGCATTAACAGGGTATATCCCGCAATACACCATAGGATTAAGTTTTCTATAACCGGGGAGCGCGCTGAAGGCAGGGTTTTCTTTATCCGTTACGGTATCCCCTATTATGACTTCCCGCGCGTCTCTTATATTGCAGGCAAGGTACCCTACTTCTCCGCAGGCAAGTTTATCAACCTCGGTCGGTTTTGGCCTGAATATGCCTACTTCTTTTACTTCATAAACCTTACCCGTATTCATCATCTTTATATTCATACCTTTTTTCACAAGGCCGTTAACTGTCCTTACAAAAAGAACTGCCCCTTTGTATGTATCGAATCTTGAATCAAAAACAAGCGCCTGGAGCGGGTTCGAAATATCTCCGCGCGGCGGGGGAATTTTTTCTACAATCCTCTCGAGAATCTCCTGGGTCCCCTTTCCTTCTTTCGCGCTGGCGAGTATAATTTCCTCTTCCTCTAAACCCAGAATATCCGTAATCTGTCTTCTCACTTTATTCACATCCGCGCTTGAAAGGTCTATTTTATTGATAACGGGGATAATCTTTAAATTGTGCTCTAACGCTAAATACAGGTTAGCAACTGTTTGCGCCTCTACCCCCTGCGAGGCATCCACGAGAAGCAATGTCCCCTCGCAGGCAGCTATCGATTTTGAAACTTCGTATGTAAAATCCACGTGGCCCGGCGTATCTATCAGGTTGAGGCGGTAAATCTTGCCGTTTTTCGCTTTATAATCTATCCTGATAGCGCTCGCCTTTATGGTTATTCCCCGCTCTCTTTCCAGTTCCATATCATCCAGGACCTGGTCATGGAATTCCCTCGCGGAGATGGCCTTGGTAAATTCAATTATTCTATCGGCAAGCGTGGATTTTCCGTGGTCTATATGAGCGATTATCGAGAAGTTCCTTATTAAATTCTTATCCATAGCTCACTCACAGCTCAAAAACTTCCCACGGCTCTCCCGGAATAAATTTCCATACTCCTTCAGGGTCTATGTTTCTAAGATAGCACTTGATTATGGAAAGAATTATACCGCCGGACACGATACATATGCTTTCGTCTTTATGTTTATCGACTATTTTATGCATGGCGCTCACCGCTCTGTCATATGCAACTCTAATGGATTCACCCTTTGGCGGCCGGACCGATGTAGGGTAGGCCTTCCAGGTATTATATTGTTTTTTATAACGTTTCTTTATATCTTTTAAAAGCAATCCCTGCCAAATGCCGTGGTTGACCTCGTTAAGTTCGTCTATCTTTATGACTTTCAGGCTACGGGTGGTTGCTATTTCGTGAGCTGTGGAACAACTACAGGATACGGGGCTTGAGTAAACAACGTCGATTTTGAATTTCGAAAGCTCGCTGGAAATTCGCCTGGCTTCTTCCCCGCCCTCACGGTTCAAAGGTATGTCCAGCGCGCCCTGGACGCGTTTCTGCTTATTCCAGTTCGTCTCACCGTGCCTTACAAGTATTAACCGTACCATTTCAACCAACCTTTGAAATCGGTTCTAATCGCTTAAGGCAAATTGCTTTCCAAACTTTATAAGTGCAAGCGCCTCTTTTTCGCTATGTGCCTCTGAATATATGCGTAGTTTCGGTTCGGTGCCGGACGGCCTTAACATAAACCAGCTTCCGTCCGAACGTATAAATTTGAAGCCGTCGAAAGACTTAACGTTGACTATCTCCTTGCCGAGCACTTCTTTGAACGGCATTTTCTTTAATGCCGCGAGCAACTTCTTTTTTTGAGCCCGCGAATAATGCACGTCGTAGCGCTTGTATACATATACCCCGTAGGCCTTTTTTATATCCTCTAAAATCTTTTTTAAACTCTTTTTTCTCTGGGCTATCATTTCTAAAATAAGAAGAGCCGACAGTATGCCATCCCTCTCGGGAAGCCACCCTTTGAACGCCACGCCGCCTGTTTCTTCTCCGCCTAACAATATGTCTTTTTTAACGATAAGCTCCGCGATGTATTTAAAACCGACGCATGTTTCGTAAGTTTTGAGCCCGTACATTTTACATATCTTATCTATCAATGCCGTTCCGCAAATAGTTTGAACTACCCCGCCTTTCAAGTTCCTGCCCTCTAAAAGGTGCAGTAGAAGCAGCGTCATAACCTTATGGCCGCTCAAAATCTCTCCGTCCGGAAGAATTACGCCAAGCCTGTCGCTATCTCCGTCAGTGGCTAACGCGACGTCGAAACGGCCTTTTTTTACAATCTCGGCTGTCGGCTTTAGGTGCTTTTCGTTAGGTTCAGGCGCTCTTCCGCCGAAAGAGATGTCCCTCCGGTCATTAATAGTCGTAACTTTATTATTTGTGTCTTTGAGCAGCTCTTCTATGAACCGGGCGCCTGTTCCATTCATGCTGTCTACCAGAATTTTCAATTTCGATTTCTTAAGCAGCGACATATTAGCGTATTTTTTCACCGACCTAAGGTGCAGCGGAATTATATTCTCGAGCTTTATAAGGCGTTTCTTAAGGGCTTCTTTTTTGTCCATAAATTTTATTTTCGATTTGTATAACCTCGATTCGATTGCATCTGTTACGCCGTTGGTGACAGAGCCGCCAAAATATCCTTTATATTTTATCCCGTTATAACGGGCCGGGTTGTGGCTGGCGGTAATCATCACGCCGCCGATAAATTCTTTATACCTTATATTAAAACTTACCGATGGCGTAGGCGTCGGCCTGTCGGTCAAAACTACTTTTATACCGTTTGCGGCAAGCACCGAGGAAACGGTCGCCGCATACCTATTGGACAAAAAACGCGTGTCGTAACCCACGACCAGCGCATATTTTTTGCCGTAAAGTTTGGATTTTTTATTTCTGATTTTCGGTTTTTGCTTTTTCACATAGTCCGCTATCGCCTGCGCTACAATTTTCGTGTTTTCGAACGTAAAATCCTCGCTTATAACGGCCCTCCAGCCATCTGTCCCGAATTTAATTTTTGCCATTCACTCCTCCGCATCAGTTGTCATTGCGAGGGCACGAAGTGCCCGAAGCAATCTCGATATATGAGATTGCTTCGGGGCCTTTGGCCCCTCGCAATGACGTTAACGTTTTGACATCAATGAATATACCCTCGTTACGTCCTCAATCGTAACCACCCCTATCACGCTATCGTCTCTTACGACAGGAAGCGCCTTTATATTATTTTCCTGCATTATATTCTGGACCTTATCAAGATGATCTCGTTCTTGCAAGACAGGGAAATCTTTCTTCATAACCAGAGACACGTTTGCCGATACCCCGTGCTGGTGTATTCCGTTTATGATGTCGCTGCGCGTGATAAAGCCGACCATGCGGCCCCCTTCGATAACCGGAAAATCCTCCTGGTGCGAGTGAAACATGAGTTCCAAAACCTTTGATAACGTCGCTTCCTTCTGTAATGTGAGAAATTGAGACGGAACTATGTCTTTTATGGTAAATTTTTTTAAGGTCTCCCTAAGGTCAACCTGTAATTCTTCCGAAGAAGCTGCCATATAAATGAACACGGCTATAATAATAAGCAGGATATGCCCGTTGATTAAGCCGATATATCCGAATAGAAGCGCAAAGATATGCCCAAAATTCACCGCTATCTTTGTCGCCTTCTGATAACCCAATTTACCGGCTAAAAGAGCGCGCACGATTCTCCCGCCGTCCATAGGGAACGCCGGTATCAGGTTGAATATTGCCAGTATCAGATTAATCCAGTAGATATGCGCAATCGTCAGCGGGAAGGTCTTTACGGAAAGCGGGTGGAACAGGACTTCCGGCCCTAATATATAATATAAGGGAAGGAAGAATATTATAACGACAGCTATATTAAGCATGGGGCCGGCCAGTGATATTAAAAATTCCTGATAGGGCTTATCGGGCATCTTCGTCATAGAGGCGACCCCGCCTATGGGAAGAAGCGTAATTTCTTTCACCCTGATGCCGAATTTTTTTGCAACAAGGCTGTGAGAAAGCTCGTGCAGGGTGACGAAAAAAAATATTGCCACGATAAGAAAAAGCCATTTCACGCCCATATTCAGAAATAACAGAAGTAAAAGAAAAAACGTGATATGAATATTTATTGATATATCAGCGACTTTGAATAATCTTATCGAGCCTCTCATAATATTAATACCTTTCTTAATTTATTTTTATCGCCTGCGCTGACAGGCCCTATTGTAGCGAAATTCAAATGCCTCCTGTTGAATATCATTTTCACTATCTCTTTTATATCTTCAATGCCGATTTTCTCTATATTCTTAAATATCTCCCGAATGGCCGGCGCTTTCCCTTCCAGCATTATCTTGTCGCCAAGCCACAGCATTCTCGAAGAAGTATCTTCAAGGGCGAGAAGAAGCTGCCCCCTGTAATATTCCTTTGCGCGATACAGCTCGCCCGGAGTAACCGAATTATCCTTTAACTCCTTAAGTTCGTTAACTATCTCCTCCGATGCCTCCACTAATTTGTTGTTATCGACGCCTGCGTGTATAATAAAAGCGCCCGCATCCTTATAGCTTCTTATGCCCGAACTTATTTCGTAACATAACGCTTTTCTCTCTCTTAGCCTTTCAAAGAGCCGCGAAGACATGTTACCGCCTAAAATTATATTTAAAAGTTGCAAGGCATATCTCAATTTATGAAATCTGTTTATGCCGTGGAAACCAAAAGCAAGATGGGTTTGCTTTGTATTCTTGGGAAAAAGCCTTACGTGCGCCCCTTTATGAATCCTTTTAGTCGATTCCGCGAGAAATCTTTTTTTTGTCGAAGGCATAGAAAAAATCTTCCTGGCAATCCCGGAGATTTTTCGCCTATCGATCTTGCCGGTTGCGACAACGGACATATTGGCCGGCTGGTAATATTGATTCGAAAAATCCGTCAGATCATCTCTTTTAAAACTTTTTATAGTATTGATATACCCCTCAATGGGCCGGCCCAACGCGTGGTCTGGCCACATCGCGCGAGCCAGGATATCGAAAACATGATGGCCCGGCTGGTCCATGTACATCTTTATCTCTTCGCAAATAACATATTTTTCCTTTTCCAATTCTGCCGGGTCCAGCTTCGGGTATAATACCATATCGCTTAGTATATCGAGGCCGAGCTCCATATATTGAGCCGGTAATTTAACCAGGTAACAGGTTAATTCTTCCGATGTAAAACCGTTGAAATTCCCCCCGACGCCCTCGATTGCCTCTTTCAACATATTTGCCGTCCTGGATTGCGTGCCTTTAAATAACATGTGTTCGATAAGATGGCTCATGCCCGAAAGGCGCTTTTCCTCATAGTTTCCGCCTACCCCAATCCATAGGCCGATAGAAACCGATTCCATATGCGGCATATATGAGGTTACAACATTCAAACCGTTCTTTAATGTGTATTTTTTATACATAATCTTAATTGTTCGAGGTTCGACCTCGCTCAATTGAGCGAGGTCGAACCTCGAACAATTATCCCCCGTTATTTCCTCTTGCGTTCAGATAGCTCTGCAATATAACTTGCGCGGCAAGTTTGTCAATTTTCTTTTTTCTTTTACTTCTCGAGGTATCGGCTTGAATCATAATACGCTCTACTTCCATCGTGCTCATTCTCTCATCCCACAATTTTACGGGTATCTCGAATTTGTCCTTTAAGTTATCCGCAAAAGAAATAGCGCCCTTTGCCTGCGGCCCGCATGAACCGTTCATGTTTAGCGGCAGCCCGACTACAATCTCCTTTATTTCCTCTTTTAATATTATATCCCTCAGCCGCTTGATAAAGTCGGCGTCTTTTGTCTTTTCAAGCGTCAAAAGCCCCTGCGCGGTAATGCCGAGAGGGTCGCTAACCGCCACGCCTATTCTTTTTGACCCTATATCCAGCCCCAGAATCTTCATAACCTGGCTATCAGCTCCTTGACCTTTTCCGCGCCCTTCTTGCTACATACAAGCGTACCGTTTTTAGTGTGCGCTACTATCATATCCGTAAGGCCCACTACGCCGAGTTGGCTCTTTTCCGAATTGTATATAATAGAGCCGTGGGTATCTATTAAGGTTGCCCTGCCGAAAGTAATGTTGCCGTATTTTTTTTTCTTAAATAATTCTCCCGCGCTTTTCCAGTTGCCCAAATCCTGCCAGGAGAAGTTTCCCTTTACGCAATAAAGATTTTTTGCTTTCTCCATAATCTGATAATCTATCGATACGTTTTTCATGCGCGAGTATGCCGTTTTTTTTGATTTCTTGTCTTTTTTTATACGCGAAAGCTCCCTGTATAAAAGGGGCGTGCGGGCTTTCATCGCTTCTAAAATATCATTTGCTTTAAAAACAAATATCCCCGTATTCCAGAGATAATCGGGTTTTTTTATCAATTTCTGCGCCGTTTTTTCCGAAGGTTTCTCTATGAATTTATCTATGGAATAGACGCTGCCTCTCTGGCGGGATTTAATCTTTATATAACCGTAAGATGCCTTTGCTTCTTTAGGCCTTGTCCCGATACACAATAATACGCCTTCTTTACGGCATACAAAATCTATAGCGGCTTTTATGGCGCTCTTGAAACGGGTTTTTTCTCTTATCAGAAAATCCGTAGGCAAAACTACCATTATGTCGTCCGGGTCAAGCTCTATAGCCGCAAGGCCGACTGCGCTTGCGGTGCTCCTGCCAAAAGGCTCAACCAGAATATTCTGCCGCGGAATGTGCCTCGCAAATCTTCTTAACAATGCTTCCTGTGCCTTATCAACTACTACTATCGTATCCCTGGCGGCGATCAGGCCTTGCAGTATCCCGATAATTTGCGCTATCGCAGGTTTTATTTTGCCTACGCGGACAAAAGATTTCGAATAACCGGCCCTCGATAGCGGCCAGAGCCTTGTGCCTTTTCCCCCGGCCATTAAAACAGCATAAACCTTATTCACCCTTATCTCCCCTAATTGTTCGAGGTTCGACCTCGCTCAATTGTTCGAGGTCGAACCTCGAACAATTAGTTAACATGGATCGCTTTTGCTAACGAACTTACGAAGTTAGCGACCTTCTTATACAAATCCTTTTTGCCTATATTTTTCTCTATGGTTTTGATAACGGCGCTTCCGACAATTACGCCATCCGCGAGATGCGCTATTCTCCTTGCCTGTTCCGGTCCGGAAACGCCAAATCCCACGCAAACAGGTTTTTTTGTAATTTTTTTTAGGCGCCTGACATTTCCGACAATATCCTGCGCAAGCCTGTCGCGCGCGCCGGTAACGCCCGTTAAAGAAACATAGTAGATAAATCCTCTGCTCTTAACCGATATATTTTTAAGGCGGGCATTCGTGCTCGTTGGAGCGGCCAAAAAAATCGTTGCAAAAGCGCTTTTCCTTGAAGCGTCAATAAGCTTTTTCGCCTCTTCAGGGGGCAGGTCCGGAATGATAATACCGTCAGCGCCCGCTGCTTTGGATTCCCTGACAAACTTCTCAAGGCCATAATGCGATACAAGATTATAATATGTCATGAATACAAGCGGGAGCTTAACATGCTTTCTCGCAGAACGCACTATTCGCAAAATGGATTTTATGTCTGCTCCTTTGGAGATAGCGGCCTCGGATGCCTTCTGTATCGTCGGGCCGTCAGCCAGGGGATCGGAAAACGGTATGCCGAGCTCGATTAAATCTACACCGCTTTTTTCAAGTTCCGAAATAAGCCTTTCTGTCGCCCGGAGAGTGGGGTATCCGGCTGTTATATAAACAATGAAAGCTTTCTTGCGCTCTTTTTTCAGTTTCTTAAATAATTTATCTATCCTGTTCATTTCGCCCGACCTCTATTTAGGTTCTTGCTTAAATTTTACATACTTGCGAATAATATCGATATCCTTATCCCCGCGGCCCGATAGACAGAGAATAATTATTTTATTCTTCTTCAGTTTCGGCGCCAATTTTGACACATAATATATCGCGTGCGACGGCTCGAGAGCCGGGACTATACCCTCATATTCGGACAAAAGCCTGAATCCGTCGAGAGCGTCTTTATCGGTAACGGCGAAGTATTCCGCTCTTTTTATCTTCTTATAATAAGAGTGCTCCGGCCCAACCCCCGGATAATCGAGTCCCGCTGAAATCGAATGCGCTATGTTGACCTGCCCGTTCTTGTTTTGTAAGAGATAGCTTTTTGAGCCGTGAAGCACGCCTATCTCGCCCTCAATCAAAGTTGCCGCGTGTTTCTTCGAACGCAAACCTCTGCCGGCCGCTTCCACGCCGATGAATTTCACCTTTTTATCATTGAAAAACGGGTGAAAAAGGCCGATGGAATTGCTTCCGCCGCCGACACAGGCAACAAGAAAATCAGGAAGCTTCTTTTCGGATTTTAGAATTTGCGATTTTGCCTCTTTCCCGATAACCGATTGAAATTCCCGGACCATAAAAGGATATGGATGAGGGCCCACTACCGAGCCCAGGACATAATGCGTATTCCTTACATTGGTAACCCAATCTCTTATGGCTTCGTTTGTAGCGTCCTTCAGTGTCCGCGAACCGCTGTCAACCGGAATAACCCGCGCTCCCAGAAGTTTCATTCTATACACGTTTAGCGCCTGCCTTTTGATGTCTTCGGTCCCCATATATATATCGCACGTAAACCCGAACATCGCCGCCACGGTAGCGGTCGCGACGCCGTGTTGGCCCGCGCCTGTCTCGGCGATAAGGCGCGCCTTTTTCATCTTCTTTGCGAGAAGCGCCTGCCCCAGCGTGTTATTTATTTTATGCGCTCCGGTATGGGCAAGGTCTTCGCGCTTCAGGTAAATCCTGGCGCCTCCCAGCTTTTCCGTAAGCCGCCCGGCAAAATACAAAGGCGTGGGACGGCCCGCGTATGTTTTTAAATAGTAATCGAGCCGGCTTAAAAACTTTTTATCTCTTAAAGCTTTGTTCAGCTCGACTTCCAATTCCTGCAATGCGCGCATAAGCGTCTCCGGCACAAATCTTCCGCCGAACTCGCCAAAATAACCATGCCTATCCGGTAAATGTCGCCCGCAAGAGCGGGATTTATTATGCCTTTTTTGCATTATCTATAAACTCCTTTAAAAGCCCGTAATCCTTTTTTCCCGGCGATTTTTCAACGCCGCTTGCCACATCCACCGCATACGGCGCGGCTTTCCTTATCGCCTCCTCTACATTCTTCGGCGTAAGGCCGCCTGCCAGGAAAATAGGTTTTTCAAACGGCCTGTATTTCAAGATATCCCAGTTAAAAGTTTTACCCGTGCCGCCGGGCATGCCTTCTACATACGTATCAAAAAGATAATAGTGAGCGGCATCTTCATAAGCATTTATGTCGCTTACATTGCAGAAGTTTTTAATTTTAAATGACTTTATTATGTTAAAGTCCTTCCCGAGGCGCCTGCAGTATTCCGGGCTTTCATCCCCGTGCAGCTGAAGGAAATCAAGGCGGCACCTCTCGGCTATTGCCCTTACGGTACCGGCATCCTGGCCTAAGAATAATCCCACCTTCAGCAAATCCTTCGGCAAGCCCTCTATAATCAAGCGCGCCTCTTCCGGCTTTACCTTCCTCGGGCTGTTTGTAAAAAAGATAAAACCCACAAAATCAGCGCCTAATTCATGCGCCTTCAAAGCATCTTTCGACTCCGTAATACCACAGATCTTTACTTTTACCATTTCCTTCTAAAGCCATCGTCAATAGCGCATAACTTCTCTTATCTTCGCGGCGATATCGCTGGCTTCCATAAATACTTCCCCTATCAAAACGGCATTTATGCCTAAACTTTTCAAAAACATCACATCCTCATAGGTTTTTATGCCGCTCTCGGAGACCTTGATTTTGTTTTCGGGAATAAGCCTTACCAGTCTCTGGGTAGTGGACAAATCTATTCTGAATGTAGTAAGGTCTCTATTGTTTATGCCTATAATAGAGGCGCCTGACTTAAGGGCCTTATCAACGTCCTCCTCGTTATGAACCTCTACCAGAACATCCATGCCCAGGTCCTTGGCTATCCTGTAGAAGTTCGTTAGCTCTTCTTCTGTTAATATGTGGGCTATGAGCAGGATCGCGTCTGCCCCCCAGTATAGAGATTCGTAAATCTGATATTCGTCTATAATAAAATCTTTGCGCAGGAGCGGCAACGTAACTTTTCCTTTCAGCTCTTTAAGAATCTTGAGGCTGCCCTCAAAAAATCTTTCATCTGTTAATACGGAAAGCGCGCTTGCCCCGTTGGCCTGATATGTCAAGGCAATCTTTAAAGGATTGAAATCCCCTCTTATAATCCCCCTGTGAGGCGAGGCTTTTTTCAGCTCGGCAATCAAATTTATGTGATGAGGCCGCGCTATATTCCTCTTAAAAGCGCTTTTTATATAAAGCTTCCGCACCAGCTCTTTAAGCTTCTGTTCGGGCATAAGAGAGCGCGCTTTTTCTACTTCTTTCCGTTTTTCGCTTATTATCTTTGATAGAATCATATTTCAGGATTAAGTGTTAGTTAATTCTTTCAACTTCTCCAGCTTTTCCAGTGCCCGGCCGGAATCAATGGACTCCCCGGCCTTCTTTATGCCTTCGGTCAACCCGCTAACTACCCCCGCAACATAGATAGCCGCGCCGGCGTTGAGCAGAACGATATCCCTTCCCGGCCCCTTTTTCCCGTTAAGTATCTCCATGGCTATCGCTACGTTAAAATCGGTATCCCCGCCTTTTAAGTCCTCTTTTTTCGCGCTCGCAAAACCGAAATCCTCCGGTTTTATGATATGCGTCCGGACCCTGTTATCCTTGAGTTCGGCAACCGCGGTTATGCCAGTGGTCGTTATCTCATCCAATCCGTCTTTCCCGCACACTACCATTGCCCTTACAGACCCCAAATTCTTCAAAACATTCGCCAGCATTACCACTAAATCCTCATCGTAAACCCCTAAGAGCTGGAATTTCGCGCCGGCCGGATTGGTTAACGGCCCCAAAATATTAAAGATTGAACGCGTCTTAATCATTCTCCTGGCGGGCATCGCGTATTTCATGGCAAGGTGTAGCTTCGGCGCGAAAAGAAAACCGATACCGAGCTCATTAATGCATTTTTCGACAACCCCCTTATCAACATCAATATTCACGCCTAATGCCTCCAAAAGGTCCGCGCTTCCGCATTTACTCGATACGGCTTTATTGCCGTGCTTGGCAACGCTGCATCCCGCGCCGCAAGCGACGAAAGCGCTGATTGTCGAGATATTAAATGTGTCGGCGCAATCGCCGCCGGTGCCGCATGTATCCAATAAGCGCTCCTTTTTGGGATTTATTTTCGTGGCAAACCTGCGCATAACGGTGGCGGCGCCCGTTATCTCATCCACGCTTTCTTTTTTTTCCTTAAGAGCGATAAGGAACGAGGCGATTTTTTCCGTCTCGGCCTCTCCTTTCATAATCTCCGTAAAAACCCTTTCCGTTTCTTTTTCGGAAAGGTCCTGCGAATTTTTTATTTTTTTTATGGCTTCTTCTATCATTTTCTTACCCCGAGGAAATTTTTCAGTATTTTTTTGCCTTCGGAGGTCAGGATCGATTCCGGGTGAAACTGCACGCCATATGTCGGATGCTCCCTGTGCCTCATGCCCATAATCTCTTTTTGTTTCGTCCGGGCGATAATTTCTAAAATCTCCGGTAATGACTTGCGTTCCACGATCAGGGAATGGTAGCGCGTCGCCTTGAACGGGTTTTTAACATCTTTAAAAATCGTTTTTCGGTTATGATATATCATGGATGTCTTTCCGTGCATGATGCGCGAGGCCCTGATAATCCTGCCGCCAAAAACCTCGCCGATACACTGGTGCCCCAGGCAAACGCCCAAAATCGGAATCTTTCCCGAAAACTTTCTTACGAGGTCATTGGAAATACCCGCATCCCGCGGCATCCCCGGCCCCGGAGAAATAATAATCCTGGCGGGCCGCATCCTTTTTATCTTATTCAGCGCAATTTCGTCATTTCTAAAAACCAACGGCTCTTCGCCAAGCTCTCCAAGATACTGAACAAGGTTGTAAGTGAAAGAATCGTAGTTATCTATTACTATTGTCATATTTCCGCCTGTTCGATCGCCTTTAGCATGGCTTTGGCTTTATTCTGCGTCTCTTCATACTCCCTGTCGGGTTTGGAATCCGCCACGATACCTGCGCCGGCCTGAACGTAAGCCGTATTTCCCTTGACCAAAATCGTGCGAATCGTAATACACGTATCCAGGTTGCCCGAAAAGCTGAAATACCCCACGCTCCCGGCATAAATGCCCCTTTTAACATTTTCCAACTCATCGATTATCTCCATGGCGCGTATTTTAGGCGCTCCTGCCACCGTGCCGGCGGGAAACGAGGCCCTTATAAGGCCGAATATATCGCTTTTGGGTTTAAGGATTCCCGAAACATCGCTCACGATGTGCATAACATGGGAATATTTCTCTATCACCATGAACTCCGAGACCTTCACAGTGTCAAAACGGCAAACCCTGCCTATGTCATTCCTCCCCAGGTCGACCAGCATAATATGTTCGGCTCTTTCCTTGGGGTCGCTTAACAGTTTCGCGGCCAAAACCTTGTCCTCTTTCTTATCGCGGCCCCTTGGTTTTGTCCCCGCGATAGGCCTGAGCTCCGCTTTCCTGTCTTCGCACCTGACCATAATCTCGGGCGAAGAGCCGATAAGTTTGAGTTTTCCGAAATTAAGGTAAAACATATAAGGCGAAGGGTTGATGTCTCGCAGGGCCCTGTATATATCAAAAGGTTTTGAGCGTATATTTCTTTTAAACCTCTGGGAAAGCACGACCTGGATAATATCGCCCGCCCTTATATATTCCTTTGCCTTTCTTACGATACGCATGAACTGCGGCTTTGTGAAATTTGACTTTATACGGCCTTTCCCGCGGCCGGTTTTTTTTGTTTTTGCGGGCCCTTCCGGCATTCTTTTGGTTTTCGAAATATGTTTTGCGATTTCTTCGATTTTTTTAACTGCCTCGTCATACGAGGAAGACGCGTTTTTTCCGACAAAAGCATTTGAAACAATCTTTATCCTGCCCTCAACATGGTCAAAGATAAGTATGGTATCGGTCAGCACGAACATGCAATCCGGCAATTTTAAATCGTCTCTATTGGTATCGGGTATCCTTTCGAAGAACCCGGCCATACCGTAGCCCATATAACCGACCAGGCCCCCGCAAAATCTCGGAAGCCCCTTAACGGGCACAAAAGAAAAATCTTTCATTATATTCCTAATTTCGGCAAGCGGGCCCTTCCTCGTCCGGAAAACTTTCTTCTTTTTTCCCCTCACTATGGTAATTTTTTTTCCTTTGCTCATAAATATTAACGATGGGTTGCTTCCGAGAAACGAATAACGGGCTATTTTTTCGCCGCCCTCCATAGATTCCAGGAGATAGGAAAACTGTTCTTTGCCCCGCCTTTTCAGGAAAGGGTTGGGAATATCTATTTTCGTAAAGAGAGACAGGGGCGTATCGGAATCAGCCGGTATTTCTCTGTAAACGGGAATAAGATTTCCCTTCTTTGCCAGTTTTATGAATTCTTCCTTACTCGGCTTTGTAAACATCTTTTGGATTAAATACCCTTTTCTCCGCTATTTTTTCGTTTCCGTCTTTATCAATCTTTCTAAAATAACAGGTGAAATACCCATCGTGACAGGCAGCGGTCTTCTGTTCAACCTTAAAGAGAACCGAGTTATTGCAGCAATCAACAAAAACTTCTCTCACGGCCTGGATGTTACCCGATACCTCTCCTTTTAACATAACTTTATTTTTCGACCTTCGAAAAACACAAATCTTGCCTTCCGCGAGGCTCCTGTTCAATGCATCCTCATTCATGTAACAAAGAGTCAAAACCTTGCCTGTCTTGTAATCCTGTATTATCGCGGGGATTAACCCTTTTTCGTTAAAATTCAGCTTCATTGCCTTACTTCCACTCCCTTTGACTTCAGATATTCTTTAACTTCTTTTATACTAAATTCCCGAAAATGAAACACGCTTGCAGCCAGCGCCGCGTCCGCCTTGCCGTCTGTGAGCGCCTCATAAAAATGCCGTAAACTCCCGCAACCGCCACTGGCTATAACGGGTATATTGACCGCTTCGGCTATCTTCGAGGTAAGCCCTATATCATACCCGTCTTTTGTGCCGTCTCTATCCATGCTCGTAAGCAAAATCTCTCCCGCCCCTAAAGAGGCGACCTTCCTTGCCCATTCTATCGCGTCCAATCCCGTTGGCTCGCGGCCGCCGTTTATGTAGACCTCCCAGTTATCGAGGTTCGACCTCCTCCGGAGGTTATCGAGGTTCGACCTCCTCCGGAGGTCGAACCTCGCATCTATAGCAACCACGATGCACTGTGTCCCGAATTTAGCGGCGGCTTCCTTTATAAACCCCGGCCTTTTAACCGCCGCGGTATTTATCGACACTTTATCGCAACCCGCATTTAAAAGATTTCTTATATCTTCCAGCGAACCTATGCCGCCTCCTACCGTAAACGGCATAAAAACTTTTTCGGCGACGCGCCTTACCACCTCTATCATGGTCTTCCGCTTCTCAACGCTCGCCGTTATATCCAGAAAGACTAATTCGTCGGCGCCCTCATCGTTATAGATTTTGGCATTCTCTACCGGGTCACCCGCGTCTCGCAAATTTACAAAGTTTATTCCCTTTACAACCCTTCCTTCTTTGACATCCAGGCATGGAATAATTCTCTTAGCCAACATTTATAATGCCTCTTCTAATGCGTTCTTCAAATCAAGCTCGCCTTCGTAAAGGGCCTTGCCTACTATAACTCCATCAAGCCCGTCTTTTTCCAGTTCCTTTAGAGCCCTTATATGCTCTATGTTTGAAATCCCGCCGGAGACCGTTACTTTTAACAAGGTTGCTTGCAAAATTGACTTCAATGTTTCCAAATTAGGCCCTGTCATCATGCCATCCCTGGATATATCCGTGTATATAATCCTCTTCGCGCCAAGGCCTTCCACTTTCTTGATATATTCAAGCGCATCCTGTTCTGCAAGCTTCTTCCAGCCCTCGACGGCAACCTTACCGGCTTTTACGTCAACGGAAAAAATTATTCTCTCTCCGAACCTCTTCACCAAAAACTTGCAGAGCTCCTCGTCGTTTATCCCGCTTGTCCCGAGAATGACAAAACGCACCCCTATGTTAAAAGCAGTGTCTATATGCTCCTTCTTCCTTAAACCGCCTCCCAGCTCTACGGGAACCCTGACATTCATAATAATTTCGTTGATAACGTCCGTGTTTACGGGTTTGCCCAATCGCGCGCCCTCAAGGTCAACGATGTGAAGCAGTTTTGCTCCGAGATCAACCCATTTTTTTGCGATTAAAACAGGGTTCTCCGAATATATCTTGACCTTGTCAAACTCGCCACGCTCAAGCCTGACTACCTTCTTATCAATTATGTCAATAGCGGGTATTATGTTCATAGTCGAATAAAGTTCTCCAACAACTTCAGCCCCAACTCCTGGCTCCTCTCCGGGTGGAACTGGACCGCAAATATATTATCTTTGCAAATAAAAGACGCAAAATCTCTGCCATAATTAGTAGTTGCGGCGACTATATCTTTATTTTCCGGTTCCACGTAGTAAGAATGGTCAAAGTAAAAGTAAGACCCGTCCGCGAGGCCGGCCGTAAGCTTCAAGTTGTGTTTAAGCTTTACGCTATTCCAGCCTATGTGCGGCACTTTAACGCCGTCTTCTTTTCGAAAGCGTTTAACCTTTCCCTTAAATACACCAAGCCCCCGGGCCGCCCCTTCTTCACTTGTCTGAAACAGAACCTGAAGCCCGAGGCATATGCCGAGATAGGCCTTCCCCGAAGAAAGAAATTTTGTCAAAGATTCAATGAACCCTCTCTCTTTCATGC
This sequence comes from Candidatus Omnitrophota bacterium, assembly GCA_020346285.1. Classification (GTDB taxonomy): domain Bacteria; phylum Omnitrophota; class Gorgyraeia; order JABMRN01; family RBG-13-46-9. The sequence goes on along the minus strand of CP070780.1, from coordinate 1,083,427 downwards.
CCAGCATAGCATCCTGAAAAGCGCCCACGCCCGGCAAAATAAGCTTGTCTGCCTTTTCAATGTCCGCGGGCAACGCGGCAATCTTCGCGTTTTCGCCTAAAAACTTAAGCGCGTTATATACGCTGGCCAAATTGCCCATCCCGTAATCTACAATCACAATGGACATATCAAAGAACGCCCTTTGTCGAAGGAATTTCTTTTCGCCTCGGGTCAATCTGGGTTGCCTCGTCAAGCGCTTTACCCAACGATTTAAAAACCGACTCTAAAACATGGTGCGTATCGCGGCCCTGTAATATCTCTATGTGTAAGTTGATGTTTAAATTCTTTGCGAAACTGTTCAACAGGTCCTCCGCATCATGTATGTTATATCCTTTAATTGCCTGGAACGGGCCAAGGGTTGCGTCAGCCGATGCTAATTTAAACGAAAAAGCATACCTGTTGCTTATATCCACGCTAACTTTCGCCCTTGCCTGGTCCATAGGAATCTCGGCATCACCGTATCTTCTGATGCCTTTGCAATTTCCAAGCGCTTTTTTAAAGGCCTGGCCAAGGCATATGCCTAAATCCTCGTTTGTGTGGTGCATGTCAATATTTAAATCCCCTTTTGCGCTTACTTCCAGGTCAAAAAGCCCGTGGTAAGCGAACAAATCAAGCATGTGATTTAGAAAGTCTATGCCTGTTGAAATCTTATTTTTTCCTTTGCCGTCAACATTCACCGTTACGCTGATTTGCGTCTCTTTTGTCTTTCTGTTTATTTTCGCCTGTCTATTCTTTGGCATATATCCTCCAATTCGCATTTATTCGCGCTTATCAAACCTTGCGCTCACGGAATCCATGTGCCTGGGAAGGCCTTCGATCGTAGTAAGTTTCTCGATTGCATCGCGAACTTCCTCCAGCGCCTTCTTCGTATAAGAAATAATGTGGGAACTTTTCACAAAATCTTTTATTCCTAACCCCGAAAAGAATCTCGCTGTCCCGCCGGTCGGCAAGACATGGCTCGGCCCCGCGACGTAATCGCCGACCGCAACCGGCGTGTAGGGCCCTATGAAAATTGCGCCTGCGTTCTTAATTTTTTTCAATACGATTCTGGGATTCTTAACCATAATCTGCAGGTGCTCCGGCGCCAACAGGTTAGTAACCTCGATAGCCTCGCCCATATTTTTAGTCAAAATAACGAATCCCTTCTCTATCTCCTTCTTTACTGCCTTGACAAGCTTCTTTGAAGGCGTTACGAGAATTGCCACGCCCTTATGGTGCTCTGCCTGCGCTAAGAGGTCGGCCTTTACATATTGTACATCGGCGTACCTATTCGCTATGATAACAACCTCGCTCGGGCCGGCAAGCATGTCAATATCGCAATATCCGAACACCTGGCGTTTTGCTTCCGTAACATAGATGTTGCCCGGCCCGACAATTTTATCTACCTTAGGTATGGTCTTTGTCCCGAATGCCAGCGCCCCGATAGCCTGCGCCCCGCCTACCTTGTAAACCTCGTCCACCTTCAGGAGGTTCGCCATAACCAGGATATATGGGTCTATGCAGCCAAATTTATTGGGCGGCGAAGCAAGAACAATCCTTTTAACCCCCGCTATCTTGGCGGGAAGAACAGTCATGTATACGCTGGAGACCAGGGGCACGGTCCCGCTGGGCACATACACGCCGACATTGTCTATAGGCGTAATCTTCTCTCCCAGTATAACGCCCTCTTTATCCTTAATCTTCCAGGACTTTTTTATCTGTTTTTTATAGAACCTGTCTATATTCTCTATAACTATCTTGAGCGTCGTTACAATCTCCGGTTTGATATCCTGATATGCGCATGAGGTTTCGCTTTCCGTTATCCTTATATCTTTTGCCTTCATTTTCACTTTGTCAAACTTTCTGGTGTATCTAATAACGGCCTCATCGCCATAGAGCCTGACATTATCCAGGATCTTCTTCACGCTCTCGGCAACCCTCTTATTAAAATGCGAGTTGCGAGTAAGCAGTTTTCTAAAATTTGTGCTGTCAATTTTTACAAGTTTCATTTGGATACTCCTTCGATAATATCCATCGCTATCTTTTCCGCTATTTTAAATACCTTATTCAATTTTGAAGGCTCTTTGCCGCCGGCCTGGGCAAAATCCGGCCTGCCCCCGCCGGACCCTCCAACTATTTTCGCCATCGGTTTTATCATATCGGAGGCATTAGCGCCTTTTGAAACTAAATCTTCGCTCAAGCACAACACAAGATTTGCCCGGTCTTTGTCTTTACTCCCGAGCATAATAAAAGAGCTTTTCTCTTTTTCTTTTATCCTGTCTGCCAAACGCCGTAAAACTCCTAAATCCGCATTTTTCACTTCTTCAATAATAACCTTTACGCCTTTTATATTCTTTGCTTT
>CP070780.1:1072286-1080947 GCA_020346285.1 Candidatus Omnitrophota bacterium | reverse complement strand
GAGTGGCAATGCGCAACCATTCAATGTGATTTTGTGCTTCCAGAACGGTTTGCCCTTTCGTATGTTAGCAAAAATGGAAAAGAGAAAAAACCCGTAATGCTACATAGGGTTATTCTCGGCAGCATCGAGAGATTCATAGGCGCGTTAATAGAACATTACGGGGGAAGCTTCCCGCTCTGGCTGGCCCCGGTTCAGATAGCCATTATTCCGATTACAAAAAAACAAAATGCTTATGGCGAGAAGATTAGATCCCTTATGATAGAAAAGGATTTGAGGGTTTTAATAGATACCCGCGACGAAAAGATGCAGAAGAAGATACGCGAGTACGAATTGAAAAAAATCCCGCATCTTGTCATCGTGGGAGAAAAAGAAGCAAAAGAAAATAGCGTATCAATTCGCTCGAAATCCAGAGGGAATATCGGCAAGATGCCGGTAGATGAATTTTTAAAGCTTGTAAGAGAGGAAATAGAGAGTAAGAAGTAGATACTTCGGACACTTTTACTCACCGTGCCCTCTCAATATAAATTCGCACTTATAATTTACGCTGACCACGGTGGTTGACGTAAGATATGTGCTCATTTAAAGGAGGTTATTTACGAAAAAATTTATAAGAGTAAACAGAAGAATCAGAGCCGAAAACGTCCGCCTTATCGGCGAGGATGGAAAACAATTTGGGGTAGTGCATATCGGGGAGGCCTTGAGGATGGCCCAGGAGGCAGGGCTCGATTTGGTTGAAGTGGCGCCCAATGTAAGCCCGCCTGTTTGCAAGATTATGGATTATCCGAAGTTTAAGTACGAGCAGGAGAAAAAAGAAAGGCAGGCCAAGAAAAAACAGCATGTAACCCATCTTAAAGAATTAAAAATCGGGCCCAAGATTGCAGAACACGATTACCAGGTGAAATTTCATCATCTCGAGCGGTTCTTGAAAAGAGGCGATAAAGTAAAAATTACCATGAGGTTTCGGGGAAGACAAATGCAGCATATCGACCTCGGCCGAAATGTCTTGCAGAGATTAATAAAGGATGCCACTGATATCGGCCAGGAAGAGCGTTCGCCTCAATTAGAGGGCCGCGTGATGACGATGGTGTTTGCGCCGAGAAAATAGGAGTCACAAAATGCCTAAATTAAAGACTAGAAAAGCGCTCGCGAAGCGTTTTAAATTTACCAAGAAAGGTAAAATTAAAAGGTCCAGGCCTTTTAAAAGACATATATTGGCGAAAAAAACAGGAAAGAGAAAAAGGGCTTTAAGAAAAGCCTCTCTTGTATCAAAATCACAAGCAAAAATGATTAAAAGACTCATGCCTTATGGTTAGGGGGGATAATAAATGACGAGGGTAAAATTCTCGGTTGCATCAAAAAAAAGAAGAAAGAAAGTCTTAAAAAAAGCCAAGGGCCAGTTTGGCGGAAGATCTAAACTTTTTCGAACGGCAAAGGAATCCGTTCAAAAAGGCATGGATTACAGCTACAGGGACAGAAAGCAGAAAAAGCGGCTTTTCAGGAATCTCTGGATTGCCAGGATCAACGCGGCATGCAAGGGAGAAGGGCTTTCTTACAGCAAATTCTTGAAAGGCCTCAAAAAGGCCAAAGTCGGGTTAAATAGAAAAATTCTTGCGGACATGGCCGTAAACGACAGGAAAGCATTCGGTAAGCTCGCGGAACTCGCTAAAGAGAATATATAATTGACGCGTAAAAAATTATGTTAAGAAGACTGAATCCACCGCAGATCGTTGTAGTCAGCTTTCTCGTTGCTATCTTTATAGGCACGGCGCTCTTAAGCATGCCGCTTGCCACCCGGAGCGGGAAGAGCCAGCCGCTGCTTGATAGCCTTTTTACCGCTACAAGCGCAACCTGCGTAACGGGGCTTGCAGTCAGGAACACGGGAACATATTTTTCCAGATTCGGGAAAGCCGTGATACTTGTTTTGCTGCAGATGGGCGGGCTCGGCATAATGACATTTTCAACACTTTTTGCCATTTTTCTGGGGAGGAAACTGACCATAAAGCACGACCTTGTCATACAGAGGACGGTGGCGGCGAATAAAGTACAAAATTTGGCGACACTCATAAAATACATCCTCTTTATCACCCTCGGGATAGAGTTTTTAGGCGCGGCCTGTCTTGCCCTGCGCTGGGCGACGATTATGGATTGGTCGTGCGGGAGAATTTTTGCGAATTCCATATTTCACGCCATTAGCGCCTTTTGTAATGCGGGATTTTCCCTGTTTTCTACGAGCTTCCGCTCATTTTTAGGAGACCCGTATATAAATTTGATAATGATTTTCCTCATAATAATCGGCGGTATCGGTTTTGTCGTTATTTTAGAACTGCCCCATTTTTTAAGAAGAAAACCCCGCTATCATATCAGCATTCAAAGCAAAGTCGCCCTGGCGATATCAGCAGCTCTAATTTTTATAGGGGCCATACTTTTTTTCCTCATTGAGAAAAATAATGCGATGATAGGCCTTTCCGCAAAAGAGAAGGTATTGGGCTCATTTTTTCAATCGGTTACCACAAGGACGGCAGGATTTAGCACGTTTAATATAGGCACTCTTGCGACGCCTACTTTATGCTTTTTTGCGGTTCTTATGTTTATCGGTGCTTCGCCCGGCTCGACAGGAGGCGGCATTAAAACCTGTACATTCGGCGTGCTTTTGGCAACGTTTTTTTCGATGTCGAAAAATAAAGACAGGGTATCTCTCTTTAAACGCACAATCCCGAAAGAGGTTGTGCGCAAGTCCCTTGTCGTCGTGTTTTTGGCATTGACGTGGATTTTTATTGCGGTATTTTTGCTGGCGCTTGTTGAATACAAAAAAGCCGCGGTTCTGGACAATTTCTTTTTACGCATGCTATTCGAGGTAATATCAGCCTTCGGCACAGTCGGCCTCTCAACGGGGATTACGCCTACATTGAGCGCGGCGGGAAAACTTATTATAATATTTACGATGTTTGCAGGGAGAATAGGCCCTTTGACTCTGGCGCTGGCCGTGGCGCTTCAGGGCGATAAAGCCATCTACACCTATCCCGAAGAGAAGATTATGATTGGTTGAATTAAGAGGCAAGGAGGTACACGATGAGGCAATTCGCTGTTATAGGCTTAGGTAGGTTTGGCTTAAGTGTCGCAAGGACGCTTGCCGAAAAAGGATATCAGGTCCTGGCTATAGACATAAAAGAGTCTATAACCCAGGATGTTTCAGATGAAGTGACCCAGGCCGTATGCCTCGATGCCACCGACGAGAAGGCGCTAAGGGGTGTCGGCATAGAAAACGTGGATGTCGCTGTCATCGGCGTAGGAACAAATCTGGAAGCAAGTATTTTGATTACGCTTAACCTTAAGGAGATAGGCGTTAAAGAGATTGTGTGCAAAGCCGTTAACAAGGACCATAAAAAAGCGCTGAAGAAAATCGGCGCAACAAAAGTTATTCAACCCGAGAAGGAAATGGGCGTCAGGGTAGCAAATAGCCTCGTTTCCAGCAGCGTTATCGAGCACATAGAGCTTTCCGATGAGTCGAGTATAGTGGAGCTGATTGCCCCGAAACAGTTTATCGGCAAATCCTTAAGAGAAGTGGACGTTCGCGCCAAGTTCGGGGTAACCGTAATCGCGGTAAAAAGAAGGATTCCCTCTGTCTCCAAGGGAGAAGAGGAGGAAATTGTAAATGTTTCTCCCCAGGCGGAAGATATTATAAAAAAAGGGGATATTCTCGTCGTATTGGGACCGAATGAAAATATAGATAAACTGAAAAAGAAACACTAAGAAACCGCGAAACCACGGTTGGGTTATGGAAGAGGACGTCAAAAATATAAGGCAATCGTTTGAAGAGGATATAAAAACCGCGAATGACGCAAGTTCGCTTGAAGGGCTCCGCGTTAAATATCTCGGCAGAAAAGGGCTTATCTCCGAGTTAATGGGGCGGCTGCCCTCCCTCGATAAAGAAAAAAGGCCCCACGTCGGCAGAGAACTCAATCTTCTTAAGAAACATATTCAAGGAGAGCTTCACGAGAAACAACAACTCCTTTCGTCCGGCCGAGAGCCGGAAGAGGGGAAAATCGATATTACCATGCCGGGCATTCTGCCGGAGGAAGGGCGGCTTCATGTTATCACGAAAACCTTAAATGAAATAAACGACATATTTGTCTCTTTAGGGTTTCAGATAGCGGAGGGGCCGGAGATAGAAAAAGAGTTTTACAATTTTGAAGCGCTCAACATCCCGTTGGAACACCCATCAAGAGATGCTTTCGATACATTCTATATCAGGGACGATATTCTTTTAAGAAGCCACACCTCGACCGTCCAGATAAGGATTATGGAAAAGGTAAAACCTCCCATACAGGCAATTATGCCGGGCAAGGTCTACAGGCCCGACGCGGTTGACGCCTCGCACTCGTTTATGTTTCACCAGGTTGAAGGGCTTATGGTGGACAGGGATATTAAATTTTCCGATTTGAAAGGCACTTTAAATCTTTTTACCAAGCGCATGTTCGGAGAGAAGACAAAGACGAGGTTCAGGCCGAGCTTTTTCCCTTTCACGGAACCCTCCGCGGAAGTAGATATTTCCTGCATTATATGCAAGGGCAAAGGATGCCGGGTATGTTCCCACACGGGGTGGCTGGAGATTTTAGGCGCAGGCATGGTAAATTCGGCCGTCTTCGAAGCAGTAGGATATTCTCCCCGGAAATATACGGGATTCGCTTTCGGAATGGGTGTTGAACGAATCGCCATGCTTAAATACGGCATAGATGATATACGTCTTTTTTTTGAAAATGACATAAGATTTTTAAAACAATTCTGATGAAAATATCTTATAACTGGCTGAAAGAATATGTTGACGTAAAGATAGATCCAAAGAAGCTTGCATATCTTCTTACAATGGCAGGTATTAATGTCACATCCTGCAGAAATGCAGGCGGTGACTATATATTCGAGTTCGAAATAACGTCGAACCGGCCGGACTGTTTAGGTATTATCGGCATAGCCAGGGAAGTAGCTTGTCTTCTGGGAAAAAAGCTCGAACTCCCGAAAGAACTCCAAAGAAGCCCGCAGCCCTCGCCCCCGTCAAAACTTCCCCCTTCGCCAAGGCTTCGGGGGACAAGTCGACGGGCAGGCGCCGCCCATAGCCAATTAGATATCGAGTTAAAAGATCCCGAGCTTTGTCCCCGCTATACGGCGAGAATCATAAGAAATGTCGAAGTAAGGCCTTCCCCGGATTGGCTGAAAGAGAAAATTATATCCATTGGCTTGAGGCCCGTTAATAATATCGTTGATATAACGAATTTTGTCCTTTTCGAAACAGGCCAGCCGATGCATGCTTTTGACCTCGACAGAATAAAGGGAAGTATTTCTGTAAGGCGCGGGATAAAAGGAGAGAAGATTATAACTATCGATAATGTGTCGAGGGCGTGCAACCCGGATATGCTTGTTATAGCCGACGCTAACGGCCCCATTGCGATAGGAGGCATTATGGGCGGGCTGAAGACAGAGGTCAATAAGATGACAAAAAACATCCTTTTGGAAAGCGCTTTTTTCAATCCCATTTCAATAAGAAGGACATCGCGCGCTTTAGGCCTGTCTTCGGAGTCCAGCTACAGATTTGAAAGAAGGATTACAAACGACATGGTTGCCAAGGCTTCAAATAGAGGGGCTTGTTTGATAGAGGCAATTGCCGACGGGAAAACGGGGCCGTTTATAGACATCGGGAAAAAAACCGGCTATTCAAAAACCATAAATTTCGATTTAGGAAAGACAAATAAAATCCTCGGTATATCTATAGCGAAAGGCAAGGCTGTTAAAATCCTGAAAACCCTGGGCTTCTCCGTAAAGGCTCAAAAGACCTCTATGAAAGTTACTGTTCCGAGTTTCCGGGGAGACGTTAAAAACGATGTAGACCTCACCGAAGAATTGGCTCGTATATATGGATATGAAAAAATACCGCTTACCATTCCGCATATTATAGGTAACGTCAGAACAAAATCTCTTATCAGTCTTTTGCAGGAAAAAATAAGCCAGGCGCTTGCGAGACTCGGTTTGAACGAAATAATAACATACGGCCTTATAAGTAAAAATAGTATAAAGGGGCTTGGTATACGGGAAGACGAAACCGTTGTTATTAAAAATCCGTTAAGCATAGACCAGGAGATAATGAGGCCGACGCTGTTGCCGGGATGCTTAAACGTTATTTCTTATAACTTTAACAGAAAAGCAAGGCATGTTTCGCTTTTTGAGATGGGAAAAATCTATAGAGAAAAAAAGAATTCATATATTGAAGAACCCGTCGCATCTATCGGCCTCGCCGGCATAAGGCAGGGAAACTGGAAAAATCAGGTGCGGGAATTTACCTTTTTTGATATAAAAGGCATGTTCGAAAAATTGCTGGAAGAACTTGGCATTACCCATGTCGTATTTAAGAAAGGCGAAATAGAAGGATTCAATAGAGATATCGCTTCAACCGTAGAGAATCATGGAAAAGTTATCGCTTGTTTTGGCGAAGTCGACAAAAATATTTGTGAACGATTTAATATAGAAAAAAAAGTATTTTACGGGGAGCTTTATATCGGAAATCTCCTCGAGAGGGTAAAATTAGACAGGAGATATGCCCCAATCAGCCGTTATCCGTCTATAATGCGGGATATTTCTGTTATATTGGATAAAAACATAGCCTCATCCGAGGTTACGAATATCATAAAAGAAATCGGCAAAACACTTGTAAAGGAGGTTTCTCTTGTAGATTGCTATAAAGGAAAGCAAATACCCGAAGGGAAGCGGGGCCTTCTTTATAGAATCGAATTCCAAAGCAGGGAAAGAACCTTAAAAGACGCCGAAGTCAACCACCTTCATTCCGAAATCAAAAAAGCCCTTTCCGAAAAACTCGATATCTCTTTCCGTTAAACCCCACAGCGTTAAACATCGAGAAAATCCGCTTGACAGGCTTCATAGGGTGAGTGTATACTTATTCTCAAGAATGAATTCTATAAATCCAAAAAACTTAGTGTTAGCTGTTTTACTTCTTTGTTTAGCTACAACGAGTGCCTCCTACGCCGAACTTCGCAACAACATGAGTGCGGATGTAGTAGTAGGCCAAGCTGATTTTGTCTCAGGGACAGCTAACGTGGGAGGCGTAGGAGCGAATACGTTTTCGGGTCCACAAGGTGCCTTCTCAGACGGTAAACATTTATTTATTGCTGATGCCGTTAACCACCGCGTCCTCATCTATAACTCTATCTCTACCTCTAACAACGCATCTGCAGATGTAGTAGTAGGCCAAGCTGATTTTACGTCTACTACAGCCAATCAGGGAGGCATAGGACCGAATACGCTTTCTGCTCCAACAAGTGCCTTCTCAGACGGTAAACGTTTATTTATTACTGAGGGCGGTAACCACCGCGTCCTCATCTATAACTCTATCCCTACCTCTAACAACGCATCCGCAGATGTAGTGATAGGCCAACCTGATTTTACATCTAGTTCAATCAATCAGGCAGGCGGAGTAAGTTCGCCAAGAGCGAATACGCTTTATTATCCATATAGTGTCTACTCAGACGGTAAACGTTTATTTATTACCGATTTCCTTAACCACCGCGTCCTCATCTATAACTCTATCCCTACCTCTAACAACGCATCTGCAGATGTAGTAGTAGGCCAAGCTGATTTTACATCTAATACAGCCAATCAGGGAAGCATAGGACCTAATACGCTTAATAGTCCAACAAGTGTCTCCTCAGACGGTAAATGTTTATTTATTGCTGATGGCAGTAACAACCGCGTCCTCATCTATAATTCTATTCCTACTTCTAACAACGCATCTGCAGATATAGTAATAGGCCAAACTAATTTTACATCTAATTCAAGAAATCAGGGAGGTGTAGCTGTGGCAGGAGCGAATACGCTTTCGGGTCCACAAAGTGTCTCCTCAGACGGTAAACGTTTATTTATTAGTGATTTCCTTAACAGCCGCGTCCTCATCTATAATTCAATCCCTACCTCTATCAACGCATCTGCAGATGTAGTAGTAGGTCAAGCTAATTTTACATCTCCTTTAGCCAATCAGACAGGGAATGAAATTCCGGCAGGAGCGAATACGCTTTATGCTCCAGCAGGTGCCTTCTCAGACGGTAAACGTTTATTTATTACTGATGCCTATAACAACCGCGTCCTCATCTATAATTCCATCCCTACCTCTAACAACGCATCCGCAGATGTAGTAATAGGCCAAGTTAATTTTACAGCTAATTTAGCCAATCAGACAGGAAGCACAACTGTGGCAAGAGCGAATACGCTTTATGCTCCAATAGGTGCTTTTTCAGATGGTAAATGTTTATTTATTGTTGATACCGGTAACAGCCGCGTCTTCATCTATAACTCCATCCCTACTTCTAACAATGCATCTGCAGATGTAGTAATAGGCCAACCTGATTTTACATCTAATTCAGTCAATCAGACAGGAAGCGTAACTTTGGCAGGAGCGAATACGCTTTATTATCCATATAATATATTCTCAGACGGTAAACGTTTATTTATTAGTGATTTCCTTAACAGTCGCGTCCTCATCTACAACATAGCAGATGACTCCGCCATGAAACTCGGACCCCAGTTCGAACAAGGTAAAGCTGTCTTAGGCAAGGTATTCAACGACATAAACTCCAATGGCTACCAGGATGAAGCCGAACAAGG
>CP070780.1:1069347-1072186 GCA_020346285.1 Candidatus Omnitrophota bacterium | reverse complement strand
TTCAGGCCCTCCTCTGTTAATTTCCTCAAGAATCCCTTGCGCGTTACGCCCTCCGGCGCGTTATATTGCGTGAGATGGATTTTGCCGAAATCAAGTTCCAGGTTGCACTTTTAGGCGATTTCTCTTGTATTCTCTATGGCGGAAGGGGCGATTTCTTCGAAAGCTTTTTTCATCATTTCGAGCGGCTTAAAATAGAATTCGTCCGTCTGAAATTTCATACGGTTGGGGTCGCCCAGGGTGGCCTGGGTTTGAATGCAAAGTAACGCATCGTGCGCTATTGCGTCATCTTTGTAAAGATAGTGCACATCATTGGTTGCCACGAGGGGAATATCTAAATCCTTAGATATTTTTATAAGCGCTTTGTTTACCTTTGCCTGCTCGTTTATGCCGTTATCCTGAAGCTCCAGATAGAAATTATCTTTGCCGAGTATGTGCCTGAATTGGTCAGCAGTTTTCTTAGCGCCGGCTATTTGGTCAGAAAGAATTAGATGTGGTATCTCTCCCTGCAGGCAAGCGGAAGAGCCTATAAGGCCGTCGTTATATCTGGCCAGCGCTTCTTTGTCTATTCGGGGCCTGTAGTAGAAACCTTCGAGATATCCGATAGAGACAAGTTTCATAAGGTTCCTATATCCAATCTCATCCTTTGCCAAAAGAAGTAAATGGAATGATGCTTCCTTGATTCCATGGCTCGATTTTTCAAAGCGGCTATCGGGCGCGATATAAACTTCGCAGCCAATAATGGGCTTGACGCCTTTTTGTTGTGCTTTCTGATAAAATTCTATTGCGCCAAACATGTTTCCATGATCTGTTATGGCGCAGGCGGGCATTTTCTGTTTTGCGACAAGATTTATAAGTTCCTGCAACCGGCACGCCCCGTCTAACAGGCTATATTGTGTGTGCAGATGTAAATGTACAAAGTCGGTATGCTTCATAAACCTCTTAACTTCTTATTTCCCCATACCAACGCGCTGGGCTACCTGAAAAACCTTGCCTTCTGTCTGTATCGAAGGGGCGATAATAATCTCTACGGAATGCATCTCTTTTATGTTGCGCGCACCGAGATTGCCCATGCTCGTCATAACGGCGCCCACGAGATTTTGCGTGCCGTCATCCGTGCGCGCGGGTCCGAATAAAATCTCTGCAAGGGTTCCTGATGTACCTACTTTAATTCTCGTGCCGCGAGGCAAATTCGGGTGAGGCGTTGCCATTCCCCAGTGGTATCCTCTGCCGGGGGCCTCTTTTGCTCTCGCAAAAGCGTTGCCGAGCATTACAGCGTCCGCTCCGCAGGCAAAGGCCTTGCATATATCCCCGCCCGTAGACATACCGCCGTCTGTTATTATGGAAACATATTTTTTCTTCCTCTTGAAATACTTGTCCCTGGCTGCTACGCAGTCCGTTGTCGCGGTTACCTGCGGCACGCCTATTCCTAAAACGCTCCTTGTGGTGCAGGCTGTCCCCGGCCCGATTCCTATGAGAAGGCCTTTACAGCCGGTTTCCATAAGTTCCAGCGCTACGTCGTAGGTTACACAATTTCCGATGATTACGGGTATCTTAAGCGATTTGCATAATTTTTTAAGGTCTATGCATTTATATTGTTTTGATATATGTTTTTTTGTCGTAACTGTTGCCTGGACAATAAAAATATCGCAACCGGCCTCTTCGGCAATCTTGCCGAATCTTTGCGCTTTTTGAGGAATCGAACTTACGATTGCGGGAACGTTTGCCTTTTTAATTTCCTTTATTCTTTTCGCTATCAGATTTTCTTTTATGGGGGGCGCATATACGGACTGGGTGAGCTTTGTTGCTTCTTCCGGAGTTGCGTTTGCAATTTTTTCGAGGACTTCTTCCGGGTTATCGTAGCGGGTCTGGACGCCTTCAAGATTAAGAACTGCGATTCCTCCCAGTTTTCCCATTGCAACGGCAAACTCTACATCGACGACACCATCCATCGCGGAAGCCATAATCGGAACTTTATACGTTTTTCCCGCAAATTCAAAACTCGGGTCCGTCTCGCTGGGGTTAACCGTAACCTTACCGGGAACAAGCGCTATCTCGTCAAACCCATAGCAGCGTCTTGCTTTTCTATCTACTCCAATATAAAATTGCGCCATCGTGTAACTCCTTTATTATTTCCTCTCCCCTTTGGGGAGAGGATTAAGCCTGCCCCGTGCAGTGACACGGGGGTGAGGGAAAATCTAACCCTCTCAATCTATTAGAGTAACATCAATTCCAGCTTAATCCGCTTACAGCTGGATATAATACTATTATAAAATGATTTTGTCAATAATAAAGGGTAGGGAAGAAAAAGAATAAAAAAGTAGGGCACACTTAAGTGTGCCCTACTTTTTTGCTTATAGCTTATATCTTACAGCTTTTTTAGTACATTCCACCCATTCCGCCGCCGGGCATTCCGCCTGCTCCTGGCATCGCGGGTGCTTTTTCCTCTTCCGGAATATCGCTTATCAAAGCTTCCGTCGTTATCATCAAACCTGCAATGCTCGCTGCATTCTGAAGCGCTGTTCGCGTAACCTTTGCAGGGTCTATAATACCTGCTTTGAGCATGTCCTCAAGCTTATCCTCTTCGGCATTATATCCGGTATTTATCGTTTCCGACATTACCAGTGGCACAATTACCGCGCCTTCTTTGCCTGCATTTACAGCTATCTGCCTTATCGGCTCTTCAAGCGCTCTCTTAACAATGGCTACGCCCGTAGCTTCATCGCCTTCCAAGGTTAGTCTTTCAATGGCCTTCTTGCACCTTAAAAGTGCAACGCCGCCGCCGGGAACAATGCCTTCCTCGACAGCTGCTCTTGTAGCATGTAGAGCGTCTTCAACACGC
>CP070780.1:1062580-1069247 GCA_020346285.1 Candidatus Omnitrophota bacterium | reverse complement strand
ATAAAATCCCCAGTTGCCCCATGTATCGGAAACCTTGATTAATATCTTGTTCCATCCCTTGCTTAAATTTGCTATCACTAAATCATCATCGGCTTCGGCTGACCTTGAAATATCATAGTTAAATATCTCTCGGTCATTCAGCCATATTTTAATTCCGTCGTCAGAGCCAAACCTTAACTGGACATCCTTTTCCCTGGGAGAGTGGACGTAAGTGAGCGCATACGCTACTGCATAATCATTGGATTTAAACAACGAATTCAAATCCGCATATCCCGAATCGTCGTAACTGAAGGGTCTGAACCATTTGAGCCGTGTATTATCTTTTCCTGCATATGCTGCCTTAAGGTCTATCTTCTCTTCCGGCGCGAGCGGCCTTTTTAAACCCTCTTTATCGGAATTGTCAAACGGCCCCAAAAAATACCAGTCCTTTACAAGCCGCCTGTCCCTGGCCAGCCTTATGCCGTCTATGCGTTTTAACCCGTATATCGCCCACGGGCTGGCAGGTGAAATTTCCGCCGCTTTGGCATACACATTTACGGCGCTTTCGTAATCGCCTTTTTTTTCGTAAGAACGGCCTAACTCTATGTAAGTCCTCGGATTATCGGGAGAAATTTCAAGCGCTTTTTTAAAATGGACGATAGCCTTGTCCGGGTCGTTGTAACCCTGCAGGTATATATCGCCGATATCTATAAGGTAGGCGGAATTTTCCGGTTCCATGTTACAGAGCCATTTCAATATATGCAGCGCCCTGTCATACTGGCCTAAATTTCTGTAATTCTCGTAAAGAGATTTTGTGTAGGCAAAAAATATTCTCGGGTCTTTCTCTCCCAGGGCTGCCTGCTCTTTTTTAACAAGTTCTTTCGCCCTTTCTGAAAAACTACTGTAGAGGCCGGCAAGCCTTTCTTCGGCCTTTTTGCCCGTATCGCTTATTTGAGGATAGTTTATCATTATCTTCAGATATTCGGCGGTGGCTTCGGTCTGCCTGCCTAACTTTTCCAACGCAAGGCCTATCTTGTAATGCGCTTCGGCTATTATCTCGGGATCTTCTGCGCTCTCAAGCACTTCCCTATAGTGCCGGACGGTCTCTAAAGCGGTGCTTGAATCTTCAACCTGTTGGGAATGAGAAAGGAAAACAAAAAGAAAGGTGAGTAAAAGGATGCCACCTGATAGGGCTTTTAGGTTAATAACCGGCTTCATATCGAGGATTATATCATATAAAAAAACCAGAAGCAATAACTTCTGGTTTTTTTATGGCTAACTCATATATATTATGCATATTTACATAATAGCGTCATGCGCTGTAACTCTTTATCCAGCCAGTCCACTAAACTGACTACATATTTCCCAAGGTGGTTTATAATCCTTTCTTTTATCTCGTTTATATCGCTTGTATCAGGCTTTCCTAATTCATCAATAAAGTCTCCTACGCTAATTCCCTCAACGTGGCCTTCCAACATGTCCTTTAATACCGGTTTTATAAATTTTGCTTCTCTTGTTTCATTTTCGAGAAGACGCGCAAGAATCGCAATCATCATTAATCGAACTTGATGCGCAGTTTTATCCTTCTCATCCATCGCCTTTTTTGGTAGCGTAACATTAAGTAATTTTACTCCCGCAAAATGCCTGTAGAGTTCTCCGTTAATATTTAAAATGGATTCGATTTCTTTGCCGCACTTTCTATTCGGCACAATGACTATCCTCTTTACGCCGGGTTTATTTTGCTTGAGAAGTTTCATGAGATGATGTGCGCCGGAAAATCCCGAAAGCTCAAAGATATCTTTTTTGCCGGCAGATTTGTGGCGCTTGTTAATTCCTTTCATAAACATTCTTGTATTTTTTGTCAGCGACAGTTCAAGCCTCTGCGGCATTATAATTTCAATTTGACTCTGGTATAAAAGGTTTAGCGCTTTCAAGACTTCCTCTCTCTCCCGAGAGGTAATTTCTCGCGTTATGATGGCCTCGTTCACTATTCCTTTATTTCTTGCTATGTTTATAACGATATCGATTATGCGCGGATTCTCTACCTCATTCTCTACCTTTATAGAACTGTATAGATCCTCGCCAATCTTTGCAAGTTTCCCAGCATTAACAAGTTCAGCAAGATGTTTTTTTACAGTAGACTTGCTTACCTTACCAATAGTTCTTAATGTGAATAGAGTAATATCAGTCCTAAATATCTGATTAATGTGCATATATATATCCTCATTAGAAATACAAAACCACGGATATCCGCGTAATTCCTGGATTGCTTTGAGAATTTGCTTTATATTCTCCTCAGTAAATCCAACTTCTTTAACATGTTCAACTATATATATGTCACGGCAGTCCATATACTGCTCTGTTTTGAATTGAGCAGACAATATTCCCTCTTTCCATCCCCACCTTATTACCTTTTCCATGCCTTCCAGGCTGCCGATTGGGGAAGCTTTTGCGCTCTCTATAGAACTGTATAGACCCCGCTTAATCCTTATAAGCTTCCCAGCTTTAACAAGTTCAGCAAGATCTCTTTTTACAGTAGACTCGCTTACCCCGCCAATAGCTTTTAAGGTGTCTTCAATGATATTAAAATCCGTAAATGCTAAATCCTTAGATAGATGCCTAATAGCCGTAACTATATTCTTGCGGGTTCCGCGAAGATTTTGGATCATGAACAAGATATCGTCTAT
Source organism: Candidatus Omnitrophota bacterium (assembly GCA_020346285.1). Taxonomy (GTDB): domain Bacteria; phylum Omnitrophota; class Gorgyraeia; order JABMRN01; family RBG-13-46-9. The sequence continues at coordinate 1,066,581 of CP070780.1, read as the reverse complement.
ATTATCCAAAGTAAACCCAACATCTCCAAAATGTTCAACTATATATACGTCACGGCAGTCCATATATTGCTGTAGGTTGAATTGAGGAGGTAATACGTTATATAACTTATTTTTTCTTGCCCAGTCTATTACTCTTTTCGTGCCTTCCGGGCTGCCGATTGGGGAGCGGCCTTTTCCTTTTTTCTTACCTTTCGCCGTTGCCTCTTGAATCAATAGCCTTGCCTCATTAATTCTCTCTGGTTTCAGGTCGCCATCGGTGTCAAGGTTTGGCGCTTTGGTTGGCGACACGCCTGTTTTCGCAATCACTGCGCTGCGATAGCCAGCATAATCCGGACCACTTGCGTCTTTATATATATACAGTTCCGCCAAAGTTAATGGATTGCTTAAGGTCTCTATGGCCTCATCATAGTCACCCTGTGATATGAGGCGTTTAGCCTCTTCTATTGCTATCTTTAGGAAACTCGGCTTTGTATCTTTTGGGCCATGAGGCTGTTCCGCATAACTGTATATACCATGGCCAATCCTTACAAGTTTCCCGGCCTTAACAAGTTTAGCAAAATCTCTTCTTACAGCAGGCTTGCTTACCCCGCTAATAGCTTTTATAGCTTTTAAGATGTTTTCTTCGGTGATATTAGAATTCGTATCTGCTAAATTCTTAAGTAGACGACCAATAGCCGCAGCTATATCGGCATCGGTGCTGCCTCTTCCGCGAAGATTTTGGATTGCGGACAAGATATCATCTACATTATCCAAAGTGAACCCGGCATCTACAAAATGTTCAACTATATATATGTCACGGCAGTCCATATATTGCTGTAGGTTGAATTGAGGAGGTAATACGTTATATAACTTATTTTTTCTTGCCCAGTCTATTACTCTTTTCGTGCCTTCCGGGCTGCCGATGGGGGAGCGGCCTTTTCCTTTTTTCTTACCTATCACCTCTCCATCAACTATTGGCGAAAAAGGCAAAATCTCCGCAAGCGCATCAAGCATTGCTCCCTTAAACCGCTGGTCATATTGCTTGGCGAGATGTAAAAGCTCGTTCATTGCGTTGAGAGGTCTTTTCCTCCGTAACTCCTTAATTAACTTTGTTGCCAAATTTTTTGCCTCTATATCATCCGATATTAACGCCTGCAAAACCCCCTCTTGTTCAGCTCTTTCCAGGTAATAAAAGGGCTTCCGTTTTTCAAGTTCTACTTTTAACTTCTCCATCTGCTCTATCGTAAGAGGCATAACCCCACCCTCTCCCGGAGGGGGAGATGGCAGTTCGGGTGCATATGCCTTTACACTGGGCCTGGAAATAAAATAATGATAATTAATAGCGAGGGCAAGTTTTGTTGTAAATTCAATTTTTTTGTCTTCTTTTACAAGGTTAGGGTATCTTTTAGCGGTTTCACATATTTCTTTTCCATCTTGGTCATAAAAGACCCACCGCAATCGTTTGCTAAGCTCCTCGTTATCATACCGTTGCGTATCGCTCAAGAGATAAGAATGCGCAAACCAGAGTCTTGCCGCATCTATATTGTCCGCATATCTATTGTCTATTGGGGATACAATTCCGAGTATTGGCAATACCTCAGCAAAATAATAGAAGATGCTCAATGCCACGCTTATAGTTTCTTTCTCGCCATCCGGAAAAAGGCGGTCATACCATATATCGTGTTTTATTATATCTTCGAGCATCCGGACAAACCCGTCGTCAACCTTGATAATTATTTTTCCCGTAGCAGGATAAATATGGCACTCGCCAAGAGCAACCTTATCTTTAAGCGGAGGCAAGGCGATTTTCTCTATATCTAAATTTGGTTTGTTAGCCGTAAACTGCTTAAGCGCTTCTATAACGTCCCCTGTCTCAATAAGTATTTTATTTATGCTGTTTCTCGTCCATTCATCCGGAGGACTACTCCAATTGGCCTGCCGGAAGTTTGATATGCCCTCCGACGCTAATTCTAAAGAAGCTGTTAACCAGTTTACATGTTCTAAGATGGCTTTTTTCTCCGGCCCTATATGCCGAGCAGTAAACAGATTTTCAGCTATGGTAAATATTTTATCTTGTGTAGCCGGATTATCGGAAGCAGGTGACGGGCTTAAGGCAAAAGAAATATTATTCACAAAAAACAATGCTGTTATTACTAAGTTCAATATTTTTTTCATTTTCTTCCTTTTTGTTTTTAAATTTTCTCCAAAAAACATTTTTAATTTTTAAAATTATAACATAAATCTAATCTTTTCCTGTCACGGGTAAGTAAAAATAATGTAATTAAAATGTAACAGGTTTTTTAGGGAAAAGAAGGGGCATGGGCCGGCACTTTGCCGAAAAAAGACCTTTGTTAATGCTGGCGGAGAGTAGGTAAACGTGCTTACACAAAAAAGCCGGAGGAAAAACCTCCGGCTTTTTTTTAAAAGCGAGCGCCGACCTACTCTCCCGCCCAGTTGCCCGGGTAGTACCATCGGCCCTGAGGAGCTTAACGGCCGTATTCGGAATGGGAACGGGTGAACCTCCTCGGTATGAGCGCCCAAAATTCGAATAATTATTCAACTATTATTTTAGGGTAAAGAAAAAAGGTCAAGCCAAACGACAGATTAGTATTTCTAAGCTTAAGCCTTTACAGGCCTTACACTTGAAACCTATCAACCTTGTAGTCTTCAAGGTGTCTTCAGGGATATCCTTTCTTGAGGGGGGCTTGGCGCTTAGATGCTTTCAGCGCTTATCCTTTCCGAACGTAGCTACCCAGCTTGTGCCACTGGCGTGACAGCTGGAACACCATAGGTTCGTCTGTCCTGGTCCTCTCGTACTAAGGACAGCTCCTCTCAAATATCCTGCGCCCGCGACAGATAGGGACCGAACTGTCTTGCGACGTTCTGAACCCAGCTCACGTACCACTTTAACTGGCGAACAGCCAGACCCTTGGAAGCTTCTCCACCTCCAGGATGTGATGAGCCGACATCGCACATTCTCCACACTCTTCGCGTGGTGTAGACTATATCTCCACCTTCTCTTGCAGTAAGGAAGGGTTGGCGTATTATGGTTGGTTAGTTACCAGACCATCTCGAGTTTTCACTCTCAGTCGTTACGGGGTCATGATGGAAATTTATATTTAAAAGATGGCAATACGTATGCTTCTATAACTTTCCTCAATTTTGCCACACTTTCAACCGCAATCCTCAAGCGATAATATTTTTTATCCTTATTAAGTCTGGCTGTAATATCGTAATCACGTTTCAAAAGATTGATCAGTTTTACAAGGGAATCGAAGTCAAACTTTTGAGTGTTGAGATATATGGCTCGATAGCTTTTACAACCATCGTCCATAAACCATACTGCCAAACTTAACGGATTAAGTTTTAAATCATTAGGAATGATCTTCTTACCATTTTTATAGAATTTTCTATAAAAATGGGTTAATTCGGGTAAGCTTTTAGTGGTAAAACGATAGGCTACCCTAACACCTTTACCACGTCTTGCCCTAGGAGGCGATGATACTAAATTGCATAAATTTTCGTATTTCCAATCGACGTATGCTTTTTGCCTAAACGAGTGATTAATCTCGAGTAAAGCATTCGCCTTGCAACGCATTGAACATCACCTAGAAGAGACCCTATAATTATCGCTTTTTGTTTGTCCACCAGACTTCCCACGGTATTACCCTCCTTTTGTTTTTGGTTAGGGCTCCACCGTTATAAGCCAATGCATGCTTCCCATTTCTGGGAAACCACCCCATTATTGAGGTGCCAAACAGGGCCGTCGATATGAACTCTTGGGCCCTATAAGCCTGTTATCCCCGGAGTACCTTTTATCCGTTGAGCGACGGCGCTTCCACATGCTACCGCCGGATCACTAAGTCCGTGTTTCCACCCTGCTCGACTTGTAAGTCTCGCAGTCAAGCACCCTTGTGCCTTTACACTCACCGTGCGATTGCCGACCGCACTGAGGGTACCTTTGAACACCTCCGTTACGCTTTTGGAGGTAACCGCCCCAGTCAAACTGCCCAACTGGCACT
>CP070780.1:1055869-1062480 GCA_020346285.1 Candidatus Omnitrophota bacterium | reverse complement strand
TATATTATCAAGCTATATGCCCGAACAACTGTCTGCCGAAGAACTCAAAAAGATAATAGAGGATGTCATTAAAGAGCTTGAAGCCACGAGCAAAAGTGAGATGGGGAAAGTGATGAAATCGGTAATGGAGCGCGTCAAAGGAAGGGCAGACGGCAAAAAAATAAGCCAGATTGTCTCGAGCATGCTTAGGTAATTATGATAAACGCTATTATACAAGAAAAGGATAAAACCCCGGAGATTCTAACCGACCTAAAGGATATATCTCTTTATATAGGCAAAAAGGATTTCCGCATCTGGGTTGACATACAAAAACCGACTCAAGAGGATATGCAATTTATCGAAAAAAAATTCTCGTTCCACCCCCTCGCCATCGAAGACGCTATGACAACCATCCAGCGCCCAAAAATCGATCGATATGATAATTACCTTTTTATCGTTCTTCACGCAGCCCTTTTAGCGGCGCATAAAGACAAAGCTACTTCATTAGAATTGGACAGCTTTATAGGCGAAAATTATGTCGTGACAGTCCACCTGAAACCTATTCCAAGCATCTCTACCACCTGGCAAAGATGCGCAAAACATGCCGAGATTATGTCCCGGGGCGCGGCGTATCTATTCTATTTTTTAGCTGATGCATTGATGGATAATTATTTCCCGATAGTGGAAAAGCTGGGAAAAGAAATACAGAAGGCGGAGGACAATGTATTGAAAGATATGAATTCGGGGGTGCTCAATAAAATTTTCGACTTAAAGGAAACTGTCTTGATATTGCGCAGAATCCTAGGCCCCCAGAGAGAAGCTATGAATTTTATCGCGAGAGGCGGTTATAGCCCTATTATACCAAAAGGGCTCTCTATATATTTTCGTGACATTTCGGATCTTTTAGCGAAGATTAATGATACTCTCGAGACCTATAGAGAAACGCTGACCAGCGCCACAACCGGTTATATGTCGGTTACGTCCAACAAATTAAATGAGATTATGAAGGTCTTAACGATTATCGCTACCATAATGATGCCGTTAACCCTTATAACCGGCATCTATGGAATGAATTTCCGTTTTATGCCCGAGATTAACTGGCGCTATGGTTATTTTGCAATAATAGCAATTATGATAATCATAGCCGGCGGGATGCTTTTATTCTTTAAGAAAAAGAAATGGCTATAGTGGGGGGTGTGTCATGGGTAATTTAATTTTCGCCATTCCTGTTATATTGGTCATTGCCATATCCGTCTTTGTGGTCAGAATAGCTACCGTGGCTTTGAAGATGACCGGTCTCGACGAGAAAAGGGCCTATTTTCAGGCCTTGTCCGCATTCACCGGCACGGGTTTTACAACAAAGGATTCCGAGCTTGTAATCGAAAACGATATACGCAGAAAAATCATTATCTTTCTGATGATATTGGGTAACGCTGGCCTTATCACCGTAATAACGACATTGGTAATATCTTTCGGGAGAGGGAATATAGCGCCTCTTCTGATAAATGTAGCCATACTTCTTTTATTGATATTTATCCTGTTTAAGATACTGGGGCATAAGGGCGTAACGAAATTCTTGAACGATAAAATCGAATCCCGGCTGGAAAAAAGGCCTCTTTTTCAAAAAAGACCCGTTGAAGAAGTATTGCGTGTCGCTAAAAACTATGGCATAGCAGAGGTAAGCATAAAAGATAATTGCCAGGATTTGGGTAAAACATTGAGTGAATCAAGTTTCAGGGAAAATGATATACTAATTCTGGCAATCGAAAGAAAAGATAACGTTATACCTACCCCAAAGGCAAGCGATCGTATACTTCTCAACGATACCTTAATCTGTTACGGTAAGTTATCAAACATAGAAAAAATCACCTCTACGGGATGAAGAATGCGGTTAAGCTTTTTCTCGCAATTTGCTTTGTCGGAATAAGCTTATTTGTAATACAAAATTTTTTATTTCCCCTCGTATATACTATAAAAGAACCCCTCTTTGCCATGCCTATCCGGGCCGAGCGCCTGCCTATCAGGAACGACGCGCATGGTAATGGGGAATTCGGCGCGAAAAGAAAAAACGGCAGAATGCATAATGGCGTGGATTTAGCCGCAGGGATAAATAGTCCTGTATACGCCTCCAAAAGCGGATGGGCGAGGGCTTGTTATATCCCCGGCGGATATGGAAATCTTGTAGTAATAAAACATCCCGGAAAATGGCAAACACGTTACGGCCATCTCAATAAAACTACCATAAAAAAATTACAATGGATTCGACAAGGCGCTATAATAGGGTTTGTCGGAAAAACAGGGAACGCTAATCAAAAAAATATTATTCCACACTTACATTTTGAAATAAGATATAAAGGCGAACCGCTCGACCCGGCAACGTTCCTTTTGTCATTGCGAGACAAGGTTTATTCCCTCTCCCCGTTGGGGAGAGGGCAAGGGTGAGGGGGAATGAGCTAAGAGCCAAGGGTGTGAACTATGCAAATAAGAAAAAGATTTGCTAACGACGTCGTTATCTTATATATAGTGGGGAACATAGACGTGAATTCAGCGGAATTTATTGAGCAAACCGGCCGGCTATTAAAAGACGGGACTCAAAAGATATTGTGTAATTTCACGAATGTGAACCTGGTAGATTATAACGGGCTTTCCATATTAGTCATCGCCTATAAAAATGCTATCAATCAGAAGGGTATATTGAAATTTTGCAATATACCTCCGCACATAAAAGAACTTTTTAAAATAGCCAGGTTAGACACGGTCTTTGACATATATGCGGATGAAAAAAATGCTTTACAAAGTTTCCGGCTCTCAACCAAGGTAGATAAACTTCTCTTAAGAAGAAGATTTAAGAGAATTGATATAAATATTCCCGTAAGATACAAAAAAGGATTATCCGCAAATACGAAACTTGTAAAAGGGAAGATATTGAATATAAGCGGGGAGGGCTTATTTATACATTCAAAAAATACCTTTCCCGTTTCAACTCAATTATATTTAGAAATAGAATTCGGGAAGAAAAAAGAACTGCTTACCTTGATGGGGGCTGTCATATGGCTTGCCGATAAAAAACTCCAACCACACGCATATCCCGGCATGGGCATAAGCTTTATAAACCTTGACAAGAAAAACCAGATAAAAATCATTGATTTCATAGACAAAAATATAACGCGAAGAAGCCAGGTATAAAACCAGATGCACAGCCGAATCCAGCTTATCGAGAATATAAAACCCTCGTTAAAAAAGCTCGCAAATCCGTGCCGGCTCTGCATACATAAGTGTTCGGTAGACCGCGCAAAAGGCGAGGCGGGTTTCTGTAGAGCGACCGCAAAACCCGCTGTTTACAGCTACTCGCCGCATTACGGGGAAGAGCCGCCTCTTTCCATGCCTACAGGCAGGCCTGCCTGTCCGGTAGGCAGGCAGCCGGGTCCTGGCGGGGGTTCCGGCACCATATTTTTTACCCACTGCAATATGAAATGTATATATTGCCAGAACTATGCCTTTAGCCAGGAGACAGATTTCGAAGAAATCGAAACTGAAGAGCTTGCGCAAAGAATGTTAGAATTGCAACGCCAGGGCTGTTATAACATAAATCTCGTAAGCCCTACGCACTATGCCTACCAGATTGTCGAAAGCCTGCAAATCGCGATTAAAAAATCTTTAAATATCCCTATCGTTTACAATACAGGCGGTTATGATAATATCGAATTGATAAAGCTATTGGACGGAATCGTAGATATATACCTGCCTGATATGCGCTACTGCCGGGATGCGATGGCATTAAAATATTCTTCTGCCAAGGATTATACGGCAAATAACAGGCTCATAATAAAGGAGATGTTCCGGCAAGTAGGCATCCTTAAGTTAAATAGGGAAGGGGTAGCGAAAAAAGGAATGATAGTGCGGCTTTTAATTCTTCCCAACAACATTTCCGGCATAATCGAGACGCTAAAATTTTTGAAAGAGGAGGTCTCAAAAGATATCTATTTGAGCGTAATGAGCCAATATCATCCCACTTACAAAGCGGAAGAATACCCTGAAATGGCAAGGAGAATAAACAAGAAAGAATACAAAGAGGTAATAGACGAAGTAGAAAAACTTGGTTTTACAAATGGATGGATACAGGGTTTCATAACCGAGCCCGGCCACTTCCTGGGAACAAATATCAAGCCTAAATCGCTTGACAAAAGAAGGGCATTTTGATATAAATGCGTGGGGTAAGTTTATGAAGGAATATTGCGGACTTTTCGGAATTTATGGCCATAGAGAGGCCTCGATGCAGGCCTATCTGGGTTTATATGCTCTTCAACACCGCGGAGAAGAGTCATGCGGGATTGTGGCATCGAACGGGAGGCGCACATATCAGCACAGGTCAATGGGGTGCGTGTCCGACGTTTTTAATAAAACGATATTGAAAAAATTGAAAGGGCATACTGCCATAGGCCATGTCCGTTATTCTACAACGGGTTCCAGCGTCTTAAAAAATGCACAACCCTTCATAATAAAGCATAAAAGAGGCGATATAGCTATTGCCCATAACGGTAATCTCACAAATTCGCCGGAATTAAGAAAAAAGCTCAAAAAGAACGGTTCCGTAATCCGGACAAGCATGGATAGCGAGCTTATCCTGCGCCTTTTAGTAAAAGCGAGATCCGGAAATATAAAAGAAGGCCTGATAGAAACCCTTCCCAAGGTAAAGGGCGCGTATTCGCTTCTTTTCCTCACGGGCGACCTTTTGATTGGCGCAAGGGACCCGCATGGCTTCAGGCCACTTTGTATAGGTAAGTTAGAAAAAAGCTTTGTTCTTGCCAGTGAGACATGTGCCCTGGACCTTACAGGCGCCAAATACGTGAGGGAGGTCGAGCCCGGTGAAATTGTCATCATAAGCAAAAATGGTTTAGAATCGATTAATCCATTTTCGCCGACGAGAAAAGCATTCTGCATATTTGAATTTATATATTTTGCCAGGCCCGACAGCAATATATTCACAAAAAACGTATACCTGACAAGAAAGCGGTTGGGCAGGGCTCTCGCAAGGGAACATCCTGTCAAAGAAGCCGATTTCATAATGCCTATACCGGATTCCGGCATGTATGCGGCGCTGGGCTTCTCGGAAGAATCAAAGATACCCATTGAAATGGGCATGATAAGAAATCATTATATAGGGCGGACCTTTATACAGCCCTCGCAACACATAAGGGATTTTAACGTAAAGATAAAATTAAATCCTATTAAGGGCATATTAAAAGATAAAAAGATTGTCGTCGTTGAGGATTCAATCGTAAGGGGCACCACTTCAAAAATGAGGGTAAGAACCTTAAGGGAGGCGGGGGCAAAAGAAGTTCATATGCGGGTGAGCTGTCCGCCTCTTATATCGCCTTGTTACTACGGAATCGATTTCCCAACGGCAAAAGAATTAGTCGCCTCCGAGCATTCCATAGAAGAGATACGAAAATTCATCGGCCTGGATAGTTTAAAATATCTAAGCCTGGATGGCATGCTTAATTCAATGCTACTGCCAAAAGAAACCTTCTGCACAGCCTGCTTTACAAAGGACTACCCTTAACCCTTGCCCCGTTAGAAATCGAAATTTCTAACGGGGCTTGCATTATCTATAATTATCATTATACTTAAAGAAAAATAGGTATTAATATGAAAATTTTTGCCATAGCCAACCAAAAAGGTGGCTGCGGAAAAACAACAACTGCAACAAGCATTTCTGCCGCGCTTGCCCAAAGGGACAAAAAAACTTTACTTATAGACCTGGACCCCCAGGCAAACACCTCCATCGCGTTTGGTATACTGAAGGTCGAACCGTTTAATTCGATATTCAGCCTGTTTATAAACGAGGCGGATAAAATAAAAAAAATAAACGATATTGTAATAAATATAGAGAATCGCCTGGATCTCGTGCCGTCACATATAATATTGAGCACTATTGAACACGAATTAAAGGAACGGGAAGACGGGCTTTTGATACTTGCGAAAGCTATTAATCAGGCCGAATTAAATTATGACTATGTAATTATAGACTGCCCTCCGAATTTAGGATTTCTCACATTCAACGCCCTCCGTGCCGCTAATGAAATTATCATACCTGTCGAAGCAAGTATCTTTTCAATAATGGGCGTTGGCAGGTTAATAAGCATGGTGGAGCTCATAAAGATAAAATTAAATCATGGGCCACGCACAAAAGGGCTGGTTACTATGTACGACGAATACTCCGAATTTTCAGAAAAAATGTTAAGTAAAATCAAATATATATTTAAAGACAGGCTGTTAAAAACGATTATTTCATATGATACCGGCTTGCGCCGGGCGCAGGAAAAGTCGAAATCCATTTTCAAAGACAACCCGCGCTCCCGGGCGGCACATGATTATTTGGCTTTGGCTGATGAGTTTTTAGCTCTCGACAAAGAAGCGTCGGCCGGAAACATCTACCAGGAAATGCGAAAAATGTTGCACGGGGTGTACGGCAATATATATTCGAAAGAAAGGGTTTTTCGCCTTTACGCCCCGAATGCAAGCAACGTATATGTTGTGGGCGATTTCAACAGCTGGAAAATAGATGAATCCGCTAAATTAGAAAAGAAGGAGAACGGAGACTGGGAGAAATCTTTTTATCTATTACCGGG
>CP070780.1:1049105-1055769 GCA_020346285.1 Candidatus Omnitrophota bacterium | reverse complement strand
TGGTTAGAACTTAGCATTGAAGATAATAAAATTTGTGTCACTAATAAAAAGGTCGGAGATAGCAGTAAGATCAAACTCCCCATTCCTTACGAGGTTATCTTTGATGCCACGATTGAAGAATTAGGCAAAGAAAAAGCTATTTCACTATTAAAGGATACACTTGCCGATATCCCGCATGATGACGCATATACCGAACTCAAAGAAGTATTGAATATGTATTTAATCAAACACGAAGATGTTGGTAGTAACTTTGAAGTATGGCTTGATAAGGTTTGGTTAAATCCGAAAAGTTTAAGCAAAGAAATAAAGTTCTTAAAAGGTTTGGATGTAATCATCGCAGGATTAAGTAACGCAGACAAGAAGGTGCGCAGAGAAAGCGCAGAGGCCATAATCTCTATTATAGAAACAGGAGCTCTTAGTAGAGAAGAGGTAAGAGGGATACAGCTTTTAGATCCCCTCATCTCTAATTTAACTTACTATGCGTTGGATGTGTGTGAAGAATGCGGCAATGCCATAAAATTGCTCATAGAAAGAGGGATTTATACTTCAAAAGAAGTAAGAGAGAAATTACCTTCGGTAATATTAGATGCGCTTAACGCCGGATACCTAAAATTTCTCATCAAAACAGGGATTGTTAGCCCAGAAGAGGTAAGGAACAAGCAACTCTTAGACTTTCTTCTTTCGGGCTTTGGGCTAGGAATCGTTAAAAGCGTGTTTATACGTCGCGATTGCGCTGATACCATAAACTTCCTCATCAAAACAAAAGGTATTAGCGGGCAACAAGCGGCAAAAAACCGGCTCTTATTTCACCTAGACAAACACTTAATTGATGAGGATATGGATGTGCGTAACAGTTGTGCTGAGTCCGTAAAATTACTTGTCGAAACAGGGGTTTATACTGCGGCAGAAGTAAGCGCGAGCCTATTTTCACCTGCTATTTTTATCACAGCTTTAAAGATTTCAGAGGAGCATGAGTGGGCAAGAAATGCAAAGATTATAAAATTCCTGATAGAAGCGGAGGGCTTTACTGCGGAGGAAATACGAGCTGAGCTGCCGTTAGATATGTTAGATACCCTCATAGCTGCCTTAAGTTTTTCAGGTGAAAGTGTGCGCACAAGAAGCGCTGAAGCCATAAAATATTTCGTAGAGGCCGGTATTTATACTGCGCAGGAAGTGAGAGACAAATTACCTTTAGTTGAATTAAATACTCTTTTCGCTAACTTAATAAATAACTCAAATCCGCTTGCACGTGCAAAAAGTGCGGAAGGAATAAAATATATCCTGGAGGCCGGCATTTATACTGCGGAAGAAGTAGGATGGAGACTATATCCAAATACATTATTTATCCTTATAGCCCGTTTAACCAGCCAAGATGCGGTGCAGTGCGAAAGAAGTGCGGAAGCGCTAAAATACCTCATAGAAGCCGGAATTTATACTTCAGGCGAAGTAGGCAAAATGTTATATCCATATACATTAAATACGCTTCTCGATTATTTAAGCAATCCGGACGCGAAGCAGCGCGCAGCGGGTGCGCAAACACTGAAATACTTCGTAGAAGCCGGAGTTATTAATCGGGAGGAGATTAGAGGGTTCGAAGCTTCGGAAATAGAGGCAGCTTTCCCGTTTGATAGAATTGATAAGACAGCTCTTGGCAAATACAATTTTTATTCTTATCGTTACTATTTCCTCAAGCTCCTTGAGAATTTAATGGGCGATAAAGAAGCAGTATATCGCATATTCAACTTTATCCGTGAGGATTTTATAGAGTTGTCGCTGATTTTCAAAAAACGAGCCAGGCAATATGCGTTACAGGTAGAGGATTACTTCTATTTAGATTTAGCACAATTCATAAAGGGGGATAAGTCAATTCAGGAGAAAAGATTGGACGTTATATTAGAAAAATTGCAAGAGAGGCTTGCGCGTGCGTGCATGCCGGAATTAGGTGCGTTTATAGCTATAGCACTTGAGAAAGGATACAAGATATGCTCTGATAAGATAAAGCAAGCTTTCAGCTTATTAAGTATAGAGTTAAAAGAGGAAGGAACCAGCCGTTCTAAAACCAGTGCTATAGCCGAGCACTGCATTATGCATAGTACGCTACGGCTTAAAGAATTACCTGTTGCTCCTCCTCAATTCCGGAGCCGGGCCCTTTCCGATATACCTGTAAAAGATATTAGAGCTCTGAAGAAGGTATTAAAAGGCGCTATTCTTGAAAGAGCTGTAGGCAGAACCTCAATCTATAAGAATAAAAATGGAAAATATTTCGGCGTTAAACTTCTTAAAACTTCAAAAATTACCCGGCACAAGGAAGTCGCCCAAGTTATCGTGGAAGACCCCGGCAAGCTCACCGTTAAGCTTGTTAACCAGCACAACGGAGCCGCTCAAGTCAATACGGAAGACCCCGGCAAGCTCATCTTTAAGAGCGAGTATTTTGATTATCTGAATAGGTTAAAAGAGGAAGGAATAGATTTGTGGGCAACTTATCCGAAGAGTGTGCTTATAGGTGGTGAAAGGGTAGTTCGCATCAGTTCAGCAGATATTCCTCCGGAGATGAAAGAAAAGATAAATGAATTTCAAATTCAATCTAAAAAGCCTAATGAAGAAAATGTAATAAATGCCACTGACGGCTATAATACCATGGTGGTTTATGTCTCAGACACCCCTGATTGCTTTAGCTATCTTCACGAAGCCGAAGATGACCGGACATTCGACGAAGCTTCGGAAAAGAACATCCACGACCTTTTTGTCCTTGCCAGATATGCGGGTAATAACCCTACTATTCATCCCGATATCATTGAACTATTCCATAATTTTACCATACCGAACAGGCCTGATACCGGCATATATCTATGGATGGTGGATATTATTAGAGATAATTTAGGAAGAATAGGCGCCGGCAGGTTAAATACATGGGAAAGCGCTACAGATTATCCCAACATGCGGTTTTCAGGCCCTATGGATTTTGACGAGATGGTTGGTTTAAATAAGCTTTCGCACCTGACTCATCCACATTCTTTCTATATGCAAAATAATCTGCAAAGATTCTCTATTGAAGACAGGAAGAAATTTTTACTTGCCCACTTTATGGGTAATTACCTTCTGGCCTGGCTGCTTAATAAAGGAAAGCAATTAAAGAGAACGGGTAAACTTGATTGGAAAAATCTTCAACAGGTACAAAAATTAGCTAAATCTATTCAGAAGATATATTCTACCGCTTACAAAGCATTTACAGGAGAAGATGACGCAGATATATCAAATTTAGTGGACTGGGAGATGTACGCCAGGCAAGTGCTCTTCTTTATGGGTGGGGCATATAAGGATTATGCCAACAAGAAGATTCCCCGGGAAATATTTGGAATACCTGATGTTAGAATTACCCCATGTTCCGGATGGGGCCGTATACACGAGCGGGTAATAGAAGATAAATTAGGAGTTAGGGGAAGAAAGCTTGAGAAAGCGATTAATACTTACTTTTCTTCAGTTGGCACAAATATGTTTGTTTTTAAAAATAGTTTCCCGGAATCGATAAAATTGGAAAATAACCCCCTGCTTCGCAGCAAGCTGGAGGCCTTATATAAGAAATACTCAGGGGGCTGGCACTTAGACGGAGTTCAGGAATATCTTGGCCCCGCAACAAGCGGCCCTCTTCCTCTCACAAAACTTATCAACGGAAATTACATCTACATCATGTCCATGATAGCAAAAGGCGCCGGGGAACCGGGGGAATTGCGTAATGATGTAAGAAAAGATGAAAGGCCTGAAGACGAAAAGCAAATAATCGCCAGGGAATATTTGCGGGTGCTTGACATTTTTTCAAGCGTACAAATTGATCGGGAACACAAAGAAGAAATGGTTAAGACATTAATTAAAAAATCTCGATTGAGGCGCACCTATGGAGAAGCGATACTAAGACAATTGTTGTTTTTAAGCTGGTCTCAAATACCGGCACATGTCACTCTTTTTGTTGCTGCTGTAATAGGAGTTATTTTCAAATTTAAATGGCCTTATTACCCGGGTATGTATTTACTTGTACAGATGCTTAGTTTGTTATTAAGAAATTGGAACTTTAACGCGGCGGTAATAAATTATGGGGATTCAATAATTTCGGTGGAATATTATTTGTATAATAAAAAATATAAGAGATACCCGAGATTATTAAAGGCAGTAGGCGCGCATGAAAGCATACATGCTTATTGGCGGTTTTTTAAGATGAGCCCGGAATATGCGCATTTGATAGGACATGTAGTACAGTTTTTGTTACTGTCGGACGGGAATGTTGATAAAATGATTCAATATCTATCAGAGGATATGAGTTGGTCCGGGGAGACTACCGATAAGTTTAAAAAGGTTTTCAGTATGGAAAATATGATAAGTAGGATATCTGCTATTCATGATATTCCGGAAATAAAATATGAATGGACACAATCGCATTCTTTGCTTGATAGCGAACATAAATTATATAAAAAGATATGGGCCCTTAATTGGGCGGCAGAAGCTGCAAAGATGATAGAGGAATTCGGGATGTTGGGCGCGTTAATATTTATTCGTAATTTAGCGCTTTTAGAAGACGATTTTTTAGTGGGTGGTAAGATGGGTTTTTCGCCAGAAGAGGTTATTTCGACGCGTGATAAAACGGCAGAAGATGTTTCGGCTATATTGCAAAAAGCCAGTCAAAAAGCGGCCGTGTTACCGCCCGGGATTTCGGAAGAATATATGCGTTTGGCAAGAGAAGGATATTTAACCGAGGTAGAAGAATTAGCGCGAAAATCAGATGCAGGCAGTGCCGAAAAGGGGAGAGTGCCGGCTAAGCATATTACAAAGCCCCCAAAGATGCCGCCAGGCTCGATTCCCGGTGTATTTAAATATCTTTGCGATAAGAACATAACAAGTTTAAATGCGGCGCTTACCGGTCAGCAAATAGCGGACCGTTTAAGTAAGATAAATTCTTATACCGCCCTAAAAGATGATTTTAGGGCTTTGTGCCTTCATCTGCATCTTATTGAAAGAGATATTATGGAAAGAAAAGGAAAAAACGCCGGATATTTTGTTCCGGAGAGGATAAGAAACAAAGCTGGTGAAATTCTTCTCGTTCTTTCTCAATTTACAGGCAAAAATCTTCATCCCAAAGTCGAGTATCTTAGACGGGTTTACCGGAAAGAAATACTGCCGATATTAGAATTAAAATCCGTTCCCAAAGAACAAACAAGAATAGGCGTAAAAACAATCTTTGAGGTGTTTAAAAAAGGACACATTTATTGGGGCATGACCACAAAAAAAGCGAAACTTCACATGGTCAAAAAACTTGCCAAGGCCTGCGGGAAAGAGCCGGGCGCTTTAGCCACAAGTGATTTTTTTAAAGAGATACCCCAATTTTTGGGAAAAAGTTTAGAAGGGCTTTTGAACTGGGCAAAGAGGGAATTTAAATGCAAGAATTATATCCAGGCACTAAAGGAGCTAAAGAAATATTTAGGGATAAAAGAGATAACCGTGGTGCAGGCACAGGATATCGATGTAAAGAAAATCTTTCGATTATTCAAAAAAGGGCGATTACTCTGGGGCAGGGCCACAAAAAAAGCGAAACTTCACATGGTCAAAAAACTTGCCAAGGCCTGCGGGAAAGAGCCGGGCGCTTTAACCACAAGTGATTTTTTTAAAGAGATACCTCAATTTTCGGGAAAAAGTTTGGGAGGGCTTTTAAAGTGGGCAATGAGAGAATTTAAATGCAAGGATTATATCCAGGCACTAAAGGAGCTAAAGAAACATTTAGGGATAAAAGAGATAACCGTGGTGCAGGCACAGGATATCGATGTAAAGAAAATCTTTCGATTATTCAAAAAAGGATACTTTTACTGGAGCAGGGCCACAAAAGAAGCAAAACTTCACATGGTCAAAAAACTTGCCAAGGCCTGCGGGAAAGAGCCGGGCGCTTTAACCACAGGTGATTTTTTTAAAAAAATACCTCAATTTTCGGGAAAAAGCTTGGCAGGACTTTTATACTGGGCAAGAAGAGAATTTAAATGCACAAGTGATGCCCAGGCACTAAGGGAACTAAAGAAATATTTAGGAATAGAAGATCTGATTTTGCAAGATATTGATGTTGATTCTTTAACCTATAGAAAATCGCCAAAAACAAGCTCCACATCCCAGCTTTTTGAAATAGTAGAAACAGCCGTAAATAACAAAAGGACAGAATTCGTTACCACCGCAAATCAGCTCGTCTCTTCACTTGCCGAACGGGAGGATTTACCGGCCAGAATCGATACCAAAAAGCTTGACAAGGAAAGCCTCACCGCTGAAATAAAAGGGCAGGTAGAAAGAATCATAGCAATAGCCGAGCAATTGGATGAAGAAATATTAACCGAAGATATCGCAGCTTACATGTCGTTACTGAAGAAAAACCTCGATCAATTTGAAGCAGACGGTATAATTGCTTCGATAATCGCCTTCGCCCGCCGTGCCAAGAAAGAGAACCAAAACTTCGTGATTCCTATCGAGCTTGATTGGATACCAGGATATTCCAAAGAAACCTCCTACCAGAATCAAGCCATTAAAGAGCTTGTGGGGGAGATAGAATCGATACCCGAGATGCTCGAATCAATGGGCCTTGATAGCGTGAAGGTAATACTCAAGGGAAGAGGAGAATCGGAATCCCTGGCTGGCTGGG
>CP070780.1:1046322-1049005 GCA_020346285.1 Candidatus Omnitrophota bacterium | reverse complement strand
GCGCTCCTTAATAATCTTTATCGTAGAAAATAATTCTCCCATCCCTTCCAGTGCAAAATAATGAGTCTGCATCGGAATAAGCACAAACATCGCTGTTACCAGCCCGTTTATTGTCAGGAGATTCAGTGAAGGCGAACAATCAATTATGATATAATCGTAGCCTTTCTTGCTGGTATTTATCATCTTATAAAAGATATTCCTCAAAATCCCTTCCCGTCCCAATAAATCTGCTATCTCAAGTTGCGCTCCGCTAAGCATGGGCGTGGCCGGGATTATATCCAGATTTTTGAGATAAGTAGAAACGATGGCCCGCTCAATGTCAATATTTTTTACTATCACGTCATATATCGAACAATCTAAATTCTCCATATCCACGCCTATGCCGAGTGAGGCATGAGATTGTGAATCGAGGTCCACCATAAGCACTTTGAAATCTTTTTTGGCAAGCGCTGCTGAAAGATTTATTGCCGTTGTGGTCTTTCCGCAACCGCCTTTCTGGTTAGCGATAGTAATAATCGAAGTCTTCCCGTGAGTATCGGGTTCTTGTGAAGAATATGGCGCAAAAAAAGATTTAATTTCCTCATCCATTTCTCCTCACCCCCTTATTTAAACACTGTATCCTTTTTCAAGCCTCTGTTGAATAAGCCGTAAAGAATATCCCTCTCTTCTAAGTTGTTGAATTTTCTCAAAGATGCCGACTGTTTCTCTCCTATTATAAAGCCTTAAGTTTCCCTTTCTGTCCGTAGGTTTAAATAACCCCATGTTGGTATAATAGTTGATTGTAGCTGCTGAGACTCGCAAAATCTTTGCTAATTCTTTTGGTGAGAGAAGTCGTTCCTGTGGATTCATTTTAGATTTTTGTATCTGTTAACACTTATTAACATTTACTTTTAGCCCTGTAACTTTTGGTAACACTTAACATTTGAATTTACTTGTAAGTTTACCTGACAAATTCGCACTTGTCAAGACACAGGCGAGAAACATATTAACATATGTTAATATGTCCTTTACTCCATTTTAAGGACAATTTCATGGTCTTTATAGTATAGCTTGACGCTTGTCTCGGTGATTTCGATAACTTCTGCGCCGCCTATCTCGTCTCCCACCTCAACAACGGCATCGTTTATAATGGCCTTGGGTTTTTCAAGAGAATAGATTATTCCGCTGAGTTCAAAAGCTTTTCTTTGCTTCTTTTTTTCTTTCACCGCAGGGGATTTCGGCCTTTCTTCCAAAGGCAGGACTCCTTTTTTTCCCCGTATCGATTTTTTTACCGAGGGTTTTGTTTTTCTTAGGATGTTTTGCATAATTCTTGCGAAATCACCCGGGTCCATATAACCTCCTATTCGTTGCATAATGTTCCCGTCACTGCTAAGAAAAATTACGGCAGGATATCCTCTTATATTATATTTTTTAACAATATCTCTTTCTCTATCACCGTTTACTTTAATTGAAATAAATTTTCTTGCCAGTTTACTGACTTTTGAGTCAGAATAAGTTTCTCTTTCCAATTTTTCGCACCAGCCACACCAGTCAGTATAAAAATATATCATAATCGGTTTTTTTTGCAATTCTGCTTTCCTGAGAGATGATTCCAGCCTGGTATTCCAGGAAATAGCATATGTACTTACCGCCTGAAATAAAAAAATTGACAGGGACAATAATAAGATTGCAATAAATTTCTTTTTTATCACTTTTCGACCTCCATATAGATTTTTCGGATAAATTCGGCGCTTCATTTAAATTTTAATTATTTTGACCAATAACCGCGCAATCATGCCCGCGACAGGCGGGAAAAAGAACACGCTTATAAATCGTATCAATGTGAATCTCCAGCCCAATATGCCTATTTCCATGGGGAGGCGTGTGGTTGCCCATAATGACCAGGCCGTTAAAAAAGCGACCATGGTTCCTATGCCTGCCCCGGAACGTAAAAGTCCCGCCGCAAGCGGCAAGCTGACGTAAGGGCCTCCCGGAGCAATCGCGCCGGCTAACGTGCCAATGAATATGCCCTTCATTCCGGATTCTGCCCCTATCCATCTTAACAAAAGTTCATGTGAAATGATAGTTCTTATTGCTCCGGCTACAATAAATACAAATATTAATAAAGGTAATATTCCAACAGCCATATCCAGGGATGCTTTTATGGTGGTTGCGAACTGTCCTTTACGGTATGCTATTATAGAAAAAATTAGAGCCAGAATGCCCATTATTATCGTAGGAATAAGCATATTTGGATTCCCCCTTTTTTTATTTTTATATATTTTCTTTTTTTGTTTAATCACGCGAGCGTCTCTTTGTTCTTTCAATTCTTTTATCTTCGCTATTTTTGCTAATGTCTGGCCTTTCTTAAACAACTATTTACTTTGAGTATAATCGGCGGGGTTAATAAATTTTATATTAGCGTAATAAAATATGTTTGTCAAGCCGCTTAGAAATAATTTCCGGCAAGGTAGAACTTTTAAAGATTATTTTTTGGATATGATTTACTGATAGGATTATAAAATGTTATTTTGACAGAGTTTTTTTCTTTTTTTGGCGGGAAGGAATCCAGCCCGATTTACGCAATGTTCCGTAGATATATCTTCTTGCCCTCTCTGATGTAGTAGAGCCGAATTTCTTTTTAGCTTCTCTTTTTAATTTCCTTTCTAAATCTTTCGGCATTTTTGCGCTCCTTTCCCTTAGG
>CP070780.1:1043352-1046222 GCA_020346285.1 Candidatus Omnitrophota bacterium | reverse complement strand
TACTATAACCCAACTTTTGCTTACCCCAATTTTCCTCTTTATTTATCTTGCCGTGATTTTTGGTAATGCCCGCAGTAATATTGCCGGTAACCTCTTTCAGGGACTGCTCTTTATCGGGGTCGATAATAAATAAAGCTTCGTATTGTTTCATAGTCCGCATAATAACATAATCATCTTTTGAAATCAAGCAAATTTCCGCCTACCTGCTGTTAAACCTTGTCATCGCTTTATCGGGGCCAAGTTCCAGCCAGGCAACGACGCATTCGACTCCTTGGTTTATTATATCTTTTAAAAGAGGCTTTTCTGCGGAATCGAACGGGCTTAAAACAAAATTTACGATATCGCCGGTTTCGCGGTTCCCGCTTATTCCTATTCTCAACCGCGGAAATTCAGTCGTTCCGAGATGTTCTATAAGCGATTCCATTCCATTGTGGCCACCCGAGGAGCCTTTTTTCCTCAAACGCATGAGGCCGAGTTTCAAATTTATATCATCGTATATAACGAGGATATCCTCGAGATTTATTTTCCCCTTCTTTACGGCTTCCCCGACAGCCTCTCCCGATAAATTCATATATGTCTGGGGCATAAAGAGAGCTATTTTCTCGCCCCGTATAGAACCCTTACCTAAAATCCCTTTATATTTTCTTTTTTTTACGGGGATATTAAACTTCTTTGAGAGTTTAGCGATGATTAAAAAACCTATATTATGCCTTGTATTTTTATAGCGAAGGCCCGGATTGCCCAATCCTACTATTAATTTCATCCATTATTCTTTCTTTTTCTCTTTAGGAGGGGCTTCTTCCTTCTTTGGCTTCTTTTCTTTTTCTTCCTCTTCGCCTTCTATTGCCTCCTCTTCTTTCTTGCCTTTAGCTATAACCTCCGGCTCCTCGATTCCTTCAGCCGGAACCTCCGGAACGATTTCTTCCTTGGCAGGGGGCACAACGCTCACGACCGTTAATTCCGGATCGGTGAGTATCTTTACCTTCGGCGGTACCTTGAGATCCTTTACATAAATTGTATCGCCGATTTTCATATGGGCTACCTCTACCTCTATTTTTTCGGGAATGTCGGTAGGGAGGCATTCCGCCTCGATTTCCCAGAGGGGATGGTCTAAAACGCCTTCGTCCTTGACAACGCCTTCAGGCTCTCCGTGCGTGTGA
The DNA here is from genome assembly GCA_020346285.1 of Candidatus Omnitrophota bacterium. Taxonomy (GTDB): domain Bacteria; phylum Omnitrophota; class Gorgyraeia; order JABMRN01; family RBG-13-46-9. The sequence continues at coordinate 1,045,062 of CP070780.1, read as the reverse complement.
ACGGGTATCTTAATCTTTATTTCCTCTGTAAGCGATACTTCCTTTAAGTCCACATGTATGACATTCTCCTTAAGAGGGTCGCGCTGTATTTCCTTGATAATACACGTTCTCTCTTTTGTCTTTTTATCGCCTTTAATTTTTAACGTGATTAAAACATTTTCACCGGCTGCCGTATTTAAAACATTATATAAATCGCGGTACTTGAGTTTTAAATTCATAGACTCTTTTCCGTCATTATATATCACGGCCGGAACAATTTCTTCCTGTCTCAATTTTTTTGCTTTAGCTTTACCTGTTTCTTTGCGTATTTCCGCATTAAGGATGACTTTTTCCATTTTCTTATTTACTCCTTGATGTTATTCAAACAATATACTTATCGACTCCTCATTATGAATTCGCTTTATAGCACTTGCCAATAGCGGAGCGAGGGTCAATACCTTTATTTTGTCTATCATTTTGCTATCTTCTATCGGAATCGTATCCGTCACAACCAGCTCTTTCAAGGGGGAGGCAGCTATTCTTTCTATGGCCGGCCCGCATAACACAGGATGCGTTATAGTCGCGTATATATCTCTCGCGCCGGCATTTTTAAGAGCGCTTGCGGCTTCTGCCAGGCTTCCAGCCGTCGCGATTATATCATCTACGATAATGATATTCTTCCCTTCTACCTCGCCCATTATATTCATAACTTCGGCTTGCCTGTCATTTATCCTGCGCTTATCAACTACGGCGAGGTCTGCCTTTAACCTTTTTGAATAGGCCCTTGCCATCTTTATTCCGCCTACATCCGGCGAAACAACGACCAGGTTTTCGATATTCTTCTTTTTGAAATATTCCACGAAAGTATTAATAGCATAAAGATGATCCAGCGGTATGTCGAAAAAACCCTGTATTTGTCCCGCGTGTAAATCTATCGTCAACACCCTTGACGCGCCGGCACGGCTTAAAAGATTGGCGATAAGCTTGGCGGTTATGGGAACGCGAGGCTGGTCTTTTCTATCCTGGCGCGCGTATCCAAAGTAAGGTAAAACTGCCGTTATTCTATCGGCGGAAGCCCGCTTTAACGCGTCTATAAGTATCAATAGTTCCACCAGATTATCGTTTGCCGGAAACGAGGTCGATTGCATTACAAAGACATCGTTGCCACGGACATTTTCGTTTATCTTAACCTGTATTTCTCCGTCGGTAAATCTGGTGACGGAAGCATTACCCTGCTTTACCCTTAAAAGTTTGCATATTTCTTTCAAAAGTTTAATGTTGGAATTACCGCCGAATATCGATAGTTTATCTCTCATCTTTTCCTTCCTCCCTTCAAAACCCGCGCTGGAACACCGATAACTGTCTTATGCGGCGGGACATTTTTGCCTTTAGTTACAACGCTCCCTGCGCCTACTACAGCACCGCAGCCAACCCTGACAGGAGCGATAAAAATCGAACCGACCCCTATAAATGAGCCATCTTCTATAATGGTTTTATTTTTTGATTTTCCGTCGAAATTAGCCGTAATTGTGCCGGCGCCTATGTTGACATTCTTGCCGATTTCGGCATCGCCCAGATATGTCATATGCTTTATTTTCGTCCCGGAGGAAACGCTGGTTCTTACGAGTTCCGTGAAATTTCCGATTTCAACACCGTCATCAATGGTGGTCTGTTTCCGGATTCTGGCAAACGGCCCGATTTCGCACCCTTTTCCGATTGTTACATCCCCTT
>CP070780.1:1036294-1043252 GCA_020346285.1 Candidatus Omnitrophota bacterium | reverse complement strand
TCTTTCTAGATATCCTTTGTCTTTCAGGGTTTTTCTATTTCTTCTTATCGTGTTGTCTGATACTGCAGTCTTTACCCTCTCTTTATATTCACCGAATGTGCGCGTTTCCTGTAAAATAGGCTTTGCATCAAGAGCCATAAGATAATCTGTGGGACTACCTCCTTCCTTGGGATGACTTTTAGATATATTACCAGATGTTGATTCTGTTTTTTTCAAAGTGGATGGAGATGAAATTGTCACAGGTAAATCTATTTGAGCAAAATCATCCTCTATAGTAAGATAATCTTCACGCGTTGGATATTTACTTCTTTGTGTAAGCAAGACAACTTTTACAATAATTGAGAATATCGCGCCTATCAACGAGGACATTATTATTAGCATTGATGTTATGTCGTTTGCGCTAAACTCTGAATTCACAGGAAGGAGCTGGAATAAATGCAAACCCGCAACAAAGAATAAAGTACCTATTAATATAAGAAAACTTGTTTCATGGCTTAAAAGAAACTTTACTAACGGTGGTCGTTCTGGATATTGTATTTCTTTACGAATCGGTAAATATAAACTCCCATGAAGTTTATTTGCATCTTTTTTTATCCAAATAATTTCTGGTATAATTCTATGAAATACTTCACAACGTTTTTTAATAACACTTTTATCACCTGAAGAAGGTCTGGCATTGGCTGGGTGAAAATGATATCCAAACATCAAATTGCCATAATGTTTCATTACTCTTGGAGAGCGAGATGGGTCGGAAAACGATGTCGTATCTGTTTCAATACCAAATGCAAGTACATTCCCACTTTCACCTATAATGCATGTTCTTCTAAAACCATAATGTAAAATCGCTAGTTTCTGTTGTGCTTTAGTTAGCACCCCTATACCTGCAACTTCTACCATATCCGAAATTTCAGAAAAGTTTTTCGCTACTGTCACTCCAGTGATATCCCGAATAAATAAGTTTATATCTTTTTCTGTATCGCCTTCTACCGTAGGAATGACAACTTTTACGTTACTATAATCGCCGTTTTTATATACCAATTTATAATATTTCTTTTTCTCACCCCGTTTTTCTGCACAGAGAGTATGGTTATATATATGAATTTTAATTGGTGCGTCTTTTTCAATAATTGTTGGAAACAAATTTAATCTATATGCAAATTCAAGTTTTCGTTCGATAAAAAACATCGTTAAAACAGAATCTGGTGGCAACAATCTGTTTTGCGCCCTTTTATAAATATCGCTAACCATGCTGTCATAAGCTTTAGCTATTCGTCCATCGGAAAATTCCAATGCACGTTTTAATTTTTCTATATTTTCTTCACGTTCGACATGGTCTACAATAACCTGTGCTTCGATTTCTTTAAGTGGATATCGGATACTCAGAATAGAAATTACGAGAAAAGAAAAAAGTGAACCAATCATACCTAAAAGACCTGATATTGCAAATATTATTAACAAAACTTCATTGGGGCCTAATTTGGGGTTCCTTGGACAATAGTTGAGTAAATAGACGCTTAAGGTAAAAACAATTATTCCTATCAAGATAGAAATGGATATACCGTGTTTTTCGATAAACCTTATTTTTCTTTTTCTGGCTTCGAATAATTTTTCAGTGTTATAATCTCTCTTTCCTTTTTTATCTGTATGCGCTATAGAAAGAGGCGTATCATATTTTTCTTCATTTGTAATTTTTTCTTCTTCTCTTTGTATACGCCTCATATGCGCAATCGTACCAGGCGTTATCTTGCTAAATTGTCTATTCGTAAAAACAGTTATCTTTCGTATAGCATCTTTTTCGTTTAAACTGACGTAAGCATAATATATCATTTTTTTGAACCTGCATGGAATTACATAATCGTCTTCTCCAAGCTGTAAAGAAGCTTTAAATTCATCTATCTTTGAGAAACACAAGCTAAGAGGTATTTTATCTTTTCCGATAACCATATCTACATCTCCGGGGATTGATTCAAAATCCCGGAAGGCTCTTTTTAGGCAGGAAATGTGATATTTTATTATGGCAATATCCCTTATTTGTCTCCCTTTCAGCGGATTAGATATTGATTGTGCTGCTAAATTGAATCTATCGGGATTTGCCCATACGATATTGTTTACCAATAATAGACACACCACTACCAAGGCTATTGTTTTCATCCAAACGCTATGTCTATTTCTGTATCCTATCATCATTTTCATATTGGCTGTCTAATATAATCTAGACCATCAGTTTTGCATCCCTATATCGCTATAGGTTTGCCTTTATCTGGCTAGAATCTTCCTTTTTATTGGATTAATTATACCATATTTGGCGGGACGGATGGTAACAGGAGTGTAAAACCTATTGGTGGAGCGGAGCGGATTTGAACCGCCGACCCCCTCGTTGCGAACGAGGTGTTCTCCCACTGAACTACCGCCCCATAACTCAACAAACTTTATTTTTCCCCGCGGCCTTGGCCCTATACAACGCCTCGTCGGCTTCTTTGATTAACTGATATCTTTCGACATCGGGCCTGTAAGAACTGACGCCTATGCTTACGTTGACTTTAAAGGAATTCCCTTCATCCGAAAATTTATTTTTAATAATCTGCTTTATATTATCGGTTTTTGTGAATTCTTCCTCTATGCGAGCCCGAATCCTTTCAGCTGCGATAAATGCATTCGATTTAGTGGTTTCCGGCAGTAAAATACCGAACTCCTCTCCTCCATATCGCGCTACGATATCCACTTTTCTTAAACCAACTTTTAATATACCGGCCAGTCTTCTCAATACTTCATCGCCTACGAGGTGCCCGAACACGTCGTTTATCTCCTTAAAATTATCTATATCTATCATAAGCAGAGAAAATACCCTGTTATAACGCCTGCATCTATTGACCTCTTCTTCGACTCTTTTATGAAAATAGCTATGTTTATAAAGCTTTGTGAGGTCGTCTTCGATAGACATGGATAAAAGCCTTGTGGTATCAAGACAAATGCCTACCTGCCTGCCGATAGCATTTAATATATCGATATCCTCCTTAGTATAATCCGTGCGGTCTTTTTTGCCGCTCAAATTCAAAAACCCGACAATATCCCCGGCATAATATAAAGGCATACTGTAATATAAAGGTATCGTGAGTTTTACATTGATCCTGGAAAACGCCTTTTTTATTTCTTCCAAATTATAATCCCCGGCAAAATCTTCGCTTTCTTTTGTTACAAAAATATTTCCCTCTTTCAAAAAATCTATAAGCGGGCTCTTGGCGGAAATATCGCCTAATTCCCGCGCTTTTTTCGCATCGATTCCGCTTGATATCTTTAGCCGAAAGCTCGAGGTTTTTTCGTCAAATAAATAAAGAGAAACGCATTCCACGCCTACCGTGTTTGCTAAAGAATCAACGACATAACGTAAAAGGATGCCTAAATCTTTTGTTTTAACGAGCATGGAATTAAATTCTTCTAAAAATTTATAGTACTCGAGCCTCTTCTCATAAACTATATGATTGGCGGTCTTGTCCAATTTCAATATCCTTGCGTAATGCACCGCGAATAAAAGGTTGAATAAAATAATGCAACCTGAAACTATCGAAGATTCAAAATATCCTATCCCTATTATCCTATGCAATACGTGCATGGCTAATATATGGATAAATATGACGAATAACGTCGCATATGAAAAAAGCGCCATTTTGTTAATAACGACATTCACTTCTAAAACATGGTACTTCACCATAGTGTAACTTACCAGTGCCAGATACGGGATAACACAGAATAAACCAAAAGGCAAAAATGCTATTTTGTACGTTGCCAGGAAGAAGCTAAGGGGGGCCAGCATTCCGAAAAACATGCCGAAAAATAACCACGCCCTTTGATTTCTCTTAAAATTGACATAGGTCTTTTTGGAGCGCAAAAGGTAATAAAACCCGCTAACAATAAAACCCGCAAAAATAAACGTAAAAATGTGAAAAGGTAAACCGGGTATTATTATGTATTTAAAGTAAATACCCTTTGTTACGCCCCTTATAAATGCATCGGGCATAAAAAGGAAGGTGGTAAAGATTAAAAAGAATAACGTATATACCTTCCCTAATATCTCTTTTTTGAATACTTCCCTATCGGAATAGATTGACAGGAAATGCAAGAAAACAGGCGCCATGAAAATGAGGACAACTAAAGCGGCTCTAAACCAGTATAACGTAACGGCCCCTCCGGTTGAACCAAGCGCCTTATAAATATAAAAATTCCATATGCAGAATAATATATTGTAAACTAACCAAATAGCATTCTGTGCTTTTGCCTTGCCTGCGATGTATATGCCGACGCTTACAAATAAAGCGGCGATGGCATTTACGGCTAATATTAAAAGTATTAAATTTGGCACAGGTTTTTTATTGCCTCTTGTAACCCACCGGTATTATATAGATTGGTTTTTCTTTATCCGGTAAATTCAAAATTTTTGAAACAGCCTTATCGTCAAACGCGCCGACAGGGCAGGAAGAGAGCCCCAGGGAAACCGCCTGTAAATGGATGTTCTCGGCTGCGTGCCCAACCTCTATATCGGTATATCTGATCCCGCGTTTTCCATATCGGGAAGTAATCCTTTCGTAAACAGCGCATATAACAATGTCCAGCGGCGCCTCTTCTATAAAACGTTGATTCCACGAAGCACGGGCTAAATCTTTTTTTGAGTTACTGCTCGACCTTTTTTGTAACTGGTGACTCTCCGGAATATACCGATAAATGCCGCTTGCCGTAAAAAGATATATTTCCAAAGGGTAAAGCGCTCCCGCAGACGGGGCCGCTCTGAATCCCCCGGCACCCGTGATGCCCTGGCAGGCCCATAATAGCTGGCTTATCTGTTCGGTTGTCAACTCGCGCAAAGAGTAGCTTCTTACGGAACGGCGTTTTAAAATGGCTTCTTCTACTGAAAAACCGCTTTTCAATTTCGGTTTCGGAAGTTTTATTGTCTCCATATCTTTTGCCCCTCCTGCCGGGCCAGTTATAACACAGAAGCTGTAAATTATAAATAATATTACTTTAAGATATTTCATTGTTTCGTATTTTGCGCGCAGCTGGCAGCTGCCGATTTACTTAACTATTTAATACCTCTATTGCCGTCTTTATCGTATTAAACTGTATCTGGACGGTATCTTCCTGTTTTACGGCATAGCCGCCGGCTAATACTACAGCCAGCGGAACCTGATAATTTTTAGCTTGAGTATAAATAAAAAAATCTCTTTTTTTTAGCCCCTCTATTGTTAAAGCGAGATTCCCTATCTGGTCATGCTCGTAAGGGTCAGCTCCCGCGACATACATGATAAACTCGGGTTTGAAATCGGAAATTATTTTGGGTATGTGTTCTTCCAAATACATAAGATATTCTTTATCTTTTGTCCTGTCCGGGAGGCCTATGTCCATATCGCTTTTCGGCTTATAAAAAGGGTAATTATTTTCCTGGTGTATGGAAAAAGTAAAAACATTCTTATCGTTCTGGAATATGTGTGCGGTTCCGTTTCCCTGGTGGAGGTCACAATCGATGACAAGCGCTTTTTTTATTTTACCGTCTTCTATAATCTTCCTTATGCCCACGGCGATATCATTTAAAACACAAAAGCCTTCGCCGTGATCAGGGAAAGCGTGGTGAAAGCCGCCGCCCAGATGTATGCCCAGTCCATCTTCTATAGCGCTCTCGCAAGCCCGGATGGTCCCGCCGCAACAAAGCATGGAAGCCTCGGCTAACTCTTTTGAATAAGGAAGCTCTAATGTCATCATTTCTTCAAAAGATAATTCTCCGTATTTTAACTTGTCGAGATAGGCCCTTGTGTGAACGCGTAACAAATCTTTCTCCCTGGCTACTTCCGGTTCAACAAAAGTAATTCTGTTCACGATGCTCAAATCCGCGAGAAGCTTCTTCTTTATCAGTTTATATTTTATGGTAGGAAATACATGTGAGCCGATATCGATATAGTATTTGTGTGAATAGACAATCTTCGTCTTCATGGTATGCGGTTTTGCCCCCGCCATTGCGAGGAGGCTAAAAGCCGATGAAGCAATCCCATTTAAGATTGCTTCCTGTTTATGTCAACTCGCTAACCATGCCACCGGCGGCTTCAGAGATAAGTTCCCAATCTTCTTGAGAATGTATGGCGAATTTCTGCTTTCGTTTCCACTTGTCATCTCTTTTTTGCCAAAGATAAAAACATACCTGTTTTCTGCCATAGCTTTCAAGAAGAACCACAGCTGACCACCAGCCAAATCTCTTGTTGATTGTTATATAATTGATAACTTTCAGTGGCGCGATAATCGGCACCTGTTCTCCCTCTCGCCTTTTCGGTCTGTCCATAACTCCTCCTTCCGTCATTGCTTCGTGCCATCGCAATGACAGTTACTTTCTTAAACTAACCTTGTAATCAGGCCCTTCCCCTTCTAATACGAAATGGCCTTCCCTCGCAAGCCAGCCAAGACTCATAAGAATAATATCTCTCGGCCTGTCAATGTTTTTTACAATATTTTCAAGCATATCCTGTTTATTGTTTTTCTCGACGTGGTGCCAAATCTCACCCGCAACTATACCTATTTCTGTAATCATAAACCAGCCACCTCCTTATTATCGATGCCCTCCCCACACCTAGAGCATCTGGGAAAACTTTATATCTGTATATGTTAAGAATCGTATATAGCTTAATATATTATCATTAATAGTTATCACACGCAAGTATTTTTACATCTAATTAAGCTCGAACCTCCCTATACTTGTCCTGTCTTCTTTATCATGCTTATCATAGACAGAGAGCTGGTAGTATAGGGTTTGGTGGTTAGGAGCTAGGTCTTTTATTGGGAGTGTGTATTTAGAGGGTATTGGTTTGGGGAGGGGTATTGTCTTTATTCTCTTGTAGTTTTTGTCGTATAAGGTAATGGTTGATTTTTCGATGAAGAGGAAGTAGTTACAGGTTATGTTAAAGAGTATATTGTCTTTTTCTTG
>CP070780.1:1026171-1036194 GCA_020346285.1 Candidatus Omnitrophota bacterium | reverse complement strand
GCAAATATTATCATATATACTGTCTATAGTCAAATGAAATGAAGTTGAGAGGCTGTTAGGATAGGGCGGGTCTCGGCTCAGCATAAAATATTATGCCAAAATCTTCTCCTTGAATTTCATACAACATGCAATTGGACAAGTGAGGTATGTCATTAAGATGTCATACCTCTATAACCAATTGCAAGTTATGAAATTCTACGTCGAATCTATTCGCCTCGCCTCCGCCCTATCCTAACAGCCTCTCAACTTCATTTCATTTGACTATAGACAGTATATATGATAATATTTGCTCTATATATGAAGGAAAAAATTGCGGTTCTCGGGGATGGCGGATGGGGAACCACGATAGCCATTCTTTTATCTAGCAAGGGGTATGATGTTACCCTGTGGGGGGCATTTCCTGATTATATCGCTCTTTTACAGAAAGAGAGGATTAATCGCAAGTTTCTTCCCGGGATAAAAATACCCGAGGCAATCCATTTGACATCGGATATAAACCGGATATCAAGAAATTCTATTTTCGTAATTGCTATACCGTCCAAGTACTTACGTAAGACCATCTCCGGATTTAAAGGCAAGGTCGGCGGAAAAATAATTTCTCTTACGAAAGGTATAGAGACAGAGACGCTAAAAAGGCCGTCTGAAATTATATCGGAGGTTTTAGGCCTGTCCTCCGAAGCCGAACGCAGACCTGTCCTCCGTAGCCACACGCGAAAGCAATGTGGCGAAGGAGGAAGCAATTCGGCGAAGGAGGGGGGCTTAAAAATAAGCGTTCTTTCGGGGCCGAGCATATCGTTCGAGGTGGCCAGGAATCTCCCAACCACGCTTGTGGCAGCTTCCGATGAAAAGATTATTGCCAAAGAGACGCAGGCTATTTTCACTACGCCGAACTTTAGAGTTTATACATCGAGCGATTTGACCGGCGTCGAATTGGGGGGCGCTTTAAAAAACATCATAGCTATTGCGGCGGGTATTTCCGATGGCATGGGTTTTGGCGTAAATACGAAAGCAGCGCTTTTAACGCGCGGATTGGCGGAAATCATTCGCCTGGGAGCAAAGCTGGGGGCCGAAAAGGAGACGTTCTTTGGCTTAAGCGGCCTGGGAGACCTTGCTACGACGTGCGTGAGCACTCATTCAAGGAACCGCCGGCTCGGCGAAGAAATAGGAAAGGGAAAAAAGCTTAAAGATATTTTAAAAGAAACCGAAATGATAATGGAGGGCATAACCACGACAAAATCCACTTATGAGCTATCTAAAAAAATTGGCGTGGAGATGCCCATAACAGAAAAGATTTACGAAGTTTTATACGCGGGTAAAAATCCAAAAGATGCCGTTAAGGAGTTAATGACAAGGCCCCTTAAAGCGGAGGGAATATGAAAACCGTAAACGTTGGAATTATAGGATTTGGCACGGTAGGAAGAGGGGTGGTCAAGATCCTTCTTTCGAAAAAGAAGCTTCTTAAGCAGAGAAGCGGTTTATCCATAAACCTGGTTAAAATCGCCGATAAGAACCTTCGGCAGAGGAAGGGTATGCGTGTGCCCGGTAAGCTCCTTACTAAAAATATCGATTCTATACTCAAAGACAGAAATATAGATATCGTGGTTGAGCTTATAGGCGGCATTCATCCCGCGAAGGAGATTATCCTGAAAGCCATTACCTTGGGCAAGCATGTGGTTACCGCGAATAAAGCGCTTCTGGCTGAAGACGGCGAAAAAATATTTATGGCTGCCTCGCGCTTCAGAACCCTGTTAGGTTTTGAGGCCAGCGTAGGCGGGGGAATCCCGGTAATCAATGTTCTTAGAAACAGCTTTATAGCCAACGACATAGAAGTAATATACGGCATACTTAACGGGACTTCAAATTTTATTTTAAGCAAGATGTCTGATGAATGTTGCTCCTTCCGCCAGGCGCTCGCTGACGCCAAGGCCAGGGGTATAGCTGAAAGGAACCCTAAATTAGACATAAGCGGAGTCGACTCGTGCCACAAGATTGCCATACTGGTGCGGTTGGGATTTGGCCTCAACATCAAGCTCAAGGATATACATACCGAGGGTATCGAAGAATTAGACCCGGTGGATATACAATACGCCAAAAATTGGGGATATGCGGTAAAACTTCTGGCCATAGCCAGGAAAAGCGGACAAAAACTGGACGTAAGGGTGCACCCTACGTTGATTTCCTTAAAGAATATTCTTGCAAACGTAAAGTTCGAGGATAACGCTATATTCATAAAGGGGGATATGGCAGGGGGGTCGCTTTTATACGGGAAAGGCGCGGGCAGCCTTCCCGCCGCTAGTTCCGTAGTAAGCGACATCGTAGAAATAGCAAAGGGTATAAGCGACTTTAAAAAAGCGAAAGATTTTTTCAGGTCCGATTTTGATACAGGTATCAAGAGGGCCCGCGAAATCAGCGAACTTTTTACGAGGTATTATCTGAGATTTTCCGCGATTGATAAGCCGGGTGTCCTGGCAGGTATATCGAGTATTTTGGCCAGGAACAAAATCAGCATAGCCACTGTTACTCAAAAGGAAAAAAAGGCAGGCCAGCCCGTGCCGATAGTCATGCTGACACATCAGGCGAATGAAGGAAAGTTAAATAAGGCATTAGAGGAAATCGACAAGTTGAATTTTATAACTAAGAAAACCGTGAAACTAAGGATAATGCGATGAAAGGCGTAATAGAGCGTTACAGGCAATATCTACCTGTAACCGACAAAATGCCGGTAATCTCCCTGGCCGAGGGAAATACCCCGCTTATCAGGGCTAAGTACATTGAAAGCTTGGTTGGAAGGCATGCAGAAGTTTACCTGAAATACGAAGGGCTTAATCCAACCGGCTCTTTCAAGGATAGAGGGATGACTGTTGCTGTTTCGAAAGCCGCTTTCGCCGGCTCTAAAGCCGTGATATGCGCTTCTACGGGAAATACCTCTGCCTCTGCCGCGGCATATGCGTCTCGGGCCGGGATAAAATGTGTCGTTCTGATACCGGAAGGCGGAATTGCGCTTGGCAAACTCGCGCAAGCCCTTATTCATGGCGCCAAGATTTTAGCCGTAAAAGGCAATTTTGACGATTGTTTAAACCTGGTAAAAGAAATTGCCGGGAAGCATCCTATTACCTTAGTTAATTCCCTGAATCCCGATAGAATTGAAGGACAAAAAACCGGCGCTTTTGAAATCTGTGACTCCCTGGGATGCGCGCCGCATTACCACGCGATTCCGGTAGGGAATGCCGGAAATATAGTTGCCTATTGGAAGGGCTATAAGGAATATAAAGAAATTGGTAAAATAGATAGCTTGCCTAAGATGATTGGATTTCAGGCAAGCGGTGCCGCGCCTATAGTAAAAGGGCATATTGTGAAAAATCCCAGGACGATAGCGACGGCTATAAAAATCGGAAACCCGGCCAGCTGGAAAAAGGCAGAAGTTGCCAGAGACGAATCAGGCGGTTTAATAGAAGCAGTTACCGATGCCGAGATTCTAAGCGCGTATAAATTGCTTGCTTCGAAAGAGGGCATATTCGTGGAACCTGCTTCAGCAGCGAGCGTCGCGGGCGTATTGAAGAAGGCAAAGGAAGGATATTTTAAGAGCGAAAAGATTAAGATTGTTTGTATCCTGACCGGCCATGGTTTAAAGGACCCTGATAGGGCAATAGCGAGTATTAAAAAGCCAAAAGTAGTCGCCGCGAAGCTGGATACTGTTTTGAAAGAAATTGGATTTTGAATAACGGGGCGTGGCGCAGTTTGGCGAGCGCGCTTGCTTGGGGTGCAAGAGGTCCGCGGTTCGAATCCGCGCGCCCCGACGTTAGTACTGATTCGGTCTCGGAGAAAAAAGTGCGGAATTCTCTTTTTTCTCCTCGACCTTTTGCTTTCGGCAAAAGGGCTTGCGCCCGAATCATTTCAAGGGGAAACCTAAGGTTTCCCCTATGACGGCTGCCTTCGGCAGCCTGTACCCCTTCCTAACAGGAAGGGGAGTAAAAGGAAGGTATCGGATAGCATGAAATACATAATGTTAGTCGGAGATGGAATGAGCGGGAGGCCGTTGGATGAACTGAACGGCCGGACCACGTTAGAGGTTGCCGAAAGGCGTTATATGGACGAAATCACCAGAAGAGGAAAGCTCGGTATCGCCACAACTATACCTAAAGGTATGACAGCCGCCAGCGATGTAGCCAATCTTTCCCTCATAGGATACGACCCTAAGAAATATTACTCCGGAAGAGGGCCCCTGGAAGCCGTAAATATTGGCGTAGATTTGAGTGATACGGATGTTGCGTTCAGGTGTAACTTGGTGACTCACGCAACAGACGAGATGGTTGATTACAGCGCAGGCCACGTAAGCAGTAAAGAAGCCGGGGTTCTTATAGAGGAGATAAACCGCTCGCTCGGCAATGAAAAAATAAAATTCTATCCCGGTGTAAGCTACAGGCATCTCATGGTGCTCCGGGCAGGCTCGAAAGAGGAGGCCATTAAAATTTCCAAAATAAAGTGCATGCCCCCGCATGATATTTTGAATAAAAACATATCAAATAATTTACCGCAAGGCGAAGGGAAAGAAATCTTAACGGAACTTATGAATAAATCAAAGGAAATTCTCGGGCACCACGACATTAACAAGGTAAGAATTGACCTCGGCGAAAATCCCGCTAACATGATATGGTTATGGGGCCAGGGCATCAAGCCGGCCATGCCTTCGTTTAAAAAACTCTATGGCGTGACAGGTTCTATAATTTCAGCGGTAGATCTCATCAAAGGCATGGGTAAAATAATAGGCCTGGAGGTAATAAATGTGCCGGGAGCTACCGGTTACTATGATACAAATTTTAAGGGAAAAGGGGAATATGCGCTTAAGTCGCTGGAGAAGAGGGATTTTGTTTTTGTGCACGTTGAAGCTGCCGATGAAGCAGGGCATAATGCCGACATAAGGGCAAAAATAGCCGCTATCGAGAATTTTGACAAGTTTGTTGTCGGAACGATCTGGGAAGAATACAAAACGAAGAAGAACTTCAGGATAATGGTTTTACCGGACCACGCTACGCCCATATCCGTGAGGACGCATACGACCGATCCCGTGCCTTTCACGATTTGCGGAGATGGGGTCGAGGCCGACGGGGCCTCTGTTTTTACCGAAACCGCGGCAAGAGGGAGCAGTTTTGTTTTTAAAGAAGGGCACTTCTTGATGAAACAGTTAATAGCATGAGCTCTATAATTATAGTTATAGCAAGCGGCGTATTATTTCTCTTTGGCTATACGGTTTACAGCAAAATAATAGAGAGATTCCTTAAGATAGACCCTAAAAGGAAAACGCCCGCTTACAGAAAATATGACGGCGTAGATTATGTCCCGGCAAAACATTGGTCGATTCTTTTCGGGCACCATTTTGCTTCTATAGCGGGGGCCGCTCCTATTATAGGGCCGGTCTTAGCGGTTTCTATCTGGGGATGGATGCCCACGCTTTTGTGGGTTGTGCTGGGAACTATTTTTATAGGCGGAATCCACGACTATTCTTCTCTTATCATATCCGCCAGGCACAACGGTACTTCCATAGCCGATATCGCTAAAGACGCGATTTCAAAAAATGCGAAGATTGTTTTTTTAATCTTCTTATGGCTTACGCTTGTACTTATAATATCGGTTTTTGTCCATATATGCGCCAAAACATTTGTTGTGAAGGCGGAGATAGTAATACCGTCGCTCGGCCTGATACCCATCGCCGTTTTAGTGGGATTTCTTTTATATAACTTGAAATTCCACCAACCGACGGTTACCATTTTAGGATTGGCGCTTATGGCCGGCTCGATATTTTTAGGCAGGTATTACCCGATTGTTTTAGGCGAACATGCTTTACAGATTTGGAGCGTAGTTTTGCTTATCTACGCTTTTTTTGCAAGCGTTACGCCTGTTAATATACTCCTGCAGCCAAGGGATTATCTTGCGAGCTTTCTCTTGCTCTTTGGTATAGTATTCGGATATCTGGGAATTTTATCGACACGGCCCGATATACATTTTCCGGCGTTTATGGGATGGTCCGGCATCGGCAATAACCTCGCGCTCTGGCCTATTCTTTTCGTTACGGTCGCATGCGGGGCTATAAGCGGATTTCATTCCGTGGTTGCGAGCGGAACCACTTCCAAACAGCTTGCCAGCGAGAAGCACGCCAGAAGAATAGGTTACGGAGGCATGCTCGCGGAAGGAATTTTAGCTGTCATGGCTATACTCGTTATCGCCGCGGCTTTTAAAGACAAGAATGTTTTGCAGGATATGGTGCAGAGGGGAGCCGGCCCTATAGGCGCTTTTAGTATAGGATATAACGAGGTAACCAAGGGATTCCTGGGTACTTTCGGCGGTGTTTTTGCAATAATGATACTAAACGCTTTTATTTTGACTACCCTGGATACGGCGACAAGAATCGGTAGATATCTTACGCAGGAACTTTTCAAAATAAAGAATAGGTTTGCCGCGACTATTATTGTCGTCGCGCTGGCCGGCTGGTTAGGGTTAAGCGGGGAATGGAATGAAATCTGGCCGATATTCGGTTCCGCAAATCAGCTTGTGGCAGCGCTCGCCCTGATTGTCGTGACAAGCTGGTTTCTGTCGAGAAGAAAGCCCGTTCTCTATACGTTGATTCCTATGTTATTCATGCTGGCGACAGCGACAGGCGCTCTTGTCTTGAAGATTTTAGAATATATAAAGACACAAAATGCTCTATTACTTGGCATTGCTTTTGTTCTCCTGGGTTTGTCTATCTTTATTCTTTTCGAAGCCATTTTGGCCATTAGAAGGATATTCAGGGCAAAAAGGAATGCGTTGGGAATAAAGTAAGGGAAGTAATTGTGCGAGGTTCGACCTCCTCCGGAGGTCGAACCTCTGAGCGAGGTCGAACCTCGAACAATAAGGATTATATGGAAAGAAGATTAATTGTTCAAAAATATGGCGGAACGAGCGTGGGAAACGTAGATAAAATCATCAATGTCGCAAAACGAATCGTTTCCTATAAAAAGAAGGGTTACGAGATTGTGGTCGTCGTGAGCGCTCTCGGGGACACGACCGATGAGCTCTTAAGCCTTGCTTCGGGAATAACCAGGACACCTTCGGAAAGGGAGCTCGACATGCTTATTTCGACAGGCGAACAGGTGTCCGTGGCGCTACTTGCAATGGCGGTGCATAAGTTAGGGGTGGAGGCGATTTCGTTCACCGGCGCGCAGGTCGGTATAGTAACCGATAGCTCTCACACCAGGGCGCGAATCATCGGTGTCAATGCAAGGAAGATTCGTGAGCAGCTGAAGAGGGGAAAGGTTGTTATCGTTGCCGGTTTTCAGGGCGCGAATGTCGACCAGGAAATCACAACCCTCGGCCGCGGCGGTTCGGATCTAACGGCCGTAGCGCTTGCGAAAGTGCTTAACGCCCGGATGTGCGAAATATATACGGATGTAGACGGCATATATACGGCAGACCCGCGCATAGTGAAAAACGCCAGGAAGCTCGACAGAATAAGCTATGAGGAAATGCTCGAACTTGCCTCGTTAGGCGCTCAGGTCCTTCAGACAAGAAGCGTGGAAGTGGCGAGTAAATTTAATATACCTTTGCACGTGAGAAGCAGTTTTTCGAATAAAGTCGGTACGCTTATAACCAAGGAGGTTAAGGCAATGGAAGATGTCCTTGTTAGCGGGGTTACTTTAAATAAAGAGGAAGCCAAGGTAACGGTGTGCGATGTCCCTGATAGGCCCGGCGCCGCAGCGCGTATTTTCGGCGAGATTGCGAAACAAAACATTAATATCGATATGATTATTCAGAATGTTTCGCGGACGGGCTCAACCGACGTTTCCTTCACGGTCATGGCCAGTGACCTGGATAAGACATTGAAATTGATGAAAAAAGTGGTTAAGGCCATCGGGGCAAAGGGCGTCACCTTTGATAAGGGCATCGCGAAGGTTTCCGTCGTGGGTATCGGCATGCGCAGCCATTCGGGCGTTGCCGCTAAAATGTTCAAGGTCCTGGCCGAAAGGAAGATAAACATTGAAATGATTTCTACCAGCGAGATAAAAATATCCTGCGTTGTCAGGAAAGGAAAAGGCGAAGAGGCAGTGAAGGTTCTGCATAAGACCTTTGGCTTTGGAAGGTGATAAAAATGGAAGTCGAATTATATGATACTACGTTAAGAGACGGTGCCCAGACTCAAGGCATTTCGTTTTCTGTGCCGGACAAAATTAGAATTACCGAGAAGCTCGATAGTTTAGGAATCCATTATATCGAAGGCGGATGGCCGGGCGCGAACCCGAAAGACATAGAGTTTTTTAAAAAAGCTAAAAGCCTGAAGCTCAAAAATTCCAGCTTAGCTGCCTTCGGAAGCACAAGGAGGGCCAATACGAAGGTTGACAAAGATGCTACGATTAAAGAGCTTCTCCGTTCCGAGGTTGATGTCCTCACTATTTTCGGTAAAAGCTGGGACCTTCATGTAAAAGAGGTGTTAAAGACGACTCCGGATGAAAACCTGAAGATGATAGAGGAGTCCGTAAATTATCTCAAGTCCAGGGGTAAATTTACAATATTTGACGCCGAACATTTCTTTGACGGATACAAGGCAAACCCCGAATACGCCTTAAGGACTATTTTGGCAGCCGAAAGAGGAGGCGCGGATAGAATAGTTCTATGCGATACAAACGGCGGGACATTGACATCCAATGTTTTTGAGATTGTGGAAGAGGTGAAGAAAAAGGTAAAGGCGCCTTTAGGTATCCACAGCCATAACGACTCGGAGATGGCAGTCGCCAATACCATAGCCGCCGTGCAGGCGGGTTGTGTCCACGTGCAGGGCACTATGAACGGTTACGGAGAAAGATGCGGAAACGCTAATTTGATATCGATTATAAGCAATCTCAAACTGAAACTCGGCGTGAATTGTATTTCCGACTTGTCTCTCAAGGAGCTTACGGAAACAGCATACTACGTAGCCGAAATGTGTAATATGAAGCTGGATGACAATCAGCCGTTTGTCGGCAGCAGCGCATTTGCGCATAAGGCAGGCGTGCACGTGAACGCGATAATGAAAAACCCCAGGACGTATGAACACATGGACCCGTCCAGCGTAGGCAATAAGCGCGTGCTGCTCATTTCCGAGCTTTCCGGCAAATCAAGTATCTTGAAAAAAGCCAAAGAAATCGATTTGGAACTTGATAAAGAAGCGCCCCAGACAAAGAAGATTTTGGGAGCCCTTCAGGATTTGGAGCACAAGGGTTATCACTTCGAGGCAGCAGAGGCGTCTTTAGAGCTTTTTATGAAAAGGTCCATGAAAAAGTTCAAGAGGTTTTTCGAGCTCAGCGATTTCCGCGTTATTATTGAAAAACGCTCTAAGCGCAAAATTACCTCTGAAGCAACTATCAAGCTTAAGGTTAATAACAAGCTTGAACATACAGCTTCTCTCGGAGACGGGCCTGTTAACGCCCTGGATAACGCGCTCCGAAAGGCGCTCAAGGATTTCTATCCAACGCTGGCTGAAATGCACCTTACGGATTTCAAGGTAAGGGTGCTGGATGAAAAGCAAGGCACGGCCGCCAAGGTCAGGGTTCTTATCCAATCCCAGGATAAGACAGATTCCTGGTGGACTATCGGCGTTTCCGAAAACATTATAGAGGCAAGCTGGCAAGCGCTTGTGGATTCCGTTGAATATAAGCTTTTAAAGGACAGCGAGAAGAAGTAGGGACAGGATTGCACTGTTACCTCCGCTTGCCGTTCGCTCGGGGATAGGCGCCGCTGTGAAGGACAGCGGGAAAAAGGAATGAGCCTCCATGAGTGCGGGGCTTTCGGCTCACCCTTAAAATATTCTTCTTCGCTGAAATACTTTCGTGTTTCAGCTTCGAAGGAATAATTCCTACGTAGCCAAACACATAAGTATTTGGCGAAGTAGAATTATGGGAAGGCTTTTCTCCCTTGAATTCATGCAATTTGAAGGACAGGATTGCACTGTTGCCTCCGCTTGCCGTTCGCTCGGGGATAGGCGCCCCTCGCTCACTGTGACAAAAATTGCTCATG
>CP070780.1:1020081-1026071 GCA_020346285.1 Candidatus Omnitrophota bacterium | reverse complement strand
AGGATATGATATATTTTATACTAACAAAACCGCCACATCAGGAATAAGAAAGAGAAAAAATGCGAAGAATTAAAGGTTTTACGTTCGTAGAGCTATTAATAGTCATCCTTATAGTCGGCATCCTGGCTGCGATTTCAATCCCTATGATGACCGATAGTATAATAAAATCTAAAATGGCAGAACTTTATGTCACCGTTGGCTCCATAGAAGTGGCTGAAGACCTGTTTCATTTAGAACATGAATTTTATGCCGCCCAAGATGACGGAATTCCCGGTTATGATTTACCTTACACTACAAGCCAGACCAACATAAACAGGTTCAAAGATGTGCTGGGACTGGAAATTGCAGGTATGGAGTCTATATTTGTATATGGGGTTTATTACGACCCGGCAAAAATTTATGTCAGGGTCAGGGATCACTATTCGGATTGGGAGATTTTATGTTATAAGGAAATAGAAGGCCCTAACAAGGGGACATGGTGGGTTAATACTGGCCACCCATGGTCCAAATATTTGTCAGTACCTTAAAAATTTACCCACGCTATTCTCGCTCATACCCACGAAAAATTCCTCCAGGCGCTTTTGCCTGCAATAACGCTTGACAGGATAAGCTGTTATGCTACACTATCCCCGTTATGGCAATATTACCCCCTTTAGGATATAGTGACTCTGATAGGGTTAAACGGGAGCTACGCATACTTTATGAAGTCTCTAATGCTATGCGGACTACGCTTAAGCTCGACCAGATTTTCTATATGATACTAACCGCTCTCACCTCCCACGAAGGGCTGGGCTTTAACAGGGCTATGGTCTTTTTGGTGAATGAGGCCGAAAATGTCATCGAAGGCAAAATGGGCATCGGCCCGCACTCCGGCGAAGAGGCAGATAAAATATGGAGAGGCATAGAAAAAGAACACTTAAGTTTTGACGACCTCTTAAATTCATATGATATTTTTAAACGGGACCCTGAATCAAGATTGAATATTCTCGTAAAAGGCATAAAAATACCTCTGACAGAAGATATGGGTATTCTCGCTCTTACAATCCTGGAAGGCATGCCGTTTGAAGTCACAACTAACGAAGCCAGAAAGAAGGTCTCGCCGATAATCAGAAATACATTAAATACGGATTATTTTATTACTGTGCCTTTAAAAGCTAAAGATAAAACTCTCGGCGCAATTTTAGTCGATAATATATTTACAAAAAAACCTATAACAAAATCCGATATCAGGCTCCTGACCATGTTCGCGAATCATGCAGGGTTGGCCATAGAAAATTCCCGCCTCTATGAAGAAACGGAATACCTGTCAAAAACGGACTGGCTTACGAAGCTCTGGAATTCCGGCGAACTGCATAGAACGCTCGCAAAAGAATTGGAAAAAAGCAGGATTACCGACAAAAATTTAACAGTCCTCATGATAGACGTAGACAATTTTAAGCCTTACAACGATTCCGTAGGCCACCGGCAAGGCGACGAAGCCATCAGAAAAATCGCAACTTTGCTAATGCACAGGTCGAGAAAAAATGATTTTGTGGCAAGATACGGCGGGGAAGAATTTACGATTATTATGCCCGATACAACCAAGAAGACGGCCCTGGCTATCGCTGAAAGGTTAAAAAAAGAAGTAGAGGATAAATGGGCTGCCGGAGAGCTCCCGCCGGGGGTCCCTCCCCTTACCATAAGCATCGGGATTTCGACATTTCCCGTAGACGCCGCTGATAAAGATAATTTAATTCACAAGGCTGATATTGCCCTCTACGAGGCCAAAAGCAGAGGCAAAAATAAAGTGTGCGTCTATACCCCGCATTTAGGAAAAGGGCTCTTCGGATTTAAGAAAAAAAGTTAAACCAGAACCTCCTCTTCGGAGCGCACCTCTTCATCCCTGGCAAATTTAACAGATACTATTTTTGAAACTCCTTTCTTTTCCATTGTAATGCCATATAATACATTCGCCATTTGTATGGTCTTTTTATTATGGGTAATCACTATAAACTGAGACGTCTTTAAAAATTCCTGTAATATTCTTATAAATCTGCCGATGTTTGATTCGTCGAGAGGCGCATCTACCTCGTCGAGTATGCAGAAAGGGCTCGGCTTTACCTTGAATATGGCAAAAAGTAAAGCTATAGCGGTAAGGGCTTTTTCGCCGCCTGATAAAAGAAGGAGATTCTGCAGTTTCTTGCCGGGCGGCCGTGCCACGATTTCTATTCCGCTTTCTAAAATATCGCTTTCGTCCAGCAGCAGAAGCTCCGCGTGCCCGCCGCCGAAAAGCATTCTAAAATAATTCCTGAATTCAACCTGTATTTTTTGAAAAGCCTCCATGAAAAGCCCCTTTGTAGTCTTGTTTATCGTCGTTATGGCCTTATGAAGCGATTCCTTGGCCCTTAAAAGATCTTCCTCCTGTTGCGTCAGGAATGAATACCGTTCTTCCAGCTCTTTATGTTCCTCGATGGCTACGAGGTTTACCGAACCTAATTTTTCGAGTTTTATCCTAAAAACCTCTATCTGGTTTCTCGTATCTTCCCAGTTTATCCCTTCCGGGATTTCTATATCGGCATTCTGGATATCTACCTTATAGGCCTGGCGTATTCTATCCTTTATATTAATTATTGTAAGCTCGCTTTCTTTATTCTTCATTTCCAAATCGCGAATTTGATCCTTAAGGTTTTCTAGAAAAACTTCCTTCTCGCGAGAAAACTTTTCTTTATCGCGCAAATCCTGCGAAAGGATGCCTTTCCTCCCTGAAATTTCGTTTAATTCTTCTTCAAGGGATTTTTGTTCGTTTTTTTGATAATTTCTTTTTTCTTCTAAATCTTTTATTTCCGCTTCCAGCATAACTATTTTTTCTTCCGAATCCTGGGAATCTTTGCTTTTACTTTCATACTCACTTTTTACCTCTTCCGATAATTTAATCTCTTTATCCAGCGTGCCTGTTTCCCGGCGTTCGGTATTTTCCAAAAAAGTGATTTCTGATTTTATTTCCGATATCTCAAAAATCAAATCATTTTTCGCTTTTATCTTATTTTGAATTGCCTCCTGGGAAGAGAAAATCGAGTTTTGCACTTTTCCGTATTCGTTTTCATTCTCGTTAAGATGTTTTTCTAACCCGTCCCCTCTCTGGGAAATTTCATGAATCAGTTCTTCTACTTCGCCGATTTCAAGCCCGATAATCGACGTCTCATCATTTATTTTTTTCAAATTTGCTTCCACTGACTCTTTCTTCGATAAAACATTCGCAAGGCCGATTTCCTCTTTTTTCAATTCACTCCCGGCCAAAGCGGTTCTCTTCTTCAGCGAATCCAGGGCTTTTCTGTGTTCGGCCTCTTCGGCCCTTAAAGCGCTTATATTTTCTTTAAGCTGTAATTGGCTCTGCAGAACCTCCTCTAATTTTTTTGCCCTTCCGATAATGGAAGTCGTGGCCCCCTCTCTCATGAATCCGCCGAAAATGTAACCTTTTTCAATGAGAAAACCGTTTTTTGTTACAAATTTAACATTCCCTTTACATCTGCGGAGCGCCTCATATGCCTTTTCGGGGCTCTCAACTATATAAATATCGTTAAGAAGGTAATCCGCCTCAACTTTATAAGGGCCTGTTTTAACAAAGGAACGAAGAAGCGGTATGCCCATCTTTCCCATAATAGCTTTATGGCGGCTTTCTGTTATCGCATTTTTGATATCTTCATAAATAATAAAATTAGCCGAGCCCTTATTGCTGCCGAGAAAAGTAAGGGCTTCCCTAAACGCGTCCCTGTTTTCGACGATTATTGCCTGTGCTTTTTTATCCAGGGCAACCTCTAAAGCTGCCTCATATCCGTTTTCCGGCTCGAACATATCGGCGACAATGCCTATTACGCCGCCTAAAATACCTTTTTTTACGCTCTCCATAATAACCTTGACGCCTTTGTCAAAACCCTCGAAATTTTCTATCATGTCTTTTAAAATCTCTTCTTTCGATTTGAGGGAATTCAATATATTTTCATCGCTTGCTATGCGCGATCTTATATCTTCAAGCGAACGCTCGGAAAAATTCAGCTGATTCTTAAGTTCCTCGAGCAAACGTTCTCCTTTTTCAACCTTTTCTTTATATATATTCAGCTCATTATTTATGCCCTCTAACAAGGATTCTATATTTTTCTTCTCCTCGCTTATATTTTCTCTTTCTGTTTTGAGCCTCCTCAATCGGGATTTTCTATTTCCGATATCAGCCCCTAATTTTATCAATTCATTCTTGGTCTTTGTCTGAACTGCCAATAAATCTACGCTTCGATTTTTTGCATTTTTGATATCTTCCTTGCAGGAATCGATTTCATGGGAGAAATTTCGCGCCGACTCCTCTTTTTGGGCTAATTCTTTTTCCTTGTCGATTTTCTTTTTTTGTATATCGCTTAACCGCTCCTTTATTTCCGCTATCTCTCCGGCTTGAAGTTTTATTCTTTCTTCCAACCTGGTAAGCTCCTCTTTTCTCCGGGCTCTCAAATTTGTTAAATCACTGATTCTTTCTTTATCAAGCTCGATTTTGTGATTTGCCTTATCGATAAAAAGGTGTATTTCGGAACATTTTTGCTGCGCATTAGTTAAATCCTGGATAATACTATCTAATTCCTCGCGATATTTGTTAACCAGGGATACAACCCGGCTTCGCTCAAGCTCGGCATCCGCCTCATTCTTATTGAGGGTATCTAAATATTCTCTATTATTTTCAAATTCGCTATTTATATTTCTTAGTTCACGCGCGGCAAGCTTTAAATCTAATTCCTTCATTACCTCGAAATCCCTTTTATACCTTTCCGCTTTTCTCGCGTGCCGTTCAATGGAATTAATCTGCCTTTTAACCTCATTTATAATGTCATTTATTCTCACTAAATTATTTTCTGTATATTCTAATTTCCTTAATGTCTCCCGCTTTTTTGATTTATATCTTGTTATGCCGCTGGCTTCTTCAAAGATATAACGCCTCTCTTCCGGTTTCGAACTAAGAATCAGGTCAATCTTACCCTGTTCAATAATGGAATAAGCGCTCGTGCCTATGCCTGTTCCCATAAGTAAACTTGTTATATCTTTTAATCGGACAGGGGTCTTGTTTAGAACATATTCACTCTCGCCGGACCGGAAAAGCCTGCGTGTTATAGTGACTTCGTTATAATCTATGGGGAGCGCTCGACTGTCATTTGACAGTGTCAATGAAACTTCGGCTATATTTATCGGCTCGACCGAAGCGGTGCCATTGAATATAACGTCTTCCATGGAAGAACCTCTTAATGACCTTGGGGATTGCTCACCGAGAACCCATTTTATCGCGTCTAAAATATTAGTCTTACCGCAACCGTTAGGACCGACCAGCGCCGTAACGCCCGGCTCAAATTTCAGCTTTGTCTTGGACGGAAATGATTTAAAACCCGCTATTTCTAATTGTTTAAAATACATTTTAGCCCCTTTCTAAGTTCTATTTGTTATTTGCCCTTTAATAGTATCCTCTTCAAAATATCTATATCCTGCGGTGTGTACTCACGGTATTTATTTATAGGGTTTCGCCGCGCTTTCGGGAATATCCCCTTGTTTTCGTAGTTTTTTACCGTACCTTTATATATACCGAGGATATCGGCTACCTCTTGTATGTTATATCTCCTCTTAGACAATCTGATATCTTCAGTCACCATAAACATCACCTTTATATATGTTTATATATCTTTAGACTACCTACTACAAGTATATACATTTTTGGTGTTGTTGTCAAGGGGAAAAAGAAAAAGCAAACTTCAAAGGGGTCCTCATTGGAAAATTTTTTTCTTCGTTTTTGCTCGGAATTGTCTTTTCCAACTGTTCGAGGTTCGACCTCGAACAGTCAATAGCTAATTTATGTTAAAGGATAGGCTTTAAGCTAGTTGCCGTAGCGACTGTCAAAAATTGCGTCAGCCTTCGCCAAAGTAGAAATTCATAGGTAGCTATGCTACGGCTGATCCGCCGAAGCTTATCTACTTTGAAGTTCTTCT
>CP070780.1:1009394-1019981 GCA_020346285.1 Candidatus Omnitrophota bacterium | reverse complement strand
GGCATTTTTGATACATAGCTTCTTCGATACAAATTTACAATCGTTGCCCCTGGCGAGTTTTTTTTGGCTTAGTATGGCACTTTTAATGAGTTTGTAAAAGGTATATGCCGGGAAAATATAAAAAAATACTTATTATAAATACTTTCGGGATCGGCGATGTTCTTTTTTCCACACCGATGGTGAGAACGTTAAGAGAGCATATGCCAAATGCCATTATAGACTTTATGTGCAATAAAAGGTGCCGCTATCTTATGCGCAGCAATAAAAACATCGATGACATTATAATATTTGAGAAAGATAACTTTAGGGAGATCTTTCATAAATCAAAAATAGAATTTATAAAAGAGATGTGCGGATTTATAAAAAAGATAAAACGCGCAAAATATGATTTAGCAATTGACCTTTCTCTGGGATACCAGATTTCGCTACTTTTAAAGCTTCTCGGCGTAAAAAAGAGAAGCGGTTTTAATTACAGAGAAAGGGGAAGATTTTTGACCGATAAATTGCGTATAAAGGGTTTTGAAGACAAGCACGTTGTTGAATATTACCTGGATATTTTGAGATTGATAGGGATAAGCGAAATTTCAGGGAAGGGCCTCGAACTTGCATTGCCTCAGGAATTTGAACGATGGGCGGATGAATTTATAGATAAGAATAAAATAGGAAGTAAAAAATTGATAGGTATAGCCCCGGGCGGCGGCAAGAGCTGGGGGAGATACGCGGAATATAGAAGATGGGAGCCGAAAAATTTCGCTTATGTAGCGGAACGCTTATCCAGAGAAAATGAAGAACTCTTTTTTTTGATTTTTGGCTCAAAGGAAGAAAAAAAGTTATCTCAACCTATCGAAGAAGCCCTTGGCGGCAAAGCTATAAATTTATGCGGAAAGCTCCCGCTTCCCCAGTCCATAGCGTTTATCAAGAAGTGCCAGCTACTTCTCTGTAATGACGGGGGTATATTGCATATAGCTGTAAGCCAGGGCGTAAAAACAGTTTCCATTTTTGGTCCCGTGGATGACAAGGCATATGGGCCATATCCTATGTCGGATAACCATAAAGTTGTTAAGGTCAAAGGTCTTGGTTGCGGGCCGTGTTATAGAAAATTTAAACACAAAATGTGTAAAACCCACAATTGCCTCAAAATGATAGATAAAGACATTGTATTGAAGTGTGCCGAAAAAAGTCTCGTAAAAAACCTGCCCGGCCTACGAACCCGGACAGGTCAGAAGCTGAACCATGAAAAAGTGTGATATTATTATTGTAGTGTGGAATCAGTTAGACTTTACGCGTTCCTGCATCCAGCATATTGCTGAGAACACGCGCTATCCATACCGGTTGATAGCGGTAGATAACGGAAGCGATTCCGGAACGAGAGATTACCTTGAGGACTTGAAAAGCAAGAAAGAGATCGATATGGTTTTACTTAGAAACGATAAGAATCTGGGCTTTGTCAAGGCTGCAAATCAAGGCCTTAGGGTATCAGAGGCGCCTTATGTATGTATATTAAATAACGACACCCTGCCGGGCACAGGCTGGCTTACCGGGCTTGTGGAGTTTGCCGAAAAATATCCCGATAGCGGGTTACTCAACCCTTTATGCGAAGGCCACGAAAAGCGTAATCTCACGGTAAATGAGTATGCGAGGAAGCTCTCTTACGAGAACAGGGATAAGTATATGGAAATGAACCAGTGCCAGGGATTCTGCATGCTGATAAAAAGAGAAGTTATCCAAAAGATAGGGTATCTGGATGAGGGCTTTGGCATAGGAGGTTTTGACGATACGGATTATTCGCTGAGGGCCCATATGGAGGGTTACAAGTGCATCTGCGTTTATTCATCATACGTATATCACTGGGAACATATTTCATTCAACAAATTGGGGGACAGAAAGAGGATACAGGCCGAGGTGGAAAAAAGGTATTTTAAAAAATGGCCGAGGCACAAAAGATTAGCGCTTATATTTTCCGTATCGAACAAGAGGCATGATAGGGAAATAGCAAATTTTCTAAAGTCCGCGCTTTTCCTGGCACGGGAATGGTGCTGGGTGAACCTGATGATATTTGGAGATAGAGATACAAAGAATAGAATAGAATCAATCAGGGATAAGATTCTCCCTCTTCATCAAAATTTGAAATTCAATTATTTGAACCCTAAATTCAAGATATTGGAAATTACAGCGCGTATTTTAGAAAGGTCTTTCGGGAGAAAAAAGAGAAAAAAATATGACGCCGTGATTTGTGATAAAACGCAACTTTTACCTTTCCTTAGATTTTTGTGTAGTTTCCAGAATTGCAATTCTTTATCAATGGATTTTTCTGAATTTTCCGAAGAAAGGCTAAAAAAGCTTATTAAGCCGTTTCATAAAGATAGTTTAAAAGAAAATGGTTTGGCAAAATGCGATATTATTTTACCTGTATGCGATGAATTCGAATTTATAAAAAAATGCATCGAAAGCATAATAGAAAATACGAATACGCCGTATCGGCTTATAATAATTAATAATGGAAAAGACCCTGAAACAAAAAGATTTCTGGACGGGTTAAGCAAAAATAAAGGCGTAGAAACTAAAATTATACATAACAATCACAATACAGGCTGGGTTAAGGCCTTAAATCAAGGGATAGAGCTTTCCGGCGCGCCCTATATATGCTTCCAGAACAGCGATACAATTGTAACACGCGGTTGGCTTAAGAAAATGATTAACATTCTCCGGTTGCGGGAGAATTTTGGCATGATTAATCCTACGTGGGGAAGAAGGCCGGGCGATATCTCGATCGAGAATTATAATTCTATATTAGAAAAGAATAATAATGCCGGATTCGTAGAGACAGATTGGTGCAGGGGATTTTGCATAGTGATTAAAAGAGCTGTCATAGAAAAGATAGGCAAGGTAGATGAGAGCTATGGCCTTGGCTATCTCGACGACGTAGATTATTCAATCAGGGCAATAGAAGCAGGTTTCAGTTGCGTTAGGGCGCTTGATACGTATGTTTATCACGAGGGTAATGTCACGGCCAATAAGGTGTTGGGGAAAAGATGGGATGAGTTACATGAGCGAAATAAGCTTATTTGCCGTAAAAAGTGGGGAGACCCCCTTAAGATTATAATAGTCCTTAATCGGAAACTTTGTAAAAAGATTGATATATCAGGCCGAACAAATGATATATTAAGCCGGATAGAAGATATTGTATTTTATTTAGCCCGCAGGCAGCACCATATTGATATCTGGAGCCCGCGAAATTTCAATGACAGGTTTCGGCATACAAACGTCGAATTGAAAATACGGCCTTTTTTATTGAAGCTTTCCGTATTTATTGATTTATATATGAATAAAAGAAAGAGACAGGAAAAAAGATATCATGCCGTATTTAATTATGATCATAACCGGAATGATTACAATGAATTTATAAAGGAAACCGTCGATAGAATGAAAGAAAAGACAAAAGAAGCTATCGGTATAGAAGCGTGACATCGTTATGTCCGTCAGTGCGCATATTAAAATGTTAGGAGAGGTCATATAACAGTGTCCAGAGCTAAAATATCAGCAGTATTAATAACAAAGAACGAAGAAAGAAATATCAAAAGATGTCTCGATAGCCTCAAATGGGTCGATGAAATTGTAGTTGTTGACGGCGAGAGTACGGATAAAACCCAGGAGACGGCAAAGTCCTATGGAGCGAAAGTGATAGAGCATCGCTTTACCGGGGATTTCGGACTGGAACGTAATATCGGTAATGATAACGCCACCGGCGATTGGATTCTGGCACTGGATGCCGATGAGACAATCCCACGGAGAACGCGCGAAAAAATAGAGGAGATTCTGAAAAAAGGCTCGGGATTCGATGCGTATAATGTGCCGCGCATGCAGTATTTTCTGGGTAAGCCGCTCCTGCACGGGGGCCGTTATCACAGCATAATTAATTTTTTTAGAAAAGGCAGGGCAACCTTTGAGGGAAAGGTTCACCACCTTGTAAAGGTCAACGGTAAAATCGGCCAATTTGAATATCCGATAGAACACCGCCCCTTTAACAATATTTCAGAATTTATAGAGAAACAAAATAGATATACCCGTTACGAAGCGCTGGAAATGTATGAAAAGTTCAAAGATACCCTGCTTAAAGAGGCGAGGCACAATTTAACCTTTAAACCGCTGAAATTGTTTTTCAAGTCCTATTTTAAAAAGAAGGGTTATAAAGACGGCGTGATAGGGCTTGTATTTTGTATTTTATTTTCATGGCGCCATTTTTTGATATGGGCAAAATACTGGGAATTGTGTCAAGTGAGGCCATATAACCCAGCAAAGATATTTTAATAACCTTTAAGAAAAGCGGCTTAGAATATATTACAATGGGAGATTTCTTAGCAAGAAAGAAAAAGGAGCAATTTTCTCATGGATGCAAAACAATTTAGTTCCGATAAGATATTAAAACATCTTGATAGAGTGAATGAATGGTTATTTAAAGCTAATACATTTCCTGTAACACTGGAGCTGGATATCACAAATATATGTAATAACAGATGCCCTAAATGTTTTGGATTTTATGGAGATAATAGTTCATCCATACCTTCCGACAAGGCGAAAAGTATCCTGTGTCAAATTAAAGAGTTAGGCGGGAAGGCTGTTACATTCACCGGTGGAGGCGAGCCTTTATGTCATCCTGATGCTGCAAAATTGATTGCCTATGCAAAGAATTTGGGATTAGATACAGCCTTAATAACGAATGGGTTTAGTTTAGATAAAAATACTATAGATACAGTGCTTAAATCTTGTACTTGGATAAGAATTAGCTTAGATGCAGCAACACCCAAGCTATACAGGCAGACGCATGGTATGGGAAAAGTAACATTCGATAAAACCTTGAATAATATAAAATTACTTGTTGAACGAAAGAAAACACTAAAAAATGAAACTGTTATTGGAATAGGGTTTCTTACCGCAGATTTTACACTCAAAGAGATGTATGCTTGCACAAAATTATGTAAAAACATGGAGGTCGATTACATACAATTCAGGCCTTACTTGAGACTTTTTGCGGAAGAAACAGAACCTGAAAGGAAAGTAGCCGAAGTACTTCGCAAGATAAAAAGATGTTTTCAGCTTGCGGGAAGCGGTTTTGATGTATTGTATTCTAAACATAAATATGATTCTATGAAATTTGACCAATTTCAAAGAAAATATAAGGTATGTTACGGACATCATTTTACTACCACAATCGCTGCAGATCAAAAACTATATTTATGTTGCCATATGAGAGGCGTGGAAAAATATTGCCTGGGCGATTTAAAGAAAAAGTCGTTCAAAGAAATATGGAATTCCAAACGCCGAGTCAAAGTATATGAAAATATAGATTTCAAAGATTGTCCTGCCCTGTGCAGATGTAATACCTTTAATGAGATTCTTTGGAATATAAAACAAGAAATATCACATAAGAATTTTCTTTAATTTTTTAAAAATGAAAAAATGTGACCTTATACTTTTAAGTTGGAATCATCTTGAATTGACAAAGCCGTGCGTAGAGAGCATATTGAAAAATACTCATATACCGTCGAATCTTATAATAGTAGATAACGGAAGCAATAAAGAAACTCGCGATTATTTAAAAACTATTAAAGGAAACGGCACAATTGATGTTGAAATTCTTTATAACGAACGTAATGAAGGTTTTGTGGGGGGGATGAATAAAGGTATGCGCCATTCAAGCGCCTCCTTTGTTTGCCTTTTAAATAACGATATAGTAGTTACGGATAGTTGGCTTTCTCCAATGATAGGGCTGGCAGAAAATTACGAAGATATAGGTATTGTGAATCCGTGTAGCAATACAACGCATGCTGGGGCAACATCACCAGAAGGACTGAATGAGTTTATGCAAAACAGACCTGTTCAGAGTGGTTTTTCTGAAATGGGGGCGGCAGTAGGATTTTGCATGTTGATAAAGAGAGAAGTGATAAATAAGATAGGTTATCTGGCTGAGGATCTGAATAGATTTTCATATGAAGATACAGGCTATTCATTACGGGCTAAAATGGCAGGTTATAGATGTGTTATGGCTAAGGGGGCATATATCTTTCATCATACAGAAGGCACAATTGGCAAGATAAAGGGACACAAAAGGATATACAAAGAAAATCAAGCCAAGTTTGAGGCAAAATGGGGTAAGGCCTTAAGAATATTTTTTGTTACCCCTTATAATCTCTATAGCGAATATAATCTTTTTAAACGCGATTTGGAAAAAGCATATAATTTAGTAGGTTTAAATAACTTTGTATACTTTGTCTACAGGGATAGAAAGAAAATAGGCTATAGTAGCTTATTCCAAAGATTCAATGTAATAGAGCATGGGAACATATACTTGATTCCTTTTGCGGCCTGGCCTAACTTATTTGATTTCTTTTGTTTGTTTAGAATTATTAAAAGATCTAAGAAACGATATAATGTCATTTTAATCAGGGCGTCTCTACAATCAATTGTGAAAAAGTTACGCTTCATTCATAAAGCCGAAGTTTTTGATATTAACTATAATTTTGACCAGGGCTATCTATGGAAGAAAAGATTCCTTTATCGGTAGTTTATGTGTTCGAGGTCGAACCTCGAACACTTATTAATTATGAGGCGGGCTGGCTCGTTGCAAAAACGGAGGTAAATTAGGTGAAAAAAGTACTCGTAACCGGAGGGGCAGGCTTTATAGGTTCACATTTAGTCGACAGGCTCGTAACCGACGGAAAGGATGTTGTGGTCTTGGATAATTTCGACCCACAGGTGCATCAGGGTAAAAAACCGGATTATATGAATAAAGATGCCTGCTACATCGAAGGTGACATAAGGGATGACAGGGCGTTGAAAAAATCTTTAAACGGCGTGGACTCTGTGTTTCATCTTGCGGCCAAGGTCGGTGTCGGGCAGTCCATGTATAAGATAAAGGATTACGTTGACGCGAATACGCTTGGGACGGCGTCCTTCTGGGAATATATCATTAATAACAAACTGGATATAAAGAAATTTATTGTTGCCAGTTCCATGTCTATTTATGGGGAGGGTATATATGATTGTGCCAAATGTGGCATTATGTCTCCCTATTTAAGGTCCGAAGGCCAGTTAAAAAAGAGGCAGTGGGAGTTTTTGTGTCCCGGTTGCGGCTCTAAGCTTAACCCGCTGGCCACAGGCGAAGACAAAAAATTGTTAGCGACTTCGGTATATGCCATAACAAAAAAGGACCAGGAAGAGCTTTCCATCAATATCGGAACGAGCTACAAGATTCCGACTGTAGCGCTGCGGTTTTTCAATGCATACGGGCCCAGGCAATCGCTTTCGAACCCCTATACAGGAGCATGCGCTATATTTTCTGCGAGGATAAAGAATGATAAAGCCCCGCTTCTATACGAAGACGGTTTGCAAACAAGGGATTTTATCGATGTGAGAGATGTTGTAGAGGCCTGCACTGTAGCGATGAATAACAGAAAAGCCGATTACGGGGTTTTCAATGTCGGCATGGGGATTGCCCGTACAATAAGGCATGTAGCGGAAATACTCACCGAGCTCTATGGCAAAAATATAGAACCCGAAATTGCCAACCGTTATCGTGCCGGAGACATACGGCATTGCTACGCCGACATAAAAAAGATAAAAGATATCGGTTTTGAGCCAAAAATTGATTTTAAAGAAGGGCTTAAAAATTTAGTTGAATGGGGAAAAGTTGAAAAATGTGTGGATAAAACAGATGATGCCATTCTTGAACTTGAAGAACGGAAACTGACTTTATGAAAACAAATCATTTATCGACAGTGATTCTTGCCAAAAACGAAGAGAAAAGAATAACCGATTGCATAAAATCCATCCTGGGCTGGGCAAGTGAAATAATAGTTATCGATGACGAGAGCCGTGACAAAACCAGGGAAATAGCAGAGGCCTTGGGCGCGAAGGTGTTCGTAAAAAAAATGGACATAGAAGGAAAGCACAGGAACTGGGCTTATTCCCGGGCAGCTCATGAATGGATATTGAGCCTGGATGCCGACGAAAGGATGACGGAGGAATTAAAAAAGGAAATAGCAGAGGCCTTACCCGCAAATCCCAAATTTAACGCCTTTACCATACCGCGAAGAAATTTTATAGCTGATTACTGGATAAAAGGAGGGGGCTTATATCCCGCGGCGCAATTGAAATTATTCAGGAAGGATAAATTTAAATGGGAGGAAGTCGAGGTCCATCCGAGGGCCTTTTTGGAGGGCGAATGCGGCCATCTCAAAAATGACTTGATTCATTATACCTACAGGGACTGGGCGGATTTTTTGAGAAAGATTAACAACCAGACAACCCTTGAGGCGAAAAAATGGTATAAACTGTCTCTCGGGAACCCAAAAAAAGCCCGCTATAAAATGAATATACCTCATGCGTTATGGCGGACTATGGATAGGTTTATAAGGACCTTCATCGGCAAAAAGGCCTATAGAGACGGTTTTATCGGATTCATGGTGGCTTATTTTGCCTCTTTATACCAGATAGTTAGTTTTGCCAAATATAGAGAACTTAAAAATAGGAACAAAGGGAAGAATGCGCCTGAATAGAAGGTTTATAATTTTTATAATAATAGCAACAGTATTCGTAGCTTTATTTTTGAGATATTTATATAGGGCCCCTAAAAGGCATTACAGTGATTTCAGGGTTTATCACGCGACAGGCCGGAGATTCATCGAGAGACAGAATATTTACGAAAGGCCCGACCAATCCATAACCCCGTTTAAGTATTCGCCTATATGCGCCATGTTGATGGCTCCGCTTTCGTTTTTTTCGCGGAAAACAGCAAGCCTTGTTTTTTTTACAATCAATTTCATTTTATTAATAGTAGCTTTTATTTTCTCCGGGAGATTAATTATCCGGGATAAAATGTCTTTTAAAGAAATGATTTTCTTATATATTTTTCCCGCGCTTTTTACTTTGCGTTTTATCCTGCTTACCTTGGACTGCGGGCAGGTAGGTATTATAATATTTGCCCTGATTGTTTTGGGCCTTTATTTTTTGCGCGAGAAAAAAGATATGCTTACCGGGGCGCTTATGGGATTGTCAATCATGTTTAAATATACCCCGGCCGTTTTTTTACCTTATTTTATTTTTAAAAATAAAGTAAAACTCGTTATTCTCATTATGATATTTATTATGCTTTATTGCGTAATCCCGGCAACATATACGGGTATGGATAAACAGATAGATTCCATTAAAAACTGGTTTCCTTTTATAACCGAAACTTCTTTTTACAGGGGCTCGTGGTATGATAATAAAAATCAGTCGCTATTTTCTTTGGTGTTACGTTATTTTACTAAAGATAGCCCTTATAGGGTATCCGTAGCCGGCCTGACGTTTAACCAGGGCCTCATGATAACCTTTATCCTGGGCACGGTAATTTACCTGTTAATTATTTTTCCGGGAAAGGATTATGATTTCCGTAGGCCCGTCGAATATTCTTTACTGTTTATATTTATGGTTTTATTTAACCCTAATGCCTGGATGCATAATTTCGTTGCTTTCATATTCGCTTACATGACGCTTTTCTATTACCTCATAAAAGTAAATTTTAAAGATAAAATTACTTTGGCGTTAGTCGCCCTTTCTTTTACATTAATGACTTTAATGAGCGAAACATTTGTAGGCGATAATTTGGAAACTTTATCCGAGGAGTTATCTTCGGTAACGATAGGGGCGTTGATTCTCATGTTTTTACTTTTTAGATTGAAATTTTTAAGATGGGGGAATAATAGTTAGTGGAACGCGAATATTTATCAATTGTTATGCCGGTTTACAATGAAAAAGGAACTATTCTGAAGGTTATAGATAAGATATTAAGGCTGGATACTTTAAAAGAGCTCGTAATCGTAGATGACGGCTCTGCGGACGGCACAAGAGAACTTCTTAAAAATGAGGATTTTGGCCCGAAGGTCAGGAAAATTTTCCATGAAAGAAATTTCGGAAAAGGCCGGGCGCTCAAGACAGGGTTTGAACACGCAAACGGCGATATCATAACCGTGCAGGACGCCGATTTAGAATACGACCCCGGTGAATTTAAAGAGCTAATAGGGCCCATAAAAGAGGGGAGGGCCGATGTAGTTTACGGGTCGCGGCTTTCCGGCGGCAAGGCGCAAAGGGTGTATATGTTCTGGCATAAAATAGGCAACTATGTCATTACATTTTTAGCGAATCTCCTGTATAATTCTACGCTTACGGATATAGAGACCTGCTATAAAGTATTTAAAAAAGAAGTAATCAAGAATATAGATATCAAGTCAAGAGGATTCTCCGTAGAACCGGAGATTACAGCGAAGATTTTGAAAAAAAAGAACCTTAGGATTTATGAAATGCCTATCTCGTATTATGGCAGGACCTACAAGGAAGGCAAGAAGATAACCTGGAAGCAGGGATTTTCCGCTATAGCCGCGCTTTTATGGTACAGGTTTTTTGATTAAACCGGCCAATGCTGCCCGCCGGTGGAATTGGCGATACAATTTTTTAAGAGATGAAAGTTTTATTGGTAAAACCATACAATCTTTCGGACCATATTCAACCTTCGCTGGGGTTGGGGTATCTTGCTTCTTCGATAAGAAACGG
>CP070780.1:1002271-1009294 GCA_020346285.1 Candidatus Omnitrophota bacterium | reverse complement strand
CTTCGCAGTCCTTAAGAAGCCCCCTTTCTATAGCATAATAATAAAGAAAAGAGCCGGGATATGTGGTTACCGGCCGGATGGTACGTAGCTGGGCCCCATCATCATATTTTAACAAAAATTCGACACCCTTACGCAAGGTCTCCTTATTATCGCCGATATTTCCAAAGATAATATTTAAACCGGGGCTTATACCCGCATCCAGCGTGGCCTCGATGCCCTTAATAATCTGCCCGGTCGTTAAGCATTTGTTCATATTTTTTAAGACACGGTCATCCATCGCCTCAATGCCGTAATTAATAAATACGCACCCTGCTTGTTTCATAAGGTTTAAAACGGCTGGTTCGGCATAGTTTAGCCTCCCGTTGCAATTCCATCTGATATCTAATCCGGTTTTGATAAAATCTTTGCACAGGGCCTCCGTCCTTTCAACCGAGGACATTAATAACTCATCGGCAAAAGCGATATGAGTAATGCCATATTTACTTTTTAGAAATTTGATTTCATCTATGATGGCTTCGGAACTTCGCGGCCTGAAGCCCTCGTCCATGCGATAGCAAAAAGTGCATTTAAATGTACAGCCCCTGCCCGATATAAGGTCAAGCGCAAAATCATGCTTTCTGATGTTGGTCGGCCTTTTCAATCCATAATAATCCATCGGAAACAAATCATAAGCAGGAAACGGCAGGTTGTCTATGTCCGTAATTAGAGGCCGTTTTTCGTTGATAGTCACTTTTTCTCCGTCACGAAAGGCTATTCCCTTAACATCCGTAAGCCGTCGCCTGTTGCCTATGGCTTCTATTAAATCAACGATTGTCCTTTCGCCTTCCCCCATAACAACCGCATCGGCCAGGGTTTTTTTAATAAAAAACTCCGGTTCGGGCGAGGGGCCATGGCCTCCCAGAATATAAAACGGCCGATTTTTAGACCTGTTTATCGCCCGAGATATCCCTAATAACTTCCTGTACTGATAATACCCGGCTATTATGCTTACTCCGATAACATCGAATCTCTCTTTGTCCAGATACCGCGTTAAATGTTCATCGGGGTAATGGAATTTATCCTGATTGTATATCTTTACCTCATGCCCTTCCTTTAGGAGTACCGCGGCAATATATGCTAACCCTACAGGGAAAGAATGTATATACGAGCCATTATCATAGACTACCAATAATATTCTCATAAATCCTTTTTATCCACCCTGATATTGTAAAATGTCTTTTTTAGTATATTGTTTAGATTGTGATTTTTGAGTATTGTTTTAATTTTAGACGCTGTAGGTTTTCCGGGCTCATACGGATTAACAGCGTCCTTTAAGGTCCGTTTGAATCCCTCGGAATATAATTTCTTAAACGCCCTCCTAATATCTTCCCTTGTCGGCCGGCATTCTATGACGGTTTTTGCCTTTACCCTTCCCTTCTGTCTGTCTCCAATGTCTATCGTAGCTTTTTTAAAGCTCGGCATTTCAATAATC
This sequence comes from Candidatus Omnitrophota bacterium, assembly GCA_020346285.1. Classification (GTDB taxonomy): domain Bacteria; phylum Omnitrophota; class Gorgyraeia; order JABMRN01; family RBG-13-46-9. Next base: position 1,007,823 of record CP070780.1, on the reverse strand, counting down.
CCGCTTGATGAGTTACCGACCACGGCATCTACAAATTGCATTGCCGACAGATATTTTAACTGCCCCATTGAAGTGAATGCTATAGCTTTATAAGGCCTTTGCGGCACATAGTCGTCAATCATTCTATTAATTACTCTTCCATATGTATCGGCATTTGCTTTCGTAAAAATAATATGCGTATCCTCCAGGGCATCCAGTTCATCGAGTAAATTCTGAAATTGTTTTTTTGATGTATTCTTCTCAAGCGTAACGGGGTGGAATGTCACTAACAGATTTTTCCTGGCAAATTTAAAATCCAATTCTTCCTCCAGCGAGTTTTTACTTAAAAGCCTTAATCCCTTTATATTATCAAGGCCTATGGCCCCTACATTAAAAACGCTTTTAGGGTCTTCGCCTAACTGGATAACCTTTTTTCTGTGCTCTTGCGTAGAAGTAAAATGTAAATGGCTCATTTTAGTTATAGAATGCCTGAAGGCCTCGTCTACCACTCCAAAAGTGGCCTCTCCCCCATGGATATGAGCGATAGGGATTCCTGAAACTATCGCTGAAGCAGCCGCCGCAAATGCCTCAAACCTGTCGCCAAGGATTACAACAATATCCGGTTTTAATCTTTCATAGGCCTTGCTAAATTCCATGAGACCCGAGCCGATAGATTTACTTATCCCCACGGGTGTATCGGAATCCAGCAAAATCTTTATCTTTTCATCTATTACGAATCCGTCTTTTTCTATCGCTTTGTATGTCATGCCGAATTCGGGCAAAAGGTGCATGCCGGAAACTAATATTTGCAGCCCCGTTTGCTTATCTTTCTTTATCTCGTCCATTAAGGGTTTTAAAAGCCCGTATTCCGCCCGAGCCCCCGTAAAAACACAGATCTTTCTTTTCACAGCTCTATTACCTCGTCTTCTTTAAAATCCCTTTTGGCAGTTTTGCCCATCATTTTATACCAGTCCATCGGGCTTATGCCGACACCCGGCCGTTTGAAAGTAATGTTCTCCTCGGAAAAAAGTTCTCCTTTTTTAATTTCTCTGGCTGCAACAGCGCTTTTTCTTGCCACTCTTTTATTCTCTAATTCCGAAGGGGATACCCTCTTAATCCCATCCCCAAGGGCATTTTCTACGTTTCTTATTGCCTTTATCATCGCTTTGAGTTCCTGTGGTTCCAGAGACGCCTTATGGTCAGGGCCTTCCATAGCCCTATCAAGCGTAAAATGCTTTTCTATAATACTTGCGCCCAAAGCTACGGCTGCGATTGGAGCTTCTATCCCAAGCGTATGGTCGGAGTATCCTACCTTTACTCCAAAGGTATCTTTAATTAAAAGCATCGCTTTTAAATTTACATCTTCGAACGGCGTGGGATACCCTGTATTACAGTGTAAAATAGTTATATTTTCTTTTGGCGTACCGGATATTGTGAGAACATTCAACGCGCATTTTATCTCTTCTAAATTCGTCATTCCCGTTGACATTATAATCTTCTTTTTTAAACCCCCTATCTTTCTTAAATAAGGCAGGTTCGTTATTTCGCCGGATGGGATTTTAAGCATCTCAAGCCCCAGCTCATCAAGCAAATCTATGCTTTCCAAATCAAAGGGGCTCGATAAAAACAATATCCCCTTTACCCCGCAGTAGCTGATAAGATATTTATGGGTAGCTCTATTTAATTCCAGGCTTTTTAACATATCGAGCTGCGCCTCTCCGGTGTCGGTTGTGTCTTTCTGATATGCGGCTTTAGGCGCGAATTTGCTTACGGTTTTCTCGGCCCTGAAGGTCTGAAATTTTACCGAGTCAGCGCCTGATTCCCGGGCAGCATTAACCATTCTTTTTGCCAATTCGACATCCCCGTTATGGTTTACCCCTGCTTCTGCTATGATAAAAACCCTGTCTATTCTTCCCATATTTATCTATCGGGTTGATATTCAAATTTATAATTAAACATATCTATATAGGCGCGAGGCATATTAGGATAAAATGTTGCTTTTATTCTTCTTTCAATCTCACTCTTTGACATACTCAAATTGATTTTGCATAAATCTTCCAATTCCTTGCGGGTATAAGGTTTTCTTTTCCAGGTTTCGTTAGATTCCGGTATCTTCATTTTTGCCAAAATACCGCCCATAATCTCGAAAAATACCAAAAGCATATGTTTATAGCTTTTAATGCTTAAACTATATACCGAATCGGATTTTAACAGGGGGAATCTCTTAACCGCTATTATTTTTCCCGTGTCAACTCTTTCATTCATAAGATGTGCCGTAATCCCATATATTTTTTCTTTATTGTATATAGCAAAATTGAAACAACCTATGCCGGGGTAAGCCGGCGGGCCGGGATGAAAATTTATATTCCATGATTTCGTCCTATTCAAAATTTTTTTAGGTATTATCCAGGGCGATAAATACGAAATTAATATATCGCAAGGCGCGCGAAAAGCCTTCTTTGGAAAGGGATCGCCCATTTCACCCTTATAAACGGTTACCGCGCCCAAGCGCTTTCTCAGATAATCGACGGCTTCTTTAGTCGTAGGTTTATTCGCCTTAGTAAACAGGGCTATACGCATACTGAATCGTCTCCTTTAAAACTTTACATGCATGACGTATGCCGTCTTCGGAATTCACCGTAGAACTCGGCAGGCACAGGCCCCTTTCATAAATACGATAAGAATTCTTATAACTTTCTTTTTTATATCTTCTATAAGGCGGGAATTCTGTTACAGGCATAAAAATCCTCCTGGTAGGAATCCCCTTATCTTTTAATTTCTTTTGCAAGCCGGTTATATTCAATTCTTCCTCAAAAGTTATGCAGGATAACCAACGGGAACTCTCGGCCTTTTCATATTCTTCCTGAAAACGTATAAAATTTATATCTTTAAGTTCTTCCCTGTATATTTTATTAAATTCTTTTTTCTTTCCCAGAAATGCATCTAACCTCTCCATCTGCGCCAATCCCAGCGCCGCTTCTAAATTTGTCATTCTATAGTTAAAACCTATTTCGGGATGATAATATTCTTTGGACTCATCCCTTGCCTGGTTTATCAAAAACTTTATATGTCCCAACCTATTCTCATCATTTCCGGCCACCATGCCCCCGCCGCCGGTGGTAATAGTTTTATTTCCGTTGAAACTAAAACAATTTAAATCTCCGAACGTCCCCGTATGCCTTTTATCATACTTTGCCCCCAGGCTTTCGGTCGCATCCTCTATTACATAAAGATTATGCCTTCTGGCAATATCCATTATTTCGTTCATATTACACGGATTCCCGTAAAAATGAACCGGTATTACCGCTTTTGTTTTTTTTGTTATTTTCTTTTCGATCTCCGAGGAAGAAATATTCCAGGTTTTCATATCCACGTCCGCAAAAACGGGCTCCGCGCCGACATACGCAATGGGATTAACCGTAGCTATAAATGTCAATGCGGGAACTATTACTTCATCACCCTTGCCTATACCGAGCTCGCATAACGTTATATGAAGCGCCGCGGTCCCACTCTGGGTAGAAACGGCTCTTTTTATACCCAGGTATTTAGCCATTTCTCCTTCAAATTTAGAAACATAAGGCCCGAAGGTAGATACAAAACCGCTGTCTATTGTTCTGCCAAGGTAGTCTTTTTCTAATTTCCCGATGTTCGGGGCGTCCAGGTATATCTCTTTATACATTATAAATGTCCGACTTATACAATTTTAAATTTTCTTTGTTTTTAAACCATTCTATCGTTTCCTTCAAACCTTTGTCCAGATTATATTTCGCCTTCCAGTTTGTAAGTTCCATTATTTTTTTGTTGCTGCCCAGAAGCCGTGTTACCTCGCTATTTTCCGGCCTTAGCCTTGCGGTATCTTTTATTAATTTACTCTCGGGATTAATCATATTTATAAGCTTGTGCGCAAGCTCCCCTATCGATATCTCGGTCTGGCTTGCGATGTTTATTTCCTCGCCGGTTGTTTTGTCGGATTCTGCTATTTCAACCATTGCTTCGGCTACGTCCTTCACAAAAACAAAATCCCTTGTGGGATTTAAGGCACCGAGTTTTATCCGGCTTTTCTCCGACAAAAGCTGCGTTATGATTGTCGGTATAATCGCCCTTGCGGACTGCCTCGGCCCGTATGTATTAAAGGGCCTGGCGATCACAACAGGCAAGCCGAAACTCTTATGGAAAGATTGCGCAATATAATCCGCCCCTATTTTTGTAGCCGAATACGGCGACTGGCCTTGCCTTGGGTGCTCTTCGTTTATGGGGACATACCTGGCGCTCCCGTATACTTCCGATGTCGAGGCAACCAGAATTTTTTCAACCCCTGAATCCATCGCTGCCTGCATTATATTAAGGGTACCCTTTATGTTCGTATCAACGTAACTTTCCGGTGAGCGGTAACTAAATGGGATCCCTATTAAGGCTGCCAGATGAAATATAACATCTGCGCCCTTTACCGCGGTTTGCACATTATTGGGGTCTCTTATATTCCCTGTAATAATTTCGATTTTATTCAGCTTGTCCTTTGGAAAGGTATCCAGCCACCCCCAGGAATTATAAAAATTATAATAAACAAATGTCCTGACATTGCATCCGCTCTCCAAAAGCCTCTCGACAAGATGGCTTCCTATAAACCCCTCGGAGCCGGTTATAAGTACTTTCTTTCCTTTCAGGTCCATTATTTAAACTCCGTTGTTAATTCGTATAAATTCTCTTTCAATCTTTCGAGCGCCCCGTCATCCGAAAAAGCGTCATATGCCCGAATTTCTTTCTCGCTGATAATGTCGCGGCATTTAAATTTTCCGTTTAAAATCTCATCTATCTGTTTAAATAGAAAATCTTTGTCGTCAAACACTATCTTACCTCTATATTTCATGGCGAAGGGGTGGTAGATATTACCCGTGTTATCGAAATAAAGGCCTTCTTTTCCGCATATTAATGCTATTGTAGAAGGGCTGTTCATGCCCATACTCACGCATACATCCGATATGGCAATGATTTCTTCGATGTCCCATCTGGACACATCTAGATAAATAAAATTATCGCACCTTATGAGCTCATCCCATAAGCCCTTAAACCGGTCTCGATTAGCTCGTGACAATCGTGATTCATAGCTTTCCGCAGTTTTTGGCTTCAATAATACATTAATGTCCTTATTTTCTTCGCAGTATTTCTTTATCATCCCTATATATTCAAGAAAATAACATTCGTTATATTCCAGGTTATCATTAAAGGAGGTATCGCAAAATGTTACTATTTTACTTCCCTTTTTAAGGCCTGGTATGCGTGATATTATATCGTTTTCATCGTCAATTTTTTCGTTGAAGGCTTTTTTATATATACAGCCTATATTGATTTTTTTATTCACAAAGTAAGTATCCAGATAACGAACGTGGTGTATATCTCCCCATGCATAACAGACATTGTGCGCAATGAAAGCGTGGGTATATACTTTATAAAAAGTGAGGTCGCTCCAATGGAAAACGACGCTTTGTGCCCCGTATTTATTTAAGATAATCGTCCCTTCGACATCTCCCCAGTCTTTAATGGAAATATAACATTTGATATTATATAGATTCATT
>CP070780.1:968727-1002171 GCA_020346285.1 Candidatus Omnitrophota bacterium | reverse complement strand
TGCCGCCGGAATAACCATGGATGAAATTCCTTACTGGAGAAAAGGCACCCTGGAAAAATACGAGCCGTGGGGAGATTACGTCGTCATTAAATTCGCCCGATGGGCTTTTGAGAAATTTCCTCAGGCCAAGGATGTTTTAGGCACCCAGATGAGGGCCGTCGGAGAGGTTATGAGCATAGGAAAAACATTCAAAGAGGCCTTCCAGAAATCCATACGCTCACTTGAAATAAAGCGATACGGTTTGGGCGGGGCAAAAGATTTTAAAACGCTTTCGCTGGAAAGGCTGAAAGAACGCCTTGCGACACCCTCGAGCGAACGCATCTTCATGATGTATGAGGCGCAACGAAAAGGCGCAGGCGTAGAGGAACTTTACAAATTGACGTATATAGGCCGCTGGTTTATTAATGAGATGAAAGACCTTGTGGAGCTTGAGAAAGAGCTTCTTACATACCCCTGGAAAAAACTTCCCGACGAAAAACTGGCGAAAGCAAAAGAATACGGCTTTTCAGACCGTTACCTGGCAGGGCTTTTTAATGTAAAGGAAAACGTCGTCAGAAAAAGAAGAATTGACATCGGCAAATACGGGCGTTTTGATGCGGTTCCGGTAAGCGGTGTTAAAAATGCAGCGTACTATTATTCCACTTATATAGGAGAAGACAAGGTTCCGGTATCGCCGAATAAAAAGATCCTGATTTTGGGGGGAGGCCCCAACAGAATCGGCCAGGGTATCGAATTTGACTACACCTGCGTTCACGCGGCATTTGCACTGCGCGACGAAGGATACGAATCGATTATGGTTAATTGCAATCCCGAGACGGTATCTACCGATTACGACACGTCCAATAAGCTTTATTTTGAGCCGCTTACGGTCGAAGATGTTTTAACTATTTATGAAAAGGAGAAACCCGAAGGGGTTATTGTCCAGTTCGGCGGGCAGACCCCGTTAAATATTGCCAAGGAATTAAAAGATAACGGCGTGAATATCCTGGGCACAACGCCGGAGAGTATTCATTTTGCGGAAGATAGAGAGCGTTTCAGGGAGAAAATGATTGCGCTAAAGATTCCACAGCCGGAAAGCGGCACGGCGCGTTCCCTGAACGAAGCAATTAACATTGCCAAAAGAATAGGATACCCTCTTATGGTGCGCCCGTCGTATGTTCTGGGCGGCCGCGGTATGGAAATTGTCTATGATGAGGCCATGCTACGGGACTACGCCATCAAAGCTATCAAGGTAAGCCCGGAACACCCCATGCTGATTGACCGTTTTCTTGAAGAGGCCATTGAGCTGGAAGTGGATGCCCTTTCTGACGGTGAGGATACATTTGTGGCAGCTGTCATGGAGCACATAGAACTGGCAGGCGTCCATTCGGGAGATTCCGCATGCGCTATTCCTACGAGGACCATTAAGAAAGAGCACCTGGAGACGATTGAAAAATATACCGCACAAATAGCAAAAGAACTCAAGGTCGTAGGATTGACAAATATACAATACGCTATCTGCAACGATACGGTGTATATACTCGAAGCCAATCCAAGGGCTTCGCGTACGGTTCCGATTGTTTCTAAGGTGACCGGAGTCCCCATAGCGCGCATAGCAACCGAGATAATGCTGGGTAAAAAAATATCAAACTTCCCCGAATTAAAAAAACATAAACTTCCTTACGTAGCAGTGAAAGAAGCGGTATTCCCGTTCAACATGTTTCCGGAAGTAGACCCGTTGTTAGGGCCGGAAATGAAGGCTACCGGAGAGGTGATGGGAATAGCGGATACTTTTGGATTGGCTTTTTATAAAGCACAGGAAGCCGCGGGCACCAAGCTTCCCTTAAAAGGAAATGTTTTGCTTACCGTGGCCGATAAGGATAAAAGGTCTTTACTTCCCATTGCCAGGCAGATTAAGAGCCTCGGTTTCAATATTTATGCCACGGAAGGCACAAGCCGCTTTCTAAGGGAGAGGGGAATAGAGAACACCCTGGTAAAAAAGTTGCACGAGGGAAGGCCAAATATTGCCGATACAATCAATAATAAAGAGACAAACCTTATTATTAATACGCCTATCGGCCGCAGCAGCAAATATGATGATAGTTATATTCGTATGAGCGCGTTAAAACACAAGATTCCTTATATTACCTCGCTTACGGCTGCCGGAGCCAGCGTTGAGGGTATCGAATCTATGACCAAGTCGAATAGTTTACCGAAATCTCTGCAGGATTATTATAAGTGTCTTTCAAGACGTGAGCAGTGCGTAGAAACAGGAAATAAAAAAGGCCTGCCCGCCGGCAGGCAAGGAGGAAGTTGTAATGGAGACAGCGGTTATGGTTAATGCGGAACTGGCAAAAGAAATGGGCCTTACCGAAGAGGAATTTAATAAAATAAAGGAATTAATGGGCCGCGAACCCAATTTTACCGAGCTCGGTGTTTTTTCGGCTATGTGGTCAGAGCACTGCAGCTACAAAAATTCAAGAAAACTTTTTAAACTATTTCCCACCAAGGGCAAGCATGTACTGGTGGGCGCCGGAGAAGAAAATTCCGGTATCGTTGATATAGGAGACGGCCTGGGAGTCGCATTTAAGATAGAATCTCACAATCACCCCTCGGCCGTAGAGCCGTTTGAGGCCTCCGCTACGGGTATAGGAGGTTGCTTGAGAGACATATTTACGATCGGGGCAAGGCCTGTCGCGGGCCTCGGGGCGCTTCGCTTCGGAAGCCTGGATAATGAAAAGGTTAAATTTTTATTTAAAGAGGTAATTCGCGGCCTCGCTCATTATGCCAATACAGCGGAAGTTAACGCGGTCGGCGGCGATACCTACTTTGACGAAAGTTACGAGGGCAATCCTTTGGTCAACGCTTTCGTTGTAGGGATAGTGAATCACAAAAATATCGTGAGGGGCACGGCATACGGTGTCGGGAACCCCGTATATTATATAGGAGGAGATACGGGCAGGGACGGTGTCGGCGGAGCGAGCTTTGCTTCGCAGGAGATAACCGAGGAATCCGCTTCCGCCAAAAGCGCGGTTGCCATAGGCGATGCCGAGCTGGGAAAACGCCTGCGGGAGGCATGCCTCGAATTGATAGAAAAAGGCCTCGTTGTCGGCATGCAGGATATGGGCGCGGCAGGGCTTACGTGTTCTTCGTGCGAGACGGCTTCGAGAAGCGGAACGGGCATAGAAATAGACGTTGCGCTGGTTCCGCAGAGGGAAAAAGGCATGACGGCCTACGAGATTCTGCTGTCGGAATCCCAGGAAAGGATGCTCGCCATTTTAAAAGACGGCAAAGAAGAAGAAGCCCTTGCTATATTAAAAAAATGGAACATAAACGCCGTTAAAATCGGCCGGGTTACAGACGATAAAATGATGAGGGTTAAGGAAAACGGCAATGTGGTATGCGAGATTTTAGCCGACGCCCTTACAAAAAAGGCACCTCTTTACGACAGGGAAACAAAGGAACCTTCTTACCTTAAAGAAGCACAACATCTCGACAGGAATTCGATAAAAATGCCGGACTCCTTGAATAAAGTATTATTGCAGCTTTTGGATTCTCCTACAATCGCAAGCAAGGAATCCGCCTATAAAAAATTCACAGGTATCGATAAAGACACGGTAATGGTAGGGGCGGGTTCCGATGCCGCCGTAATTAAAATCAAGGGGACAAAAAAGGCATTGGCTATAAGCGTGGATTGCAACGGCAGGTACTGTTACCTGAATCCTTATAACGGGGCCATGATGGCTGTGGCGGAAGCTGCCCGGAACATAGTTTGCACCGGCGGAAGGCCGCTGGCCATTACCGACGGGCTCAATTTTGGAAATCCGATGAAGCCCGGGAACTACTGGCAGTTTAAAAAGTGCATAGAAGGCCTTTCAAAGGCATGCGCTGTTTTAGATACGCCTGTTATAAGCGGTAACGCAAGCTTTTATAACGAAAACCCTAAAGGGGCCGTAGACCCGACACCGATGGTAGGCATGGTTGGCCTGATAAAAGATGCGGACAAGCATGTTACCCAGGATTTTAAGAACGAAGGCGATTTGATAGTTCTTCTGGGTGAAAATACAGCCGACCTTTCGGGCAGTGAATACCTGTATTTAATCCACAAAAAGAAAAACGGCAATCCCTCGATAGATATCGATAAGGAGAAAGCTGTCCAGGAAGCGTGCCTTGAAGCGATTGAATCGGGCATAATCAAATCCGCCCATGATTGCTCGGAAGGAGGGCTGGCCGTAACGCTGGCCGAATCATGTATTACAAATTCCGCAGAGATGCCGGGCTGCGCCATAAAACTCGATGAGCAGAGAAGCAGCGGTATAAGGACAGACGAAATTCTTTTCGGTGAAGCGCCTTCCAGGATAGTGGTTTCGGTTAGCAAAGATGATTTGGCTCGTCTTGAGAAGATAGCAAAACAGCATTCTGTTTCATGCCGGGTGCTGGGAAATGTTGGGGGAGATAAGCTAACCGTTAGCGAAGGGGAAAAGATGATTTTGGACCTACCGGTTAAATCGCTTAGCGATGCGTGGAGAAACGCGATTCCCTCCCGGCTCTAAAAAAATTATGACAAAAAAAATAGCCTTCGATAACGAGAAATACCTGAAAGAGCAGACCCGGGCTATTTTAAAAAGGGTCAAGAGGTTTAATAATAAACTATATCTTGAATTCGGCGGGAAGATTATCTTTGACTACCATGCCTCGCGGATTTTACCCGGGTTTGACCCGAACGTGAAGATGCACCTTTTGCAGGAATTGAAAGATAAAGCCGATATCATACTTTGTATCTATGCCGGCGATATCGAAAGAAAAAAAGTAAGGGCGGATTTCGGAATTACCTATGACGTCGATACCCTTAAACTGATTGACGACTTGAGGGAACGGGGGATTGATATAGCAGCTGTTGTAATAACGCGTTTCGATAACCAGCCGGCGACAAAAATATTTAAAAGTAAACTCGAGCGCAGGAATATAAAAGTATATACGCATCGCTTTACAAAAGGTTATCCGCAAGACGTGGATTTGATTGTAAGCGATAAAGGCTACGGGGCGAATAGTTATATTAAAACTAAAAAGCCATTGGTTGTCGTTACGGGCCCCGGCCCCGGGAGCGGAAAGCTCGCTACGTGCCTTTCCCAGCTTTATCATGAATACAAAAGGGGAGTAAACGCAGGTTTCGCCAAATTTGAAACTTTTCCCATATGGAATCTGCCGCTTAAACACCCTGCAAACGTGGCATACGAAGCGGCTACGGCGGACCTGAAGGATTTTAATCTTGTAGACCCTTTTCATCTCAAGGCCTATAAGAAGACAGCGATTAATTATAACCGCGACGTGGATGCCTTCCCTCTTCTTAAGCGCATATTGGAGAGGATAACGGGGGGTAAGTCATTTTATAAATCTCCGACGGATATGGGCGTAAACCGGGCCGGTTTCGGAATTATAAATGATAAAGTTGCCAGGCAAGCGGCAAAAGAAGAGATAATAAGAAGGTATTTCAGGTCTTTGTGCGAATATGCTATGGGTGTCGTGGATAAAGAAACCCTGAACAGGTCGAAGTTTATAATGAAAGAGCTTGGCCTTCGGCCCGAACAAAGAAGGGTAGTTAAGCCGGCGCGAAAAGCTGCCGTGGGAGCGCGAAAAAAGAAAAAAGGAAACGAGGGAATCTTCTGCGGGGCGGCAATAGAGTTAAAAGACGGCTCCGTTGTTACGGGAAAAAATTCATCCTTAATGCATGCGGCGTCAAGCCTTGTTTTAAATGCCATAAAGGGATTGGCAAAAATTCCCGACGAAATTCATTTATTATCGCCCCTTACCATAGAATCGATAGGAAAGCTTAAGAAAAACATTTCCGGCGCGAAAAATGTAAGCCTGGATTTGGAAGAAGCCCTCACAGCTCTTAGCATAAGCGCCGCCAATAATCCGACCGCACAGTTGGCTATGAAGAAGCTGCAAGAGCTTAAGGGATGCGAGGCGCACATAACCCATATTCCTACCCCCGGAGACGAGGCAGGTTTAAGGCAACTGGGAGTTAATCTTACAAGCGACCCCAACTTTTCCACCAAAGCGCTTTTTGTGGCATAAAAATATTCCCCACCCGGCTTGCCGGTTGGGGATGGAATAAATTACCGACAGGAGGCACTGAATGATAATAGGGATAGTTTTCATTATCGTAGGTATTCTCATAGTAATGTTTCCTGCGCTTCTTTCGATGATCGTAGCGGCATTCCTTATTATGGCCGGAATAACGCTTGCGTCAATAAGCTACCATTATAAGAAGATTCAGCGAGAAGCGGATAACCCGTTTGTTGATTTCTTTATACGGTTTTAGAATGCGCCCGTAGCTCAACTGGATACCTGCCTGCCGGCAGGCAGGGAGTGGCTGGGTTAATATATAAAAAGTCATGCGCCCGTAGCTCAACTGGATAGAGTGGCTGGCTTCGAACCAGCAGGTTGGAGGTTCAATCCCTCCCGGGCGCGCCAGTTAGTCAAAAAGCCCTGCATTTTTAATGCAGGGCTTTTTGACTAACTTATGACTTAGTCAGGACTTGAAGCGAGCGAGCGCCGACCGCACCCCAACTTGATATCGCAAATTGCGACCTCAAGTTAGCCCCTTTCTTAACATTTCCAGCGTAGGAATTTCTGCAACAAGCTGTTGCAGATTTGTCCCGTATGAAGATTCTCCGGATAAATTTCTACGGGATCCCGCCAAATTGCATAGCAGTTTGTTGCGGGTCTGCATATTCTTTTAAAAAAAGTTCAAAAAGGGACACTTCTAAATTCAGAACCAGGGACAGGTTGAATGGGAATTCCGAAACGGTACAAGAACACAACGAAACGGTACAAGAACACAAGAACACTTCCAGTGCACACCTTCCGTAGATAACCCAATCCGAATTAGGAATAAAAAAGCCAACTAAATTTTACATTACTGTGACACTTCAAAAAGCGATTTGTGATATAATTTTTGTAACTTTTGAGCGAAAGTAAAAAATGTTTTTGAAGATAAGTAAAAAAGGAAAAAAGATAATGAAAACTCTATTTATAAAAACTATTTCTGTGTTTTTAATTCTCATATTTTCTTTTACAACCAATTCTTTTGCCTACGATAATCTCGGAGCAACGTTAGCGTCCGACCATGATTTGTGTCAGCGCGATACTGAAAGCGACATGAGAGGGTCGGCAAAGCTTGGCTATGTTATAGATGTCAGCAATTTGTCACCGGCTGAATTAGTCCAACAGGAAGAACCCGAAATTAGCATAAATGAATTAGGCGCCGAGCCTGCTATGTATGACGAAAATGCGGTGGTTGCGCAGTTACTAATTAGGAAGGATAGTACACAAAGAAAATTTATACCGGCTACAGCGCAGCAAATAATAGGTAGATCTATCGAAAAATCAGGACCGAGCGGCAATGTATCTTATGGTGGAGCAATCTGCGATTTCCCTCTTAAAGAAGGAGAAATTCCTTTTCCGCGCCTGGTACAATATGATACGACTATAGATCGTCCGAATGGGGCAACGCTATACGAGCCTTGGAAATGGTACTTACAAGTGCATCCGCAATTTGATTTAATAGATATAAAGCTTGCCGAAAACAATTTATATTTTGAGGGTGAAAATGGAAGATTCATAGGACTCCGCGAAAGTCTTTGGTATGGGTCAATGCGGCATGAATTAAAATGGGTTAACGCAAACGGTTTTTTCAAAGGCGGTGGCCATATACCCATAAGCCACGGGCAGAGTATGACGGCAGGCGTAATTACAGCTTTAGAAGAGGAAAGAACAGCCTACCTTACGACCGGAAAATATGCTTTTTATAATGAAGTAGTAAGATTCTGGTATGTATTTTCACTCTGTCAAGGTCCAAAAGTTTGGCTGGATAACAAGAATTTTAATCTTTTACTTCATGATGTTTCTTGCGATCCAAATGACAAAAGCCCCCAGGCTGTAGCCTTTAGAACCTATTGTCCGATGCTCGCAAGTGACAGAGGAAAGCTTGAAAAAGCAATTAAAATAGCCTTGTGGATAAACTACCATTATTTCATAAAAGGCGCAAAGAGAGCTTTTGAAGGCGGGAGAGCAAATCTTTTTGACTATCTACAAAGAAGAGCCTATGTAGAACAGGGTGCTTATAACGAACAAGGCTTATCTTTGACAACTGACTATTTAGGAGGAGCTGAAAACAAAATAGTTCACGAATTACGCGCAAGCGGTAATTTAAGAAGTGTTATAGCGCCAAGCTTCGCTAATATGCCTGATTCCCAGCAAAAGTTGTGTGAGGTAATAGCTTCAACCCTTGCAGAAAAATATGCGCTGGAAGCAGTAGATATTGCAAAAATTGTAGAAACTTTATGCGCTCATTTTATACACGAAGAAGAAAATGTTGGCGTATTCTGGGAAAATATCTCCGGAGAAAACAAAACGTTTCGCCTGCCAATAAGAATAGGAGATAATAGGTATGAACTGCAATTTTCACACGCCAAAAAAAATGAAGAAAAAACGAAAACACACTTTGCGACGATTGATTTAAAAGGTGTAGAAAATGAAGTTATAGATATTTCTCTCCTTCTCCAGGAACCCAAAGTCAAAGTCGCAGTAGGCGCCCAAGGTTTCTCTCTCGAAGTCGGTGCGCATACAACCAAAGTTAATCCAGGCCATCTAGCAGAAGCAGGTATAACCTTGTCCATAGTCGGTCACGTTGATACAAGAAGGGTTGAAGTCTACGAAAGAGATGAAGAAGGAAAGATTGTTCCTGATGCAGAAGGCATGCCTACTGTAATAGGTTACACCCAAGGAGATACAGATGAAGATATAAACAAAAAATTAAAACTGGCAAAGGAAAAAGGATTAAAGCTCACACTCTATGTTGGTGAACCTTTAAGAGCAAGAAAACAAGGTAAACAAAAAGAGTTTGTATTAAAACAGCTTGAAAAAGATTTGAATGAAATCGATAGCGCAGAAGAATTTAAAACTCTTATATCAGCCATTACCTACGAACCAATCTGGCCGGCTGTTACTGATGAAGCTGCAACCAAAGAACAAGCACAAAGAGTCTGTAAGGCCATACGTGAATTTATTGCCAATAAATATAACATAGACGCTGCTAAAAATTTAAAAATATTATATGCCGGCTCAGTAAGACCCAACAATGTCAAGGAATACCTATGGCAGCCCGATATCAATGGTGTTGGTATTGGCAGAGCTTCATTCAGGGTAGATTCTTTTATTCAGATTGTTGAAGCCGCAGAAGAGGTAGCTATTGAGACCGACCGGACGCCTTTCATCCTTGTTAACTGGAAAGCAACAGAAGTTGGACATGAAGAGGGCCAAAGAGATAACCCCGAGCTATTCAAGAGAAGACTCGCAGAATCTAATATAACAAGAACGGAAGTTGCATTTTTCGTGCAATATCCGTTATTAGACAGGATGAATAGGATGTTTGAAGTAGCTGTGCCGAATGTTAGAGAAACACCTTTACCCATTTTTCTCCAGGAACCCAAAGTCAAAGTCACAGTAGGTGCCCAAGGTTTTTCTACAGAAGTCGGAGCGCATACAACCAGAGTTAATCCAGGACATTTACTGGAAGCAAACATAGACCAGTCCCTGGTCGGTCACAGTGAGACAAGAAGGGTTGAAGTCTACGAAAAAGATGAAGAAGGAAAGATTGTTCCTGATGCAGAAGGCATGCCTACTGTAATAGGTTACACCCAAGGAGATACAGATGAAGATATAAACAAAAAATTAAAATTGGCAAAAGGAAAGCTAGAGACCCCACTATGCTGCGGGGAACCATTAAGAATAAGAAAACAAGGTAAACAAAAAGAGTTTGTATTAAAACAGCTTGAAAAAGATTTGAATGAAATCGATAGCGCAGAAGAATTTAAAACTCTTATACCAGCCATTGCCTACGAACCAATCTGGGCAATAGGCACAGGTGAAACCGCAACTCCGGAACAAGCCCAGGAAATGCATGCTGCGATACGTGAATTTATCAGACAAAAATACGGTGACGAAACTGCCAAAAACTTAAAAATACTCTACGGCGGCTCAGTAAAACCAGAAAATGCAATAACTCTTCTAAGTCAACCGGATGTTGGTGGAGCCCTTATTGGCGGAGCGTCCTTAAAAGCAGAATCTTTTACTAAAATTGCACTAGTCGCGGAAGATATATCTTCCAGAACAGGAAGGGAATTTCTCATTGCCGCTAACTGGAAGGCAGAAGAAGAAACCAAGAGAGACAAGCCCGAGGTATTTAAAAGAAAACTCGCAGAATCCGGCGTAACAAGGCCAGAAATCGCATTTTTCGTGCAATATCCGTTATTAGACAGGATGAATAGGATGTTTGAAGTAGCTGTGCCGAAATTCGTACGGTCAGAATATACCGACAAAACTTTTGATAACGGGTTGGAAGAAGCTAAGGGTGAACTTGAAAAGGAGAAAAAAGAACTTGAAAAACGATTAACCGAGAAAGCAATTGATAAACCATACGCGCTTTCTATATATGTCGATGACATTCTTAAAAATGGCGGAATTTTCGGCATGGTTAAGACGCTTAAAACAGGAGTTTTAGCGGATGGGCATATAATCCTTTACACAGAGAAAAAAAGCAAACAGAATGAGGATATACAAAAACTGAAAAAGCTTATTATGGCTACGGATAATTCTATAAATGTACATGTGGTGAATAAAAAGGATCCGATATTCGCTACTGGGGGCATGAAATATACAACCGATTTTAATATAATGGAGATTCTTAAACAACGCTCTTTGTATTTCTTGAGGCAGGATATTAAGAGTGAGGGAAGATCTGTTGATGAAAAACAAATGTTAGCTATATTTAGAGGACCCCTTGACCATGCAAATAGACTTGCAAGTGAATCAAGAAAGCTACAAGTGCCTCTTATTGTTTTTGATATGGTAGGTTATCATTCATTTGCAAAAGCTATTAATGAAGCGCTCAGGATAAGGCGAGACACCTCACCTTCTTCCCAAAAGGTATGGTGGGTAATATTGAAACCTATAAAAGCTGTTACAGAAGAAGGAATTGAAAACTTTAAGCGATATATAAGCGAAGTACTGACAAGAGCGTAATTTATACTGAAAAGGGGACAGTGCTCTTTCTTGGTCAGCTTTAAAATGTTAATTTGGATGAAAACCTGTCTGATTTGGAGGTCACAAATTGTGACCTCCAATCCTGTTGCATCTTTTTTTAAAATATTTTACTTACATATATAAATAGCTTTACGAGCACGAAGAGCATAAGACCAACCAATCCGATTGCCAGTCCGGCCACAAAATGGCAATATCGCCAGTCATAATCAGGCTTCATAATTAAACCAATTTCGATATTATGTTTCTTAACACTTCGATAGAAAAAGGCTTGGAAAGATAGTAATCTGCACCCAAATCCATTGCTTTTCTCCGATCATCTTCAGATGCAGAACCCGTTATTACAATAACGCCACAAGTTGGCCTCTTAGCCTTAATCTCTTTAAGAATCTCAAAACCTGAAACATTGTCTTTCAGGTATAAATCAAGTATAACAATAGATGGTTTTTCAACCTCAAACGCATCCATGCCACCACTACCAGTTAAGGCATATATAACCTCATAGCCCCTTTTCTCAAAGAAGCCCTTTAGTGTCTCACATATATCTATTTCATCGTCTATTATTAAGAGTTTATTCATAACACACCCTAAAGAAACAAAATTAGTAAAAATAGTGGATTTATATTTATATCTCCTTAATTTATATAAAGATATGTTAAAAATGATACTCCGATTATGTAGACTTAAATATAACATAAGAATACAATGCTGTCAAACAAAAAGGAGGCAAATATGTCATGGATTTTAAAAAGGGTTGGTAAGAATGTCCGACATTATCGCAGAAAGAAAAAACTTTCCCAAGAAAAACTTGCCGAGTTAGCCAATCTTCATCGCACTTATATAGGCCAAATTGAAACTGGCAAGAGGAATGTGGCGTTAAAAAATGTTGCTAAGCTTGCGAAAGCTCTTGGCGTTTCTGTAAAGGATTTGGTAGTATGAAACCATTAACGATTGATAATCTCAAGTCGCTAGAAAAAATAGGGACAGCACCCATTTTCTTTGCCAGATGGCGAAATCTCGCCATGCATTGCTGAAAATGGGGCATAAGTGGAAAAAATAGCTTGCCTGCCGACAGGCAGGAATGAAACTCTAACTTGGTTAGAGTTGCCAGGTTCTCAGGGCGAGGAAAGAATTGAAGGAGAGGGAGAATAGGAGAAAATGATTCTTTATCTTGATATGAATAAAATGATCGATATATCACACGATGGTAGCTTGTTAGCTGAATTGAAAGAAATTTTAAAGCAAAAAAATATAAAGCTCGCCATTTCTTTTTCACATGTACACGAAACAGCCAAATTTGAAAATAATACGAAAATAATTAGAATTGTACAAGAATTACCCCACATTCAATTGTCCGCCGTAGTGCGAATATTAGACCCAGGTTAGGGATAAAAAAGCCAGCTAAGATTTTACATTTCTGTGACAATTCGCGCCATAAAATATGATATATTGTAATCACATATTCATCCTAGATAAAGGCAAACTTATGGCAACATAGGGACGCAAAGCTCAAGGATCTAGAAATAATACATAAGTCTAGAAAGCCAAGTTACCTAGAAATAGAGTAAACTTGGTTTTTTTATTTTGGCCTGGATTAAGGTAGCTTCATCTTCCCCTCCTCAAACGGGGTGAAGCTACCTCAGGCCAAAGCAGGATATGCGATGGTGACAGGATGATAGAATATAAGAAAAAACATAGCATTTGGATTAAAACCGTAGCAATAGGATTAGCGTGTCTATTTTTAGTTGGCAATAACACATGGGCGCAATCCGTGTCCTCTGATTCTTCAAAAAATACACTAGCCGCGTCACTACGAACACCCGAAGAGAAATTTAGAGAAGATTTCAAGCTTATGGAATTTCTCTTAGCTCATAATGCGCCGAATTACTATACCAGAGAACAAATAGAAAAAAATCCTTCAGCTTACAAGTGGGTATCAATTACCGAACACGGGAATATGATAGAACCGGTTTTTATCAATGATTTAAATAGAGGAAAAATCAAATATAATGTGCCGGGTTTAGAGTATGTAATAGTTGCACGAATTCCGGGTTTGTTGGCTCACACGGCTCAATTTGCGCATGAAGGTTTAACCGGAAAATATTATAAAGGTATTCTCATAATTTACATAGATAGTAAGTTTTTTAAGAAAGCGCGAGATATTATACAAAAACACGGGATCGATGAAATATTACAGTGGGAAAATCTCAGGGTTAACCTCCTCGATAACAAGCCAAAAAATGAGATGCGGCAATGGATTATAAAATATGCTAATAAACCCTGCCACGATTTTGTACGACCGGACAATGACGGAACAGACTACAACGGGTGGACGGTTCGACAGATAGCAAAGCATTTTCATAAAAAAGCTTATCCGCTTGATGATTTATATAAGATGATAGATTTTGACCGGGATTTTGATTATCAATACATCTTTGAAATGCTTGAAAGATATGGAACGGATGAAAAAAGCAAAGATGTTAATGCTGCGGCGCATATAGAGAGCGAAAACGAGTTTTACGATAAAACCAGAGACATTTTTGAATTAGTATTTAAAAAACAAGCAACCTTAAGCGGGGACGAAAAACGTCTAGACAAGATAGCTACAATAAATTCATATCTATATTCTAAAAATCACTTATATGGCAATGGTTGGGGCAATTTTATATCCGTATTAAATGAAGCGGGCCTATTGGATGATTACGGCTTAAGTTTACTTAATTCTATCAATAATCAAAATTATCGTTATCGGGCGCTATATATATTAGCGCGTTATTTGGATTTAGCGGAAAACGGCGTTCTTTTTCACGGAAGCTCACTAAATAATTTTGATAGTATCAAAGAAAATGGTTTATCGTTAGCTCATGTGCCTCCCCCCAGGGATGAAGTAAGAAAAGTTGAAGAAATACATCAGAGACTTGGCGGTGGAAGAATAATGAAGTCAGACAATTTAAGTTTTGCCGGTTCTCCCATTACGGCAAACAGTTATGGAGTAAGCGGGCCCGAAGTAATGAGGCTAACTATCTATGATATAGCTTTGCCTTTACTGAAGACGCCGGCAGAAATGTTCCCGGATAAAAAAGGCCCGACCAAAAGAGAAAAAGAGATATTGAAATCCTACGTAGAAAAATGGGAAGCATGGCGCGCGACCCACAAGCCCTGTCTTTTAGCCGTAAGATTAAAGGCGATAAGACCTCACATTGTAAAACGTGGCGCGGGCAATCCTTTTCCCGAAGATGCCGGGGAGTTCCTCGCGTATATTGTTAATGCAAACTTAAAGGAAATAGGTGAAGACACATTCGAGACGGCAGAAAAAATTGATATGGAAATCGCAAACTGGTATGAAAGATGGCTTGATATCCACACAATGCCTTCTCCGAATTTTTCGCCCGATGATATTTACGTAGTTATCAAAAATGGGAACGAATGGGCCATTAAGAATATAAAAGATATAGAAAAAAAAGAATTAGAAAATACAGCAAATGCATTAACCCGACTTGAGAAGGATAGCGAATATTGGTATCCGGGTGACAGCACAAAAATAGTCATGGAATTGCACGATAAGGCTCTGAAGGTAATAAAGGATGTTGATGATAACGATAATAACCCGCGCCTATTAATAGAAAGACACCCCCAATTTAGTAAAATTATAAAGAAACTTTGTGCAGAAAGCCCTCTGGTGAAACGTGTGAGAGAAGCTATTTTACAGCCGGGAAAGATTGAAAGTTATATAAGAAATTTGGAAGAAGGCAAATATCCTCTTTCCTTCATAAGGCCGTTGTTACCTGCCGTGAAAGATGGCAGCAAAAAAGCGTTGGTAATTGGCTTTTATAAAGGCAGCGAAACAGATCCGAAGCGGCTTGCCAGGATTTTAGAGCACGGTAGCATTGGCTTTTTCAGCGAGAATTTCTTAATATTATATGATACAGCTACATTAAACATTGAAAATATATGCGTTCCCACTTTTCAAACTAATGTGGCACCAGGCTCACCTTTTGAAGATTATGTCGAAATACCAAGCGCTACAGCCGATTATGCGCAATTGAAAGCAGTATTAACAAAGATAATCAGGGAGAATCAACTAATAATAAATCGAAAAGAACATCCAGCCAGGCAGGCGCTTCATGTGACGGTGCCTTTTATAGACACCGAAGCTTCCAAGCGCGATTTGGAAATAGAGATTGTTAAAAACTCTGTTTTACAGTACATACTTTTAGAGATATTTAAAAAAGACCAAAATTTAACAAGTTTGGCTTCAAGGTTTTTTGCTTTGCACGGTGCTGATAGAGGATTAAGCGCAGCTATAAATCGCGCCGATTATGGACTAATAATGAAAATGGCTTATGCCAAGGGTAAGGCCCATAGCCTGGCTCACGAATTTTGGCACAAGTTATTTGCGGTAAAGATAAACGAGTTACTTGCCGATATAGATTTAAAGACGGAAACCGGACAGTTAGAAGCTTTGGCTATACTGTTCCCACATTCTCAATTAATGAAAAGACATCCGGAATTAAGAAAATGGCTGCAAAAATCCGCTCTCTATGGACAGGATAACAGAGAATTTGATTGGATGAATGAACTTAGCGAGGTATTTTCCTATCTTTTAGATATGTGGTATAGAGGAGTATATGAACAGGGTATGTCAATTAAGCTTGGGCAGGGATTTGCAACCGAGATGGAACAAGGCGGAGATAGAATCTCTTTTATATATGGGGACCAAGAGGCACTTAAGAGGTTGGGATATCTTCCGCCAGCTGGTTTCAGAGTTACATTCGCAACTGTGGATCAAAAATCGCCTGCAAAGCCAAAAGTTGAATTCAGAGTTATTCGGCGCGGCTCAGAAAGGGTAGACCCTGCGAATTTTGAAATACAAGTAGGAACAGTTAGCTTTGAAATAGCAAAAAAGCTGGTAGATAATTCTGAATTAGAAGCAAAGAAACTCGCAAATAGGCTCGCAGGTATTTTAAATAGTATAATCAATGTTCCTCGCGTAAGAGGCCCTAAGGCAAACCAACTGCTTAATGATTTAAAAACAAAAGCGGAAAACGTGTTTAAGTTTAAAATTCTTACACCACGTGCAGGGGAAAAATACCCTATAACGTCTTCTCGCTTTCCAAACGGTGTTGCCATAAGGATATCTCCCGGAATAGCGGAGCAATTATCCGAGCACGGGTTTGGATTTCTTATAGTAAACACACTGTTGCGTCCCGAAGTATTAGGCTGGACGATAGAGTGGTTACAGAATTACACGACAACTCATGACATATCTTTTATGCTATCCAGATATATTTTTCTCCGAAACCACGGTACTCCGGCAGCATTTTTAAAGACCATACGAGACAATGCAGAATTGCTAGAGAAAGCCAGAAGTAGCGAAGGCTTCCCCGTAAAAGACATCGTTCCCCATAGAAAAGCAGCCGATAACGTTGTTGAAAGTACTGTCTACAAAGAAGTAGAGCTATTGCTGGTTTTTGGCGTGATTGCGAAAGTCGATAATTACAATAGGAAAACCAACCCAAACTACAGATTTTCAGACGCGTTTATAGGGCCAAATGAGGCGTATACAAAGTCGCTCATAGACGCTGTAGATAAAATAGAACATACAATTGGAATAAATAAGAAACCTTTGCATCTGTATGATATACCCGAAGTTAAATATCCCGGTGAACGGGAGTTTGTAAGAGAGCTTGTCAGTTCCGACGTTGACATAGAGAGCGCGGCATATTTCTTAAATAGCGTGTTACCAAAAATACCGTCAAAGCCAGACGCTAGACACTATGTAGCACGATATAATAAACGTAAATTAGATAAATACTGCGAAGAAAATGACATAAAGAATGAAGGGCCATCGCCGGAAGCCCTTCTTAAAAGATATATTAAGATATTGCAAGAAAAAGGACTGGATATAGAATTAAAAACATCCCGCAGCAAAAACTTAAGTTTGATCTCTGTAGAATGCTACGCGAGCAAATCGGAAACAAAACCGATAGGAAAAGGTAACGTAGATATAGATAAAAATGCGGATTTGCGTGGCCAGCCTCTAAGAATGATTGGCATGTTCGATATGGCCCTGGCAGCTTCAAGCATAAGAATAAATACTCCATACAACAGGATGGATAGTTATGAAAAGAGGCTCATCAGCTTCATTAAACATCAATGCAAAGCTATAACAGGTATCGATGTTTCCGAAGAAAAGATATTAGAATTTATAAGAGCGTTGCCACCCGCCGAAGCTATCCCATTAAACAAAATGGAAGACTACTATAGATTGACGATTAAGCAGTTAAATCAGGCCGCATAACTCCCCTTGCCTAAAACTACGTCCCATTGTATAATAACTCTAAACTTAACTTAAAAGCGTCTTGAAAATTTTTCAGAACAGGCAGGCTGAAGGACAAGCTCTTTCCGCAAAAAAGGCAAAATGAGGGTATTGCGATTTGGCTATCAAATCAAAGGGCTTAACATATGAAGATAATAACAGAAATAGTAACACTGGATAAGATTAGAGAGATGGCTGTTGCTAAGTTTGGAAACTTAGTAAAAGCTGTTGTTGATGTTGATAGAGAAATTATTGCAGTCGATGCCGAACTTCATTCTGATTTAGAGGCGTTGCTTCTCAAGGATGGGTCAAAGCAAAGAAGTCTTTGGGGAATTAATTTTTATCCGGATCTACAAGGGAATGACTTTATTGAATTTGATTCTGTAATTAATATACGCCCCTCTCAAGGCAATAGAATCCGTGGTATAGAAAGTGGAGAACTGGCTAAAAAAATTATTGAAATTGTCGCAAACAAGATTAAACGATGAACTATCAACATAAAGATCTTGCAACAGGGCGCTGGAATCAGCTGCCATTTCTTGAACAAATGGCAAATATTGGAAGCGAAGTGGAACGCGCTCTTAAGTGGCGAGCAAAGCATAATACGGCTTATTCTCAACAAGCTTTTGAGCGTGCTCTGGAGCTGATGGATTTGACTTTGGACAGTGTTAAGGGTTTTACTCGTCTTAAAGAACTTACGCGCTTACGAGAAGCGCTTGTGGATTACTTCTTCGGAACAAACCAGTTTATGTCTACGGAAGAATCATGGAGAAAGTACTTTTCGAACTTTACCTATGCAGTGCGCAAAAATTATTAGGGAATTTGTGATTTTGCAGGTTGAACGGAGAATCGCAAATGGTACAAAGATATCTGATATTTAAACTGTTATGAGAATAGTTGTTCAGAGAGTAAAAAGCGCAAATGTTTCCGTCGGAGGGCGCAAGGTTGCCGAGATAGAAAAAGGGCTTTTGATATTTGTCGGAGTTGCCAAAGAGGATAAAGAATCAAATATTCAATACCTCTCTAAAAAAATAGCAAATTTGCGTATCTTTGGGGATACCGAACGGAAGATGAATTTGAGCATAAAAGATGTAAAAGGCTCTATCCTTAGCGTTCCCCAATTTACTTTATACGCTGATACCAGAAAAGGAAATCGGCCCGGCTTTGATAAATCGGCAGGGCCGCAAATAGCCAAGGATTGCTGGCAAAGATTGAACGGGATGTTAAAAGACGATGGCATTGATGTGAAAGAGGGCGTCTTCGGCGCGCATATGGAAGTAGAGCTTGTGAATGACGGCCCGGTTACAATATGGTTAGATTCAAATGAGAATTAGGCGAGAGTGGCGAAACTGGAATACGCTTACGGCTTAGGACCGTATGCCTTCGGGCGTGGGGGTTCGACTCCCCCCTCTCGCACTTGCGAATTCTTTTGCCCTCACCCTACCCCTCTCCCCAAAGGGGAGAGGGAAAATCTATTATTTCATTTTACAATCTATAATATTTTGATATAATAATATCCTTACTATCGGGCCCGCATAGCTCAATCGGTAGAGCAGGACACTCTTAATGTCAAGGTTCTAGGTTCGATTCCTAGTGCGGGTACCAGTTTATATTCTTTTATGGCCATGGCCATAAAAATGAGGAAATAAGATGATAGATAAAGTCGCTATTATGAATGAGGCTCGGGAAAAGCATAGACTTGAGCATGAAGCAATAGTCAGAAAGCAAGCGAAGACATCATTTGAACAATATAAAAATGACCCACTATTTGTTGCAGGCATAATGCTTTATTGGGCGGAAGGGACCTATCCCATTAAATATAGAAAGTATCAGTTAGCACTTACAAATTCTGATCCTAAATTATTGGAAGTATATTGCAATTTTTTACGTAAATATTTTAATAATATAGAATTAGATCTAAGAATCGCTTTATATACATATCAAGATATTAATGAATCTGGTGCTAAGTTATTTTGGTCTAATCAATTAAAGATTCCTTTGACCCAGTTTATAAAAACTCAAGTATTGCCAAGTCGGAGTGTATTAACCAAAACTAAATTACCTTACGGAACATGTTGCGTTTACTTGAACAGCAAAGATTATTGTAACACAATGCAAATTTGGATAGACTGCATGTCGAATACCATGCGGAAGTAGCTTAGTTGGTAGAGCGTCGCCTTGCCAAGGCGAAGGTCGCCGGTTCGAATCCGGTCTTCCGCTCTCTTGAATAGATTCGGCCTCGGAGAAAAAAGAAAGGACTTATAAATGAAAATCACGGACTTTATAAACAGAAGAGCGGCAACAATTAACTTGAAATCGAATGACAAAGAAGGCGTTATTAAAGAATTGGTAGACCTTCTTATAAGGACAAGGGAAGTGAAGCCGGCGGACAAAGACTCATTGGTTAAAATACTAATCGACAGGGAGTTGTTGGGCTCTACCGGAATAGGGCAAGGGATCGGAATTCCGCACGGCAAGTCCCCGAAAATAAGAAAACTTATCGGCGCTATCGGCATATCCAAGGAAGGCGTAAATTTCGATTCTTTAGACGGCGAACCTGCCCATATCTTCTTTTTATTACTGGCTCCCCAGGAGTCGGCGGGCCCGCACCTGAAAGCGCTGGCGCGTATTTCCCGGCTTTTGAAAGACAGATATTTTCAAGACATGTTGAAAAAGGCAAAGAGCGAAAAGGAATTGATTAATTTTATTATAAAAGAGGACCAAAAAAAGCACTAATGAGCAAACTGAAGTGGCTATATCCGGGTATGTTCATCAAGAGATGGATATTTCTGACCACGCTCGGAATTATCCTTGTCGCGATGGGGTTTACCATGGTTATTTCCGAGAAGACGCCTCAAAATAAAACGTTTGCAGCCGTCATCATAATTCTGGGCGGACTTATTGTTATAACAGGCGTAAGCAGGATAATAAACTCGTTCGTTACCGTGTTTCTTCCGGAACGTAAAGAGCTGGTTGACAGGATATATCAAAAAAGAATTCTTGAGAAGGGCCCGAGAATAGTTACCATCGGAGGCGGAACGGGCCTTTCAACGCTTTTACACGGATTAAAGGAATATACCAGTAATATAACTGCCATTGTTACGGTTGGTGACGACGGCGGCTCAAGCGGCCGCCTTAGAGAAGAGCTCAATGTTCTTCCGCCCGGGGATATAAGAAACTGCCTCGTTGCCCTTGCGGATACGGAGCCGCTTATGGAGAAATTATTCCAATTCCGCTTTGCCGACGGGAAATACCTCAAGGGGCACAATTTTGGAAACCTGTTTATAACTGCCATGTCAAAGGTTACGGGAGATTTCGAGCAGGCGATAAAGGCATCGAGTAAAGTTTTAGCCATACGCGGAAATGTTATTCCAGCGACACTTACCAAGGTTGTCCTGAAGGCCCTTCATAAAGACGGAACAGAGACAATCGGAGAAAGCAAGATTCCCGAGAAAAAGAGCCCTATAGAAAAGATGTATATAAACCCCAACGATTCAAGGCCCACCATGGAGGCGCTGGAAGCGATTAAAAAAGCCCATGCCATAATCCTCGGCCCCGGCAGCCTCTATACCAGTATCATGCCAAATCTGCTCATAGATGGAATGTACAAAGCTATTAAAGGGTCCAAGGCGATAAAGGTTTATGTTTGCAATGTTATGACACAGTTAGGCGAGACAGGTAGCTATAAAGCTTCAGACCATATAAATGCTATAATAGCCCATACAGGCATAGACGTCATGAATTATTGTATAGTGAACACGGGTAAGGTTCCTCCGAAATTATTGGGAAAATATAAGGAGGAAAATGCCTATCCTGTTACCGTAGACGAAGAGAAAGTTAAACAGTCGGGTTGCGAGGTTATAAAAGCCAATGTTATAGATACGAAGGATTTCGTGCGCCACGATTCCCACAAACTCGCGAAGATTATTATCGATTTATTATCAGCGATTAGGAAGCATTGATGGAAAAAATAAACTTTTTAATGGGATTGCATTGTCACCAGCCGGTGGATAACTTCAAGAATATTTTTGAAGAGGCATATAATAAATCCTATGAACCCTTTTTAACGGTTCTTGCGAGGCATCCTAAAATAAAATTATCGCTTCATTATTCCGGCTCGGTTTTGGACTGGATTTTTGAAAACAAGCCGGAATTCTTTAAAAAGATAAGAAAACTAATCGACGCGCGCCAGGTGGAGATTCTTACAGGCGGATATTTCGAACCCATATTGCCGATGATTCCGGCCGACGACGCAAAGGGGCAGATTGAAATACTCACCGATGCAATAAAAAAACAGTTTAATTTCAGCCCGAGCGGAATCTGGCTTGCGGAAAGAGTGTGGGATCCCGGCCTTTCTTCTATTTTTAAGGATTTAAGCAATATCAGATATGCTATTCTGGATGATTTTCACCTGAAACAAGCCGGCGTAGAGAAGGAGCGGGTTTTCGGTTATTATTCTATTAAAGACCTCGAGGGATTTCATGTATTTGCATCGGTCAAGAAATTGCGTTACACGATGCCTTTTAGAGAGCCCCAGGTTACGATAGATTTTCTTAATCAGGTTCGCCGGAATCCCGAGGCGCGCTCGGTTACATTTGCGGACGACTGCGAAAAGTTCGGGCTCTGGCCGCATACTTACGACTGGGTTTATAAAAAAGGCTGGCTTGAAAAATTTTTCTCAAAGTTAGAAAAAAACGACTGGATAAGAACATTGACTTTCTCCGAAGCGCTTAAAGAAACAAACAGTCTGGGAAAAATTGACATTCCTCATTCAAGTTACGCCGAGATGAACCAGTGGTGCGGGGGTAATTTCAATAACTTTTTTAAGAAATATCCCGAATCGAACCTTATGAGAAAAAGGATGCTTTCCGTAAGCGAAGAGGTAAAGAAAACAAAAAACGAAAAGGCAAAAATAGAACTTTATAAATCCCAATCTAACTGCGCCTACTGGCACGGTATATTCGGCGGGATTTATACAAATTATCTGCGCCACGGCATGTATAGCCATATTATAAATGCAGAGGAAATACTTAAGAACGAAGCCTGCGCGGAAGAGCTTAAAACGCTAAAATTTTCCGAAAATGTTATTTGCGCACGGAATAAATATCTCGCGCTATTCATAGACCCGGATTATGCCGGGTCGGTCTTTGAAATGGATTATAAACCGCTATCATTCAACCTGATAGATACAATGTCGCGGCGCTACGAACCCTACCATAGAAAACTTACGGAAAAACGCGAAGTCAATGTAGAAAATTTAAAGAAAAAAATGGATGAAGATGCTCCCATAGATTTGTATGAGATGCTGGGCGTAAAAGAGCGGAATTTAAAAAGATTCTTAAGTTACGACCCTTATCAGAAGTTCTCCTGTCTTTGCCACATTATGAGTTTAAAGACTTCTCTTTCGGATTTTACCAAATCTAAGCATGCCGATTTTGGCAAAGATAGTTTGTTTGGGCCGTATATTTATGATACGGAAAATAAAGGCGGTAAATTAATTATAAGACTTCAAAAGGATAGCGCCGCTCACCAATTAAGATTTAAAAAATGCATAATTCTGGAGAAGGAATCCGAAGTTTTTATAAGGTTTGATTTGGAAAACATATCTTCCAAAGGTGTTAAATTTCTGTTTGGCGCGGAATTTAACTGGTCGATAGAAGATGATTTTTTTCTGCGTAACAGGCATAAGAAACGAGTGCGTAAAATCGCGCTTGTGGATAAATTCTCGGGCATAGAGATTAACCATATTTTCGAGAAACCGGTAAATCTCTGGTCTTTTCCGGTTTACACGTTAAATGAGTCGGAAAGGGGAATAGGAAAAAGTTTTCAGGGAACCTCTCTTTTGTTCCACAGGAAAGTGGCTTTGCGTAAAAATGAGAAATTTTCCCTGGAGACAAAAATAAAGATATCGACGCGATGATTGTTGAGAAGAAGTTAGTTATAAAGAATAAATCGGGCCTTCACGCCAGGCCCGCAGCCATCTTCGTGCAGATAGCCAATAAGTATGATTGTGAAATCACCATTAAAAAGGGAAAACAGGAAGTCAACGGAAAGTCGATAATGGGCATAATGATGCTCGCGGCCGAAAAGGGAAGCAAGATTACCATTATAGCCGAAGGAGATGATGCCCGGCAAGCAGTCCAGGAGCTTGAAAGGATTCTTTTGAGCGAAACAGTAGAGGAATTCGATGAGAAAAAGTAAAAAATCAAAACATAAGTCGAATGAAATTGTTTTAAAAGGCATTCCGGCCGCTCCGGGGATTACCATAGGCAGGGCGTATCCGCTTTACGATGAAGAGATACGGATCCCGCGCAGGAGGATAAGAGAAGGCCTCGTCCAAGACGAGATTATTCGTTTTAAGAAAGCGCTTGCCAGGACAAGGTCCGAGATTCTCGCTATTCATAAAAAAATTGCAGACGAGATGGGCATGGAAAAGGCGCGCATATTCGGAGCGCACCTCATGGTTTTGGAAGACGAGGTTTTGATGAGCGAAGTTATTGCCAAGCTTAAGAAGGATAGATTGGCGGTGGAATATGTATTCTGGCAAGTGCTCGAAAAATATATAAGGGTTTTGTCAAAAAGTGACGATGAATACTTGAGGGAAAGGGTAAGCGATATAACCGACGTGGGAAGGAGAATTTTGAAAAATCTACTTGGCGCAAAGCATCGTTCCCTCGACGAATTGAAGGAAAAAGCGGTAGTTGTCGCTTACGACCTCTCGCCGTCGGATACGGCTGTGATGCACCGGCGTAACGTTATCGCTTTTGCGACAGATATAGGCGGCCGCACTTCACATACGGCTATTATGGCGAAATCCCTGGAGATCCCGGCGGTAGTCGGTTTAGAAACCGTTACATCAAGCGTCAGAAACAACTCTGCCATAATCGTAGACGGCAACCGCGGCCTTACAATTATAAACCCCTCCAGGCATACAATAAAGAAATACCAGCTTGAGAAGAAACGATTTGAAAAATTCGAAAAGCACCTCCTCAAATTAAAGAATTTACCGGCAAAGACGCTTGACGGAAAGGAAATTGACCTGGCGGCCAATATCGAATTGCCGACCGATGTCCCGAGCGTATTAGCCCACGGGGCAAAGGGCATAGGCCTGTACAGAACCGAATATATGTATATGAACAGAAAGGACCTTCCCTCGGAAGACGAACAGTTCAAGGCCTATAAAGGCGCGGCCCTTTCGATTTCCCCTCATTCGATTGTTGTGAGGACATTGGATTTGGGCGGCGACAAATTTTTGTCGCAGTTTGAAGTGCCGTATGAAATGAACCCGTTCCTTGGGTGGAGGGCTATACGGTTTTGCCTGGCAAGGCCGGATATATTTAAAACGCAGCTAAGGGCTATATTGAGAGCTTCCCATTACGGGAAACTCAAGATTATGTATCCTATGATATCAGGCATAGAAGAGCTTAAGCAGGCCAACGCTATTTTAAAAGAGGTAAAGGAAGAGCTGGAAAAGAAATCCATTCCCTTTGACAAGGCCATAGAAGTCGGTGCCATGATAGAGGTGCCTTCGGCCGCGCTCACAAGCGATGTTTTGGCAAAAGAGGTTAAGTTTTTCAGCATCGGCACAAACGATTTGATTCAATACGCGCTCGCCGTTGACAGGGTTAACGAAAAAATAGCTTACTTATACGAACCCGCGCATCCCGCCGTGCTAAGACTTATCAAGACAATTGTCGATAATGCCCACCGCGAGAATATATGGGTGGGGATGTGCGGTGAAATGGCCGGCGATATTACGCTTACGATGATTTTGTTAGGGTTAGGACTGGACGAATTAAGCACTTCGCCCATTATCGTTCCGGAGGTAAAACGTATTATAAGGGCTATCAAGTATGAGGATGCAAGGAAGGTCGCGGAAAAGGCGCTTAGTCTTTCTACAGGCGGAGAGGTAGAGGCATTAGCGAAAGCAAAATTAAAAGAGGCGATTCCGCACATCGCCGTTTGAACTATGGGAGTGATATATGAATTTAGACAATTTGAAAGAGTTCTCGAAAATAGATAAAGAGAATATGTTAGACCTTTTGGTTTCTTTTCCGAAACAATGCGAAGACGCTCTTTTCATAGGGGAGCGTTCCCGGATAAAACTTTCTTACAAAAAACGTTACTCGAATATCGTTTTTACCGGGGTCGGCGGTTCAGCGATAGGCGCCGATATTGTAAAAGGATATGTGGGAGGCGAGATTGACATCCCTATCTTTATAAACAGGGACTATACCATACCCGGGTTCGTAAATAAAAATTCTCTTGTCTTTACCATAAGTTATTCGGGAAACACGGAAGAAACGCTCTCCGCGTATAAAGAAGTAAAGAAAAGCAGGGCAAATATCGTGGCTATTACATCGGGCGGAAAGCTGAAAGAGCTCGCTTTAAAAAATAATGATATGCTGATTATGATACCAAAAGGGTATCCGCCGAGATGCGCCCTCGGCTATTCGTTTATTCCGGTCATCGCGGCACTTTGGGAAATAGGTTTAATAAAAAATAAAAAAGATGAAATAAAATCATCCGCGCGCTTTTTGGATGACTTACAAAAGAAACACCTTGCCCCCGCCGTGAAAGGGAAGGTTAATCTATCAAAAGAACTCGCTAAAAAAGTTCATAAGCGCTTCCCCGCTATTTACACCTCAAACAGGATGGAGCCCGTTGCAACGCGCTGGAGAGGGCAATTTG
Organism: Candidatus Omnitrophota bacterium; assembly: GCA_020346285.1. Classification (GTDB taxonomy): domain Bacteria; phylum Omnitrophota; class Gorgyraeia; order JABMRN01; family RBG-13-46-9. Next base: position 976,076 of record CP070780.1, on the reverse strand, counting down.
CGGAGAATAGCAAGGTGCTTTCGTCCCAGCATGTATTTCCGGAGATGAACCATAATGAGATAATGGGCTGGGTGAACCCCAGAGTTTTGTTAAAAGAGTTCGTGGCAGTCATATTGAAAGATAAAGATGATTTACCCAGGATTAGAAAACGCATGGAGATAACAGCGTCAATATTAAGAAAAGAGGAATTCAGCGTTCTGGAAATCGAAAGCCGGGGAAAGGGCTTTTTAGAAAGAATACTTTCGTTGATTTATATCGGGGACTTCGCGAGTTTTTACCTTTCTATTCTGAACAGAATCGACCCAACCCCCGTAGACAGAATTGTGTATTTGAAAAAACAACTGGCAAAATAGAATAGCAAGTAGCCTGCCTGCCGGCAGGCAGGAAAGTAGCAAGTGGTAGCAATAATATTAGCGGCTGGATACGGGACGAGGCTCTACCCGCTAACGCTTGATAAACCAAAGGCGTTTCTGGAAGTCGGCGGGAAAACCATACTTGACAGGCTCGTTGCGAAAATAAAGCTCATAAAAGAATGCAAAGAAATCATCGTTGTTACAAACGAAAAATTTTATAAAAATTTCAAGGCCTGGAAAGCGCAATCTGCCGGCGTAGAGGTGATAAACGACGGTACGAAATCTAACAAAACAAGGCTCGGCGCCATAGGCGATATAAACCTTGTTTTGCAAAAAAAGAGCGCAAAACAGGATCTTCTTATTGCCGGAAGCGACAACCTATTCGAATTCGATTTGAGAGAATTTATCAGGTTCGCGCGTAAAAAAAGGCCGTTTAGCTCTATCGCGCTTTTTGATATAAAAGACAGGAAACTGGCCAGAAAATACGGTGTATGCAGCCTGGATAAAAATGCACGGGTGATAGAGTTCGAAGAAAAGCCGCCCGCGCCCAAAAGCACATTAGCCGCGTCGGCTTTATATTTTATTCCGAAGGAAAAAATTACAAAAATATCTGACTATATGAAAACGGGCTTGCCGAAGGACGCGCCGGGCAACCTTATGAAATGGCTGGCAAAAACCGATAAGGTTTTTGGCTACGTTTTACCCGGCGCATGGTACGATATAGGCGATATGAAATCTTTGAAGAAGGCAGATGAAGATTTTAAATGAAGCCATGACTTAGGTCAGCCACAGGGGTTGACCTAAGTCATAAGGCCGAATTTATCCCGGGGATACAAGGTATCCGAGGGATCTCAGAAGGGAGATATGATAATGAGAAAACATAAGTATCTTTTAACATCGGAAAGCGTGACAGAAGGGCATCCGGACAAGGTATGCGACCAGATTTCAGACGGAATCCTGGACGCTATCTTTGAGCAGGACACCATGGGAAGGGTCGCCTGCGAGACAATGGTAACTACGGGGCTTGCTATTGTCGCCGGCGAAATCACGACCTCATGTTACGTCGCGATACCAAAAATTATCAGAAACACGATCAAAGAGATAGGATATACGGACCCCGTCTATGGATTTGACCATCTCACTTGCGGGGTGGTAACCTCCGTACAGGAACAATCCGCAGATATTGCCCTCGGCGTCGATAAGGGCGGCGCGGGAGACCAGGGCATGATGTACGGCTATGCTACGGATGAAACTAAAGAACTTATGCCCATGCCTATTTCCCTGGCGCACAAACTGTCTCGAAGGCTTGCCGAAGTTAGAAAGAAGGAATTGGTTAATTATTTAAGGCCTGACGGTAAGAGTCAAGTGACGGTGGAATATTTTAACGGGACCCCGCATAAGGTAAAGGCCGTTGTAATTAGCGCTCATCATGACCATAAGGCAAAGACAAAAGATATTAAACACGATATGAAAAAACTCGTTATAGACCATATTATTCCGAAAGACATCATGGACAAAAATGTCAGGATTTTCGTAAACCCGACAGGGAGATTTGAAATCGGCGGCCCCATGGCCGATACCGGAGTAACGGGAAGGAAGATTATTGTAGATACATACGGAGGCATCGGCTCGCACGGCGGCGGGGCTTTCTCCGGCAAGGACCCGTCGAAAGTGGACAGGTCCGCTTCTTACATGGCGCGGTATATAGCCAAGAATATCGTCGCAGCGAAGCTTGCCGGGAAATGCGAGATTCAACTCGCTTACGCCATAGGCGTGGCGGAACCGGTTAGCATAATGGTGAATACATTCGGTACCGGCGCTATTAGCGAGGAAAAGCTGATAAAGGCTATACGAAGGAATTTCGACCTTACGCCATACGGCATTATTAAAGACCTGAAACTCCGAAGGCCCATATATAAGAAGACCGCCTGTTACGGGCATTTTGGAAGAGAAGACGAGGGTTTCGGCTGGGAGGAAATTGACAAGGTTAAAGCACTTAGAAAGGAACTATGATCGATGAAATATGACATAAAAGATATAAGATTAGCAGAAAAGGGCCGCTTAAGGATTGAGTGGGCAAAAGAATATATGCCGGTTTTATCTATGACAGAAGAAAGGTTTAGAAAAGAAAAGCCATTTAAAGGCATGCGCATTTCAGGGTGCCTGCATATTACGACAGAGACGGCTTCTCTTGCTACCTGCCTTGCGGCAGGCGGCGCCCGTGTTTTATTATGCGCTTCAAATCCTTTAAGCACGCAGGACGACGTGGCCAGTTCATTGGTCAAGCATTATAAAATAGCTGTGTTTGCAAAAAAGGGCGAAAACCGTTCAACATATTATAAGCATATAAATAAAATCCTGGACCAGAAACCCAATATAACCGTTGACGACGGAGCGGACCTGGTCTCGACCATTCACTCCGCAAGAAGGGATTTATTACAAGATATCATAGGAGGAACGGAAGAGACAACGACAGGAATCATCCGTTTACGGAACCTGGAGAAAAAAGGAAAGCTTATGTATCCCATAGTTGCCGTTAATGACGCTGATACAAAGCACCTTTTTGATAACAGATATGGCACGGGGCAGTCAACAATTGACGGGATTATTCGGGCCACTAACAGGCTCATTGCCGGAAGCAACTTTATTGCTTGCGGTTACGGCTGGTGCGGCAGGGGCGTTGCGATGCGTGCCCGCGGAATGGGCGCCAACGTGACAGTATGCGAGGTAGACCCGCTAAGAGCGCTTGAGGCAGTAATGGACGGGTATAAGGTTGCCCCTCTTCGGGAAGCCGCGAAATACGGCGACATTTTTGTTACGGCTACGGGCGATATAAGTATCCTGGACGGGCCGCACTTCGCATCGATGAAAGACGGCGCTATCGTGGCAAATACGGGGCATTTTAACGTTGAAATAAATATAAAGGCCCTGAAGAATCTCTCAAAGAGAGTAAGAAAAATAAGAGATTTTGTGGAAGAGTATACATTGAAAAGCGGAAAGAGAATAAACCTTTTAGCGAGCGGCCGCCTTGTAAACCTGGCAGCGGCAGAAGGCCATCCGGCTCATGTTATGGACATGAGTTTTGCGAATCAGGCATTAGGGTGTCTTTTCCTCGTTCAAAACAGAAAAAAGCTTGATAAAAGAGTCTACGCGGTGCCCGAAGAGATTGACAAGGAAATCGCGCGCCTCAAACTTAAATCGATGGGGGTCGGGATAGACAGGTTAACGCCCGAGCAGAACAAGTATTTAAATAGCTGGGAAGCGGGAACATGAAACGAATAGGCATTCTAACAAGCGGCGGCGACGCTCCGGGAATGAATGCGGCTATAAGAAGCGCCGTAAGATGCGCTATCCATAGCGGGTTGGAAGTAAAAGGCATAATGAGAGGATACGAGGGCCTTATCCATAATGAAATCATAGATATGAACGCAAGAAGCGTAAGTAATATTCTAAGCCGCGGCGGAACAATTCTGAAAACAGCCCGTTCAGAAGAGTTTATGACCGAAGGCGGCAGGAAGAAAGCGTTTGAAACGGTCAAAAAAAATAGCTTGGACGGCCTTATTGTTATCGGAGGAAACGGTTCTTTTAGAGGCGCTCATGAGTTATGGAAGGAATTTAAAGTGCCGAGCATTGGGGTACCGGGAACGATAGATAATGACGTATTCGGTTCCGACTATACAATAGGCGCGTATACAGCCGTTAACACCGCGCTGGACGCCATAGATAAAATCAGGGATACCGTAACAAGCATGGAGCGTATTTATGTCATTGAGGTTATGGGCAGAGAGGAACCCTTTATCGCTATAAGGGTAGGCCTCGCCGGCGGGGCCGAAGATGTTCTCTTTCCTTATACCGAGTATAACATAGATGATATGTGCGACGACATAACTGCGGGCCGGAAAAAAGGAAAAATTAGCTGGATTATTATTGTTTCGGAAGGCGTTGCTAACGCTTACGATGTCGCAGAGATAATAAAAGAGAAAACGCAATTTTCCGTCCGGCCTGTCGTGCTGGGGCATATTCAAAGGGGCGGTTCCCCCGAGGCGTTTGACAGGATACTGGCATCCAGGCTTGGGCATGATGCGGTGCAAGCCCTTTTAAATGGATACCGGGACGCGATGGTCGGGATAATCAGGGATGAGTCGAAGATAACACCGTATGAAAAAGCAACGACGAGGGATAAGAGAAAAGTTTTATTGGATGAGAAGTTGTATAAACTGACAAGAATATTGGCGATATGATATAAAGAAAAAATATCAAGATTGTTCGAGGTCGAACCTCGAACAATTGAGCGAGGTCGAACCTCGAACAATTGAGAAAGGTTAATATGCAGAATATTGAAAACATAGTACGGGAATTAGCGCTAAGCGATAACAGGGAAAAAAAGAAAAAATTGGCTAAGGCCATTCGCGAGAAAGCTATTGAAAATAATATCTATCCATGGACTATAAACGATTTTTATCTGGCGAGGGGAAAGGGCGAGCTTAACGGCTTTACCGTTCCGGCGATAAATTTGAGGACATTGACTTTTGATTTAGCGCGGGCCATATTCAGGGTAGCCAGGAAACTGAATGCAGGGGCATTTATATTTGAAATCGCGAAGTCAGAGATGGGGTATACAGCGCAAATACCGGCCGAATACACGAGCGCATGCCTGGCAGCGGCTATAGCGGAGAAATTTTCCGGGCCCGTCTTCATACAGGGTGACCATTTTCAATTAAAGGCCGAGAAATATAAGGAGAACCCGCAAAAAGAAATCGAGAATATGAAGCTTTTGATAAAAGATGCTATCGGGGCCGGATTTTACAACATAGACATAGATTCCTCGACGCTTGTGGACTTATCGAAGCCGACTACGAAAGAGCAGCAATTACACAATTACAAGGTATGCGCGCTCCTTACGGAATTTATTCGTAAAATCCAGCCACAGGGGCTCGACGTATCTATTGGCGGAGAAATCGGAGAAGTCGGAGGAAAGAACTCAACGCCTGAAGAATTGCGCTTCTTTATGCAGGGGTACAAAGAACTTATAGGGGAGAATACGCTTGGAATCAGCAAGATGAGCATTCAGACAGGCACATCGCACGGCGGCGTGATTTTGCCTGACGGCACGGTTGCGAAGGTCAAGCTCGATTTCGATACCTTGAAAAAACTATCCAAGCTAGCCAGGGATGAGTTTGGCATGGCGGGCGCTGTCCAGCACGGCGCGTCTACCTTGCCGAATGACGCCTTCGGTAAATTTCCCGAGATTGAAACCGCGGAGGTGCACCTTGCCACGCAATTCCAAAATATAATTTATGACAGCCCCTTTTTCCCGGCTCAATTGAAGGAAAAGATTTATGCGTGGATAAAAGAGAATTTGTCCAACGAGAGAAAAGAAGGCCAGACAGAAGAGCAATTTATATATAAAACACGAAAAAAGGCATTGGGGCCTTTTAAGGAAGATATTATTAATCTGCCGGCCGATATAAAGAAGAAAATCGTAAGTGAAGTGGAAAAGGAATTTCAATTTTTATTCGAAAAGCTACGCATCAAAGACACCAAAGACCTTGTATCCAAATATATCAAACCCAAAGCTATCCGCCCTGATATGGAAGACGAAGATATTTCGCCGGAAATAGACGGCGAGGGCGATGATTAAAGATGCGCATAATCAGAAACTATTTGCTGCGAGAATTCGTAGGGCCTTTCTTCCTATCGCTTTTTGTCTCAACAATGATACTTACCGCGGGCCATATCGTACAGGTAGCCGACCTCATAATCAATAAAGGCGTAAGCATTTTTTATGTTATGCGGCTTTTCTTTTTATTGATGCCGTGGCTTTTAACATTCACCATACCCATATCAATCCTTTCGGCGACACTCCTTGCTTTCGGGAGGCTGGCAAGCGACAATGAAATTATTACCTTGAGAGCCAGCGGGATAAGCCTCTATAAAATTGCCGCGCCACTCGTTATTGTTTCACTTATAATAAGCTTGTTTTGTATTCCTCTTAATGACAAAATCCTACCGGAATCCGGTTACAGCGCCAGGAAATTAATAAAAGAGATCGGCATAAGAAACCCCCTGGCTCTTTTAGAGCCGGGCATATTTGTTAAGGGTTTTGAGGACTACATAATATTTGTCTATAATATAAATAAGAATAAGTTGAAGAACATACGAATATACCAGCCGCAGGAAGGAAGGCCTACCCGGACAATAGTAGCCGAGGAAGGCGAAGTTATAACAATCCCCGGGGAGAATGTGGTAAAGCTTAAGTTGAAAAACGGCAGTGCCGACGAATCGCTACCGCAGAACCCGGAAAGATTTTACAAACTGGTGTTTGAAACATATTATATGACATTGAATCTTAAAGACGCGTTAAAACACAAAAATATAGAGAAGAAGCCAAGGGAGTTGAGCATAGCTGACTTGTGGCGTGAGATAAAGAAATTATAAAAGAACAAAATTAATGCCACGCCTCTTTACATAGAGGTGCATAATAAGTTAGCGCTCGCATTCTCGAATTTTGTATTTGTTCTTATAGGGATACCGATTGCCGTAAGGACGCATAGAAGAGAAAAATCGATAAATTTCGGTTTTACGATGGTCCTCTTTCTTATATATTGGGGTATTATGCTGGGAGGAATAGCGTGCGTAATACGCGATATCATGCCTCCCTGGACCGGGATATGGATGGGTAATATTATATTGTTTTCGATAGGCGTATTTTTATTTGTTAAAATTGCAAGGCAATAGATGGTTATTGTAGAGCGATATATATTCAAAGGATTCATACGGACATTTCTCTTTTGCGTCTTTATTTTATGGATTTTGTTCATAATAGGCGATATATTCGGTTTTCTGGATGAAATATTGAGGGAGCATATACCTTTTTCAAATCTTGCCGCCTTCTATTGGTACTTTACGCCGTTTATTCTCATGCAGATTATTCCTGTTTCTACGCTTATCGCGTGCGTTTATCTTCTGGGAAATTTAAACAAACACAATGAAATT
>CP070780.1:957573-968627 GCA_020346285.1 Candidatus Omnitrophota bacterium | reverse complement strand
TTGGCCTTGGATTTTTCGTTAACTACGAGGGTGTCTATTATAATGTCAACATTCGATCTGTTTTTAACCTTGAGGCCGTCTTTGGTAATAGTAAAGATGTCATTGGCTTCTAAGACGTTACCGAGTATTATTACTTCACCTTTGAATGTGCCTGCAAGAAGGCCATTAGCGCCGGCATTGAATGCCATATGGCTCAAGGCAGCGGTTTTTACATCAACCGACCACTCAAGGGTGCCGGTAATGTCAAATGTATCGATTTTACTGTCGTAGCCAAGGATAGTGTATTCCGTGTATTTACAATTATCGACTTTTTTCTCGGAAGGTTTGCCGCCGCCGGCTTGAATTTTTTGCCTGCCTTCTGCAATTAATATTATATTACCTGTATCAGGGTTGCGGTAAGCGCCTATAATCGGTATTTCCCCGGCTGCAGTGGTAAGCTTACCTATTTCCGCGCGTTTTTCATCCCACTTTGCCCTTAGTGTATAGTCTTTGGTTATGGTTACGCTGGCTCCTTTAGCTTTTAATTTCGTGCCTTTGGACAGCGTGCCTTCATCTGCAGTCACTTTATTCTTCTCTATACTGAATAACGCTCCTTCCATCAGTATTGCTGCCTGTCCGGCATTTAATGTCGAGCTATTTCCTTCGGCATCTTTTATAACCATAGCCCCTTTACGCGCGCTTACAATATTGTCCCCGATTTTAAACGTCTTGTCAGATTTTGCGAAGCTCTCGCCGAATATGAAGGCCTGGCCTTCGCTTGCGATGAACCGGTTATTTTGAATCATTATATCGCCATCGGACAAATAGGTTCCGTGCCTGTCATGTTCTACATTTATAATCATCGCTTCTTCTTTGTCCGTTACATCTTCACCCGGCTTGTTTTTAACTATATCTATTTTTTCGGTATAAGCTTTGATAACATGGGCTTTCGCGGAAATAATATCTATCACGCCGGTCGGGTCAAACGCAATAATGGATTTATCGGCGAGCAGGGTAACTTCTTCTTTTGCCCCCTTATCGGCGCCCTTTATCGTCATATCAGCGGCAAGCATTGCTATGCCTTGCGAGCCGATTATAATATCTATGTGCCCGGCAAGGGTATATTTACGCTCGCCTATTAGCGCGCCCAGCTTCTTCTGGTCAGCAATATCAGCCTGAATACGGCATACCCACTCTCCGTTCTTTATATCAACATTTACCTGGATGTTCCGGGCGCCAAGTACACTGAGCATGTTTTCATACTCTGACGCCAGTCTATTCGCTTCCTCCCGAGTCGGCGGCGTATATCTCATTGTAATAGCTTCGCCGGCTTTTGCTGTCAGCTGTATTTGACCATCCGTTGTAATTGTGAGCTGGTCAACATCAAAGTTATCAATAAACGCCGCCATCTTCTTCATGCTTGCCAGGTTCGCATTAAACTCGGAGAACCCGGGCATCAAACTGTCGATAGAGTCACCAGCTATCTTCTCTAATACGGTGGCATCCGCTATCTTGTCTAACCCTTCCCTGACATCCGGTAATAAACTTCTGGCGGCGTTAGTATCGCCTGCCTGTAATAGTGAAATTACTTTATCAAATCGTTCGGAGACATGGTGGTATATACCTCTCTTTAGTGTTTCGAAATCCAGAACCTTACCAGCGGAAAAACCATATAAATTCTTCGCTTCAGCTTCATATTTATCCTGGAACTTACCATACCCATCCCAGCCCTGCTCTAACGGAATTTCCTGAATGGAAAGCTTACCATTTTCTTCCCCGACAAGCACAACCGTTACGTCTTTAAATGCCTTTCCTTTGGCTAAGGAATCTTCATATCTTTTTGCCAACGTCTTCGTTACATCGCCTCTTATACTTAACTCAATAAAGCTGTTATCCTCTGCGTCAATCAACGCAACGTGGCCTGTCTTTAATCCGTTAACAAAGACGATATCCCATTGCATACCGAAATAACCGGCTGTCTGTGACGCCAATACGTGTAAACCAACACAGTTTAATCCCTCTTCCTGCCTTGTTAAGTCTATTCCGCTCTTTTTGGCCGGAAGCGCGATTATTTCGGCCTTTATAAATGCCTTTAATTCTTGCCTGAAGTTTTTAGCTTGCGGCTTTCCGAGAGTGCTATCCGCAAATGCTTTCCAGCAAGTGTCGGCATTTTCAAAAGCCGCGCTGTCAGCAGCAAGTATCGCCTCCGCGATGTCAGGTGTTACATATTTGGGAACATCTTCATTTGTTTCTAACGCCTTGCGTATGTTGATAAGGCGTTTACCGCTATTCTTTCCGAGGGCCTGCCAGACATCGTTCAGCAGGAGTTTTGACGTTTCTTTTTGAATACTGATTTTTCCATCGCTATCTACATCGACGATTGTATCATGTTTAAGCTTCGTGCCCCCTAAATCCCAGCCGGCAGCGAGCATTATGTCTTTTGAGCCCTCTGCAAGAGGCATAAGGTTATTTCCGACGAATACAACTGCGCTACCGCTTCCATTTTTCCTTAATTTAATTTCAGTACCGTTTTCTCTCTCGGTGAGAGCAAGACCCTCTGATATCAGGCCTTCCGGCAACCCAAAACCCTTACCGGGCTCGCCTCTTAACTGGAAGAGGTTCCTGTCAGAGAATGTAATCCTGCCTATTAAGCCCTCGCCAGCCGTGAAGCCCCAGACCTCCATTTCTACCTTTGCGGTTTCGAGTTTTCCTTTAGAATTCTCGAACGTAAAGTCCCGATTACTTAATGGGTATAAGAGCTCCTCTGCCATGAGGGTTTTTCCCTCATTTCCTGCTTTCAAGGTATGATTGTTATAGTTAATTTCTTGCTTGGCAGTGAATAAGAGCTCATTATTCTCATTTACATACATTCTTACTTTTATGCTATCTTCGGTGCCCGTTATATGTAATGTGACATTTCTCGGGGCCTGATTTGCGTCAAGTTTAGGGATAAGTATTTCTTTTCCTTTGATGTTTTCTTTTGTATAGGTTACCTTAAACCCTGTGACAATTATTTCTACCCGCGCTCCTTCTCTAAACTGTATTTTCCCTTCCTTGTCCACATTTACTATGGTATCCTTCATTATTCTCTGGCCCTGCACTTCATAGCCGGCCTTAAGGGTTATGTTTTGAGAATTTGCGGCAGAAGGCATGAGGGTTGGGCCTACTATTACAAGTGCGCCATTCCTGCCTATCTGGATACTTGTTCCTTTTCCTTCTCTCGCAAGGATAAGGTTCCGGGATACGAGGTGCTCCGGAATGTCCGTGCCTTCTCCCGGTGCTCCGTCAGCCTGCCACAGGGTTTTATCAGAACCTGTGATTATACCTACTATCTGGCCTTCAGCTGTGAAGCCCCAAACCTCTACTTGTACCTTTGCGGTTTCGAGTTCTTCTTTAGAGTTTTCGAACGTAAAGTCCCGATTTTTTAGTATATACAAGGCCTTGTCTGCCACGAGCATTTTTCTGTCAGATATGGCTTTTTTAAACTCTCTTTGCGCGGTATCATTTTGTGGTACATAGAATGAGTCACCTAATGCTATACCTACCTGGCCGGCATCTAATGACGGGCGGCTCCACAAAATGACGTTTCGCAGGCCTATGGATTCTTTTCCGCTATTGATTATGATGTCACCGCTCTGGAATATTGCCTTGTTATTTTGGATGGCGAAGAAGCTGCCTTCTGTGAGGAGGACTGTTCCGTCCTTTTCTTTCGAGGCGTAGATAATGTGCTGCCTGGCTTGGGATTCCTTGGATTCTTTACCTGCGCCTGCGCCTAATGGCGGGGCCCTTGATTTGCTGATTTTTATAACCTTTTTTCCGGTATCAAATACCATTCCCTTACCAACGAATCCTTCTCCTTCCAGGACAATTAATTCATTATTTTTACCGGGTTTTATAATGCTGTCGTTCAAAATCATAAGTTTATTTTCCAGGTTGTCTATCTCGAACAGCACAATTCCTTTACGCGTCTCTCCTGCAATTTCAACTCTTTCTGTTCCATTTATCCGCATTTGCCCATAAAAATCTATGGTTACGCCGTATGACGAGGGCCTCTCGTAAGATTTCCCCCTGCCGAAGAATTTCCAGGCCCCGAAGTGCGTCGGGCTTACATTGATAATGTCTCCCGTAATCTCGCCGGTAGCTTCGTTGAAGATGACATTTCGTATGCCGGGGTACTCTTTTTTCACGGATGCTATTATTTCCTCCCCTGTCTCCCAGTTTTCCTTATAGAGCCATTTATCGCCGCCATAATGTATGAGGGTTATATTTTCCCAGCCATCTATGCCGACTATTCCTATTCTCTCATTGTCTTTCCAGATCTCAACGCCCTTAAGTTGTCCGTCCGGCGATTGCCACGGCTTTTCATATACACCCCTTAAGGAATCGTCTAACTCGAGTTGCTTCCTCAATTCCTTATCGTACTTCCGCTCGCGGTCGCGATTGCCTTCAACCCATGCTTTTGCTTCATCCCGGGCTGCTTTTTCGAATTTCTGACATTTAAGCGAGAGGTCAAGCATGTATCTTCCTGAATTTACGTCTATGACAAATTCGGTAAATTTGCGTTTGGATAATCTATCATAGGCGTTGGAATTCCCTGTAATTCCTAATTTCGCCATAAGAGAGGGCAAGGTCTTTAATGTGCCGGACTTTATTTTCACCCTGATTTGATAATCTCCCTTTTCATTTACAACAAGGTTGATTCTCTCAAAGCTCTGGGGCTTGTTATTCGCCGATTTAACCAGTTCTTTTATCTCGCCGCCGAGCTTCCGAAGTTTCGCGCTTCCTTTTTCTAAATTCTTCACGAGCGCCCGGATGTTTTTCATTGTGTCTTCGTTGGTCTCTGCCTCCAGGTTTATGGAGAGCGCCTGTATTTCAACCTCGTTAAGTTCAAGGCCGATGTCGAAGACAATGTCAAAAAGCCCGAACTGCTCGGCTCCCAAGGCCCCTTCGAATTTGGTGTTTAGATATTCGCTGACAGCGGCTTTGTCTTCCATATCGTTCGGGTTGACTATTACGGTGGCGCCTACAATTTTATTTACATTTTTATCTTCGTTTATAACTACTGAAAATTCCAGGCTCTTTAATTTATCAACGCTACTTATGTTATCGGTTATGGTCTCTTCCAATTTCGCTATATCCTCATGCTCCTGTTTAAAGAAGCCCGCTATATTCTCTTTTTTGACTTCCACAAACATAAATAAGTCGCCTGTTTTGAAATTTAACTCAAATTCTATGTTGTCCGGCCGGCCGGCTCTCTCTGCCCACTTTTGCGCCTCACCCTTCAATTCGTTATACCCGACATCGCCTAACAAATACGATTTTTCTCCATCCTTTGTCATCATAATTTCAAGGCTCTGGTTTTGTTCCGATAACTTCAGGTTTGCATCATAAGTCTGCCGGCCATAAGGGCTGGCCAATTTATGCATTACGCCGTCTAACACGTTCTTCTCGGCGCTTGATAGGCCAAAGCGGTAATAAATTTCATTGTCGGCCAGGCTAACCAATACGTCTACTGTCTGGACTTTCGCAAATTCAGCGATATCAGCTACCAACCCGCTCAAACTGGTAACGGGAATTTCCCCTATCTTTACAAATTCCGTCAACGTGCTTAATGACTTGAACTCTTCTGCAAACATTTCCATTGCCGCTTTTTCTATATCTTCGCTACCGATACCAACAGCTTTCGTATCTCTTAGAAAGAGGTACTCCTGTCCTCTGTCAAGGGTATCCATTAAACTGAGCTCTCTATATGCCATTTCATCTATGTCAAAAACTCCGGAATATGGCAGCCATTCAGTGTCGATAGACGCGAGCAACAACCTATCGGTTCCTTTTCCTGTCAGCGGCTCCTCTGACCAGAAGGGTTGCCCCTCTTTGTTCAAAAAGACATCTCCTTTTTCCTTAATTTCCTCTATATCGTATACGCCTTTTTCGTCAGCATCGTTTAGAAGGAAGTCGCCTTCTTGCCTAATGTTATCCGCCGAAGGCAATGGCTTGAGTAACTCTAAGTTGTCAGGGTTATTAATAAAGTTAAATACCGGTGGTTTAGCGGTTAATTCTAACGATTGATTCTGCCCGGCGGATTTGTTCTCTTTGTTCAAAAGGGCATCTGTTTTTTCTTTAGTTTTGTCTATACTCTTGTTTTCCGGCCTGTCTTTTCCGGATAGTCCCCTGAAAAATTTAGCAATAACCTTCATTGCCTTCCAGGTTCCTCCTTCCCATGGCCTTTTTGTCCGGCTCCCCTTCTCTAGCGCGTATTTATCAAAACTGCGGCCGGAAAGATTACGGACAGCCTCTTCGACTATTGGCTCCATAAATTCCGCCCATGACCAGTGCGACGGCTTTTCATGGACTCCCACTTCATGGGCTTCCATGTATTCGGCAATTCCGCCAGCGGCAGCCCCTTTTAGTGCTGATATGCAAAGGACTTTAACAAAACCATACCTGCCCTGTTCCGAGTGCTTCCAGCTGCGGTAAACATATCCTACGGTGCTGGATGCGAAACTGGCAGCTACCGCAGTCCAGAATGTATTCCACTTATTATTTTTTGCTATCTCGACCATGCCTTCCGAAATCGCTTTTTGCAGTATCTCCATTTTCAGGCTGTAGATAAAAGTTTCGCTGAACGCCATTTCTTTTCCTGCACTTGCCGCCACGTCTCCGAATATTTTACCCAACCCTAAGCTATCAAAGACGTCGTCAAAAACCCCGAATCTATCAAGGCCTCTGACAACCATCGTTCCGGCTACAGAAGACCAGCTAAATGTATCGTCCGCCAGCGAAAGCATCGTATTGTACGTGAGAGAAAGCATCCAGCCCACCCCCGGTACACAGTTCAATGCAATACCTCCAACCGTTGTTATTGCTCTTCCCCAGTCCTTTGACCAGAAGCTTTCTTTAACATGTATATCAACATAGCTCTTCTCGACGTTTATCTCATTTTCTATCATTTCGCCGTCTTCCGTATCGTACCATGTTGTTCCCTCTTCGTGCTGCACAATCTGAACGGTATCCTTGCCCTGTTTTTCACTCCACTCCTTGTGATAAACGTAGTCGTCCCTTAAATACTCGTCTTCTACAACCTCTTCTATCTTATTGTTATATTTATCGTACCATGTTGTGCCTTCATAGTGCTGCGTATAAGAATGAGTCGTATAATCTTCTTTTTCGCTCCACTCCTTGTGATAATAAACGTAATATCCTGATTTTAAGAGCTCGCCTGCTTTATCATATTCGAAATAAACTATGTTATCGGTATATTCGTCAATTTTTGTATGTTGTTCGCTAAGCTGCCCAATTCTGTTATATATTGAACTGTCAACGCGGGTAGACTCTCCGTTGATAATCTGCGTGTAGCTGTACTCCCTGCCCAAGCTATCATGGGTAATACCATTCTTCTCTATGGTCTTGGTTTCTTTAATGCTTCCGTCATTAAGTTTTATAGTAACTATATCCTTCATATGTGAAACTAACATCTTGCCGTTATAGGTTGTTTCGAGCCTTTCCGTCGTAATTTCCTGCCATTGCACTAATCCGGGTGGCGGCGACAGTTGCACATATCCTGTTTTAACTTCTTTAAAAGTAAGAATGTTACCGTACTTATCGTAGACAACATCCGATGTAACTATGTTGCTTAAAGTGTTGGTCGAGTGGTTGAGAAAGACGTCCTCCCAATAGATCAGCCTTCCATGCAGGTCATAACCCATGTTACTGCGCCGCGTTGAAGTCGTGCGATCCAGTCCCTGGGTAAAGGTCTTGTAAGCTGAAGCAAACGCGTGATTAGTTTCCTTGTATCCTACTATTCTGCCATTCTCATAGGTAATATCTTCTACCGTCTTCTCAACGGTTTTATACGGAGCGGCAGTGGTTGTAAACGTTTCATTATAGCTGACGAGCTTGCCACTGTCATATTCCATGGCGCTTCTTTCCGTGATCTCTGTAACGTCCAGTTGGCTACTTTTTCTGTTAAGGGTCTCGGTAAATCCTTTCAGCGCGCCGTTTTCATAAGTCCCTTCCCAATCTATCGTTGTAACCAGCCCGGATTCATAGATTACTTGATGATATTCAAGTATATTGTCTTTTCCGTCGCGTCTCTCGGCAGTGAAGGAGGAGCGCCAAAAGAGAGTGCCATCTTCATACTTTAATGTTTCCTTAAAGTCTATGCCGGGTTGATGGTATGCGGGATCATATACCGTGCACCAACTCTCAAGCGATGGATACCATCTCTCAATTGTTCTTATGCCGTCCCTCTCGCAATCCGTATAAACTGCGGTGAAATTACCTTCGCTATCATATGTTGCCGACCACTCCTCAACGAATATTATGACTCTGTCCTTTCGGGTATTCGGCCACGTCCCGACGAATAACGGGATACCGTCCCTTTGGAAAGTGGTAGTAATTTTAATCACTCTTTCCTGCGCATCGTATTCTTCCTTTCTGTCCGTAACAAGGTACTTTCCGTCGCGCCGGAACTTCTTAAGGACTGTTGCTGATTCTACCGTTCCGTCTTGCCGTTTTGTATAGGTGTATCTTTCGAATCTTGTGCGCTCTGCCGCTGAATTAAATACCTCTATCAGAAGCCGCCTGCTGTCACTGTCGTATTTAAAGGATGCCGTGCTTCCATCCAATGCATTCGTCATGCTGACGGTAAGTTCGTCGTCCACGTTTGTCTGGTAAGAAAACGAGGCTACCAGCGTATCTCCGCTATTCCTTAATTCCGTTAGTTTATTTTCCGAATAAACAAAGACATTACCCTTTGCGTCCGTGATTTTCACAACCTGGTTTTCTCCGTTATACAGAATCTGCGTATTGCCGTCGGGGTTTATGTCTTTGTGGGAGGCGGCATTCCTTGCCTCTTCTAATATGTCCACTATCGGGTTTACGGGTATATGGGAACCATCCCTCGGCCCTGCGCCTTCCGCCGGTTCTTCCTCAACAGTAGTGCCCTGTCCTTTCAAGGCCTCCATAGCCGGGGTGTATTCAAAATAGATATTCTCGTTATCCTTATTATATACGGATATGTAGTCCCCGTTTTTAATAACAACCGTCTCGGCCTCTCCAACGCTATTATATTTATACTGGCGGACCGAATAATTAGGGCCAAAGTTTATGAGTTCGCCATGTTGCCTTACTTTATCCTCAATAATTTTATCTTTGTCATAAATAATATCGAATACATAGGTTATTTTCGTTTTGCCGTTTGCGAAAGTTGTAAGGGTGTAGTCCGTAATGCGGCCGTATTGGTCATAAATAATGCTGCTTTGTTCGGAATAATGGCCTGTGCGAATATAATCAGCATTTAATTCCCACGTTGTTATGGTCTGGGCTTTACCTTTGTCATAATCGCTAAATGTTTTTTCCTGTCGCTGGGTTTCCTCTCCCGGTTTAATGTATGTTTGCATGCATGATGTTACGTTGCCATCAACGTCATATTTGAAATTATTCTCTATTTCTATTTCTCCCGTGGGCTCGTATTGGCCCGTGGCGCTGTTCCACGCCAATACGCTATTTTTGATTTCTCCGTATCTATCTTCCGAATCGAAATCTGAAAATTCGGTTTTTCTTACCTTTACCTGGGTACTTGCGATATTCTTGCCCCATTCCCATTCTCCCTGCGGCGAATAAATTTCCTCTATATAACCTGTGTTTCTGCCTTCGGAGTCATAGCTAAAGTCTGTTCTTATGTAATAATTCCATTCCTTTATGTCATCCACGGGATACTGGCATGTAGTGCCCTCCATGCGAGTTACTTGTTCTTCCCCTCTTTTTCCCGTGTATTCTGTCATGAAATCTTGTTTGAGATTGCCTACTTCTTTGGAACCCTCGTTACCGCCAAAGTATGTATAGGCCGTGCTCAGAGCCCTTTTGTTGTCATATTCACAAATCGTAGTGGCTTGGAGCTCTCTTACCGAATTATCGTCGGGTTTGTATCCATACCTTTGAGAAAATTCTACGACCTCTTTTCCTTTTTCGCCTTTATAGTAGGCAACTGATTCAAGGATAAGCCCCGCGGTATTGCCGTTCAGATTACCGCCTTCATAGCTTTCGGCTTTAGATAAAGCGTCCTCCCTGAAAGCGCTGTTAGCTCTTTCTGTTCCGTAGTAATAATAAATGCTGCTTTTAATACTTCCGTCATCTTTATAATTTATGGTGAAGTCAACTATCTCGAAACCCATAAGTCCCGTATAATAGTCTTCGGATAGCAATGTTGAATCGTCGCTTTTCTTTTTCACCGTCTTCCAAATAGCGCCATTTTCCCTGTATTCATAATGAATAAAATTCTTAATTTTTATTCCGTCGGAATCATAGACCTTGGTAAGGTTGGTTTTTTCTTGTCCGGATAATCCGGTAAATATCGTCTCGGAAACCAATTTGTTGCCGGAATCCCTTGTAATGCTCTTTGACAAAGTCCCCGTAGCAGAATCATATTCATACGTTATATACTGAAAAACACTTCCATCATCTTCATAGGTTATTGTCTGAACACGTCTCTCCCGGTTTGAAAGGCCTTCATAGGTTGTATCTTGTAATTTTACGCTACCTGCGTCTTCTGTAACTGTCTTGGTAAGCGCGCCTGCGCTGTTATAGGTATATGTTGTTTTTGTCAGGATGTTGGCCTGTTTATCGAAGGAGGTTGCAAGAGATGCCTTTTCCTGGTTTTGCAGGCCTGTGTAAGTTGTCTCTTGCAGCTTTATGTTGCCGCTATCAGTTGTAACTGTCTTGATGAGCGCGCCTGCGCTGTTATAGGTATATGTTGTCTTTGTCAGTATGGTGCCCTGCTTGTCGAACGAGGTTGCAACAGAGGCCTTTTCCTGGTTTTGCAAGCCGGTGTAAGTTGTCTCTTGTATCTTTATGTTGCCGCTATCAGTTGTAACTGTCTTGATGAGTGCGCCTGCGCTGTTATAGGTATATGTTGTCTTTGTCAGTATGGTGCCCTGCTTATCAAATGAGGTTGCAAGAGAGGCCTTTTCCTGATTCTGTAGGCCTGCATAGCTTGTCTCTTGTAGTTTTATGCCACCGGCATCTTTTGTAACTGTCTTGTTGAGCGCGCCTGCGCTGTTATAGGTATATGTTGT
>CP070780.1:954794-957473 GCA_020346285.1 Candidatus Omnitrophota bacterium | reverse complement strand
TAACCAATAGGTAGGTTTTACTTTAAGTTCCTTGCATATAAAATAGACAGGGATTAATATGAGGACATGTAAAAGAGAGTTTATTACAAGCAGGACATATGTCCCTACTGCCCCGAATATGTAATAGATTACACCACAGTACCAAAAATAAAACCACGTTCTGGTAAGACAACTATCGTCGGGCATTTTTTCGCCAGTTCGCCAAGATTCTGCTATTTCTTTCCCGAAACGACCATAAGCATAATCATCCCCCTTATAAGCAAAACCGTCGTATTCAGTCTCTCTTTTTGACAGGAATAAACTTATGCTTACTCCGAGAATAAGAGAGAAAACTATCAAGTGAAGCACTTTTATTTTTTTCATAGGTACCTTATTTTTCTTGTGCACAGACTTTCCGATACAATCTACTAATCTGAAATGAGTGGCTTAAAATATTTCCGAGGCCACGCTTTGTAAAGCCATACATCTTTTCAAATCTGGAAACAAGCGCTCGTTGTTCATCCGTATGGGTAAATAGAATAGTTGTCCCTTCGGGTTTATAATAAAGCAATGGATCATCAGCGAAATTGGAATTTAAAAGACTAATAAAATCATAGTGAAATAACTTTTTTACATCAGGTTCTCTTAAGAGCATATCTCTTTTGCGCAGTAAACTAAATTCAAAAAGCTCTTCTAAATAATTCCTATGCCGCTCGTCAAGGCCCTTTTCTTCCGTTAATATTTCCCTCGCAGCATCAAAAGCAATTTTATGGAGCTCACCTATATGATTGAAAATAGCTAATGCGCGATACAATAACTGTTCATTGTTGCCAAGTTCGCCCGATATGTAACGTTCCATCATATTTGGTTCTTGCAAAGCGCCTGTTAATTCATCGCGGCTATTCCAAAGTTCCTTGTTTTCCCGTAAAAAATCCTCATATAAGTCAAACAGCGGGCTACCGAAAGAAGCGGCGCGCGTGTGTACGCCCATAATAAATGATGGTGCGGATATATTATGCAGTTTAAGAAATTTTATAAGTTCCTGAAAAACCCTATCATTATAAAAAATCTCAACCGTAAGGTCAAACTTGCGGCACTCTAAATAATCCTCAAATGACATAGTGTTGTTTGCAACACATATTTCATCGATCTCCGGTGCAAAAAAAGTTTTTTCAAATAATCGATATGGGTTCGCGGTATCAGGAGTGACGCGAAAACGCGTTACCATACCATAAAGTTTCCGGCTTTTCTCGGTTGAAAGTTCCGAGCCCGGCAGCATAATAAGCTGATGAGAGCGTATTACCGCTATAGAAGCGTCCATTAATTCAAAATTTGATTTAAAATGAGCTTTTTTTGTATCGCCGGGAAGGCATAATATTAATTCAGAAAAACTATTTTTTTCTAAGGTCTCTTTCGCTTTTGCAAGTTGGATCATTTGATCCAGGGAAACATTCTCTCGTTTTATATTCGCAAGGACATTTCTATCCGTAGACTGCACAGCAGCTTGCAAAATCGATGCCTGTGTTATCGAGGCAGCTTTAAGAATCCTGTCTTTTCTATTCTTGCCGGATATACCGGTAAAATATTTCGGCCAGTTGTATTTTTCCCTTACTTTTGCGAGCTCTTTAGCTATTTCCAAATCCTCCCTGTACATTCCAAAATTTGCATCTGCCAACATCAATTTTGGATTGGTTGTGTGCTCGGCGATATATTTAAATTCGTCCCCGATGCGATTAGAGGAAAATCTCTTTATGACGTTAAAGTATTTATGTCCTTCGGTGCAGTATGTGCACTGAAAAGGGCATCCTCTTGTAGTTTGCAGTAAAGGCATTAGTTTCTTGTCTAAAAATTTATCACATAAACCCGATAGGTACGCCGATGGAATTTCATCTAAATTAGATAACGAAGCTGTCAGATCTCCCTGGATAATTTTTCCTTCGGTTATGTAGTGGCAACTGGGAATTTTTAACCTATTCTTTTTAATTTTTGAAGTATCAAAATTGCATTCCAATAAGCTATTAAACAACTCCACAAAAGCCCTTTCCCCATCTCTGTATATGTAAAAATCGATATCAGGGCATGAAAGCAAAAATTCTTTTTGACGTTCAACATCAAATGGATAATTAGGTCCCCCAAATACTATAATGCTTTTAGGGGATTTCTTTTTTATGCGTTTTGCAAATTCATAGGAAAGGCGCATATTCCATATATAGTTGGAAAAACACGCTATCTCGACATTACTGTGGCCTAAATAAGCTATAAAGCTATCTGGGTGGCTGAAGAGATCTACTTTTATTTTATCGCCAAGATTTTTAAGGGCGTACGAAGCAACCATTGCCATGCCGTAAGGAACTGCATTGCAGGAATGGCCAGTGTGTACTAAGCTGGCAAAACTAATAGTGATCTTTTTTTTCATTTTTTACACAAGATAAACCCCAGATAATAAAGGATACTCTTAAATCTCAAAAGCGTTCCCATATTTCCTTGGGTAAGAGCCAATAGGATAAGCCATGCGCCGAAAATCATTGTTATTAACAACATCTTTCTTTTCAGCATTCCCCAAAATACAAATGGAAGAAAACACCACCACGCAATACTTTCGATGCTCATAAGGGTATATTCAAGTTTTGTAAAAAGAAAAGGATAAAATAACGAAGTAAAAACGCCTTTCGGAAAATATATTACAGTATCCCACCAGGT
>CP070780.1:952116-954694 GCA_020346285.1 Candidatus Omnitrophota bacterium | reverse complement strand
ATTGATATTGAAGACGCCGAAAAACGCATTACAGGGAGGACAAAAGCGATACTGGCCGTTCACTACGGCGGCATGCCGTGTAACATGGACAGGCTTTTGGAAATAGGGAAGAAGAAAAAAATACGCATAGTGGAAGACGCTGCCCATGCTTTCGGCTCGTTGTACAAGGGTAAAAAAATCGGCGGTTTCGGTGATGTTGCCTGTTTTAGTTTTGACCCGATAAAGAACCTTACCTGCGGAGAGGGGGGCTGCGTTACTTTGAATGACGCGAGGCTCGCCGGGATATTGAGAAAAAAAAGGCTTTTAGGCATCACGAGAGATACATGGATGCGATATAAGAATAAACGCAGCTGGTTTTACGAGGTTGTAACCGAAGGCTATAGATACCACATGAGTAATATAAACGCAAGCATAGGCCTTGCGCAATTTAAAAAATTCGAGAAATTTATAGAAAAGAAAAAATATATTGTTAAAGAATATGACGGCTTCTTCAGAGGCATAAAAGGAATAGGGCTTTTACGCAGGAATTATATTGAAAGCGCTCCGTTTAATTATACGATAAAGATTTTTGACCCGAATAGAAAAAATATCAGGGACGGGTTTATACATTATATGGCTAAAAGAGGCATATCAATAGGCATAAATTATATACCCAATCATATCCAGCCGTTTTTCAGAAAATTCCGAAAGAAACTGCCTGTTACAGAAAGGGTCTGGAAAGAAATCGTATCCCTGCCGCTTTACTATGACATGACGAAGGCCGAACTAAAAAAAGTGAGGTATTCTGTTAAGAGATTTATGGAAGGTAAAGGAAAATGAGGGTTCTTTTTGTCCCGTACGGTACGGACCGGGCGCCTGCGACGCGTTACAGGGTTACGCAGTACCTTCCGCATCTGGCGGAGAGGGGGATCGATTATTCCGTATTTTCAGCGATTTCAAAACTCTCAACCGCGCTTATGATCAAATCCCCTGATTTTACGCCACTTGCAAGATTTCTATATTATGTATATGTATCTGCGGAGAGATTATTTCGTTTTCTAGCGATAGTATTTATTTGCAGGGGATTCGACATAATCTTTTTGCAGAGAACCACTTTCCCTCTTCGATTGGAGATGTTGTTAAAGATGCTAAATAAAAACATCATCTTCGATATAGACGACGCCATATATTTACCCGATAGAGAAGGGGATGATTTTGTAACCCGCATAAAAAAATATATTAAAAAAAATGAAGTAATTAATATACTTAAAATATCCAGAATTGTTATTGTGGAGAACGAATATATAAAAAGATTTGTATCGCAATATTGCAAAGAAATCTCAAAATTGCCCGGCCCCATTGATACCGAGCGGTTTTTCGTTCGTAATAAAAAAGGCCTTGATAGGGTTGTTATCGGCTGGATAGGCTCGCCGGCCACAACCTCTTACCTTCATATGCTGGATAACGTATTTAGAGATATTAAGCGGAAATATGATTTTGTGAAGTTCAGATTTATAGGCCTGGGAAAATATAAAAATCCTCCGGTAGAATTCGAAAGAATAGATTGGAATTCAGAAACCGAAGTCGGTAGCCTGCAGGGTTTTGATATCGGTATTATGCCGATGCCCGATAACGAATGGACAAGGGGCAAGCTCGGTTGCAAAATGCTACAGTATATGGCGGTGGGTATACCGGCGGTTGTCTCTTACACCCCGACCAATGCCGAAATAATAGATGACGGTGAAAATGGATTTTTTGTTACTAAAGAAAATGAATGGACAGACCTGTTGTCCATGCTGGTAGAAGATGCGCCTCTTAGGAGCAAAATAGGGGAGAGAGCCAGGAATACTATCCAGGAGTTATGTTCGCTTCGGAAAAGCGTAACTTACCTGGTTAAAATATTCGAATCATTAAAAGATTAGAATTCGGATTATTTTTATAGCCCGATTATGGCAGAAAAGCCGTCTATTTGCCCTTTTAATTGGTGCAACGTCCTGACAGAGAAAAGCCGTTTCAGAATATAACCCGGCCTCAAATAAAATCTTCGGGTCGCCCTATCCAAAAAGCCAGAAAATTCCTTTTGTTTTATACCCGGGATAGTATAATAAATTTGTTTATGGTCAAGTATCGTGCTTTTTGAAAAATCAAAAACATGCCCCTCCCGAGTGAGTATTTCGTATAATTCCGTTCCCGGCAGGGGTACGAATTTGTTGAAATGGGCGTAATCCAGTTTCATGTCAATCGCAAACCGTAGAGTTTTCTCGAGGCTTTCCCGCGTCTCGCCGGGAGTGCCAACGATAAAATCCCCTCTTACTTCAAGCCCGGCTTCTTTCGTTAGGAGGACAGCCCTTTTATTCATCGCTACAGTATTACCTTTTTTGAGGAGTTTGAGCATTCTGTCATCACCCGACTCAAAGCCGTACAAAACCTGCCAGCACCCGGCCTGTTTCATATGGTTTAGAAGAGGGCCGTCCACGCATGCAGATTTTGTAAGGCAGGTCCAGGAAATCTTGAGTTTTCTTTTCCGGAATTCATTGCAGATATCGTGCACTCTTTTTTTATTCAGAGTAAACGTGTCGTCAAAAAACCTGATTTCTTT
>CP070780.1:925135-952016 GCA_020346285.1 Candidatus Omnitrophota bacterium | reverse complement strand
TGACAACGTGATTTATATTTAAAACCTTGCAAAACCGGATTACTTTACGATAAAGAGATTTCATATAAGAGGCGCTATCCCTCCCGTATGAAGTTTCTCCGGATGAATTTCTACGGGATCCCGCCGAAGGCGGGAGGACTTGCGAATAGTCAATTTCTGAGATAGGAGCGTGGAGGCGTAACGGAAGGCGGTTATTTTTAACAAAGGATTTTATATCGTTGATAATCTGGGGATCGTAACCGGTGATTTCTTCGGCGGTAAGATATAACTCTCCGCCAAATCCGAAGAAATATTTCCCGATGTTTTCTCTATCGACTATAAGATCGGCATACTTTACCTGTATGAAGAAATCCGCTTTGTCGATTTTCATCTTGAAATAGTAAACAGTAGTTAGTAGGCAGTAGGCAATGGTAAAGGTAGATTTTTTTCATATTGCCTACTGACTACTTACTACTTTTACTTATTAAGCCTATCTTTTTCTTCTCTTCTTTCTTCTTCCGCCGCGCTGCATCTTTGCGCAAGCGACATTGCCTTTTTTGTCAATAAAGTACAGATACCCTTTCTGCTTCTTTACGCGGCAATCGTGGACCATTTTTCTTCCGCCACCCTTGCTTTTGCCACGAGCCATCTTTGTTTCGTAAGCGCATCCGTTTTTGCCGACAAAATAGAGGTAGCCTTTCTTCCTCTTTATACCACATTTACACAACAACTTCGCCATCTATTTCACCTCCCTTCACATCTACGTTCCTATTTTAATGCTCTCCACTATACCTTTTAACGTAGCTATGGCGGAGAGAATTGCAAGAGCGCTTGTTTTCGGATTTTTCCGAGAGGGGACATTTTCTGTTCTTGTCCTAATGCTGCCAAAATCACCTGTTATCTCTATCTCGTGAACATTTTTTGTATAGCCCGGAGAGGTAATAATCCGAACCTTTGTTTTTTTAGCCCCGATTCCTGCCAGGCTCAAGACAGACGCTACATTGATATTCTTCGGGAAACCCTTTACTGCCTCAAGAGGGTTGCCCCTGAATAAGACTTTTTCGCCTTTTATGGAATGCACATTGATATTTTTCTCTTTCAAATAAGGGGCGCCTTCTAAACCCCCGGGAGGCTTCCTTGTAGTCAATGTAACGCTCTCTATTCCGGAAAGCCTTGCCGCTTTCAAGCCGTCTATTCCGCAAACAGCGCCGCTTGGAAAATAGACCCTGATATTTTTCTTTCCGGCCTCCTTTAAAAGGCCCTCCGACTGAATCAGCCCTCCGATACTCATTATCATAACGTCTTTTGATTTTTCTACGGCTTTCTCTACCACTTTTCGCGATATACCAGCGCTTGCGGATTCTACTATTAAATCGGCTTTATCAAAAAGCATGTCCATGGAATCTACTGTTATATCTCTCTTTATCAAACGCGAAAGCCCTTCAGCTTTTTTCCTATCTATATCGTATAACGCTTTGAGCTCAACTTTGTCTTTCAAAAGCCCCATGCATGAGGCGGCTATCTCGTTTCCTATCGTGCCACAGCCTATGATACCCACTTTTAATTTTTTCATGTTTTTTGTTCGCATAATAATGCTGACGGCAATAAAATAATATTGTCTATCAATCTTGTCTTTCCGATAAATACGGCAATGGCTATTAAAACTTCGCCTTCTATGGTAGTGACTTCTTTTAGAGTTTTCGTATCAACTATCGATATATAATCAATATTAAGAGCGGGCTTTTCCGATAGTAAATCCCGCATTTTTTTTATAATTTTTTTGGGGTTGGCCTGGCCGGAAGCGATTAATCCTTCCGCCAATTTGAGCGACTCATACACGAGAGACGCGTCTTTTCTTTCGGACTCGCTAAGGTAAATATTCCGGGAGCTCATGGCGAGGCCGTCTTCTTCTCTTATTATAGGCATAATCTTCATAGTTATGTCCATGTTCAAATCTTCGATCATCTTCTTAATTACATAGGCCTGTTGCGCATCTTTCTGCCCGAAATATGTTATGTCCGGTTTAATAATCTCGAATAATTTCATCACCACTGTCGTAACGCCTCTAAAGTGATGCGGCCTTGATTTACCGCATAGATTTTCCGTCATTTTTTCCACATTTACATAGGTGGAGAAACCCTCGGGATACATATCCTCTTTTTTCGGATAAAATATAATATCGACACCGCAGTCTTTCGCCAGTTCCTCGTCTCTGTTTATATCGCGCGGGTATTTCTCGAAATCCTCGCCCGGCCCGAACTGAACGGGATTGACAAAAATGCTTACGATGACGATATCCGACTGGTTCCGGGCAGCCCTGATAATGCTTAAGTGCCCTTCATGCAGGTAACCCATTGTCGGAACCAGGCCTATGAGCTTATTCTCTTTCTTCATAATCCTGGCATAGGTCTTCATCTTATCTATACGGTTGATTATCTTCATAGCGCCAGTTCTCTCAATCCGCGTAAAACAAACTCTCTCTTATGCATTCTCGGATGCGGAATCTTTAAACTTTTAGTATTTATATTTTTCCTGCCGAAAAGGAGAATATCCAAATCTATCACGCGAGGGCCGTTTTTTATCCCTCTTTTTCTGCCGAGATGCTTTTCAATCCTCCGGAGTTCTCCTAAAAGCTTAAATGGATTGATGCCTGCTTTTATTTTTAATACGCCGTTCAGAAATTTCCCCTGCGGGGGGCCGCCTACCGGTTCTGTCTCGTAAACCGAAGAGACCCTCTCGATCTCCACGCCTTTTATCAGCTTTACAAGCTCTATCGCCCTCTCGACATTGGCCTTTCTATCGCCCAGATTCGAACCTATGCCGATATAAACCGGTAAACTACTCACAAATTACCTTCCTAATCCTATCTACCGCTTTCCTTAAAGACTGTTCGCCGACAGTCAGGGCCATTCTCACGTAACCCTCGCCGCTTGAGCCAAACCCATTACCCGGCGTAACAATTACGCCTGCTTTATCCAAAAGTTCCTTCGCAAGGGTGGCGGATGTATATCTTCCGAAAACACGCGCCCACACATAAAAAGTCGCCCTGGGCTTCGCAACTTCCCATCCGATTTTATTCAATCCGTCTACGAAAATGTTTCTTCGTCTCTGGTAAAGCCCTTTTATGCTTTTCGAAACCCTGTCAACCCTTTTTATCGCCTCGACACCGGCGACTTGAATAGCGTTAAAAACGCCGGAATCAATATTCGATTTCACCCTGGTAAGCGCTTCTATGACTTTTGAGTTTCCGCTGACAAAGCCAAGGCGCCAGCCTGTCATGTTAAATATTTTCGAAAATGAATGAAATTCCACGCCTACCTCTTTTGCGCCCCCGGTTTCAAGAAAACTCGGAATTTTCAATCCGTCGAAAGAAAGCTCGCTGTAAGCGGCGTCGTGACAAACAATAATGTTGTGCCTTCCGGCAAATTTCACGACATCCTTAAAAAATGACTTATCGCATACCGCCGCGGTAGGGTTATTCGGGTAATTCAAAAATAACATTTTCGCCTTATTTAATATATGCGGTTTTACATGATGGAGGTCGGGCAAAAATGAGTTTTTCTCCAGGAGGGGCAGGTTGCAAGGCTGGCCTCCCGCAAAGATTATGCTCGAATTGTACGGCGGATAACACGGGTCCGGCACAAGGCCTACATCGCCCTGATTAATAAAAGCAAGCGGAATATGCGAAATACCTTCTTTTGAACCTATGAGAGGAAGAATTTCTCTGTCAGGGTCTAAATCAACATTGAATCTTGACTTATACCACCTGGCAATTTCTATCCTTAGCTGGGGAAGCCCCCTTTCAAGGGCATACCTGTGCGTCTCGGGATTCAGGGTCGCACTGTGCAGGGCATCAATTATAAATCGGGGAGTCGGCTGGTCAGGGTCGCCAACGCCCAGGTCTATAATATCCTTTCCCTCCTGGCGCGCCTTTTTTTTGGCCCTGTCTATTTCCACAAAAAGATACGGCGGTAATTTCTTTAATCTATCCGATAAGTTTATATTCATTTCTTAATCCTTGCCTGCCAGCAGGCTTAGTAGGGGAAGTTTAAACCTCCCCTACTTCTACATTCCTAAAACATCCGACATGGAAAAGAAACCTTTACTCTTTTCCACGACAAACCTCGCTGCCTTTAACGCCCCGAGCGCGAATATATCCCTTGTCCTGGCGCTATGCGAAATCTTTAACGTATCCACTTTGCCTTCAAAGGTTATATCATGGTCTCCGACGATTTCGTTTTCCCGTATAGATTCTATGGGCACATCCGTCTTTCCGAGTTTTTCTTTAACAATATTTGCCATCAATTTCGCTGTTCCGCTCGGCTTATCTTTTTTATGAATATGGTGCGCCTCTTTTATACTTACGCTGTAGTCCTTTCCCAATGTCTTGGCGGCTTTTTCTATGAGGCTGAAAAACACGTTAACGGCCACTGACATATTCGGAGAAAAGACAATCGGTATGGATTCGGCGGCTTCCTCTATAATAGCCCTTTCTTTCTCGGATAGACCGGTGGTGCCGATAACCATGGCTTTTTTACGCTCTTTGGCTATCTTAACATGCTCGATTGTCGCCTTTGGATTCGTAAATTCTATTATGCAATCGTATCCGCCCTTAACTTGATTTAAATCGCTTGTCATTTCCATCCCCCTCACCCTTCCCTCTCCCCTTTGGGGAGAGGGTTTGGGTGAGGGGGCTTTTAATTCAACCCCTGCCACAACTTTAAAAGCAGCATCCTTCCGGGCAAGTTCTGTGATTCTCTTGCCCATTCTGCCCAATGCGCCGCTAACTACTATTTTTACCATTTTTGTTTCTTTCTGAACCGTTTGCGATTTTCCGTTCAACCTGTCCCCCTTGCGGGGACAGGTTGAATTGAAATATCGCAGACGGTTCACCCGAAATAAGCCTTCAATACCTTTTTCAATTTTGCCTCATTCTCTTTTTCCATTTCGCAAAGCGGCAATCTTAATTCTCCGTTCAGCCTCTTCAGCGCCTTCATTGAGGTCTTAACGGGTATCGGATTTGTTTCAATAAACATCGCCTTCGAGAGCGGAAGTACGCGATAATGCAGCTCTCTTGCTTTTCCGGTATCTCCTTGCAAAAAAGCGGATACCATATCATGCACTTCTTTTGGAACGATGTTAGCCACAACGCTTACAACGCCTTTTGCGCCAACTGCCATCATGGGCAGAGTAAGCGAGTCATCGCCGCTCAATACCGTTATGTCGCACAAAGACAGGATACTGCTTACCTGGTCGAGGCTTCCCGAGGCCTCCTTGATAGCGACAATACCATCGATTCCGGAAAGGCGCGCTACTGTCTCCGGCTTGAGAGATATACCCGTCCTGGAGGGAACGTTGTAAACCATAATAGGTATATCCACGCTTTTAGCGATTGCCTTGTAATGCCTGTATTGGCCTTCGGGCGTGGGCTTATTATAATAGGGCGTAATCGATAATACGCCGTTACAACCTGCCCTTTTGGCATACTTCGTAAGGTCAATAGCTTCTTCGGTGCTGTTAGAGCCCGCTCCAGCAACGACAGGAACCCTCTTATTTACTATCTCACAGGTAAGCTTCATAAGGCGTTTCTGCTCCTGGTGAGTAAGTGTAGCCGACTCTCCCGTGCAGCCGGCAGGAACGATTCCGCTGGTTCCGTTTTTTATCTGGAATTCTATTAGTTCCTTAAATTTCTTCTCATCTATTTTACCGTTTTTAAATGGCGTAACAATCGCAACAAATGAACCTTCAAACATAATTTATTCCTCCTTCAAAAACAATACGCGCTCCTCCTTCAAGATAGACATCATGAAACCGGTTGTGTTCTTTCCTGAAATAAACCTTCAAAACATCTTTACTTCTGGTAATAGCATTGACGGGCTGTTCCACATCGTTTACTAAATGTGAAATAATAGCTGAAGCGACAACGCCCGTACCACAGGAATGCGTTTCGTCTTCAACTCCTCTTTCGTAAGTCCGTAGCGAAATAGTCGATTTATCTATCGGTTTTACGAAATCCGCGTTTGTCCCTTCCGGTTCAAATAACCTGTGATACCTGATCTTTTCTCCAATTTCTTTGACCGGATAATTTTCTATATTTTCGACAAAATGGATAGCATGCGGAACCCCTGTATTCACCGCGTGAATATTTATAATTGTTTTTCCGATGCCGATATTCTGCTCGAGTTTAATGCCTGTGGGCGGCGTCATCTTTATCCTGACAACCTTATCTTTTATCTCCGCTTCTAATATGCCGGCTCCTGTCTCGATTTTAACAGCAGAACCGCACCACTTGTTTTGATAAGCATATAAAACGCTGCACCTGACGCCGTTTCCGCACATCGTTACTTCCGAGCCGTCGGGGTTAAAAATTCTCATTTTGAAGTCTGCTTTTTCAGAATCCTCCAGAACAAGAAGGCCATCGGCTCCGACAGAATATTTTCTCCTCGAGGAGAATCTTGCAAAATCGCCAAAATCGGATACTTTGCCTTTCAGCTTGTTTTCCCTGTTATCAACGATTATAAAATCGTTTCCGCTGGCAACGACCTTCGTGAAATCTATCTTCAATACGCCTCCCCCTCAACAAGGTCTTTGTAGGCCTCTCTCTTTTTGACAACAAAGAATCTCTTTTTATCTACCATTACCTCCGGGGCACGGGGCCGTGAATTGTAGTTACTGGACATAGTATAACCGTACGCGCCTGCGCCCATTACGGCAAGCAGGCTACCTTGTGCTACCGCCGGCAATGTCCTGTTTTTGGCAAGGAAATCTCCGCTTTCGCATATGGGCCCTACTATATCGTATCTTCTTTTTTTCACTCTCCCCTGAGGTTTGGTAACAGGGGCAATCGTGTGATATGCTTCGTAAAGGCTTGGCCTGACAAAATCATTCATGCCGCTGTCTACTATGATGAAATTTTTTTGCCCGGTTCTCTTTCTAAATAAAACCTTTGTAACCATTATCCCGCTGTTGCCGGAGATGAACCTGCCCGGTTCGAGAATAAGCTTTAATTTTGATTTTCTAACCAGGGGTAATATGTCTTTCGCAAAGCGCGACGCCGTCTGGGGCTTCTCCAGCGAATACACGATGCCCAGGCCCCCGCCTATATTAAGGTATTCCACGACTATTTTATTGGCCTCTAAAAACTTCAATACCTTTTTTATGGCGTTCTGAAAGGGCCGCGCACCCAGGATCTGGGAACCTATATGGATATGCACCCCTCGTATTCTTGTATTCCTGTATTTCCAGCTCGAACGGAATATGGCTCTGGCTCTTTTAAAATCAACGCCGAATTTCGTCCCGCCCATTCCGGTCGTTATATAATCATGGGTTAAAACCCTAACATCCGGATTTATCCTGACGGCAACATTTACTTTTCTTTTCATTTCTCCGGCACATGTATTTATTAACGCGAGCTCTTCATCAGATTCTACATTGAAAAAGAATATACCATAGCGGATAGCATCCATAATCTCGTCTCTTTTTTTGCCGACGCCTGCGTAAACGATTTTTCCGGGGTCTGCTTTGACTAACTTTGCCCTGTAAAGCTCGCCGCCGGAGACAATGTCGAGCCCCGCGCCCGCCGCGACAAGCGTCTTTAGGACAGCGAGATTGGAATTGCTTTTTACGGAAAAGCAGATAAGCGGCGAAACTTCCCTAAGGGCGTTTCTTATCTTCCTGTAATGGTCCAGAAGCGTATTCTTGCTATAGATATAAAGAGGCGTGCCTACTTCTTTGGCAATCCTGGCGACATTTACGTTTTCGCAATAAAGCGAACCGTCTTTGTACTTAAACCGGTGCATGTTGACCTCTCAAAATTTTATTCCATTTCTTTATTTCTCTTTTTATAAACAAGGGATTCGTGCTGCCAATAGACTTTTTAGACCTCACGGAAAATTCCGGGTTCAAAACAGCGAATATATTTTTTTCGAAAGATTTAGAAAATTTCTTAAGTTCTTTTAAACTAAGTTGAGAGATATTTTTTCTATTTTTTTCACTATGCTTTATAATCTTCCCGGTAATATCGTGCGCTTTCCTGAAAGATATTCCTTTTTTTACAAGATACTCGGCGATATCGGTGGCAAAAATGGATTCATCCTTAAACACGGATGCTACTTTATGCCCGCTTATTTTTACAGTCTTAAAAATGCCTGCTAACAACTTAAGCTCTTCATCCACTATTTCAACCGAATTAAATAAAGGCTCTTTATCCAGTTGCATGTCTCTATTATAAGATAAAGGTAATCCTTTGAGCATACCGGCTACGCTTACCAGATTACTGTAGATTTGGCTGGCTCTGCCTCTTATGAGCTCCAGCACATCCGGATTCTTCTTCTGGGGCATAAGAGAACTGCCCGTGCAATACCTTTCATTTATCTCGACAAATCCAAATTCCTTCGTTCCATAAAGAATGAGATCCTCCGAAATCCTGGAAAGATGCATTGATATAATAGAAAGAGCGCTTAAAAATTCCACAATAAAGTCCCTGTCGCTTACGGCATCTATACTGTTTTTCGAAATAGATTTAAATCCCAAAAATTTCTTTAGGTAAATTCTATCTATCGGAAGCGTGCTACCGCTCAAAGCGCCGCTGCCTGAAACCAAAACATCTGTTCTTTTCTTGGTATCGCAAAGTCTTGCCTTATCCCTTTCGAGCATTTCAATATATGCCAGTAGAATATGCGAGAAAAGGATCGGCTGGGCATGCTCCAGGTGCGTGTATCCCGGGATGATAAATCCGGAATATTTTTTTGCCGCGCCAAGAATCGAACTTTGCAATAACGTTACCGATTTAAAAAGCATATCTATTTTATCTTTGCAATACATTCTTGTATCATTTACAACCTGGTCATTCCTTGACCTCGCGGTATGGAGTTTATTTGCCACCTTGCCTACTTTTTTTTCCAGCGCGAACTGGATATTAGAGTGGATATCCTCGAAGCCCTTGTCTATCCTGAAAGTGCCTTTTTTAAGTGACTTCAAAATAGAGTTAAGGCCCTTCACGATAGTTATTGCCTCAACCGGATTTATAATCTTTGTTTTGCCCAGCATTTTGGCGTGAGCTATAGAGCCAAGGCAATCGTAAATCGCGAGTTCCTTATCTACATCGATGCTCGACGTGAAAGAAAGAACCTCTTTCTTCATTTTCTTGCTGAATCTACCGCCCCACATCTTCTTCGCCATTTTAAAAGCTCCTATTTATTACTTTTTGAGATTGCTTCGGCGCTTCCGGCGCCTCGCAATGACATTACTAATGTTTCTTATACGGTAAGCCCCAGAGTTCGATAAAACCCTTCGCCAAACTCTGGTCGAACTTATCCCCTTTGCCGTAAGTGGCCAGTTCCTTCTTGTAAAGCGAGTTAGGTGATTTTCTACCGACTACAGAGATATTTCCCTTTAGCAGTTTTACATTCACCGCGCCCTCTACAAATCCTTGCGTATAATCCACAAATCTATCTATCGCCTCTTTTAACGGCGTGTACCAAAGGCCGTCGTATATGAGCCTTGAATATCTTAAAGCAACTATTTCCTTAAAATACAGGGTTTCCCTATCCAGCACCAAGCCCTCCAGCGCCTTATGCGCTTCGAGAAGTATATTCGCGGCAGGGGCTTCATAAAGTTCCCTGGATTTGATTCCGACAAGCCTGTCTTCGATAAGGTCCGACCTTCCTACCGAATATTTTCCCCCTATTTCATTCAATTTATTTATAAGCTTTATCCCATCGAGGCTCTTACCGTTTATCTTTTTCGGAATGCCCTTTTGGAAACATATCCTGAGATAACACGGTTTATTAGGCGATTTGCCAACAGGTTTCGTCATCTGATAAGCGCTCTCTTTTGGCTCAAGCCAGGGGTCCTCGAGTTCGCCGCTTTCGATACTTACGCCCCAGAGGTTTTTATCGATGCTATATGGCTTTTTCTTTGTAACATCTACCGGGATTTTATGGAGCTTCGCATATCTCATTTCCGCTTCCCTTGTCGGAAGGTTCCATTCTCTCACAGGCGCTATTACCTCGAGCTCCGAATCTAACGCTCCTACGGAAACCTCGAACCTTACCTGGTCATTGCCCTTGCCTGTGCACCCGTGCGCTACGAATTTGGCCCCTTCTTTATGGGCTACTTCTACAAGTTTCTTGGCAATAAGGGGCCTCGAAATGGCTGTAGCGAGAAAGTACTTCGACTCATAGGCAGCGTTTGCCTTCAAGCTGGGCCAGATAAATTCTTCCACGAATTCCTTCTTTAGATTGCCGATAATCATTTTGCTCGCGCCGGCCGCCTTGGCTCTCTTTTTCGCAACCTGAAAATTCTGGCCCTGGCCTACGTCGGCTAAATAGCATATAACATCGAAACCCTTTTCTTTCAGCCATTTAACCGCGACTGATGTATCCAATCCGCCGGAATATGCCAATATTACCTTTTTTGCCATGATATTATTTTCTCCTAGCTTAAAGCCTTGTTTAATATAATTAATGCCTTATCAATCTGGGTCTTGGTAACCGTAAGAGGAGGCATTATCCTCAAGACATTCTTTTGAGTGCAGTTTATCAGGAGGCCCTTTTCGAGGCACTTCTCATATATCTGTTCTCCGTCTATGTTCAGTTCAACGCCGATTGTAAGCGCGATGCCTCTTACCTCTTTTATAATTTTGTATTTCTCCTCAAGAAAGGAAAGTTTTTTTAATAAATACTTTCCCTGCTTCACTGCATTCTGCAATAATTCCTCCTCTTCAATGGCCTCGAAAACACCCAGGGCTGCCGCGCATACAAGAGGGCTACCGCCGAAAGTCGAAGCGTGAGAGCCGGGCGTTAATACGTCTGAAAACCTGGCGCTCGCTACCGTCGCCCCTATCGGGAGGCCTCCTCCCAGAGATTTTGCCAGCGTCATAACATCCGGCGCTATCCCATAATTTTGATAACAGAACATCTTGCCTGTTCTTCCGAGCCCGGTCTGAACCTCGTCAAAAATAAGGACTATATCATTTTTATCGCATATTTTTCTTAATTTTTCTACATATCCTTTCGGCGCAATATTTATGCCGCCTTCGCACTGGATAAGCTCAAGCAGGACTGCCGCTGTTTTTTCATTTATAGCTTCTTCCAAAGCCTCGATATCGCCGAATGGTATATGTATAAAACCTTCCGGTAAAGGCTCAAATCCTTGCTTAACCTTATCCTGGCCCGTTGCGGCGATCATAGCAAGGGTTCTTCCGTGAAAGGATTTATTCATCGTAATAATTTCAAATCTCCCCCTGCCATGCCCATATTTCCTGGCAAGCTTAACCGCCGCTTCATTGGCTTCCGCGCCGGAGTTCGAGAAAAATACTTTACCCGGAAAAGAATGTTCGATAATCTTTTTTGCCAATTTCCCCTGAAGCGCGCTGTAATAATTATTAGAAACATGAATAAGTTTTTGCACTTGCCCGGAGACGGCTCGAGCGACTTTTTTATGGCAATGCCCTATACCGCTTACCGCCCATCCGGGAAAGAAGTCGAGGTATTTCTTTCCATCGATATCTTCCACCAGGGCGCCCTTTGCTTTCTCGAAACACAGCGGAACCCTCGTGTAGGTTTTCATCACGTATTCGTTATACAGGTTTACTACGTCGTTAGTGTTCATCGCTTTTGAACCGGGTTTCGTTCCTGAAGCAGGTTCATGCGTAAAACATGCGTATGAACCTGCTTCATAATCCCTCGGTTATTTTAGTTCTTCTTCCGAGTTTTATAATCTCTGTCCCTATTCCTCTATCGGTAAAAATTTCCAAAAGTAAAGCATGCGGCAGATTGCTGTCGATAATATGCGCTTTTTTTACTTTTCCTTCTAAGGCGTTTATACACGCCCTTGTCTTCGGAATCATGCCCTCTACTATAATATTTTTTTTCACTAATACCTCGGCGTCGGCAAGGCTTAGAGACCCGTAAAGCGTATCCAGATTATCCTTCTCCCTCATAATCCCTCTCACATTCGTAAGTATAAAAAGTTTTTCCGCTTTCAATGCCATAGCCAAATGGCTCGCAGCTTCGTCAGCATTGACATTATAGAGTTCGCCGTCGGTTCCGAGGGCAACCGGCGAAACCACGGGAATTATATTGGTCTCTATCAATCTCTCCAGAACAGTGGTATCGACAGATTCAACGGCCCCGGCAAAACCGATATCTGCTTTTTCGTGTTCTACCTTCCTGGCCGTAATAAGTTTATTTTCTTTACCGCTTAATCCAAATGCCTCGGCGCCCAATTTTTTTATCTCTTCGACCAGCATTCCGTTCAGTTCCGTAAGGGCGCTATCCACGATCTCCATTGTCTTCTTATCGGTAACTCTAAGCCCGTCAACGAATCTGGGTTTTTTATGGGCGTCCCTCATCTTCATATTTATAAACGGGCCTCCGCCGTGAACCAGGACGGGCTTCATCCCCGAGTAATTCATAAATACGATGTCCTCCAGGATGCTTCGCCTTGTATTTTCATCGGATAACGCGGAACCGCCGAATTTGATTACAAGTACCTTATTAAAAAACTTTTTTATATAAGGCAGCGCTTCTATTAAAACCTTGCTTTTTTTTATCGCTTCTTCCATTTTAAGTCATGTAATGCGAATTTATCTCAACATACTTTTTCGACAAATCGCACGTCCAGATTACGGCTTCTTTCCTGCCTAAGTTGAGATTTACCGCTATCTCGACTTTTTTCCTCTTATATATCTTATAAAATCTATCTTTCGAGGGCATGGTAAACTTGCCGCCTTTAAAAACGCAGATTCCGTCTAAATAAATTTCAATTCTTTTCGGTTTTATTCCGGGTATGCCGCTTGAGCCGACGGTGGCGGCGATCCTGCCCCAATTCGGGTTCTCACCATGTATGCTTGTTTTAACCAAACACGAATTTGCAATTGCCCTTGCTACTTTATACGCATCGCTGATTTTTTTGGCGTTTTCTACATATATAGTTACAAATTTTGTCGCCCCTTCCCCATCCTCAATAATGCTTCTGGCCAATTTGAAGGTCACCTTTTCGAGCGCCTTCAAAAAGGTCTTGTATTCTTTTGTCTTTTTCTTAATTGTCGCATTATTGGCTAATCCGTTAGCTAAAAGTACGACCGTGTCATTCGTGCTCATATCTCCGTCAATAGTTATGGAATTAAAAGACCTGTTACACGCCTCCTTCAGGGCAAGTTTCAACGCATCTTTGTCTATCACGGCGTCTGTCATTATAAAAGAGAGCATGGTGCCCATATTCGGCTCTATCATGCCGGCGCCTTTTGCCATGCCGCTTATGATAACTTCCTTTCTGCCGATATTAAATCTTTCGATAGCGACCTTGACCTTTCTGTCCGTAGTCATTATAGCCTTCGCCGCGCTAATGAGGCCCTTTTCGGAAAGCAATTTAACCAATTTCGGCGTAGCTTTTTCTATCGAGTCTATGGGAAGCCTCTTTCCTATTATTCCCGTTGACGATACAAGCACATTGTTAAATTTTAATTTGAGATTCCCGCACACGGCATTAATCATTCTCTTGGCATCCCTTACACCATACCACCCCGTGCAACAATTAGCGTTTCCGCTGTTCACTATAATAGCCCTTATCGGTTTACCCCTTTTCAATATCTCTTTTGAGGCAACCAGGGGAGCGGCCTTAATCTTGTTTTTGGTAAAGACACCGGCTGCTTTGCAACCTGCCCTTGAATATATAAGAGCGAGGTCTTTTTTAAAGGTTTTTATCCCGCAGTAAACCCCGCTTGCTAAAAATCCTTTTGGCAATATATATTTCATCGTCTTTTGAACCGGGTTGATATATTTATTTGCGTATCAACCCGGTTCACAATCCTTCCTTCTCATCGAAGCCGCACATTATATTCATGTTCTGCACGGCCTGGCCGGCTGCGCCTTTTAAGAGGTTATCGATAGCGCCGACTACAACTACTACTTTCTTATTTATATCTACTGCCAGGCCTATATCAAAAAAATTTGTCAAAGCCACTTCTTTTATCTGGGGAAACTTCCCTTGCGGTTTTATTCTTACAAACGGGCAATCCTTATATTTTTCTTTATATACCTTAATGATCTCTTCGTATCCCGCCCCATTTTTTATTCTCATATATATCGTAGAAAGAATGCCTCTTTCTATGGGTAAAAGATGAGGAACAAATATAACGTTTACATCCTTTTTGCAAAAACGTTTAAGTATCTGTTCCATCTCCGGCGAATGTTGATGGCTATTTACTTTATATGCCTTGAAATTATCCTTTATATCGGGATTTTCCAAATTCCATCCCGGTTTTCTGCCCGCTCCGCTGATCCCGCTCTTCGAATCGCATATTATATAATCCGAATAAACTAAACCCTTTTCCAAAAGTGGCGCGACGGCAAGTATTACCGAAGTCGGATAACAACCCGGATTTGCTATTAATTTTGCCTTCTTAATCTTATTCTTAAAAAGCTCGGGCAGACCATATACGGCTTCATTAATATTGGCCTTATCCTTGTGCTTTGCGCCGTACCATTTCTCGTATTCACTGACATCCAATCTGTAATCGGCGCTCAGGTCTATGACAATCTTTCCCGCTTTAAGCAGCGCCGGAGCCACCGCCATGGAAACGGTGTGAGGAAGCGATAGAAAGAAGACATCTGCTTGCTTCTTTGCTTCTTCCACGTCGGGGTTTTTACAAATAAGGTCAATTTTTCCCGAAAGATGCGGGAAAATTTCCGATATGGGCGCTTCTTTTTCTACGATAGCCTGTAAAACGGTTATTTTAACGTTTTTATGCCCCGCTAAAATTTTTACAAGCGCCTCGCCCGTGTAGCCGGTCGCGCCGATTATCCCTACTTTTAACATTGGCTTCTTTCTGTACCGTTTGCGATTTTCCGTTCAACCTGTCCCCTCTTGCGGGGACAGGTTGAATTGAAATATCGCAAACGGTACACTCCTAGTATAAACAAAAAAACCTATCCTGTCAACATATTTTCTCGTCGAGAAACTTACAGAATAGGTTATGTAAAAATTAGCGTTTGGAGTATTGGAATCTTTTCCTTGCGCGTTTCCTTCCGTATTTTTTTCTTTCTTTAGCCCTGGAATCTCTTGTAAGAAAATTTCCTTTTTTTATGCAGGAACGCTTTGTTTCGTCAAGCTTGACAATCGCTCTCGAAATTCCATGCCTAAGCGCCTGGGCCTGGCCGCTGATACCGCCGCCATTTATCGTAGCGAAAATATCCAATTTATTTTTAAGCTCCGCCGTTTTAAGCGGCTGATTTATAACTAATCTATGTGATTCTCGCGGAAAATAATTCTCGAAAGAGCGTTTATTTATTCGAATTTTTCCTGTTCCTTCGCGTAAATAAACGCGCACCGTGGATTCTTTCCGCCGGCCGATTGCCGTTATATATTTTTGTTTTTGCTCTGCCATGGTTCGTTCAATATAATTTTATCTTTTTCGGCTTTTGCGCTATATGCTTATGCTTATCTCCCGCATAAATCTTTAATCTCTTAATCATTAGCCTTCCAAGCTTATTCTTTGGCAACATGCCCTTTACGGCGTACCTTAAGATTTCATGGGGCCTTCTCTTAAAAAGGCTTTCCAAGCTTTCCAGTTTAAGGCCGCCCGGATAACCGGAAAACCTCTTATACATCTTCTGTTGCGGCTTTTTGCCGGTAACCCTTATCTTTTCAGAGTTTATGACAACTACGCCGTCCCCCATATCCACATGGGGGGCATAGGCCACCTTCTGTTTTCCCTTGAGCAGGGACGCTATTCTTGTGGCAAGCCTTCCCAACACCTTATCTTTCGCGTCGACAAGATGCCATGCCCTCTTTACGTCTTCCTGTCTTACATATGTAGTCTTCATACAACCTCGTGTAAAGTCGTAAATGTAGCACATTACCGACGATATGTCAAGTGAAAAATGTATAAAAAAGACGGGAGGGGATTTAAGCTGTTGCCTCCGAACCCTCGCAATAAGCCTGTGGCAGCGTCTGCTGTCGGCTCAGCATAAAATATTATGCCAAAATCTTCTCCTTGAATTTCATACAAGTTGCGAATGGACAAATGTGGTATGTCATTAAATGTCATGCCTCTATAGCCATTCGCAACTTGTGAAATTCTACGTCGAATCTATTCGCCTCCAGCAAGCACTGCCACAGGCTTATTTATCGAAAAGCTCCGACAATCAGTTTAAAGCCTGTTCTTTGTAAATATTTAGAAGCGTGACTATTTTATCTTGAGCTCATTTTTTGAAGAACCTCCGTAGCGCACCCTTAAGGGTGCACTACTGTTCTTTGTGAAAGAAGAAAAAGCAAAACTTCAAAGGGGTCCCGAACGGGGGTGAAGGGGGAAAATTTTCTGGGAAAGGAAGTTTGCTTTTTCTTCTTATATAACGGGCAGGATTAAGGCCTATCCCCGAGGGAGTGGCAAAATGGAACATGACGTCACAAATTTGGGTTTTGGCTCACTCTTCATTAAAACCCAATTTTGCACATGCGCCTGCCTCGCCTCCCCAGCAATAAATTTCTCCTTCCGGCGTTATTTTTAAGTTATAGTTTCCATAACCTGGGGGGTCGCCTATACGTTGTACCCTCGCCACTGCGCCGGGCGCATACGACTGTTCAGGGTGCGTGGGACACCATATAAAATATTTTGCCGAGACATCCATATCCGGTAATTCGTTCATGCTATTCCAGGGGCCTTCGTATCCAAAATCACCATATTCCCAACGATATAATAAC
This sequence comes from Candidatus Omnitrophota bacterium, assembly GCA_020346285.1. Taxonomy (GTDB): domain Bacteria; phylum Omnitrophota; class Gorgyraeia; order JABMRN01; family RBG-13-46-9. The sequence continues at coordinate 935,330 of CP070780.1, read as the reverse complement.
TGGGCATTTTTTATAACTCCTAAAATTTGCACTCCTTCCGTTGCCCTTGACTTCTCTATCATATTTCGAGCCATTGGTATTGCCACTGCCGCAAGGATACCGATAAGGATAATGACGATTAATAATTCTACCAATGTAAAGCTCTTTTTTCCAGTCATCGCCTATACTCACTGCTTGTCCTTCAATCTCTTCTCCACCACGCGATGTATGACTAAAAATACCAAATACAATAATACAATTTCGGTTATAACGAAGGCCCAGCCGAACCTTGTATCAGCGAGAATGGTGAAGTCCACGGCTTACCCTCCCTTTTTTGTCTTTCTCTATCGTCAACACTTTTACTGTGGAATAAATAAAACCTCCCCAAAAGATCAGGCATATAAATATTATCGCAAGAATTGTCATGGGCGTTATTCCGATAGAAACAAATTTAACGCCTTGCGAGGCAGGAATAACTATAGGTATAATTCCATTATCCTGCAGAATCTTGAGAAGCGATAGTATAAATAGAAGCGCTATAAACACCGGCACGGTAGCTTTTATCCACGGCTTAAGCCACGTGTGGCTTAGCTTCACCCTTGCATTCTTATTCATCTCGTCAAAACCGCGGTTTTTCATAAAGTACCCTACGGCGATTATGGCAATTATGCCGAATACGGGTATCGCAAGCTGCGCAATTATAATATCCATTTTAGAAAGAAGCGCCAGTTTCTCGCCGATGCCGCCCCGGACAAAACCGTTGAAAATAAAAGGCAATCCCATAATCCAGAGAATAATACCAGTAAAAATCGCGCTTTGTTTTCTCGACCAACCCACCTCGTCCTTAAGCCACGCTATGGCAGGCTCCTGAATACTTATCGCGCTGGAAATGGCTCCGAACGCGAGCAGGATAAAGAATATTCCGCCGAATAAATGGCCGCCGGGCATGACTTCAAATACCTTCGGCAAAACAAAGAACGTAAGGCCTATGGACTCGGCGCTACCTATAACCCTGCCGAAGCCAAGCGCAAAAGCTGCCGGAAATATGGCAAAACCCGCCAGGATACTCGCTGAAGTGTTCCCCAGCGTTACGCTCAACGCGTTCATCGGTATTCCCCATTCGTCTTTCATATAAGAACCGTAAATAAGCATAGCCCCCATGCCAAGGCTCAAAGTGAAAAATACCTGGCCCAGCGCTGCAATCCACGTTTCAACATTTAACAGGCCTCCCCACCTGGGCCTCATATAAAATTCTATACCTTCGCCTGCGCCGGGAAGCGTCACGCTTCTTATTGCCACGATTATTAAAAGCACAAAAAGTGTAGGTATCATAACCTTGCAGGCCCTTTCGATTCCTTTCTGCACGCCCATTGCCAGAATACCGCTTGTAAGGCATACGGCAATAAAGTGCACAAGAAATATCCATTTACTGCCTAAAAATGAGGAGAAATATACCTCTGTATCCTTTCCGAAATAAAGCCCTTCAAATGAGGCAAAGATAAAAAATATAACCCAGCTTGTGATAACTATATAATAGGAATATAAGAAAAACGGGCCTATTACTCCCCAGGCGCCTATATCCCTTCCGAAAGGAAATTTTATCTTATCAAAAGCGCCAAGCGGTTCCCGCTTTGTGTGGCGGCCAAGAACCCATTCGCACATCATCGCGAAAATAGCGATACCGAATAACAAAATAATATAAGGGATCAAAAAGCTCGCGCCGCCGTATTTCCCGCAAAGATACGGAAACCTCCAGATGTTTCCCAGGCCTATAGCGGTGCCTATCATGGCCGCTATCATTCCCCAGTGCGATTTCCAGGTCTCGCGTTTTTTAGTCATATCTCTTTAATAGCTCAATCTGAGCACAATATCTTCGACGCCGTTGTTTAGCGTAACCTTATTCTTTTTTATATCAATAACCTCGTACTCGCCGATTTTGTCGCCTATCCCCATCAGTCTACCGTTTACCATGGCTTTCGGATTTTTCTCATCCCACATTATGCCATCAAGCGCAAGCTTGGCACTCGACGGTAAAGGAGCAGGCTGTGCAACGGGCGCCGGAGCAACAACGGGGATTGTCTTCAGAACGAAGGGATTTCTTGCCCACGTAACGAAATCCGTTTTTATTGCATGCCGGAGCGCCGGTACGCCCTTTTTTGTCGGCCGGGCTCTTTCGCCATGCTGGATTGCCGCCTGCCCTGATGGTGTCTTGCGTTTTCCCTTCGAAGAGCCGTAAATTAAGCTGAAAAGCGCCCCTATCACCAAAACAATCAATACAATTAATTTCTTATTCTGCATTTTCGTTTCCGGAAAAATACATATCTATAACCAAATCTGCCACAACCTTATCCAGGTCTTCTTTGCCGGGGACTATATTAAAACTCTTTACCTTGATTAAACTTTTTTCCAGGTCATCCAATGACCCCAGAAATATGCCTAATTGTTGATACGAGGATTCTATTTGCATCTTTACGGGTAATATTTTATATTGCGAGACCTTGTCTTCTTCTATCTTATACGGATTCATGGAAACAAAATTGACCCCTTTCCACCTGCCATATTGAGCCAATTCGTCTATTGCCTGGGAGATATCGCGTTCCGTTAAGAGCGTGCGTTCCCCGTATATTTCTCCGGCAGACCTTATAACATTCCTGTATTTGAGCGCCTTGTTTTCCAGCTCTCTACATTCTAAATAGTCTGTTCGCAGTTTTCTCATCAGCGGGGCGTAAAAAACAAAATATACCGCAAAAACGACGATTAAAACCGCCGCGGATACTGTTATGATCAATTTCTCCTGCGTTAATTCAATTTTGCCTATTTTCAATCTTTTCCCCTGTCTAATTCGCATTTTAATTCAAATTCCGTGCCGGATTTGTCTTTTAAATCCCTCGTTCTCACGAGCTTAACATTCCTAAATATACCCTTCTCCAGTGTAAGCATAAAATTCGAGAGAATGGACTCGGCGTCTTCTGACGCCACAACTCCCTTCATTATAATAATACCTCTTTCCAGCTTCATATTTGTAAGATAAATATCCGGGAATATAAGGTTGCTTAATTCTTTGAAGACATCTTCCCAGTACGGTTCATCCACCAATACCATGCTAGCAAGATGATGCGCTTCGGCTCTTTTGAGTTGAGGCTGCAAGCTGGAAATCTCAAACCTGGCAACAGAGCTTCTCTTCTGGAGGTTACTTAGTTCAATCTTCATGCCTATATATAAAAGTAACGAAATAATAATAACTACCGTGATTATAACTTCTATCATACCGCGCTTGACAATCCGCTTTACCTCTTCTTTGATTTCGGGAGGAAGAAGGTTTATGCCCTTTCCCTCGGTTAAAGATGCGCCTATTGCCAGTCCCAACCGGTGAGAAATTTTATGCCTTTCCTTTACGGCGTCCTTTTCGACGTTAAGGCCTCTCAAGGCATCGCCGAGGCTGATCTCTATCCCCAATCGTTCGGACAAAAACTTGATAAGGCCGCCCAGAGACGCTCCGCCTCCGAAGAGTGCCAGCGAATCTACCGTGCCCCCGTCCGATTCTTCTCTATAATAATCGAAGCATCTTTCTACTTCGCTTACCAGCTGTTCCAGGGGCATCCGAAGCATGGATAAGATTTGAACTGTCGATATCTTTCCGTCAATGATTTTCGCCTCGTCTCCTTCGGCCGGAATGCCTACCTCTCTTTTTATCTTTTCGGCTTCCTCCATCGAAAGCTTTATTTTTCCCTTATCAGAAGCCAGGACCCCTGTCATGGCCTTGGTAATATCCCTTCCGGTAACGGGAATCTTACGGCTGAACATCAAAGATTTTCCTTTAAAGATAGCCAGTTCCGTGTAGAGCTCGCTCATGACCAGAAAACACGCCGTCTTGTCTTCTTTCGGATATGAATGCTCGGCCAATTTCTGTAAAGCGCCGTCATAAGGAATAAATGAATGCGGCTTTATTCCCGCTTTTCCTAACAAGGACAGGTACCTGTTTACCGTCTTTTTCGGCGAAACCGCAACCGCCACCTCATACTTTCTTACCCCTTTTTCTACTATATCCCCTAAAATTTCATAGTCTAACGATGAATCATCTGCAGGAAGCGGGAAATAATTTTTTGCCTCCAGGTTTATAGCGTTACGCAACTCCGTTTTCGGCATATAGGGAATTTTTGCCGCTTTCATGGATGTTTTGGGGCAATTGATGATTACGATGATTTTAGATTTTTTAACGTCGATTCCCCTAAATAAATCCTTGAGGACAGGCAGAATTTCTGCGTCATTGCCGGGACACTCCGATGAAGCCAGTCCCCGCGAAAGCGGGGAAGCAATCTCTTTTATCTCGGCCTTTACAAGATACAGCCCGTCTTCCTTTTTTGTAAATTGAGCCATCTTTACGGAAGAAGTCCCTATATCTAAACCGATGATATAATCTTTCTTGAATAATTCCATAATTTTCGTTAAATTTGTTGCCATGTGCCGGGTACTTTAATAATACCGCCCTCTTCACTGGCATCGCCGTCAATGTCCAAGCCAAGCCCGGGAGCTGCCTCTTCAAGGTAAGAAAAGTCATAGTTAATTGTTATTGTCTTGCCGAGAGCGGAGATTTCGTTATTTACAAAACGATTAGTAACAAGACTGCCATTTATCGTAGCATTGTCTCTTATATCTGAGGTATCGGTGTAAATATAACCTGTCACTATCGAGCCATTCGTTATCTTCACCTTATCTACGGAAATAAAGGAGCCTGTCAAGTTGGCATTGTCAATCTCTGACTCGCTCCTTGCGTATATAACTGTCCCGGTCGCTGTAGTGCTGGCTTCTATGGTGACGTCTGTCTTAGAGATTAAACGTATGAACTTACCGCTACCCGGAACAATACTTGCAGAACCCGTTATGTTAATCTTGCCTGTAGCTACAAGCGCCCCGCTTCCGGTAACGGCGGTCCCGGTAATTTCTATATCTCCATTAACATATGTAGTTCCGTTCAACGCCCGGCTTCCGCCGGCCCAGCTAAGGTCTCCTATTACCTGCGCTTCGGCCATAGCAATTTCATTGTCGTAAAATGTCGTATCCAATATAGGGTAAGCAGGTTCGGCATCCGGTTTTGTTCCTTCTGTGTAAGTACCGCCGGCTGTCCAGGAATTAGTTGTATAGACAAAGCCGCCGTTAGTCGTAGCTGGCGTGCCGCCGTCGGTTACATCAATGCTCCCGGGGCCAGTGCTTGAAACAGTTCCTTTAGTAAACACGTCGCCCCCGTTGACAACTACGCTTCCGCTTTGCACATTGGCAGTACCCGTTCCTTCCCAGAACAACGCAAAATTGAATGCCTCGGGAAGCCTGCGAATCTTCTGCCTCACTTTACGCTTTACCTGGCGAGGGCCGCTATCTACCGTGGCCTCCGAGTCAACTACGATAACCGTCTTTGTTCCGCCGGATAAGTCTATGATATAACTTCCATCGCCGAAATTTTCACTTATAACAGCAGTCCCATCGTTATTGCTCCAGTCCGTATCATCTTCCAGATATTCCATAGCCCTTTCTATCCCCGTTTCTGCTATATACAGGGCCTTCTGTTCATTTAATTCAATGCCCCCGCCTCTCATCTCGTATGTTATCAAGAAACCGTAAGCTATAACTATAAGAGTAGTTATCGTCAAAATTATAAATACAAGAATAATGAGCGATAGCCCTCTTTTATTACCTTTCACCATGGCCCGCGAACCTGGCGCAGATTTCTCGGTATTATAGATGTAAGAAGCGTAAACTCCTCGTCTTCTCTGCTTAATTTCAATTGAACATCGAGCCTGCGAATACTATCTCTATCTTCCAAAGAAAGGTCGGGAGCCGGCGAAAGCGGCGAATTATTTAAATCACGATAATTAATCTGAAAATTCTCAACGTCAAAAGCCAAAGTTACGTCATCACGTTTTAAAGGGGTACCTGCAGTCCCATCCCACGAAAAAGTTACTACCTCTGATGAATCCCGCACCTCATCGGCATCGGTATCTTGCCACCAGAATAAAATTGAATTATCCAGGGCGGAGGTAATCTCTCTCGCTTCATTCAATTCTCTTGTCAATCTCTCAACTGCTATCACAGCGTCTTGCCTCAGGTTGCTGCGGATTTGGGTGCTTGACCATTCTCTCAGGACAACAATAAAAACAAGCCCTGCTACACCAATTATTATAGAATACAGCACTATCCCGATGATAAGCTCAATCAAAGTAAAACCGTTTTTATTCATGAATCTGCTATCTTGGATCCGGATGATATTCAGTTGCTACCGATTTTAACTCTACGCTAGGATTACCGCCGAGCGCAGCCCATGATACCGTTACAACTATTCTTTTTGCGTCAGTCGTTCCATCTGTCGATGGCGCCTCTATATCAAAATCATTTTCCGGGACATTTTCAACCGTAACTGCGCGGGTAAACGCGGAATAATCGGGTATTGTATCTGTACCATCATAAGGTGTTCCGTTTACATCCTGGGGCGGATTTTTGCTCCACCCGTCATAATCGTCTACATCATCAAAATTGTTTCTTGGCTCCGTTTCTTCAAGGCCGAAAGCACTGCCATCGGGATCATCAAATCCTTTTGCCAAAATTTCATCCATCATATCTCTTGCTAAATTCGTGGCGATATCGATACTCTCGATATCACCGGAACCTCTTATCATAGTTGAGATAGCGCCTAATAGAATTACTACCCCGATGGTAAAAATGACAATCACTATGAGAATTTCGAGTAATGTAAAGCCTTTCATGGCTATTACGGTTGCGTATCAGCCAGCGTTCCGTTAGAAACATAGATACAACTTTCGCCTATATCCTCTGTGACAACGCCGGTAGAACTTATCGTAGCGCTTCCCGTGCCGGCCGGACCTACGGAGTAAAGAACATAATATTTTGCGTTCGGCGACTGCAAAAAAACATAGTCGTTTCCGATATTAAACGGGTCCGTAGGAGCTGTGGTACCGATAATATTCGGGGTGGCGGTTTCCAGGTCATCGGGAAAGGTAGCCGGGTAAATCCTGTTATGAATATAATAACTCTCTACGGCCGTCTGAAGCGTCCTGAGCTCCCCTTTCGCCTGCGCAATAAGCCCTTCTTCCCGCATACCCCTGAAGCGCGGGAGCGCTATACCTATTAAAATAGAGATTACAGCGATGACTATTAAAAGCTCGATTAGCGTGAAACCTCTTTGCCTAAACATGCCCTCCTCCTTCTTATCTCTTATTATCTTTTTAAAATTTTTATCATATCGAAAATAGGTAAAAGCATCGAGGCCATAATAAAACCCACCATGCAACCCATGACAACCAAAAACAACGGTTCAAGAATCGTCGTAAGTTTCTTTATGGCATATCCGACTGACATATCATAGAAATCCGCGATTTTATTAAGCATCCTGTCCAGGCTGCCGCTTTCTTCCCCCACCGAAATCATCTGGATAACATCCGGAGGAAATTCCTCGCTTATTTTTAAGGGCTCTGATAAATTTTGCCCTTTTTCAACGGCCTTTCGCGCACTTGCGATAACGCGGCTCAACACCTCGTTGCCGACTACGTCCTTGGTTATATCCAACGATTCCAGAATAGGAACGCCGCTTGCCGAAAGAGTCCCGAATGTCCTGGCAAAACCTGATATAGCGGCTTTGCGGTGCAAAGGCCCGAGAACAAGCACTTTTAATTTAAACCTGTCAAAGACGAGGCGCCCTCTTTCCGTATTTATGTAATTTTTTATCCCTATCCAGGCGCTAATAACTAATAAAACCCCCACATACCAGAATTTTTTGATAGCTACCCCTACCTTAAACAAAATAAGCGTAGGTATGGGGAGCGGCACATTGCTTTTTATAAAGACCTGCGCGAACTGCGGAATGATAAATGTAACGATAAAAAGGGTAACAGTAAGCCCGGCAAATAGAAGCACGGTGGGATAGAAAAGCGCTGCCTTAACTTTCTGTTTTAAGTCCGACTGGCGCTCGAAATATTCGGCGTATCTTAGCAAAATATTATCCAGCTTTCCGCTGGCTTCTCCCGCTTTTACCATATTTACGAAGAGCTTCGGAAATATGAGCGGGTATCTTGCCAGCGCCTGTGAAAAATTATCCCCTCCTTCAATGCTTCGCGTTATGCCGCCTATGGCTTCTTTTAATTTTTTATTTTCCAGCTGCCTGGCAAGGGCTCCCAAGCTATCTAGAATGCTTATACCGGCGTTGAGCATGTTGGCCAGCTGGACATTAAACATAATCATATCCTCTGCGTTTATCGGCCTTAATCTATCAAATAGGGATTCCATCTTAAGGGGCAGGGATTCGGTAACCTGTGTAGTCATATAACCCATCTTACGCAGCTTATCAACAAGCTCCTCGGCGGTCTTAGCCGCCATCCTGCCCTTAACCGGTTTTCCTGTCGCGTCGCGGGCTTTATAGATGTAGGTTGGCATTATGTCTCCTCTGTCATCCTAAGGACTTCTTCCATAGTTGTAAGCCCTTCTTTGACTTTCTTGTTGCCGTCATCCTTTAAGGAAATCATGCCTGACTCAATAGCTTTTTTTCTTATTTCCTCAACAGGTTTTTTAGCACTAATTAAATTACGTATATCGTCGTTTATTACCATCAATTCATAGATTCCAATCCTTCCCTTGTAGCCCGTATTCATGCATTTTGAACACCCCTTGGCCTTACAATCTTTGCAAACCGTCCTTACAAGCCTTTGTGCCAGAACGCCTATAACCGAAGAGGCGACTAAATATGGCTCAACGCCCATATCGACCATTCTCGTTATGGCGCCCGGCGCGTCATTGGTGTGAAGTGTAGAAAAAACGAGATGGCCTGTCAACGCGGCCTGAATCGCGATTGCGGCTGTTTCGGCATCCCTCATTTCGCCAACCATTATTATATTAGGGTCCTGCCTCAATATCGAGCGGAGGCCTTTTGCGAAGGTAAGGTCCACCGCCGGGTTTATCTGAATCTGCCTGATACCTTCAAGCCTGTATTCAACGGGGTCCTCTATAGTTATAATATTTTTTTCGACTGTATTTATTTTGCTGAGAGAGGCGTAAAGCGTGGTAGTTTTACCGCTTCCTGTCGGCCCTGTCACCAGCACTATGCCGTGAGGCCGGGAGATAAGCCCCTGATACTTGTTTAAAACTTGTTCGGAAAATCCCAATTCTCCGAGCCCCAAAAGGGCGCTTGATATGTCTAAAAGGCGCAGCACGATATTCTCTCCGTATATGGTGGGCATGCAGGAAATGCGGACGTCTATTTTGCGTCCCTGCATATTTATATTAAACCTTCCGTCCTGCGGTTTTCTTCGTTCCGCGATATTCAGCTTCGCCATTATTTTAATCCGCGATGCTATAGCTGATTGAAGGTATTTGGGCGGGGACGGTTCCTCGTGCAACATGCCGTCAACCCTTAATCTTAATTTAATCTCTTCCTCTTCCGGCTCTATATGTATATCACTCGCCCCTTGCTGAACCGCTTTCATGATAATCAGGTTGACCAGTTTTATAACGACGGGTTCTTCTACGATGTCCTGAAGTTTTTTCGTATCAACTTCTTCCCCATTTTTTATACCGAGCTTTCTTTCGTCTATGGTCTTTATCAGGTCTTCCATCGTTCCTTTTGCGCCATAATACTGGTTAAGGGCTTTTTTTATCTCCGATGCCGTGGCAATAGCCGGTTCGACAGTGAAATTTGTCTTCATCCTCATTTCATCCAGGGCAAATACGTTCCACGGATCGAGCATGGCGCACGTGAGGCGGTTTCCGATTTTTAAAACCGGGATGAGTTCATATTTCCTGGCAAGGGCCTCGGGTACCAAATCTATTACTTTTTGGTCTATTAAATAGTTATCCAACTCCATTCTGGGTAGTCCCAGTTTAGTGCTTAAAAATGCCACTAAATCCTCTTCGGCTATAAGCCCCATTTTTACTAAAACCAGCCTTAAGCGCTGGCCTGTGCGCTTTTCCTCAAGCCTGGCCTCTTTAAGCTGTTGTTCTGTGATTATGCCTTCGTCTACCAGGCTCTCCCCTAATGATTTCTTTCCTCGCGCGGTCATTTTTTCTCCTTCAAAAGCTCATCTATCTTTTCAAGCAGGGCATTTGGCTCAAAAGGCTTCGTTATATATGCATCAGCGCCGGCTTCTTTAGCGAGCTCCATATCTTCGGTTTCAGCTTTTGCGGTAAAAATGAGTATCGGGATTTTATTATATCTGGC
>CP070780.1:866244-925035 GCA_020346285.1 Candidatus Omnitrophota bacterium | reverse complement strand
GATTGTCAGTGCTAAAAGGGCTTATCGTGTAGAGCACGGAACCTATCAAGGAATTCCTCCTTATCCGTATGCCCAATGCCGGGCAGGCGATGAAATTCCAGCCGGAAGTACTCTGGTTCAACAAGATTTAGGTATTCAAGTAGATGAGGATTCTTTTTTTCAATATCTTATTTACCCCTCGAGCGAGTATACAGGTGCTACTACTATCTTCTTTAAGAAACTACCCTACGATTGGGCATGGTACTACAACTACGCCACTAAAACTTGGTACGAATATGCCCTCGGTGACGGCGGCCCTGCCCGAGAATACTTCACCCCTCCATCTTAGAGGGGGGCGTTTCTTTGTAAAGAACATTGCTTCTACCATTACCATATCTCTAACTGTTCGAGGTTCGACCTCGAACAATTGGTCTTGTCCCTTGCAAATCCATGAATTCTATAGTATATTATATGTGAAAGGATTTAATAAATGCTTACAAAAAAGAGTTTTACGTTAGTGGAATTACTGGTAGTAATAATTATAGTCGGTATTTTAGCTGCGGTTTCGATTCCGATATTTCGGGCATACATATGGAAAGCCAGGTTTGCCGAAGTATTCGCAACAGTCGACCTGATTGTCGCTGCTAAAAGGGCTTATCGTGTAGAACACGGAACTTATCAAGGAATTCCTCCTTATCCATTTGCTGATTGCATGGCAGGTGATGAAGTTTCAACGGGAAGCACGCGCGTCCAACAAGATTTAGGTATTAAAATAGATGAGAACTGCTTTTTTCAATATCTTATTTATCCCCGCGACACTCAACCAACTAATACTTCTATTTTCTTTAGGGAACTACCGTATAGCTGGGCATGGCAATACAACTACGTGAATAAAACCTGGTACAAATATACTACCGGCGACGGCGGCCCTGCCCGAGAATACTTCACCCCTCCATAAGCAAAAGGGAACGCTTCACCTTGGAAAGGATTTAATAAATGTTTACAAAAAAGAGTTTTACGTTAGTAGAATTACTGGTAGTAATAATTATAGTCGGTATTTTGGCTGTGATTTCGATTCCGATATTTCGGGCATACATATGGAAAGCCAGGTTTGCCGAGGTATTCGCAACAGTCGACCTGATTGTCGCTGCTAAAAGGGCTTATCGTGTAGAACGCGGAACCTATCAAGGAATTCCTGTTTATTCATGGGAAGACGGGAAGGCGGGTAATGGATATGCGGCTGGCAGCACACGGGTTCAACAAGATTTAGGTATTCGAGTGGATGAGAGCTGCTTTTTTCAATATGTAATTGGCCCAACTACGGGCTGGAACGTTAACCGCATTATTTTTAGAGATATAGATTATGCCTGGGCATGGTCTTACGATTACGTTACAAAACAGTGGTTAAAGGATCCCGGCGACGGCGGCCCTGCCCAAGACTACTTCACCCCTCCATAAAAATTATATTGACACAACTATATGTTTCTATTACACTTGAAACATGCCTCGAAGAAAGAAGGGCATCGTCACCCTTGCCTTTGACGATGCTTACTTAGATACATACAAACATGCCATAAAATACCTCGATAAGCTAAATATAAAATCTACTATAGCAGTACCCGCCTCTTTTATAGGAAAGAGATTCGAAAATCGCCGGCTCGCCGGATTAGAAGAGCTAAAAGACAATCTTAAGCGGGGGCATGAAATCGCTTCGCACACCCTCACCCATCCGAATCTGTCTCGATTGAGCTTAAAAGATAAAAATGAGATGATTTCTGAAATCGTCGAATCTAAAAAAGAGCTCGAAGGTCTACTGCATAATAAGGTTAACTCTTTTGTCTTTCCTTATATAAATAAAAATCAACTCGGTAGGGGAGGTTTAAACCTCCCCTACTTATTAAAAGCAAGGCCTTACTATAAATCTGCGAGATTCACGGCTGATTCCCCTTATTTCAATAAAATCCCTGTAAAAAATCCCTATTCAATCATTGGTTTTGCCATCATGAAAAAACATTCTCTTTCCTATCTCAAAAAACAGGTTGACTATGCCGAAAAAAAGAAGTGCTGGTTGATAATGGTATTCCATCTTGTGGGCGAGAAAAATACCGAAAGCTTCCACCGGCCAAAACCTTACAGGTTCTTTATGCACATAGATGTTTTCAGGGAACTGATTGACTATATCCTCTCGAAAGATATAATGCTTTTAACCCAAAAAGACGCTGTAAAAAACAGCTCCTAGGCGGCCCGCCGCAACTTCGGAGTAAAATAAGCTTCTTATGGAATATAAAAATCTGCCCATCTCGGTTCTCATCGACAAATGCACCGCCAAAGACCCACTGGCCTGGGCTGAATTTGTTAAAAGAAAGTTGCCGTTAATCACATTTGCGGCAAGAAAAGCGCTACTTAGATATTCCGCCGGAGGCCAGGTGCCCGAAAATGAAATAAAAGATATAGGACAGAATATACTGGTTTCCCTATGGCGCAAAAACAAATTAAATGAGATAAAAAACAAAGAATGTATAGACTACTGGCTTGCGGTAATAGCGAGAAACGCCGTCATTAACCATTTGAAGGCGAGGCAGAAAGAAGTATTGATGTCCGACGGTTCCTTTTTCGAAAAGCTTCCCACGAAAGAAATTGCCCGGAAAGCAGGCGAAACTGAAAATATGGGTAAAAAAATAAAAGAATTTTATCGCCTCTTAATGCCGAGGGAAAAACTCATATTCAAGCTCTACTTTAAAAAAGAATTGAATTTAAGGGATGTATCGAAAATAATAGGTATCCCGCTTGGCACTGTTTCATCCGCTATTACGCGCATGAGAAAGAAAATAAAATGCAGCAAATTCTGATTTTTGTTGTCTATATATATGGAGGGTGAAAATGCAAAAAACGAGCCTTTGTCTGCCGGAAACTGAGTTAAATGACTATTTAAGCGGCATGCTTTCGCCGGAAAAGAAAGCAGAAATCGAAAACCATTTGAAGGATTGTAACGGCTGCCTTGAAAAACTTGTATTTGCCTACGGGGCGGTCGAAGAGTTTAACAAAACAAAAAAAGGCCCGCATAGCGGCGGGCAAGGAGTAAAACTTATGAAATCGATGTGGAAGAAAAACCTCTGGCTATTCGGAGCTATTATAGCTTTTATACTTTCGTTCTTCGTGCCCCGTTACTTCATACAATTTTTAGTTGCCACGATACTTATGGGGGCTAAGTGGATATTCGAGAGCATAAACGCGCGTATCCTTATAATGATATACGACGCCTGGAAAAAAGGCGGCGAAAAAGAAGCTACAAAAATCCTCAAAACCCTGAATGATAGAATAAACCTTTAACCCTTAAGCCTGCCCGCCTTCCGAACGGAACCGTTCCTGCGCCTTGCGTGATGCAGGAACGGTTCTTTTTATGCAAAATAAAAAATCTTAAAAAATAATGCAGCAAAATCACATTTTCGTTGTCTTATATATGAAGAGGGAGTGAAATGAGGAAAGGAGGAGAGAAAATGGTAAGTGAAGTTCTCAATGTAAAAGTTGACAGGATCACCCGGCTGGAAAACGAGAGCAAGGTGAAGGCCTTTTGCGACCTTCTTTTTGGGGACCTATTTTTAGTAAGGGGCTTTAAAATCGTGGAAGGCGAAAAGGGTATTTTCATCGGTATGCCACAACAGCAAAGCAAGCAAGGCAAGTGGTTCAACGTGTTTACGCCTGCTACGAAGGAAATAGCGGAATACTTAAAAGAAGTCATTCTCGAGGCCTACCAGCAATCGGAGTAAGTAAAAAATGGGTTACAGAAACCGCGTCCTGGGGAAACAAGGCGAAGATATCGCGGCGCGGTTTCTTGCCCGCAAGGGCTATAAGATAATCGCGAGAAACGTCAGAACGTTTGTCGGTGAACTAGATATTGTTGCAAGGAAAAAATACTTTATTGTGTTTGTCGAGGTAAAAACACGCAAAAGCAAATCCTTCGGCCCGCCGTACCTTTCCATAACAGGTAAAAAGAAGAAAAAACTCATACACTGTGCTTTGTGCTATCTAAAGATGAAAAATATGTTAAACATGCGTTGGCGCGTAGATGTTGTTTCTATCGAGCTTGATGAATTCTCGGGATTCGCGCAGAAAATCGAGCATTTCAAAAATGCTATAGAAAAATAATTCTTCTTCGCCAAATACTTACGTATTTGGCTTCGAAGCAATTGCTACGAAGCTGAATATGTAAATATTCAGCGAAGTAGAAAGGAGAAAATCATGATTGCAAAATCATTATCGTGTACCGTAATAGGTATAGACGCTTATAAAGTGGATGTAGAGTCCGATATAGCGCAGGGCCTGCCGGCGTTTAACATCATAGGCCTTCCGGATACCGCGATAAGGGAATCCAGGGATAGAATAAAATTCGCCATAAAAAACTCGGGATACCGCTTTCCCGACGGAAAAATAACCGTAAATCTTGCGCCTGCCAACATCAGAAAAGAGGGTTCCGGTTTTGACCTGCCCATTGCCCTCTCTTTGCTCTGCGCGGTGGGTATTATAAATCAAAACAGGCTATTGGAATTTGCAATCTGCGGCGAATTATCGCTTGACGGAAGGCTTAAAGAGATAAAAGGGGCTTTGCCTATTTCTATCGGATTAAAAGAAAAAGGGATTCAAAATCTTATCCTGCCAAAAAAGAACCTGATAGAGGTATCGAATGTAAATGGCATAAAAATTTATACTATTGAAAGTTTAAATGAAGGAGTAAACTTCTTAAATAATAGATCAGATATGAAACCGCAGAACAGGAATACCCGCCTTAAAATAAAATACAAAAGTAAATACCGGAGGGACTTCACTGATGTTAAAGGCCAGGAACACGTAAAAAGAGGACTTGAGGTTGCCTCCTCGGGCGGTCATAACGCTCTTCTAATCGGCCCTCCCGGCTCAGGGAAAAGTATGTTGGCAAAAAGGGTTCCGACTATACTTTCTGAGATGACTGTCGAAGAAATCTTGGAAACATCAAAAATACATAGTGTTGCCGGCCTACTTTCACCGAATAAAGGCCTTATCCTGAACAGGCCTTTCAGAAACCCGCATCATACGATTTCTGACGCTGCGCTTGCCGGAGGCGGGACAAATCCAATGCCCGGAGAGATAAGTCTTGCGCACAACGGCGTCTTATTTTTAGACGAACTCCCCGAATTCAAGAGGAATGTATTAGAGTTACTTCGCCAGCCGATAGAAGATGGGAAAATAAGAATCTCGCGAGTTAAAGGGAGCAATATATATCCCTGCCGTTTCATGCTTATAGCGGCTCTAAACCCTTGCCCCTGCGGTTACTTCACTGACCCCAAGAAGGAGTGCCACTGCACGCCGTATCAGATACAGCGGTATTTAAGCAAGATTTCGGGACCGTTATTAGATAGAATAGATATACATCTAAACGTCCCACGGTTAAATTATGACCAGCTCTCTGAAAAAAGCAGAAAGGGCGAGACATCAGAAGTTATACGTAAGCGTGTAAATAAGGCAAGAAAGATTCAGGAAAAGCGTTATAAATCCGATTCGATTGTTTTTAATGCCCGCCTCGAATCCAAAGAGTTAGAAAAGTATTGCATCCTTGATAAAGAAGGCGAGGAACTCCTCAAGATGGCAATCCTGGAGCTCGGTATATCCGCAAGGGCATATGACAAGATATTAAAGGTAGCGCGTACAATAGCGGATCTCGAAGAAAAGGAAACCATCGAAGCCTCGCATATCAGCGAGGCAATATCGTACAGGAGTTTGGATAGAGACTTTTGGATGATGTAGACAAAAAGCAAACTTATCCACAGAGTAGGTCACCCTTAAGGGTGACCTACTGTAAAATTACAAGCTGAGGTAAACATGGGTAATATCAGAAGATACTTCGAGCCAGGTATGGCTTATTTCGTAACAAGTGTTACATATAAAAGAAAAGCGGTTTTTGCGGAAGAAAAAGCGGTTAACCTTTTTCTTTTAACCATTGAATATCTTAAATTGTCGTTGGATTATAGAATATTCGCATTCTGTATATTATCTGAACATATTCATTTTATTATTCAACCTTTCGGCAAATACAATCTGTCCTATATAATGCTAATGATAAAAGGTAATTTTTCTAGGAGATTTAACAAAATGTATGATTCAACCGGCCACATATGGCAGAAGCGGTTTTATGATGAAGGAATCCGGAATGAGGGCATGCTGATAAGCAAAATCGAGTATATTCACAACAACCCTTTGAAGCATGGCATTGTGGCTGACATAGATAAATTTGTATACTCTAGCTATCAACATTATTTTAACGGTAAAACTTGCCTTTTAAAAATTGATCCGATAGATATATCTTAACTTATCCACAGAGTAGGTCACCCTTAAGGGTGACCTACTCTGTGAAAATATATTACGCCTAATGTGAAAATATATTACGCTGAGATTAATGCTGCAGCAATTTTTTCGTAGTCCGGTGCCTGATACGGTTTGGCAGGCCTGTAAGATAGATATCCTCTAATTAATATGGCTATATTACCGGTAATAATAGCTTGGATGTAATCTTCAATTTCAACATTACTGTCTAATTTAAAGTGTGATTTTATATAGAAACTTAAAATACGATATAATGGGGATTCTCTGCCTATGCTTCTATCTATATGGCGTATAAGCAACATAGTAGCGTAGGTATTTAATTGAAACGTTGTTCTATTTACATCTTTGTTAACTCTTGCCTCTACGAGATCTTCAACATCTGTTCTGATAAACCTTATCCCTACGGCTGTAAGTCTCTCGAGCCACCTACGGGATATTCTGTCAGGAAGAAGGACCACTGTTCTATGTTCGATTCCTCTAGCTTTTGCCAGTACATTATCAATAAATTGTTCGGCTGTTCTTCCACCCACCGTTCCGAGATTGAATCTGTCTCTAAATTCGGTTTCATGTTTTTTAAATTCTTTGCTATCCGCAAAAAATTCCGTAGCGAGTAGGAGGGTATATCTCGTATTTAAATGGGTGGGAATCTCCAAGCCGACTCGAGTTGCAGTGGTTTTCATCTTATTTATTTCCGATGAAGGCTCGGCGTCGGGGGGATCGGCTATGTGGTCCTTTAACGGCTCCGGCATGGGCGCAGGAGGCGGTGTCGGAAATTCCATATCTTTTATTATATCGCCTGTGCCTTTGGCGTTCAATAGCTCGACATAGCGCAGAATCTGCTCCTCAACTACCTTGTTAAGCTCGGCAAGCGTCTCCTTCGGTAAATCCAGCATATCTTGCTCAAGGTCGATAAATGACCATAGGCCTTCTCCTTTATCATGTTGTTCTTTTGATACGCCCTTCCCTCTGGCCTGGTGGACAATCCAGGCTACTTGCTGCCGCTGTTCCTCGCTAAGCGGTTTTTCAATTTCAATGGTTCCTTGTATTTCCTGTATTATATCACCTATTGTAATATGCTGGGTATGTTTATCTATCGGGGTGTCATAGAGTTTTTTATTCCTTTCTTTTATAAGTTTAAACAGCTTTGATATCAGCTTTGTCGGGAATTCCGGATGGCTAAAGATTCTATCATGAATATAAGTAGCAAGGTGAACCGCGATTGCTCCTCTTTCTACAGCTTCTTTAAGTTCATCTTCGGAAATACTGGACGCGCCGTGCAGTATAAGTCCGGCCAATCCAAAACTCCGGCATATATCGGCCAGTTCCTCGAGCCGTTCCATGTTTACTACCCTTTCACTGGTTCGCTCCCACGGCCTACCGGGTACCTTTACTCCTCCGTGTGCCGTGCCAACCTGGCAGCTCATTGCCTCAAGGCCATCAAAATGCATTGCTTTATCTTGTACGATTTCTTTTATTTTAGCCATTTCTTCTTCGCTAAACCAGAAGATGTAATTATTGTTTTCAATCCATTCTAATTTTTGTTTTGGACTGAAGTTCATAAATTTGCCTAGCGTAAGCTTGTAACCTGTTAAATACGCTCTTAGTTCTTCAGGCGTTACCTCTTCTGTTCCTACTTCGCCTACTTCGCCATTAAGGGCAATACCCGGCAAACCGTATATTTTCTCCAACAACCTGACAAAAATGGTGTACTTAACGGCTGTCTCAAAATTGGGCCTTTGCTGTTCTGCAACGGAACCGGGCATCTCATCAGGGGTCCGGGCTATGGTAGACGTATCCAAATCTACGCTATATATTTTGTCTTCGAGAATATCCTCCCGGATTGTATCTGCCCTATTTCTTAAAGCCATTGCAGAATTTTTGTCGTAAAGTTTTTTATCTACCTGCAGATGATCCCTTGAATTGAAAACAGGTGTAGCCCCTTCGCGACTTGTTCTTCCCGCCAATATAGCCTGAGCTATATTAATAGCCGGGGATTTCTTAGCATCGCCGCCAACAATATATATGGCTTCGGATATGGCAATCTGGCTTATCATTGCCACATTATGCTCTCTCATCACCTTAAGCATTATTCGATAGAGATATGGTATCAACGCCCTTTGGTTTATTTTCAGAATGGCCGATTTCTTGTAGTACTCCCTTCCTATTGTTCTATAGAGTTTTTGCGTTGAAGCAGGAATAGCACTATTTACAGGAAGCTGGGGGCCTAATTCCAAAATCATCCATTCTATCGCGTCTCTGATAGAATCTTCCGGATTAACCGAGATGTTGTAAACCAAAACGGGTAATCTTTCTATGAAGGCATCTTCTTCGCCTTCAATAAGTTTTACCGTTCCTTTGACATCAAATTCCACTATCCCTCTTAAGAATTCCACAAGAGATTCCATATCTTCAAAAATACCCTTGGATGGAATGCTGTCTTTTGAATCTCTCTTTAGGTTTACGTATATAGTTTCCGGGCCGGAAAAAGTGATATTATAAGTCCTTAAAGAGTTATCCCTTTTTACTCGGGCTGTTACTCGCACGCGGTCACCCTCTATTGTGGCCTCATGAACAAAAAATTGAGTCTCTTTTGGATGGAATATCTCCGCATTTCTCGGCTCGCCCAATTCTTTGAGACGATCGCGGATTTCTTCGGGTGTCGCTGTTTTAAAATCGAATCCTTCGGCCGCTATACTCCGTAAGCACGCCGCAAGCCAGAGTTTAATATTTTCCGCCTCATTAATTGCTCCGGTTTTATCTAAAATATTCTTGAGTAATGAAGGGACTGCGAGATTTGTTCCGTTATTATTAGAGGTATTATCTAATGGGAGGTTAATTGCGAAACTAACATTACTTATAAAAAAACAAAAAATAACAACCAGAGATATTATTTTTTTCATTTTCCCCTCCTTTTTTAAATTCCATTTTTTGTTTTTAAAAAATTCTCCAAAAACTTAAGACAAAGTATATCACAAAACGTAAAATCAGTTGTCACGGCAAAGTAAAAGAAATGTAACAAATATGTAACGGTATTTTATGGAAATTTATACGGGTTTGCTCGAACTTTAGAAAGGGGAGGGACAGACCAGGGTTTGACAAATGCCCCAGTAGGTCACCCTTAAGGGTGACCTACTGTGATCAGAGTTTTTTCATAACTTGTTGTATCCTTTTTTTCCGTATGTAACCATCGATTAAGTCGATATTCTTTTTCTGCATCCAGATAAACTTCATGGCCACATTATAAGACCTTCCACCCGGTCTTACTTTAACTCTAACCACTTCGCCGAGACCATTTATGGGCCTATTAATCTCAGGAATGTTAAACTGAAATTCTATAATTGTATGTATCGACATCTTTTTGCGCGCAATAAATTTGATTCCTGCGCCGCTTATTTCCTTCGTATAGGATTTTATTGTCAGGTTGACAAGAGGCCTTAAGTTACTCTTTGACAATTTTGCATATTTTACAACACAGCGGCGGGGGAACCTTAAGTATTTTCTTCTTTCCGGGCCTATATATTCAATTTTTCTCATCTGATTATTTTTTCTTTTTTGCCCGTATTTTCTGAATTGTTTTTTCCGCTATGCTTTTTGTTGACCTGTTTGCCAAAAGAGGCGCCAGTTCCTTTTCAAAAGATGGGTCGGCTATTTCCGCTATTGCCAGGCTCGCTGCTTGTCTTATACTCCCATCGCTGTCTTTCAGCAATTCAAGCAGGCTTTTTAGAGCTTCTTTCGTGTGGATTTTCTTCAGCGAGAGAACGCATTGCATTCGTACTTGGGTGGAAGTGCCCTGGAAACAAGGCGCTAATATTTTCACCACATCTTCGCCACCGATGTAGCCGAGCACTTCTATGACATTTTTTACAACATAAGGGCGATTATCAGACAGCATTTCTTTCAAAGCATCTTTTGCCGGCTGGCCTATTTTTTTCAGTATCGTGGCGACCGAGTGCCGCATAACATAAAGATCAAACGCGTCTTTTTTAGGGGCTTCTTCTT
Source organism: Candidatus Omnitrophota bacterium (assembly GCA_020346285.1). Lineage (GTDB taxonomy): Bacteria > Omnitrophota > Gorgyraeia > JABMRN01 > RBG-13-46-9. The sequence continues at coordinate 914,703 of CP070780.1, read as the reverse complement.
CGGTTAAAAGTTTAAGCAGGGAATTCAAGGCGTATCCGCCGAGTTCTGCCAGGATTTCTGTGATATTTCTGTAACTGCTGGAATCCAGTTTTTGCTTAAGAGCATTTACTAAAGCCTCGGTTACCTTGGGATGCGCGATCTTCTGGAATTCTTCCTCTACGACTTTTTTCTGCTGTTCGGTGTAAGCCGAATCGGGCTCAATCTGTTCTTTAAAGTGCTTGATAATTGTTCTCGCCTGGCCGAAGTTTTCTTTACCTATGAGACGATTGGCTATCATTTGAAGCCCTGCAGAAAGCTCTGCAAATTCTTTAGGTTGCTTGGCTCTACGAGATCTATTGATTAACGAACCTGTCAATGTTTCTAAAAGATGGAACTTCTCATATTTAAGAAGGGATTTGCTAAGTTGAACAGCTCCTTCGGCAATCGTTGTTTTATCCGCGGCGTCTGTGGTATCCAGATTTTCCGATAATTTATTAGTTATTTTTTCAACCTTGGCATCTTTTTTATTCAAGAGAAATGCTTCGATTATAAGATCGAGTTTACCCAATATTTTTGGATCGAAATACTGTTCGACAGGCATGTCCAGCAAATTACCCTTCGATAACTGGCTTGTCGAAAATGTTTCTTGCTGCTTAATTCCTTTGATTCCAATGGCCCTTTCCGTTAGCTTTGAGAGCTTTTCATATTTTACTTCGTCAACTTTTATATGCGCGATACTTCCTTTTTCAAACAGCGCTACAAGCCCTCCCTGGTTTTTGACTTCTTCTTCGGGGGTCGCAATACAATGTAAAAAATATGTAAATTCTTGTTTTCCTAATCCATGCTTAAAGGTTATACTGCTAATATTATAATCTCTCATCAGGCTGATAAAGGCAAAACCAATGGCGCTTTTTGTATCCCATTGTTTCGGCTCGCTGCCATTTATTAATAATTTATCTTCTGCGTCGGTGAATGTTAGGGTAGGGTCCTTGCGAAGGACGTCGAGAATCATTTCATAAGCTTTATCCTGTAAATCCGAACGCATTTTATTGCCGGCGGGATAAAGCAACGCCCCCACGATAGCCGCTCTAACGGCAGATACCACATCCTTGATAATTTTAGCGCTTGCCTCGCTAAGCGGCCTTTCCAGCAGCTCTTCAATACTTACCGGTATTTCTTCCTGCCTTTCTATTTTTTCTAAAAGGCTCCTCACCCTCTTGGATAAAGCAAAGCTCTGGCCTATCTCGCGAGCTATATTTTTATATTTCAAAGCGGTAGCTTTGTCCATGCCCAGCTCGAAATGTCGAATTAAGCGATCAAGCTGGACCGGAAGCTCATCTTTATAATGGTCTTTGATAAGTTCAGCAAGTCTTTGATTTAAACCCGCAGCTTTCTGGGCAGGAATCATCTTAGCCAGTGTTTCCCTGGCCGGGCCGGCCTGAAAAGACACTGAATCATAGCTTTTTAAATCCGACAATTTTATTACGCCGGCGTTTATGGCACGGTCTAATAGCTCAAATAGGCGCCCTTCATTGTAGCCGCTGAATTTTTTTAGAATATCCAGCTCGACCTTTCCGCCCATAACCGCTACATAGGAAAGCATTTCTTTTGTTTCATCATCTAATCTATCAATCCTGGGTTCAACGGTATCGCGTAAAGAAGCCGGAATATCGCCGGCTCCGATAGCCTTCGATTGCCACTGTTTATTTTTATATTGCATGCTGCCGTTTTCAACCAGGGTTTTTAATATTTCGCCCAGCAAAAGCGGATTCCCTTTACTTGCCTTGTATAGATTTTCAACCAGCTTAGGCTCGGGCTTAATACCCGGAAAAATTGATTCAATCAGTTGGGTTACCTCATCTTTTGCCAGGGGCTCGAGCTTTATAGTCGTGAAAAGGCCTTTGGCCAAAAAATCCCTTAGCGTCTTTTCTATGGCTTTTTTATCGTATGTTCCTATAAAAAGGAATTTATTCAATTTGGAGATTCCAAGTAGTACCGAGAAAAATTGTAAAGTAAGCTGATTTGCGTAATGGAGGTTATCGACAATTAAAACGAGGGTTTTTTCACGAGTAACCTTAAGCATTATCTTGCATAGACCGGAAAAAAGATCAGCCGCTCTTCCTTCCGGTTTTGTTGCGGGAGACACATCCTTGGCAAGCTTTTTAAACATCGGATATATATATAAAACCTCTGCGAGTTCTGAATCTTTAAGCTCGGAAAGAATGGCTCCGAATTTATTAAGGCCGAACGAATTTACCACCAGGTGAAGTAATTTTGCCAACCCTGCGAGAGGCCCGCCTTCACCTCTCTGCCCTAACTTACGGAATAACAAAAACGTATCCTGTCTTTCGGCTGAGACGGAAAATTCCTCCAGGAGCCTGGTCTTCCCGATGCCGGATTCCCCCTCTACCAGTAAAGCTTTTCTCTTGCCTGCCTGAGAAGTTTTGTAATCTTTCTTAAGGCCTTCGAGTTCCTTTTCGCGGTCTATGAAAGGCGGCCTCAGAAACACCTGCCTTAATCTGATACGGTCTTTTATCTCCTTGTCGATAGATTTATAAACTAAAATTCTATTTTTACCGGTGTTTTTAGCGGCGTATAAGGCCTCATCCGCGCATCTTATCAAATCTATCAGGGAAGCGCTGTCTGCCGGATAAGCGGCAACACCTATGCTCAGGCCTAATCCTTCGAAATTTTTGTCTTTTATCGGCCATTCCAATCCTGATATGTCTTGTAACATTGCCTCGCCAAGTTTATAAGCTTGCTTTTCATCCTGGCCGGGAAACAAAATTACAAATTCGTCCCCAGCATATCTGGCTACAATGCCCTTTTTAGAAACGTATTTATCCAATCTTTTAGCTAACTCAACCAGCACTTTATCCCCTGCCAGATGCCCGAAAGTATCGTTTATATTTTTAAAGTTATCGACATCTATCATTAACAGGGAAGCTTTTCCGGCTGCGGTTTTGTCTTGGGCAATAATGTCGGGCATGTTATTGTAAATGAAGCGGCGATTGCACAGTTGGGTAAGGTCGTCTATTAAAGAAAGTGGCAGTTTTTTATAATCTATACTGGGTATGTCAGGCATAATTATCCTTTTGCTATCTATGTTATTTAATAAAGTTTACTGTATAAAGGGAAGAATGTCAACCATTCTCATCCCACAATCCCCTATTATTTTCTCTTGCTTCCCGCTGCAACTCCAAAAACATATCGACATACTTCACGTTCGGAGGAAAGGTATAAACATTTGCATATCCCTCTTTAACGAGTTCGGCATTGAGCATCCTGCCGTCAGCCAGGTAGACATAAGCAAGCAGCCTTCCGTATCTATCCTTTTTCTCAATATCAAATTCAAGTTTTACCTTTTTTCCTTCTACAAGATTTTTTGTAAACTCCGCGGCAATTTTCCCCATTGCGATTATAGCCTCATACTCTTTTTTTGTGCGTTTTGCGTCTCGTTTGAGTTTAGGGTTGAACCGCACTTCGGGAGTATCTATCCCTATAAGCCTTACCCTTTCCCGATTTTGCAATTCTATGGTATCGCCATCGATGACTCTTGTCACAAGTATATTGTCATAATTGTATTTTTTGCCGAAAGGAAAGCCGAATTTAAATTTTTCCCTATAATGGATTTCATCTTCGCCGTAAACAGAGGAAGCATGGGTAAGAATTAACGCCAAAATCAGGATCTGGACAGGTTTCGGCGATCGCCGCACAAGGCCAAACAAAACCAAAACGATACAAAGCCAGCTGAACACATCGCCGAAGCGCGTGTAAAATGTTTTTGTAAAAGTGGGCATTATCATTCCTGCTACATATCCCTCTACGAAAATCTGGCCTTTTCCCGTTCTAACAGATTTTAAAATCTTTCCTTTATGGTCTATTATACATGAAAGCCCTGTATTTGCGGCACGGACAACAGGCGTACGATTTTCAACCGCTCTGAAAATAGAACCCTGCGCATGCTGGTACGGGGCAGCGGTCTTCCCGAACCACGCATCATTTGTTATATTTACTAAAAACCTTGCGCCCTTTTTGACCAAATGCCTTGAGAGGCCGGGAAAAATGTCTTCAAAACATATAAGAGCCGAAAAGCTATGGAACCGGGTAGTTTTCTGAATGTTCCGGGGGCTGGGAATAACATCGCTAAATACGGCCTTGAATACCGTGAACTCCGAGCCCCTGTCAAAATCGCCGATGGGTTTGTCGATAAACGCGCGCATCGGAAAAAGGAGCTTTTCGAAAGGGACAAACTCGCCGAACGGGACAAGATGAATCTTGTCGTAATTTTGCAAGACCTCTCCTTTATCGGATATAAGCGTAGCGCTGTTAAAAAATTCGTAGCCTTCTTCTCTAAGCGTGCCTACCAAAAGATGCGTATTTCCGGACTTCGCGAGATCGAGCACCTGACGCTTCAGGTAAGGCTCTTCTAAATAACCCGGCACAGCTGTCTCCGGCCAGATTACAAGGTCCGGGTTTTCTTTCAGGGATTCTTTGGTAAGAGCGCAATATTTATCGATAATAAATTTTTTATACGACGGGTCCCACTTTATATGTTGCGGGATATTTCCCTGTATAACCGAAACCTTGAGTCCGCGGGCAGGGTAAACATAGTTGATTCTATTCTGGCCATATGTCCACGTCAAGCTAAACAAAATAAATATAAAAAATAAGATATAAAATCTTTTAGGCGTCTTTTTTAATGCCAGATACACGCCAAAATTTACAAGAACAATCAAAAACGAAACACCGTAAGCGCCCGTGATATCCGCTATCTGTATTACGGGAAGATTCAAACTCTGGGAATGCGCCAATAATGCCCAGGGAAATCCCGTAAAAAGATGCGCGCGCAGGTTTTCGGTAAGGACCCAGGCGGAAGGAACAAAAATTATAGCATATAGCGAAGAGGCCCGGCGCGTAGCATAGAGCAGGCAAAAAATCGCGGGGGCTAACGAAAGCAAAAGTATCAATATAATTGTGCCGGGAACAGTTACGTTTGTAAGCCAGTACAAAATACCTGAAAAAAATATGACTCCAAATATATATCCCGCAACAAACCTTTGTTTTATATTCTTGTTCTCAAGGGCAAAGAATAGAGGAATAAGCGCAATCCACGCTAAGTATTCTAAATTAAAATTCGGGTAAGCCAGGATTAAAAGGAACGCCGAAAAGATTATTTTCCACAACATTTTTTGTATTTAAGCCCGCTTCCACAGGGGCAGGGCTCATTCCTGCCGACTTTAACGTTTTCTCTTCTATACGTCGTCTCCCGGGACGGCCTTGTATCCGGCATTGGCTGCGCCCCGAATGGAGTTTCTCCGGGTGAAGTTCTCCGGGATCCCGCCGAAGGCGGGAGCATTTCTTTTTTCTCGGGACCCGCCTGCAGGGCAGAATATTGTTCATGCACAAAAGTTTCTTCTTCTTTTTTAAATATGCCTTGAACAAATCTCTCTTCCACGGCAAATGTTTTAAAAAGCCTTTCGACTATCCCCTCGTCAATCGTCCTGACAAGGTCGGTGAACATCGCAAATGCCTCGTGTTGATATTCCACCAGCGGGTCTTTTTGGCCATACGAGCGCCACATTATGCCTTCCCGCAATTCGTCCATACTGAAGAGGTAATCCTTCCAATTCGAATCTATTACCCCCAGCATAATCATTCTTTCTAAATTTCTTGTTCGGTCAAAACCCAGTATTCCCTCTTTTTTCGCGTAATGAGATTTTGAGAGCTCCAGGATTTTTGAAATTATCTCATCTTTAGAAATATCTAAAAAATCGCGCGTATGAAAGTTTAATAAGAATTTAAGCCTCAATTTCCTGCAGAATCTTTCGAGAAATTCTTCTTCGTTCTGCCAATCCACCAGCCAATCGTCTAAAATAGCTCCCAATATATTAAAAACTTCTTCCTTCAGGTCATCCTGCAAAATGATATTTCTTCTTCTCGCATATATCAATTCTCTCTGCTGGTTCATAATATTGTCGTATTTAAGCAGGTGCTTTCTTATTTCAAAATTCTGCGTTTCAACTCTTTTCTGTGCCGTTCTTATGGCCCGGGTAACAAGCGCGTGCTGTATTTCCTGGCCCTCTTCCATGCCGAGACGTTCCATAATCATTTTTATCCTGTCGGAACCGAATATTCTCATCAGGTCGTCTTCCAGGGAGAGGTAGAATCTCGATGAACCCGGGTCACCCTGCCTGCCGGCTCTTCCCCTCAGCTGATTATCTATTCTTCTCGCTTCATGGCGCTCTGTCCCTATCACATGAAGGCCGCCGAGCTCCACAACGCGGCCGTGTTCATCATCCGTTTTTTGTTTATATTCCTCAAGATATTTACTCATGGCCCTGTCCCGTTCAGTTTTCGATTCAATCGAAAGTTTACGGGTGGCGTCATCTGCCAGATATTCCGGATTCCCGCCTAAAAGAATATCGGTTCCGCGGCCCGCCATATTCGTCGCAATCGTAACAGCTTTCCACCTTCCCGCTTGTGCGATTATATGCGCCTCCATCTCATGATATTTAGCGTTGAGGATATAGTGAGGGATATTTCGTTTTTTCAGGAGCCTGCTTAAAGTTTCGGACTTCTCAATGGAAATCGTGCCCACAAGAACGGGCCTTCCCTCTTTATGCAAGGTATCTACCTCATTACAGAGGGCGTTGAATTTTTCGTTCTCTGTCTTGTATATGACGTCACCGAAATTAGTTCTGCGCAAAGGCCTGTTCGTAGGTATAACCACGACCGCAAGGTCGTATATCTTTTCAAATTCGCCGGCCTCGGTAGCCGCTGTCCCTGTCATGCCGGAAATCTTCCCGTACATTCTGAAAAAATTCTGAAGCGTAATGGTAGCGAGTGTCTGGGATTCCTTCTGGACCTCTACCCCTTCCTTGGCCTCGATTGCCTCGTGTATACCTTCGGAGAAACGCCTGCCGGGCATCATTCGGCCCGTAAACTCGTCAACAATTATAACCTTGTTTTCGTGAACGACGTAATTTACGTCTTTCTGGAACAAAATATATGCTTTCAAAAGCTGCTTTATGCTGTCAACGCGCTTTTGTTGTTCGAGATATGCCGCGGTAATCTCGCTCTCTTTGACAATCTTCTGTTCATCCGTCAGGTCAACATTTTTTGCGATTTCCGAAAGTTTTGTCTCGAGGTCTTCGATTATAAATTCCACGTTAAATTTCTGGCGCATGATGTCTTCGCCCTTTGAAGTGAACGTAACTTCCCTTGTCTTCTCATCGAATATAAAGTACAGGTTTTCTAAAAGAGATGCCCTTTCATTTTCCATCAACTTGCTGTCGTAATAATTTATCGCTTTATCAAATAACACTTTAACCTTTGTATTTTTCAGAACAAGGTCCAGGAATTCTCTCATCTTTGGCGAACCTTTATGTATAAGGTAAAGAAGCCGTTCGGCTTCTTCGGCCTGGTCTGTGGCATCTATTACCTTTTTAAGTTTCATAAGAAGTTCGCCGGCGAGGCGTTTTTGCAATTTTGAGATATAATCAACGACGGGTTTCATCTCAACATAAGTGACGTTAGTGCTCTCGGTAGGGCCGGATATAATTAAAGGTGTCCTCGATTCATCTATGAGAATGCTATCCACCTCATCAACAATGGCAAAATTGAAACCTCTCTGGACGATGTCCTCATTATGGATAACCATATTATCACGTAAATAATCAAACCCAAATTCATTGTTGGTTCCATAAGTAATATCCGAATTATATGCCTTCTTTCTCTCTTCCGGGGACATGTCATGCTGAATTACGCCGACAGATAACCCTAAAAATTCATAAATAGGCCCCATCCAAATCCTGTCGCGTTTGGCTAAATAGTCGTTAACGGTAATGATATGCACGCCTTCGCCGGCAAGGGCATTAAGGTATGTCGGCAGGGTTGCGACAAGGGTTTTGCCTTCCCCTGTTGCCATCTCGGCAATCTTCCCTTCATGTATAACAATTCCGCCCATAAGCTGAACGTCAAAGTGCCTCATGTTCAGCACGCGGCGGGCTACCTCTCTTACGACAGCGAATGCCTCCGGCAAAATATCGTCAAAAACCCCGTTCTTTAAAATTTTAAGCTTTCGTTTCAGCTTGTCCTTCTCCTGGGGAAAAGACGCCTCTTCCAATTTCTTTTCAAGCTCTTCCAATTCAGGCCGTATTTTTTCTCTCTGTTTTTTTATATGCTCCCTGAACTTATCTGTTTTGCCGCGGAGCTCTTCATCCGAAATGCGTGAGATATCGGCCTCCAGGCTATTTATCTTATCCACGAGAGGTTTTAACCTTGCCAGTTCTCTCTTGTTTTGCGAACCTATAATCTTATCTAAAATAAATTTCATCTTTTTCTCATCTTTTTCAGATATGCTTCTATGAATCCGTCCAAGCTACCGTTTAAAACAGCCTGCGCATTCCGCATTTCAAAACCGGTCCTGTGGTCCTTAATCAATGAATAGGGGTGCAGGACATAAGAGCGTATCTGGCTACCCCATTCGATGGGTTTTTTCTTTTCATACTGCTTGGCAAGCTCGGCTTTTTTCACTTCCAATTCTCGCTCGTAAAGACGGGATTTCAGGACCTTCATTGCGGTCTGTTTGTTTTTATACTGAGAACGTTCATTCTGGCATTGCACCACGATCTTAGTGGGAACGTGCGTTATTCTAACGGCTGAATCGGTAACATTAACGTGCTGGCCCCCTTTGCCGCCTGCCCTGAAAGTATCTATCTTTAAATCCGATTCCTTAATGTCTATCTTTATATTTTCGTCTATTTCCGGGATGACATCCACGGAAGCAAAAGAGGTATGCCGCCTTTTGTTGGCGTCGAAGGGCGAAATTCTTACCAGCCTGTGAACGCCGCTTTCGGATTTCAAATAACCATAGGCAAATTGCCCTTTTACGATGAAAGTCACATTCTTTATGCCGGCTTCCTCACCCGGTAAATAGTCGATTCTATGTATTGCGTATTTTTTCTTATCTGCCCACCTGTTATACATCCTGTATAACATCCCGACCCAGTCGCAGGATTCGGTGCCGCCGGCGCCCGCGTTAATGCTTACTATGGCGCTTAACCCGTCCTCTTCCTTGTTTAAAAGACTTTTAAATTCGAAATTGTCTATTTCTTTTTTTAGATTTCGCAATTCTTCTTTAAGGTGAGACAATGAAGAGGCGTCTCCCTCTTCGGTTATGGTGAGCAGCTCTTTTATCTCATTGAGGGCGAAAGAGCTTTTGACAAAAGGCTCAATAGATTGTTTTAAATACTTTAATTCCTTGAGGGACTGATTTGCTTTTTCTCTGTTCTTCCAAAAATTCTCTTTTGATATATCTTTTTCTATTTTCTCTATCTTCTTCTGGCAGTCTCTTACGTCAAAGATAGCCTCCCAAGGTGTTAAGCCTCTTTTCCAACTTCTCCAATTCTAACTTTATATCTTCTAACATATTTACCTCTTCTTGAAGCGTTTGCGGCTTCTATTTCAACCTGTACCCCTTGCGGGTACAGGTTGAACGAGAAATTGCAAACGCTTCATTCATTATACCCAATATACTATCCAACGTCAAGGCCTTCCCGTTTCAGAAGGCCTCTCTTCCGGCTTTTTCCTTTTGAAAACCCGCCTAAAGAGCCGTTACTTTTTATAACCCTGTGACAGGGAATTATGCCGACATATGGATTCTTTTTAAGCGCGTGGCCTACGGCCCGATATGCGCGGGGGGCGCCGATTTTCTCTGCGACCCATTTATACGAACGAACTTCACCCGGCGGAATAGAGGAAACCGCCCTGTAAACCCGCCTCTGGAATGGGGTCAACCCCGCCCATGCGCGCACGGTGGGCGGGGCATGTTTCTTATCGTTAAAGAGCGACTTGCTTCTCAAGAGTTTGTGGTAGGAAATCGCGAAGCGGTGCGCTTCGTCTCTGATTCGCATGATTAGCTTAAGCGCCGGTGAACTTCGCGGCAATACCAGAGGAGGTTTTTTCCCGTCTACATATATATATTCTTTCTCCTTGGCTATGCTTATAACGGGGATCTTTACAGGCCCTATTTTATCCAGTTCATCCCTTGCCACATTTAGATGGCCCCTCCCTCCGTCTATTAATATAAGGTCCGGCAATCTGGCTTCTTCCTTCAAGAGGCGGGCATATCTCCTCCTGATAACTTCTCTTAAGCATGCATAATCGTCAATTCCCGTTACGTTCTTTATCCTGAACCTTCTATACTCGTCTTTCTGCGGCCTGCCGCTAAAAAAACTCACCATAGAGCCCACTGCCTCTTTTCCGGATATGTCGGATATGTCAAAGGCCTCGATGCGCGCCGGTAAAACCCGAAGGCCCAAAACATCCTTTAACCGGCTGATTTCTCTATTTAAGGGCGGGGGCGGCCTCCTGCCTTTCCACATCGCGCTTAACGCTTCGATCTCGTCCCTCAAGGCAATGGCTTTTTCATAATCTAAATTTTTGGAAGCTTTCTTCATCCTATCCGAAAGCCTCTTTAGAAGGTCTTTCTTCCTGCCCTCTAAAAAGAGCCTTGCATCATCGGCTATTTTTTTATACTTCTCTTCGGTTATGCTTCCGTTACAGGGAGAAACGCACTGTTTTATATGCGCCTTGAGGCACGGCTTTTTAGGCATCCTCTTGCACGACCTTAAAAGAAAAGTGCTTCTTATTACAGAAAGCGCTTTTTTCAAAAGCTTGACATTCGTGTAGGGGCCGTAATATAAAGAACGGTCCTTTTTCCTCTGCCTGGTTATAAAAAGCCGCGGAAATTTCTCGGTTATAGTTAATTTCAAAAACGGATACGACTTATCGTCTTTTAATTCAACGTTATACTTCGGCTTTTTTTGTTTAATAAGATTGGCTTCGTAAATCAATGCCTCGGCGGTTGAGGATGTCGGAATATAATCCAAATCCCGTATCCGGGAAACCAAGGATTCCGTCCTTGGGGGGCGGTATTTTTTTTGAAAATAACTATTTATTCTCTTCTTTAAATTTGAGGCCTTTCCTATATAGAGCACTTCTTTATTCTTGCCTAAAAAGAGGTAAACTCCGGGTGAGGTCGGAATTTTTTTCAGTCTTTTTTCAATATCCATCTCACGAATGCCTTTACTTCACCGATGCCCAGGGCTAAACTTGAAAGAATATAAATTGCCGCGCTAAGAAATACAACAGCTAAAAGACCTGCAAAATTTATAAGAATTCCTTTATCCAGCCTTAGGAGCATGCCGGCCGCGGCATAAGAGAAAATACCCATAATAGCGCTTGCCATTATAATGCGGCCGAATGAATTCAAGATTCTTCGCGTGCCTATATCTCCGATTTTTCTCGTAAGCAATATGTATAACATTATAAAATTAGATGTTGCGGCAATCGATGTCGCCAGCGCCAATCCCCCTATTTTAAGCGGCCACATTAATACAAAATTCAACACAAGATTTACAAAAAATGAAACGCTGGCCACCTTTACCGGCGTCCGCGTATCCCCTAAAGAAAAGAAGGCATTTACAAGTATTTTTATGCCCCCGCAGGCAAAAAGGCCAAAAGAATAAAAGAAAAGGGCATTGTCTGTAATTAAAGTCGAATATGGAGTAAATTCCCCCCTTTCAAAAAGTATCCTTATAATAGGCCTTCCAAGCGTGGCAAGGCCGATACCGGCGGGAATCAGCACCAGGAGAACGCTCCTCATAGAAAAGCTAATTGTATCTTTAAGGGCAGAAATATCTTTTCTGGCTACCTCTTTACTCATTTTAGGAAGGGCTACGGTAGCCAGCGCGATGCCAAATATAGCCAAAGGAAGATGAAAAAGCCGATAAGAATACCACAAAGCGGCCGGCGCGCCCACGCCCACAATCCACCCAAATGTGGAAAAAATATTATCCACGATAACGCTTAATTGATATACTGCCGAGCCAAAAAAGCGCGGCACAAGAAGGCGCCATATTCTCTTTATGGCGGGATGAAAAAAGAAGGTAGGCGGCAAAAAACGCAATCCCTTTCTATAAAGAACCGTCCCTATCAAAGCGACCTGAAGCGCCCCTCCCACCAAAACCGCCAAAGCAAGGCCTTTAATCCCTATTTTAGGGCATACATATATAAGAAATAATATCATTGAGATATTCAATAAAACCGGGCCAAAGGCAGGGCTGGCAAAATGGTCAAGCGAATTTAAAACACCCATACCATAAGCCACCAGTCCGATAAGAAAGATAAAGGGAAATATAATGCGAGTAAGCTCTATGGTTATCGCGAGCTTGGCGGTATCTTCAATAAAGCCGGGCGCTATCAATCGCACTATAGCGGGGGCGAGTAAAATTCCGCATAACGAAATGACAAAAAGAGTGATAACGAGAATGTATAGAAGATTTTTTGCCAGTCGCCAGAAATCTTCTTTTGAACGTGTAGTGTAATATTCCGTTAAAACAGGCACAAAGGCGGCATTGGCTGCCCCCTCACCGATAAGGTCTCTCAGGAGATTGGGTATTCTGAAAGCGACTACAAAGGCTTGCGCAAATATAGTAGTTCCAAAAAAATTTGCTATCAGTATATCTCTTGCAAAACCAAAAACCCTGCTACAGCATGTTGCAAAGCTGATTAAACCAGTAGATTTAATTAATCTTTTATTTGACAAAATTTCTTCCTTATGTTATAAGAATAATATGCCACAGAAAAGATCAGCTTATAAAGAACTAAGAAAAGCAAAAAAAAGACACCTCAGGAATATCGGAATCTCCTCCGAAGTAAAGACATTGATAAAAAAATTCAATCTTCTCTTATCGGAGAAAAAAATTAATCAAGCGAAAGAATACCTGCGAGTGGTTTCTTCTAAATTAAATAAAGCGGTAGCAAAAGGCATAATGCATAAAAATACCGCTTCCCGGAAAATCTCGCGTCTTTCAAAGCTTCTACTCCGCCATAGCAAGTAGGAGAGGTTTAAACCTCCCCTACTATCAAGCCCTTCCCCGGCAAAGAAGAACCAGAACGCGTTCCAGGGCATGCCTCATATCGATTTTTCCGCTTTTTATGAAAAAATCGGCTTCGAGGATAATTTCAAGCGCGCGCGAATTCCTATTTTTTCTGAACTGCCAGGCAAGGAGATTTAGTATCTGGTGAGGTTTTTCTTTTACTAATAAGCTATCTACAAGATAAAGGGCCTTATCAGGGCGGTTTTCCAGAATAAAATTCACAAGGTCAAATGCGCTTTTTTTGGCAACTTTTCCTAAAACCGTCTCTATATGGCGCTCGGTAACTTCATTCTCATCCCCGAGAAAAGACGCTATCTTCTCTATCTCATTTTTTAACAAGAATAAATCGTCTCCGAGAAGCTCCCGCACAAGGCTTGCCAACGCCGGGGAAATTTTCTTGCCTCGGCCGGCAAATTCTTTTTTTATCCACCAATCCCGCTCCCGGTCTTTTAATCTATTGCATCTTACGAGTTTTGTAAACCCGGCGATTTCTTTTAAGGGTTTATCAAAATTATCTGACGAACTCTCCAGGACAAGTACTGTCGAATCTACGGGGGATTTTAAATATTTTAAAATTAATTTTTTTTCTTTAAGGCGTAACCTGTCAATATCTTTTATGACAACTAATCTCTTATTCGAGGTAAAAGGTATGGTATTGAAGGAATCCGATATCCTGGTAAAATCTTTCTCGCCCCCTCGAAAAATTTCGAAATCGAGAGTAAGATTTTTATCGTTATTTAGAATTGATTTTTTTAATTTCTCGACGAATTGGTGTTTTAGATATTCTTCCGGCCCTGTGAGTAGGTAGTTCATCCGGGCATTACCAGTTCTCTACCGTGCGCTCTACAATACGGCGTGCCAGATCGCTTATGGCGGCGGTCATAGCCACGCTTTCCGATTTGGCAAATTGACCCGTCGTGCGATAAGTGCTCTCGCCCGCAAAATTCTTTTCGCGCCAAACAATTTTTCCTTCTTTAAGGTCATGGAGTTCGATATCCACGACAACGCTAAGCCTGTATTCCACGACATTATCATTTGCATCATAGCGGAGGGGCTCTCTTCGGAAATCTATAAGCTGGCCCTTCAGCAGAAAGTTGGCTGCTTTAATCCCTTTTAACTCATAGTTTCCGTCAACTATGAATTTATCGATAACTTCGCGCGTGATATCGGTCTCCATACCGGGTCCATAGGCATAATATACTTTCTTTTCGGAAACTTCCGTAGTTATGTCTATTTTATTAACGAAATTATCGACATGCAGCGAAGATTCGCCGGATGGCAGAAGCGAGCCTGCGGTATAGCCACAGCCGCATAAAATGATAAATATAAGCACTATAAAAAATAAATTTCTCTTCATTTTATTCCTCTTGTTCCGTTAATTTAGCGATATCCTTTAATCTCTCGCGGGCCAGTTTAGCAAAAGAGCTCCAGGAATACTCTTCCAGCACCTCTTCGTAGTATATCCGGGCGCTTCTATAGTGTTTTTGTTTCTCATAAAATTTTGCTATATTAAAGAGGCTCTGCGCTTTTTTATCCTCCAGTAAAAAGAGCGCATCTTCGGCTTCTTTCGAGGCATGAGAATTTTCTTTGCTTTTAGCTATTTTTTTAAATTCCTTAATAGCGTCTTCGGTTAACTCCTGGTCGTAATCCGGGTTTAAGCTGGCCAGATATGTGCATTGAGCCGCCTCATATTCTGCCTTATCGGCCAGTATGCTGTGGGGGTATTCATCGATTAATTCCTGAAAGGCCTCTTTAGCCTCGTCATACTGCTCGGATTTTTTGTAGCACTGGGCTATCATGAATTGAGCTTGATCCGCGTATTCTCCAAAAGGCGCGTTTTTCCTTACCGTCCGGAATATCTCTATTGCCCTCTCTAAATCGGTCATTATTTCCTTGCCCATAAATATGCCGCCGTATTTCCTGTAAAGTGTATTTCCAAGATTATATTGCCGCTCTATAATCTCGTCTATCCTCTTTGTGAATGGGTAAACTTCGATTGTTTTCTGATAAGCGTCAAAAGCAGGATAGAATTTGTTTGCCTCCTCATATGACCGGCCCGCATAATATTGGGCCTCCGGAGCCAAATCAGAATCTTTAAAATGGGCTACCAGGCGAGTAAATTCTTCGGCCGCTCGTTTATATTCTTTCTTATCAAAAAAATGCATCGCCCATTCGAATTGTTGTTCGGGGGTATCTTTAGAGGCGTATTTTGGGTTAACGAGCTTCTTTGATTTCGGTGTCCATATCCAGAAGGCAGATGCCTCATTACAGGAATTAAGGCAATATAATATGATACATAATATAAAAAAAGATTTTTTCATGATTAGACAACCTAATATATCACAGTAGCTTTTTCTTGTCAACTCCGTTCGAAATGCCCCGATCCATATACTGATATAACCGTATACTATCTAATTATTGAAAATTTTTTAATAATTTCAAAAGTCTATTAGGACAATTTAGAAGGGGACAAAGGTGGAAAAGTCAAAAAAACGCGGTTTTTAAAGTGAAGGTATTCTGAACTCTGTCTTTACAAAGCTCTGGATGATATTTTTGTCTTCTTTGGCGATTTCGAGAAACTGATTTCCTACTTCATAGTCATCGCCTACCGGCAATTTCCTTATCCATGCTACTTTGGAAATAGCCTTTACGGGTTTCGACAAGGCGGGAAAGTTCATCTCGATAACCAGACGACAGGCCAGAGATATGAATCTATCGCTTCTAAATCTCACGCCGTTTTCCGATAGATTTTTCGAGATACTCCCCCTAGATTCTTCATCCGTTTTCTTCAGGTCTTTATACTTTAAGGGAAAACGGCTTTCAACCCTGGGGAACCGTCTCTTTTCCTCAAAGTTAGAGTCAGGCATATGTTACCTTTTTCCCGTATGGTGCCTGTCCGGATGAATTTCTACGGGCTCTGCCAAAAGCAGAATAATTTTCTTTCTACAATATTCGTCCTGAAGTAATTGTAGCATATATTTTATGTAGTGTCAAGTTAAAAATAAAAAAGTTTGTTTTAGAGGGGCTTTCGGGATCTCAAATATACAAGGCCGGAGGACAGGATTATATAATATAATATCACGCTATGAATATACGGTGGCCTTATCTGGAGGTAACTCAAGGGAATATTCTTCAAAAACCTTATGCTATTTACCAGGGCAACAAGAAAAAACCATATACTCTGAGAGAAAACGGTAGCCAGAAACCTCGATAAAAATCCCAATGAAAGAAATAAAATTCCCGACCCCATTATCATAAGAAGTAATGGAATTACAACCAGATTAGCGGCCACAGCTACGGGCGATATCAGGCCGAAATAATAAGCTACCAACGGGAAAAGCCCCACCCATGCGGCCAGGGAAACCGAGACCGATGTTAATAAGTAATATTTGAAATTTAATTTATTCCCGACATGAAAAATTTTGTAAAAAACAGGCGAGATGTAAATAATAGACAGGACCGCCGTATATGAAAGTATAAAACCTGTGTCGAAAACCTGATTAGGGTTCATCATAAGAATTATGAAACCCGAAAGCCCTATCAAATTAAAAATACTTATTTTTCTTTTCAGAATTTCGCCAAAAGCCAAAATGGAAAACATTGTCGTAGCCCTTAATATAGAAGGCCTTGCGCCTGTCAATATCGCAAAACATGCTAAAAATAAGACGGATAAAATAATCGAGAGATTTCTTTGAACCCTGAAAATCTTTAAGACGACCTTTAACGCAAAATATATAATCCCTACATGCAATCCGCTTATTGCCAGGATATGGAACGTCCCTGTCCTGGCAAATAAACTATTCAGGGCCTGCGGAATCTTCTGCCTTCTGCCCAATAAAATGGCTGTAAGTATCGAGCTGTAAGGCGGGGTAAGATAGGTTTCGATATGAGAGGTGAATTTCGACCCAAGGGAATAAATAATTCGCCTGAATCTTGTGGTAAGCTTTCTATCCTCGCCTATCTTCTTCACGAAGAAACCCTTTTTTACATTCAAGATGGAATAAATCCTTTTATTTGCCAGATACTTTCTGTAATCGAAATTAGATTGTTTATTATAAGAAAACGGCTGCCGCAAAAAGCCCTCCAGGAGCACAATATCGCCGTATCTAAAAACGGTCTTTCTCTCGAATAGATTTACGAGCGTCAAACCGCTTGTATCGCGGCGCTTTCCCTCCGACTCTATCGAATCGGCCTTTAATATAAAAGTTGCCTTTTTCCCGCTTTCTATCGGATTTTTTATAATCCTGCCCTGCACGAGGATGGTTTTTTCCGAATGGCGGATATAATTTTTGATATGCTTTTTGTCTATTACATTAAAGGCATTATAGCGAATTATGCCGAGAAGAAATACCAGGAGAAAAAAGGAAATAACAAATAAGGTATTTCTTTTCAAAAATAAAATAAGGAGCGCAAAGAGGGCAATAATAAAAATAGTGAGAATTTGGGGCTTCAAAAATGCGAAAATACCTAAAGAGGTTAAAATGAGTCCGCATATAAAGACGATGCTTATAAGCAGGATGTAATAATTTTTCATTCCAATATTATTTCTTTTTTTATTTTCTCAAAAGTTTTATCTCCTATACCTTTTACTTTTTTAATATCCTCCGCTTCCCTGAAATGGCCGTATTTTTCCCTGTAAGAAATAATACGTTCGGCCAATACGGGGCCGATGCCTCTTATTTTTAGAAGTTCTTTACTGCCTGCTTTGTTTATATTGATTTTTTTGAATTCTTGTATTTTTTTCTCGTCGAACTCAATAGATTGCAAGTAACCGGGATTTAATTTTTTATGGTAAGTGACGGCTGTGCCCACAAAAAGCGCGGCAAGCAGAAATAAAAGGATTATCCTTTCCTCTTTTGTAAATCTAATCACTTGTTTGCGGAGACGATATTGACAAGTTTATTCGGGATGATAATCCAGCGTTCGACGGCGAGGTTCTTGAGGTAATTTCGCGTTTTTTCATCCGACAGGACTTTTTCTTTCAGGGCCTCCTTGTCTATGCCAAAAGGAACATTTACTTTTGAACGAAGTCTACCGTTTATTTGAACAGGAATGGTATGGGTTTCTTCTGCCAAAAACTGTTGCTCAAATTCAGGCCAATTTTGTTTTAACACGCTTGATTTTCCCCCTAATTTTTCCCACAATTCCTCTGCTATATGAGGAACAAAGGGTGAAAGCAGCACTATAACTATCTTTATGGCTTCTTTTAAAATATCGCGCCTAATTTCCTTTTTCTCTATAGCGATATACATTTCGTTAACTAATTCCATTACGGCACTTATCGCGGTGTTAAAGTGAAACCCCTTCTCTAAATCATCTGTTACCTTCTTTATCGTCTGATGTGTTTTTCTCTTCAAGCTATCATTAATCCCGCCCTGGGATTGCTTCGCCCCGCTTTGCGGGGCCAGCAATGACACGGTAATCCTCTCAACCAGCCTCCATACCCTTCCCAAAAACCTGTAGGCGCCTTCTACTCCGCGGTCAGACCATTCGGCGTCTTTCTCCGGAGGCCCCATGAATAAAGTATAAAGCCTTACCGTATCAGTCCCGTATTTTTTTATCAATTCATCCGGGCTCACGACATTGCCCTTGGATTTGGACATCTTCGCGCCATTTTTTATAATCATGCCCTGTGTAAACAGGTTTTTAAACGGTTCGTCAAAACTTATAAAACCGGAATCAAATAATACTTTTGTTATAAATCTTGAATATAAAAGATGGAGGATCGCGTGTTCGACGCCTCCGATATATTGATCAACGGGAAGCCATTTGTCAACGTCTTCTTTTTCAAACGGCTTATCGTTTAACTGGGAAGATATATACCTTAAAAAATACCAGCTCGAATCCACAAATGTATCCATCGTGTCTATTTCTCTTCTGGCATTTCCTTTGCATTTAGGGCAGGTAGCATTAACAAAGTTTTTCGAATCCTTTAATGGGTTCTCGCCACGGGGGTTAGACTTGAGGCCCGTCGGTAAGATAACCGGTAAGTCCTTCTCCGGCACAGGCACTGTGCCGCACCTGTTGCAATAGAGAATGGGAATCGGCGCGCCCCAATACCTCTGCCTGGAAATCAGCCAGTCTCTTAACTTGTATTGAATAGTTCTATGCCCTATCCCGTTTTTTTGCATAAAGTCAGCTATTCTTTTCACGGCCTTCCTGCTGGGCAAGCCGTTAAATTGGCCGGAATTAACCATTATCCCGTCGCCTTCGAGAGCATGGGCCAGGAAAATGGTTTCCGTGTACAACTGGAATGTTTCGAATTCCGGGACGGGAACTATGACTACGTCTATCGGAAGCCTGTATTTTTTGGCAAACTCAAAATCCCTCTGGTCATGAGCGGGCACAGCCATAACAGCGCCTGTTCCGTATTCCATCAAAACATAATTGGCTACCCAGAGAGGTATCTTTTTATTGTTCATGGGATTTATGACATAACGGCCCGTAAAAATACCTTTTTTCTCGATGTCGGCCTGGCTGCGTTTTATTTTGGATTCGTTTCTGACCTTTTCTACAAATTTAAGAATTTTATTTTTATTTTTAACATTTTTCATAAGCTCTTCCAAGAGAGGGTGCTCGGCCGCGAGCACCATGTATGTCGCGCCAAATATAGTGTCAACCCTTGTTGTAAAGCAGGTTAAAACCTTGTCGCTTCCGACGACGGGAAAGCGGATATTTACGCCGAGGGATTTGCCTATCCAGTTCTTCTGCATTGTTTTTACTCTCTCCGGCCAGTCCCTTAGCTTGTTAATGTCGCTTAATAGCCGCTCGGCATAGTCGGTTATCTTAAAAAACCACTGTTCCAGGTCTTTCTGCGTAACGGGTGTATTGCACCTTTCGCATGTTCCCTGTATAACCTGTTCGTTTGCGAGAGTGGTATCGCAGGACGGGCACCAGTTGACGAATGCCTTCTTTCTATAGGCGAGCTTTTTTTCGAAAAGTTTCAAAAAAATCCATTGCGTCCACTTGTAATAATCCGGCTGGCACGAGGTAATTTCTCTCGACCAATCATAGCCGACGCCCCACTCCTTGAGCTGTGATTTCATGGTTTTAATATTGTTAAAGGTGTGTTTCTTCGGGTGTGTTTTGTCCTTTATCGCGGCATTTTCTGCCGGGAGGCCGAAGGCATCCCATCCCATGGGGGTGAGGACATTAAACCCGCGCATCATTTTGTAGCGGGCCACGACATCGCCTATGATGTAATTGCGGCCATGGCCGACGTGGAGCTTGGCGGAAGGATACGGGAACATAACGAGGCAGTAGTATTTATTCCTGAAGTCCTTTATGTCAACTTTGAAAAATCTATTTTTAATCCAGCATTTCTGCCATTTTGGCTCTATTTCGTCGAACGGATATGCCTTTTTTACTTTCTGCATTACTTTCCTTATAAATTCTTAGAAAAATAGCAGTGGAGCTGACGGGAATCGAACCCGTGATACGACAATGCCATTGTCGTGTGATCCCGCTTCACCACAGCCCCAATTTATGATATAATATAGAAAAATATATACGCCGAAGTGGCGGAACTGGCAGACGCGGCGGCCTCAACAGCCGTTGATCGCAAGATCATGAGGGTTCGACTCCCTCCTTCGGCACTTTTAACTTGGGAGTCGAAGCGAGCGAACGCCTACCTTTTACTCGGGTTTTTCTTCTTCGAAAATACCTATTTTTCTAAGTTTCTCGTATCTTTTTTCTACAAGTTTATTTCTATCTACGCCGTCCAGAATTCCCAAGTCTCTTTTAATCGCGGCTTTGACGTTTTGCGCCATCTGTTGGGGGTCCCTGTGCGCCCCTCCCAGCGGTTCTTTTATTATATCGTCTACTATGCCCAACTCGCATAAATCCTTACCCGTAAGTTTTAATGCTTCAGCGGCCTCCGGCGCCTTCGAGCGTTCTTTCCACAAAATGGCCGCGCATCCCTCCGGAGAAATAACGGAATAATACGCGTATTCAAGCACATACAGCCTATCTCCGATGCCGATGCCTAAAGCGCCTCCCGACCCGCCCTCGCCTATCACAAAAACGATAATGGGCGTTTTCAGCATGCACATTTTAAAAAGATTTTTTGCTATGGCCTCGGCCTGTCCTCTTTCTTCAGCGCCGATGCCGGGGTAGGCGCCGGGCGTATCTATAAAGGTAACTATCGGCAAATTAAATTTCTCCGCCAACTCCATCACCCTCATTGCCTTTCTATACCCTTCGGGATGGGCGCTTCCGAAATTACGAAGAAGATTCTCTTTTGTATCTTTACCTTTCTGGTGCCCTATGACAACTATTCTTTTATTGTCTATTTTCGCCATGCCCGTCACGATGGCTTTATCGTCCCCGTAAAGCCTGTCGCCGTGAAGTTCTATAAAATCTGTCATAATCAAATCTATGTAATCCAGCGTGTACAATCTTTTTGGATGACGCGCTATCTGAACCCGCTGCCAGGGAGTAAGATTCTTAAATATCTCCCCTTTGGCTTTTTTAAGCCTCTCCTCGAGTTTTTTTATTTCACCGGATAAATCTATATCCTCTTTGGTGGTAAGCGCTTTAAGTTCTTCTATCTTTTTTTCAAGCTCTGATATGGGTTTTTCAAAATCTAATCCGTTCATTCAACAATCACCACCTCGGTGCCGGCCGGGACAATAGCGTAGAGCTCCTCTACGTCTTCATTTCTCATTCTAACGCAACCCCTTGTAATATATTTTCCGATAGAAGACGCCTCCTTCGTTCCATGGATGCCGTATCCGGATACCGAAAGCCCCATCCATCGCGACCCCAGCTCATATTCCGGGCTATCGGGTTCAACAATAGCGCCGACCCTGTACCATGCGGGGCTTACGAGTTTTTCTTCTATTTTAAATATTCCGATTGGCGTGCTGAAATTCTCGCCCGTAGAGACGAGATACGTCTTTACAATTTCGCTGTCGGATTCTTTCAGGGTTAATTCATTCTTTGATTTATCGACTAAAATGCTAAATTTTCCCCTGTTGACCTTCAAAAACTTCCCCGGGAGTATGAGGTCGCTTCTAAGGTTGTTTGATTCCTTGAGCAATTCAACCGTGGTGTTAAACTTGGAGGCAATTTTGGCAAGCGTGTCGCCCGGCTGTATTTTGTAGGAAACGTCATTATCTGTCATAATATCGGAAAATAAAATTTTTATATTTAGATTTTCTATGTCCTTCTGGATTTCTGCGGTTTTACTTGAATAGGGAGAGTTTTCGATAAATTTTTCGAGCGCCTTCTTTGCTTTTAAGTAATCTTTTCCCGCCTCAAAATTTTTGGCCAAAATCAAAAGTGATTGTTTATTCTCCGAATCAATCCTGTCAATATGGCGCAGGCTTCTTTTTAAAGCGGTACTTCTCACAATGGATGATAATAAAATTATTGCCAGGGCTATTGAAAGAAAAATTACGGCAGCTTTTTTATTCATTTTTGCACACTACCAGAGTAAAAGCACAATCGTGATACCCGATACAATGCCTGCCAGAACCTCAATAGGGGTGTGCCCTAAAAGCTCTTTTAACCTGTCTTCCTGGATGTGTTTCTTCCAGTAAATATCATCAAGCATCTTGTTCAAAATTTCCGCCTGTTTGCCGGTTGCGCGCCTGACACCCTGGGCGTCAAATATTACTATAATGGCAAAAAGCAGGGCAAGAACAAATATTGCTGAATCAAATCCGACCGAAAGCCCGATGCATGTCGCTAGCGCGCTTACGGTCGCGGCATGGGAACTCGGCATACCGCCCGTGCCCACAAACCACCGGAAGTTGAATTTTTTCTCCCTTATAACGCCTATAATTACCTTTATAGTCTGGGTAATAAGCCATGTATAGAGGGTAATGAAAAAAATCTTATTTCTCGTAAGTTCTAAAAACAGGTCTTTTGTAGTTTCCATAAACAATCCTTATATGGCAATATTAAATAGCTATTATATTATACAACCGCATTAAATGCAACCCATTCTTCCCCGATGGACGGGCGCAAGGCAGGTTATTTCCCTATGCAGAATTTTGAAAATATCCTGTCCAGGATATCCGGCTCTATCGCGTCCCCTAAAATGGAATTCAAAAAAAACACCGCCTCCTTCACTTCGGAAGCGACTATTTCCGGGAAAACGGTAGATTTTTTTTCTAAGGCCTTTATGGCTTCCCTTATACACTTATGCGCGGCTTCCAAATCTTTCCTGTGCCTTAAATTGGTTACGAAAGCCCCTTCCGGATGCGGGATTTCGCCGTGCCAGATCTTCTTCAGTATCGCGTCCTCCACCCTGTCCAGGTTCCTTTTCCGTAGCATGGAAATCTCTATTATCTCGTCTTCCGGCTTTCCCGGCTTTGAGTTTAACATTTTCTTTACTTTATTCAAATCGAGTTTTACCGGCAGGTCGCTTTTATTGGCAATTATTATAAATTTTCTGCTTTTTATGTCGTTAAAAATCTTCTCATCCATCCTTGACCACCGTTTACTCAAGTCAAGCACGAATAAGATAATGTCGGCCAGTTTTATATAAGATTTGGACTTGCGTATTCCGTGCTTCTCTACAATATCTCTCGCTTCCGAGATGCCGGCGGTATCAACAACCCTTATAGGTATGCCTTTCAGGTTTATCTCCTCTTCGATAGCGTCGCGGGTTGTGCCCGGAACAGGGGTAACGATAACCCTGCTTCTTCTCAAAAGAGTATTCATTAACGAGGATTTCCCCGCATTTGGTTTTCCGCATATAACGCACATTATACCTTCTTTCAAAATCATTCCTTTCCATGCGTCATCGATAAGCTTTTTTATTTCCACAGAAGAAATATCTAACTTTTTAGATAAATCCTCTTTTGGCATAAGCTCTATATCATCTTCCGAAAAATCGATCCTGGCTTCCAATTCACTAAGGATATCTAATAATTTCTCTTTCAAGCTGCGTATTTTATTAGAAAGCCCTCCTTCCAAGTGCCCAAGGGCTACTTTCATGAAACTGTCTGTCCTGGACCGGATAATATCAAGAACCGCTTCTGCCTGCGTCAGGTCGATTCTGCCGTTTATAAACGCCCTTTTTGTAAATTCGCCCGGTTGGGCAAGCCTTGCACCGTGGCTTAACGTTAAATCCAGAACCCTTCTCAGGGGAACAATGCCGCCGTGGCAGTTTATCTCTACCACGTCTTCGGTTGTGTAACTTTTTGGAGCGCGCATAACGGTAAGGATGACTTCGTCAATGATTTCGGCATACCTGTTCCTGTCATTGCGAGGAGCCGAAGGCGACGAGGCAATCTCAATGGGATTGTTTCGCCCCGACTTCGTCGGGGCTCGCAATGACGCATGACGAATAATATATCCGTAATGCGTGGTATATGTTTTAAATTCCGAAGGTTTGGACTTATCTTTCGACGCAAATATTTTATCCGCTATCGAAAGCGCCTTTCTTCCGCTCAAACGCACTATCCCGATTCCGCCTTCGCCGAGAGGCGTCGAAACAGCGACAATTGTATCGTCCGTGTTATATGCTAAGTTTCTCTTCCTCAAATTTAACCTTCTTTGCTTCGCCGATAACAAAAAATGACCCTGTAATCAATATCATATCTTCGACGCTCGCCAGGGCCCGGGCTCTCCGGAGCGCCTCCGTAACCGAATCTGTTAAAATTACATCTTTTTCTTTTATAAATCCCGCAATGACGCGCGGCTCTTCCCGGCGCTCGATATTTGCCTTTGTTAGAATAAGCATATCCGATAAAGATGAGAGCTCTTCTACTATTCCTTTTATGTCTTTTTTCTTCGAGGCACCCAGTATGAGGATAAGTTTTTTATAATCAAAGTTCCTCCTGATGGTCTCTTTCAGGGCGTTTGCGCTCGCTCTATTTTGAGCGCCGTCAAGAATAATATAAGGGTTCCTCGCTATTACTTCGCATCTGCCCGGATTCTCGGTTATCTCTATGCCTTTTTTTATACTTTCATCCGATATTTTTACGCCTCTTTTGGCCAGGCTCTCGGCTATCCCTGCCGCGCAAGCGGCATTTATTATCTGATGCCGGCCGAGAAGGCGGCTTTGGCAATTTTCATAATTTCCGAGAGCCCCTTTAAGGTCAAATATCTCCTTTTCGGAATCGTGCGTGATTTCGCAGAATCTTATATTCTTTCCGACTAAAATAAATTCGACATCCAGGGATTTGCACTTTTCCCGAATTACCTCGAGAACACTATTTTCCTGCGGGGCACTTATTGAAACGCATCCTTTTTTTATGATGCCGCTTTTTTCAATGGCTATTTTTTTAAGGGATTCCCCTAAAATATGGGTGTGGTCGTAACTTATCGGCGAAATAAGTGAAACCAGAGGTTTAATAATATTGGTTGCGTCTAATCGGCCGCCCAATCCCGCTTCTATTACGCCGTAATTTATTTTTTTTGCTTTAAAATAATTAAAAGCCAGAACCGTATAAATTTCGAAAAATGTCGGCGAGAATCCGTGCTTTTTTCCATCAAGCTTTCTTTTTATCTCGCCTGCGTAAAAAGCAAGCTCAGCTTCTGCTATTATCTCATTATTAATCTTTATCCTTTCACGGGCATCCGTAAGGTGAGGTGAGGTATAAACCCCGACGGTAAAACCCGCCTCTTTCAATATATTAGATATAAAAGCCACTATTGAGCCTTTGCCTTTTGTACCGGCGATGTGAATAGCGGGAAAGCTGTTTTGAGGATTGTCGAAAATCTGCGCCAGGCAACGCATTCTCGAAAGAGAGAATGATTCCCGGTTTTTATATCCTATCTTCTCATAGTCTATAAATGAATCTAAATATTGAAGCGCTTCCCTGTAATTCATGTCTCTTATTGTTTGAGGATTTTGATTTCGGTCTTTATAAGGCGGGTTTGGCTTTTTAACCTGTCGAGCTCGTTATGGAGGGAATTTATTTTCTTTTCTAAATCACCGATTCTTTTGTTCCAGACAGAAATTTCGTCGCCTGTTAACAGGAGTTTACTTTTTCTCTCCAGGAGCCGACGGATATTCTTTAAACTGGATATAGAATCCTTGAGTTCTCGCTCATTCAATTTGTATTCGGAACGTACACTTTCCAATTTTGCCTGCAGCATTTCTATGTCCGGATTTGCCTCTTGTTTTAAAAGCGCGATTTGCGCGTCGAGGCTTTGTTTTTTATTTTCCAAAGCTAAAATTTTTGTATTTAAACGCTTTTTTGCCTCCAGAACTTTTTTAAATGAAGGGTCCCTTTCCAGGATTTCGCTTAATGTGCCTTCGCTTACATGCCCGCATCCCGAAAGGGAAACGAATAGGATTATAACTAATAAAATCTGCGCTAATCTGCGATTATGAGATTGCTTCGTCGGCACTTCGTGCCTCCTCGCAATGACAACTTTCTTGCCATCTGTGCTAATCTGTGCATTCACACGCTAAACCTAAAATCTATGATATCCCCATCCTTTATTCTATACTCTTTTCCTTCTAATTTCAACAAGGCTTTTTTTCTGGCGCCCTGCATCGAGCCGCACGCTATCAAATCGTCGAAATTTATCGTCTCTGCCTTTATAAACCCTTTCTGTATATCGGAATGAATCTTTCCCGCCGCCTCTATCGCAGTCGTGCCGTTTTTTACGGGCCAGGCCTTTGTCTGGCTTCCCTTAACCGTGAAAAATGTTATATATCCCAACGCGTCATAAGCAAGTTTTATTACCCTATCCCTTGCCGCCTGGCTAATGCCCAGCTCTTTCAAAAAAGCTGCCCTCTCGGATTCCTCTAAATCAGCGATTTCGGCCTCAAGTTTAGCCGGGAATTCCGCGCATTTAACGTTTCTTTTCTTACAATAATCCTCCATTTTTTTTACGGTGTCATCCGCAGGCCGATTCTCATCTATGTTGCCGAGAATAAATAAGGGTTTTCTGCTTAAAAATTGAAATCCGCGAATTACCTTTTCTTGGTCGGCTGTCAACACTAAATTACCCAGCGGCGTATTCTTCTCCAGGACTTTCTTGCATTTTAACAATGTCTCGCGTTCAAGAATTTTTTCCCTGCGATTATCCTGCTTTAATTCCTTATCCAGCGCCGGAAGCCGATTGTCGATAACGCTTAAATCGGCAAGCATAAATTCGACATCCATATCTTCTATATCCTTGACGGGGTCGCGTGACCCTGAAAATATCCCTAAAACTTCCATGAGGGCTTCCACTTCTTTTATTTGATGTATGTGAAAGCCGGGTAAATCTTCAAAGACTATTTCCGCGTATGTGAGTTTTTTGGGATTAAAAAAGGTTTCCAGTCTTTCCAGCCTCTGGTCGAGGATTTTTACGGTCCCGAGATGCGGCTTGGTGGGATCAAGGGAATCTGTCTCGTTTTTTGTCTTCTGGGTAATGGCCTTGAAACAGGTTGACTTACCGCATCCGGGAAAGCCTACTATCGCTATTTTCATTATTTAACCGAGGAAACTTATGAAAAGCTTCATAAGTTCGTGCCCTTTTAAAAGACCTAAGCTTCCCTTTATGGCTTCCTTCTCGGAAAAAGCATTCAAACCGTCGGGCGCAAAACCTTTTCCGCTAACCATGAGAGGGACGGGGTCGCCCGAATGGGCTTTCATCTCCGAGGGGGTTGAATGGTCAGCCGTGACAGCTATAATAACATTATTCAAATCTATCCCGGATAAGAGTTCCCCGAAAAAATATTTATCGATTAATTCGATGGATTCTTTTTTCTTTTGATAATTGCCGTCGTGCGCCGGCTCATCGGGGCCTTTTATGTGTATATACAAACCGTCGTAGGCCTTCATCGCGCTTTGCACCTTTCGGGCGCGAAGGATGTAATCCTTTTTAAGGTCCTTTGTAGGAAGAGGGAGTTTTACTATTTCCATCCCCGTCAAAAGAGCAATTCCTTTTTCGACAGGCATTTCCACGAAACATCCTATTTTAAGATTGAAAAGTTCGCTGATTTGCGGAAACTCGGGGAGCCTGTCCCCGCCGTCTCTTGTAAGAATAAGATTTGCAGGAAGTTTATGTTCGGCTTTCCGTTTTTTATTGACCTCGGAATTTTCCAGCACCTTGCTTGACTCTTCCACAAATTCATTTGTAAGGCGTGCCGCTTCCCCGGCTTCGATAGAATTTTTAAATTCTTCGGTCGGCCGGGCAACCTGGATAACTTTTTCGAAAACCGCTTTTGCTACTCCGTAAACGCCCTCTCTCTCGTAGGCCGGGTCTGTATTTGTTACCTCGGCGCAAAGCCTGCCCTCGTTCTTTCGTATAACCAAAACGCCTCTATGCCCGATGGTATTCTTAAAAACAAAACCGGCTCCGTTCAACTTGACTTTTTTGTTAACCTCTTTTGCCAAAGAAGAGGCCTCTCCGGTCGTCAGGTTTCTCCCGACTCTTCTGTCGATAATCTTACGCGAATTAACTTCTTTCGTAGCAAAATTAACCCTGTAAGCTAAATCACCGTCTCTTACCTCGAGGCCTTCCGCGTAACTCTCCAGCGGGCCGCGTCCCGTGTAGAATTTATCGGCTTCGTATCCTAAAATACTTATGACGGCAACGTCGGATTCAGGCGCTATATTTTCTCCTACGGTATAGACATATCCCAGCTTTGCGTCTTTGGCAAGCCCGTCCATTCGGGGTGTTTCGGCTGCCTCAAGCGGCGTTTTACCGCCCAATGCTTTTATAGGCCTATCGCCGAGCCCATCAAGAACTACATATAACAGTTTTTTCGCCATCAGCACTTCGAATATCCGCACGCTTTACAGCTCATACAACCCTCGATATGCCATAGCGCGCCGCCGCAATCAGGGCATACGCCCACGATATTCCCTGTTTTCTTTTTTGTCATTAATGCCACATTGGTATTTTCTGAAATTGAATTTTTTTCCGATACGCGATTTTTCTTTCTTTTAACCAGCCTTCTTTCCAGAACGCGCGCAATGGCGTCGCTACAGGAAAATATCCTGCCGCCTTTTTCCCAGCTTGGCGAGGGGCATCTTATCCCCCTCAATTGCTCAATGATAGAATCGAACTCTATCCCGCTCCGGAGCGCCAGAGACAGGAGCCTTCCGATAGCTTCGAGCTGGCTCATCGCGCAACCGCCTGCCTTACCCATCTGCATAAATACCTCAAAAGGCAAGCCTTCCTCGTCTTCATTGATAGTAACATAGAGATTCCCGCATCCCGTGGCAATTTTCGTGGTTGTCCCGTAGGTAACGCTGGGGCGGGGCCGGGGAACAATCTTTGAGATAGCTACTTTTTCTTCTATTTTTATTGCTTCTTTGGCTTCTATATTCAATACCTGTTCTTCTCTCGACTTATCCCTGTAAACGGTAACGCCTTTACAGCCAAGTTGATGGGCGAGGCGATACGTCTTTTTTATATCCTCTATCCCGGCTTCATGGGCAAAATTTATTGTTTTAGAAACGGCGTTATCCGTATACTGCTGGAATGCGGCCTGGATTTTTATATGCCATTCGGGAGCGATATCGTGGGAAGTAACAAAGATTCTTTTTATATCGTCGGGAATCCCCTGAATCTTCTGTATGCTGCCGGCTTTGGCAATCTTTTTTAAAAGTTTTTCGCTCCAGAATCCTCTTTTTTTCGCTATTTCTTTAAAGGCCTCGTTAATTTCGGGGAGCTTCTCCTTATCCATTACCTCTTTATAATATACGATGGCAAAAAGAGGCTCAATCCCGCCGGAACAGCCGCCGATAATGCTAAGCGTTCCCGTCGGCGCTATAGTAGTCGTCGTCGCATTTCTTAATTTTGGGCCACCCGGTTTATCGTATATACTGTCCTTAAAATTAGGAAATAGGCCTCTGGTTTCAGCAAGTCTAATAGAGGCCTTTCTTGCCTCGGCCAATATAAAAGACATCACTTTATCGGCAACGGCTACACCGTCTTCCGAATCGTAAGGAATGCCCAGCTTGATCAGCATATCGGCAAAGCCCATTATGCCCAGGCCTATCTTTCTATTTCCTTTGGTCATCTCCTCTATTTTTGGCAAAGGATATTTATTCATATCGATAACATTATCAAGAAAATGAACCGCGGTCTCCACCGTGCCGGCGAGTTTATCCCAATCAATTTTATCATTTCTGACCATTTTGGATAAATTAATACTACCGAGATCGCAACTCTCATATGGTAAAATCGGCTGTTCACCGCAGGGATTGGTTGACTCAATCTCTCCTACCTTCGGCGTAGGATTGTCTCTATTTAATCTATCCAAAAATATTATCCCCGGCTCTCCGTTTTTCCAGGCCATTTTCACTATGAGATTGAAAACTTCTTTGGCGTTTAGTTTCCCGGTTGCTTTTTTAGTGCGAGGGTCTATCAGGTCATAATCTTCACCTGCATCCGCCTTCTTCATAAAATCTTCGGTAATGCCTACGGAAATATTGAAATTGGTAATTGCTTTATCGTTCTCCTTGCAAGTTATGAATTCTAAAATATCCGGATGGTCGATTCGCAAAATTCCCATATTAGCGCCCCGACGGGTTCCTCCCTGTTTCACAGCCTGGGTTGCGGCATCAAAAACTTTTAAAAATGAAACAGGGCCGCTGGCTATGCCTCCCGTTGAACGTACCTGGCTATTTTTGGGACGCAACCGCGAAAAAGAAAATCCTGTCCCGCCTCCGGTTTTATGAATTATAGCCGTATTTTTTATTGTTTCAAATATTGATTCCATCGAATCATCTATGCTTAAAACAAAACAGGCGCTTAATTGCTGAAGTTCCCGGCCCGCGTTCATAAGGGTAGGGGAATTGGGAAGAAATTCCAAATTTGTCATTATTTTATAGAATTTTTCTTCGGTTTCTTTTGCGTTTTTGGTGTGCTTATATAATTTATCCGCCTCCGCAATGTTTCTTGCGACGCGGCGAAACATTTTTTCGGGCGTTTCAATAACCCGGCCCTTTTCGTCTTTCGCAAGATATCTTTTGCGTAAAACCTTTATTGCATTTTCCGACAAATTTACCGAACTGTTATCCATTTTTTGACGCTCCTGTGGTTAAAAAATGAAACAATAAAAGATTATCCCGAATGTAGAAACTTCTTTAGAAGTTCTTCGGGATCCCGTAGAAATTCATGTGGAGGAATTTCATACGGGAAAACAACAAAGCAAATATATCATACAAGGCAGGGATTGTCAAGGTGAAATCTACAATATGTGGTATTATTTTTGACGTGGAGATACTATCTATTGTGTATTTATTATATGAGGGAAAAAGGGGGATTATTCCTTTTTGCTTTTCAGCGTATCTTTGAGCTCGCTAATTCCCGCAAAAAGTGCGACGACGCCGCCGAGTATAAGAATGGCCGGGACAGCGCCTCTTAAAACGAACAAAAATTCATACCACCACGCTATGAGCAAAACTAATCCTATAAACGCAAAGATAGCGCCTATCGTGATACCCATGAATTTTCCCATTTCCATTCTCCTTTTTGGTTAGTATATCATACTACAAAAAAAAGTAAAGATTTTTTATCAATAATAATCGCTCATAAAACTACTTATTATATCTTCCCGCGTGATAACGCCCACTACTTTTTTATCCCGGATGACGGGTAGGCGCCTGAAGGGTTTTTCCGTAAATATTTTTGAGACATATTCAAGGGGGTCATTTTCTTTTACCGATAAAACATTTTTTGTCATAATATCCTTGGCGGTCATGTTCATAAAATTTTCTGAATTCATTATTCTTATAATATCCTGTTCGGAAACAATACCGACAAGTTCATTTTTTTCATTTATAATGGGTATATTACTTATCTTTTTTTCCGTAAGAATTTTACTGATCTGTTGGATGCGATCATGAATTTTAGCGACAATAATTTCTTTTTTCATAATATCTCTTACATAAGCCATAAATCCCCCTTTTTTTATTTTTTATATATTATATAATTTTTATTAAACGGGACCTTATAAACGGAATTAAAACACTTAACCAGGATAGAGCCCTTTTTCCTTTTTGAAGCCGCGAAAAATTTAATTTTTTTATTACTGACCGAAATCCTTAACAAAGAATTCTTCCACTTAAGGCAGAATTTTATGTTCCGCCAGTGGCCGGGCAGCCGTGGCTCAAAAGACGGAAGGCCTTCCATATTTCGAAAACCCGAAAAACCCATTATCACTGCCTGCCATGTGCCGCCGAGTGATGCAGCATGAATGCCTTCTCTTGTATTGCCATATCTATTTTTCAAATCAGCGTAGAGAGAGAAAAGAAAATATAAATATCCTCTTGTAACATCGCCGACCTCGCAAGCCAGTATCGAATAGATGCTTGGGCTAAGAGAAGATTTATGCAGCGTTCGTTTTACGTAATATAAGTAGCTCTTTAATCTTATATCCTTCGTAAATTCTTCCGGAAGCAAATACATCAGCATAATAATATCCGCTTGTTTTACAATTTGTGTTTTTCCTACATCTTTTAACGAGATATCTGCCGGGAGAACGGGCATGAAGTAATGATTTAAAGTTTTTAAAAGAACGTCTTTTTTTCTTAGATACCCGTCAAATTCCTCGATAATGCCTTTTGATTTTGAGAAAGGAATTTTTATCCTGTCTGCGATATGCGCCCATTGCTCGATTTCCTCGGATTTAAGCGATATCTTTCTTTCTATTTTTCGCAAAAAACGTGGATATTTTTTATCAAAATATTTATAAAATTCTTTTGTTTTATAAAGATTCCACGCAGCCATCCTGTTGGTATACGCGTTATTATTGACATCTTCATGGAATTCATCGGGGCCGATTACCTTCTTTATCTCAAATTTTTTTGTTTTTTTATTATATGTCGCGCGGCTTGCCCAGAACCGGGCTGTCTCAAATAAAATTTCCAATCCTGCCTTAAGCATAAATTCATTGTCGCCGGTGGCGCTAAAATAGTGACAAACCCCGTAAGCGACGTCAGAAACTATGTGGTGTTCCATATCCATAGTGTGAATTTCTATAATTGAGCCGTCTAAATGCTTTGAATAAGCCGGGGTCGTCTCTTTACCCGTATCGGCGGATTCCCACGGAAAAAGCACTCCCTTGTAGCCTTTTTCTCCGGCAATTCTTCGCGCTTCGTTAAGACGGTGGAATCTATACATTAATAAATTCCGCGCAATTTTCGGATCGGCATATATGAAAAACGGGAGAATAAAAATTTCCGTATCCCAAAAAATATGTCCATGATAACCGTTTCCGCTTAACGTCCTTGCGCCTATGCTTACATTATCGTCGCCTTCTTTTCCCGAGATTAAAAGATGATATATGTTAAAGCACAATGCCTTCTGGGCTTCCCTGTCTCCGTCTATTTTTACTTCTCTCGCCTCCCATTTTCGTTGCCATGCCGCTATGTGTCTTTTTAAAAGCCCGTCAAATCCGAGCTCTTTTGCTCTGTGCAATTCTTTTATGGCAATTTTTTTCAAGCGCCTGGCCGAAAAATCCTTCGAGGTATGTATGGAGAAAATTTTTGTAAAGCATGCCATTTCGCCTTTTTTCAACAACATATTAAATATTTTATTTAAAGTGCCCACCGGATGTCCCCCGGCTCTTGCGACTGCAAGGAACGAAGTGTAAGCCAGCCAGATTTTCCTTGTAAATGTTTTGACGCATAAATAATTCATGTCTCTTATGGGAGAGACATCCACCAGTTGAGTGTGGCGTTTTCTTCCTTCCAGGATACTTCCGATATTTGTCACAGAATCATCTACCGTATCCTGAATGATAATCCTGGCGGGCTTATCCAGCGCCTTAAGACAGATTTGCATCGCCCCGATACGCTTATCGCGAAGGCTAAAAAAACGAAGCGATTGATATAAAAATCTCCTGCCCTTTGTATCGGAAAATAATGTCTTCCTTACAAGAAGGCCCTTTCCCAAATCCAATATTCTTTCGCTCTCCAGGATATCCATTCTCCCAATGTCTAATTTCTCGCCTTCTACGATAATACGAAAATCGATAGGGTTAGGCGCGTTGACCAGTTCCGGCACCATAGATGCAGCGGCATCGTAAACGCCTGCGATATATGTGCCCGGCTCTGTGCCATCGGGTATCTCCTCATAAATACCTCTTGAGCCGATATAGCCGTTTCCTAAAGTAAATAAACTTTCCTTCACCGATAATTCGTCTTTCGACCACCCTTTATCGGTAATGAGCCATTCTTCCTTTGATAGATATTTAGAAAATTTGCCTTTCATGTTTTAAAAAGACCTTTCAGTTTTGCATAATCAACTTCGCTTAAATCTTTAACCACGATATCTGCTTTTTTTAAAAGGCGGAGGTCCCCTTCCCTGGCAATACCCACACAAAGCATCCGGCCGTTTTTTGCTGCTTCGACACCGAGTATCGCGTCTTCAAAAACTATTACCTCATCGGCGGAAAGGCCAAGATTGGAAGCGGATAACAAAAATATTTCCGGATCCGGTTTACCTTTTTTAAAATCACTGCCGCCGACAATAGCATCAAACAGCCCGGCGAGATTGGTTCTCTCTAATATAAGCCTGCAATTTCTGCTTGAGGAGGCGGCGGCAACCTTTATGCCATTTTGTTTCAGTTCCTTTACCAAATCCAGCGTAGAGTAGTAAATTTTGATTTTGACTTTATCGATCAATTCAAGATAATACCCCTGTTTTTTAGAAGCGGCTTTTTGAAGCTCTTCTCCGTTTAAATCGGTAAGGATAGCCCTTGCGCCGTCAAGCCGCGGGATACCGTCTACCTTAACCTTATAGTCGTCAAATGTAAAATTTTTACCGTATTCGGAAAACATTCTCTTCCAGGCCTCGAAATGCAACGGCACGGTATCGACAATGACGCCGTCCAAATCAAAGATAGCGCCCTTAAAATTCATTTCTTAAGCACTCCTTCCACTCTGGAAAATAAAGTTATTGTGAGAAAGCCGAATATGGTTCCGATAAGCGCAATGTGATAATAACCTACGCCTACGGCCAGGCCGATTGCCCCCATAACCCAGATACCGGCCGCGGTAGTCAAACCTTTTATAGAGGCCCCCTCTCTCACTATAACGCCGGCACCTAAAAAACCTATGCCTATGAGAAGCCCCTGGGCAAGCCTTAACATATCGGCATTCCTGTATTCCGCAACCAATGCCAGGCCCAACATACCAAAAAGGCAGGCTCCCAGGCAAACTAAAATATGCGTCCTCAAGCCCGCTGCCTTATCCCGCATTTCGCGTTCCAGCCCGATAACGGCTCCGCACACCACCGCTATAAAAAGCCTTAAAATAATAATATTTAAATTCATTTTCACCTCCAGTTTTTCGCCAGAAAAATTGTCCCGGGTTCCACACCGTATGGTACGGAGCGAGGGACATTACCTATTAAAATTCATATATGCTCCCAGCAAAAAAAGAATAAAAAGCACGGGCACATACCAGCTTATATTAAAAAATTTGCGCTTTGGCTTGGTTGCCATTGCGACGATAACGAGAACAGTCATAGCTATTACCATGCATGCCGACCGCAGATGGCCCGGTGATACAACCTGAAGTATGGGCGCTTTCTGATATAAAATATCGTCGGCAAAAACAATTGTCATGTTAAATAAATTGCTGCCGAGCATATTGGCCACGGCTATTTCTTTCGCTCCTATAAATAAGGCGGCTATGGATACCGTGATTTCCGGTAGTGTCGTAACAAAACCTATAAACAGGTTCCCCGTAAAACTCTGGCTTAAACGCAAGGCCTCGGATAAATCCTTTCCTACATAGGCAAGCCAAACGCCGCTTGCAATAATAATTGCCGCAGCTGTTAGGCCGTAAGTATATGCTTTCTTGAGAGGAATTGCGTCATACTTGGTTTCGGCTTTCAGGTTTTTACTTTTTGGTTTCTCAAACTTATATATAACCCTTGTCGCAATGCAGTAGGATACAAAAATAGCTATGCTGAATATTCCTATGTTGCCTATACTCCAGGCTGAAATTCCGTTTTCCGATAATGCAATCGCTACGCCCGCCAATATAACGGGAACTATGCTAAAGATAGCCACTATAAGCTGACCTGAACTTATCATGCTTAATAACGGCCCTCCCCGATGCAATAAATCGAGAAGCCCTATATTTAAGAGATTATAGGAATTCGCTCCTAAGAGGTTCCCGACTGTCAGGTCTGGCGCGTCTACAAAAACCACGCTGCCGACACCGGTAAAAAGTTCGGGAAGACTTGTTACCGCCGCCACGAAAACCATGCCAATCCAAAGCCGGCTAAACCCGGTTTTTTCAGCTATAACATCCGCGTATTTAGCTACGCGTTTTCCGGCAAAAAAGATAATACTTGCGCATATAATGAATTTCGATAAAACCCAAAGTTCACGCATAGCCCGTCCCCCATATCCCTTCTACCGGCGCATTACACCCGGAACACTTGCCATTTCTTATATTATTCTTTGAAATCGCGTATCCTGCCCTTCCAACGAGAAGTTTTTTGCATGTTGCGCAATAGGTATTGCCTTCCGCGGCAACATTACCTAGATATACATATTTTAATCCTGCTTTCTTTCCGATAGATTCGGCTTTTTCGAGAGTAGCTAAAGGGGTTGGTTTTGCCTCGGTAAATTTATAATCGGGATGAAAGCGGCTTATGTGCCAGGGAATATCTTTTCCTGTATCAGCAATAAATCGGGCGATGCTCTTAAGTTCTTTATCGCTATCGTTCATTCCGGGAACGACAAGTGTTGTAACCTCAACCCATATACCTATCTTTTTCATATGGCGAATGGACTCGAGAACGGGTTTCAAGCTGCCTTTACATACATTTTTATAAGTCTCATCGCTAAAAGATTTAAGGTCTACATTGCATGCGTCGAGATTCGGCTTTATCGTATCGAGGGCGCCCTTTGTCATGTATCCGTTTGTCACAAACGTGTTATAAAGGTTTTCTTCCCTGGCAATTTTTGCCGTATCATATGCGTATTCAAAAAATATAGTCGGTTCCGTATAGGTATAAGATATGCTTTTGCATCCGTATTTTTTCGCCTCTCTTACAACCTCTTCGGGTTTCAGTTCGTAGCCATTGGAATTGCCGTTTCTTTCTGAGGCCTGTGATATCTGCCAGTTCTGGCAAAACGGGCACCGGAAATTGCATCCGATAGTCGCAATGGAATAGGCCTTTGTGCCCGGAAAGAAATGATATAAAGGTTTCTTTTCAATCGGATCTACGTGAGAGGCAATTACCTTTCCATAAACATGCGTGTATAATACGCCTCTTTCATTCTTGCGCACGCCGCAGAATCCATATTTCGAATCGGCAATTTTACAAGAGTGGGCGCACAGGAGACAGTGGACCCTGTTGTCTTTCAATTTTTCGTAAAGCATTGCTTCCTTTTTCATCTCAAATTCTCGCCGACGGACATAAGTGTTTTATAACGCATTCGGGGCATAATGGCTTTCTCGCCATGCATATTTTGCGGCCATGGTCAACCAGCAAATAGCTGAAATCGAGCCAGTCTTTGCGGGGAACTATCTCCATAAGGTCTTTTTCGATTTTATTGGGGTCTTTTTGCCTGCTTAAACCGATTCTCCCCGAAAGCCGCTTTACGTGTGTATCAACCGCTATGCCTTCCGCCTTACGGAACGAACTTGAAAGCACGATATTGGCCGTTTTCCGCGCTACGCCCGGAAGAGAGATAAGTTTATCCATCCGGTCAGGGACCTCGCTGCCGAACTCTCCGACAATCTTCTTCGATGCCGCTATGATATTCTTCGCTTTATTTTTATAAAAACCGGTAGAGCGTATTTTCTTTTCTAAGACAGCTTGTTTTACGCGCGCGAAATCGCGGGGATTTTTATATTTTTTAAAGAGCCCCGGCGTTATTTTATTAACGCGCTCATCCGTACACTGCGCCGAAAGAATGGTAGAAACAAGAAGTTCAAAAGGAGACCTGTTTCGAAGCGCTGTTTTTGATTTTGGGTAGGCCTTTCGAAGTATCCTTATAATCCGCCCTATTCTTTCTTTTGCCGCCTTCACATATTACCCTTCGTTCAACCGCGTAGATTAACATATGCAGTTGAAAGATTATCTTTTAAATGTTCCTATAAACTCGGCTTTTTCGATAACGTGCCCTTCTATCGCGTTTAAAAGCGCTTTTTTAGTAAGGGCCGGTTTTAAATCTAATTTGGCATCAAGCGCATAGAGTTTGAAAAAATACCTGTGCTCAAGTCCCGGCGGCGGATATGGCCCCCCGTACCCAACCCTGCCAAAATCTGTCGTGCCCTGTTTTGAACCGTCGTCTAATACCCTGTCTTTCTTCACGCCCTGCGGAAGGCTTCTTCTGTCACGAGGGATGTCGTATAAGACCCAATGAACCCATGTACCCATCGGGGCATCAGGGTCATCGGAAATAAGGGCGAAACTCTTCGTTCCTTCCGGAACATCCGACCACATAATGGGCGGTGAAATATCTTCACCCTTACCCGTATATTTCAATGGAATAGGCTCGCCGTTTTTAAAAGCCGGGCTTTTAATCTCAAGCGCCATAAGCTCACCTCCCTGAACAAGGCAACCAAAAAACAGAAATACTATATACGCAATAAATAATATTTTTTTCATGGATTTTCTCGCAATAGTAGTCGGCGGACAACATTTTTGCCGTTGCCTGCTTTCTTTTAAGGCCATACGTGTCCGGTGGGGTCGCGGTCGCATTCTACATCTTCGACGATATCACCCGAAAATATTATAGTGTAATCATTGTAATCCTTAATGCCACCTGACGGACATTCAGGCCATTTATTGCCTTTGAGGTATCCCCTATCGAGCAGGGCATCTAATCTTTCCTTGTGCCCCATCGAAACCAAAGAATCGGATTCTGCCAGCATATACATTGTTGCGGCGGTATATATTAATTTTTGATTACTGATGCATGTATTTGCCGTCGCTTTCCTCCGCGATTCCAAATAATTGGGCATGGCTATCATCGTTATAAACCCGATAATAGCAACGACTATCAGTAACTCAAAAAAAGTAAGTCCTCTGTTCGTCTTGATACTAAGTCCTCTGTTCATCTTGATATATAAGCGATATATATTATATCTTCTCCAAGCTGCTTTAGGGCCTTCAATCGTAACTTCAGGGCCCCTTTTATATTACGAATACCCAGGTCACCGACGGTTTCTATACCTTTGCCCAAAATCCTGGGCGATAGAACCGTGATAATCATATCTGTTAATCCTGTTTTTAAAAAAGAGGTGATAACCCGGCTTCCGCCTTCGACAAGTATTCTTTTTATACCCTTTTTATAGAGTATACGGATAATTTTTCTCAAGTCAATATTGCCGCCTTTTGAAGCCGGCAAGACAATGAATTCAACGCCTCGGCTTTTAAGCCGTTCTTTTTTTCTTGCGGGGGAAGTTGGCGTAGTAATGATAATTGTCTTTGCGGTTTTTGTATCTTTCATAATTCGGGCGGCAAGCGGAATGCGCAGCCTTGGATCAATAACGATTCTTGCGGGGTTTCTACCTTTTACAAGGCGAACAGTTAAAGAAGGATTATCTGCCAGGATTGTTTGAACGCCGACTAAAATACCGTCGTTTTCAGCCCGCAATTTGTGGCTAAACTTTCGGCTTTCCGGGCCGCTTATCCACTTGGAAGAGCCGTCTTGGGCAGCAATCCTGCCATCCAGCGTTTGGGCAAATTTTAGCGTTATATAAGGCCTTTTCATTTCGGAAGTCCTGATTTCATCTTACGCCATAACCCGTCATAAATCAAGCAAATTCCAAACTTGCTTTTTTCCGTTTTTTCCGTTAAAATCTTCTATATGCAGGCGAAGAATATTGTAATGAAAAAATTATCCTGTATTATTATGCTGTTCGCTCTCTTTACGGTAAGCGCACAAGAAGAGGCCGAACTTGGAAGGCAAATAGCAGCTTCTATAGAGCGGGGAATGCCTATTTACAGGGACATGGAATATGAAAAACGAATAATGCGAGTCGGTTATAATCTCGCAGGTGTATGTGACAGGAAGGATATAAACTATACCTTCACAATTATTGACAGGGACGAAATAAATGGCTTTGCGACATTCGGTGGATATATTTATATATACAAAGGAGCCATGGATAAAGCCGAAACCGATGACGAGCTTGCCGCAATCATTGCTCACGAAATTGGCCATGTATCGGCAAAGCACCTCGCAAAAAGACTTGAACAGGATAGGACTTTTTCTTTCAGTTTTGGTTTGCTGGACACTTTTGTCTTGAGAAAACAGAAATCCAGAAGAGACATTCACAAAATTGTCAACATCTCGTATGGCATAATTCAAAGAGGATATACGCTTCAGGATGAATACGAAGCGGATAGATTAGGAACCCGGTATTGTTACCGGGCGGGCTATGACCCGCTTGCGGCTGTCACGCTGCTGAACAAACTAAAAAAAGAAGAAAGAAGAGCCGGAGCTTCAACTATTTTCGAAAATATAGATATCCTCCGCACTCATCCTTATATAGACGAGAGAATAGATACGATTATTTCAGAGACCGGCGCTATAAAAGCTGAAGAGGCTTACGAAAAATCAGGCAATAAGTAGAGGGCTTAAGCGGGAACGGTCAGGTATTTTTTATAAATATACGCTTCAGGGAATCACTCAAACGCCCTTTTTGTATTTCTCTGGCTATGATGGTCTTTAATAATAATGGTGAAACAAGCACGAATGACATGATTTCCCTAAAACTAAAAAAATCTATTATAAGGAATTTCTTTACTATTTTCAACAGCTTGAGCGGCGTATAGAAAGAAAATTTTATTTTCTTTCCTATTTTTTTCAGCGTGGCGTGGCTATATTTGTCGGAATAAACCTCGCCCCTATCAGTAATATGGTAGCCGGGTGTTTTCTCGGCAATTTCCTTAAGCGGTGAAAATTTCTCCATCCTCAATTTAAGGAAGCTAATTGTATCGATACCCAGCTCCTTAGCGAACGGCGATATGCACAGCATCTCCTTCTCGGTCTCGCCTATATTGCCGTAAATAAAGTACCCGTGATAAAAAATGGGGTATTTTCGTAGCACCGTAAAATATTTCCTTACTATGGCCGAATTGAAACCTTTATTAAACTGCTTCAATATCCAGTCGTGCGGGGATTCTACGCCTATCAAGAGCAACTTGAATCCTGCCTTGACCATTTTGTCGAGAAGGCGCGGGTATTTTGCTATATCGACGCGGACCTGCGCTGTAAAGCGCTTTTTTATTTTGCGTTCTATTATTAAATCGCAGATTTCCTCCGCCCGCTTTGCGTCGGTGGCGAAGTTGTCGTCACTGAAAAGTATCAGATTTGCTTCTATGCCTTCTATTTCGTCGACAACCGACTTGACGTTACGCACCGAGTAATTCCTTTTCTGTCCCAGGGGGTTCAGGCTGAATGTGCAGAACTTACAGGTGAAAGGACAGCCCCTGGAGCTCAGAACCGTGTCAAAGGTTATGTCCAGCACGTTAATACCTCCCAGGAGCATCCGGTAATCATTCTGCCGGAGTTTGCGGTCAGGGGAAGCTATCTCGTTTACGTCGGGTAAAGGCCTATTCGCGTTATGGACCACGCTGCCGTTCTTTTTGTAAGAAATACCCAGTATATCTTCCGGAGACATATCTCTTAGGACTTCTTTTATTGTTTGCTCTCCCTCGCCTCTTATAATAATATCTACCTTTGGGCATTTTTCAAAAATTTCTTCAACCCGCTCCGTTGCTTTATACCCGCCTACGACAAGCGGCATATCATCCGGCATGAGGTTGAGAAACTCGCAGATTTCTTCATATTGGCGGTTCCACGTAATACCGACGCATATAATATCTATTTTTTCCCTGCGTATAAAATCTATTAACTTCCCGGGATCACACAGGTCCTTTTTGTACCTCAGGTCAATGAGAGACAGCTTGTCCACGCAATCCCTGGCGCTCGTGGCGACATATTCAAGCCCTGTGGGCGGGAAAAGCCCCATGAAACTTGTCGCCGTCTTTTCTATGTACGGGCTTAAAAATAAGGCGTGATTATATTTCATTTTAATCCTTTGCTGATTTTATTTCCATGTCTAATTTATGGGTTCTTTGTTTGGCGAGCTCCCAGGCGTATTCATAAAGATGCAGCCCCTTGGAGCAGGCGATAATCTCCCCGTTTCCCACGCCTATCTCATCGGACATGTATTGTTTTACAAGTTCAAGCCCTCCGAGGTTTGAAGGAAAACCGCCCCAGAGGTCCCAGGAGCGAAAATACAAAAAGAAATGTAATTTTCCGTAGCGAACACGCGTATCTATAAGGCGTAAACACGGCGGGTCCGCAAGCTTCAGGTCGGACGGCATTCCTATTTCCATAACTGCCTGGTTGGTTCCGAATCCTTCGGTCTTATAAATCTTTATAACCTCCTCTATCTGGTTGCACTGAAGAGGCATTTCTCTCTGCATTTTTTTGCCGTCGCGCTCTTCCTCAATCTTTATCTTTGGGTCTACAAGGCGCTCGCCATATGTATAATCTTCCGTTTCGGTTTTAGAGCTCGTGAGAAGATATTGCAGATATTGCTTTATATAATCCATATTTGTGGGAGCGGGTATTCCGGAGCCCTCGGGTACAATAGGAATTATCTGGTGGCTGGGATTTTTGACGCGCACCGTAACAAAGTCGAATTCAAGACGATGCTGTCCCGCATAACTTCCGCGGTCGATCTTATAAACATATCCGTGTTCCAGAATTCCTGCAAGGCACCGAAACCACGCATCGTCTAAATCAAAGGCCTCTATATAAACGGGATTTAGCCCTCTTTCCCTTATTTTCTCGCCCATACTTTTTCTTACCCGGCATATTGTAACATATTCACACTATTTTATCAAATTCTTTTACGGTTACGGCGGGAGAAGTAGTAAATCCAATGCCTGTCAATTTTGTAATCGCTATCGAGGCCTTCATCGCCTCGGAACTGCCGGGGAAATCCACTAAAAAAGCCAGGTCGTAATTGCCTAATAACGCATACATCGAATCTACCGAGCCGTTGGATTTTTTAATAATATCGATTACCTTCTCCGTGCGCGATGGCGTGATTCCCTTAACCGCCTCTAACGAATATTTACCTAACATCAAAAACTTCGCCATGTTCCTTCACCTCCTTATGTGTTTCTTTGTGAGTTATTTTTGTGAAATTTTTGTTTCTATATCGTAATATACCGATACCCAAAGTTCAAGCGTGTTTCACTCAATCCAAAACAGAAAACTTGGTTCGGATGTAAGGGCAGGTTCGGAATCCTCGTATTTACCGTGAACCGTTATTATTCCTGCTCCTTTTAATAAAAGGGTCCCTCCTTTACGGTTTGATATAGCCGTATCCGATGTTGATGACGGTTTAATCTGGCCATAAATAAATTTCTCTACTGTCAGCCTGGAAGTTTCCTGCCCGCCGATTATAATCGATTTTGCGCTAAAGGTTTCGTCGCATACAGGGGATGCGTCCTCATCATCTATGGTAACATCGCCTTCCAATGTGGGTACTTCTTCGGGAAACCAGTTCTCTTTATCCGACCAGCTCGTGCCGTCACCCCCGCCTGACCACGTTCGGTCCTCTGCCAATAGTGGGGTGGCTACTAACAGGATAGCCATTAATAATGATAAGAATTTAAGGTCGCACAAAGAGCCCGGCTCCTTCCACGTCCATTCTTTCGACTTCGAGTAAAACATCATCCTCTAATACAACGATATCTTCGACATCTTCGCCGTCATAGTCATAATCATATCTGCCGTTAGAACCGAGCATAAGAAGATTGAGCCCGCAACCGACTCCTGTTTTGGGATATTCAGTAAATACTACGTGCCCGGGCGGATATTCGACAACATAGCGCTCGATTTTAGGTTCAGCCGAACCTACCTTGCCAAAAACTATTTTTATTCTCCAGTCCTTGCCCGATTCCGGCACTGCCTTTAATTGTAAAATATCTTCATTAGATACACCGTTTATATTTTTTAAAGCAAGCGCGTGTATGCCGTAACTATCCGGAATCGGTATGCTCATTCCCTCGGAAAGAGGAAAATAGCCCGACTGCATAGGAGCATTGCGTAAGTTGACGAAGCTCAAGCCGTTCTTTTTGTATTGCCCCAGAGACGCTTCTATAAGAAATTCTATTCCCGTAATGAGATTTAAATTATTTTTATCCACCCATTCGGATTCAGTAATAAGATTATTTGCCTTGTCATAATATCTTAACTCCATCCCGGTTATTTTTATGCCGAAAGGATTCTTGGAAATACTGGAAAAGTTGCCTTTGTATTCAGAAAAAACCTCTTTATCTTCGGAATCCCACCATATATATTTAACTACATCCGGGTTTGTCTTTGCGTCAGGATGATATGAAAAACCGAGGTCTCGGCCACGCGGAACAACTTGCATCAATCTTACTCTTGAATGCACCGACTCTCCCTCTTTAACTACAGCTATAGGTACACAACTATATTCATCCGGTTCAAGCAATCTTACTTCCGCAATCGGAACGCCTGTGCCGGGTTTAATCCTGCTATTCAGCGTATATATGAAATTCGGTTCCGTTACGCTATGCGTATCGTCTGTCCAGGGAGGCACAAATTCTATACCCGACCTGCCTGCCTGTAAAATCTCCAGGCTGTCTTTCAATCCAAAACTGGTAATAGTTCCGTCTGCTATCTCTTCCGCCACCTCATTCAACACCTTCTGCAAAGCAAGCTGGTCTTTGACATATTTCCAGCTCTCTAAAGCCGTGCTTAAACTGAAATATACCACCCCGGCTATTATAACAGCCACGGCTATCGATACCAAAAGCTCTATCAGCGTAAACGCTTCTATTCTTTCAGCTCTCTCCATAATAAAGTACCAATGCCCTTTTTCGCAATTCGGCCGAA
Source organism: Candidatus Omnitrophota bacterium (assembly GCA_020346285.1). GTDB lineage: Bacteria > Omnitrophota > Gorgyraeia > JABMRN01 > RBG-13-46-9. The sequence goes on along the minus strand of CP070780.1, from coordinate 870,000 downwards.
TGTCACAGTGCCCTGCTTAATCTTAAATTCATATTCGGACCTCGGCGTTACCGTAACTACCTCGGCCTCCGGATCGGTAATTATAATCCTTGAAACGCCGTTATGAAATATAACCGGCCGTAAAATTGCGGTAGATAAAGCGCTGTCATTCGGAAATTCTTCCTCCAAACTTACCCATACTAACATGTCACTCTCTGAAGTGATAATATTACCCTCTTCGTCGGTTATTATGATGGTAACCTCTGCGGTCCCCGTAGGGCTTTCTTTAGGTATAACTACTATTGTAGCCTGTTTTACCTTTATAGGCGGGCTTTCTGCGCTTATTCCGGCGCTCTTTTCTTCTACGGTAACAAAATATTCGTCCGACGAATCGCATGCAACGACAAATGCATGAGTGCCTTCATCGCTTTCTGTAAACTGATAAGCAGGCAATAGGGCCAATTCGGGACTTGCGTCTATTGCAATGCTGCCTAAATAGTTTACTACCGGCTCTCCGGCTTCATCCAATAGCGATACGGTGATTTCGATTTCTTCGCCTGTATAGAAAAAGATTCGCTCGCCGGGTGGAGGTTTTACTTCAACCTTAATGCTTTCAGGGTGAAATTTAACAATCTCACTTAAACCCATCCGAGAAGGGTGGGCACTGTCTTGAGCTTTGATTTTGAGCTCGCCCCATCGGTTATAAGTAACTTCAAGCTCGGCGCGGCCTCCGTCAAAATCTTTCTCATCAAGCTGGTTGGGCGACATTACGGCTTTTAAAACATGTTCGGGCAAAATATGTAGTCCGGTCAATTCGCAGGGTCCCTCATAATTCGGGGTTACGTCTTTTTGCGCATTAAAAGATGTAACCTCCAACGTAAAGGGTTTACTTACTATCTGTACTTCCTCTAAAGGGGTTACGCCGAAGCTTGCAGGTATAAATAAAGTTTCTCCTGAAATTCCGGTTTTATCCGGGTCTTCTATGTCTATCACTTCAATCTCAATATAGCCACAGTCAGGATACATGGCTTCCAGCTCTAACACCCCTTCTTTGAAACCCCTTACCCCCATGTCGTTGCGCGGGGCAGGCCTAGCCCTCTCCCCAAAGGGGAGAGGGAAGGGTGAGGGGGTAATAATATTCATAGTGCCTGTCTCGGGAGAAACATACTTAGCGCGCAGCTCGATTGTGCCGTCATAACCTTTGCTTGCCTCACCGTCTTCATCCTTGGCTGTAATTTTCATCTCGAAATATTCACCTGCTATCTGTGGAGTCATTAAAGAGACGTCAAAATAAGTGAGCTCGCTTACAATCTTTTGCTTCTGAAGGCCGGTTTCCCAACCCCTGTCCGGATACTCCTTAACAGATATGATAGGACTACCGACTTCGGTATCTTTATAATAAAATTCGCCCTGGAAATTTCCTTCGGGAATAATTATCTGCTCGATAGGCTGCCAATCATCTTTATCTAAAGAAAATTCTCCATTTTCTGATTCCGAGCGTAACTCTAAGGTTATATCCTCCCAGGCAGTCTGCGGCGCTGAAACCTCATTTTGCAATTGAACGATTATCGGCTGCGAAATTTCGCCTTTGGTTAAAGCCCGGACAGAGGTAATTATTTCGAGCCGTCTTACAAAGTTAACCAGCAAGTTGTCTATATAGCTGTCGTCGCTCTCATCTTGTGTGGCATTATAAACACCCTCAAATCCAAGCCCACCCAAAGAATTAATCGAGGTATCTATAAAACGGAGGTTTTCTTTAGCAGGAATAAACTTTTCCCGGGGAACGCTTGCCGGAAAAATATATATGTCGTAAAGGTGCTTTGAAAAATCCAGTTTCAATAAAACCCTATACCAGCTGTCGGCTGTAAATGTTTTTTCTGTATCCATCCATGAGGAGCCATCTGCGGCAAGAATTTTTCCTGTGTGGTCAAACGTAACAGCAGCCGCCTTACCCGCCGGAATATCCTGCGTCTGGTTCCCGACTCCCGGCCGCACGTAATACTCAACCCAGCAGGGAGAAAGGTCGCCTATGACCTTTGTCCGTGAAACATTAACCGAGGTCTCGTCGCCAGTCAGTTCAATGGCATTACCTGTACCTGTTAAAGTCGTCGTCTCTTGCGTTACGGCGTAGTTGGTATTGCCCTTGTCCACGCTCCAGTGGTCAACTCCGTCAATGGTGGCATCGGCCTGGCGGTCATCAAAGTCGTCGTAGTAAGTGTCGACCACAGCCGCCTCGGACACGCCTGCCTGCCAGCAGGCAGGAAATACCACGAGGATACTGATAACGCACGTCATTGCGAGACGCCATAGGCGCCATCCCGTCATTGCGAGGCCACCAAGCGGCCGAAGCAATCTCATCCCTTATTTACCCCTTATTTCTACTGTCATTTCCAAGTCTGTCATTCCCGCCCCGCTTTCGCGGGGATAAACTCCAGCAAAAGTCCGAATATTTGTAATTTCAAGGGTAATACAAAAATTCGAGACCTGTTACGAAATCGTCCCTCCATTGTTCGCAACAACTACCCAACCTTCGCTATCTGCATAGACTAATGTGCAACCCTCTCCTACAGTAGCAAAGGTTATCTGTGTTCCTCCACACATAGTAGCAGGGGTTATCTTCCAAGTATCACCTGCGTTACCCTCCACTACACAATAGATATGCTTTATCTGACCGCTTGTCCCATTCGCTAAAGTTACATTATCTAAATCACTATCGCCATTGGTTGTGACTTCCGTATTTATTGTCGCTATAGAAGCTGCCACACCTCCATCTGTTGCAGTTATTTCATCTGGAGTATTAGAGAAACCGCCGACTACATGCAATGCTTGGGCAGGGTCCGTTGTGCCGATGCCGACGTTGCCGTCCGGCATTAAGGCAACATGTCCTGCCGCGCCATCGCTGTCAACAGTAGTTATTGTATATTCCCCGTCGCTTCCTACTTCAAACTTTGTATAGTCAGTAGCGCTTCCATCAGCGTCGTTGTAAGACAATCTTACCTCTCCGCTTGTCCCCATATTAACTTCTAACTTCCCGTCCGGCCCGTCCGTCCCGATGCCGAGGTTGCCTGAAGCGTCCAAAACCATGCGATTAAGCGCGTTTGTTTGAAAGTATATATCATCATTAGTTCTTGTTCCAAAAAATGCAACAGTCCAAGCACCAAAACCAATTTCTACATCATCTGTTGAATTACGAATTACTGCGTTAGTATTTCCATCTCTTGTTACATATAATGAAGTTCCAGCCGATAAAGATGGATTATCTGCTCCCTTTCCTATCTTAACTAATCTACTAGAGTTTGTAATAGTCATGATATCATCACTTCCAGCTGCAAGATATGCCTCACTAAAATGAAAATCTCCATCCGTTGTAATAGCAAATCTATTCTTGTTAGCTGTTTCGTCTTGAAGGATATATGCACCATCAGTCCCTAAAGTAAATAACCATGCTCTATTTGTCCAAGCGCTTCCAGCTGTTCTTCCAAAAAATATTCCTGGATAAGAATCCCCTGTTGCACCAATCTTTAATCCATCAACAACCCCGTCCGCACCATGAGTTACATCTAGTTTTTGTGAAGGATCCGCCGTCCCTATGCCGACATTGCCTGTGTCGTATTCAACTGTAACCTTTGGAGATGAGACATTATCACCAGTCCAAATACTTATATCATCAGAATCCTGTGCCCTAAATATTGCACCTCCAAAATTCCCCGCAGTTCCATCTCTGCCATAAAACTCTAAGCCACTATAACCGCCAGCTGTAGCTGTTTCAGTAATACG
>CP070780.1:859463-866144 GCA_020346285.1 Candidatus Omnitrophota bacterium | reverse complement strand
GAGATTCCCAAGTTTTGATTCACTACACGGTCATATACTTCTTCGGATATCTCTTCTCTGTCCTTAGCTGTTTCAAGTCTTGCTTTTAGCGGCCGCCACAGATATAAAGGCTGATGCGCCAATTTTTCTTCAACGGGACGGGTTGAGAATATGGCATCGACATCCAAATGCTCTACTCGTCCGTGGACCGGATAGGAACGCCATCCTTCGGGTTCTTTAAATCTTACCATTCCCACATGAGAATTCTTCTTAAGCCGATAAACTCTACCCTTGGAATCTATATCTAAAGCTTGTTTATAATCCGGGTCTTTACTAACATCATATTTTTCGAATGGAAGCTTGGCTTGCATTTCTGAAGCAAACCCCTGCTCTACATAGCGTGGCCACATAAAGCTATTTATTTCTTCAAGCACATCGTCTGCCACTCCAAGATAACAGGGATAAGCCAGTTTAGGAAGGTTCGCGTCGTTATAAGCTACTATGATTCTGTCTAAATTCTTGTTGGTGCCAAAATGGTAACCAAGGCCCTTTACCCTGCTTATTTCCTTACACTGGGCAACTAATTCTGTCAATCTCATTTTAGCCCCGAGGTCAACTATTTCGGGATTCGGCCTGGCAGTAGCCATGTCGAGATATAAAAATCCACCGCTTTTTAAAAGGCCTCCGATAATTGTTTCCTTCCGGGGTACAATGTCATAAATCCCTAAATTTTCTCCTTTTGGTTTAAGTTTTCTATCGAAGGCACGCCTGCGGCCCCGTTCTAAAATACGAGATATATCAATCAACATGCCATAGGCGTTATCACTATAATAACCTTGTTGTGGCGCTACCAATTTATCAACCAACGCTCGCGCATCAGGGTTAGTTGCTCCGTATTGGCCTTCTGAACCGCCGACTGCGATGTTTTTGATGGCCCACGAAACCGGCTTTCCAAATTCATATTCATACATCACCTGAAAATTGCTTCCATCCCAAATAGCGCAATAAACACCTTTTCCATCTTCGAAAATTAATATGTTTGAACCCTGCAAGAAGTGCATTGACACTCCCCCGCTTCCATCCTTAAAGGTTATGGCTTCTATATTCCCTGTGGTAAGTCCTTGTAATAGGTTTTTAACGCCGTCTACGGGGTCACAGTAAGAGACGTGTTCGGCAGTTTCACCGTATCGAGTTACATCCCGTTCTTCAGATACTGACACATATAAAAGGCCTTCATTATCTTTAAACACCTGATGGTAATGTTCATCGGCAATAATATCGGCTACATATTGAGCTTCACCGCCAATATTGGCTGTGCCCATAGGTTTGAGCGTGGATGCCTTCTTATATTCACGGCCAAAATCAATGGTAGCCCTGGTCCAAAGATCGACTAATTTGATTAAATCCGGGGACAATTTTTTTCCTTTCAAGAAATTAGTTAGTTCAATCCGTTCTGAAGGTGCTATTAACTGGGCATCCGGGACCCAGATTGGATCCGGAAGGTTTCTCGGTTTATTGTCATCTTTTCTTTCGGTGTCCCGAGCGGCGGTTTCCAGGGCTGTTCTAAGATCCTTCATCCATGCAGGGTCTCCCGTAGTAAATAGAACTTTTTGAAAAGCTTTTAAACTGCCTGATTCGATATCTTTGCTTACGTTTATTCCTTTTTCATACAACTTTTTACCATCGTAGAAGTTACCATCTTTATCTATAATGATGGTATCGGCACCCATCCCTGCGGCAAATATACTGTGTATTGTCGCCTCGAGTAAGGTTGTCGTAAATTCTGATATGCCGCCGTTTATTGTCTTTGCTATGTTACAGACAGGGCTTTTTAAATCCCTGCTTCTTACTCCTTTATCCCTGGCCCGGTTCCATATTGTTACAATGCTCGGCGGTAAATCGGCCTGGCTATCGGACATATTAAAAGCGTCTGTGCCTCTCTTCTCGGATGTGGGAGTAATATGGCTGCCCGCCTTTAAAATCCTCGGTATTAATACCTCGTCTACCTTAAGATAACTGTAGACCCCGGGAGTGCCAATCTTCTCATTTCGAGCCCATACCATCACCCCGGATTCATCGCCGGGGCCATGGATAAATTCGATAATCATACGAGTATTATCCATATTAAGAGATTGGTCGGATATAGGCCTTCCGGGACGATCAACTTCAGAAATGACAATTACAGACCCCGGGTTTCCCGCCGGAGACAAGGGATTAAATCCTTCTATCAAGTTATCACAAGGCATAACCCATATCATAAATCTACCGTTCAGATTCAAGTTTCAATCTATCTCCGGGATTTTTGTAACAGGATTTATGGTAATTATGGAATGAACGGCATCTCCTGATATATCCCCTCCTTCTATGGCTCGCATTATACCGTCACTGGCAGCTTTAGTTAATTCATCGCCCTGCGTATTTGGCCTCCCCCAAAATCTAATGATTTCCTTGCCTTTTATAATATCGAAAAATCTTTGCCCTATAGTCATTGATGTTTCAGCTATATCGATAAGCTCCTCGTTTCTTAAAGCAAACTGCTCAACAACGTCATCAATGCCGGTCGGTTTCTTTTTTCTATCTTTATCACCGGCAACATCTACCGCTACCCTTGCCTTCCCGGTTTTTTCCTCGCCATAAACCTGAAGGTCGGCACTATAACCATGAGGGGTTTCGGCAATAGTACATCCATAACCTAAATTCAATTGCATCATAGCTAATATATGGGTGGCATGGGCCCTCTCATCGAATGTGGTTTCCAGGACAACAAAAGGTATTCCGTGTTTCCCTAAGAAACTTTTCAATGTTTCCAGAAGGGCTGTTCTTTGAGTATTCAGGGGATCTTTGGGATTTGTATTATTGGATAATACAATTATTGATTCTTTATCGTATGTTAAAGCCGGTAATAAATTAAGGATATCCTGCGTCTCCATGCTTTCGGCAATAGTTGAAATATGCGATTTATTAAGGCCTTCATTAAACAAGTGTTTATCTCTCCATTCGCCGGCTCTTGCCAAAAGTTGGGTCAAATCAACAAATTTAACTCTAAATCGGCCTTTATGGCGCCCGATATAGCCCATGAGGGCGCCCGCTAAGAACCCAGGGTCTTTTTGTGAAAATAGCTCGAGCAAAGATATTGCTTTATTCTTCTCATCATTCCGTGTTTTTTCTTCTTTAAGAATTTTTAATAGAATCTCGGCCCTCTCAATTTCTTTTTCTTCCCTGGTTAAAATATCAACGACTTTTTTGAAATCTTCCAATGAAGTTATATTTAATTGTCCTTCATTATCAAGCATATTACCGATATGATGGCCGGAAGAAATTATTCCACATAAGGATTCCAATGCTTTTTCCCGTTTTATTGCTTTATTAATAACTTTTACAGCTAACTTTATCTGTTCTTTTTGAATATCGGCAGATGCTTTTTCAATCTCTTCTTTCATTTTGCGCAGTTTCTTTTTCTCGCTAGTGCTAAGTAATCCCGAAGTTAAAAACATACCGTTGACATATGCCTGACCGCCCTCTATAAATGCTTCCGTCTTCATCCCTAATGCTTTCATCATATATAGCGTCAGGGTATATATTGCGTGCCTTCCGCTGGAAAGAGGATGCGCAGGCCTTCTGAAGCCCTTTGCTGACGCTTCAGCATTCAAATAACCTCGTTTACCGGTGATAATAAGGGTACGGTCACGGACAAATTCATATTGAGCTAAAGTAAGGCCTTGTCTTTTTGCAAAATCTTCCATTTCGGCAATAAAGCCGGTTTCATCTTTTCCTATAAGCTTGGCTTCTTTGGCAAGCCTTTGTTTCGCAGCTGATTCATTCAAATCTAAGTCTTTAGATTTTTTCATAAGATGTTCCAATAATATGTGGTAGGTATTATCCGGTTCAGCCGTCTCGCCGGAACTGGAGATGTACATAATCATTGTGCCTTCAGGGTCTTTATCCACAGCATCCATCAATTCTTTCATTAGAGTTGGGTCAAGAGTATAACCGCCAAATAGAACTTTTTTACCGGTGATTTCATCCGCATAAAATCCGCGCAAAGGTTGTACCCCGAATTTAGTATCATTATGGGGGCCTCCCACGCCGACTACAATGAAATTCTCCTTATCTTCAGATGCTAAACGAATCAAATCTAACGCTTTTTTAATCTCATCCTTTACAGTAGCCTGGTGCGGCTCATCTAAATGAATATGCTGGCCATCGATGTGATGGCTTCGTTGAGCAATCAACATATTTTCCGCAACAGCCGCTAAAGCATCGGGAAGCTCATGGGTTAAAAGGCCTTTTCCACCCATAAGGCCGCTTATATCTATAGTGGTCATCCCATCCGACATTGTAATTTTAGCAGATGGCCTGCTTCTTCTTTTTGTCATTAATGCCCCATTGAAATCCTTATCAAATTCATTAACAATTGTCAGGGCTTGATCTGATTCCTTCCCCTTAATTTCGCCACATTCCAATGAAACGGCATAGTCTATTTCGCTGGCAACTTGAATCAAGCCAACTAAATCAGCCAATCCTTCCAAATCAAGTTTGTAAGTAATGTCGATATTATGGTCGCTAAATTCTGTTAATTCGGTTTGAATGCCCTCTTTTGACACATCCATAAAATCATCTGTGTTATACGGGTTTTCGGGTGTACTTGCCCATCTTGGCTTGGCGCTAGGCGGAATGGCCTGCGAAGCCGGCCACTTATCCGGCGAAATCAACACCATAAGGGTCCCGTTTTTACCCATAGCAATTTGAAAATCATGGTGGTTGACTTCGGGAGCTAATGAGCCAATGTACGTTCTGAGGCCGGCTAATCTTTGATTGCTCGATGAAGTAACTGCATTTATTACATACTGGCTGGCTTTATCATAACTAAGCATCATTATAGTCTTTACTGGTTCGCCCTTATGATTCTCCTTGAGGCCGAGACCTCTGATAATACCTGCAAACCTGCCTGCCGCAGAACCGGATAAACAAACACCATTTACCATGTTATCTTTGATTACCTTTTCCACGCGGCTTACAAATTGTTCATAATCAAGGCCTGCTAATCTCATTGCTAATGCCAACGCCGTACCAGAGAAACTAACAACGCCTTCATTCTTTTTTATATCAGTTGTAAGAAGTCTGCGCTCCTTAGGCACTTCTTCTAATAAAGGATTATCCATATTTGCTACCACAGCAATTTTGGTTTTCACTTTCTCCCTAAGAACTTTTAGATTCTCCTTTTGAATTGAATCGCCCTCTCCCTGCGAAACCACTACTACATAAGTATCGTCCCAATTAAAACCAGGGAGTTTCTCCATGGCCTCAAACCTTGTTCCCTCAAGGTTATTTACAAAGTGTATCCTTCGGCCTTCTATTCTTACACCCTGGTTATGAACTATTGCCTCTGCCAAAGCCGGTGCCCCTAAAAAGATAATATCTTTATATTCACTCAAATTGCCGGCTACAATCTCTATTTGTGCTATTTGGCTAGATACATTGCGTACCCAGCTTAAGAAACCTTTAACAAGAGAATTATGTAATCTTTCTGTCACAGCTTTAGAGTCCATTAATGACGCCTGTATCTCCAAATCCTCGGGTGTCAAACCACTTACCTCAATTCCTTCAGAGGTAGCATTTTTATAATCTATATTTACACTATTTGTTATTGCAATTTTTTTGCGCGCTCTAGCTAATTCACTTAATGCCTCTATAGTATTTATTTCTATCTGCTTAATGCCGGTGGCTAATACCTCTGATTCAGGAAGCTTTTCTATAAAATCTTTTACATAATCGGCATTGGAACGGTTTTTCCTGATTCGAATTAACTCGGCTTTTTTATGCTGTGCATATAGAGATAAGAGATTCAAAAACTTTAAAGAAGTAATTACGTCCAGGCCTTTAAACAGGTTCCCCCGGTCAACAATCGCTACTTTGTTTTCTATAAATGTTTCATAAATATGATGAATGTTTTCCCTTTGTAATTTTGAAAAATTAACTATCCCTTCTTCGATAGATGCCTTACTAAAACCGCTAATACGGGACAAAAAATCTATCAAAGCATTTCTTCTCTTATTAAATAAAGCCTCCATTCTGGGCTTTTCTCTTTGGGCATAAATTTTTTCATATAACGGCCTTCTGGTGGTCCGTTTTGTTAAACGCGTAAAGTCCTCGATAATATTAAGAACAAGTCCTGCACCTACAAAATCTATTCCTTCTAAACTAAAACCACCCCGACGTGTCCACAGTCCCGGCCGCGAAACAACGTATCCGGCTGACTTTATCGAACGCCATCCAATCTTGCTATCCTCCAAATCCATGCCATAACTTTTAGCCCACTCTTCAAGTTCTGCGAGCATAGCATTCCTGCCTTCATCCCCCAACTTAATCTCCATTTCAAGCTCACGCATAGTTGCCCATGTCTCTTCCATAAAAAGATTCTGCAAACCCTCGGAGCTGCTGGTATCTATATCGCTGAGAGAATGAGCCAGCTTGTGTACAATCTCTGCTCTTAATATATCAACTCTTGCGTAATGCTCATGGCGTGGCTTCAGTTCTAAAAGGTCTACTCCTAAGAAATATTCATCTATCCAATATTTCATTCCATCCCTTACAATCGGCATGCTGCAATTCCTTGAAATATCAAATTCTATACCCCTCTCTTTTTCCTCCCTGAGACGCCTTCTCAAATCGGCTCTTTTATAATCGAGGGGAATTTCGCTT
>CP070780.1:856399-859363 GCA_020346285.1 Candidatus Omnitrophota bacterium | reverse complement strand
GAATTACCGCCGAATATCGATAGTTTATCTCTCATCTTTTCCTTCCTCCCTTCAAAACCCGCGCTGGAATACCGATAACTGTCTTATGCGGCGGGACATTTTTGCCTTTAGTCACAACGCTCCCTGCGCCCACTACAGCACCAGAACCAACCCTGACAGGAGCAATAAAAATTGAACCGACCCCTATAAATGAGCCATCTTCTATAATGGTTTTATTCTTTGATTTTCCGTCGAAATTAGCCGTAATTGTGCCGGCGCCTATATTAACGTTCCTGCCGATTTCGGCATCGCCCAGATATGTCATATGCTTTATTTTCGTCCCGGAGGAAACGCTGGTTCTTACTAGTTCCGTGAAATTTCCGATTTCAACGCCGTCATCAATGGTGGTCTGTTTCCGGATTCTGGCAAACGGCCCGATTTCGCACCCTTTTCCGATTGTTACATCCCCTTCGATAATTGTATGGGGGTGTATAATCGTGTCTTTGCCGATTTTGGCCTTCATATTTACGAAGGTAGAATCCGGGTCAACGATTGTCACGCCTTTTAACATCAATAATTCTAATACGTTCTTTCTTATGATATTGTTTGCCCTGGCCAAATCGAGTTTTGAATTTATGCCAAGGGCTTCAATGGGATTTTTACAAGAGACGGAAGTTATTTTTTTATTGGCTTTTCTCAATACCTCTACAATGTCAGTAAGATAGTATTCTTGCTTTTTTGCGTTTATTTTTAGCTCGGCCAGGCCGGAAAAAAGGTCTTCCTTATTAAAACAATAGAGTCCCACATTTATTTCCTCTATAATTTTTTCATAAATGGAGGTATCGCGCTCTTCTATTATTTTTACGATATTGTCATTGTCATCCCTTAAGATTCTGCCGTAACCCGACGGATCTTTAAGATTTGCCGCGAGAAGCGTGCAAGAGGCCTTTTCTTTCGCGTGTTTTCTTATCAATTCTCTTATTGTTTCTTTGCGAATAAAAGGGGTATCGCCGTATAAAACCAAAACATCGCCCTTGAACTTCGAAAGTACGCCTTTGGCCCTTTTGACAGCGTCGCCCGAACCCAGGAGCTCGGTTTGGGTTACACTATCCAAATTCCGAAAAGCGTTTTTGACTGTTTTGTCTTTATATCCCACGATGAGAATTTTTTTCGAAAGGCTATCGGCTATTGCTCCTTCTAACGCTTCCAATATGAAGCTAAGCAATGGCCTTGAATGCACTTGTTGCAACACCTTGGGCACTTCCGATTTCATCCTCGTACCACGGCCAGCAGCAAGTATTATGCAAGCTACGTTTTTCATAATAGTCTTTTTCGCGCTTTTTCGCCGAAACCAAATTCGTTGGTTGCCCAGCTAGGATTCGAACCTAGACAAGCAGCTCCAAAAGCTGCGGTGCTACCGTTACACCACCGGGCAATTTTTAAAGCTGTATATCCCCCATATTTTCTTCCGGTTTACTTTCTTCCAGCGGCGCCTCGGCATCAGGCGAGGGAACCGGAGCTTCTTCGGAAACATAAGGCGTTGATGTTGATTTTTTAAGTTCCGCATCATACGCTTCCAATACTTTCTTTTGAATGTATTCTCTACATTCCAGCGTAATCGGATGGGCAATGTCTTTATGTTCGGATTGTCGCGTCTCTCCATCTACCCGCCTATTCTCCCAGACAGGGAGACTTGAACCACACTGGCTACAAAATTTACTTCTTACCGGATTTTTATAATTACATTTCGGGCATGCTTCCCTCATCTTTCGAGAAGGCATGGCTACAAAAAGACCTTTGTTTCCCCTGATAACCTTTACATTTCTGACGACAAAACAGTTGTCAAACATAAGCGTAGCGTAGGCCTTAAGTTTTTTATCCGGGCCTTCTTTCGGGATAATTTTGACTTCTGTAATCTCCATATTCTACTCCTCTCCTCTACTCCTCTCCTCCTTGATTTTCGTTTGCTGTCTCATAGCGTCGGCACTATGAAAATTTGACATCCTTTCTCCCTGGCAAAAGGGAAACGCTTAATTAGTAATTGCTTGGCTCCTATTGCCTCCTTTCTTCTTGCAAATAAACTAAAAATGCTCGGGCCGCTTCCGGAAACCAACGAATGTGTCAGCCCCATATTCTTCAAAACATTTCTGATTTTGGCTACAACAGGCGCTTTTTTAAGAACCATGTGTTCCAAGTCATTCATTAATTCAGAACTCGCGTCATTGTTTCGCCTCTTCGGGGTTCGTAATGATATCTTATATGCATCGTAAATGTCTTTCGACAGCAACTTTACCGGCGGCGAAATAAGAAGATGCCAAAATTTTAGCTTCCAACCAAGGGGCATAACCTCATCACCCCGGCCCTTTGCTGCAGCAAAGGAACAATCCTTAAGAAAAAAGGGGATATCAGCGCCCAGTTTCCTGCCAAATTCGAGTAATGCCGGTAAGCTTAAAAACGGTTTCCATAATTTGTTAAGGCCCATTAAGATACTGGCAGCATCACTTGACCCTCCGCCAAGGCCCGAAGCTATGGGAATTTTCTTAAAAATTTTTACTTCTATTCCTTTGGTCACTTGTTTTTTTTTCTTAAAGAGATGTATTGCCCTGTAAATAAGGCTGTTTTTATCCAACGGCACATCGGGATGATTGCAAAAAAGCTTTATTTTGTCATTTTTTAAATTTCTTAAAACTATTTTATCGGAAAGGGCGATTCTTTCAAAGACCGTTTCTATATTATGGTACCCATCGGGCCTTCTATTTAAAATTTTGAGACGCAAATTCACTTTTGCCGGAGCATATATTATCATCGCTGTTTTTTCGCTTTCAACACTTCATGAACGGCCTTTATGACGTCCCCTGTCGTTAGATTGAAATGCTTTAAAAGTTCCAGGGGCGTGCCGCTTTCTCCAAATCTATCTTTTATTCCAAGCATCCTTATGGGCACAGGGTGCGTTTCGGATATAAATTCGCAAACAGCGCTTCCCAT
>CP070780.1:841767-856299 GCA_020346285.1 Candidatus Omnitrophota bacterium | reverse complement strand
AAGTGAGGGGAAAATTTTCTGGGGAAGGAAGTTTGCTTTTTCTTCTTTCACAAAGAACAGGGTTTAAGCTGATTGCCGGAGCGACTGTCAAAAATTGCGAATACAATGGTGTCCCGCCGAAGGCGGGACGAGCGAGGCAAAAAGCCGAGTGAGTTTTTCCTCGGTGGGGAAAAACTCACGTCCCCACGAGGAACTCCTACAAGTACTTTTAAAGTTGCGGGATTGGGGGATTATATTTTCATGCTGAGGGCAATTTTCTTTTGCACTCCGTCGACGCGTAATATCTTCACGTCTACTTCGTCGCCGGGCTTGAACTTGCTGTCCAGCGCTTCGCCCTGTTCAAGACCTATCTCTGATATATGAAGTAGTCCCTCCAGGTCTTTTTCCAGCTCTATAAACATCCCGAAGTTTGTTATCTTCACAACCTTACCTTTTACGACTGTGCCGGGGGTATACCGAGACTGTATTTCATCCCAGGGGTCCGGGGTAAGCTGTTTTATGCCGAGAGAAATTCTTCTGTTGATGCCGTCAACTGAAAGAATTACGGTTTCCATCTTCTCGCCTTTTTTCAAAACATCCTTCGGGTGCGCTATCTTTTTGGTCCAGGAAAGGTCTGAGACGTGTACCAGCCCGTCTATTCCTTCCTCGAGCTGGATAAAAGCGCCGTAATCGGTTACATGCCTTATTTTGCCTTTTACCTTCTGGCCGACTTTATACCTGTCTTCAATGCCCTGCCACGGGTCCTGCTCGAGCTGTTTCATTCCGAGAGATATCTTTCTCTGTGCTTTGTCTATATTTAAAACCATGACTTCAACCCTGTCGCCAACGGCAAGAACCTCACTTGGCGAATTATATTTCTTAGTCCATGAAAATTCGGAAATATGCACTAGCCCTTCAACGCCTTTTTCCAGCTCTATAAACGCGCCGTAAGGGACTAAATTCACGACTTTACCCGTAACCTTATTTCCTGCGGGATATTTTACCTCCACGTCTTCCCACGGGTCCTTGGTCTTTTGCCTCAACCCCAGAGAAATCTTCATTTCATCTTTGTTGAAATCCAGGACTATTACTTCCACTTCGTCGCCAACAGCTACAATTTCACTGGGATGATTGATTCTACCCCAGCTCATATCCGCTATGTGGAGAAGCCCTATCGTGCCGCCTCCTACATCGATAAAGGCGCCGAAATCCGTGATATTCTTAACCGCGCCTTTCAGAACCATGCCTTTCGCAAGAGAAGAAAAAATTTTCTTTCTCTCCTCCTCTTTTTTGTGAAAGAGCGCGCTTTTTCTCGATAGAACGACATTTTTGCGGAGCCGGTTGATTTTTAAAATCTTGAATTCGAAAGTCTGTTCCTTTTGAGCGTTTTCAAATTCTCTCGATAGGGCCTGACTTGTAGGTAAAAATGCCTCTATGCCGACATCAACTATAAATCCGCCCTTAACTCTCTTGATAATCTTTCCTTCGATGAGGTCGCCTTCCTTGGAGCTTTTTACGATTCTATCCCATCCGCGGGCCCGCTCCACCTTCTCTTTTGAAAGCACCACTATTCCGTTTTCGTCTTCCTTTGACTCAAGCAATACGTCGATTTCATCGCCTATCTTCAGCTCTTTCGAAGACTGAAATTCGTGTAGCGGGATAATGCCTTCTGACTTATAGCCGATGTCAACGATTACCTCCGTCCGGGTAATATCCATGATTTTACCCTTTACAATCTGCCCTTCCTCCATGTGAACCATTGCTTTTTCATATTCAACCATTAGTTATCAAACCTCCTTATCTCGTTTACAACTTCGTCAATAGCATACGGAGGCGTAGACGCTCCTGTTGCTATTCCTATATTTTTTTTATCTTTTAAAAATTTGAGCTTTAAATCTCTCCCGGATTCGATATGGTACGTATTTTTGTTTACCATTTTGCAAGTCCTGGCAAGCTTCGAGGTATTCGCGCTATTCTTTCCTCCGATTATAATCATTGCATCAACCTTTTCGGCAATCGAGGCAGCCTCTTTTTGCCTATCGATGGTATTCTTGCAAACTGTATTGAAGCTAATCAATTCCATGAAATTCTTTTTGCCTATTTCGGATAATATCTCTTTGAAATTCGCCAGGGTTGCCGTAGTCTGTGAAATTAAAGCCGCTTTTTTCGGCTTTAGATTAAAGCGTTTGGCCTCTTTTTTATCCGCGAGGACACAGCACGAATTTTTGCCCGCCATACCGACTAATCCTTTTACCTCGGGATGTTTTCTATCGCCGACGATAATAATAAAATATCCTTTCTCCCTTAAATCTTTTACTATCTTTTGCACCCTGCTTACAAACGGGCAGGTTGTATCAATACGGCTAATATTTTTTCCTCTTAATGCATCCGGGCTTATGCCGTGAGACGGAATAAGCAAATATCTCTTTTTTGACTTAATTTCTTTTAAGGTTTTTATAATCTTTAACCCCTTCCCGGAAAAACCATTTACGACCTGCGGGTTATGTATAATAGGGCCGAATGAATAAATTGTTCCGTGTTTCCGAAGAACGCGTCTCGCGATACCGAGGGCTCTTTTAACGCCGAAACAGAAACCGGAATTGGAAGAAATTATTATCTTTGCTTTATTCATTTTTCAAATGCGAAATGGCCTCCATCACTTTTTTACCGATAGATTCGTAAATCTCTTTTTTTTCGGAAAAAGCGGCGCTTTCTCTGACATCAACTATTTCTCCAATACTTGCCGTTATTTTGCATAGCGTTATGAATTTTTTTCCTCTTGCGAGCGCTTTGGCTGTCCCGGAAACATAAACAGGAACGATAGGCGCCGCTGATTTCGACGCCAAAAGGCCGATACCGGCTTCCGCTTTTTGCAATCGCCCGTCCGGAGAGCGCCTCCCTTCCGGGAATATCCCGAGCGCTTTTCCCTCTTTCAATTTTTGCACCGCATTTTTCAGGGGCTTGAAGCTACCTGAATCGCGCTCAACAGGTATGCAGCCGACTGCTCTCACCCACCGGCCCAAAATGGGAACGCTAAAAAGCTCTCTCTTCGCCATAAATATAAGCGGCATAGTCCCGCACGCAACGCCAACTACGGCGGGATCTATTAAGCTTGCATGATTTGAGGCTACTATGAAAGGTCCTTTTTGGGGTAAATTTTCACTGCCCCTGGATTCAAACCTGAACAAAATCTTTAAAAGAGCTTTTAAAATAAAGCGAGAAATCAAGTATGTCATTTTTTAACGGTCCCCAGTATCTTCCCTGTGACCTCTTCGATTGTCATATCCGTCGTATCAATCACTTTCGCATCTTCGGCTTTCTTTAAAGGGGCGACTTTTCGTGTCATATCCGAGACATCTCTGCTTCTCACATCGGCCTCTATCTCTTCCGGAGAGACGGAAAATCCCTTTTCTTTAAGTTCCAGGAAACGGCGCTCTACCCTTTTTTCGAAACTTGCGTCAAGATAAAACTTATACGCTGCGTCGGGAAATACAACCGTTCCTATATCGCGGCCTTCCAGGACAGCGCCGGAAGAGCCGGAGCCAAGTTTGCGCTGGAGTTTGGCCATATTCTCTCTAATATCTTTCAGCGAGGCCAGGAGTTTCACTTTTGTCGTGACTTCCATCGACCTTATCTTATGGCTCACGTCCTTTTTATCCAGATAGACCTTCAGGTAATCGCCTGATTCTTTTAACTCTATATCCGTATTTTTCGAAAGCTCAATAAGGGCTCCGGCATCACTGAAATCCACGCCCTTATTTATAGCTTTTAATGTAAGCGCCCTGTACATCGCCCCTGTATCTATATATAGAAACCCGAGTTTTTTTGCTACTTCTTTCGCAACAGTGCTCTTACCGCTACCCGCGGGCCCGTCTATGGCGATTATACTGTTTTTTTTCACTACTTTATCTTATCGCGAATTTTCTTGGCCTTTTCGAGGTGTTCAATTAAGGTTTTGCTATCGCCCATTTTTATGCTGCGCTCTATTCCTTCAAGAGCTGCCCTGTACTCATGCAGGGAACTCAATAGCGCCTCTTTATTTGATTCAAAAATATCCTTCCAGAGATTCGGATTGGATGAGGCAATCCTCGTTGTGTCTTTAAAACCTGATGATACGTATTTCAAGCTGTCGGTTTCTGCCGCAATCGTAAGCGCCACTGCCGCAACATGCGGCAGGTGGCTTACAAAAGAAATATAGCGGTCGTGTTTATCCGGAGACAAAATTTCGCATGTCGCGCCTATTTTAGTCCAAAATGTTTTAACCTTGTTAAATGCTCCATCATCCGTTTTTTTTGTTTTGGTTATAATGCAGATTGAATTGTTGAATAGTTTGCTATCTGCAAATTTAACCCCGCTTTTCTCCGAGCCGGCCATGGGATGCGCGCCTACAAATTTTACGTTTGACGGCGCTATCCTCTCTATCTCTTTTACAATCAGCTCCTTGGTGCTTCCGACATCCGTAAGTATAAGCCCTCCCTGGGCACATTTAATTACATCTTTGGCCATCTCAACGATTTTCGCCACGGGTGTGGCCAATATAACAAGCTCCGCGTCTTTGACCGCTTCCCTCAAGTTAAGCGTGGCTTTGTCCACGGCCTTAAACTTAAGGGCTTTATCTTTTGACGATTCTCTTCTTGCTACGCCTATTACTTCTTTCGCCAGCTTTTTCTTTTTAACCGCTAAACCGATAGAGCCGCCTATTAAGCCCACGCCAACTATTGCTATTTTTTTAAACATCGTTTAAATTGTCCTGCCTATTGCTTGCGCGACCTTTCGCAACTGGTTCATCAATTCGCTGAATTTCTGCGGATACAGGGACTGCGTGCCGTCTGAAAGCGCTTCTTCCGGATTTGGATGCACCTCGATAATAAGGCCGTCGGCTCCTGCCGCGACCGCTGCCTTGGAACATGGCGGAACCAGGCCCCATTTACCTGTCGCGTGAGAAGGGTCGACGATGCACGGCAGATGGCTTAAGGCCTTTACAACCGGCACACAACTTATGTCAAGCGTAAACCGGGTTGCGTCCTCAAACGTCCTGATGCCGCGCTCGCACAATATAACATTAAAATTTCCCTCGGAAAGTATATATTCGGCCGACATGAGAAATTCCTTAATTGTATTCGATATGCCTCTTTTAAGAAGGACGGGTTTAGAAGAACGGCCGACCTCTTTAAGTAAATCGAAATTCTGCATGTTCCTGGCGCCTATCTGGATAATATCGGTATAGCGCTCCACGAGCTCCAGGTTCCTCAAGTCCATAAGTTCGGTAGCGACTAAAAGGCCTGTCTCCTCCTTCGCGCGCTTCAGAAATTTCAACCCTTCCTCGCCTAATCCCTGAAAGCTGTAGGGGCTGGTTCTTGGTTTAAACGCCCCTCCACGCAAGATTTTGGCGCCGGCGCGTTTTACGCTCCTGGCAATATCGATAAGGAGCTCTTCCTTTTCGATAGAGCAGGGCCCGGCCATAACTACAACTTCCTCGCCGCCTACTTTTACGCCGTTACCTAAATCTATAACGGTATTCTCTTTTTTAAAATCCCGGGAAACAAGCTTGTAGGGCTTGAGAACGGGCATTACCTTTTCCACGCCCGGGAAGACCTCTAACGGCTCCAGGCGGATAGCGTCCTCTGCCCCTATTACTCCTATAATAGTCCTCTCCGCGCCTTTAGAAACCCAGGGCTTCAGGCCCAGCTTCTTCACTTTGTCCACGATATGCTTAACCTGTTCTTTCGTGGCATTCGCCTTTAGTACAATAATCATTCTAAACCTCCGTTAAAAACAAGCGGTTATAAAACCTCTTTTAATGCTTTAATAAACTTGCGGTTTTCCTTCATCGTTCCGACTGTTACCCTGATGAAGTTTGTAAGTTTCCACGGGCTCATTTCTCTTATGATAATACCGCGTTTCAACAGTTTCCGATAAACCTTTTTTGAATCCCTGCCCGTATTAATCAATACAAAATTCGTAACGCTGGGTATATATTTTAATCCCAAAGAATCCAATTCCTTATATAAAAAAGATTTGGCCTTTTCAACAAATTTTATGGTCTTTTCGATATATCTTCTATCATTTAAGGATGCCTGCGCTGCCGCTTGAGCTACGGAATTCACGTTGAACGGTTCCCTGACGCGGTTAAGGCACTCTATTATTTCGCTTTTAGCGATTCCGTAGCCGACTCTTAAACCGGCCAGGCTATAAATCTTCGAGAAACTCCGCGTTATAATAATATTTTTGTTCTTTATATATTTCATCGTATCGGGAAAATTTTTTATATTCTTTGCGAATTCGAAATACGCCTCGTCAAAATAGATTATGGTATTTTTTGGCGCCCTCGACACGAGGAAATCTATTTCCTTTTTTGTAACATACGTGCCTGTCGGATTGTCGGGATTGGCGATAAAAATCAACCTTGTCTTACCGGATATAAGGCGCGCCATTCGCGGGATGTCGTATCTGAAATCCTTAAGGGGCGCGAATTTTATCCTTGCCCCCGCGATTTGCGACGCGAGCTCGTATATAAGAAAAGTTGGCCTGGCAATAATTACCTCTTCGCCTCTTTTAAGAAACGCCCGAAGCGCTAAAATGATAATCTCGTCGGAACCATTGCCGACGATAATATTCTCCGGTCTTACCCGGAGATGCCCGGCCAGCGCCTTTTTAAGATAAAAACATCCCCCGTCCGGATAGCGATTGATTGTGAGAAGGGCCTTTTTCGCCGCGCGACGAGCCGCAGGCGCCGGAGGAAGCGCGTTTTCATTTGAGGCAAGTTTAATCACTTCCTTCAAGCCCATCTCTCTTTTCACTTCTTCAATCGGCTTTCCCGGTGTATACGGTTTCACTTTTGATATTTCTTTTCTTGCTAACTTCATAAATAACCTTGTTCAAGCTCGCAGGTTAACCTGCGAGCTTGACCTATTTGCCTACAGGATAGGAGCCAAGGACCTTAAGATAGGTGCATCCCTTCTCAAGCTCTGACAGGGCCTTCTCAACCTTTTTATCCTTGTAATGGCCTTCTAAATCCACAAAGAAGTAATATTCCCACGCCTTCAAGCGGGAAGGCCGCGATTCTATCTTTGTAAGATTTATTCTGTTTTTTTTGAACGGAACGAGTATATCATGCAAAGCCCCGACCCTGTCCTTGATAGAAAACATTATAGAGGTCTTGTTATTTTCTGTCGGTTCTGCCGGCTTCTCGCCGATAACAAGAAACCTCGTAACGTTATGAGCCGTATCCTCTATACCGCTTTCCAAAACCTTAAGCCCGTATTTACCGGCGGCCATACGGCTTGCGATACAGGCGGAGTTTTTCCTTTTCGAACTAAGTTCCGCGGCTTTCGACGTGCTTGAAACTTCTATAAGTTCCGCCCGTGGTATACGTTTTTCTATCCACCGCCTGCATTGAGCAAAGACCTGAGGGTGAGAATATACCTTTTTAATACTTCCGACGTCTTTAACTTTACCAAGGAGGCTATGAGAAACCTCAAGGTAAATCTCCGAACATATCTTTAAATCGGAATTTACGAACATATCGAATGTATAGTTCACGGCGCCTTCTATGGAATTCTCTATCGGCACCACTCCGTAATCGGCCCTTTCCTTCTCTACCTCATTAAATACCTCACCGATACCGTTACAATCCGTATAAGCCACACTTCTGCCGAATTTACTAAGTGCCGCCAAATGGGTAAACGTAAGCGGGGGGCCGAGATATGCAACCTTTATTGTCTTCTCAAGGCTTAAGGAACCTGACATAATTTCCCTGTAAATAGCTTTAATGGACTGTTTAGAAAGCGGGCCTTTATTTTTCTTCAACACATTTTCATAAATCTCTTTTTCTCTGTGCGGCGTGTAAAGCGCCTCTTTTAACATGAGCTTCTTTCTTTTTATCTGGAGAGTTGTTCTTGCCCGTTTATTCAAAAGCTCTATTATCTTTTCGTCTATCCGGTCTATTTTACGCCTATTTTTTGTCAAGCGCATCCTTATCGACCTCCTTTTCAAATTCCAAATCGTGCTCTGTGAAATCATGCAACTTTGGCAATTGTTCCAGCCCTTTAAGGCCGAAATGCTTAAGAAATATCTCTGTCGTCCCGTAAGTAATCGGCCTTCCCGGCGCGTCCTTTCGTCCTCTTATTTTTATCAAGTTTTTATCCAATAATGTCTTCAAAACCCCTTCAACATTAACCCCTCTTATTTTTTCTATTTCGCTTCGCGTTATCGGCTGCCTATAGGAGATAATGGCTAATGTCTCCAGAGAAGGCGTAGAAAGCCTTGATTCATCCTGTTTAAATAATTTACTAATCCACGGAGCAAATTCAGGATTTGTAACCATCTGATAACCGCCGGCCAATTCGGTTATGCCGAAACTCCGCTCGTCTTTAATATAATCCCGGCTAAGCTCGTCTATGGCTTCCTTTATTCTCTCTTCTTCCAATCCGTCAAGGGCTTGCCTGAAATTCTCGATTGTAAGCGGTCTTTCGCTCACGAAAAGAAGGGCCTCTATTATTTTTTTTATCTTTTTTTCTGCCATTCTGGATTCCTCATTAATTTTATTCTTCCAAAAGTAAGTTCCTGTTTAACAACCACTTCCTTTAACTTTACCAATTCGAGAAGCGCAAGAAAAATTGCTATGACTTCGCCTCTGTTCTTGGCGTTTTTGAAAAGCTCGCTGAAATATATCGTCGGCTTCCGAACGAGCTTGTGAAGTATTTGGTGTATCTTATCGCTCACGGTAAATTCATCTTTTATAACCTGATGAAATACCTCCTTGGGAACCTTTTTTAAAACCTTGCTAAATGCCGTTATGAGGTCGAACAGGCTCGCCTCAAAGCACGGCTCCTCACTTTCCTTAAGAGGAGCAGCTTGGACCTGCCCCAACCTCGTGAAGCTGTCTCGTTGCTTAAGGCGCATCTGGTTAAGCTCGCCTGCGACTTCCTTGAATTTCCTGTATTCAAGCAATTTCTTAACAAGTTCTTCCCTCGGGTCAACCTGTTCTTCCAGCGTAGATTCTTCTTTATCTTCCAGCGGAAGCAACATCTTCGACTTTATGTGCATAAGGGTTGCGGCCATCAAAATAAACTCACCCGCTATTTCCAGGTCTAATAGTTTCATCACTTCCATATGCTCGAGATATTGGCTGGTAATCCTGGCGATAGGGATATCGTATATGTTAACCTCCTCTTTCTTTATTAAATACAATAAGAGATCCAGTGGCCCTTCGAATACGGGTAGTTGAACTTTATAAGCCATGAAAAACACCGACTTTTTTTCTAACTTCTTTCATCGTCCCCGAAGCAACTTCTCTTGCCTTCCTGTCTCCTTTTTTTAATATATCGAGCAATACGGCCTTATCGGCGAGGAGACGTTCTCTTTTTTTGCATATGGGCTTTAACTTGTTTATTAAAATTTCGGCCAGCTCTTTCTTGCACTCCACGCAACCCCTTTTACCTTTGAGGCAAGGGTCGTGAATATCCCTGCCTCTTTCCGGCCGGAATGTGTGCATATAATAATAAAAAACATTGCATACGCTTGGACGTCCGGGATCGTCTCTACGGATTTTCTTCTCATATGTTACCATCTTCATAACTTTCTTTTCTATGGTCTCCGGGCTATCCGAAAGCGCAATGAAATTGTTGTATGAATTAGACATTTTCCTTCCATCAAGCCCTTTTAATCTTGGTGTTGACTTATTGAGCATTGTCTCTGGTTCAGGAAAAAGTTTTCCATAAAGATTATTAAATTTTCTTACTATCTCCCGTGCCAGCTCAAGATGCGCCGCCTGGTCAATCCCGACCGGCACTGTTTCCCCTTTATAGACCAGTATGTCTGCTGCCTGGAGCACGGGGTAACCAAGAAAACCGTATGTCGTAATGTGCCGGCCCTTTAATTCTCTAAGCTGTTCTTTATATGTCGGGTTTCTCTCCAGCATGCCGAGCGGCGTAATACAAGAGAGGACCATATTTAATTCCAAATGCTCCTTAACGTGAGATTGCACAAAAATCGTGCTTTTTTTGGGGTTGACCCCGCACGCAATCCAATCGGCCAGCATCTCCATGGAATTCTTCTCGATGCTCTTGGGGTTTTCGTATTCGCTCATAAGAGCGTGCCAATCCGCAATCATGAAAAAACATTCATATTTTTCCTGAAGTTTTACCCAGTTATTCAAGGCGCCGATAAGATGCCCGAGATGCAAGCTTCCCGTCGGCCTCATGCCGCTAAGTAATCTTTTCATGCTAGCCTTCAATTCTCCTTGTTATTTTCTCTTCTTTGAAGCTTTCTATAATATCGCCTACTTTTATGTCTTTCTGTCCTTCGAGCGCGATACCGCATTCAAGCCCTTCCCTCGCTTCCTTAATATCATCTTTAACATGTTTAAGCGACCTCATCTTTCCCCTAAAGAGCACTTCCTTATTTCTTATAAGCTTTACCATACCCGAACGCGCAATAAGCCCCTTTACAACCTGGCACCCTGCTACCGTACCCACCCTTGAAACACGGAAAACCTGCCTTACCTGGGCTCTTCCTAAAAAAATCTCTTTTGTTATGGGCTCTAATAGGCCTTCCAACGCCGCTTTTATATCCGCGACCGCTTCATAAATAATATTGTATAATTTTATCTCGACCTTTTCCTTCCTGGATATCTCTTCGGCCTTCGGCTCTACTTTAACGTGAAAACCTATAACAATAGCGCCGGAGACAAGCGCCAGCATCACGTCTGACTCGTTGATATTGCCGACACCCATATGGGTAACGCTAAGTTTTACTTCTTTAGCCGAAAGCTCATCCAGTGATTTTTTTAAGGCCTCTACCGAACCCTGGACGTCGCCTTTTATAATGACTTTTATCTCCTTAATCGTACCGTCTTTTATGTGTTTATAAAGTTCTTCCAGGCTCATTCTCTGCATACCCTTAAGTTTACCCATCCTTTGCTCTTCCCGTTTCAATAAAGAAAGGGTACGCGCTTTTTTCTCATCTTTGACAACAAAAAATTCATCTCCCGCTTCCGGCACGCCTGAAAGCCCAAGAATTTCTACCGGCGTCGAAGGCGGCGCCTCGGTCAATCTCCTTCCCTTGTCGTTAATCATGGCTTTTACCCGGCCATAGTGGAAGCCGCTAAGGATAACGTCGCCTAACTTAAGTGTCCCGTTTTTCACCAGCACCGTCGCAACAGGCCCGCCTCCGGTGGAGAGCTTTCCTTCTACGACAACACCTCGCGCGCGAAGCTCCGGGTTGGATTTTAATTCCAAAAGCTCCGCCTCCAAAAGAAGCATTTCAAGAAGGCGGTCTATACCTTCGCCTGTTTTTGCCGAAACCGGCATAGTAATGGTTTTCCCGCCCCATTCTTCGGGCATCAATCCGCGTTCTGAAAGCTGTCTTTTTATCTTATCCAGGCTTATATTCGGCAAATCGCATTTGTTAATGGCGACAACTATCGGGACATCCGCTGCTTTAGCGTGGTCTATCGCCTCTACGGTTTGAGGCATTATGCCGTCATCGGCGGCAACTACCAGGACAACGATATCCGTTGCGTTTGCGCCCCTTGCTCTCATAGCGGTAAAGGCCTGGTGGCCGGGCGTATCCAAAAATGTAACGCGGCCCTTCTGGCCTATGCTCACCTCATATGCGCCTATGTGCTGGGTTATCCCGCCTTTTTCTTTCGCTGTTATCCTGGTTTTTCTGATATAATCCAAAAGTGATGTTTTTCCGTGGTCAACGTGGCCCATTAAAGTAACTATGGGCGTCCTTATAACCGAACCCCGCTTTTCCTCGCGGTGCCCTGTCTCTTTATGTTCTTTCAGCAATTCCTCCTCTAAAGTCGGCGGTTTTTTGAGCTCATAGCCGTATTCCCCCGCCATTTCAAAAACAACCTCATCGGCAAGGTTCTGGTTTAAGGTCACAAAAATGCCCTTTTTCATAAGAACTTTTATAAGGTCGTTCGGTTTTGCGTTTAATTTCGTCGCAAGCTGTTTTATTGTCAGGGGTAGATCGGCTTCCAATACCTTTTTGGGCGGGAGGGGTTTTTTCTCAACCCTTGTAACCTTGCTTTCAGGCTTTTCCTCTTTTTTCTTTGGCGGTACGATTTCGTGACGCACAATTTCGGCGGTCTCTTCATCGAGAGCGCTCATATGGCCCTTTACCTTCGCGCCAAGTTTTTTAAGCCGCGCAATAAGGTCTTTGCTTGTTATTCCAAGTTCTTTTGCCAGTTTATGAACCCTGATACTCATAGTCATTACGTAATGCTATAAATCAACAATGTTGATTTATAGCATTACATCATCTCCTTAGCGGAAGCGATAATCTTTTCCGCTTTCTTCTTACCTATTCCGTCCAATTTTACCAAGTTTTCAATCTCTGCATTGGCTATCTTTTCAACTGTATCGAATCCTGCTTCACGCAATACCGATTCTACTTTTTTACCGACACCGTCCAGCGATTTTATTGTCCTGGCCTCGCCGCCGGTAGGCATGGCTTCCTTGGCAGCTATTTTTTCTTCGCCGCGGTCTATGCTTTTCTTTGTAACGCTTCCCGCACGGCCTTGTACTTTTTTTGTGGTATGCGGGACTTCCTCCGGTCGCGGGGCTTCCTTCGCCTGCTCTTCTTCAGGCCTTATATCCAGCTCCCATCCGATAATTTTTGAAGCGAGCCTGACGTTCTGGCCGTGTTTGCCTATAGCTATAGAAAGCTGGTCGGTTTTCACAATAACCTCTATGGATTTTTTTTCCTTATCCATCTTAATTTTAGAAATTTTAGCGGGATTCAAAGCCGCTTTCAGATATTCCTCGATGTTCTCGCTCCACCTGATAATATCAATCTTTTCGCCGTGGAGCTCCCTGACGATATCCTTCACGCGGTTACCGCGCATACCCACACAGGCGCCGACAGGGTCGACTTTTTCATCTTTGGAGTAAACCGCTATTTTAGTTCTTTCGCTTGGCTCGCGCGATATCGATTTTATCTCAACTATACCTTCCGGAATTTCAGGCACTTCCAGCTCAAAAAGTTTTCTAACAAACTCGACCGAAGACCTGGAAAGAATAATTTGAGGGCCGCGGTTTGTCTTCGTAACCTCCAGGACATACGCGCGGATTCTATCGCCCTGTTTATATCTTTCGCCGGGGCACTGCTCGGACCTTGGCAAAACGGCCTCTGTCTTGCCGAGGTCCACGATAATATTTCCTCTTTCAAATCGGTGCACGCCCCCCGTGACAATTCCCCCTACCCGCTCATGATAATCGTCAAAAATAATGTCTCTCTCCGCTTCTCGTATCTTCTGTATAATCACCTGTTTTGCGGTTTGAGCGGCTATTCTTCCAAATTCACCCGATTCAATCTTTTTGTTCCCGCTTTTAACATCTATCCGGCCCGTCTCTCTATCGACCGTAACCGTGATATCCGTTCTATGCTTGCCCAAAATCTTCTTGGCAGCGCTAAGAAGGGCGGACTCAATGGCTGCAAAAAGCACCTCTTTTGGGATGCCTTTTTCCCTTTCAATTGAATCTATAACGGTCAAAATCTCTTCATTCATGATTATTCCTCTATTATATATA
Organism: Candidatus Omnitrophota bacterium; assembly: GCA_020346285.1. Lineage (GTDB taxonomy): Bacteria > Omnitrophota > Gorgyraeia > JABMRN01 > RBG-13-46-9. Next base: position 842,779 of record CP070780.1, on the reverse strand, counting down.
TAGCATACTGTTCGAGGTTCGAACTCGCTCAATTGAGCGAGGTCGAACCTCGAACACTACCCAATTAGTATTCTCGCGCTTGCCAGCTTCTCCCTGGGAATCTCCCAAGACGTACCTTTTTCCTCTATAACGATAGTGCCTTTTCCCAGCCCTACAAGCGTCCCTGTAAACATATTTTTGCCGTCTAAAGGCACATATGTAGTTACCTTGACTTTTTTGCCCACGGCCCATGCAAAGTCTTCATCCTTGTTGAGTTTTCTATCCAGCCCGGGAGAGGATACCTCTAACACATATTGTTCCTCAATTATATTCTCCCTGTCCAGAAGTTCGCTCAATTCGTTGTTCAAGCGAGTACAGTCGTCCATTGTTATGCCACCTTCTTTATCCGCTAAAATCCTTAGCACAACCCTGCCACCTTCACGCTTGTACGTAATATCCACGATACAAAACTTGCGCTCGTTCGCTATGGGCTCTAATAACTTTTTTATTTTCTCAATTATTTCCATATTTCATGCACACCTGCCATTGCGAGCGTAACTCATGGCCTCATTAAAAATAAAGAGTGGGCGTTTCCCACTCTTCAAATAAGCTCTCCCTCCTTTTTGAGCGCTTTCTCTGTATTGTCTATGTTACTATATTGGCCATATCTTGTCAAGGGATTTTTAATTAGAGCCGAAAAAGTAGTAGTATCCGTAGCGCACCCTTAAGGGTGCGCTACGGATACTTGTCCGTTCGCAACTTGTATGAAATTCAAGGAGAATATTTTGGCATAATATTTTATGCTGAGCCGACAGCAGACGCTGCCACAGGCTTATTATGAAACATCCGAGGCAACAGTTTAAAGCCTGTGCTTTGTAAATATTTGCGAGCTTGACTATTCTATCTCGAGTATCCCTATACTTGTCCTGTCTTCTTTATCATGTTTATCATAGACAGAGAGCTGGTAGTAGAGGGTTTGGTGGTTAGGGGGTAGGTCTTTTATGGGGAGGGTATATTTAGAGGGTATTGGTTT
>CP070780.1:829037-841667 GCA_020346285.1 Candidatus Omnitrophota bacterium | reverse complement strand
TCGCCAAAGTAGAAATTCATAGGTAGCTATGCTACGGCTGATCCGCCGAAGCTTATCTACTTTGAAGTTCTTCTTTGGCGAAGGCGGAAATACAATGGCGCCATCCCAGGTTATAACCATTTTTGGATAATGAGCAATTTTTGTCACAGCGAGCAAAAGGCGCCTGTCCTTTTGCGAGCGGCAAGCGGAGGCAACAGCTTAAAGCCTGTCCTTCATCGAACGAAGTATTTTGCTTTTTTTCTTCTTCAAAAAAGTAAATATAAGTAATAAAAATACTTGGGGAAGTTTTGAGTGGGGCGTCTTTTTACCGAGCGGCCATGGTGTCCCGCCGAAGGCGGGACGAGCGAGGGAAAAAGTCGAGTGAATTTTTCCTCGGCGGGGAAAAATTCACATCCCCACGAAAAACTCCCCAAGCATTTTTATTTGTTGAGGACTTGTTTGAATTTTTTTGTTAAGGCGGGGACGACTTCGAAGAGGTCGCCTATTATGCCATAGGTAGCGATCTTAAAGATAGGGGCGTCGGGGTCTTTATTTATGGCTACAATAATCTTTGAGGATTGCATGCCTATTAAATGCTGAATTTGCCCGCTTATGCCGCAGGCAATATAAATCTTCGGGCAAACAGTTTTTCCCGTCTGCCCTACCTGGTGCGAATACGGGATCCAATCCGCATCTACGGCGCTTCGGGAAGCGCCCACGGCGCCTCCTAAAACAAGCGCCAGTTCTCTTATAATATTAAAATTCTCCGGCCCGCCTACGCCTCTTCCGCCTGAAACAATTATATCGGCTTCGGCAAGGTTAACCGTCTCTTCCATTTCTTCTACAACGTCTATTAATTTGGTTCTCGTAGATAAAATTTCATCGCTATATTTTTTCTCAATGAGCGTGCCTTTTCTGTTTTTATCAACGGCGGCTTCCTGCATAACCTTGTGCCTCACGGTGGACATTTGAGGCCTGTGATTCGGGGTTATGATTGTGGCCATTATATTTCCGCCAAAAGCGGGCCTTGTCTGGAGAAGAAGCTTTTTTTCCTTATCTATATCTAAACTTGTGCAGTCAGCCGTAAGGCCTGTATTTATTTTTATGGCCACTCTGGAAATAAGGCTTCTCCCGATTGTTGTGGCGCCGCATAAAACAATCTCCGGTTTGTACTCATTTATGAGTTCGACAAGAACTTTTGTATAAGTGTCATCCTGGTAATATTTTAAATGCGGTGAATCCACAATGTAAACAATATCTGCGCCTCTGGCGAAGAGCTCATTGGCGCCTTTTTTTATATCTTCGCCTAAAAGGACGGCGCCTAATTTGCAGTTCAATTTAGAGGCGAGTTTCCTGCCCTCGCCGAGGAGCTCATATGCGACAGATTGTATTACGCCTTTCTTCTGCTCGCAGAAAACCCATACATCTTTGTATGCCGTATGGTCATATTTTCTCTCTATAGTTTTTAATTCTATGGCATTGAACTTGCAGGACTCTACGCAGGCGCTGCAGAAATTACATTTGTCATAATCTATGTTTGCCTTTTTATTTTTCATGCTAATGGCGCCGAAAGGGCAAACATTAACGCATAGGCCGCATCCTACGCATACTTGTTTAAGAATCTTTATCCGTTTTTCAGAGCTCATTCTTTAATTCACCCGCTAATTTATCTACTATTTCGTGAAGCTCGCCTTTCAATATTACGCCACCTTTTCGGCGTGGCGGAGTAAATATCTTTACAACGCGCGTTGGCGAACCGTCCAGGCCTATCTTGTCAAAATCGCAATTCAAATCCTCTGCGTTCCATTTTGTAATATCGGCCTTCTTCGCTCTCATCTTTCCCTTCAGCGAGGGTAAGCGCGGCTCGTTAATCTCCTTTACAACGGTTAAAAGACAGGGAAGAGGCGTTTCTATTATTTCAAAACCTTCTTCTATCATTCTTTCTACACGCGCTTTTGTCGCGGCTATTTCTTCTATTTTCTTTACATACGTAACCTGTGGTATATCTAAATGCGTAGAGATACCGGGCCCTACCTGGGCTGTGTCGCCGTCCGAAGCCTGCTTCCCGCAAATTACAATGTCAAAATCGCCTATTTTTTTAATGGCCCGCGAAAGCACATAGCTCGTCGCCCAGGTATCGCTCCCTGCAAACTGTTTGTCCGTCACGAGTATTCCTTCATCGCACCCCAGAGAAATGCCTTCCCTCAAGGCCTCTTCCGCCTGCGGCGGCCCCATGCTTATGACCGTAACCTTGCCGCCGAATTTCTCCCTGAGCCTGATACCCTCTTCAATCGCATACATATCAAAGGGATTAATAACGCACTCTACCCCTTCGCGTATAAGCGTATTTGTTTCAGGGTTAATGCTGACCTGGGTAGTATTTGGGACCTGTTTTATACAGACGATTACATTCATATTTATTATGTACCGTTTGCGATTTCCCGTTCAACCTGTACCCCTTGCGGGTACAGGTTGAAATAGAAATCACAAACGGTACAGCTACCTTATTGTTATTTCTTTTTCAGTTCTTTAATCAGGTTTGCGGCAATAATGCTCCGTTGAATCTGGTTTGTCCCTTCATAAATCTGGGTTATCTTTGCATCCCTCATGAGCTTCTCCACAGGATACTCTCTCATGTAGCCGTATCCACCGAAAACCTGAACTGCGTCTGTGGTAACCTTCATGGCTACGTCGGAAGCGAACGTCTTCGCGATAGCCGAAATCTTTGCGACGTCCTTAGCGCCTGAATCGATTATTTTCGCCGCGCGATAAATCAATGCCCTTGCCGCCTCGACCTGTATAGACATATCAGCAAGCATAAATTGAATTCCCTGAAAACCGGATATAAGCTGGCCGAACTGCTTGCGCTGGTGGGCATAAGCTACCGCCTCATCGAGAGCCCTCTGGGCAATGCCTACTGCTTGAGCAGCAACGCCCGGACGCGAACAATCGAATGTCCTCATGGCTGCGATAAATCCCATCCCCTCCTTCGACAGGAGATTTTCTTTGGGGATCCTGCAATCCGTAAAAATAACCTCTCTCGTAGCCGAGCCTCTTATGCCAAGTTTTTTCTCCTTTTTTCCGAAGTCAAGCCCCTTGGTGCCTTTTTCAACTATAAAAGCCGATGCGCCCCTGGCGCCTTTTGACTTGTCTGTCAAAGCTATAACGGTATAGATATCTGCTTCGCCCCCGTTTGTAATCCACTGTTTTGTCCCGTTTAAGACATAGAAATTTCCGTCTTTTTTAGCCGTGGTTTTTATGGAGCCCGCGTCAGAACCGGCTTCTGCCTCGGTAATACAGAACGCCGCTATCGTGCCTTTAGCAATTCTCGAGAGATATTTCTTTTTCTGCTCGTCGGTCCCGAAAAGAATAATGGGAAAGGTGCCGAGCGCGGTGGCTGCAAAACAAAGCGATATACCGCCGCAACCCCACGATAACTCTTCGGTGGCAATGGCTAAGTCAAAAACGCCCCCGCCCATTCCGCCGTATTGTTCGGGTATGTAAATCCCGAACACATCCGAATCGGCCAGTATTTTTACGATAGGCCACGGAAATTCTTCTTTTTCATCATATTCTGCCGCCACGGGTTGTATCTTTTCCCGCGCAATCTTCCGGCATAAGTCCTTTATCATTTTTTGCTCTTCTGTAAGTAGATAATCCATTTCCTTTTCCTCCTTTATTATTTTCCTCTCCCCTTTGGGGATAGGATTAAGGTAAGGGGCTAATAGTGAAGTAATTATAAGCCATATACATACCTTTGTCAAGAATGGAGATTAAAAGCACAGGATTCAAGCTGATTGCCGGAGCGACTGTCAAAAATTGTGAATACAATGGCGCCATCCCGGGTTATAATCATTTTTGGATAATGAGCAATTTTTGTCACAGCGAGCAAAAGGCGCCTATCCTTTTGCGAGCGGCAAGCGGAGGCAACAGCTTAAATCCTGTGCTTTGCAAATACTCGAAAGCTTGACTCCGTTTTTATTAAGCTGTTTACAATCCACCTCTTATCGGGTAATATATAATTTAGATGAAAAAGCGAATTTTCGTAATATTACTGTTACTCATCTTTACCGCCGGCTGCGCAAAGACCGCCAGAATAAGCCGGCCCTCGATCGCCAGGGTGGTTTCCGAAGAAATCGCCGGGCCAGAACCTTACTTTACTATAGGAGAGAGATTCACATATCTTATTGCGTGGAAAGGAATACCCGTAGGCACTGCCACGGCAACCATAGAAGAGCTTACGACTTTTAAGGAATACGAGGTTTACAAAATTGTGGTTATTGCCAAAACCAATGATTTTCTTTCAAAACTTTATAAGGTCGAGGACAGATTTATATCATATATGGATAAGGACAAGCTTATCAGCCGGCATTACGAAGCCATACAAAGCGAGGGTAATTACAGAAAGCATCTCGTGGTAGATTATGACTTTCAAAAATATACCGCTACATATAAAAATTTAAAGGATGGGAGCGTAAAAACCTGCCGCATAGAAAAGAATGTCCGGGACCCCGTAAGCGCCGCCTATTTCTTTAGAACCGTCCCTCTAAGAGTCGGGGATAAAATAAAAATAACCGTAAATTTAAACGAGAAAAATTACGATATATTCGGGGATATCGACAAAAGGGCCAATATCACCCTTTCTGAAATGGGCACATTTGACGCATTTTTAATCAAGCCATACATTAAATTGAAAGGAAAGCGCCAGCGCCGGGCAAATGTGTGGGGTTACCTTTCTGCGGATAAAAAGCGCCTTGGCTTATTCGGGCTGTTGAAAGTATTGGAAATACCGTGGATCGGGCAGGTCACGGCTACATTAAAGAAGGTGGAATATATTTCCTCTCCCTAAAATTAAATTAGGGTCGAGCGCTTTTTTAACCGCGAACATTTCTCTAATGCCTTTTTCTCCGTAAAGAAGCTTCAAAAATTCTCTTTTCGTCTTGCCGATGCCATGTTCTGCCGAGACGGTCCCGCCTAAAGCGACGGACTTTTTTACAAATTCGAGCTCAAGCTCTCTGGCTTTGTTATATTCTTTTTTCCCGGACGGTATCATATTTACATGCAAATGCGCATCGCCTATATGGCCGAATATGAAATATTCCAAGTTACTTTTGCTTAAATTGTCTTTATAAAATTGCAACATCTCCGGTAATTTTTCCTTCGGAACGGCCAGGTCCGTATGAACTTTTGTAAAACCGGAGCGTTTCGCCATCTCGCCCATTTGTTCGCCAATATAGTGCCTCTTATCCAGAAACTCGCGATGGGTTTTTTCATTCATGGCAACCCACGTATTGTCTAAAGAAACCCCGTGCTTGGACAGAAGTTTTTCCCACTTCTCTATTATAGCATTTTCACTTTCCCTGATTTCGTCTTCAAATAATATAGCTGCCTTTGTCTGGCCCGGCACATTGTGATACATCCTTTGCAAAAGTTTAATGCAATTATTATCCAGGTACTCAAGCGACAGGGGATTGGCGTTATAGGCATCTTGTGCGAAGTTCCACGCAAAGTGCTCTTCCGGGAAAAACGCAAAACAGGTAAAAAATTCCTTTGGTTTTTCAAGCAATTTTAATTCTGCTTCCACGATAACGCCGAGCGTCCCCTCCTGGCCAATAAAAAGGTCCACGATGTCCATGTTATCTTCTGCATAATATCCTGCCGAATTTTTTGTGCGAGGCATCTTATATGTCGGGAGATTGATTTTGTAATGTTTTTGATTTACTTCAAACTCCAATAGCCGGCCTTTTGCTTTAATGCCTCCCCTCCTCAAAGAAAGAATTGCCCCATCGGCCAAAATCACCTTTAGAGCCTTTACGCATTGTCTTGTAGAACCATATCGAAACGAACGCGCGCCGGAGGCATTCGTAGCTATAGTTCCGCCCACAAAGGCGGTTTGTTCCGTAGGGTCGTAAGTATAAAATAGCCCCTTCTTACCGCACGCCTCTTTTAAGTCTTTAATTAAGACACCCGGCTCCAGAACAGCATAGCCCCCTTCATCGAATTTTTTTATATCTTTTATGGCATTTAGTTTTTCGGTGGATAAGACCAGTCCCCCGAAAGCAATCCTTGCGCCTGCCTGGCCTGTCCCGGCGCCTGAAATTGTGACAGGGGTTTTTTTGGAATTGGCGTCTTTTAAAACCGAAGATATTTCCGGAGCGTTTTGCGGGATGACTACATATCTTGCATGGCCGCCTTTGAGATTAGAGGAGTCTTCGAGGTAAGATTGAAAATTTAACGGATCTCTCTTTATAATCATTATTTAGTACAAAGGCGCTTGTTGCAACAAGCGCCTTTGCCGGAAAAACTTTTCTTTGCTCTTTTAAATCCCCGACAGCATAATAAATCCGAGAATAATTATTATGATTCCGAACATGCGATAAACCTTCTTCTTGGCACCAAGCCACCAGTCCTGCATTTTTGCCATTTTTTCCGCGGCAACCATGCAGTATATGCCTTTGGTGATGGATAGCAGTCCTAATAGGGCGATGAAAAGATGATATCTATTGTAGAAGGCCGCTAAAATCAAGAGCACGCCGACAGCAAGGGAAATTATACCCGTTTTTTTCAATGGAAACTGCTTCAGCTTAGCAAATAATTTTTTTCTTAAGACTTCCGGCGCAAATATCATGAGAGTGCCCATCGCTACCCAGAGTATTGCGAGCAGACGCATAAATAATTTTAACAATCCCGCCATAAAACACCTCCGTTCCTCACCTATTAGTTTACCATTAATAATGGGTAAAATACAAATAAAAATTTATTTTTTTATGTATTTGAGGATTTTTCTACTTTTTTCTTTTTGATGGGTTTTTTTGAGTTTGGCCTTCGAATAATCGGGAGGACTTAACTGGCCTGGTATAACATTTCATTTTGACTCCGGTTTCAATGTTACCTCTTAGAAATTCACCTGCAATATCCGTTGCTTCATGTTCACTTTCGGCGTCTGTGAGTATCTTAATTACTGTCTGATATTTCATATTTTGGCCTCTCCTTTATGTTAAGTATTACTTTTTATTGTCTTAATTGTAACAAGAATGTAACAGGCTGTCAAGAATATAAATCTACCTTTTTTAATTACTAATCTAGTTCACCTTAGTAAAAAAAATTAGAGATAAAAAAGCCAGCTAAAAATTACATTTCTGTGACAATTCATACTGTAAAATATGATATATTGTTACTAAAATAAATTCTGGATAAAGGCAAACCTATGGTAACATAGGGGCACAAAATTTGGGATTCGTAGAAAGTGACTAATTGGGCACGGGAGAAGAATTTTCAATTTTTGTACCTTGTAAATCCTTAAAAAATGTGATATCCTCTTCTAAACTAGGTAAAGAGGTTCGTCTATTTATTAATTATTATATGAAAAAATAAAAAATTGAAGAGAGAATAATGAAAATTAAATATCTTGCCATATTATTAATGTTCCCTGTGTTGCTTTCTTCTTGCGCCTTTCATCAACGATATCCTTCTGATTGGGCGCAGCCGATTACGAATGAAAAAGTAGATATAACAGGAGGTTATAACAATACTGATAAAGATGGGTTTTTTTTAAGTGCATTTATATTTAATGATATTGAATGGGAAAGACAAAAAAGCATAACACATGTAGAAATAAAACAATTTGGCAATCAAGAGATAGAGTTTGTTGCCTGGAATGAAGATACAATAATTGATAAAAAACTATTTCCTCTAACAAAAGGAGACTATCGATTAATTTCTGGCGGAATAAAAAAGAGAAATAATCGTTTTGTAAGCGAGCAGGGCGTTATAGGAATGGAACGTGGATATATTATTTTTACCAAAAGTGCCGATGGCTATCTTATTCTTAAAAGTCGAAGTAAAGTTATGGGCATGTGTTTTTTTATTCCTGTCGCAGGAAGTGAAAAGAAATGGTATCGTTTTCACCCATGGGAGAAATAAAAATAAAATTCTATGCTTATAAAAACATATAACGACTCGATCCGGCGAACCCTACTGCCGAGAGATTGAGAGTGTTAAAAGTTGTTTCTAAAATTACTAAAAAGAGAGTTATAAAATGAAAACGCACCGAGTTGTATTATTGATTTGTCTGGCTATTATTTTATTTACGGGTTATGCTGCTTCGGCTTCATTTAAGCCGATAAAAGACCAATCGACCCGGCGGCAGTATCAAGGATATTCGATATTGCCTCCTCAAGGGCCTAATTGGTTTTTGATGCAGGAAGGCCAAGGAGGCGTTGCTTTTACGAAAAAAACAGGTTCGGCAACGCATACGTTTACCGTAGCAGTATTAATAGCCAGAATTCCGCCGAGCTGGAAAACGCAAAATGAATTTTTAGATTATGTGAAAAACGGAAAGAGAGCGGGTACTGACCCAAGAAGATTTAAAATTATAGAAGAAGATTATTCCCTTGATAATAAATTTGGCCAATATTCCGTTAAATATCATATTAAAGTAGAGGATCATGGCGCGGTAAAGACTGATGGGGCTCCATTTCTTATATTAGATGTGTCCGGTTATTGTTGCATGCATCCTAAGTTACGAAATTCATATTATGATATTCAGTATTCCGAAAGAAGTAAGCCGGGAGAGAGCGACCTTTCGTTAAAAATTATTGGCGAGGAATTTGTTAATAATTTTAGATTTAAATAATAATAGAAAAAATAACCGATTAGTTTGATAGGATTTTTATCATTCGGGAATGGATTTTTGAATTTGAGGCAAGAATTTCTTTATCATAAATGCTATATTTTGAGCCGTCGAATTGGGTAACCTTTCCGCCGGCCTCCTCTACTATCAACAACGCGGCTGCCGAATCCCACGGATGAAGGCCTAACTCCCAGAAACCGTCAAAGCGGCCGCAGGCGACGTAACATAAATCAATCGCGGCAGAGCCGCCCCTTCTCACGGCTTGAGACGCCTTTATAAATTTAGCAAAACGGCTGATGTTATCATCTTTTGCTCTTTTTACGTTATAAGCAAACCCCGTGGCAAGTAAAGCCCTTTTGATGTTATTTACTCCGGAAGTATGAATCCTTTTTTTATTTAGAAATGCCCCTTTTCCCTTTTTCGCATAAAAGAGCTCATTCCTGGTAGGGTCATATACAACGCCTACCAGGAATTTGCCTCTATATTCCAGGGCGATAGAAACACAAAAGACGGGATAACCATGTAAGAAATTTGTCGTCCCGTCCAATGGATCGATAATCCAGGTAAAATCTAAATTTCTTTTTGTATAAGTTCCTTCTTCGGCAAGAAAATTGTGTAACGGATATACTTTCCTTATTGTATTAACAATGATATTTTCGGCTTTTTTATCGATGTCTGTAACAATGTTGATTTCGCCTTTATAGTGGATATCCTTTACCTTGCCTATATTTTTCCTGATATAGTCGCCTGCTTTTAAAGCCGCATCAATTGCAATTTTTTCGAAATGGCTTTTTTGCATTTCGTTTTTTATCCCACTTTAATCGCTTCAACCGGGCACTGCGAAGCTATTTCTTTTATGTCCTGGCCCTCGCACGAATCGCCCTTGACCTTCGCAACACTATCATCGCCGATTTCGAATGCTTCGGGGCATAGCGAAGCGCAAAGCCCGCAACCGGTGCAAAGCTCTTTATCGATTGTTATATTCGCCATCATTTCACCTCCTTTATTTTCCCCCCTCACCCTAACCCTCTCCCCTGCGGGGAGAGGGAATTTTACCCTTTCCCCTGCGGGGAGAGGGAATTTTGTGAAGCTCTATCTTGGAAATATTGGTGGGTAAAAATTATGCCCCGTTAGACAATAAATATCTAACGGGGTAAATCGGTTTTTATTTGTCTTTGAGATTTTGTGGCACATGAAGGCCGATTTTTTTTGCGATATCGTAAAATTCTTTTTTGCTCAAATTGTTCAACGTCTTACGTTTTTTACCGAGATGCTCGTTAAATTTTATCGCCTTTTCCTGCATGAGCCCGTGGGTCTCCTTTGAGCCACCATAGAGACGGAAATTCTTGCCTTTTGTTATACGTACATGCCCGTCTTTGCAGTCAAAACCTAAACCCAGTAATACTTTTTTATATATTCTGTTTTTCACAACGCAAAATTATACACTATATTATCTATTATATCAAGTAAAATAAATGGATTTCGGATTGAGGTTTCGCTGATAATTTAGGATATTTTATATACTTTATCGCCGTGCCTCACCTTGCATTTGACCTTCAGCCCGACTTCCTGGCCCTTTGACGCCTTTTCTATCGGCGTATGATTAACCTGCATGCTTTTTACTTTTTGCTCAAAATCTGTTGTGTGCCCTTTAATGTAAATTGTGTCTCCCGGGGATAAAGTATTTTTTTCCAATTTTATTACGCCTGCTTTTACATGCGGAAAAAAATGAGTTACCTCGCCGATGGGCTCACCCAATTCCGCTGCGGTTCTTTTTTTCTTAAATAGACCAAAAATCATAAGCCACCTCCTGTTTTTTAAATTCAGTTATATGACTTCATTTATAGTATACCACATTTTTAGTTACTTTCAACGGACAAATTTCACAAAGCGGATTGTTTTTTTTGCAATAATTCTTGCCGGTCTCTACGATTAAGGCGTGATACTCGTTGAATAATTTTACTTTTTTTGGAATATTATCCATAAAAAATTTTTGAATCTCGCCGTAAGTCGCGTCTTCGGATATTAATCCGTGCCTTGTGAATATTCTTTTTGTATATGCGTCTATGACAAAAATAGGTTTATTTAACGCATAAAGAAGAATGCTGTCGGCCGTTTCTTCGCCTATGCCTTTTATCTTTAAAAATTCTTTTCTAAGAGCCTCTGCGCCGTTAGGATATAATTTATTTATATTGCTGCCGCAAAATAGAATTAAAAATTTTATAAACGCTTTTAGCTTTTTCGCCTTTTCGTTATAAAAGCCGGATGATTTTATGGCTGCTGCAAGGGTTCTTGTGCGGGCGCGCTCTATTTTTTGCGGAGAAAGAAGTTTTTTCCTTTTTAAATTTGTTATGGCCTTCTCAACATTTGACCACGCTGTATTCTGTGTAAGTATGGCTCCTACCATAACCTCAAATGGATTTTCCGCGGGCCACCAATGCTGCGGCCCGAAATGGGCGTATAGCCGGTTGTAAATGTCCAGTATTTTTTTTGTACCGTTTGTGTTTTTCATTTGTATCGTTCTGAACCGTTTGCGATTTCTATTTCAACCTGTCCCCATTGCGGGGACAGGTTGAACGGGAAATCGCAAACGGTTCACAATCTGACAGTCGCTCCGGCAATCGGCGCAATCCTGTCTGCAAAACATTAAAGCATTTCCTTCAGTCCTAACGCGTTCTTTACGGCATATCCGTGCGCATCGTTATTAAAGTAGATATATACATCGCGTTTTTCTTTCAAATGTTTCTTTATAAGCTCGGCGTCTTTTTTCAGCTGTTGATTTGTGTAACAACCCCCGTATAATCGAGCCCCCTGGCCGTGACGCCGTAAATAGATAAAATCGGCTGTAATATGAATGTCCCCGGCGAAGGCAGGCCAATCAGCGCTGCATAAAGCCCTGCCCTCCCCTTTTAGCATATCTAAAATTTCCGCAGAGTACCACGTTTCATTTCGGAACTCGAAAACATGCCTGATGCCTCTATATCGCTTTAAGCATTTTAGAAAGGCGCTAAGCCTTTTTGAATCGGCTTTAAATGCCGGCGGAAACTGCCACAATACGGGCCCAAGCTTCCCCTTTAACAGCTTAACCCTGGAAAAGAATAATTTAAGCGGTTGGCCGGAATCTTTAAGTTTTTTTACATGAGTTATAAACTTATTTCCTTTTACGGAAAATTTGAAATTTTTGGGCGTTCTTTTATGCCAGCTTAAAAACGCGCTTTCTTTCGGAAGCCGGTAAAAGGTAACGTTGAGCTCAACGGTATCAAAAAAACCGGCGTAATGCCCCAGCCATCTGTTCTCTTCTAAATCATCCGGATAAAAAACGCTCTTCCAATGCCGGTAGCTATACCCGCTTGTACCCAGAAATATACGCGCCTTACTCAACAAGAAGCCCTTTCTTTCTAAGATACGATAAACTTTTTTGCGCCTCTTTGATCTCCCGTGGCTCTAATACAAATACACACCTCTCGCGCCTTCCGGAGAAAGTTTCAAAAAAACTTACAAAATCGATATTGCCATCCCCCAAAGGAAGGTGCGTATCGCCGTCGCCTTTATTGTCGGCCAAATGCACTTCCTTTATAGAGCCAACCGGGTATTTTTCCAGGCATTTTTTGATACCTAAATTACTGAACGCGTTGAAATGGCCGATATCTATGCACATACCTAAATAAGGGGAACCGATCCTTTCCATAAACATAACTAAATAATCGGGTTCGATCTCGCAATGATTTTCGATATTTATATGTATATTATTAATTTTGAATTCATCGCATAACGCCCTCCACAGCAAGCTTGCATTTTCAAATTGCCTATCTATCGGAAAAGCGGTATGGTAATCAAGTTCTGCGTGCGTGACAACGTGATTTATATTTAAAACCTTGCAAAACCGGATTACTTTACGATAAAGAGATTTCATATAAGAGGCGCTATCCCGGACTTGCGAATAGTCAATTTCTGAGATAGGAGCGTGGAGGCGTAACGGAAGGCGGTTATTTTTAACAAAGGATTTTATATCGTTGATA
>CP070780.1:820385-828937 GCA_020346285.1 Candidatus Omnitrophota bacterium | reverse complement strand
TCTTTTCTTCAAGAGATGTATAGCCCTGTAAATAAGGCTGCTTTTATCCAACGGCACAACGGGATGGTTGCAAAAAAGCTTTATTTTGTCATTTTTTAAATTTCTTAAAACTATTTTATCGGAAAGGGCAATTCTCTCAAAGACCGTTTCTATATTATGGTACCCGTCGGGTCTTCTATTTAAAATTTTTAGACGCAAATTCACTTTCGCCGGAGCATATATTGTCATCGTTGCTTTTTCGCTTTTAGCACTTCATGAACGGATTTCACGACGTCCCCGGTCGTTAGATTGAAGTGCTTTAAAAGTTCCAGGGGCGTGCCGCTTTCTCCAAATCTATCTTTTATTCCAAGCATCCTTATGGGCACAGGGTGCGTTTCGGATATAAATTCGCAAACAGCGCTTCCCATGCCGCCGAATACGGTATGCTCCTCGATGGTAACAAGGGCGCCTGTTTCTTTCGCGGCTTTCAGGAGCAAATCCTTGTCAAGCGGTTTAGGGGTGTGCAAATTTATTATCCGTACATCGATACCTTCTTTTTGCAATTTCTCTCTTGCAAGTTTTGCTTCATATAAAGAATGCCCGCAGACTATAATAGTAACGTCTTTGCCGTCTCGATACAAAACGGCTTTTCCTATCCGGAAAGGATCTTCTTTTTTAGTTACTATCGGAGCCGGGTTTCTTCCAAGCCTTATATAAACAGGGCCTTTTACTTCGGCAGCCTGTATTGTGGCTTTATAGGCTTCGATAGCGTCTGCGGGAACAACTACTTTCATATGCGGTAATATCCGCATAAGCGCAATCTCGTCCAGGGCCTGATGGGTAGCCCCGTCTTCTCCGACAGTTACGCCGCCATGCGTTCCTATAATTTTTACATCAAGATTCATATAAGCTATGGAGATTCTTATCTGATCCCAGGCCCTGCCGCTTGCGAATACGCCAAAAGTGCATGCAAATGGTATCTTGCCGGCTAACGCAAGCCCTGCAGCTGTTCCGAACATATCCTGCTCTGCTACGCCGAAACCGATAAATCTGCCGGGGAACTGTTTTTTAAACCACACTGCCCTTGTCGAATCAGTAAGGTCTGCCGAAAGGACTAAGACATTTTTATTTTTTCTGCCTAACTCCGCCATGGCCTCCCCGGCGCCGTCCCGTGTCGGTTTCATCTTTATATCACTCATAAGCCTAATCCTTTTTATTTAATCCCTCCCAAAATACCGTCGATACCGAGCTTTCTTTTCTTAAACAGATACAGGTTCTCTTTGGAAACTAAAAGTTTTTTATTGGTGCTTTTCTCCGCTAATTCTGCTAAATCAAAATTCTTAAATTTATAGCCGTATATAACATCGCTTGCCTCTTCAAATGCATTTGTAAAAATCTCTCTTTCCGCAACAAGCATCCGATCCGGGTCGACTATGAACAATATACTTTCCGCATTGAAACTTATGAAAAAAACTTTTAGCCCGTCCCTTATCTCGAATTTGCCATTAACCGACTTAAGCGCGTATTTTTCCAAATCCTCTTCTTCCCTGAACCTCATCTTTATACGGCGCGCTATCTGTTGTGCTAAAAATTCCTCGAGCGTAATGTCTTTTATATAAAATTTTTTCTGCCAATACCCTATACCTTCCAGAGAGCTGGGAGGGCTCCTGAAAAAATCCTCCAATATCTTATCCTGCCATTCTTTTTCAAGTTTCATTTTGCCGAAAACATCAACTATCGCCTGTTCCTTTTTGGCCTGGGGATTTTCGTTTATATCTACAAGCGTCCTTTTAAAATATTCGCCGCGCGAGATATCGCTGAAAAGAACCCTTTTAGCATCCTCAACGTAGTTAACAATCACGAGTTGAATCTCGGGCAATCTAACATCTTGAGCTATAACACAGTAAAATTTTATGTCCGCATCGGTACTTAAACTAATTCGCCTTGCGTTCAGCAACACATCCGAAACTTTATCCCATGCGGGCTCGCTTATGTTGAGCGTTACATCAAAAAGATTGTCAAGAGGTAAATATATGGCGAGCGTCTTTCCGATTATGCTTGCGTCTACGTCTATATGGTATTCGTCTTTGCATAGCTTTATCAAGGATTCGCCCAATTTTTCTTTTGGGTAGGTTATCTCACCGCATCCCGTCGACAACAATATAATCGAGAAAGAGATAACGACGGGAATAAGATTTAATAATTTCCTGCCTGCCGGCCGGCAGGTTTCTTTAATTTGCATAATCATTTTAATTATTTTTAACAGGCCCCTTCCCGTATTCTTTGAATATCGCTTCTATCTCGTCGTATTCCAATTCATTTTTTACAAGGAGCTCCTTTGCGAACCTGTCGAGAATCGCCCTTTCTTTCGTAAGCAGCTCTTCCACTTCTTTCAAGCATTTCTGGAATATTCTGTTTGTATCCTCATTGAGCCTCTTTTTTACGTCTTCGGACAGCTGCTCTTTAGGTACAACGGTAAAATCTCCCAGAAGCCCCGAATCACCCATTCCCAATTTCCATACCATATTATGCGCTACTATCATAGCCTGGCGAAAATCATGGGATACACCACTGGAGGTAACCCCGGCTTTCAATTTTTCGGCAACATAGCCTCCAAGGTCAACCCTTACGTCGGCTAATAGCTTGTCTTTTGAATGCGTATAAAGTTCTTCCTTGGGATGCGGATACACAACGCCTAACGTGGCCCTCCGAGGTACAATAGAGGCCTTGAAAACATCTTCGGTCGGGTGCAAAAGATATGTTACCATGAGATGACCTGATTCGTGGTAAGCGGTCATTTCTTTTTCCTTGGCTGCCATGGTGAGCGGATGTTTTATGCCGAGTTCCAGGCGTTCAAATGCCTCACTTATTTCCTCCAGCCCGATTTTTGTCTTCTTTCCTCGGGTAGCTATAAGCGCCGATTCCTTTACAATATTTGCTATGTCCGCAGGTGTTTTATATACGGCCCGCTTGGCGAGTCTTGATACATCAATATTCTCACTTACGTTCACCTTGGACAAATAATATTTAAAGATTTTTTCCCTGTCTTCAAGATTGGGGCGGGTAACGTATATCATCCTATCAAATCTGCCGGGCCTTTTAAGAGCAGGGTCGAGTGTTTCTTCCGGCGCGTTTGTAGCGGCGATTACTACTATGTTGTAATCTTTTTCCTTAAGCCCGTCCAGTTCTGCGAGAAGCTGGTTCTGGGTTGAATTTGTTTCCTGGCCGCCCATGAAACTAAATGACCTGGCCCTGCCTATCGCGTCTAATTCATCTATAAACAGGACGCATCCGTCGTAACCAAATGCGAGGTTTCTTGCTTTCTTAAATAGCTTTCTCACCCTGGCTGCCCCGACGCCGACAAAGATTTCCACAAATTCACTTCCGGACATCGAAATAAAAGGAAGCCTCGCTTCCGTGGCTATGGCTTTAGCGAGATATGTCTTTCCGCATCCCGGAGGCCCTATCATAAGAAGCCCTTTTATTACTTTTCCTCCTATTGCTTTAAGTTTTGCCCTGTCTCTTACCAGCTGCACAACCTCCCACGCCTCTTGTTTTGCGGCTTCCATGCCTATAACGTCCTTCCATCTGATATCGACGTCTTTACCTTTTATAGGCGCCTTGTCCAGCTTGGCAAAACCGCCTCTTAAAAAAACCAGATACATAAAAACGAAAATAGCCGCATGTATGCCTGCCATTAAAAACTGTAAAGGCATCGTGGCAATCGTCATCTTTCTGTAAAAAGATTCAAGGCTACGTAAGCCTACGACGGAAAGCACTATGAGAAGCAATATCAAAGATGCGATAATTATGACAACCTTGTACATCCTGAAATACATTATAAGTTTTCTGTTTAACATCTTCTACCTCCACTCTGCCCAATCCCGCAGGTCGGCCTACGCGGTTGAACAGGTTATAATGTTTTTAACCGAGTGTCCAATTCTTTCAAAGCCTTTTCAAGTTCCTCTTTCTTAGGAGCTATTCCATGCCATTTTACCTGGTTTTCAATGAATGACACGCCCTTTCCTTTTACGGTGTGGGCTATAATAATCTGTGGTTTATCCTTAACCTTATCGACTTCATCCAGGGCATCCATAAGAGCTTCCAAATCGTGGCCGTCCACCTCTTTTGCATACCATCCGAAGCTCTGCCATTTTTTGGCGTAAGGTTCCAGCTTTTTCACGTCGCAGCAGAATCCGTCTATCTGCATTTTATTAAAATCGACTATGCCGCAGATATTATCAAGCTTGTAGTGGCTGGCGGTCATTACCGCTTCCCATATCTGGCCTTCGTTTGTCTCTCCGTCGCCCATTATACAATAAATTTTTGAGCCCTTCCCGTCTATTTTATCCGCGAATGCCATGCCGTTTGCTATCGAAAGCCCCTGGCCCAGGGAACCGCTTGATATCTCCAAGCCGGGAAGGCCGAGTTGAGGGTGTCCTTGCAGCCTCGAACCGAATTTTCTTAAAGTCCAGAGTTCTTCGCGGGGGAAATATCCGCAATCAGACAAGACCGCGTAAAGAGCGGGGCAACCGTGGCCCTTGGACAGGACAACTCTGTCACGGTCGGGCCAATGCGGGGTTTTAGGTTTATACCTTACCTTGTAATGATATAAAGACAAAAGAATCTCTACCAAAGAAAGGCTTCCCCCCGTATGGCCGCTTCCTGCTTTTTCAAGCATCATTAATATATCTTTCCTGATCTGTATGGCTTTTTTCTTAAGTTGTATTATGTCGGGACGAGATCTTGCCGGCATATTATTCCTTTCCGGTCTTTAGCTTTTTAATTTTTTCCTTCACGCTCTCCTGCTCGGGATCAAGCTCTAGCGATTTCTCCCACTGGACCCTTGCTTTATTAAAGAGGTCCTTTTTGAAATAAGCATCGCCCAGGTGGTCCCTGATCACCGGATCCTCTTTTAAGATTTGCACTGCTCTTTCAAGCTCCTTAATAGCTTTGTCGATCTTTCCTTTTTTAAAATATACCCATCCCAAGCTGTCGATATAAGCGCCGTTTCCGGGGTCAAGTTCGAGTGCCTTTTCTATCAACTTCAGCGCCTCATTTAAATTTACTCCGTCTTCAGCAAACATATAGCCTAAGTAATTATAGCTTTCGGCTGATTCCGGTTTAAGCTCGATGGCTTTTCTGAAATTTTCGATAGCTAATTTCTTTTCTTTTACCTTGTCGTGGATAACGCCCATATAAAAATATATCTTTGCATTCCCGGGATTACGGCCAATAGCCGCCTTTAATAAATCCAGGGCTTCTTTGAATCTCTTTTCTTTCTCATAGAGGTAACTTAACGAAATATAGCCATCGATGTTTTCCGGGGCAATACTAATAGCGATCTTATAGTGGTTAATCGCGTCTTCTGTTTTTCCTGCCATAGAATAAGCGTACGCAACACGCATATAAATCCCTGCATTTAAAGGGTCTCTTTTTAAAGCGTTCTTATAACTTTCTATGGCTTTTTCATAAAATCCTTTTGTTTCAAGCAAAACACCGTGGACTATATGGGCTCCCACGTATTCCGGGTCCAGCTCTATCGCTTTTTCTATCTCTCTCCGGGCGTCGTCGGGCCTCTCCAGTCGATTATATATTATACCTAAGTTAAAATGGAGAACCGGGCTCTCGGGTTTCTTCTCAAGCAGCTTTTCGTAAACCAAAGAGGCCTCTTTTATTTTTTCCTGTACTATAAAGATATCTGCAAGCGATGAGAGTGCTCTTAAATCTTCCGGATTATACTCGATTATCTCTTCGTATTCTCTCTGCGCTTCAACAAAATTTGCATTAGTGGCATAAACCAGAGCCAGAAGAAACCGTGCCTCTGGATTTTTAGGGTCGATCTGTTTTACGAATTCGAATTTCTTAACGGCTTCGTCGTCGTCTCCCAAAATAAGATAATCCACGCCCAATCTCAGGTGGGCTAAAATAGAATGGGGGTTATATTTCAGGCATTTTTTGTATTCCTGGATAGCGAGATCTCTTTTGCCTTTCCCATCATAAATAATGCCCATTGTATAATGGGCGAGTGCTTTACTTTGCTTAGCTTTCTCTGTCGTAAGCTTGGCAAAAGCGGGCTTTTTTTCCTTTGCTGCCCAAGATTTATCTGAATAAAGGCTAAAAAATAAAACTATCGAAAGGAGTAAAACAAAGCGCCTGAAAGTCACCTGTTAGTTACCTTTTTTATTTCTTTTTATGCCTATCTCTTCGGAGTCTTTTTTTTCTTTTATGTGTTTTAATCTTGTGTCTTTTTCTTTTCCTTCCACAGGGCATAGATTTCTCCTTTCATTTAATATATTACTTTATTCAGCGGGTACTCGATAATCCCCTGTGCGCCTGCTTTTTTCAAGCGGGGAATAATCTCTTTTACAACTTCCTCGTCGATAATTGTATCTACGTCGAACCATGCTTTTTCGGAAAGAGAAGAAACAGTGGGCCTTTTCATAGCCGGCAAAATCGCGAGGACCTTGCTAAGATTGTTTTTTGATACATTCATTTTGAGGCCGACCTTCTGTTCGGCCAGGATCGCGCCTTTTAAAAGAAGGATTATTTTCTCCATTTTTTTCTTCTTCCAAGAATTCTGCCAGGCCTTTTTATTCGCGATAAACTGCGTTGTCGACTCGCATATAGTATCTATAATCCGCAAGCCATTGGCCCTTAAGCTCGCGCCGGTTTCGGTAACCTCGACTATGGCATCCATACCCATTCTCGTTTTTGCCTCTGTGGCGCCCCAACTGAATTCAACATCAGACTTTATTCCCTTTTTCTTCAGGAAAGACTTTGTGACATTAACCAGTTCTGTTGCGATTCTTTTATTTTTTAAATCCTTCACTCCTTTTATGGAAGAATTATCCGGTACTGCTAGAACCCAGCGCACGGGCCTTAAGCTTTGTTTTGCATAGATGAGTTCCGCTATTTTTATAACCTTCGAATTATTCTCTAAAATCCAGTCCCTGCCTGTGATACCGCAGTCGATTATTCCGCTTTCGACATAACGCGACATCTCCTGGGCTCTGAAAAGTGTGGCCTCAATCTCCCTGTCGTCTATAGAAGGAAAATAGCTTCTCGTTGAAATAGTGATATTGAAACCCGCCTTCTTAAAGAGCTTAACGGTTATATCCTGTAAGCTTCCTTTTGGTATACCAAGTTTTAATTTCATGGTTATTCCGCGTTCCTCTCCCGGTCTTTTTTATTTCTCTTTCTCGAATACACTTTCTTGCTTTCTTTTATACGCGTTCTGGGATTTATAACCCACTGTTTCCTTATTTTTATTCTTTTTTTGCTCTTCATCCCGTTAGAACTCTCTCTCACCAGGCCTTTTTGCCTCCTATGAGGCCTAACCGGATTCATCCGTAAAATCAATTATATTGTATCTAAATTATATTATTGTGTCAAGATAATAGTAGATTGGAGAGGCGGTTGCGGAAAGCTTATGAGCGTATTCTATTGGCATGTAAAGAGTTGCACCTCCCCTGTGAGGCCACCGGGTTCGAGGTTCGACCTCGAACAGGATAGGATTTAAGCTGATTGCCGGAGCGACTGTCAAAAATTGCGTCAGCCTTCGCCAAAGTAGAAATTCATAGGTAGCTATGCTACGGCTGATCCGCCGAAGCTTATCTACTTTGAAGTTCTTCTTTGGCGAAGGCGGAAATACAATGGCGCCATTTAGGTCATGAGCAATTTTTGTCACAGTGAGCGAGGGGCGCCTATCCCCGAGCGAACGGCAAGCGGAGGCAACAGCTT
Source organism: Candidatus Omnitrophota bacterium (assembly GCA_020346285.1). Classification (GTDB taxonomy): domain Bacteria; phylum Omnitrophota; class Gorgyraeia; order JABMRN01; family RBG-13-46-9. The sequence goes on along the minus strand of CP070780.1, from coordinate 821,215 downwards.
AAATCCTGTTCGCCGCTTCTTTCAACTTATCCACAAGGCTATACGGAACCCTCACGGTGCCAAGCAATACCCTGCCTTTTCCCAAACCGTGACAATCCGAGCCACCCGTAACCAAAAGCCCGTTTTCTAAAGCTATTTTTTCGTATCTTTTACTAATTGATAAAGAATGATCAATATGAAAAACCTCTATCCCGCGCATGCCGTATTTAACAAATTCCTGTATTAACGAATCGTTTCCGATTGTGTACGGATGAGCCAAAACGGGTATACCTTTAGCCCTCAATATAAATTCGATTGCCTCCTTCGGGCTAAAATCGATATCTTCTACATAACACGGCTTAAAATCGCCTATATATTTATCAAATGCTGCCTGAATCGATGAGACCGCTTTTATTTCAACAAGGGCGCGGGCTAAATGCAATCTTCCAACGGAACCCTTTCCGCCGGCTATATTCATTACTCTGTCTGGCATTACCTCTATGTTAAAGCGTTTCAGCTTTTCTATCATCTTATTGATTCTTAAAACTCTTTCGGCTTGAATTTTTTTCAATATTTCTTTAAACCACTGTTCCTTCCAGGATATAAAATATCCTAATATATGAATTTCTTTCCGGTCTTTCATTGCCGTGAGTTCCACTCCCGGTATGATTTCAATGGGATTTTTTTTAGAATATTCTATCGAAGGGCCTATTCCGTCAACGCAATCATGGTCGCAGATAGCAATGCAGGAAAGGCCCTTCTCTCTGGCAACGCGGACTGCCTCTTCGGGCGTGAATGTTCCGTCGGAAAAGATGGTGTGGACATGAAGGTCGGCGTATTTCATCCCTCGG
>CP070780.1:788276-820285 GCA_020346285.1 Candidatus Omnitrophota bacterium | reverse complement strand
CTTCTTATCATACCAGGTAAAAATAGGCTTCTGAAAGCGACAATAGAGACCTCTGAGATAAATATATAATAACATCGGAATTCGACCTATCTCTCGAGTTTTACACAGGTCAAAAAAGTCGTTTTCGAGGAATTGATAACCTTTCATATGCATATTTCCTTCTATGAGATTGCTTCATCGGTTGCCTTCGGCAGCCTCCTCGCAATGACACGAGTGTGGCAGTTGTGTGCCAGAAGTGTGTTAATTTACCAAGATTGCCAAGATTTCAAAGAAAACAAAAAACCCTATCTATTGTCGATTTCTCGACAGTAAATAGGGTTGTCGTCTGGATTCCCGCTTTCGCGGGAATGACAGTTATATTAAGTGGCGGGGACGACGGGACTCGAACCCGCGACCTCGAGCGTGACAAGCTCGCGTTCTATCCATCTGAACTACGTCCCCTTAAAATTGTATTTTCCTCGGGAGAGATCTGCTTACTGCGTTCGCAAATCTGGTGGGCGGGACAGGACTCGAACCTGTGACCTGTTGAATGTAAGTCAACCGTTCTAACCAACTGAACTACCCGCCCAATGGAACTCTTTGATTTTCAAGAGATTACATTATCTACTGACAAGGGTTCTTTGTCAATTACTTTTACTTCGGTAAAGCCGTCATGGTAAATACCATGACAAAGAGCGCGACTGTTTCTATTACGCCCAAGACCATGATATAATTGCCAAAGCCTTTTCCCGACTCTGCCAGCGCGTCCGCTGCCCTTGCGCCGGCTTTACCCTGCATCCAGGCGGAGAGCCCTATAGCCAATCCCGCGATTGCCCCTAATATAATCTGATATGTATAAGATTCGGGAGGGAGATTAGCTGCTTTTATCTGGTTTTTCAGAATAAAACCGTAGATTGTTTGAGATAACGGCGCTCCGACAAAAGCGATTAAAATAAAAGGTGCTGCCTTATTCTGCATGAATGCTTTTTTCCACGCCCCGATTGCCGCCATCCCGGCGACCCCTGTACCGAGCGCGGAACCCAATGCCGCCAATGCCAGAGAAAAACCCATATCCCCTAATCCTGCTACCATATTATTCCTCCTATTTTTCCCTAAAAGGGTTGTATTCCCTTCCCGACCATTCCATGCCCATCTGTCCTGAAAACTCAAGCATATTGAGCCTTATGCCGTGCACAATAACCGCCATAAGGCAAAGAGCGATATTCAGCGCATGGCCAAAAAACATAATTAATGCAGATCCGAGCCCCGACATAACATTGTCAAACCCAACCTGCATTGCCATATTGTTAAAAGTGCTCGCCAGCACGAGAGACGCGTACCCGACGGCAAATAACCTGATATACGACACAACGTCGGAAAAAGAGCTGACTATTTTAAGCGGAATAGTGCCTAAGGAAAGCAGTATTCCCTTTATTATGTTTTTTTGCGGATTTGAAAATAATAGCACCAGCGTTGCCCCCGCGACAAGAAAATGCCCCGCAAACGCGGGGAACGGCTTGTTCAGGACAAGTGTCCCGGCGGTAAAAAAAAGACCCCATAGGGTTAAAATCCATCCCGCTTCGGCCAGGGCTTTAAAGGTATTGATTATCCTGAAGGCTCTTATAAAATGCGCTATGCTCAACTGTATGACGCCGATTACAAAACACATGTAAATCATAAAATTCTGATTAGTGGTAACAAAACTATCTATTCTTTCTACAACCAACGCATTAAGAAAAGGCATCTGGGCAATCCTTTCAGCCCCAAACCACGTGCCGGTTATCGCCCCCCAGATAACGGTCGCAAAACTCAAGGTATACATGAGAAGAAACGGTTCCTTGCGTACGTTTTTCAGCTTTCTCCTCGCAAAAAAAGTCAGCGCTACAAACAAAAGGCCGTAACCCCCGTCGCCTATAAGCATGGCGAAGAAAATGCTAAAGAACATCAAAAACCACAGGCTTATGTCATATTCGTTGTAACCCGGCAGCGTATTCATAAACTTGAATACAGGGTTTATTATACTGACCCACCCGGGGTTCCTGATAAGGGTGGGTGTTTCCAGCGGTTCATCCGGTTCCTCTATAAGATAGCCGGCCCCATGCGCTTTCGCAAGAGCGACTACTTCCTTTACTTTATCCGCCGGGCAAAAACCTCGAAGATATGAAAACTTTTTTTCTTCCTTCATGCCGTGCATGACATTTAAAAAATTATATTTCTTTTCCAGTTTCGGAAGGCAATTTTTTAAGCAGTCCTTTGCCCCTGCCATATTCTCGAGAATGCTCTCTATTTCTTTAAGTCTTATTTCTAAGGATTCGCGCCTCTTATGGAACTCATCAAAACTATGCCTGGCCGGTTCAATCTCTTCAAACGGAAGCCGCTCGTCTGGGTTATCGCAAATTAGAGCCAGATACGCGTATTGTTTATCCCTGCTTATAATATGAATATTCTTTTTTTCGCCGAGCTTTTTGAGGGCTCCTTTACTTGTGCGATATAAGGTTACAAAGATTTTTTTTTGCTTAAGCCGTTCGATATCCTCCGGATTAAAGGAGCCCCACGGCCTATACCATTCTATCTGGCTTTTAACATACTCGAGATTTCTTATCGCTTCTTCTTTTTCCCCTGCGATCGAAACTACTTCTTTCGCGTTGCCGGGTATTTCCTGCATTCCCCAGCTGATTTTCCCGGAGGCCGGGATTGGATAATTCTCAAGTATTGAAATGGTTTTTTTAACCTGCGAGATTGCCCCTTCAAGCGAACCTATCTCTCTGGCAGAGGGCTTGGTTACGTTTTTAACGTGAAGCGTCCCAAGTTTGCGCAATTTTAAAAGAAGTTCTTCTCTCCCGGTTTCGGAGACAAGGAGAGTGAGTTTTTTCATTCTGACTACCATGATGCAAGCGCTCCCGCTTTTTTCTCTATCTTATTTTTGCTTATTTTTCCGGTAACAACCGCCGCGGTCTGTAAATCGCCGAGGAATATACTAATTCTTCGTATGTTTTCGCGTGCCTGGGGTATTTTTATCTTCTCAAACAGGTTTACCCTCTGGGTTGTAATCCTAAGCTCTTCTCTTACGAGCTCGAGTTGTTTCTCGAGGACCCGGCTTCGCGCTTTTAAAGTGGCGAGTTCTTTTATCGCCTCGATTCCGTAATCCACCCACAAGGGCGTTTTAATAATATCGTAATTATTTTCCCTGAAATCTACTTTTTCGAATACCGGTATGCCTATCCCCGCTATGTTTCCCGTCGAAACCCGTATCTTTTCTATGCCGACGAGCTTTTCGATATGCACCTCTTCGGCAAATACCGCTACCCATTTATATACCGACTCCCTGAATATCTCTATTTGCTTTTCCAGTTCGTCTCTGGCATGCAGAATCCTTATTATCTCTGCCTGCAGTTGCTGTTTTTTAAGCGCAAGAGTAGGGAGGTAGCGAATGAATCTTTTAAGGTCATCTTTTTGCCTTTTAAGCTCGTTTTTGGTGTGTTTTACTCTTCCCATGACTTACCGCGGCCAGAATTTTTCTATGAGTTCTGTGCGGAAATTGCTTTCTTCCGGGCTAAAGCAATCGGCCATTATTCTCCAGCCGTTATCCAGGGCTTTTTCGAGAGGGATGTTTACCTTTAAATCCATCATGTTGTCTTCAAAAAGTTTTCCGTATTTCAAAAGCTTCTTGTCCCACTCGCTCATACGGAAGCCCATGGTTCTCTTTTCCTCTGCTTCTCTATACTGGGCATATAGTTGCAACATCCCGTCCATAATGCTTCTATGATCTTCGCGGGTCTTTTTGTTAACAAGTTGCTTCAACCTGCTCAAGGACCCGAATGGCTCGATCCTGCCGTTTCTTAAGTAAAACTGCCCCTCTGTTATGTAGCCCGTATTGTCAGGAACGGGATGGGTTATGTCGTCGCCCGGCATGGTTGTTACCGCCAGGACGGTAATAGAACCCGCTCCTTCAAAATCCACCGCTTTTTCATACCGCGCGGCAAGCTGGCTGTAGAGATCGCCGGGGTATCCCCTGTTTGAGGGAACCTGTTCCATGGTAATGGCTATCTCCTTTAAGGCATCGGAGAAATTTGTCATGTTAGTAAAAAGCACGAGCACCCTTTTGCCGGCCAGCGCAAACTTCTCGGCTACCGCCAGGCACATATCAGGCACCATAAGGCCTTCTACGATGGGGTCGGATGCCGTGTGAATGAAGAAAACAGACTTTGCCAACGCGCCTCCCTCTTCGAGCGTATTTCTGAAATACATGTACCGGTCGTATTTAATCCCGATACCGCCTAAAATTATCATGTCCACTTCTGCCTGAAGCGCAATCCTCATCAGAAGTTCGTCGTACGGCTCTCCGGAAACAGAAAATATCGGAAGTTTCTGGGATTCCACCAGTGAATTAAAGACATCTATCATGGGGATATTCGTCCTTATCATCTGGCTGGGAATAATTCTTTTCGCCGGGTTTACCGCGGGGCCCGCAATCTCTATGAGATTTTCTGTAAGCGAGGGGCCTCCGTCACGCGGTATTCCGCTCCCGTTAAAAATTCTTCCCAAAAGGTTAGGTGAAAACCCTACTTTCATGGGATGGCCGAGAAACGTTACTTCGTCGCCGGTGGATATGCCCCTTGCCCCCTGAAAGGCCTGAAGATAAACTATATCCTTGTCCATGCGGATTACCTGCGCGAGGGACGGGCCCATTGATGTTGACACCCGGGCCAGCTCTTCGTAGGCTACCTGCTCTGCCCGGACAGTCAATACATTGCCGACTATGCTCAATATCCTAGTGCATACTTTTCGCATGGGAATTATCAGACAATAATTTGTCTATTTTGCCTTCCTGTTCCGAGAACTTTCTCGTTTTCCATTCCTTATAGTTCCAATCTATAAAAAATTGCCTTAAGGTATAGAAAAAATGGCGCGCGTCTTCTTTATCGCTGAAGGAAAATTCCTTTCGTAAAATATTTGTTACTATTTTTGAGAATACGTATTCCTGGCGCTTGGCATCCGTCGAGGCATCCACCGGGTCAAAACCGTTCTGCTGAAGGTAAACCGCATCCAGGAATTCGCTTTTAAGGTAAATTACAAAATCCTCCGTGGAGGTTCCCTCTTCTCCTATTACCTTCATCATCTGCTGTATCTCGTTGCCTTTTGATAATATCGATTTCGCAAAATTCACCAGGTCATCCCTTACGAAGCTCTTATATTTGGACCAGCTTTCATGAGGGTCAACCGAGGGAAATTTGCGCGCGTTTGCCCGGTCGCGTGAAAGCCCGTGAAAAGCGCTTACAACCTTAAGCGTGCTTTGCGTAACGGGTTCCTCGAAGTTTCCGCCGGCCGGGCTCACCGTGCCTCCGATAGTAAGCGTTCCTGTTTCTCCGTCGTGCAACTTTACGACCGCCGCGCGTTCATAAAACTGGGCTATGCGGGATTCGAGATAGGCGGGATACGCTTCTTCCCCGGGAATCTCTTCCAGCCTGCCGGAAATTTCCCTCATCGCCTGCGCCCAGCGCGATGTGGAATCCGCAAGAAGCAATACGTCAAGCCCCATCTGCCTGTAGTACTCGGCGATCGTGGCCCCTGTATAGACCGAGGATTCCCTCGCGGCAACAGGCATCGAAGACGTATTACAGATAATAACGGTGCGTTGCATAAGCGATTTTCCCGTCCTGGAATCCGTAATGTGGGGAAATTCCCTCAACGTCTCAACAACTTCCCCCGCCCGTTCGCCGCATGCAGTAATTATCACTATATCAACTTCGGCATAACGGCTGGTAAGCTGCTGGAGAACCGTTTTTCCGGCTCCGAACGGGCCCGGTATGCAGTATGTCCCGCCTTTGGCGACCGGGAAAAATGTATCGATAATCCGGGCCCTCGTAATAAGGGTCTCCTTAGGGGGGAGTTTTTCCTTATACGCCTCTATAGGAATCTTAACCGGCCACTCAAAGACCATGCTTACATCGATGACTTCGCCCTTCTTGCCTTTTAGTTTTGCGATGACCTGGTCAACTGTATAATCACGCTGGCCGGCTATCTCTTTAATTACATATTCATTCTTTAAATAGAAAGGAACCATTATTTTATGTTTGAAAATCCCCTCGGGAACATGGCCAAGAACGCTTCCGGCGATTACCTTATCGCCTTTTTTTACGGAGGGTTTAAATTCCCATTTTTTCTCGAGGGATATGGCGTTACGCTCTACTCCAACGGGCAGGAAGAAACCGAATTCCTCGGCAAGTTTCGGAAGCGGGTTCTGCAATCCATCGTATATCTGGGCAAGCAATCCCGGCCCGAGCTGTACAGAAAGCATCTTGTCCGAAAACTCGACCGTATCGCCGATTTTTATACCTTTTGTGTATTCGAATACCTGAAGGTACGCAACATTCCCTTCTACCTTAATGACTTCGGATTTAAGCCGCTTATCTCCCCTGATCACATAGGCCACTTCGTTCTGGGTAATATGCCCGTGGATTACAACGCCTATCATGTTGCCCGTTATGGAGATAATCTTTCCGAGATTTTTACGCATAGGTTACCTCCGACAAGCGCTCGAAACGGGCTTTTCCCTTTTCTTCTTCAAATACGGCCAGCCTTTCCAGGATCTGGATTTTTAAAAAATAAAGCGCCAGCGCGTTTATATCAAAATGGCGGCCGAATTCTTTTTCTTCTATAAAATCCCATCTCTTTTTCTCGAGCTTCCTCTCCATAAGTAAAGGCGTCGGCTCTTCAAATACATCCATGAAGCGGACAGGTATTTTCTCGTGCAAAGATTTTTTTCTCGTCTCCCGTATCTCGCCGAGACCTTTACGCAGGGCAAGGTCAAAGGACTTCCATTCTTTAATTATCGGCAGGTCCCGCGGGCGTATCTCGATATCGCTTATATCTATACCCGCGAGTTTCTTAAAATCATCCGCGTCAAGCCATTTTTTACATTCGGACAAAAATTCGTATTTTGTAATAGGGGGTGTTTTTTCGAATTCAAGGTATGCGAGGGACGCAACCAGATAATAATATTTGTTAGGCATCTTTTATTTTTTACCCAGGCCTAAATTGATATTTAACATTTCGGCTAATTTTGGATTGAGATAGCGCGTAAATGATTCGGCGATGGCCTCGCCGGTAAAATCAAAATAAGAGTCCTTGCCTTTTTCGCCTATGCGGAAGCCTTTTTCTATACCGGGAGCTCCTGTAAGCGTGAGCTTTATGTCTTTCGCGAGGGCCTTAAAGAGGGATTTTTGGAGCTCGTCTCTATCCTTTTTGCTTACCAGGACCTCTATATCCGAGGTGCCGTCTTTTCTGAAATTTGCTATGGCCTTGATAATAACCTCTTTCAAAACCTCCGGCGTTAACTCCCCGGAAATCTTGTCCTTTACCATCCTGACGAAAAACTCGTTTACCCTCTCCCTTAAATTAAGGAGGGCGTCTCTTGCGGCCTGCTTGACGGCCTTCTCCGCATTCTTCCTGAAATTCCTGATTTCTCCTTCCGCCTGTTTTATGATATCGGCCTTTTCGCTCTCGGCGGTATTTATAATCTGCCTGGCTTTCCCCTGCGCGTCAGAAACCAGCTCGCCGGCTTCTTTTTCCGCCTCTTCGACGCCTTCACGTTTTATTTTATCTATAAGATTATTAAGCTCCATTTCCATGGTTCTTGCCTCCCGAAAATTTTGCCTTAAAAAATTTTCATCCTCAACCCCGTAGTGCGGGGTGAGGGAACTTTTTCTATAGCATAACTTGTCCCGGCTCTTTTGTCAAGAAGGAAGCCTTGAGCCGGGCTTCGTAAGGGGAATTTTATCTTTGCACAGAGGGCAATTTTCAGGTTTAAAGGTAGGCATATCTAAGTTAAAGAGGCTTTTAAATGGCATGTCAAAATCGACCTTACCGCCCGAACGGTCAACAAGGCATCCGACGCCGACGATAGCCGAAGTGAAAGATTTTACCGCTTCTATAACTTCTTTAGTAGAAAGCCCCGTAGTAATCACATCTTCTACGATAAGAACTTTATCATTTTTGCTTATTTCGAAGCCCCGTCGCAGCGCCATCTTACCGTTCACCCTTTCCATAAAAAGGCTTTTTACCCCAAGCGCCCGCGCAACCTCATATGAAACTAAAATACCGCCTAAAGCAGGCGCTATGACAATATCGGGCCCGGTTTTTTTGAATTTTTCAGCAAGTGCCTTACAAAGTTTTTCGGCGTGCTGCGGGTGCTGCAAAACGCGTGCGCACTGGAGATACTGCGCGCTATGAAGCCCGCTGGAAAGCTTGAAATGGCCTTTGAGAAAGGCGCCTGTTTTCCCGAAAATTTCTAAAATTTGTTTATCCGTCATACCATTTCCTCTAATATCTTTTGAGCCGCCAGCGAAGGGTATTTCGCTTTTATTATAGGCCTGCCGACGACGATAAAGTCCGCGCCGTTTTCTATTGCTTTTTCGGGCGTGGTAACCCGCCTTTGATCGCCCCTCATCGCCCATAAAGGCCTGATGCCGGGATTTACGACGATAAATTTGTTCCCGCAAGCTCTTTTAACCTGCCTTGTTTCCTTTGGCGAGCATACAACGCCGTCAAGTTTCGCTTTTTTCGCTATTAGCGCAAGCTTTATTACTTCTTTCGCGATATCTTTGCCTGCTTTGCTCGTCAAAACCGTAACCCCGACAAGTAACGGCTTTTTCTTTTTGCCTTTTAAGGCGCCGGCCGCTTTTTTTAACATATCGAATCCGCCGGAAATATGAAGCGTTGTCATGAATACCCCGTATTTCGCCGCTGCCCGGACAGCCCCCTCTACCGTATTGGGTATATCGAAAAATTTAAGGTCAAGAAATGTTTTTTTTCTTTTTTTATTTATATAATTTATTATTTTGGGGCCGCAAACCGTAAAAAGCCGGCTTCCTACCTTGAATATATTTACATACGGCGATAATTTGTCGACAAGCTTTTTCGCTTTATCAAAAGAATTTACGTCAAGCGCGACGATAAGCCTGTTTCTCATATCTTTAATTTTCCTATTAAATTTTTAATTGCTTTTATTTTTTTCTTTTTCAAATATTCTTTTATACCCTCTAAAATCTCCAAAGAGACGCCGGGATTTACAAAATTCGCGGTTCCTATTTGAATCGCGCTTGCGCCGCATATAAAAAATTCGACGGCGTCCCGCGCATCCATAATACCGCCCATGCCTATAACAGGTATGTTAACGGCGTTATACGCATCCCGGACACATTTTAAAGCTAACGGTTTCACGGACGGGCCGCTTAAGCCCCCTGTTACCCCGCCTAATTTCGGTTTCATAGTATTAATATCTACGAGCATGCCCGGATACGTATTTATTAAAGATATGGCATCCGCGCCCGCGTGTTCAGCGGCCTTCGCGATTTCTTTTATGTCAGCCACATTAGGCGAAAGTTTTGCTATCAATGTGTTCGTTGTTGTTTTTCGCAATCTCGAAATTATTTTCTCTACGGCCCTTCTATCCTGGGCCAAAAGCGGAAATTTCGTATTCTTGTGCCGGATATTAGGGCATGAAAGATTTATTTCTATAGCCCGAATACATCTTGCTTTTGAAAGTTCCCTTGCCAGCTCTACAAACTCATCTATGGTATCCCCGGCTATGCTTACAATTACCGGTATTTTTAGATTTTCAAGAAAAGAAATTTTTTCAAACATAAAATCTTTAAGCCCGCCGTTATCCAACCCTATCGAATTCAATAAACCGCCGGGCGTCTCAATAACGCGAGGGGGCGGGTTCCCTTTTCTTTTGTTCAGGGTAATTGTTTTGGTAACAATGGCTCCGAGTTTATTTATATCGATAAAATCTTTCATTTCTTTACCGAATCCGGCTGTGCCGGAAGCTAATATTACCGGATTTTCCAATTTTAATTTACCAATTTTGATTTTTAGGTCCATATAATTTCCCTTGAGTCAAAAACCGGGCCGTCCTTGCAGACGAGCTTGAATCCTGTCCGTGTCTTTACGGCGCAACCCAGGCATGTCCCTATGCCGCAAGCCATATATTCTTCGAGAGACACCCGGCACGGCATTTTATAGCGTCTTGCGAGTTTTGCCACTTCCTTAAGCATCGGTTTTGGGCCACAGGCATAGATGGTTGTCATTGCGAGGCGCGAAGCGGCCTTACAATGACGGATAACTAAGTCGGTTATCAAGCCCTTATAACCCTTTGAGCCATCTTCGGTAGAGATATATACTTTGGCGCCGAGTTCTTTAAGCTCTTTATCGCTGACAATGTGTTTTTTGGTTTTGCCGCCGATGAAAATCAGGGCCCGCGATTTACCCCTTATGATTTGTTCCGCCAAGGCATAAAGCGGAGCGACGCCATGGCCGCCGGCTACTAAAAAGACCGAGGAAACTCCGGTCTCTAAATCAAATCCGTTGCCTAACGGGCCAAGCACATCTAATATATCGCCTTTTTTCTTCATAGAAAGAATCTCTGTTGCTTTCCCGACAACCTTGTATAAAATTTCAATTTTATTCCGCGCGATTTTATGGGCGCTGAAGGGTCTTCTTAAAAAGGGTTCGTAAGTTTGGCTTACTCTTATATTAAAGAATTGCCCCGGCTTTGTATTTTTTGCTGTTTTCGGCGCCTTAAAGGATAATATATAATGCCCGGGCGCTATTTTTTTGTTCGAGATTATTTTTGCTTTAAATTGTTTCATGCGCTAAAACAGTTCCAGCTGTTTTTCCTTTTTTTCTTTTCCGCTCTTATAAACATTTACCTTGCCGTAGACGCCGTCGTATCCGGGGATAATCTCAAGCGCCCCTCTCCTCACATTCAATATGCCGGTGGCAATCTTTGGCGGGCATTCGTCTTCTATCATTTTTTCCGGTGTTTCCAATAGGAGCTTAAGCTCGCTTCCAAACTTGTTTATTAACATATTATATTCTCTTTGCGCAACCTGTGTAAGGCTGCCCACGTTCAAGGCCGAGGCTATTATCTCGATTAAAGGGACGAGATTTTTATAAGACGGCGCGCCCTCTAACGCAAATCCCTCGTTTCTATCGCCGAGTTTTTCTACCCGGTGCATAACGCCTACCGTTACTCTCGCTCCGCATTTCGGACATGTGTAATTCAAATTTTTAGATTCCGAAGGCGCGAGCCTGGCGTTACATTTTCTATGGCCGTCCCAGTGATACTTCCCTTCCTGGGGAAAGAATTCTACCGTGTATAAAAATTTTTCTTTATCTTTTGTCTTTAATATTTCTATAAGCTCTTTATAGCCGAATTTTTCTTTAAAAACATTCGCCTCTCTTCCTATTTTAGACGGGCTATGCGCATCGGAATTGCTCATTAAACTAAATCTGTCCAAGGCACTCCAGCGCCAATTTATCGCTGGATCGGAGCTAAGCCCCGTTTCCAGAGAATATATTTTATCCGTAACATCGTCGAAGCATTCCTCTATGGAGTCAAAACCGGAATTTGCGCCGAATAAGCTAAAATGAGGCGTCCAGACGTGAGCGGGGACTACAAATATGTCCTTTGAGATTTTACCCAATCCTTTAACCATCTTATCCGACTCGAGCCTTAATATAGCCCTCCCGTCCGAATAGAGATTGCCGTGCTGTGATAAAAATTTATTAATTTCATCTACGATTTCAAATGAAGGCGCGAAAATAATATTATGAATCTTCCGTACCCTGCCGGTTTTAAAATAGATGTTCGATACTTCCGAGGTCAGCATATAAAATATGTTTTTATGCCGGTAGATACCGTATTCTGCCTTTTCCAGTTTATTCTTTAACTCCCTCAGCCAATCCGGGTGGGTAAAATCGGCTGTGCCCAGGAGATTTATCCCCTTTACGCCGGCCCAGTTAGAAAGATTTTCGATATCCATGTCTTTGCTGGTTGCGCGGGAGTATTTTGAATGAATATGAAAATCGGCTATAAACATTTCAAAAACTCCTTTACCAGCTGCCAGTGTGTTCCCTTCCAAAATATTTTATTACAGACGGGGCACGTCTTGAATTCCTTCTGTGTTTCAAAAACATAGGGAGGAACTTTATCCTTTACCTCATTCTTCTTGATAACAGCCAGAGATTCATTGCAATCTACGCATCTTAAAAAGGTTTTATCTTCTTCTATGTTTAAATCGAGCTCTTTTACGACCTGCGCTAATTGTTTCTCAACGTCATCTTCGGTTATGCATAACATCCTTATGCCTGTAAATTTCGACATCCTGGAGCTGCGGGTTAAAATAACCCTTTTATCCCTCAAAGCTGTCATGACAAGGCGCGACCTATCGTCTTTATCATAATAAATAGCGTCGTATCCCAGAATGCGTAGCCATCGGGCCAGGCGGCCTAATTCTTTAGTTAAGATGAACTTCATAACCAATCTATCCCCCCTCACCCTAACCCTCTCCCCTACGGGGAGAGGGAATTCCTCTTTCCTCATTATCTCCTCTCCCCTTTGGGGAGAGGACTAAGGTGAGGGGAATTTCTTCCCCCGACAATCACGCCTGTCACTTTTCCTTTAAACTGCCAGCCGATAAAGGGGGAGTTTTTGCTTTTTGACCGGATTGAATCTTTCGTATAAACCCACTTTTTCTCCGGGTCAATTATGGTTATATCGGCATCGCTTCCCGGCGACAAATTGCCTTTATGATTTAAGCCTAAAATTTTAGCCGGATTTGCCGACATTAGCTCAACCAGCCTCATCCAGGAAATCCGCTTTGTTTCAACGAGATTCATAATAGCCAGGGCCAGCGATGTTTCAAGCCCTATAATGCCGAATGCCGCAAGGTCGAACTCTATCTCTTTTTCGTGCTTCCCGTGCGGGGCATGGTCTGAAGCTATCGCATCAATCGTTCCATCCGTCAGGCCTTTTTTTATGGCCTCGACGTCTTCGGCCGAGCGTAAAGGCGGGTTCATCTTCGTGCGCGTATCATAGGTAACGCAACATTCATCCCGCAGGCTGAAATACTGCGGGCCGGTTTCTGCGCTAACTTTTACGCCGTCTTTCTTCGCTTTTCTTATCATATCTACCGACTCTTTGCAGCTTACATGCGCTATATGGAGTTTCGCTTTTGTCTTTCGGGCAAGTTCTATATCGCGGCCTACGAATTCATATTCTGCCTTTTTAGATATGCCGCGTAATCCCAATTTTGTAGCCACTATTCCTTCGTTTACAACGCCATTTTTTGAAATTGTCTTATCTTCGCAGTGGGATATTAAAAGAAGGCCATTCTCTTTTGCCTTCTTGAGGGCATCAAGCATAACGCGCTCATCCTGTATGGAATTGCCGTCGTCCGATAAGGCAATGGCGCCCTTTTCTTTCATCATTTTCATATCCACAATCTCTTTGCCTTCCCGGCCTTTTGTAATAGCGCCTATGATAGAAACAAAAGCCCCGGCGTCTCTTTTTATAATGCTTTTTAGAAGCTCCAGATTCTCGATATTATCCATCGATAGCCGTGTATTGGGCATCGAACATATGCTTGTTATGCCGCCCGAGATTGCGGCGCCTGTCCCGGATTTTACCGTCTCGATATCCTCTCTCCCCGGCTCCCTCAAATGGACATGCATGTCTATAAGGCCCGGGATTATTATTTTCTTTTTAGCGTCAATAATCTCTTTATCTTTTGCTTTTATGCTTTTTGATACCTCTTTGATTTTTGACCCCTCTATCAATATGTCAAATACGCCCTCTTTTTTGTTCGACGGGTCTATAATATAACCGTTCTTTATAATCATTTTTTCTGCCTTTTCGCGGTCGAAACCAGATACAATACCGCCATCCGAACCGCTATGCCGTTTGTAACCTGTTCCAATATAACAGAGTTGGCGCCATCCGCAACCTCTGCCGACATTTCAACGCCTCTGTTGATAGGGCCGGGGTGCATGACGATTATACCCTTTTTTGCCTTCTTGAGCCTCTCCTCTGTTATGCCGAAGGTCTTAAAATATTCTATCTTGGAAGGAAACGCGCGGCTCTCGTCTCTTTCAAACTGCATGCGGAGAACATTGATTGCGTCGGCTTTTTTTATTACCTCGTCAACATCGTTTGTAACCTTGACGCCTAATTTCTCAATCCCGGCAGGTATAAGTTTTTTGGGAGCGCAGACCGTAACGTTTGCGCCCAATTTCGTAAGACCCCATATATTAGAACGCGCTACCCTCGAATGGGCTATATCGCCTATGATACCTACGTTTAGCCCTTTGATAGACCCGAGTTTTTCCCTTAAAGTAAAGATATCCAGAAGCCCTTGCGTTGGGTGTTCATGCCAGCCGTCTCCGGCGTTGACAACGCTTATATTAACCGCCCGGGACAACATCATTGCCGCTCCGGAGCAGTTGTGCCTGACGACTATTATATCTATCTTAAGCGCCTCAAGGTTTCTCGCCGTATCGATAAGGGTTTCTCCCTTCTGTATGCTTGAAGATTCCTTTACCATGTTTATAACATCGGCGGAAAGCCTCTTGGCGGCAAGTTCAAAAGATGTCCGGGTCCTGGTGGAGGGTTCATAAAATAGATTAACGATGGTCTTCCCGCGTAATGTCGGGACCTTTCTTAACGGCCTTGCAAGCACTTCTTTAAAAGACCTTGCATTATCCAGTATAAGCTCGATTTCCTCTTTAGTTAAATACTCCAGCCCTAAAAGGTCTTTTTTTGTCCATGTAACTGCCTTTTTGGCTGTCACTTTATCCCCTTTGGGGGAGGCCTTGCTCCTTCCCCCCGGATTTTTCGCATATAACGACTTCGTCAACACCATCATACTCCTTCAGTTTTACCTCTATAACCTCATTTAACGCCGTCGGCACATTCTTGCCGACGTAATCCGCCCTTATCGGAAGTTCCCGGTGGCCCCTATCTACAAGCACTGCGAGCTGGATTACGGTAGGCCTTCCAAAATCTATCAATTGATCCATGGCGCACCTTATAGTGCGGCCCGTAAACAGGACATCGTCTACCAGGACGATTTTTTTACCGGTTATATCAAAGTCTATACGGGTCTCTTTTAAGATCGGCTGTTCGGCTACTTCTGTAAGGTCATCTCTATAAAGAGTAATATCTAAAATACCGAAAGGGACCTTCTTTCCTATAATCTTCTCTATAAAATCTGCGACTCTATGGCCGAGGTGCTCGCCCCTATTCCTTATCCCTATAATTACCAAATCTTCCGTGCCTTTATTCTTTTCCAGTATCTCGTGTGAAATTCGCGTTACGGCTCTCTTTATGCCTTCCGCGTCCAATATCCTGGCTTTTTCTTTAAAAGTCATTTTCGATCCTCCTGAGATCCCTCGCTTTGCTCGGGATTAATTCGACCATATAATTTACGGCAATCTGATAGATTGCCGTAAATTATGGTCTCATTAAAAAAATAACCTACCCTTCTTAGTTTAGGTAGGTTTATATTTATATGCTTCATTTTTACTCCTTTTCCGGCCTCGCGGGACCGGGTTTAAAAGGTTAAATTTTACTCTTAATATACCACGCGCATGGCTGTTTGTCAAGCTTTATTATAGTGGCTCTTTATCTTCTTATCAAATCTAAAATTCGGTCCAGGTCCTCGTTTGAATAATAGAAAATCTCCAGCCGGCCGCG
The DNA here is from genome assembly GCA_020346285.1 of Candidatus Omnitrophota bacterium. GTDB lineage: Bacteria > Omnitrophota > Gorgyraeia > JABMRN01 > RBG-13-46-9. The sequence continues at coordinate 804,768 of CP070780.1, read as the reverse complement.
TTTTTTACCCTGGATAACTTTGACACGTGTTCCCAGAAGGTGCTGCAAGTCCTCTTCGATACGGGCCAGATGCTCATCCTTCTCGCGGGTCTTGCGGATTGGTTTTTGCAGTTTCTGTCTTATTAATTCCTCCGCCTGTCTCACGGAGAAGTTTTTCTTTATGATTCTTTTCGCAAATCTAATCCTCGACCTTTCCGTCGGCAGAGAAAGGATGGCTTTGGCATGGCCCATCGAAATCAGGCTTTCGGAGACATAGTCCTGTATTAACTTCGGCAAGGCAAGAAGCCGCAATGTATTTGAGACGGTGGATTTGTCTTTTCCCACCGCTTTTGAGATTTCTTCCTGTGAAAAATTAAATTTTTCGATTAAATCCATATACGCGTTAGCTTCTTCGATAGAATTTAACTCTTCCCGTTGTATATTCTCAATCAGGGCTAATTCCAAACTATCCGCATCGCTTACTTCTTTCACGATAACGGGGATTTCGTCATAACCTAACTCTTTTACGGCCCTGAAACGCCGCTCACCGGCAATAAGTTCATAACCATCTTCGTTAGGCCTAACAATAACTGGTTGAATAACGCCTTTCTCTTTAATTGAATCTTTTAATTCTTTTAACTTTTCCGAATTGAATTTCTTTCGCGGCTGCAGTTTATTTGGTTTTATAGAGCTGATTTTTATTTTGTCCACTTTTTCAGCCATATCAGAAGTAGCGATTTTTTCAGGAATTAAAGCGCCTAATCCTTTGCCTAATCTTTTTTCCATATTTCACCCCTTCTTTTATTTTTAGCTTCGCGAAATTGAGCACTTTCTCACTTCTATTTCAAATTTTTTTCTCAATTGCTTCCTTCAATATCTCTATCTCGCTATGAAGGCCATCCAGCTCGTTTTCTAATCTGCCAATCCTGTCCAGTTTTGCGCAATCCTCACCTGAAACATAATAACCCGTGTTCACAAAGACCAGAATTTCATCTTGCCTGCTCTCTTTGAAATCTATCTCTTCCATAGCATAGCCGATGATTTTCCCTGTCCTGGTTGCTTTCATGCCTATGCCGGGCTGCGATGAAGATGTAATCGGATCGCCTACCCTAATCTGACCTGACTCATTATTCACTTTTACATAAACCCTGCCCACTAAAGCTATAGGAAGACGTACGGTATCTTCATAACTGGCATTTTCATTAGCTAAATGCAACGTAGTAGTTCTCTCACCGCTAACCACGCCAATAAGATTTTCATCATAATTTCCCTTACTTTTTCCCAGTTTATCATCTTGCGCCAATGAGACAATCTGTCCTTCCCGCACATCGTCCTCTTTCAGCACATCCATAAATTCTGCGATATCATGAATAGAAGTGCCGGCATGAAAAATTCCACCTGCAGCGCGAATACGGAATTGATTTGAGTTGGTTGATGAATAATCCGCGCTTTGAGAATCCGCCCAGACAAAACAACCGGGATTTACTGCCTTGGCTCGAAAGCCTGCAGCCATTGAATAATAGCCGGTGGATTCGGCGCTATATCCAAGTGCTACGCAAGCAGTTGAGGTGGCATCGCTATTATTCCCCATTGCTACGGAATAGTCGCCAGTGGCCTCGCAACGACGTCCCAACGCTACGGCACCACTGCCGTCGGCAGTATTATCGTTCCCCATCGCTACGGAACCGTCGCCCCTGGCATAGCAACTATACCCCATTGCTATGGAACGCGAAGATATGGCCTGACTACCATACCCCATCGCTACGGAACCACTCCCCCAAGCCTCATTATCGTCCCCCATCGCTACGGAACCACTCCCATATGCAAGGGTATTCGAGCCCATCGCTACCGAATAATTGCCAATCATACTGTTATCCCACTCAGTCAAATAAGCACGGCCTGCCCGAAATGCTCCCTTGCGGGGATACCAAAACATCCTTACTCCCGTTCCGGAAGTAGTTAAAGTCGCTCCGGAACCAAAAGTTCCGGTACTAATTATTCCTCCATCAACAGCAAGGCTAAGATTGAATTCCGGCGTTGTCGTTCCGATGCCTACATTACCGTCGCCATCCCAGAGACTCGTAGTGCCAATGATTCTATTTCCTCCGAGATTAATGGCATTAGTAAAATCCGTATCACTTATCGTAAGTCCGTCAGTCACCGCATTCTCGGCTTGAATAGTAACGGCACCCTCATTATTAATTCTAAAAACTGTCCACCCGCCTGACCTGTCAAAACTGGCAATACTCCCGGTACCTGTTTGCTCTACCTTAAAAGCGCTATAATCATTATTTGCAATTACTTCCAGCTTATTATTTGGTTCCGTCGTGCCGATACCGACGTTGCCTTCGATGAGCAGGTTATCATCGCCTATGTCTTCATCTGTAAGGGTCTCTACCTGTCTGTAGTTTGTGCCTACGGCTCCTCTTTCTACTCTTAGCGTATCCTGGCTCGGCATAATAGTGGTGAGGGTAACGATTTCTTCTCCGATAACGTTCAACGGCGGCGCAAGAATTATAATCAGTGCCGCTATTGCCATGAGAAAGAGATTCTTGAGTAACTTAACTTGTGTTGTCATGATTATGCCTCCTTTAAATGGGTTCCGATGTTTCGGAACGAAATGTCTTAACTTCTTTATTTTCAATAGGTTGTGGAAATTCACCTATGACTTCTCTTGCCAGATTATAATATGCTTCCGCGCCTATCGAATTTTTGTCATACAATGCAACTGGTTTACCAAATCCAGGCGCTTCTGTTAATTTAATAGATCTGGGAATTACCGTTCTATAAACCTTGTCGCCAAAAAATTTTTTAACCTCTTCTATAACTTCTCTAGTTAAATTAGTCCTGTAATCAGCCATGGCAAGTAATACGCCTTCGATTCTCAATGCGTTATTTAAGTTATCTTTGACGAGATTTATAGTATTTACAAGTTGAGATAATCCCTCTAATGCGTAATATTCGCATTGAATCGGTATAATAACTGAATCACAAGCAGTAAGTGCATTAATAGTTAAAAGCCCTAATGAAGGTGGACAATCAATAAAAATAAAGTCATATTGATTCTTTATTATTTCTATAGCTTTTTTTAATCTATATTCTCTGCTCATAATATTTACAAGCTCAACCTCTGCGCCGGTAAGATCAAGACTGGAAGGGGCTATATTAAGATTATCTATTTGCGTCGGCTTGATAATGTTTTCTAAAGATGCATGTCCGTGTAATACATTATAGATGCTGGACTTGACAGAGCGTTTATCGATACCGATACCGCTTGTGGCATTTGACTGTGGATCAAGGTCTATAAGAAGGGTTTTTCTGTTCTCAAGGGCAAGGTAAGAGGAGAGGTTTATAGCGGTTGTTGTTTTTGAAACTCCGCCTTTTTGATTGCAAATGGCTATCGTTTTAGTTTCCACGTGGAAAGTATACCTAATATATACGCAAATGTCAAATTCTCGACGACGGGATTAAGTTTTCTTCTTCTTCTCTTTAACAATAACTTTTATTTTAGCAGGTTCAGCGCCTTCCATTCCAAATAGGCCTTTATGCTCTTCAGATAAAATCTTTATCTCAACATCTTCTTTTTTTACCTTAAGTCTTTCAAGAGCTATTCTTATTGCCTCTTTGCTCGTTTTTGCTTCTACTTCTATAATTCTATCTTTCACTTGAGCGACCTCCTCATGCTGGAATGCTCTATAACCATCAAAATTGTATTGGTAAGCCAATAAAGAACCAAGCCGGAAGGGAAATTGTAGAACAGAAATCCAAAAAATAATGGGAAGAAAGCCATCATAAACTTCTGCTGTTGCTGTTGTTCTTTGCTTGCAACAGCTGTGCTTTTAGTGGAGATTTTCTGCTGGAAGAACATTGCTCCCACCATAAGTAAAGGTAGTATATGGATTTCGTTACCTAAAAAGGGCAGATTAAAAGGTATGCGCACAAAGTCAGGATTCGATAAGTCCTTTATCCATAAGAAGTTAGCTCCTTTTAATTCAATAGACCGAATTAACCCCTGATACAGGGCAATGAATATCGGCATCTGTATTAAAAGCGGCAGACATCCTCCTAAAGGATTTATATTATATTCCCTATAGATGGCGGCTAATTCTTTATTCAATTTCTGGGGGTTGTCCTTGTGAACATTCCTTAATTTCTCTATATGGGGTTGAATTTCCTGTATTTTTCTCATAGAAAGAAAACTTTTTTTAGTTAAAGGGAAAAGAGTAATATTAATAAGAAATGTAAGCAATATAATCGCGATACCCCAATTTCTTACTATTTTATAAAACATTCTTAATATTATAAGTAAAAATTTGCTTATTCCGCCAAATATACCGTAATTTATAATTTGTTCTAATCCAAAACCTACTTTACTTAATTTGGCAATATCATTAGGTCCGATATATAAAATATAAGAATCCATCATTGTTGTGCCGGGATAGATAGGATTTCTTTTTGTCTTTATCCCGCTGGCTAAATCGGTTTTATTAATCTGTTTTAATATAACGCCTTCTACATCCTGCTGCGGCTTGAGAATGATAGAAAAATATCTTTCTTTCACGCCTGTCCACGAAACAATACCTTTAATGAATGAATCTCCGTTCTTTACCCTCGTATTTCTTACAATCTTGCCGTCTACAATTGAATTTATTTCTATAAATCTTCTCCCCATAACCGAGCTCGTTGGCTGAAGGCCGGAGGCTCCTAAAAGAGCATAGTCCCTATAGATTGTAGCGTCCCCCAAATTCTGAACTGATATACGTAACTCTATGTAATCATTGGTGTTATGAAAATAATATTCCTTGATAAGCTTAAACTTGCCGGGAACCGAATAAGTATATGCAATTTCATTTCTGGATTTTTTGGCCAGGATAAACTCGCATTCACTAAGCTCTTCCGGCAATGTTTCGCTTTCCATAGAAAAGATTGCCCTATCTTTTTCTATATTTTTGATTAAATGCAAAGGAGAATCACTGTTGGAATCGGTATATTCTTTCAATTTGATATCTTTTAAAGAACCACCTTTATTTGTAAAAGTTAAAATATATTTTTCTGTTTCTATTATGGTCTTTTTTTCTTTAGATATTGTTTTTTGAAAAACATTTTTTGATATTATTTCTTTTTTAGCGGGGGATGTAATCATTTTTTGAATCGGAGGCGAGGATTGTGTTTTCTTTGGTGGTTGAAATAAAATTTGGAATATGCTTATGACTAAAATTGATAAGACTATGGCTATAATAAGTCGTTTTTCCATTTATTTATTCTACCGGGTCATATCCGCCCCCGTGAAAGGGGTGGCATTTTAAAATTCTCTTTGCGCTTTTAAAAATTCCTTTAATTACGCCGAATTTTTGGAGACACTCCAGGCTATATTCCGAACAGGTTGGATAAAATCTGCATGTTTGTAACTTCAATGGCGATAAATAGTTACGATAAAAATTTATGATAAAAATAAATAGGCGCTTAATCATATATCCACATAACGCGGGTTTGTTATTAAATACTTTAGTTCCTTGACAACTTTATTGATATTTGAGCGGGGATGGGCTCGTCTCGAGGTAACAACAAAGTCATATCCTTTAAAACGGGCACTCAATTCTTTTCTAAACAATTCTTTCGCTATTCTCCTTAATCTGTTTCTTCTCGTGGCAAGTTTAAAATGATTCTTTGAAATCGATATGCCGATTCTTGCGCCGCGCAGGCAGGCCTGTTTATCATCGGCAGTCTGCCGTAATATATTATTGTGTATATATAAAATAAAGTGAGGGCTTAAAAATTTTTTGCCCTCTTTGAATACTTTTCTAAAATCTTCCGATTTCCGAAGACGAAATTTTTCTTTCATTAAATAGTTAATCTTTTATATTTTTTTCTTCTTCGCCTTCTTAATACTGCCCGTCCCGCCCTTGTGCGCATTCGACGACGAAATCCGTGCCTGCGTTTTCCTTTCAAATTTGATTTTGATTTTAGTGTCTTTTTCATAGGGCATTAATTATAACATAATTTCCGTTCCAGTCAAGAAGAAATTAAAACTTATAAAAAATTTCTTGCAAAAAATTATTGTTTTGATATAATTGTTGCATCCCGTGGCATAGCATTTTTTTGTCTATGGGATAACAAATGTTAATAAGACGAGAGGGCCTAAATGGGATATGCGGAGAGGGGTGCCTCCGGCCTAAGCAATGGTAAGAAAAGACATGAACACAACAGAAATGCATCCCCAGATCTGTGGATAACTTGTGAATAAGTTGTATATTTATATTGAATTACCCTGTAAAACGTTGTGGATAACTTATGGAAAATAGCCACGTCGAATTGTGGAACAATCTTCTAACCCGCCTAAAAGATGAGGTTGGTGAGCAAGCATTTAACGCCTGGTTCGTGCCGATAACACCCCTTTCTCTTTCAGATAACAAGCTAACGCTTGGGGTGCCTAATAAATTTTTCAGAGAGTGGGTTATGGAAAGATATACGGGCCTTCTAAATTCCAGCCTAACGGGAATAACCAATAAGAAAATAGGCGTGGAATTTGCCGTTTCGTCGCCTCAAGAACCCCCGGCTCCAAAATCCGAGCCCCATAAGGGATGGTTCAGGTCTGTATTCCCGCGGCAGGTCGGAGAGGTTCCTCCGCAGGAGACTCGTTTAAACTCAAAATATTCTTTTGAAAATTTTGTCGTAGGCCCCGGTAATAGATTCGCTCATGCCGCTTGCCTGGCCATTGCGGAATCCCCTGCCAAGGCATATAATCCTCTCTTTATATATGGCGGCGTAGGCCTGGGGAAAACTCATCTTATGTACGCAATGGGGAACGAATTGATTAAAAAATCCGCAAAAACAAAGATTCTTTACATATCAAGCGAAGAATTTACAAACCAGCTGATAAGCGCGATACAACACCGAACAACGCCTAAATTCCGGCAAAGATACAGAAATGTCGATGTGCTTTTAATCGACGACATACACTTTATAGCCGGGAAGGAATCCACCCAGGAGGAATTTTTCCACACTTTCAATTCTTTATACGACGCTCATAAACAGATAGTCATGTCGAGCGACCGTTCTCCGAAGGAAATCCGCACCCTTGAAAAAAGACTTGTCTCGAGGTTTGAATGGGGCTTGATAACAGACATCCAGGCGCCCGATTTTGAAACAAGAATAGCTATTTTAAGAAAAAAAAGTGAAAAAGAAACTGTATACCTGCCCGATGAGCTTCTCTTTTTCCTGGCCGAAAATATAAAAACAAACATAAGGGAATTGGAGGGGGCTCTTATTCGAGTGGTTGCTTATGCTAAATTAATGAATAAAGAAATAACGGTGGGCCTTGCCAAAGAAATATTGAAGGGGATGATTATTGAAGGCGAAAAAAAGATCAATGTCGAACTAATCCAAAAAAAGGTTGCGCAATATTTTGATATGGGCCCCCAGGATATGAAGGGGAAGAAAAGAACCAAGACGATTGCTTATCCGCGCCAGATTGCTATGTATTTAAGCAGAGACCTTACAGACCTTTCATTACCCGAAATAGGGCATTTTTTTGGAGGTAGGGACCATACAACGGTTATCCATGCGTGTGAGAAGATTGAAAAAGGTTTAAAAATGGACGAGAAGGTGCGCTGGATTATAGATAAGCTGATTTTGGATATAAAGGGGTGATGAAACGGTATTTGTGGATATGTTGATAACCTGTGTATTGTTTTTATATTGTATCTCCTTTAAATTTAATGTGTTACGTTGATATCAACAATCTAATCCGCTTACTACGGTTATTACTGTATTTTAAATAATATAAAAGAATAGAAGGGGTATAACACATGAGATTCAAAACAGATAAAAATCGTATATTTAAGACAATCCAGAAAGTGCAGAACGCGATATCATCCAAGGGCACCTTACCTATATTATCAAATATACTGCTGGAAGCTTACAATGATATTGTGAAAATAACAGCCACAGATTTAGATATAGGTATATCCTCAACAATACCCATAAAAACCGAAAGAGAGGGCGCCATAACGCTCCCGGCCAAAAAATTTATGGATATTATAAAAGAGCTCCCGGATGGGTCCGATATATCCGTATCGACAAAAAAGAATAATATGGCCACTATAGAAAGCGGTAAAATAATCTTCAAAATAGTGGGCCTGCCGAAAGAAGAATTTCCGCAACCCCCTAATTTCAAAAACAAAGACGCAATAACCCTTCTCCAGAGTTTTTTGAAAAATATAATATCCATAACGGCATTTGCCGTAAGCCGCGATGAAACAAGATATATATTAAATGGCGTATTATTTATAATAAAAAACAAGACCATTAAACTTGTCGCCACGGACGGAAGAAGATTAGCGGTTGTGGAAAAAGAACTTCCGGAGGAGACCGTTACAGAGAAAAAAATCATTATTCCGACAAAAACAATTCAGGAGTTGAACAGGTTGTTGCAGGAAGAAGGCGAAATCAAAATTCTTTTTGATGAAAACCAGGTTCTTTTTGATTTGGGGGATACCCTTATTATTTCCCGGCTCATAGAGGGGGAGTTTCCCAGTTATGAACAGGTCATACCAAAGGAGATTAAAGAGAAAATAATAATCGATAAGGGATCTCTCCTGGCGGCCACGAAAAGGGCTTCGATACTTACAAACCAGGATTCCATGGCAATCAGGCTGGATATATCCAAAGATAAAATGGCGGTTTCTAAAAATACGCCTTATATGGGGGAAGTAAGAGAAGAGCTGGAGATATTATACAAGGGCAAAGACCTCTCTATAGGATTTAATCCTAACTATATTATAGAGGTATTGAAAAATATCGACGTGAAAGATGTAGGGCTTGAAATCACAGATATCGACAAACCGGGAGTTATAAGGCTGGGCAGCGAATATGTATATGTTGTCCTGCCCATGCAGATTACATGATTAGCAGGTTGCTAATCGGAGTTAGATGGAATTAAAAGATATAGTCAAAAAAGTTATAACTGATTTAGAAAAAAGAGAAAAAGAAGAACTGGATGTTTGCAAAATATGGGAAAAGGTAGCCGGTAAAAAAGCTTCAAAACACACAAAACCGGCTTTTCTTAAATCAAAACGGCTTGTCGTAAACGTAAGTGATTCGTCGTGGCTTTACAAGCTGACTATGGAGAAGGATAAGTTGATACAAGGGTTCAATAAAGACCTAAAAGGCAGAAAAAAAATTAAAGAGTTACAATTTAGAATCGGAGAAGTGTAATTTATGGGAAAGAAAAAGGCCCAAAAAAGCCAACCCAAACAGGACGTAAAAAAGTATGATGCTACGACTATCCAGGTCCTGGAAGGCGCCGATGCGGTAAGAAAACGGCCCGCCATGTATATAGGAGATACGACACTGCGCGGCTTACACCACATGGTCTATGAGGTCACGGATAATTCAATCGACGAAAGCCTGGCCGGATATTGCGATACAATTGAAGTAGTCATTCACGCCGATAATTCCGTCAGCGTTATCGATAACGGCCGCGGCATACCCGTCGATACGCATAAAACCCAAAAAAAACCGGCGGTTGAGGTGGTAATGACGACTTTACATGCCGGCGGCAAGTTTGACCACAGGGTTTACAAAGTGTCCGGAGGGCTTCATGGCGTCGGGGTGAGCGTTGTAAACGCGCTTTCGGAATGGCTTGAAGTCGAAGTGAAAAGAGACGGAAAGATGTATCACCAGGAATATGAAAGAGGAAAGACCGCAAGCACTCTCAAGGTTATAGGAAAAACCCAGAAGACCGGCACGCGTGTAACATTTAAGCCCGATAAAGAGATATTCAAAGAAGTAACAAAATTCAGCTATGACATGTTAGCCAACCGTTTGAGAGAACTGGCTTTTTTAAATAAAGGTATAAAGATTTATCTGAAGGATGAAAGACAGGATAAAGAAAATGAATTCCATTACAAAGGCGGTATAATTTCATTTGTAGAGCATTTAAATAAAAATAAAACGAATCTTCATAAAAAAATAATATACCTATCGAAAGAAAAAAACGGCGTCTCCGTTGAAGTGGCGATGCAATATAACGATGGCTATACCGAAAATATATTTACATTCGCGAATACCATAAACACCGTTGAGGGTGGCACGCATTTTACGGGTTTTAAATCGGCGCTTACCCGCACCCTTAATCAATATTGCAAGAATAGAAGATTATTGAAAGAAGGCGCAAGCCTTTCGGGAAACGACACAAGGGAGGGCCTCACCGCCGTTATAAATGTGAAACTCCCGAATCCTCAATTTGAAGGGCAGACCAAGGCCAAGCTCGGGAATTCCGAAATCGAAGGAATAGTGGAATCCGCCGTCAATGAGTCGCTCGGCGGATTTTTAGAGCAAAATCCTTCTATCGGCAATAAGATTGTAGAGAAGTGCATCATTGCCGCCAGGGCCCGCGATGCCGCGAGAAAGGCGCGGGAACTCACGAGAAGAAAAGGCGCTCTCGAAGCGGGAAATCTTCCCGGTAAACTTGCGGATTGCTCGGAAGAAGACCCGACGGTAACCGAACTTTATCTTGTCGAGGGCGATAGCGCAGCCGGCTCTAGCAAACAAGGCCGCGACCGCAGATATCAGGCGATTCTGCCCTTGAAAGGTAAGATATTAAATGTCGAAAAAGCAGCTTTAGATAAGGTATTGAGCAATGAAGAGATTCGGACTATTATTACAGCTATAGGTACGGGGATAGGCGACGAATTTAAGATCGAGAACATAAGATACGGCAAAATTATTCTTATGTGCGATGCCGATGTGGATGGTTCCCATATCAGGACGCTCCTTTTGACATTCTTTTACAGGGAAATGAAAGCATTGGTGGAAAAGGGGCATATCTACATAGCACAACCGCCGCTCTACAAGATTAAGGCAGGAAAAAGGGAAGAGTATATAAACACCGAAGAGGAGATGAACGCTATACTTATAGACCAGGGGATAGAGGAAGTTGAGGTTGTTAGGGTTAGCGATAAATATACCTTCAGCGATACGAAGTTTAAGGAAATATTGGAAATCCTGCTGCAGGTAGAGAGCTTATCTTCTGCTATAGAGCGACGTGGAGTGAAATTTGCAGAATTCCTGTCTTTTAAGCATGCAAAGACCAAAAAATTGCCATTTTATAGGCTAAAAGTGGAGGGAGAATACAAGTTTATTTATGATGACAGCGAGCTTGCGGCGCTTACCAAGAAAATGGAAAAGAAGCACGGAAAAACCTCGGAGTTGGACATAACAGAATTTTATGAAGCAAGGGAGTTGAATAAATTGAACGCAGGCCTGGCTAAACTAAAAATAGATATAGCTAATTATAGCCCGCCGAAAGAAGAAAAAAAGCCCTTGTTTAAGGTTAAGGCCGGCAAAGAGGCAACAAAGGGGATTTTTAGCCTGAAAGAGCTTTTGGCTTTTATTTTAAATCTGGGTAAACGCCACATGTCCATTCAGCGGTATAAAGGCCTTGGGGAAATGAATCCCGGCCAGCTCTGGGAAACCACGATGGATCCGGAAAAGCGCATTATGCAGAAGGTAACCGTGGAAGACGCTGTTGAGGCAGATGCCATGTTTACCGTTTTAATGGGAGACCAGGTTGAGCCGAGAAGGCAATTTATAGAAAAATATGCGCCTGAAGTAAAGGTACTGGATATTTAAGGAAGTTTTATGTATACGCGAAATGAAAAATTAGTTCCGGTCTATATAGAAGAGGAGATGAAGGATTCTTACATCAATTACGCAATGAGCGTAATTGTAGGCAGGGCCCTTCCGGATGTAAGGGACGGATTGAAACCGGTTCACAGGCGGATTCTTTTTACCATGAAGGAGCTTAATCTCGAGCACAACAAACCCTACAAAAAGAGCGCGAGAATAGTCGGTGATTGCTTAGGAAAATTTCATCCTCACGGCGATATAGCAATTTATGATGCGCTTGTAAGGATGGCCCAGGATTTCTCATTAAGATATCCTTTGGTTGATGGCCAGGGCAACTGGGGCAGCGTTGACGGGGATTCGGCTGCGAGCATGCGTTATACAGAAGCGCGGATGGCTCGTCTGACGGATTCGATGCTCGCTGATATCGAAAAAAATACAGTTAAATTTGTCCCCAACTTCGACAATTCTCTCGCGGAACCGAGCGTTCTTCCCGCGGTGCTTCCCAACCTTATATTAAACGGCTCAAGCGGTATCGCCGTCGGGATGGCGACAAATATACCACCTCACAATTTGAGTGAAATAATACAGGGTATAACGTATTTAATCGACACGCCCAACTGTGAAATCAAGGATTTAATGAAAATAATAAAAGGCCCCGACTTCCCGACGGGCGGCATTATATGCGGGAAGGGCGGCATAAAAGAAGCGTATGAAAAAGGCAGGGGAAGGCTTCTCGTCCACGCCAAGGCCTCCATCGAAAGCCAGAAAAACGGAAAAGAGAACATAATCATTACGGAAATACCTTATCAGGTAAACAAAAATAATTTAATTTTATCCATCGCAAGGCTTGTGCAGGAGAAAAAAATTGAAGGCATCACGGACCTAAGGGATGAGTCGGATAAAGAGGGTATGAGAATTGTCGTGGAACTCAGGCGCGGGCAGAATGCGCAGGTAACCCTCAATCAACTTTATAAGCGCACCCAGATGCAGACCACGTATGGCGTCATAATGCTGGCGCTGGTGGAGAATCGGCCGAGAGTGCTCGACTTAAAAGAAATGCTCTCGCTTTATATAAACCACAGGAAAGATATAATAATAAGAAGGACAAGGTTTGAAAAAGAGAAAGCCGAGGCAAGGGCGCATATATTAGAGGGCTTAAAAATAGCCCTCAAAAATCTCGACAAGATAATAAGTATTATAAAGAAATCAAAAGACCCGCAAACAGCCAAAAAAGAACTTATAAAGAAATTCGATTTAAGCGACAGGCAAGCTCAGGCAATTCTTGAGATGCAATTGCAGAGGCTCACTAATCTTGAGAGGGAAAAAATAGATAAAGAATACAAAGAGCTGATTAAGAAAATAGCGTTTCTCAACTCTATTTTAGCCAGCGAGAAAAAGGTTTTAGATATAATCAAACAAGAGCTCGCCGAATTAAACAAGAAATTCGGGGACGAAAGGCGCACCCAGCTTATGGCCGAGGTCGAAGAGCTGGAAATGGAAGACCTGATCCAGGAAGAAGATGTGGTAATAACCATAAGCCATTCGGGATATATAAAACGCCTTCCCGTAAGCTCGTATAGGAAGCAACACCGCGGCGGCAAGGGCATAACAGGGGCAGGGATGAGAGAAGAAGATTTTATAGAGGATTTATTTATTGCCTCGACGCACGATAATATCCTTTTCTTTACGGATAAAGGCAAGGCCTATGCCCTGAAGGTTTACGACATTCCCCAGGTAAGCCGCACAGCGAAGGGGAGGGCCATTGTGAACATGCTTTCCATATCGAGCGGCGAAAAAATAACATCCAGTATCCCCGTTAAAGGTTTTGAAGAAGGAAAATTTCTTATGATGACAACGCTGACGGGCAAGATAAAAAAGAGCAAGCTTTCTGCATTTGCAAATATAAGAAAAAGCGGTATAATAGCCATCTCTTTAGCCAAGGATGACAGGCTGATATCGGCCAACTATACTTCCGGCAAGGATGAGATTTTTATCGCTACGAAAGAAGGAAAAGCCGTAAGGTTTTCCGAGGAAGACATAAGAGACATGGGAAGGGGCGCTTCCGGGGTGCGCGGCATAAGGTTGGGCAAAAAGGACGCGGTTATCGGCATGGAGGTTATAAGGGATAAGAAAGCGCGGCTTTTGAGCATTACGGAAAACGGATTCGGCAAGAGGACAGAGGCACAGGAGTATCGGATCCAGTCACGCGGTGGCAAAGGTATTATTAATTTAAAAGTAACCGCGAAAAATGGCCCCGTGATCGGCCTCAAGCTGGTTTCGGATAAAGACGAGGTAATGATTATAACCTCGAAGGGCATGGTTGTGCGCTGCGCAGTTAAGGATATACGCGCTACCGGCCGCGCTGCACAGGGTGTTCGCATTATCAGGTTGGATAAAACCGACAAAGTCGCCTCGGTAGCAAAAGTAGTAAAGGAAGATTAAAAAGACCCCATCGTCCAGTGGTTTAGGACACCAGATTTTCGATCTGGTAACACGGGTTCGAATCCCGTTGGGGTCGCCACACTGCTCGTTTATTTACGCGGCTCTAGACTCGTGGGAAGGGATTCGAAGCGAGCGAGCGCCGACCGTAGGGAGGAAAAGGCCGTAAGTCCGAAAGGACCGGCCGTAAGCGAGCGAGGGGAGCCTACGCAGGCGCGCTCCGTGCGCCGTAGTAGGCGAATCCCGTTGGGGTCGCTCTACAAGGTGCGGCCTCGGAGAAAAAAGCGAGGAATACTCTTTTTTCTCCTCGGCCTTTTGCCTTCGGCAAAAGGACTTGCGTCCGCACCTGTCCAAGGGGAAAACCCAGGTTTTCCCCTATGGCGGTCGCCTTCGGCGACCTGTTACCCCTTTCCTTCGGAGCGAGTTGTGTGAGGTAAAAATAGAGAAGTTAGGAAATCTCAAGGGGTAGATTCCCGAGGAGAGATTATGAAGATTATAGCCGTAATAATAAAAATCATTTTTGTTATTGCCGCAGTATCAAGTATATTGACAAATGTGGTAATGTTGAAAGACCGAAAGGAAGTTAATAAATCAGCTAAGGAATTACAGCAAACGCGATATTATGAGAATGCACCGACGGGATTCAGAGCCAAAATAGACAAAATTGAAGCGGCAAGCGGCTCTACAGTAATAGTGAATATTGGGCAGCAAAAATAGGATAGTTGTAGGAGAGGTTTAAACCCCTCCTACAACAACAGAATGTAGGGGAGTTTAATATGGTAGCAAAAAAGACAAAAAGGCACAAAAAACTTCGGATTGCACATGTGCACTGGGCGTTTCCGCCGATTATAGGCGGGGTGGAGACGCACCTTGTAATGCTCCTTCCGGAACTTGTTAAAAGGGGCCATGAAGCGAGTCTGCTTACCGGCTCTGCAGAAGGAGCGAGCGTTCACGAGACCTACAAAGGCGTTAAGATAACCCGCGCGCCTATAATGAATTTAAACTGGTTGAGCAAAAGGGGATTAGTCGGGATAGAAAGCGAAGTAAGGAATGTAGTAGGTTCTTTCTTGGACAGGGCAAGGCCCCATGTTGTTCACGCGCATAACATGAATTATTTCAGCAAGACACATGCCAAGGTCCTGGACGAGGAGGTAAAAAAGAGAAAGATACCTCTTGTTCTAACGGCGCATAACTCCTGGGACGATATGCTCTTTTTACGGCTTACGAGAAAAATCCGATGGGACCACATCATTGCGGTAAGTTTTTATATCAAAAAGGAACTTATGGGCATAGGTTGTGACAGTAACCAGGTAACAACCATTCACCACGGCATAGATATAAATAGATTTAAGCCGACAAACCGGAAGGCATACAGCGGAAGGCTTGCTTTTCTAAAAAATAAAGAGGTTATCTTCCATCCTGCGAGGATGGGCATTGCCAAAGGATGCGACATCAGCGTGAAGGCGATGAGGCTCGTTATAAAGAAATTTCCAAACGCGGTTTTAGTCCTGGCCGGCACAAAAAATATCGTGGATTGGACGGCCACGCAACAGAAGGATATTGCCTACATTGTAGATTTGATAGATGAATCGGGCATAAAGAATAATGTCTTTATCGAGATGTTTACATTGGACGAAATGGTAAAGCTCTATGCCATTTCAGAAGTCTGCCTGTATCCATCTACGGTAGGAGAGCCGTTCGGCTTGACAATGCTGGAGTCCCTGGCTTCGGGGAAACCCATGATTGTAACGAATTCAGGCGGCATGCCGGAAATTATCCAGGACGGGATAAACGGCTACGTTGTTCCGATAAAGGACTACGAAGCGATAGCTAACAAAATTATTACACTTTTAGATGACGGAGGATTAAGAGAGCGGATCGGTTCGACGGGTAGAAAGTTCGCCGAGCTCAGGTTCACAAAAGGGGTTATGGCGGAGAATAATATCAAGATATATAAACAAGTGACAGGCATAAAATGAGGCCGGAAGTAATTTTACTGCTCCTTATCACGGCTTTTTTGTGGGGCACAACACCTGTTCTGGAAAAGATTGGTTTAGGCAGCACCGATCCGCTGACAGGGGTTGCTATAAGAAGCATCGCTGTTACCGTGGCGCTGGTTATATATTTAGTTCTTGCCGGGAAAGCCAGACAGGTTTTTCAGGTCGATTTTAAGACATGGGTTATCTTTTCCGTAACAGGTTTGATGGCAGGGCTCCTTGGCATGCTCACATATTTTATCGCTCTTAAGCGAGGCGCTACGTCGCAGATTGTGCCCATCGCCGCGACCTATCCCCTGGTTACGGCTATATTGAGCGTGCTTATTCTCGGTGAGCACGTTACCTTTTTACGTTTAATCGGAACAATTCTTATAATAGCTGGTATCTGGTTTGTACGGAGCTAAAGCATGTGCGGGATAATAGGATATATAGGCAAAAAGGACGCG
>CP070780.1:782043-788176 GCA_020346285.1 Candidatus Omnitrophota bacterium | reverse complement strand
TCTCGCTTGTATCTTCCTGAACCTCGTATTTGGTTGCATCACTGACTTCAGTCCATGTTATCTGATAAGTGCCGTCTTCATCTGTTGACGGCACACTGAAATCAGAAGGAGTATCGGGAATAATAACAGAGAAATTAACCATAACCGATTTTGCCTCACTCCACGCTGATGATAAATCTTCTTTCACGCTTCTTACTCGCAACCAATACTCGCCTTCTTTAACCACGGTTATCCGCCACACTAAAAATACGCCACCCTTATTTTCATCTACACCCGTACTGGTACTGGTTGGTTCTACTATCCTTGCTCCTTCAAACGCGGCGTTATCCGCTATCTCCACTTCATACCCGGTCACCCAATGCACATCAGTCCACCATACCGAAAATACACCGTTATCATCAGATGAGCATACCGTAAAGTTTCTTGGTACTGCCGGTGGCTCAGGTGTTACAGGTGGCTCAACCGCAAATTCTATTTTAATTTTCTTAGCCGCACTCCACCCTGACAATAAATCTCCTTCCACGCTTCTTACCCGCAACCAATATTCTCCTTCTCCTTCCACGGGTACATCTAAACTCGTCCCTATTACCTTCTCAATTTTAGAATTGGTAAACTCAGCATTTCTCGCAATCTCTATTTCATATCTTTCCGCCCCGGTTACTGCTGCCCATGACACGCTAAACTCACCCGTCTCATCCGACTCCGGCACTGTAAAGTCTCCCGGCACTGCCGGCGGGAGATTTATGACTACTGGTTTTTTCTGCGTCCACTCCGATTGCACCCCATCTATCCATATACATGCTCGTAACCAATAATTTCCTTGGTCATTCACTTCTATTTTTTCTGAATTCGCATCTGGATAGTAACTTACTGAATCATCAAAATAGCCTGCCCTACTCAATTGAATCTCATAGGAAACTGCGTATTTATCTTTATCAATATCATTTCCTTCCCAAGTTGCTTGAATGAAAAAATCATCTACTTGCAAAACAGTAAAATTGACAGGAATGTA
This sequence comes from Candidatus Omnitrophota bacterium, assembly GCA_020346285.1. Lineage (GTDB taxonomy): Bacteria > Omnitrophota > Gorgyraeia > JABMRN01 > RBG-13-46-9. The sequence goes on along the minus strand of CP070780.1, from coordinate 787,164 downwards.
AGGAGTAAAAATATTCTTTACGGCATTTTTTGCCGCTGTATTAACGCTATAATAATCGTCATCCAGAAGCAAAGATAATGAAACTATGGCGCTTACATCTCCAAGTTTTCCTAAAGCTTGGGCGGCGGTGGAACGAACCCAAGGCGCTTCATCTTTCAACGCTTCAATAAGTGGTTCTACCGCCCGCACATCGCCAATCTGACCTAAAGCGCTAGCGGCCGCGGAGCGTATCGAGCTACCTTTATCTTTATCTTTCAATAACTCTATAAGCGGCACGACCGCTCTTGTATCGCCAATCGTACCTAAAGTGCTAATTGTAGACGAATGAAAAAAATATCTATCCTCATATTTTATTAAGGCCTCGATCAAATATTCTACAGCAGGAAAACCTATTTCTATTAATTCCGGCCAACTCTTCTTAGCAATAAGATACCTTATTTGCTGTGTTTGATTTTGTGGCTTCCAATTAAGTTTTTCTAAGGCTGAAACGCTGGTGCTACGGACATGATAACTTATATCTTCAAGAGCAATAATAAGCCCTTCTACCGCTCTTGCCCCACCGATATTAACTAATGCCTCAGCTGAATATGTACAGACATCTTCATCCTCGTCTTGCAACGCTTCAATAAGTGGCTCAATCGCCCGTACATCACCGATCTTGCCTAATGCCTCAGCTGAATATCTACGAACATATTTATCTTTATCTTTTAACGCTTCAATAAGTGGCTCAACCGCTCGTACATCACCGATCTTACCTAATGCCTCAGCTGAATATCTACGAACATCGCTATACTTGTCTTTTAAAGCTTCAATAAGCGGTTTGACCGCTCGTACATCGCCAATCTTACCTAAAGCTGAAGCAGCTTCATGCCGCCTCGCCACATTTTCGTCTTTTAAAAACTCTATAAGCGGTTCTACTGCTCTTACGTCGCCTATCGCACCTAAAGTATTAATTACTCTTTGCCCAAAAGTATTAAATTTATAATTACATAATTCTAAGGCCTCAATGAGATACTCCACGGCCGGTGAACCTATTTCTATTAATTTTGGCCAACTGTTCTTAGCAATAAGATACCTTATTTGCTGCGTTTGGCTTTGCGGTTCCCATTTAAGTGCCTCTAGGGCGTAAGCGCTAGCCCTACGGACACCAACACCTATATCTTCCAATGCGGGAATAAGCACTTCTACCGCCCTTACATCGCCGATTTTACCTAATGCCTCAGCTGAATGTTCACGAAGATTTTCATCTTCGTCTTTCAACGCTTCAATAAGCGGTTTGACCGCTCGTACATCGCCGATCTGACCTAAAGCTGAAGCAGCTTCATGCCGTACTGTCTCACCTTTATCTTTTAACAAATCTATAAGCGGTTCTACTGCTCTTACGTCGCCTATCGCGCCTAAAGTCTGAATCGTAAAAAAATGAAAAGAAAGACCTTTCCATTCTAAAGCTTCAATAAGATATTCTACGGCCGGCGCACCTATTTCTATTAATTCCGGCCAACTCTCCTTAGCAATAAAATACCTTATTTGTTGTATTTGGTTCTGCGGCTCCCAATTAAGTTTCTCCAATGCTTCAGCTGATTTTGCTCGAACATATGAATCATCGTCTCCCAATACCTCAATTAGAGGCTCAATCGCTCGGACATCGCCAATCTTACCTAATGCATAGGCTGAATAAGCCTTAAGGTACTCATCTGCTTCTTCTCTCAATGACTTTATAAGCGGATCAACCGCTCTGGCATCGCCGATCTGACCTAATGCGAAGATCGCTTTGCTACGAACATAATAATAATCGTCTTGTAATGCCTCGATAAGCAACGCTACCGCTCTGGCATCGCCGATCCTACCTAATGCCTCAACAATATATCTTTTATTCTCTTTATTATAATATGAATCACCAAGTTTTTCCCATAACTTTATAAGCGGCTCAACCGCTCTGGCATCGCCGATCACGCCTAAGGTATCAATTACATAGGTACGGTAATCGATACAATATTCTAAAGCCTCAATGAGATACTCCACAGGCGGCGGATCCATTTCTTCTAACTCTTCCCACTCCCCCTTCGCAATAAGATATGTTATTTGCTGCTCTTGATTCTGCGGCTTCCAATTAAGTGCTTCAAGGGCAGAAGCGCTGTCACGGCGAACGGTATAACTTGTATCTTTAAGAGTAATAATAAGCGGCTCAATAGCTCTGGCGTCGCCGATTTTAGCTAATGCTTGAACTGAACGGTTACGAACACCTGAATCATCGTCTTCCAATGCCTCAATAAGTGCTTCAACCGCGCTGGCATCGCCGATCTCGCCTAATGCTATGGCTGAATAAGCCTTAAGATACACATCTGCTTCTTTCAATAACTTTATAAGCGGCTCAACCGCTCTGGCATCGCCAATCTTGCCTAATGCCTCGACTGAATTTCTAGGAAGCGACCAATCTTTATCTTGTAAAGCTTCAATAAGCGGCTTAACCGCTCTGGTGTCGCCAATCTCGCCTAATATTTTGGCGGCATCCCTACGAACATATATAGAATCGTCGTCCTTCAATGCTTCAATAAGCGGCTCGACTACTCTGGTACCGCCAATCTTACCAAGGCTATAAACTACAATCATTCGAACCCGAAAATCTTCGCCCTCGTCATTTAACCTTTCAACTAAAGCATTTATTAATAAAATATCATCCGGATCAGCGATACTAATAAACGCTCTTGCGGTTGTTGCGCGAAGACGAGGACAAACATTTTTATCAGCGATAATTGTAAGCAATCGTTCTTTTGGCTGGCGACTCAACAGATCCTGTATTCCATTATCTGCCTCGGTAGCAATCCACCACTCATACATATAGTCCGGATTCTCCATAACAGCAAGCAATTCATCAAAAACTTCTTCAAACCTGCCAACATGCCCTAAAAGATGCGCGCTCCATTTCCGTGTATCTGTTTGTGCATCTTCATCATACAAATTATCTCTTAAGGGTTGGATACATATCCGGTCTAAAACTATTAATTCTTTGAAAGCGGCTGAAGAATGCGCTGAACTAGATATTGTCATTGTAAGCTTTCTAATCCTCGGCCAAACAAGTTTTTCTCTTGCCAAAGCTATGCCTTCCATTATATCTTCGTTTATAAAACCATCCTTTTCGCCCCGAGCATACAACTCTTTTGCCGCGGCAATCTGAACATTGACATCCTCGCTGTCTAAATCCAGTTTTAACGCCTCTACTGATTTATCTGCTGTTTCAGCTATCTTTACTTCTACGGAAATAACCTCGCTCCATGCCGGAGGTTCAGTTTCGTTCGGCATCCAGCTGCGTATGCGGTAGTAATATGTCCCGGAGGCTCTATTTTCTACGGTTAGAGAGACGCCGTCAGGGTAATATGTGGCAAAGGGATTAGTGAAATCATTTTCAGTATTTTCCTGCAACTCATAATACATCGCTCCTTCAATCTCATCCCATGTTAATTCAAGCACACCGTCGGTATCAGTGGCAGGAATGCTGAAGTTTGCGATTTCTCTCTTTCTCTTTTGTGCATTTCCTTCAAATCCTTGCTTAAAGAACTCATACACTGCTTTATCTTCCTCTGGCAGATATTTTATTACTATTTTTGGGCTTTTAGTTTCTGACATTTCCTCATTAAGCACACTAATCAGACAGCCTGCTTTGTCTACGTCTATCCCATCTATAGTTTCTTCTGTTGATTCATCATCCTCCGGCGTATTATCCTCCTCTGGCGTATCATCTGCCCCCTTCGGATATTTACCTGTTACTCCTTGCGGTAAGAGAAATTGCGGTTCTTTTTGCACTGAATCATTTACCGCATCAAGCGTTCCAAAGGTTTCTCCGTATTCGCCATTTACATAAGACATGAATTTGTCATAAAGACCATCTTTCTTTAGGGCCTGTCTGATTTCATCGATATTTCCACCCATTATTGCAAGCCAAAGGGGCATCTTTCCATCTGCGCTATTTATAAACGATATTTCTTCTAATTGATTTGTTCCGGGTTTAACACTAAAAGATTCTCCTGAACCCGTAGGTCCTTGCATTTTATCAACCTGAAGCGTATTAAGTAGCCACGCCAGGCCGTAGTTATTACGGGTAATATCGCCCTGGAGCGCGTAGTAATATATTATGGTAAATGGTCCATAGATTGCGAAGATATGCGGGTCATACTGGGTATATCCGGGAGTCCCTGGGGTATTTGTTGAAGCAGGAATTCCATATTTATTCAGATTTGTCCTGATTTTTTCCTGAAGCTCATATACCCTCATTGCTATCGGGTTATCGGTAAAGGGCAAAAACATAAAAGCCCATTTAATATGAGGAGAGCCCAATGGCGATTCCGGAGGCCACCCCTTGTAAATCGGGCCCCACTTCGTAGTAACCTTCTGCATCTCGATATCTTGCCAGATATGGTCTTTTTCAGATTGCGGCAAATCAGTGAATAAGGTTAAGAAGTAAGCCATCATTATGCCTTCATACGGATCATCAAGATAATAGCCAGATACGTTGTTAGAGTAGTTGTCTTTTGTGATATAGGATGCTTTTGGATTTTTGATTTTTACTTGACCCCGTATCTTACGCAACCCGCTATCATAAAAGATGGTAGGGGCGTTTTTCCTTAACATATCGAAGTACTCTTTGTATCTGGTCGCTAATTGTGTTTCCCCTATATCCTGCAATGTATGATATGCGGAGTATAATGACCATGCCCACAGCACAAAATCCAAAGTGGCAATCCTGTCACTCCAGTCGCTGGATGGCACAATACGACCCCGCTCAATTTTAATCCATGTTAAAGAGCCGCCGAAAACCCGAAAATCACGATTGAACTGCTCATAAGAATCTATTTTCTCTTTTAATATTTCAAAAGCCCTTTGTTTTGCAAGCGCAACATCGCCGTTAGCGGCGACTTGAGCGGCATATTTATTGCCCTTCAAAGCCTTTACCTGGGCAGCTATATCAAAACATTCCTTTGAGGGAGCGGTATCTTGTTTGATATTTTCAGGCTCAAGTGTCTCGCTGTTTATATTCCATCCATCCACGGCAATACCTTTTACGCGGGCTATTTTGTAATATTCTGCTTCCCACCTTAAATATTCATTGATAAACGCCTCGGCCTT
>CP070780.1:757259-781943 GCA_020346285.1 Candidatus Omnitrophota bacterium | reverse complement strand
GATTGAAGGTGATTGACCAGAGCCTGCTTCCCGGCAGGTTAAAGTTTATCTATTGCGATTCGGTAAAATCGGTCTGGAATATCATAAGGCATATGAAGATACGGGGCGCGCCCCTTTTGGGGGTTGCGGCCGCATACGGCGTATATCTGGGCGTAAGAGATTCAAAGAATCTATTTAAGGACCTCGAGAGGGTAATAAAGTATTTATCGACCTCGAGGCCGACGGCGCGAAATCTGTTCTGGGCTTTGGAGGAAATGAAAGAAACAGCTTATGCGCACAAAAAAGAACCTGCCGGAAAAATAAAGCATATTTTATTGGAAAAAGCCGAGAGAATACTCGAGGAAGATAAAGAGATTTGCAGAAAAATAGGTAAATTCGGAAGCCGGCTTATTAAAAATAACGATAGAATCCTTACGCATTGCAATGCCGGAGGCCTTGCTACAGCCGATTATGGAACGGCGCTCGGCGTTATTTTTGCCTCGCACAGCGAAAGAAAGAAAATAAAGGTTTACGCCGATGAAACAAGGCCTGTTTTACAGGGGGCGCGGCTTACGGCATGGGAACTTATACGGGAGGGAATAGACACGACCCTCATCTGCGATAACATGGCAGCGCACCTTATGTCAAAGGGGGAAATCGATAAAGTAATCGTCGGGGCAGACAGAATCGCCGGGAACGGGGATACCGCGAATAAAATAGGAACATATAATTTGGCTTTGTTAACGCATTATCACCGGATCCCTTTCTATGTGGCAGCCCCCGTCTCAACCATTGATATACGTATAAAAAGCGGCAAAGATATAACTATAGAGCAAAGAAATGCCGACGAGGTAAGAAAGATAGGAAGCGCTTATATTGCCCCTAAACAAGTAAAGGTTTTGAACCCCGCCTTTGACGTAACGCCGGCAAGGTTTATAACAGCGATTATTACGGAAAAAGGAATATTACGAAAACCATTCGCAAGAAGCATAAAGAAAGCGTAGTTTAACCTAAGGTCGAACAGGTTTATGAAAGAACTCGAATTTATCAGATATATCTCAAAAAAATTCAAGGCAGGAAAACCCGTCGTAAAAGGCATAGGCGACGACTGCGCTATTCTGGATTACACAAAGACGAGGTACATGCTATTGACATGCGATATGATTATAGAAGGAACTCATTTTTCCGGAAAAGCAACCCCGTTTCAGATTGGCTGGAAGGCCGTAGCCGTTAACATAAGCGATATAGCCGCAATGGGCGGTATCCCGAGGTATATTCTTGTGTCGGCGGGGATACCGCGGAATAAAGGCGCAAAATTTTTAAAAGAAATTATAAAAGGCATAGAAACAATCTCCCGTAGATTTAACATACTACTCATAGGCGGTGATACGAATGTTTCCCGGGAAACAGTTATAAACGTTACGCTAATCGGCGAGGTAGAAAAAAAATGCGTTATAACAAGAGACGGCGCCAGGCGCGGAGATTTAATATTCGTAACAGGGTGCCTGGGCGAAGGCAGGGTTAAACATCTTAACTTCCTGCCGCGTCTCAAGGAAGCAAGGATATTAGCCAAAGATTTCAAGCTCAATTCGATGATAGACCTATCCGACGGTTTAGCCATGGACTTGAATAGATTAACAGAGGCGGCGAAAGTCGGGGCGCGCGTTTATAAAAGCCTCATACCGTTATCAGATGCGTCAGAACCGCTTGATAAGGCGATTTTAGCCGGTGAGGATTTCGAGCTTCTTTTTACCGCTCCTATAGGAGAATCTAAAAAGCTCATAAAGCGTATGGGCAGGAGAGAGGATTTACCGATAACATTGATAGGGGAAATAGTTGACAGGCGTTTTGGCGTTCAACTTATTCAAGAAGAAGGGAAAATAAAGCCGCTTAAGCCGAAGGGATTTGCGCATCTATGAAATTTATCTCTAACAGCCCGGAGGAAACCCTTAATTTAGGGTATAAATTTGGAAAAAAACTTAAATCCGGAACTATCGTAGCGCTGATAGGAGAGCTGGGAACGGGAAAAACGCTTTTTACAAAAGGAATTGCCAAGGCATTAGGGGTTAAAGGGCATGAATATGTGAACAGCCCTTCCTTTGTTATCGTAAAAGAATATAAATCGAAAAAAATTCCGCTTTATCATTTTGACCTGTACAGGCTGAAATCAGGCGATGATTTAAATACGATAGGCTATGACGAATATTTTTATTCGAATGGCGTAACGGTTGTCGAATGGGCTGATAGGGCAATGGATATTTTGCCCGGGAAACATATCCTGGTGAAATTCAAACATTCAGGGAAGAACAAGAGGCAAATAAAGATAGAGAAATGAAGATACTCGCCATAGATACATCTACGGAATATTTAAGCTTGGCGATAGCGGATAATGGCAGGATATTAGCGCGGTTTCATGAAAAAGAGGATATGAAACATTCTTCGCTGCTTGTGCCTACGATAGATAAGCTTCTCAAGAAATGCGGTTTAAAATTAAAAGATATAAACGCAATCGCTTTAAGTATCGGGCCGGGCTCATTTACCGGCTTAAGAATAGGCGTCGCGACATGCAAGGGAATAAATTTGGCTTTGGGTATTCCTATCGTAGCCGTTCCGACCCTTGATGCTATCGCTTACAATTTCATTGCGAGCGAACGCGTGCTTTGCCCCCTGATAGACGCAAAAAAACAAAAAGTTTACGCCTGTTTTTATAAAGGAACGGAAAGGCTTAGCGATTATATGTTATTAGACATGGAAGGCCTTCTTAAGAAAATAGATAAACCGACACTTGTTTTTGGCAGTGCGATTAAAATATATGGGGAGCGTTGCAAGGAAAATCGGCTTGTCAGGATTTCAACAAAAGACTGGCATCCGAAAGCGGAGATTGTTGCGAAGTTAGGATTGGCGAAAGCGCTAAGAAGGCAATTTGCAAATCCCTATAAACTTGCGCCGTTATATTTACATTCCAAGTATTGCCAGGTGAAGAAAATATGATAACACATCGTCCCGCATGGGCGGAGATTGATTTAGGTGCCATAGAATACAACTGTAAGAAAATCCGTGATACGTTAGGCAGGGGCACCCATATAATGGCTGTAGTGAAAGCCAATGCTTACGGGCATGGCATAGTTGAAATTTCCAGGGTTTTAGAGAAAATAAGAATTAGATATTTAGGTGTCGCGACACTGGAGGAGGCCTTAATCCTGCGGAGAGCAGGGATAAAGCTTCCCATATTGATTTTGGGTTCTTTGTTGCCGGAAGAAGCAGGGCCCGCCATTAAGAATAATATCACATTAACCTTATGCAATAAGGAGCTTTTAGAGGCCATTACAGATATTGCCGGGAATAACATTAGACCAAAAGTACATATAAAGGTCGATACGGGGATGGGAAGAATCGGCGTCTGGCACGAGAAGGCAATAAAGTTTATAATAGATGTAAAGAAAAATAAAGACATAGAAATAGAGAGTATTTACACGCATTTTTGCATTGCGGGCCGCGATAAATTCTTTACCCAATATCAGATTGATTCTTTTGAGGAGATAATTTCCCGTTTAGAAAAAATGGGGATATCGATTCCCTTTAAGCATGCGGCAAATTCTATTGCCTGCGTGGACTGGAAAAAATCACATCTCAACATGGTAAGGCCCGGCATTATTATTTACGGAATTTATCCCAAGAGGAATTTTCCGCGTCTTATAAAACTGAAACCGGCCTTTTCGCTCAAGACAAAGATAGTTTTCATAAAAGATACCCCGCCGGGAAGGTCTATAAGCTATGGCAGGACTTACATAACAGGGGGCCACACGAAGATTGCAACCATCCCTATCGGGTATGCCGACGGCTACGGGAGGATTCTTTCGAACAAGGCCGAAATTCTTGTCAGAGGCCGTCGCGCGCCCGTTGTCGGAAAAGTAACAATGGACCAGACAATGATAGACGTGGGCCATATCAGGAACGTAAAAGTCGGCGATGAAGTAGTTTTGATAGGAAAACAGGGAAAAGAAGAAATCAGGGTTGAAAGACTCGCCCGCCTGGCCGGCACCATACCTTATGAAATCGTAACCGGCATAACAAGCCGCGTCCCGCGAAAATACAAATAATAAAAAACAGACGGGAATTATGCTTTACAAAGAAAGTGGAAGGCCTTATAATATCTGAAAAAGCTTGCCTACCGGCAGGCAGGAGGATAACATGCCAGATTTTGAGAAACCGGAAGATTTATTCGGGCGCCCGGATGATTTTCTGAAAGATGCGCAGAAAAAATTGCAGAGCTACAAAGGCGTAGTGCCCCTTGTTATCACAATCGTTGTGGTTGCGGCGGCTCTATTTAGCAGTTTCTATTCAGTAGGGCCCGACGAGGTCGGCGTTATAAGGCGCTTCGGAAAATACATAAGGACAACAAACCCGGGGTTGCATCTCAAGATACCGTTTATAGAGAAGGTAAATAACGTCAAGGTAAAATACATATTCAAGCAGGAATTCGGATTCCGCACTACCCGGCCGGGGGTTGTAACCCAGTATTCGCCCCGCGAATATTTTGACGAGTCATTAATGCTGACCGGAGACCTCAACGTTCTTGTGGTTGAGTGGATAGTCCAGTTTAAGGTGAATGACCCGGTGAAGCTTCTTTTTAATGTAAGAAACCCGCTAAGGACCATACAGAATATCTCCGAAGCAGTCATGAGGCAAATTGTAGGCGACAATACGGTAAGCGAGGTTCTCAGCACAAGGAGGGTGGAAGTAAACCAGGAAGCGCAGGATAAATTACAGGAGATTCTCGATTCTTACAATAGCGGCATACAGATTGTAACCGTTAAGTTACAGGACGTAAATCCGCCTGACGAGGTCAAGCCTTCTTTCAATGAAGTAAACGAAGCAAAACAGGAAAAAGAAAAAGCCATAAACCAGGCCTGGGAGAAATATAATAAGATTATTCCAAAAGCCCGCGGCGAAGCGGAAAAGACGATAAGAGAGGCAGAAGGATATGCCCTTAACAGGATTAACATGGCAAAAGGCGATGCCGCGAAGTTCATCGCGACGTGGGAAGCATATAAAAACGCCAAGGAGGTTACAAGAAAGAGATTGTACCTTGAGGCCATGAATGAAATTCTGCCTAAAGCAGGTAGAAAGTTTGTAGTGGATTCCAAAGAAAAATCGATACTTCCGCTGCTTAGCCTGACGCAAAGAGGAGGTGGCCAATGAAAAACTTACTATCTCTTATAACAGGCGCAGTGATTATTATCGCTTTCCTCGTCATAAGCGGCGCGGTATATACCATTGATGAGACGCAACAGGTAGTAATAACACAGTTTGGAGAGCCGATAGGCAAACCTATCACAGCCGCCGGGCTCCACTTTAAGATACCTTTTATCCGGCATGCCAATTATTTTGAAAAACGCATACTGGAATGGGACGGAAGCCCGAATCAGATACCGACTAAAGATAAGAAGTATATCTGGGTTGATACGACAGCGCGCTGGAAGATAGTCGACGCATTAAAATTTTTGCAGTCCGTAAGCAACGAAACAGGGGCTCATGCCAGGCTCGATGATATAATTGATTCAGCGACAAGAGATTTTGTCACGAGCCATAATCTTGTTGAAGCCGTAAGAGATACCAACAGGATTATGGACATAGATTTATTGAAAAAAGAGGAACGCAAAGACCAGATTGCAGGCGAGCTTGAAAAGATAGAATTTGGCAGAGAGGCCACTACCCGCGGTATACTCCTGCAAGCGTCGAAAATCGTGCCTCAATACGGCATAGAACTTATTGACGTGAGGATAAAGAGAATAAACTATGTTTCTGAAGTCCAGAAAAAGGTCTTTGAGAGAATGATTTCCGAGAGAAAACGCGCAGCCGAGGAATACCGCTCCGAAGGCCAGGGTAAAAAAGCGGAAATCGAAGGCCAGATGGGAAAGGAGCTCAAACAGATACGCTCCGAGGCCTACAAAGTGGCTGAAGAGATAAAAGGAAAAGCCGACGCAGAGGCCATCAATATTTACGCGGATGCATACAACAGGGACCCTGACTTTTACGCGTTTCTCAAAACGCTCGATACCTATAAAAATACCATCGACGAGGAAACAACAATAATTCTTACAACTGACAGCGAGTATTTGTCCTATCTTCGTTAGTTATCCGCAACCGTATCCACAACCGTAGGGGAGGTTTAAACCTCCCCTACGGTTGTGGATAATTATCGGCGAGGACAGGCGTTATGTGCCTTATACGCAGAAAAGGGTTTCCGAGAGGCCTGGCGGCATTGACTTTTGTTGCCGTCATTTTTATTGTTTTTTATATCACCGATAGCCGGGCCGAAATCATTCATCTTAAAAATAAAGGCGAAGTAAAGGGCACCATAAAAAGCGAATCAGAGCAATCTATCGTGGTGGATATCGGTTTTGGAACAGTGGCCATTTCAAAACAGGATATTGAATCTATCGAACATAGGGAGGAAAAAGTAACGAAGGCCCCGGTTAAAAAATTGTGGAGCGATGTCTTAAATTTATCCGCGGAACTCAAGGAAGTTAAGAAGAAAAAGATAGAAGCCGTTAAATATAAAAGCCGCCACGATCGCCTGAAATATAAATTAATAAACCTGGAACGCGAGATATCCTTCCTTAACTCTAAATTCGAAAATTTAAACGACAGGCTCAGGCGCAAGAAAAAAGATGACATTTACGCTTATAATAAATTAGTTGCGGAATTAAATGCAACTAACGCCAAAATGAGCAAGATGATAAGTAGCCTTACGCAGACCAAAAATATGAAAGAAGCAGTCGACCCGCATGTTTCGAAGTATGTATCCGAATACAGTAAAGCGCTCCGTTCATTGGAAGCGAAATTTGATAACATATATACAGAAACAAAAAAAAGCGGATTTTCGGATGAGGACGAAAAATATTTTTATGAGAGCATGGAAGCAGAAATTAGCAAACTCAAGAATGATTTCAAGCATACGGAAGTTGGATACGTAAAAAGGGGGGATCAGGTCATTGTTGAAGCACTTCTGAACAATAGGATAAAAGTGTCATTAATACTGGACACAGGCGCTTCTTGTGTAATCGTTTCCAGGAATATAGCCGACCAGTTAGGAATTAAAGAAGGTGCCGGAACAGGAAAAGGTACGTTCGTTGTCGCGGATGGCCGCAAAATTACAGCTACGACATTTGTGCTCGAATCCGTAAAAGTAGGTGACTCAAGGGCTAATAACATCTCAGCCGCTATTTCAGAGGTAGCCCAGGGCCCCGGCGTAGACGGCCTTTTAGGTATGTCTTTTTTAAATAATTTTATATTCAGAATAGATGCCAAGGGCAATAAACTGGTACTGGAAGAATTTATAGCCTCCTAGGCAATAGACAGGTTATCCCGCCTTTTATATCTCATGCCGTAAATCTCAAAAGGGGTTGACAATCTTTCCTTCCATATTGTATACTATATATTCTTATAGCATAAAATTTTATTATATAGAATAACAATTCCCCTCACCTTGATCCTCTCCCCAAAGGGGAGAGAGGCAGGGTGAGGGAAAAAAGGGAGTTACTATGAAAAGCGATAGAGCTAAAAAAGGCTTGGAGAGGATGCCAAACAGAGCCCTTTTATACGCAACAGGCATCTCTTCTTCTGTGATAGCGAAGCCCTTTATCGGCATCGCTTCGAGTTTTACGGATTTGATACCGGGACATGTCGGCATGAGAAGGCTGGAGCGTTTTATCGAGCGCGGCATAGCCGCGGCCGGCGGCGTGCCGTTTATTTTTGGCATACCGGGCATCTGCGACGGAATTGCCATGGGGCATGCGGGAATGAAATATTCGCTGGCTTCGCGGGAACTGATAGCAGACATGGTTGAAACTATCTGCAAGGCGCATCAACTCGACGGGCTTTTATGCCTTACGAATTGCGACAAGATTACCCCCGGGATGCTTATGGCTGCCGGCCGGCTCAATATACCGGCAATCGTTGTTACCGCGGGCCCTATGATTTCGGGAAATTATAACTTCGAGCGGCGTAGCCTTGTCAGGGATACATTCGAGGCCATCGGAAGGTTTAAAAGCGGAAAAATTACTAAAAGCGAACTCGATACCCTGGAGTTATGCGCATGCCCTGCTCAAGGTGCTTGCCAGGGGTTGTATACCGCCAATTCAATGGCCTGCCTTACCGAAACATTGGGTATGAGCCTTCCCGGTTGCGCTACGTCTTTGGCGGGTTCTGCCAAGAAGGAGAGAATCGCTTATGAGTCAGGCGTGAAGATGTTAAACCTTGTGAGGAGAAATACGTTACCCAGGACAATTATGACGGCAAAAGCTTTTGAAAATGCTATAAAAATGGATATGGCGCTCGGCGGCTCTACCAATACAGTTTTGCATCTTATGGCTATAGCGCATGAGACCGGCGTAGATTTAGGACTCGAGCTTTTTGATAAGATAGCAAGATCCATCCCTCATATTACAAGTTTAAGGCCGGGCGGCGAGTATTTCATGGAAGACCTCGAGTACGCAGGGGGTATTCCGGCAGTTATGAACCGTTTAAGGCAGGTGTTGAATAGCGTCCAGACAGTAAGCGGAAAGACCATAAATCAGATTGCCGCTGAAGCTAAAATTTTTAATGAGGATGTTATAAGAAGCGCCAGGAATCCTTATCACAAAGAAGGCGGCATTTTTATTTTAAAAGGAAATCTTGCCCCTGATGGCGCAGTGGTGAAACAATCGGCAATAACGAAAACAAACGTCCGCTTCAAAGGGAAGGCAAGAGTTTTTGATTCCGAAGAGGCGGCGATGAATGCCATTATGGGCAAAAAGATTAAAAAAGGCGATTGCGTCGTTATTAGATACGAAGGGCCTCGCGGCGGCCCCGGCATGAGAGAAATGCTTAGCCCTACAGCTGCTATCGCAGGCCTCGGCCTGGGAGAGGATGTAGCGCTTATCACTGACGGAAGATTTTCCGGAGGGACACGAGGGATAAGCGTCGGCCACATCTCCCCTGAAGCAGCTCGCGGCGGCCCCCTTGCTATCGTAAAAGACAAAGATGAGATTGTGATTGACCTTAAGAGGAGGAGTATCGATATAAAATTAAGCCAGAACCAGATAAGTGAACGATTTGCTTCATGGCAGGAACCTGAACCCAAGGTGAAGGATGGTTATCTGGCAAGGTATGCCAAAATAGTGAGTTCTGCAAGCGAAGGAGCGGTATTTAAATAGGTGATTTATGTCGAAATTAACGGGCGCGGAAATACTTTTAGAATCATTGAAGCACGAAAAGGTAAAAGTGATTTTCGGCTATCCCGGCGGTTCGGTTTTACCCCTTTTCGATAAAATCTATGGCCGGAAAGAGCTGCACTTCATTTTAACCAGGCACGAGCAGGGCGCGGCACACGCCGCCGACGGCTATGCGCGTGCAACAGGTGAGGTAGGGGTATGCGTTGCTACTTCCGGGCCGGGCGCGACGAACCTCGTTACCGGAATAGCGACTGCTTATATGGACTCTGTTCCGATTGTAGCTATTACGGGCCAGGTTAAGACATTTCTTATAGGAAACGATGCTTTTCAGGAAGCAGACGTTACGGGCATTACCCGGCCTATCACCAAGCATAATTTTCTTGTCAAAGATGTTAGCGAACTTGCAAAGACCGTAAAAGAGGCCTTTCATATCGCGCGGACAGGAAGGCCGGGGCCCGTTTTGATAGATTTACCGGTTGATGTCCAGTTGGCGTCTTCGGAATTCCGTTATCCGCGGCAAGCCGAGATTCGAAGTTACAAGCCGACTCTCGAAGGCCATGCCGGACAGATAAAGAGAATTGCGAAGGCAATAGAAAAAAGTAAGAGGCCGATTTTCTATATCGGCGGAGGAGCTATCATTTCCGGCGCCAATCACGAACTGATAGAGCTGGTGGAACGGACTCACATTCCTGTTACAACAACGCTTATGGCTATGGGCGCTTTTCCGGATACGCACCCCTCATCGCTCGGCATGCTCGGGATGCACGGGACGGTTTATGCAAATCACGCTATGCAGGAATCAGATTTAATAATTGCCGTAGGCGCAAGGTTTGATGACAGGGTTACGGGGAAGCTCGATGAATTCGCGCCCCATGCGAGAATCGTCCATATAGACATAGACCCCTCAAGCGTCAGTAAAAATGTTAAGGTTAGCATTCCGTGCATCGGAGACGCAAAGCGCATTTTAAAACAGCTCCTAAGGTTTGTGAAAACCGCCCCCGATATAGACGAATGGCTGATAAAAATAAACGGGTGGAAGGAAAAGGCGCCTTTAAAATATACGAAGGATGACAAGCTGCGGCCGCAGTACGTCGTAGAGGAAATTTACAACGCGACAAAAGGCGAGGCTATTATTACGACAGAGGTAGGCCAGAATCAGATGTGGGCAGCGCAATATTATAAATACACAAAACCGAGAACATTTCTCACATCGGGCGGCCTCGGCACGATGGGATACGGTTTTCCCGCAGCCATCGGCGCAAAGATCGGAAAGCCGGATAAAGTGGTTTTCGATATAGCGGGAGACGGCTCCATCCAGATGAATATTCAGGAGCTTGCCACGGCGGTTCTAAATAAAATTAACGTAAAAATAGCGGTTTTGAATAACTGTTATCTCGGCATGGTCAGGCAGTGGCAGGAGCTTTTTTACAAGAAAAGGTATTCGTACACCTATTTGAATACATGTAATTGTCCGGATTTAGTCAAGGTCGCGCAAGGTTATGGCGCCGTAGGAATACGCGTAACAAAAAAATCCGAGGTAAGAAAGGCGATAGAGAGAGCCATAAAGGAGCCCAACACGGTTCTCATAGATTTTAATATTGAAAAAGAAGAAAATGTCATGCCCATGGTTCCTGCAGGCGAGGCGATTAACAGGATGATCGGAGGAATGGCATGAAAGATTTGGCCTCGGAGAAAAAAGCGCGGGATTCTCTTTTTTCTCCTCGGCCTTTTGCCTTCGGCAAAAGGGCTTGCGCCCAAATCTATCCAAGGGGAAAACCTAAGGTTTTCCCCTATGGCGGTCGTCTTCGGCGACCTGTTACCCCTTTCCTGATAGGAGGGGGAGTTGATAATACTGTTCTTGAATGGATTTGGACTCGGAGAAAAAAGTTGGGAAGTGGAAAAAAATGAGAAAATTTACGTTATCTGTACTGGTGGAAAATAAATTCGGAGTTTTGGCAAGGATAGCAGGCCTTTTTAGCGCAAGGGGTTTCAATATAAATTCACTTGCCGTAGCTGAGACGGAAGACCCGAGGGTCTCAAGAATGACGATGGTTGTTGATGCGGATGAGAAAACTTTGGAGCAAATTAAGAAACAGCTGAATAAGCTAATAGACGTGATTAAGGTTATAGACCTGACCAAAAAAGATTACATAGACCGTGAACTCGTGTTAATAAAGGTGAAAATAAGCGCAAAAACACGGGACAAAGTGGTTCAGGCAGTCGATAGCCTTAACGCCAGGGTTGTAGATATGGGCAAGGATTCTTTAACCGTTGAGGAAGTCGGCGATATGAAGAAGATAAATGCAACCCTGGAGCTCCTCGGGCCGTTTGGTATAGCGGAAATAGTTAGAACGGGAAGAATAGCAATTCAGGCAGAGAAGAAAGGGGTAATTTAACATGGCGAAGGTATATCACGATAACGACGCTGATCTCGATTTACTAAAAGATAAGAAAATAGCAATTATAGGATACGGCATACAGGGCCGCGGACAGGCTTTAAATCTGAGAGAATCAGGCCTTAATGTCATTGTAAGCGAATTGGAAGGCACCGATAACTATAAAAAAGCAATAGAAGATAATTTCAAACCCGTAGCCGCAGACGAAGCGGCTAAGAATGCGGATATTGTGCAGGTTCTTACGCAAGACCACGTCCAGGCCGCGGTGTATAAGAAAACCATAGAGCCGAATTTAAAAAAGGGCAAAGCGCTTGTTTTTTCACACGGGTTTAATATACATTTTAAAGAGATTCTGCCTCCGAAAGACATTGACGTATTCATGGTTGCTCCGAAGGGGCCCGGTGCGCTGGTCAGGCAGCAGTATCAGGAAGGAAAAGGCGTCCCGTGCGTGGTCGCGGTCTTTCAGGATGCTTCGGGAAACGCGCTTAAACTTGCGCTTGCTTACGCAAAAGGTATAGGCGGAACAAGGGCAGGCGTTATCGAGACAACCTTCAAGGAAGAGACAGAAACAGACCTTTTCGGAGAGCAGGCGGTTCTTTGCGGAGGAGTGACAGAACTTATAAAATCCGGCTTCGACACACTGGTAGAAGCCGGTTATCAGCCGGAGATTGCTTATTTCGAATGCCTTCATGAATTGAAGCTGATAACGGATTTGATTTATAAAGTAGGAATACAGGGTATGCGAAAGAGGGTTTCTGATACGGCGGAATACGGAGACCTGACGAGAGGAAAAAAGATTATAAATAACCGGACAAGAGAAATTATGAAAGAAGTTCTAAAAGACGTGCAATCGGGGAAATTTGCCAAAGAATGGATTGAAGAAAACAGGAAGGGAAGGCCTCTTTTCAATAAATTGTCAAAGCAGGATGATAAGCATCCGATTGAAGAAGTAGGCAGGCGGCTTCGCAAAATGATGCCCTGGATGGAGGAAGGACGCTAATTTTTTGCGGGTCCCGCCGCCGGGTAGACCACAAAAAATTAGCTTACAGATAGGAAAAATGGAAAAAATTATCATATTCGATACTACGCTAAGAGACGGCGAACAGTCGCCGGGAGCCAGCCTCAACAACAAGAAAAAACTGGAGATAGCGAAACAGCTTGAGACGCTCGGCGTCGATATTATAGAAGCGGGGTTTCCCGTTTCAAGCCCAGGAGACTTTCAGGCGGTGAAAATGGTTGCGAGGGAAATAAAGAAGGCCGGCGTATGCGGCCTGGCGCGCGCCGTAAAAGCGGATATCGATGCCGCTTACAACGCCGTAAAATACGCGAGGCGCCCGCGGCTGCACGTATTTTTAGCTACCTCCGAAATACATATGAGATATAAATTGAAAAAGGCAGAAAGCGAAATTCTGAAAGCTTCCGCCTGGGCGGTAAAATACGCGAAACGAAAGCTGGAGGACATAGAGTTTTCACCCGAGGACGCATCCCGCACGAATAAAAAATTCCTATATAAGGTTCTGGAAGCGGTCATAGACGCGGGCGCGACGACAGTTAATATTCCGGATACAGTGGGTTATTCAACGCCTTACGAATTTGGCTCTCTTATAAAAGGCATAAAAGAGAATGTACCCAATATACATAAAGCGGTAATCAGTGTTCACTGCCATAACGACCTCGGGTTAGCCGTAAGCAATTCTCTGGCAGCCGTGTTAAACGGCGCCAGGCAGGTTGAATGCACCATTAACGGCCTTGGCGAAAGAGCAGGTAATGCCTCCTTGGAGGAAACCGTTATGTCTCTTACCACGAGGAGTGATATTTTCGAATTCGGGACAAGTATAAAAACAAAAGAAATTTATAAAACCTCCAGGCTTGTCAGCAAACTTACGGGAATTTCCGTGCAGCCCAATAAGGCTATCGTAGGCGCTAATGCCTTTGCCCACGAGGCAGGTATTCATCAGGACGGGCTTTTGAAGGAACGCCGAACATACGAGATTATGAAACCGCAGGATGTCGGTTTTGAAGAGACAAAAATCGTCCTGGGCAAACATTCGGGCAGGCACGGCCTTAAAGCAAGGTTGAAGAAGTTAGGTTATACCCTGACCGATAAAGAGTTAGACAAGGCCTTCTTAAGATTCAAGAAACTCGCCGATAAGAAAAAAGAGGTTTTTGACGAAGACCTGGCAACCATTGTGGAAGACGAAATCAGCGCTATTCCCGAAATTTATAAACTGGTCAGTTTCTACGTCTCAAGCGGAAACAAGGTTACGCCGAACGCAAGCGTTACATTAAAACACAAAAGCAAAGACCTGAAAGCCGATTCCACGGGTGACGGCCCTGTTGACGCCTGCTATAAAGCCATTGAGAAAATCACAGGCATGCGCCCGACTCTTTTAGGTTACAACCTGAACGCCGTAACCGCCGGGAAAGACGCTCTCGGTGAGGTTTCGGTAAGAATGAAGGCCGGCAAGAGCGTTGTGAACGGAAGAGGCGCATCGACCGATGTTATCGAAGCAAGCCTTAAAGCATATTTGAATGCGCTAAATAAGGCTAAGGCGTTAGGCAAGAAATAGACCATAGATTCTTTCATCCCGCCCTTTTCGAAAAAAGGCGGGATGGTCTATGTATAATATCTTATGAAAACATACGGTATCGTAGGTAAGAATATAAGTTACTCCTTATCGCCTTGCATGCACAACGCCGCGTTTAAAATGCTGGGCATGGACGCGGAATATAAGATTTTCGATATTCCCGAGAATAAATTGGACGATTTCTTTTCGCGCTTAAGGAAAGGCGAAATCAGCGGGTGCAATGTTACGATTCCTTACAAGGAAAAGGCGCTTGATTATATCGATAAACCCGACAACATGGTGAAGGCCGTAGGCGCGCTGAATACAGTTGTCAATAAAAATGGCGTTCTCGAAGGGCACAATACAGATTTTGAAGGATTCATAAATGCTCTTACCGGAAGCGCCGAAGGGGATTTGAATTTTGAACCGGGCGGCAGGAGCGTATTTGTTTTTGGAGCCGGCGGGGCGGCAAAAACAGTCGTTTTTAGCCTGTTAAAATGGTCCCCTAAAGCCGTTAAAAAAATCGCGATTACGGATATAGATATAAATAAAGCGAAAAGACTGGCGAATTTTGTTGAAAAACAGGACC
Source organism: Candidatus Omnitrophota bacterium (assembly GCA_020346285.1). Classification (GTDB taxonomy): domain Bacteria; phylum Omnitrophota; class Gorgyraeia; order JABMRN01; family RBG-13-46-9. The sequence goes on along the minus strand of CP070780.1, from coordinate 767,194 downwards.
ACAGCACGCTAATAACGGTTGTCGGGGATAGAGAACAGTACAACGATTTCATATCAAAATCAGACCTTTTGGTAAATGCGACACCGTGTGGCATGAAAGCAGACGATCCGCCCCTTTTTGATTATAGATATATTCATGAGAGATTGTTTGTATTTGATTTAGTTTATGCGAGAAATACGCCTCTTGTAAAAGAAACGCGGCTTCGCGGCGCCAAAGCAATTAACGGGTTGAACATGCTTCTGGACCAGGCCGCGGAGGCCTTCGAGTGTTACTGGGTAGAAAGTGCAGAGCATCACGATAAGATACTAACCGCGATGAAAAAAGCGCTTATAGAGAATATTAAACTTATCGGGTTATAAGGTTAAGCTATGATGATGATTATATTTCTTTTTATAATAGGTACGATGGCCGGCAGCTTCATGAATGTATGTATTTACAGGATGCCAAGGAAACAATCTATTGTGACGCCGCCTTCCCGCTGCCCTTCCTGCGGGGCAAGAATACCCTGGTTCGACAACGTTCCTATCTTAAGTTTTTTGATATTGAGAGGAAAATGCAGGTTCTGCAAAAAGAGAATTTCAGCAAGATATATTATCGTCGAAGCCCTTTCGGGATTTATATGTGTCCTGCTTTTTTTATATTTTGGATTGACAGCTAAATTTTTTATTTTATGGTTTCTTTTAAGCGCCCTTATCGTAGCCTCCTTTATCGACCTCCGGTTTCACGAGATACCGGATATTATTACGCTGCCCGGTATAATACTTGGTCTTTTGCTGGCAGGGTTGTATCCGCCGTTAATGGGCAAAACCGGGCATCTTTCGTCTTTACTGAATTCTCTTCTCGGCATTCTCGCGGGCGGGGGGAGCATTTACCTGGCGGGCTTTATCGGCGAATTTATCTTCAAGAAAGAAGCAATGGGAGGCGGAGACGTTAAGCTTCTGGCAATGATCGGTTCGTTTATCGGCTGGAAGCTTGCCATCTTTACCTTTTTCCTTGCGCCTTTTTTCGGCTCCCTGGTAGGCATTACGCTGAAGATAAAACACGGAAGAGAGATTATTCCCTATGGGCCGCATCTTTCTCTGGCGGCACTTGTGGCGATTTTATACGGGGAACAGATTTTGAGAAAATTGTTTTTTATATAGTATTATGAACCGGATTTGCGAAATGAACCGTTTGCGATATTTCAATTCAACCTGTCCCCGTGAAGGGGGACAGGTTGAACGGAAAATCGCAAACGGTTCAAAAGCGTAAACAACGGAAAATCGCAAACGGTTCAGAAGGGAGATATATGCATATACGCTACCTTACAGCGGGTGAATCGCACGGAAAAGCGCTCGTTTCGATTATAGAAGGGATTCCAAGCGGCCTTACGCTCGACATTGCGTTTATCAATAAGGAACTCGGAAGACGCATGGAGGGATTTGGTCGCGGAAAAAGAATGCGTATAGAAAAAGACAGGATTGAGGTTCTCTCCGGCGTAAGAAAGGGAAAGACGTTAGGGAGCCCTATCACCTTTCTTATTAAAAACAGGGATTTCAAAATAGAATCCCTCCCGTCTATCAGTTCTCCACGGCCGGGGCACGCAGACTTGGCAGGCGCTCTTAAGTTTGGCCAGCCGGATATAAGAAATATCCTGGAAAGGGCATCGGCGCGCGAAACCGCATCCAGAGTGGCAACAGGCGCTCTTGTTAAGACCCTGCTCCGGGAATTTGGCATCGATTTCTTGAGCCGTGTCATCGTGATAGGGCCCGTTAAATCAGAGAAAGCTTTCCCATTTGCTAAAATGAAACTCCTTGCGGAAAAATCGCCTGTAAGGTGCGTTGACAAAGATGCTACTAATCTTATGTGCCGGGCCATAGAGGAAGCCGGGTTAGATGGCGACACCCTGGGCGGGATCTTTGAAGTAATTGCAAGGGGTGTGCCGGCCGGCCTCGGTAGTTACGCGCAGTGGGATAGACGGCTTGACAGTAATCTTACCAGAGCTATTATGTCGATTCCCGGGATTAAGGGCGTAGAAATAGGCAGGGGATTCAATGTTGCTTCAGAGCGAGGTTCTGCCGTACACGACGAAATCTTTTTCGACAAACGCCATAAGAAATTTTTCAGAAAACAAAACAATGCCGGCGGAATAGAAGGCGGCATTAGCAACGGAGAAGACATAGTACTGCGGGCCGCTATGAAGCCGATAGCCACGCTTTTAAGGCCCTTAAATTCAATAAATATAAAAACCAAAGGGAAAACTAAAGCGCAGGTGGAAAGAGCTGACGTATGCGTTGTGCCATCTTGCGGGGTTATAGCCGAAAGCGTGAGTGCCATAGAAATAGCGCGCGCTATGGGAGAGAAGTTCGGCGGTGATTCCCTGGCGGAGATGAAACGAAATTATAGCTCGTATATTAAACAGCTAACAACTTTCTGAACCGATGAACCGTTTGCGATATTTCAATTCAACCTGTCCCCGCGAGAGGGACAGGTTGAACGGAAAATCGCAAACGGTTCAGAACGGTTCATAACGAGTAAGATTATGCGTAATATCGTACTGGTCGGTTTTATGGGGACGGGCAAGACCCAAGTTGCCAAGGCGCTATCCAAAAAGCTCGGGATGAAGTATGTATCAACCGACGCCCTTATCGAGAAAAAAGAGAAAACCACCATATCGGATATATTTTCCAGAAAAGGCGAAGGTTATTTTAGAAAGACAGAAAAAGACGTTATCAAGGATGTATCGCTTATGCAAAATATTGTGATTGACGCAGGCGGAGGCGTTGTTATAGATCCGGAGAATATAAAACACTTAAAAAAGAACGGTATCATCGTATGCTTATGGGCATCTCCGGAAGTGATTTTAGAGAGGACAAAAAAATACGCACACAGGCCACTGCTGAATGTCGCCGACCCCTTAAAAAAAATTAAGGAATTACTTGCGTTTAGAAAATCTTTTTACGAAAAAGCCGATTATCATATCCATACATCAAAAATGACTTTAGAGGAAGTTATGGATGAAATAATAAGCCTGCCTGCCGGCAGGCAGGGGGGGTAAAAATGCGCGATTGGGCCACCGGTAGAAAACTCAAAAAGATATATAAAAAATTTTCCACGACAAAACCTACTCAAAAGGCCTATATAGAATGTATCCATGCACTGGTCAACCTTGCGGAGGCAAAGGACCCATATACAAAGAGGCACTCCATCAAGGTATCGAATTACGCCGTATTATTGGCAAAAAAGTTGAAATTACCCAAAGAAGAGATAGAGACCATCAAACTTGCCGCCATACTTCACGATGTAGGAAAGCTCGGCATAAAAGGGAAGGTATTATTAAAAGGCGGTTCCCTGAACAGGCCCGAATACGAACATGTAAAAAAACACTCCGAGATGGGCGTTGAAATTATAAAACCATTTCGATTTTTCAACGAGGTAATACTGATAATAAGACACCACCACGAAAAATACGACGGCAGCGGTTATCCCGATGGCCTTAATGGAAAAAACATTCCCCTGGGTTCGCGAATTTTGGCCATCGCCGATTGCTATGACGCACTGACAAGCCGTAGGGCATATCGAAAAGCGTATTCTTCTCAGCAAGCGATGAATATTATGAAAAAAGAGAACGGAAGTAAATTTGATTCCCAGCTTCTGGACATTTTTATGTCCTGCATATCTTCCGGGAAATGATAAGCCAGGTCTCATTGAAAAAGATAAAAAAAAGCAATAAGGTTTACCCGGATAATCTTAAGAACATATATAACCCGCCCGAGGACCTTTTTGTCGATGGCGAAATTTTACCATCCGACAATAACGCAATCGCAATCGTCGGCACGCGGCGAGCCTCGTATTACGGGATGGAACAGTGCGAAAAGCTCTCTTATGACTTGGCCATAAGAGGAATAACCATTGTTAGCGGTATGGCCAGGGGCATTGACAGCGCCGCACACAGAGGGGCGCTGAAAGCGCAGGGAAGAACAATAGCCGTTTTAGGAAGCGGCCACGACCATATCTATCCGCCGGAAAACAAAAAACTATACGATGAAATTGTCAAAAGCGGAGCCGTGGTATCGGAGTACGAGCCGAATACGCCCCCTTTCAAGGCGAATTTTCCCAGGAGAAACAGGATTATAAGCGGCATGTCAAAAGGCGTGGTTGTAATTGAGGCCCCCAGAAAAAGCGGAGCGATGATTACGGCAGACTTCGCCCTGGAACAGGGTAGAGAGGTATTTGCCCTGCCCGGCAACATAACCTCTATAAGAAGTAGCGGCACAAACGCTCTTATAAAAGAAGGCGCGAAACTTGTAGAGGGAATCTCGGATATACTTGAAGAATTAAAAAATGTTATTGATATTAAAGAGATAGATAAGGCCTCTTCCGGAATTTGCAGGCCCGGGGACCCGGACATGCGGGGCCTGGATTCGGATGAAAAAATGATATTTGGTATTTTAAATGATAAATCAAAATCTATCGATGAAATTTCGAGAATTGCGAATCTCCCTGTATATAAGGCCTCGAAGGCTCTCCTTAAGCTGGAGCTGAAGAGATTGATTAAAGGCCTGCCCGGAGAAAATTTTGTGAGGATATGAAGATGTCGAAGGCAGCGGTTATAGTAGAATCACCGGCTAAATCCAAAACGATTAATAAAATACTCGGGCCCGATTACGTTGTGCTTTCCAGTATGGGTCATATTATAGATTTGCCGAAAAATAAAATGGGAATCGATGTGGAAAGTAATTTCGAACCCGAATACATCGTTATCCCGGAAAGAAGAAAATATCTGGCAAAATTAAAAAAGGAAACAAAGCAGAGTGACGTAATATATCTGGCTGCTGACCCGGATAGAGAAGGCGAAGCGATAAGCTGGCATCTTAAAAATGAGCTTGGTAAAGGGAAAAAGGTGTTGAGGGTTACTTTCGATGAGATTACGGCTTCCGCCGTAAAGACGGCTTTTAAAAATCCGCATTCTATCGATATGAATCTTGTCAATGCCCAGCAGGCGCGCCGCATCCTTGATAGAATTGTCGGCTACAGCCTTAGCCCGCTTCTCTGGAAAAAGGTTACAAGAGGATTATCGGCGGGAAGGGTGCAGTCCGTAACCCTCAGGCTCATCGTTGAGAGAGAGGCGGAGATAAAGAGGTTTATCCCGGAAGAGCACTGGGAGATAGAGGCGCATTTAAGGAAGAAAACAGGCGAGCAACGGTCGTTTTCGGCAAAGTTAGACAAGATTGACGGGAAAAAATTTCATATTAAAAATGAAAAAGAAACCCGGGACATAATGAACGATATAGAAAAGAAAGAATTTATTGTCTCGAACATAAAAGAAAGTAAAAAAAAGAGGCATCCCCAGACGCCGTTTACGACTTCAAAATTGCAACAGGACGCTTTTAATAAATTGCATTTCTCCGTAAATAAAACTATGCGGGTAGCTCAAACCCTGTATGAAGGCGTAGAATTAGAACACAAAGAAACCGTCGGTCTTATAACGTATATGAGGACCGACTCTGTCAGGATTTCCGGGGACGCCCGGGATGCCGCAAAGGCCTATATATTGAAAAACTACGGCGAAAAATACTATCCTTCCAAGCCAAATGTATATAAATCAAAGAAAAGCGCCCAGGAAGCGCATGAATGTATCAGGCCGGCCACGCCTTTAAGAGAACCCGATAAAATAAAACATTTTTTAACGCCGGACCAATTTAAATTATACGAACTTATCTGGAAAAGATTTATATCGAGCCAGATGGTGCCTGCGCTTTATTCGGTAACTACGGTGGATATAAAAGCCGAAAGGTACCTGTTTAAAACTTCCGGCACAAAAATTATTTTTGACGGTTTTACAATCCTGTATCCGGCGACTTTAACAAAAGAAGACGAGAGGCGAAAAGAGCCCTGGAAAATACCGGTGTTAGTCGTAGGAGAACCTTTAAACCTTGTAAAGCTTATACCATCCCAGCATTTTACGAAACCGCCCGCCCGTTATTCCGACGCCACGCTGGTAAAGGCACTGGAAGAAAAAGGGATAGGCCGGCCATCCACCTATGCGCCGATTATTTTTACGATTATGCGGCGGCATTACGTCAAAAGAATAAAAGGCTATTTCCATCCCACCCACCTGGGAGAGATTATCAATAATCTTTTAACAAAACATTTTCCGAAGATAATGGATGTCGGATTTACGGCAAAATTGGAAGACGAACTTGACAGTATTGAAGAAGGGAAAATCGGCTGGCTCGTGGTTTTAAAAAATTTTTACAGCCCTTTTATGCATAATGTGGATGAAGCAAAAAAATACATGAAGAGCATAAAGAAAGAGGGTTTAAAGACCGACCAGGTTTGCGAACTTTGCGGTAAGCCCATGATTATTAAATGGGGCAAGCGCGGGAAATTCTTGAGTTGTTCCGATTTTCCGAAATGCAGGTTTTCCAAATCTATTACGACCGGCATAAAATGCCCGGGGCCGGATTGTAACGGCGAACTTATAGAGAGACGCTCAAAAAGAGGCATATTCTACGGTTGCACGAGCTATCCGAAGTGCAAATATACGGTACGGAGCTTACCCGAGAAAAAGGCATGAAGCGCTACATAGACAAATTCAAAAATTATTTGGAGAAAGAAAAAAATTATTCGCCTCATACAGTCAGAAATTACCTTGCCGACCTGGATGGGTTTTCTAAAAGCCTGTCCGTGGAGGACCCGGTTAAGGTCGATTATCTGGCCGTGAGAAAGTACCTGGCTTATCTCCGCGAAAAATCCATATCCAAGCGCTCGGTAGCGAGAAAACTATCGAGTTTAAGGATGTTTTTCAGGTTCCTGGTAAGAGACGGATATGTTAAGGCCAGTCCCGTTGCGGTTATATCAACTCCTAAATTGGACAGGAAATTGCCCATTTTTTTAGACGAAAAGAGTGTATTGAAACTTATAATGGCGCCGGATACAAAGACCTTCCGGGGAGCGCGGGATAGAGCGCTACTCGAGACGCTTTACTCGACAGGCATAAGAGTGAGTGAACTTGTAGGTATCGATATAAGCGATATGGATTTCATAGGCGGCGTGGCAAAGGTATTGGGAAAAGGGAAAATCGAGCGCCTTGCCCCCGTAGGCGATAAGGCGATAGACGCCATTCGCGAATATTTAGCATATAGAAACAGCAAAAAATGGGGCGATAAAAAAGCCCTTTTTTTAAATAAATCGGGAAAGCGCCTCACAGACAGAAGCGTAAGGCGCATCATTGACAGGTATATAAAAAATTTGAGTATTAAGGAACATGTTTCACCGCATACACTGCGCCATTCTTTTGCCACGCATCTTTTAAACAGGGGCGCTGACCTTAGGAGCGTGCAGGAGTTGCTGGGCCATAAAAATCTTTCGACCACCCAGATTTACACGCATGTGACAACGGAGCGGTTGAAATCGGTATATGATAAAGCGCATCCGAGAGCGTGAATACATGGCGGCTGCCTGCAAGATTTGCATAAAACGGGATAATAAATGACAATTTATGATATTTTTTTCTTTCTATTTTCGTTAATATATCTTCCCTACCTTGTTATAAAGGGAAAGGCGCACAGGGATTTCCGGGAAAGGCTCGGAAAACTGCCGCCTCCTTTTGAAAAAATAGGCGCATTACGGCCGATATGGGTGCACGCTGTAAGTGTCGGCGAGGTATTAGCCGTGAAAGATTTTGTGAAAAAACTACACGCAAGACTTCCTGAACGGAAAATCGTTCTTTCCACGACTACAAAAACGGGAAACGATATAGCAAGGAAGGTACTAAACGAAAATATTTTAAAGTTCTATTTTCCCCTGGACTTCAGTTTAGTGGCAAGGCGCGTAGCAAATTTTATCAATCCCTCTCTCTTGGTCGTGATGGAGACAGAAATATGGCCGAATCTTATCCTGGAGTTATCAAGAAGGAAAATCCCGATTGTATTTATTAACGGCCGCATTTCAGATAGATCTTTTAAAGGGTATAAAAAGATAAAGTTCTTTTTTAAGGACATACTTAAAAGGATTTCCCTTTTCTCGATGCGGTCGGAAAGAGACGGAGAATTTATCAAAGCCCTCGGCGCACCCGTGGAAAACGTCAGAGTAACGGGAAATATGAAATTCGACATCGAAACCGATACCCGCGCGGTGCTTAAGCGGTCAGACCTGGGAATCGGCGAGTCCGAAGAGCTCCTTATAGCAGGAAGCACACACGCCGGCGAAGAGGAAATCGTGTTAGACGTATACTCGGTTCTCGCAAAGAAGTTCCGGAATTTGCGGCTTCTTATAGCGCCCCGCCATATAGACCGGGCTAAAACGATAAAAAAAATGATTGAGCGGATGGGCCTCAAAAATATCCTTGTTTTAGATACGCTTGGAGAGCTTAGCCGGCTTTATAGGCTGGCAACGATTGTCTTTATGGGAGGAAGCCTTGTCAAAAGAGGAGGCCACAACATAGTAGAGCCCGCCGTATTCGGTAAACCCATTGTATTCGGGCCTTATATGTTCAACTTTAGAGATATGGCAAGGTCTTTTCTGGAAAATAAAGCTGCCATAGAAGTTAAAAACAGAAAAGAGCTTTTAGGAACCCTTGAGATGTTGCTTAAGGACGGCAATAGAAGAAGTATTTTAGGCCGGAACGCAAAGGAATTGATAGATAAGTCAAAAGGCGCTACCGAGCGGAACATTCACGAAGTAGAGAAATTTATACACACCGGGTAGGATTGATATGCATATCAAAGATGTAATGACCAGAGACATTATAACGATTAAGCCGTCAACCGGCATACGCCAGATTTATAGCGTTTTCTGCAAAAAACAGATAGGGGGAATGCCCGTTGTAGACGCCGAGAATAAACTTCTCGGCATGGTTACCAAGACAGAGCTTTTAAATGTTCTGATTCCCGACTACTTCGACATGATAGGCGATTTTCTCTTTATTGACGACTTTGGGGTTCTGGAAGAAAAACTTGAATCCACGCCTACGCTTTCGCTTTTTATAGCAGAGGACTTAATGATTAGAAATGTTATCAGCATAAGCGAAAACGCCTCTTTGATGAAGGCGCCTGTTTTGATGAATAGATATAACGTGAAGAGGCTGCCCGTTGTGGATAGTAACAATAAACTCGTGGGTATTATTACAAGGATGGATGTCTGTAAAGCGCTTTTTGATGGTGCGCACTAATGGCAACTTATATTCTCCCCTTAGTTCTATTTCTTGTAACATTCTATTTTATTATCTCCGGTAAGGTCAACAGGGCCATAGCGAGTTTCGTCGGTGCATTGGCTATGGTTATATTGGGCATGACCCTGGATTTTTATTCGCAGGAGGATGCATTCCATGCGATAGATTTTAACATGATAGGGCTTCTTGTAGGAATGATGGTTATTGTCAGCGTATGCAAAAAAACGGGCTTTTTCTCATTTGTAGCGATAAAAGCGGCTAAGGCCTCGAAGGGCTCGCCGATGCGCCTTATGATTATGATGGGATTCGTTACCGCTTTTCTTTCAATGGCCCTGGACAATGTCACGACCATAATTCTGGTTATTCCGATAACCGTTCTTATATGCGATATTTTAGGAATAAGCCCGCTCCCGATAATAGTAACGGAGATAGTTCTCTCGAATATAGGCGGCGTCGGCACAATGGTCGGAGACCCGCCAAATATGATGATAGCTTCCAGCGCTAACCTTTCTTTCAATGATTTCATAGTTCATCTTTTTCCTATTGCTTTAGGCGCAGCGGTATTGAGCCTCGGTGTATTAGCGATAGTATTTAGGAAGGATATTAAAAGACGTCCGATAGATTTTCGGCCCATATTAGAGATAGATGAGAGAGAGGCCATACGGGACGAGAAAACTTTGCGAAAGGTGATTCTCTCGCTCATTATTGTTTTTGCCCTTTTTGTAGTGCAGAAAAAATTAGGTTTTCACCATTGTTTTATAGCGCTTCTCGGCGCCGGTAT
>CP070780.1:740707-757159 GCA_020346285.1 Candidatus Omnitrophota bacterium | reverse complement strand
TCTCCAGAGGTCCAGACACCATTGCCATTTTCATCCTTAAGAGCAACGGCAAGTCTTCGGCCGTAGATTGGGTCAACAAATGTAGGGTAATAATAAATATATCTGCCTTCAGCATCTGGCTCTTGCACATCAATTTGAAGCGTTGTTGGGATATTAGAGCTTTTGTTAGAGCCATTTAAAAAATAGTACTGGGTAGGATATTCCCCAAATTCAACATGATATGCCCTGCATGCACCCCTCATCGCATCCAAGGTGTGCACGGCATCAACCCACTTTGCTTTTTCAACGTTCGATGTGAATATAGGCAAAGCCACGGCTGCCAATATACCGACTATGATGATTACGATTAGAAGTTCTACTAACGTAAAGCTTTTCTTTTTTGATAGCATGTTAAGCTCTTTTTTTCTATGTATAAGTATATCTTGAAAACTATAAAATTACAACTTTTAACACCCTTGCTAACACTATGCGTTATGTACCGTTTGCGATTTCGTTCGCCAGGCGGGCGAAGTCCAGCAGGGAGAGGTCTTCGGCTCTCGCCGAAGGATTTAGTCTTGCGCGGTTTAATATACGGGACAAGGCCTCTTTATCCAATCCCTCCGCTGAAAGAGAGTTGCGGATAGCCTTTCTTCTCTGGCTATAAGCATTTTTAATAATTTTAAAAAAAAGATTTTCATCTTTAACATAGGCCTTTTTCTTTTTAAGAACCGCGAGCTTCAAGAATACCGATTCGACCTGCGGGACGGGATAAAAAGACTCTCTTTTTATTTTGAACAACCGCTTCGGCTCGGTGTAATACTGCACATATAAACTTAATCGCCCCATGTCCCTTGTGCCGGGCATAGCCAGCATTCTATCGGCAATTTCTCTCTGGACGACAAGATAGATGTCCTTTATCAGTGATATATTATCGAAAAGTTTTTCTATTATGGGGCTTGTAATATAATAAGGGATGTTGCCGTAGATAATAATTTTTTTATGCGTGGCTATCTTTTTTATATCTACATCCAGAAAATCTTCTTCGATTAGCGTGACATTCGGCGGCAATTCAAATATATTTTTGAGAAGAACAACGATTTTCCTATCTTTTTCTATAGCAAAAACCGCCCCTGTAGATTTCGCAAGGTCGAAGGTGAGTTCGCCGAAACCTGTCCCTATTTCTATAAGCGTGTCCTCCGGGTCTAATTCTAAATTTCTTAAAATCTTATCTTTTACATTCTTATCTATGAGAAAATTCTGCCCGAGGCGCTTAAGCGGCCTGAAATCCTCGCTTTTCCACAATGCCTTTAGTTCAGATTTTGTCAGCACGATAGTTTTGCCGCAAGTTTTATCGCCTCAACCATGGAAGAGGGGCTCGCTTCTCCCTTCCCGGCAATATCAAATCCCGTGCCATGGTCGGGCGAGGTGCGTATAAAGGGAAGGCCAATTGTCAGGTTGACGCCTTTATCAAAGGCGACCATTTTAAGCGGTATTAATCCCTGGTCGTGATACATGCATACAACGCCGTCCAGCTCTTGCTTGTACGCTTTATAAAAAAGCGTATCCGGAGCAAAGGGCCCCTGTGTGCCTCTTGACTTTCTTCTCAAACAGTTCACGGCAGGCAATATTATCTTTTTCTCTTCTTTTCCCAAAATACCGCCTTCTCCGGCGTGCGGGTTAAGGCCTGCTATGCCGATTTTCGGACGCGGTATCCTGAAAAATCGCTTTAACGCGTAATGGGTACTTTCAGCCGTTTGGATGATTTTATTTTTTGTTATGCATCCGGCGACTTCTCCCAGCGGAATGTGCCTGGTTACGAGGCTAACCCTCAAACCGCCGCCGACAAGCATCATGGTTACCTTTTTCGATTTTGTAATATGAGAAAGGAATTCGGTATGGCCGGGAAATTTAAATCCCGCCTTGTTTATCGACTCTTTATTAATAGGCGCCGTTACAAGCGAGGCGAATCTGGTGCTTTTTACAATTGACACACCACGCGAAAGATATTCCATTGACGCCCTGCCATATGCCTTGTCAATCCTGCCGAACCGAAAACTGCCGGGAGGGACATTTTTGAGGTCCATAAACCTGACTGAAGATGGAATATCTATTTTCAGGATTTCTGCATTCTTCCGGAAGGTCTTATAATCGCCTATAATTAACGGGGTAATTTTTTTGACAAGCGAACATCCGGTAAGGGCCTTTAGGATTATCTCCGGGCCTATTCCTGAAGGGTCACCGCCTGTTATAACAACTAACTTCTTACCGGAATGCGATATACGCATCTTTTTTTAAATTCTCGAGCCACCGTCCAAGATGCTCTTCGAGTTTATTGCTGAATAAAATTCGTTCGATATCATCCCTTGCCTCATCAAATTTCCTTGCCCTCGAAGCGTTTTTTTCTTCTACCTTAAATATGTGAAATCCCAGATTTGTCTTCAAAATGCCTGAGAACTGGTTTTCCTCTAAAGTAAAGATGGTGTCATTGATTTTCGGCATTAACTCGCCCGGCTTAACCCAACCCATGTCGCCGGCTGATTCCGCGTATGGACCGTCAGAGTATTCTTCCGCTAAAAGGCCGAAGTTCGCGCCTTCTTCCAGCCTGGCTAAAATTCTTTTTGCCAATTCCAGAGATTCCTTCTCCGGGCGGTCTTCGCTTATCTTGACGAGGATTGACTTCAACTTTATTTTTTCGGGTTCTTCGAACTCGTCCCTGTGGCTTTCATAGTATTCTACGATTTCGCTTGGCGAGATCGAGACCCGCCTTCGAATTTCCATATCGATAAGCTTATCTATTATTATCCGCTCTTTAATTTTTTTTTCGAGTTCGCTTAAAAGTATATTTTCCCGTTCAAGGGTTTTTTTAAATTCTTCTTCATCCGGGAAACGCTTCCTCAAGCTTTCTATCTTTATTTCAACCTCCTCGTCTCCGGCTTCTATCTTCCGCCTTTTGCCCTCGGTTAATAGCAGTTTATCCTGGATGAGTTTCTGGAGCACATTTCGCCGCGCCTCATCAAGCTTCCTGGCGAATTCCTGACCCGTATATAATTCTTTATATTGTTTATAGATTGGGATAAGGATTCTATTGACTTCTCCCTGCGTGATAACTTCGTCGTTAACTATAACCAATATTTTGCTCACGACTTCAGCGTATGAGAAAAAAATAAGCGTGAAATATATAAATATTACTATTAGGGAAATTCTTCCGCTTCTGGGCATGATTTAAGCTTCCGGTTTTTGTTCGGGTTCCGCGGATATGGTTTCCAGGAGATTGTTATTGATGGTGATTTGCGCCTTTTCTTTAAGGGATGTTATAAATTTACTAAAAAGCGCCTTTTTCCTAATCCTTTTTAAGGCGTCCTCTATGGCATCGCGCACTTCAGCGAGTTCTTTTACGCGAGGGGGTTTTCTCTCCGTAAGTTTTACGACATGGTATCCGAATTGCGTTTTAACTATGCCGGATATTTCCCCGGCTTGCATATCAAAACAAACCTCTTCGATTTCCGGCACCAATTGATGTTGCGTGAAATAACCGATATCGCCGCCGATTTTTGAGGTCGTGTCTATCGAGCGGCTGCGCGCCAGGTCTTCAAAATTTCTGTTGTTAGAGAGCTCTACCAGGACATCCTCGGCTTCTTCCTCTGTTTTCACAAGGATATGAGAAGCCCGCAGTGTTTCGGGAGTGGCGAATTTTTCTTTATTCGCGTTATAGTAAGCTGATATATCATTTTCATTGACAATAATTTTCTCCTCAATCTCCTTGTTTAACAACCGGGCGATTAAAATCTTTTTTTCGGCTTCTTTTATTAGTTTTTTGACATCACCGTCTGCATCCAACTTTTTCTTCACGGCTTCGTTGTACAGGAGCGTTTCTATGATAACTTCATCCAGAAATTCCTTCTTATTTTTATTTATAACATCCTGATATTGCTCGGGCAATTCTGATATTCTCTCGTTGAAACCGGCCAGAGTTATGGTATCTTTTCCGTCTACGCGCGCCAGCACATCTTTCTCACCGGGCCTTGCGCAACCACTACTCATTACCAATAATATAGCTATTATTATATATCTCATGACTTACAATAATAACACAATAATCATATATATGCAAGCGAATTGTAATTTCAAAGTTTAGCACGAAAGGACAGGCTTTAAGCCGCTGTCTCCGATGTTTCATAATAAGCCTGTGGCAGCGTCTGCTCTCGGCTCAGCATAAAATATTATGCCAAAATCTTCTCCTTGAATTTCATACAAGTTGCGAACGGACAAATGTGGTATGTCATTAAATGTCATGCCTCTATAGCCATTCGCAACTTGTGAAATTCTACGTCGAATCTATTCGCCTCCAGCAGACACCGCCACAGGCTTATTTACTCAAGAAAGCTCCGGCAATCAGCTTAAACCCTGTCTTTTTGCATAAGAAGAAAAAGCAAAACTTCAAAGGGGTCCCCATGAGGTCGGGAGGATAGTTTTGAAAGACAGGCTTTGAGCCGGTGCCTGAAGGCGCATTAGAAAATTTTTCGCATTCGGTGGTTTTAGGGCTTACGGCGAGCAATGGGCGGAACTGACCTTTTTGCCGAAGGCAAAAGAAGGGAATTCCGCCCGAAGCATTTATATATAAGTATGCCTCTCCTGCGAGCCGTAAGTCCAAAACCACGGGAAAAATTTTCAGCGCCGAAAGGTACCGGCTTAGAGCCTGCCTTTCAAATTGCGAACGGCAAGCGGAGGCAACAGCGCATTCCTGTCCTTCAAAAGCACGGGAAAAATTTTCAGCGCCGAAAGGTACCGGCTTAAAGCTGTCCCTATTTATTCCTTGACAAAGATGCGCTTATTGTTACAATATTGTCATTATTATGATACTAAAGAATAAAGTTTCAATCATAACAGGCGGAGCAAGGGGAATAGGTAAAGCGATAGCCCTTAGGCTTGCTGAAGAGGGTTCTCTTATCGCCATCTGCGATGTCAACCCGGAAGAGCTTGATAAGGCGAAAAAAGAGATAGAAGCTAAGGGCCGCCATGTCCTTGCGGAGAAAGTAGATGTCACTAATTTTGCGGATGTCCAAAAATTTGTCCAGAAAGCCCTTGACAAATTTAACAAAATCGATATACTTATCAACAACGCTGGCATTACTCGCGACGGATTACTTATTCGCATGAATGATGCAGACTGGGATGCGGTTTTAAATGTGAATTTAAAGGGCACATTTAACTGCACAAAAGTAGTAGCCAAGGCCATGATGAAAGAGCGCGCGGGTAAGATTGTAAATATAGCTTCGATAATAGGTATAGTAGGAAATGCCGGCCAGGCAAATTACGCTGCCAGTAAAGGAGGTATCATAGCCTTTACCAAAAGCGTTGCCAGAGAGCTTGCATCAAGAAATATAAATGTGAACGCTGTCGCGCCGGGTTTTATAGAGACACACATGACCGCAAAATTATCCCAAGACGTGAAAGACGCAATCATGAAGAGAGTACCATTAGGCAAATGGGGTAGCGTGGATGATATCGCAAATACGGTTTTGTTTTTAGTAAGCGATGCTTCCGCATATATAACTGGACAGGTTGTCCAGGTAGATGGCGGGATGGTCACTTAAATGAAGCCATGATTTACGTCAACCATTGTGGTTGACGTAAATTATATGGCTGAATTTATCCCGAGGGCATGAAGTGGCCGAGGGATCTCAAGAATGGAGGAGGTAAATGTCAAGTATCGGAGATAAGATAAAATCGGTTATTGCTGAGCAGCTCGGCGTAAAATCCGAGGAAGTAACAGACCAGGCAAAATTTGTTGATGACTTAGGAGCAGACTCACTTGATACCGTAGAGCTAGTTATGGCATTAGAGGAAGAATATGGAATCGAAATCCCGGATGAAGATGCCGAAAAACTAACCACGGTTGGCGAGGCAATAAAATACATAGAAGAAAAATTTGCCTCAAAATAGATAAATGAATAAAAAAAGGGTTGTTGTAACCGGTTTAGGACTTATAACACCGGTAGGCAACACGATAGAGGAATGCTGGAATTCATTACTTGAGGGGCGGAGCGGTGTAAGAAAAATCCAATGCTTTGACCCCTCAAAATTTTCTTCGCACATTGCCGCAGAGGTTCTCGATTTTGACCCATCCGAATATTTATCCCCAAAAGAAACCAGAAAGACAGATAGATTTGTTCAATTTGCTATTGCCGCATCGAAAAAGGCCGTTATGGATAGCAGGTTGAATCTTGATAAGGAAGACAGAGATAGAATAGGCATTATCATCGGTTCCGGTATAGGCGGGCTTCACACGGTTGAAAGCGAATATGGCAAATATATTGAACGAGGGCCCGAAAAGGGGCCGAGTAAAATCTCGCCTTTTCTTATTCCCATGCTTATAGCTAACATGGCATCGGGACAGGTCTCTATTTACTTCAAGGTAAAAGGTCCGAATACGGCTGTAGTAACCGCTTGCGCTAGCGGGAATCACGCTATTGGTGACGCGTTTCGTATAATCCAGAGAGACGAAAGCAACGTAATGATTGCCGGCGGCTCAGAGTCAGCCATTACGATAATGGGCTTTGGCGGTTTCTGTTCATTAAGGGCCCTGTCCAAGAGAAATGACGAGCCGGCGCGGGCTTGCCGGCCTTTTGACAAAGATAGAGATGGTTTTATCATGGGGGAAGGGGCCGGTATTGTTATTTTGGAGGAACTGGGACATGCGCTGAAAAGGGGTGCCCCGATATATTGCGAGGTAATCGGATATGGCATGAGCGGAGACGCTTACCATATAACTGCGCCCGACCCTGAAGGCGACGGCGCGGCAAGATGTATGAAGATATGCGTTGATGACGCCGCCCTGAAACCGGAAGATGTGGATTACATAAATGCTCACGGAACTTCCACAATATATAATGATAGAGTAGAGACATTAGCGATAAAAAGAGTTTTTGGTAAACACGCAAAGAAGATTGCCATAAGTTCGACGAAATCAGTTACAGGGCATTTACTGGGAGCCGCAGGCGGCGTGGAAACCATTGTTTGCGCGCTTGCTATCAAAAATAATATAGCTCCCCCGACAATAAACCTTGAAAATCCGGATCCCGAATGCGACCTCGATTACGTACCCAACAAACCCCGCCATATGAAAATCAATGTAGCTTTATCTAATTCTTTAGGATTCGGCGGCCATAACGCTACGTTAGCATTCAAGAAATACACCTCATAAGCCTGTGGCAGCGTCTGCTGTCGGCTCAGCATAAAATACCTGCCTGCCGGCAGGCAGGTTATGCCAAAATCTTCTCCTCGAATTTCATACAAGTAGCGCACCCTTAAGGGTGCGCTACGGAGGTTCGACTTCTAAAATTTTCCAATGGGTACCCCTTTGAAGTTTGCTTTTTCTTCTTATTGAAAACTGTTGAATAATATTACTTAAGGGGTATAATTGAAATAAGGGAGGTATTATGAATCCTGTATTTTATATATTATTAGGTATTTTTGCAGGGGTCTCGAGCGGCCTTTTTGGCATCGGCGGCGGTATTGTAATGGTCCCGGCGCTTGTATTGTTATTCGGCTTGACACAGCACCAGGCGCAGGGCACGGCGCTGGCCGCTATGGTCCCGTGCATTACGATTTTCGCCGCTTTCAGGTATTACCAGAGCAACAACGTCAAACTGCTTATGGCTATTTTTATAGCTGCAGGGCTTATGTTGGGCGGGTATATAGGGGCTAACCTGGCGAACAATGTTTCGAACGTCATTTTAAGGAAGATGTTCGGCGGTTTGTTATTGCTTGCCTCTATCCGGCTTATATTTTTTAAGTAGATACCGAGCGGCCAAAGGGAAAGGAATCCAGGAGTGAAAAATAAAGAAATTGCGGAAATTTTTAATAACATAGCGGATATATTAGAGATAAAAGACGAAAACCCCTTTCGGATAAGGGCATATAGAAAAGCCGCCCAGAATATAGAAAGCTTATCGAAAGACATAGAAACGGTTGCCCGCAAGAAGAAATTAACCGACATCCCGGGGATAGGCGAAGACCTGGCCGGCAAGATAGAGGAATACATTTCGAAAGGCAAAATTAAAATATACCAAGATTTGAAGCGCAGCGTATCTAAACCCGTTTTAGAGTTTATGACTATCCCCGGCGTGGGGCCGAAAACAGCCAAACTTCTCTCGGAAAAATTAAAGATAAAGAGCATAAAAGATTTAGAGAAAAAAGCCTCTCAAGGAAAAATCAAAGATATATTCGGCATCAAGGAGAAAACGGTTACAAATATATTAAGGGGTATAGGTTTTCTGAAAAAATCGGAAGAAAGGACCCCCTTAGGCGAGGCGATAAAAATATCCGATGAAATCACCGCCCGGCTTAAAAAGCTTTCTGAAGTTAAAAAAGTTTCGCCGGCCGGCTCCTTAAGGAGGATGAAAGAAACAGTGAGAGACATAGATATACTCGTAACGTCGAATAAACCGCGCAAGGTGATGGAAGTATTTACCCGTATGCCGCGGGTTAAAGAAGTCCTGGTTCACGGCCCGACAAAATCGAGCATAATTACAAAAAACAATATTCAGGTCGATGTCAGGGTTGTGGAGCCGTCGAGTTTCGGTTCGGCCCTTTGTTATTTCACCGGCTCTAAAAGCCATAACATTGCCCTGAGAAAAATGGCAGTAGAAAAGAGCCTGAAAATAAACGAATACGGCGTCTTCGAGGTAAAGACAAAAAAGAAGATTGCGGGGGCTGATGAAAAAGATATATATAAAGCACTTAACCTTGCGTATGTTCCGCCGGAAATGAGGGAAGACAGGGGAGAGATAGAATTAGCCATGAAAGATAAGCTACCCCGCCTTGTCGAGCCGGAGGATATAAAAGGAGACATTCACGTGCATTCAGACAGTAGCGATGGGGCCCTTAGCCTTGAGGAGATAGCCACTATATGCCAGCGCATGGGCTATGAATATGTTGTTATAACAGACCATTCTCAAACACTCCGTATTGCAGGTGGCCTGAAAGAAAAGGACCTCTTTAGTAATATCAAGAAAGTTAGAAAGCTTGACAAAAAATTTAAGAAGATACGCCTTTTAATAGGTTCGGAGGTAGACATATTATCTGACGGGGAGTTAGATTACAAAGACAGTGTCTTAAAAGAGCTTGATTTTGTTATAGGGGCCATTCACTCCGGTTTTAAGCAGTCGAGAGAGACGCTTACCAGGCGTATCGTGAAAGCCATGGAATCAAAATACGTCAATATGATAGCGCATCCTACGGGCAGGCTCATGGGCGTAAGGGATGCATATGAAATAAACTTGGAGAAGGTGTTAAAGGTGGCTAAAGAGACGAATACCGCCCTTGAAATAAACGCTTATCCCGAAAGGCTGGATTTAGATGATAATGCCTCGCGCCGCGCGAAAGAGCGGGGCGTTATGCTTGGGATAGCGACCGATACCCATACGAGGGAGCAACTTGATAATATGCCCTTTGGCGTAAGCGTTGCCCGGCGAGGATGGCTTGAAAAAAAGCATGTCCTGAATACCTTTAGTTTAGAGGCTTTTCTTAAAAAAATTAAGAAATAACCCGCATTCAGTGGATAATATTAATATGATTCGCAGGTTCATTATTTTTATCATTTACCTCTTATTCGCGACCGTTATCGGAACGGATTTTAGCCGGGCCATAAGCGGGGAGGATATTATTCCCATTTCCACCGACAAAGAGAAAAGGATGGGGGACTCCATCGCGAAACGGGTGGAGGAAAAATTCGATGAAGTTGACGACCCCTTAATCCAAAAACGTTTTGAAGAAATCGGAAAAAAACTTGCCGCTGTATGCGATAGGCAGGATTTGATATATCGCTTCAAGGTTCTTAAGGCGAAAAACAATAAAGAGAAATATTACAACGCCTTTGCGCTTCCGGGAGGGTACGTCTATATATTTGACGCATTGATGGAAAAAATGGAGACCGATGATAAGATAGCCGCTGTTACGGCGCACGAACTCGGCCATATCTCTCGCCGGCACTCCGTTGAAAGATTACGCAGCTCTCTCGGCGTAAATGTCCTTATGATTTTAGCCATGGCTGCGACACGCGATGGCAAAACGATTGCAAAAACCAATGAAGCCCTTCTTCAGCTTATGATGTCGTATTCAAGGGAAGACGAATTTGAAGCGGACAGGTTATCCGTAAAATATCTTGAAAAAGCGGGGTTTGATACAAATGGTATTTTAGAAAGCCTCCTGACATTGCAGGGCTTAAGAAAAAAAGGCCGCGAGATGAGGTATGCTTTTTATAAAAGCCACCCTTATTTGTCAGAGCGAATTGCCGCTTGCAGGGCGGAGATTAAAGGATATACGGATTTCGATAGTTATATAAACCTGCCGGAAGAAAAAGAAGATTTCTGACGTGAACCCCTCGACTACGCTCGGGATTCATGGTGAACGAAGTTGAACTATGAAATACACTATTAAAAAAGACACGCCCCTGAATTTTAACGCAATCGATTATGAAAATGCCCTGAATCCCGAACAGCATGAGGTTGTTACCCGCGCCGAGGGCCCGTGCCTTGTGCTTGCCGCCGCCGGCAGCGGGAAGACCAGGACTCTTATCTATCGGGTTGCTTACCTGTTAGAAAAAGGTATCCCGCCGCAGAATATATTGCTCGTTACGTTTACGAACAAAGCAGCCAGGAATATGCAGGACAGGATAGAGATGCTGCTGAAAGCAAAACCTGCCCGGCTGTGGAGCGGCACTTTTCATCATATCGGCAACAGGTCCTTGCGCCTTTTTGCGAAAGAGATAGGTTACAAGCGCGATTTTGGCATTCTCGATGAGGGGGATTCCATAGACCTTCTCAAAGTTTGTATAAAGAATTTAAAAATCAAAACCAAGGAAGAGCGCTTTCCGCACCCGAAAGTTTTACGTTCCGTAATAAGTTTTTCGATAAATTCCAACAAAACATTACGGGAAACGCTGGAAAAATACCATCCGTATTTCTTGCATTTTCACGATATTATAAAGAAAATCAAGGAAGAATATAACCGGAAAAAGGCCTCATCGAGCAACATGGATTATGACGACCTTCTGATAAAATGGCTATGGCTTTTAAGAAATATCGAAAAAGCCAAAGATAAATTTTCAAAGCAATTTCGCTATATCTTAGTTGATGAATACCAGGATACAAACAGGCTTCAGTCGGAAATTATAAAGGAGCTCTCCGCTTTTCACCGGAATGTATTGGTTGTAGGAGACGATGCGCAGTCTATATACTCTTTCAGGGGGGCGGATGTGTCCAACATACTAAGCTTTCCCCGGGAATACCCCGACGGAAGAATATTTAAATTAGAAACTAACTACCGCTCATCCCCGGAAATTCTGGATCTTGCCAATGATTCCATATCGCACAACAGAAATCAATTTAGTAAACATTTAAGGGCGCTGAACAAGAGCGATACCATGCCCGCCCTCATAGAGACAGCTGATTTGTATGGCCAGTCAAATTTTGTGGCTCAGCGTATATTGGAATTACGTGATGAGGGGGTCCATTTGAATGAAATAGCGGTCCTTTTTAGGGCGCATTATCAATCCGTTGAATTAGAAATGGAACTCACAAAAAGGAATATCCCCTTTATAGTGCGCGGCGGGATCCGGTTTTTCGAACAAGCCCATATTAAAGATGTATTGGCGCATATAAAGATATCGATAAATCCTTATGACGAAATATCATGGTTGAGAGCCCTGTCTATTCAACCCGGTATAGGCACGGTATATGCCGGCCGCCTGTTTGATGAATTTTCGAATAGCGGAGACCTCAATAGGATAGTCGGTAAACAATTCGGAAACTTTCTGCCGGAAAGGGCGCAAAGAGGATTGAAGAACTTTAAAAAAATAATGCGTTCCATAGTAAACAGCGAATTGGAAAAAAAGCCCGATGAAGTAATAAAGAAAATTATTGATAATGGTTACGCAGATTATGCGATGGCTCATTTTGATAACGCAAAAGACAGGATAGATGATTTGCGCGAGCTCGTGAATTTCGCGCATAACTATAAGAGCACAAGACGGTTACTACGCGATATAACGCTGCGGGAGTCATTTAAGGGCGAAACTATAAACGGGGTGCCGTCACACGACGAGCACCTTGTGCTTTCGACCATTCATCAGGCCAAGGGCCTGGAATGGAAAATCGTTTTTATAATAGGTTTATGCGAAGGCCAGTTTCCGCACCACAGGTCTAAGGAAGAACCATTGGAATTAGAAGAGGAGAGGAGGCTATTCTACGTTGCCGCAACAAGGACAAAAAGCCAATTATACTTGGTCCATCCTACTACCAGGTATGACTACCAGATGGGCACTGTCATCTCCAGAAGGTCCCTGTTTCTCGAGGAATTGAACGAAAAGCATTACGATAGATGGGAAATAGAAGAGCATAGCCGCCAGGAATACGCTGTAGACCTCGATAAAGAGTAAGTCCACAGATACCTCATAAAAGGGATGGGCCAGAGGTTGACGTAAAGCAGGCCCCTATATATATATATATATATAAATATATATAAGGATGTTAGATTATAAAATAGTTAGCATAGTAGGCTTGACTATATATAAGCAATAGTGTATACTATTAATAGATGAAAAAGCTAGCATTAAACTAAGAAAAACGTTCTTTTATATATATTTTTTTCGAAAGATTTTAAAGATTTAAAAAAAGTTTAAAAAAAGTTGTTACGATTGTTTTACATTTTCGTTACAAAGTTGTTAAAAAGGTGTTAAAAATGAATATTAAAAAAGCTATTTTAGCAGGCCTGCTTTTCGCGAGCCCTTATTTTATATGCAATTATATGGTATTCATTTTTATTGTACCGGTCCTCGCGCTCATCTATTCAAATCAAAAAATTAAAAATAGCCACATTGTCCTATTTTCCGTTTTTCTGCCCTGTATAGCTTTACTCCCCATAATAACTTATAATATAGCAACATATTTCTTCGGTATCTTGGTTGTGGCTGTTTTTCTCGTATTATTTTTAAGTATAACCAGGGCATTAGTAAGGCGCTCCGGAAATCCGATTTTTTCAATATGCGCTCCCTGTATTGTCTGGACATCTCTCATTTATTTATTGAATGTTAATTCATTGATTACCAGTGTTTTTGAAGTAGGGGTATTGATTCCCATATCAGCGCCTTTAATCTGGTATATCGGCAGCATCGGATTAACCACATTAGTTATATTGTTTAATTCCGCCGCTGCGAGATTTTTAGTGAAAAAAGACGTATTGTCTCTGGTAGTAGCCGCCGCATTACTTGTTATGTTTGTCGGCTCATTCATATTTTCGGGAGCACAAAACCCGGATAATTTACACGCTTCAAATAACCCTACGAAAATCGCCCTTATTCAGGGTGATGTACCCAGAGGTTCCATATTCGGATATGAGGAAGACTTAGATAGTAGAATCGAAAGATATGTCAATCTAAGCCAAACAGCCATAAACGAGGAAAAACCGGATATAGTGGCCTGGCCTGAATATACACTCCCTATAGACCTTGCCAACCGCTTCCCTCAAAAAATGCACCCTATTTTAAATGTTGCCAGGGAGAACAAAACTACCTTTATAATCGGGTCACTTGTATCCGAAAAATCAAAAAAGAACTATCATTATGACGCAGCACTTATTCTCTCCGGAAACGGCGATATCAGGGATATATATTATTCCCAGGATCCCGCTATTTTTAATGAAAACGTATACCCGAAAGATAACGGCAACAAATTGTATCTGAATAGGATGGGCATTGCGCTATGCTGGGAAGAACTTAATGCAAATATATTCAGAAAGTATGCGAAGCACGGCGCCGAATATTTTATTTCCCTGTCCAGCAATGCCGACCTTGATTATTCGCTGCTTGAGAGGTATGCCTCTTTTTTCTCAAGGGCAAGAGCCGCTGAAAACGCCAGATATTTGGCAAGGGCGACCCAGACCGGCGTCACGCAGATTATCGACCCATTCGGCAGGCCCGTGAAAACTCTTCCCGCAGGCCGGTCAACATTTCTTGCGGGGGAAGTATATAGCATAGGCAGAAAAACTTTTTATTCCCGGCACGGAGACATTCTTACGAAACTTTTTATTATCTCGGCAGTTCTCGGAATTTTCATTACAGAAGCGATAATAAAGGGAAATAGCGCTCCGAGGAGTATCGGCCATGAATAATACGGAATTTGGCATAGAGATACAAAGAACCAGGCATGAAAGAGTGTTTAAATTTATAACATGGATTTTAATATTTATATTCTCTTTCAACCAGACCGGTTTTACGGGCGATAAGCTTTTTTACCAATATAAAAGTTCGGATGTCGGCAGCCTTCTGCCGGGAGAATCCGAGCAAGACCAGTCAAATCGCATGGCCCCACCTTTTTTGCGTATTACGCAAAGAAAACACGAAGAGATTATCCGCACAAAAAATCAAATCGAAGAGGAAATGATACTCCTACCGGATAAAAGCTTCAGGGATAAGAGGGATAAGGCCGAAGAGGCGCTGCCTCTGAAGAAGAAACGTAGCGCGGGCGATACACCGTTAGCACCCGAAGAAAAACGTATCGAATACACGCTCACCGATTTTGACGAAGAGGGTAATCCACAGCAGATATCCGTCTATACATACGGAACAGACGGTAAATCTCTCCGTAAAATAGTTTCCTATGATATACGGGATATAGAGACATCCCAATGGATTCACGGCTCTATTGAGGAAATATCGAGTGAGGATGAGGGAAAAATTCTGGCCAGCTTTATCCCCGGAAACTACGAAAACTTAATAGACGAACTTAAGCTTAAGACAATTATTTATTTCGGAGGCCAGAGGGAAGAAAAAATCGACTGCGTCCTTTCTGATTACCGCGAAGGCGAGGCACATGAGATTTCCATTTATAAATATAAAAATAAGATAGATGCGCTCGAAGAGATTAATACCTATGACGTTACCTTGATAGGTATCGATTTAGACGAAGAAATTTTAGATACAGAAGTCAAGAATGTGATAGAAAGTGATGCGCGCCTGGTAAAAAAGGCGATATACGAAGGCGGAGAAGGCAACGAAAAGTTAGTTTATATGCTTAGCGAATACAATGAAAATGGTATTGCGGGAAGGCTCGATTGCTACGATTACGAAGACGAAGCAATAAGCCAGAGCCGGGCATATAACATAAAAGGACTGGAACTGGAGGAAAGTTTAATTGATTTCAGAGATAATTACTCCATTTGCGATGAATACCTGGTTTCAAAGACATTTTATAAAGGCAAGAAAGATAGAGAAATTATCGATTACGTTCTTGCTGATTATTATTTAGACGAAACCGACGGTAAGCATAAGCCGGCGGAGCGGTCTGAATATATATATGATGAAGAAAATAATCGCCTGGAGCTTATAGAGACATACAGTATTAAAAACGGTGCCAGAATTTTGAAAAAAGTCAGTGAATTTTCGGGCCTGGCGGGATATGAGGTTATTACGCGTTCATATGATTACGAAGCCGACGGAGTAACTCTTATTAGCGTAAGTATTTATGAATACGGCCTTGGGCCGGATGAGAATAACCCTATCATAGGCGGAGACGGGAATAAATATACGCTTGATAAGGTAACCACTTATATAGGCGCAAACAATCCGCATGACCTGACAGAAGCTAAAGTAAAATCAGAAGCATTTTATACCGGGATAGAAGGCGGAGAACGGGTAAGAAATATCTTTGAGTTTGACATCATGTCGGGAGATATAATTACAAGAACCGATTATGAATATGATGAAACGGATATATTAAAAGAGGTAAATACATATAGAATATTAGATCCCGAAAATGCGTATAACCGGGGAGAAGGGGTACTGCTTACGCAGATAATTTATTCGGGAGAAAAAGACCTGGAAAAAGCCTCTCTTGCCACAAATTATGACCTTTCAGGAAATGTTTTAACAACGACTTCCTACGAATACAACACAAACGGCTCGCTCCTGAAAACCATAACCTTTAACCATGAAGGAATAAAAATATCCGAGACATCTTATAAGGGAAGAGAACATCAGGAAAAAAGGTCTGTTACCACTAATTTTGATTTTGAGGGCACTAAATTAACAAGCACTTCCTATCTATACCTAGACACAGACGCGCTTGCAAAAACCGTAACCTTTAATGCGGATGGCATAAAGATTTCTGAAACAGAATATATCGGACCGGAGAATTACGAAAAGGCCTCTTTAGCTACAAGCTTTGACCTTGAAGGCAATATCCTTACAAAGACGACGTATATATATGACGCATCAGGCGCATTAGAAAAATCAGTAACAAGAGATGAAGCCGGCACGAAGCTCTCCGAGACAGAATACCAAGGCCTCCAGAACGAGGAAAAGGCCTCTTTAGTTACAAGCTTTGACCTTGAAGGCAATATCCTTACAAAGACGACGTATATATATGACGCATCAGGCGCATTAGAAAAATCAGTAACAAGAGATGAAGCCGGCAC
>CP070780.1:726977-740607 GCA_020346285.1 Candidatus Omnitrophota bacterium | reverse complement strand
GATACCTGCTGTTGTGGGAATAGAGGGCAACGGCTTTACAGTTAAACAAGGACAGACCATACTGATGATTATGCCGGATGGAAGCGTGTACGCTAGAGACATATCGCTTGAAGAACTACAAGAGGAACATCTTTCAAGCCGTAAGAAATATCTTGAAAAGCCCCTCGTGGAGGTTATGTGCTGGCAGATAGAGCATGAGGGATATGAACCGGAGCTAATAGTAGATCGGCACGGAGCCGGTTTTGATTGGGGGAAGCAGGTTAGAGAAAAAATTAACGTGGATGAATATAGAAAGATAAAAAACGAAACCACGCATGATGGGAAGCCGATTCTGCAAGGCGTATATGATGTTATCGCAAGCACTAAACAACCCCCGCAGGAGATAGAAATTGAAGAGCGCGAGATCTCCGGGGAGATTGTGGATAAATTGGCTTTAGAGGTTATTCATTACGCAGATGATATCGGGAATTTTACTTATTATATGTGGGAAATCTATGATAACTTAACACAAAAGTCCGCTCTGGAAGAGGGGGTTGAACTTGTGACATCCGAACGTAAAATTGCATATACAAATCTCGAAGAAAGTAAAGGAATCTTTATTAAGAAAATCGCTGAAGAACAACCGGAAATGTTCATACAGGCGGTATTTTATGGCGTTAACCGGCACGGAATGTCTCGATATATCTTCCGCAGTTACGTTGTTGATTACCTTAAAAAATCGGCCGCGCGGGAATTTTTCAAAGAGGCGATCAAATATGGCGCGAAACATGGGCATACCGGCGATGAGAGGACGATGGATTTCCAGACAGCACGTTTATTTTCTCATTTTGCGAAGGAAGACCCACATTTTGCTAGTGAGGCCTTCGCCGAATTTGGACTGGATGTAAGAAATAAACTTTTAAACGAGTTGTATATTTTCTATATCAAACGTAAGCTGCGTACTAAGGCGTTTGACAGTGGTTTTGCCAGTTTCCAGGAGTTGCTTTCTGTTTTGGATAAGGCGGCAGAAAAGTTTAACAGCGGGGTGAATAGTAATGGCAGCTTAAAACGGTTGACGGACGCATTAAAGAAAGGAATCGTTTTGATAAACACGCTAAAGGGAAAAAACGCTGAAAAAGAGGAGCAGATAAGGACTCATAAAACTCTTGGCCCCGGTTTTAATATGATTGAGGATCTGCCCCAGATTTTAGAAAAAACTCAAGAACTACTCGATGCAAAGATAGCAGAACTGGAAAGAATAACCGTGAAGGAATCAGAGAAACCCAACGCGATTATTCTGTATGCGGATGACCTGATAGAAAAAGGCGCTGTTTTGGATATGGAAGATACGCTGAAAAATACACAGTTAAAGCAAAAAAAGGTTTTAACCGGCAGCAAGATTATTCTTTACGTCAAAAAAAGGAAAAAAGAAGATACGGAAGTGCAGGGGCTTAAGGGCCTCATACAAAAATCCGATTCCACCATAGATGTTTTTATTGTGGAAAAAAGCGACTTACACGGAAGTGAACGCCGGGACTTCGATGAAACAAAAGAAATGAACGCCCTGAAAGAGCAGGCCTTGAGGAAGCTTAATGGGGAAAACGGAATCAGGCCCGAGGCAGAGCAACTTCTGGGTATAATTCGCGGGCATAGTAACGATATAGATACCATGTACATGGCAGCACAGGAGGTGGGAATCCCTGTTATTATTTTCGGAAATATGCGCGGTATCTATTCGTTTGCCGAAGCCCTTCGGGAAGCGATTATAATGCGAAGCAATCCCACGCAGAAATGCTGGTATAAATATTTGAGCCGGCCTATACAGAGATTGGATACGGATGCCATAAGGCGCGAATTTGAAACATGCGTGAAGGAAATATTGACCAAAGCGTAATTTCTTAATATGGCTATACCCCAAATAGCCATATAAGGGCCTTTTTTCGTTTTCCATTTTCACAAATCTATATTTCTACCCGAATACCGCAATTTCATTGCTTTTGGAGCTAATTTTTGGTATAAAGGTATTTACTGCACAGGAAGGATTTTAATACGAGCCGTGATTTCATAGGAAGGAAAAATCAATATGTCATACCTACCATTTGCAAGGAAATACAGGCCGCAGACGTTTGATGAGATTGTAGGGCAGGAGCATATCGCGACTACACTTAAGAACGCCATCGCTATGGATAAGGTTGCGCACGCGTATCTATTTGTCGGCCCGCGCGGGGTCGGCAAAACAACAACCGCGAGAATCCTTGCCAAGAGTTTGAACTGCGAGGAGGGCCCGCGGGCCGAGCCGTGCAATAAATGTAGTTCCTGCCGGGAAATTTTGCAAGGGACAGGTATGGATGTTATAGAAATCGACGGCGCTTCCAACAGGGGAATCGATGAAATAAGATATTTAAGAGAAAATGTAAAATTTGCCTCTGTGCGCGGAAAATTCCGCATATACATTATCGATGAAGTCCACATGCTCACCCAGGAGGCCTTTAATGCCCTGCTTAAGACGCTGGAGGAGCCGCCGCTGCATGTAAAATTTATCTTTGCGACCACCAGGCCCTACAAGGTATTACCGACAATAATTTCCAGGTGCCAGCGATTCGACTTTAGAAGAATACCCACGAGAGATATAGCTAAAAAATTAGAGGAGATTAAAAAAAAGGAAAAACTCGACGTTAATGATGAGGCAATCTTTTTAATCGCAAGGCAGGCCGACGGGAGCATGAGGGACGCAGAGATAATTCTTGACCAACTCCTCTCTTTCACAAAAGGAAAAGTGGGTGCCCACGATGTCACAAAGGCCCTGGGCTTGTTAGAGCAGGATGTCCTCTTTGATTTAGCCGACTCCATAATAAATAATAGAAAAGAAAAAGTATTAAACACCATCGATGGCCTCGTAAATAACGGAAAGGACCCTATTTTTATAGCTTCAAGCATCATAGATTATTTCAGAAACCTTATGGTGGCGAAAATAGCAAAGGATAAAAGTATCGCCTATATAACGCTTTCCGAAGAGGACTATTACAGGCTACAGGAGCAGAGTAAGCTCCTCTCGCTTGATGAAATTTTATACGTTACTTACACATTATCTACCGCGATGGATTTGATGAAGAAGACGTCTCTTTCGCGGGTTCCCCTGGAAATTTCCTTGATTAAGTTGACTGATAGAACCGGGCTCACTTCGATTAAAGAGGTTCTGGACAGGCTTTCGGTGATTGAGGCACGTGTTACCGCGAGCCCCTTTACCCCCTCACCCGAACCCTCTCCCCAAAGGGGAGAGGGGCAGAAAGAATTCCCTCCCCCCACAGGGGAGAGGGTTAGGGAGAGCTCGCCTTCGACTCCTCGCAATGACGGTATAGATTCCCGCTTTCGCGGGAATGACAGGAGTGGCTTGGCTCCTCGCAATGACAAGATAACGCCTGACAATGACAAAATTAACGGATCCCCTATACCGCAAGAAGAAGTGGCTGCGGAGCGCGATATACTCCTACTGCAGAAGATAAAAAACTCCTGGGCCAGGGTTTTAAATTTCATAAAGAACAAAAAGATGTCGATTGCTACATTTCTTTCCGCAGGGAAGCTGCTCAAGGTGGAAGACAATGTCCTTGCGATAGGGTTCGAGAAGAATAATTCATTGCATAAAGAGGCATTGGAGGCCAATGTAAACAAGAAATTCGTGGAAGAAGCCATTAAAAGCATTATAGGAGAAGACATATCTTTAAATATCAAGGCCCTGGAAGGGCGGATTGAAGAAGCCGCCATGTCCGGAATAACAAATATTGAAGAGAGCGACATTGAAGAAGCCGAAAAAAACCGGCCAAACAGGGTAGACCCAATAGTGGAATCAGCGATTGACATATTTGACGGAAGAGTTATAGATATAAGAGAGAATAGGAATAAGGAAAGAGCATGAAAGGCCTGCCGGGTTCGATGAGGACATTGATAGCGGAATTTAGCAAAATGCCGGGCATAGGCCCGAAATCAGCCCAGCGGCTTGCATTTTTCATTTTGACAAAACCGGCTGAAGAAGCAAAAAAGCTTTCGGATGCGATAGTAAAACTTAAAAACAGCGTGAAGTTCTGCGGGACCTGTAATAATTTGAGCGACCAGGAGCTCTGCGAGATATGCGGTAACGACGCCAGGGATAAGGCGACTTTGTGCGTCGTAGAGAGGCCGAGCGACGTGATTTCGATAGAAAAGATGGGGCAGTTTAACGGCGTATATCACGTTTTATTGGGGGCGTTATCGCCTTTGGACGGCGTCGGCCCCGAGGACTTAAAAATCGACGGGCTGGTAAAAAGAATCAGAAAAGAAAAGATAAAGGAAGTCATAATCGCGACCAATTCCAACACGGAAGGCGAGGCCACAGCTCTTTACCTCGTTAAATTGCTGAAGTCCAGCCCTGTAAAGCTATACAGGATTGCTTACGGTATGCCGGTGGGCGGAAATCTCGAATACGCGGATCAGGCGACCCTTTATAAGGCCTTCGAGGGTAAGAAGGAAGTTTAGCTTGACACGGCTTTATTTATAGTGTATCTTTAGTTTTAGAGCTCGAAAAGAGAGGGAGGTTAAAATGAACATAGTCGGATCTATAAAAAATGCATTCCTATTAAGCCAGAAACTGCTTAAAGTGGTATTAATATTTTTTATCCTCAACGTTATTATGGGCCTGATAAGCTTACCGCTTACAACGCCGGAGAATGCGGCAAAACCGGCCGCAGCGGTGATTTCATTCTTTTTCACCGTGATATTTTTCGTTATTTTTATCTTTTTGCAGGGCGGGGCGTTAGGGCTTATCAGGGATATTCACAAAACGGGCGCCTGCAGTATATCTAATTTTAGCGCATACGGAAAAAAATACTATTTAAAAATTCTGGGCCTCCTCTCAATTTATATATTAATAGCGCTGGGAATTGCGTTAGTCCTGTTCCTGCTCGGAAGCGGCGTTTTGCTTATCGCTAATAATGCCTTCGTGAGAGCTCTCGTTACGGTTATGGCAGTAGCCGTTGCGCTTGTTGCCGTAGTTATGCTTTTATTCCCGGTTTATTCAATCGTCGTCGACGAAAGCTCCATTTTAGAGGCGATTAAAAAAGGCATAAACATAAGCCGAAATAATTTCTGGGAAGTATTAAAGATATTTCTGTCTTTGATTGCTATCAGCGTTGTTGTTTCTTTAGTAATCGGATTTATAATCGGAATTATTACTATTCCGCTGCCACTTATACTAACCCGGGTGATAATAACCATTGTAAATAGCGCTGTTCAGTCTTACATCCCTATTATTATGATGCTCGTTTTAATGGGTTATTACTTAGGGCTGGCCAAGGAAGGTAAAAGTCCCCACAGTCCCGCTGTTTAAATTTAAAAGCCGACAGAATGAAGGATTTATTAGAAATAAGATGGCACGGCCGGGGAGGCCAGGGTGCCAAGACAGCCGCCCAACTTTTGGCTGAATCGGCCCTGGATACAGGTAAATTTATTCAGGCCTTTCCCGAATACGGCCCTGAAAGGGCGGGCGCGCCTATTCGCGCCTATACCAGAGTCAGCGACCGCGAGATAAATATCCATTCCCCCGTAACAAATCCCGATATTGTTGTTGTGGTAGACCCGACATTACTGGAGACGGTTGACGTTGCCGATGGCTTGGACGAGAGCGGTATCCTGATTGTGAATACGACGGAGACAGTTGATAGCGTGCGCCGGAAAACGAAATACAAAAAAGGAAAAGTCGCTACCTGCGACGCGACAAAAATTTCGCTGGAGACACTCGGCATCCCGATGCCCAATACGCCGATGCTGGGCGCTCTTTTGAAGATTAAGGCGGTCGTACCGATTGAGGCGCTGGAAAAGGAAGTGCAGAAAAAGTTTCTTAAAAAGATCGGCGAAGAAAAAACGCAATTGAACATAAAAGCGATAAAACGCGCTTTCAAGGAAACAAAGACGGGATGAAAAGGAAACGAAGCGAACGAAGTGAGCGGAGTCCTAAGGGAGCCCAGCCGAAGGCTGGACGAACCGAAGGGAAGGGCTGGAAAGAAATACCGATAGCCGGAATTATAGATAAGGGCGGTACTGCCAGGGAATATAAGACGGGTTCATGGCGGACTTTTAAGCCGGTTGTGGATAAATCCAAATGCATAAATTGCCTTCAGTGCTGGATATACTGTCCGGATTCCTCCATTGTTGTAAAAGACGGAAAAATGGAAGGATTTGACTATGACTACTGCAAGGGCTGCGGGATATGCGCGAGCGTCTGCCCTGTGAAGTGTATTAAAATGGAGAAAGAAGCCACGTAGGTTAACCTACGAGGTTGAGCAGATTATATGATGACAAAAAAACTGATAGCGCTGACGGGAGACCAGGCTGCTGCCGAGGCAATGAGGCAGATTGAGCCGGATGTCGTCGCAGCTTATCCTATTACGCCGCAGACAGAGATTGTTATGAATTTTTCCCAGTTCGCGGCTGACGGCAGGGTAAAGACAGAAATGATTCCGGTTGAATCCGAACATAGCGCGATGAGCGCATGTGTCGGTTCTGCCGCAAGCGGCGCGCGAACAATGACTGCCACATCCGCAAATGGCCTTGCCCTTATGTGGGAAATTGTTTATATAACGGCATCTTTACGCCTTCCCATTGTTATGCCTGTCGTGAATAGAGCCCTGTCGGGGCCCATAAACATACATTGCGACCACTCCGATACAATGGGCGCAAGGGACTCGGGCTGGATTCAGATTTATTGCGAAAATGCCCAGGAAGTTTATGAAAATATCATTGTTGCCGTAAAAATAGCGGAGCATAAAAAGATTCTCCTGCCCGTCATGGTCTGCCAGGACGGTTTTATAACAAGCCACGCCGTGGAAGGCATAAGCATATTTCCCGACGATAAGGTTAAAAAATTTATAGGTGAATATACCCCGGAACACAGCCTTCTCGATGTGGAAAACCCGGTAACGTACGGCCCCCTGGATTTGCAGGATTTTTATTTTGAGCATAAACGCCAGGAAGCAGAGGCGATGAAAAGTGCCTTAAAAACTATTCCGGCAGTCCTGGCGGAATTTAATAAAACATTTGATAAGTCGCACGACCTGGTCGAAGAATACAAGTTGAGTGATGCCGAAGTAGCCATCGTCGTCCTTAGCTCGACGGCAGGAACGGCGAAGGGCGTGGTTGATGAATTGAGAAAAAAAGGAGTGAAGGCGGGCCTTCTTAAGCCGAAATTTTTCAGGCCCTTCCCGAAAGCAAGAATTACGAAGGCGCTCTCTAATTTAAAAGCCGTGGCTGTCCTGGATAGAAGTGATTCGTTTTCGGGTGAAGGCGGGCCTTTGTTCAGCGAAATTAAAGCAGCGCTTTACGAATCGGAGAAGAGGCCACCGGTTATAGATTATATATTCGGCCTTGGCGGCCGCGATATCTTCCCCGAAGACATAAAAAAGGTATACAAGGATTTACAAGAGATTAAAAAAACGAAGAAAATAAAATCGCCGGTTAATTACCTGGGGATCAGGGAATAAAAATGGCAAACATTAAAGAGTTATCCAAGATTCCGGAACGCCTTACAGGCGGGCACCGGCTCTGCGCCGGATGCGGGGCATCTATCGCTGTGAGGCAGATTCTTATGGGAACAACATCGCCTGTCGTAGCAGGAGCCGCGACAGGATGTTTAGAAGTCGCTACCACTATATATCCGTATACGGCGTGGAACGTTCCTTTTATACATAACGCTTTTGAAAACGTGGCTGCGACAATAAGCGGTGCGGAAACAGCTTACCGCGCCTTAAAGAAAAAAGGTAAAATTACTAAAGATATAAAGTTCGTTGCCTTCGGCGGCGATGGAGGTACTTACGATATCGGACTGCAGTCTTTATCGGGTGCGCTTGAGAGAGGACATAATTTCGTCTATGTCTGTTACAACAACGAAGCCTACGAAAATACGGGGGTACAACGTTCCAGCGCAACTCCAAAAGGCGCCTCTACCACAACCGCCCCTGCCGGTAAAGCAAGCTATGGAAAACCCCAGATGAGGAAAGACCTCACGGCAATTGTTGCAGCGCATAATATCCCTTACGCTGCCCAGGGCTCGATTTCGCACTGGAATGACGTTGTAACGAAATCACAGAAAGCGTTTGCCGTAAAAGGGCCTGCATTTTTAAATATCTTATCATTGTGCCACCGTGGCTGGCGTTATCGGCAGGAAGACACGGTGAAAGTTTCCAAGTTAGCCGTAGAGACCGGCTATTGGCCTTTAATTGAGATTGAAAACGGAAAATGGCGCTTCACCTACAGGCCCAAAGAAAGAAAACCCGTTGTAGAATTTTTGAAGACACAGGGCCGTTTCAAACACCTCTTTAAAGAGGGGAATAAATCTGTTTTAGACGAGATACAGAAGGACATCGATAACTACTGGGAGTACCTCGAAAAACTTGTCCGGGCCACATAAACCCCCTCACCCTAACCCTCTCCCCAAGGGGAGAGGGGACGAGTGAGGGGAGGAAGATAAAATGTTTCAGGATATTATGGAAAATGTTTTTCTCGGAAACCGTGTCGCGGATTACTTGATATGCGCTCTTTTGTTTTTCGCGGGTTTCGGCATTATTAAAATATTGCGCCATTTTCTTCTAAAGCGCTTAAAAAAATGGGCGGAGAAGACCGCTACCACCCTCGATGACTTCCTTGTCGGAATTATCCAAAATATTGCCCTTCCGCTGGCGTATTTCGGCGTTTTATATATGAGCATAAATACCCTGGCCTTAAATCCGCTGCTCTCAAAAGGCATCAATATTACAATGATGGCTATTCTGGTGATATTTGCGGCGCGCCTGGCTGTAGCCCTTACGCGTTACGGGTTTGATGTTTATTCGGCAAAAAGAGGGAAGGATGAAACTTTAGACCGCAGCCTGACAGGAATTTTAAAAGTCGTAAAGTTAATTATATGGGGCCTGGCCATTACGTTTTTCCTGGATAACCTCGGGTTCGAAATATCCGCCGTCATCGCGGGTCTGGGCATAGGAGGCGTGGCGGTAGCTTTAGCGGCCCAGGCGGTTCTGGCTGATTTGTTCAGTTATTTCGCGATTCTTTTTGACAGGCCTTTTGAAATCGGAGATTTTATCATAATAGGAGAGTATTTAGGAACCATCGAGCATATCGGAATCAAGACCACGCGTATACGCTCACTCGGCGGTGAGCAGGTTATTTTTTCCAACAAAGACCTTACTTCATCCAGGGTGCGCAACTATAAAAGGATGGGGAAGAGAAGGGTTGTTTTCAGGCTCGGCGTTACGTATCAGACTCCCCTGGAGAAGTTGAAAGCCATACCGGGAATAGTCGAAAAAGCGATAAAAAATATTAAGGACACGACTTTTGACCGCGCGCATTTCTTTTCATACGGCGATTTCAATCTCATATTTGAAGTCGTTTACTATGTTATGAGCAGGGACTACAATAAATATATGGATATTCAGCAGGAAATTAATTTTGCCGTAAAGAAAGAGTTCGAAAAACATGACATCGAATTTGCCTATCCCACCCAGACGCTATACGTGAATAAAACTACATGATATATGACCCATTCCAGGAAAAAGCAATCAATTATGTTAAAGAAGGCCATTCGGTTATAGTCGCCGCGCCTACGGGAGCGGGAAAAACCGTTATCGCCGAGTACGTTATAAACGACTGCCTCGAGAAAAACAAAAGAGCCGTTTACACCGCGCCCATAAAAGCCCTCTCAAACCAGAAATTCCGCGAATTTCAGAAAGGCTTCCCCGACAAGATAGGCATACTGACGGGGGACGTGAGCATAAACCCTCACGCGCCCATCCTTATAATGACAACCGAGATATTCAGAAACAAGGTTCTCGAAGAAGCCGAAAGCCTCGAGGAATATTCATGGATAATATTTGACGAGATACACTATCTCGACGATTACGAGCGCGGAACCGTATGGGAAGAGTCCCTTATTTTTTTACCAAAACATATGAAGATGCTCGCCTTATCGGCCACCATACCGAATATAGATGAATTTTCGGATTGGATACACTCAATTCACAACAAGCCGCTTAAGATAGTAAAGGAAGAAAAAAGGCCTGTCCCGCTTCATTTCTTTTACCAGTGCCAGGGGGATATTCTCGATAATCTTAACAAGGTAAGGCAATTAGAGGCCGGTATAAAAAAATTCTATTATTATCGTGGGAAAAGAATTCCCGCCAAAGAACACCTGAAGCCAAATAAGCCGACAGCCCTGGTAAATCACCTTTTTAAAAATGACCGTCTTCCTTGCATATATTTTTCTTTCGGCAGGCGGCGCTGCGAATACCTCGCGGAGGAAATGCGCCAGTTCGATTTTCTGAACGCCGAAGAGAAGATAAGGATAAGGGCGCTTTTTCACGAGCTTTGCGAGAAATTCGACCTTGCCGGCGAGAAATCAGCCGCAGAATTAGAGCCGCTTATCGAAAGAGGGATTGCCTATCACCACGCCGGGATGCTTCCTACTTTAAAAGAGGTAGTCGAGCGGCTTTTTACAAGCCGGCTCACGAAGGTTATATTTACGACGGAGACCTTTGCCCTCGGTATAAACATGCCGGCGCGCACGGTTGTGTTTGATGAGCTAAGAAAATTTTATGGCCGTTTTCACGCAAACCTCAAGACACGGGATTTTTACCAGATGGCGGGAAGGGCCGGGCGCCGCGGGATAGATATCGAGGGTTTTGTCTATTCCCGGGTTAACCCCCGCTTTATTTCATTTCAGGAAGTGAAAAAAATCATATACAGTGAGCCCGAGAAGGTGCGCTCAAGATTCAATGCTTCTTACGCGACGGTGCTTAACCTTTACGACAGATACAGGGAGAAGCTTTATGATATATACCCTTATTCTTTTCATTATTTCCGGGAGAAGAAAAAGTTGCAGAATAGAGCGCTTGGGCTTTTGCGTTCAAAGGTAAAAATCTTAAAGGAATTAGGTTATATAGGAAAAGAGCGCCTTACGGAAAAGGGGGCTTTCGCGAGCAAGATCTACGGATACGAACTTTCGCTTTCCGAGCTTTATGAAAAAGGCACACTGGAGCATCTTTCGGAAAAGGAACTCGGCGCGCTTTCCCTGGCGCTGGTTTTTGAACCACGCAAGGGCGCTGCCAGGCCGAGATTGAGTAAGAAAATAAGGTCTTTGCAGAGTATTACGGAAGGCATGATAGGAAATATTCAGAGAATGGAGAAAAGGTTCGGTATAATACCTCTAAGTAAAAATTATTTTTATCATCTTTCACCCGCCCTTGAGGCATGGATGGGAGGGGAGACGTTTGATAAAACCTTACAATACTCGGACGCGGATGAAGGCGAAGTAATACGCTATTTCAGGATGGCGATTCAGATTCTTCGTGAAATTCTCGATACCCCCGCATCCAGCCACCTTAAGCACAAGGTAAAAAAAGCTCTCCAGTTGATAAACCGCGACATAATCGACGCCGAGAAACAGCTGAGAAAATAAAACTTTTTTAACTAAACAGAGCCCGCGTTAGAAACCAAGGGATTTTTAACGGGTTTTATATGTCTTTTATTTTTCCAGCGTTTGTGCGCCCATGACCACTGCCCGGGATAGGCGCGAATTTTCTGTTCCAGGAGAAGGTTAAGTTTCTTCGTTGTGTTTTCTACCCAATTATTTTCGTTTTCTTTGAAGGTTATCCCGGGCTCTACATGAATTTCATACTTACCGCTGGCTACTCTGATACAATACGCTGGAACAATGGCGCAGCCCGTTTTTTTTGCGATACGCGCGGGAAAGGAAGTTGTTGAGGTTGGCGCACCAAAAAAATCAATCCATATCCCCTCGTTACCTGCCCACTGGTCGATTGCAATAGCTACCCCGTGGTTTTGTCTGAGCTTTGAAAAGACCGCCTTTAATCCCGCGTCTTTATCGATATGGTCCAGTTTGGCTGTTTTTCTCAACGCCGTAATCCGTCTATAGATATAAGGATTTCTTAATGCCCTGCCCATGATAGCGGACGGGTATTTTTTTAGATATCCAAAAACACCCAGGTATTCCCACGGTCCCAGGTGAGACATGGCGAGGATGAGCCCTTTACCTCTGGCAAAAGCGTTGTCAAGATGCTCGTCCCCTTTAGATAATATGTGTTTGGCCGATATATTTATAAACTTGGGCAATCTGAAAAATTCCATAAAGGAAGTTATTAAATTACGAAAAGATTCTAAGGCAATTTTTATTTTTTCGGAATCTGATTTGGAATTACCGAACGCGATGGTAAGATTATTGAGAGCGGTTCTTCTCCTCGGGGCTAATATCAAAAACATGATTTCCCCCATTCTTCTCGTTATCCAGGTAGAGACCTTTATGGGGAAGAAATTAATCAATGCCATTGTCGCATGCAGAACTATGTATTCGAGGAAATACCAGGCAGGAAATGAACTCGTAAATTTTCGCCTTAATAATTTAGGCCAATTTGTATGCATTCGGAGGTGTTACCACGTCTTTTGTTTTTTGCACTTTTTTCGGAACCCTGCCAGCTTCTCTTTTTGCTCTTTTGTCAAAATGTCATTTAATGCAGCGCAGGCTCCTGTCAAAGATTTGGCTTTTTCTTTCTTAAGGTCGTATTTTTTATCGATTAATTTGTTTAGGGCGCTTGTATTTATCGGATCTTCCCACATGGCGGCTTTTATATCAAGGGCGAGCATCTTGATTTCGGCGCTTTTTTTGATTAAATCCTTTTTGGTCTTTATTTTCAATTCTTTGATTTTAGTTACCTGTGCGTCCGAAAGGCCAAGTTCTTTTTTCTTTGCAAGTATTAAATGCGCTTTGTTGGAGAACTTTTTTTCAAAATCCCAATGGCAGCCTTTTTGCCATTTTGTTTTACCATGGTCAAATGCATAACCCTCGAGCGGCATGACATTAAGGGTTAATACAGAAATTAAAAGCGTGATAATCATCAATTTTCTTTTCATAATTTGCCCTCCTTTTTTATCATATAAAGATAGAATACCTTATTTACCGAGTAAAAACAAGTTATATAATATGCCTTTTTTATGCCCTAACACGATTTGTTTAGCGGATTAAAATAATATGATTTAAAATATAATACGAGCCAATCAGAATAAAAATTATTCCTGTAATCCTTCTTGCGTATATTTCAAGCTTTATTATCTTATGAAACCAGTGAGCTATCAAATCTATCCCTAAGGCGATACATACGGAAAAGATAATAACAGGTAATCCCGTACCTATTCCGTAAACGAAAGGAAGTAACAGCCCAAATTCGGAACTAAGCGACAAAGGAATCAAGCTGCCAAAAAATAAAGCAGCCGAACTCGGGCAAAAAGAAAGCGCGAAGATAAAACCTAAAACAAACGAACCTTTTATTCCGGATTGTGTTAGAATATCCAGCCTGTTCTTAGAAATGCCAAATCCTCTCAGATTAAATTTTAAAATACCTAAAAGAAATAAACCCACGATAACCAGTATAGGCCCCAAAACTTTATTCATATATTTCTGCAAGAAATTTGCAATTGCGGGCACGCTTAAAAGAGAATATGTGATGACGAACCCTATAATAGCATATGCGACCATTCTACCGATTGTGTAAAATAACCCCGCCCAAAATACAAATTTTATATGTTCTATTCTTTTAGACAAAAAGGATATTGCCGCAATATT
>CP070780.1:711761-726877 GCA_020346285.1 Candidatus Omnitrophota bacterium | reverse complement strand
TCTTCGACGCTAGTGATGCCCTTATCTACCTTTTCAAGGCCGCTTTGAAGAAGGGTTTTCATTCCAAACCTCATTGCTATTTTTTTCAATTCCTTCTCGCTGGTGCCTTCTAAAATCAGTTTTTTAATCTCTTCGTTAATTACGAAAAGTTCAAAAATACCGACCCTCCCCTTGTATCCGGTGCGATCGCATGCCTTGCAGCCCGTTCCTTTATAGAAAGAGATGTTTTTTAAATCTACGTCAAGCCTCTGTTCGAGGCCTTTTATGACCGATTCCGTCAGCTTTATTTTTTGTCTGCACTTGGCGCATATCCGCCGTATTAATCTTTGAGCTAGCACCATGCTCAAGC
Source organism: Candidatus Omnitrophota bacterium (assembly GCA_020346285.1). Lineage (GTDB taxonomy): Bacteria > Omnitrophota > Gorgyraeia > JABMRN01 > RBG-13-46-9. Next base: position 726,528 of record CP070780.1, on the reverse strand, counting down.
AAGCCACGATTAGATACTGTTCAAGGCCCATGTGAACAAGCCTGTATACTACGCTGGGAGCGTCATTGGTATGAATGGTGCTTATAACAAGGTGTCCGGTAAGGGCTGCCTTTACCGCGTTTTCAAGGGTTTCTAAATCTCGTATCTCGCCTATCATTATTATATCGGGATCCTGCCTGAGAATAGTGCGCAGGCTACTGGCAAAGGTCAATCCGATAAGGGGCTTAATTTGAATCTGATTTATCCCTTCTAATTGATATTCGACGGGGTCTTCTATGGTAACTATATTCTTTGCGGGTTCATTAATATAATTAAGCGCAGAATAAAGAGTAGTGGTCTTGCCGCAACCGGTAGGGCCGGTCACTAATACCATGCCGTAAGGCTGCTTAAGGACATGTTTAAATTGTTTAACCTCATTCTCTGCAAACCCAAGATCTTTCATCTCTAAGAGAAGCGAGGTCTTGTCCAAAAGTCTTAACACTAATTTTTCACCGAATATGGTAGGGGTAGAGGCCAACCGCACATCGATACTTTTATTTTCAGTTTCAAAATTGAACCGGCCGTCCTGGGGAAGACGGCGTTCGGCAATATCCATACGGCCTAATAATTTTACCCGGGTAAGAATGGCTGATTCCATTTGCTTGGGCGGCGGGACAGCTTCACGCAGTATCCCGTCCACCCTGTAGCGGATGAAAAGTTCTTTTTCGCGCGGTTCGATATGGATATCGCTCGCTCCTTGACCGACGGCATTTTCCAGAAGCTGGCTTACAAATTCTACAACCGGAACCTTGGCTGCTTCCATTTCTAATCTCTTATAATCGATCTCCTGACGAACCGGACGCTTTATCTCTTTTTCTTTTTCATCTTCCTCGGCTTTTAAACTGATAAATTCGTGGATAGATTTCTCAAAATTGCCTCCTCGATAAAATTTATCTATAGTATCTACTATGTCGGGTGGGTGGCTGAAGCACCTCTGAATCTTATACCCTGTCTTGCCCTTTATGGTATCCAGGGCTATGACATCAAACGGATTAGCCATAGCTACACGAAGCTTGCCATCTACTATATCTATCCCTATAAGTTTAAAGTTTCTGGCCATCCTTTCCGGTATCAACCTTAATATCCGTGGGTCTATATGTTCTTTGCCCTTCACGTTTATATAAGGTATCCCCAGATATTTCTCTAAAAAAGGCACCATTAACTCTTCCTTTACGAACCCGCACCTTATTATAACTTCGCCGAGGCGCTCTTTATCCTTGCCTTTTAATTTACGCTGTTCTTCAAGGGCGAATTTGAGCTGTTCGGGAGTAATAAGACCTGTTTTTACTAATTCTGCTCCTATTAAATTCTTCTTCTTTTTTATGCTTTTCTCCACAAAATTACCTCATATTTCATTATTACAGAATATACCATACCCTGCAGCGAAAAGCAAGTCGTATCCCCTCGCTCTTTACTATCCCCTTTGGCGAGAGGGTTCGGGTGAGGGAAAGGCATACTTTATTTGGCCGATCTTTTTGGGCCATATTTTATCTCATCTATTTCTGATTTTTCTAAAATCAACGAACCCACTCCGCCCATTAAATGCATTTTCAATACCAGCTTTTGATCTGTCTCTTCCAGGATTTCTCCTTTAAGTACGTCACCGTTTTTTAAAATTATAATATCTAACCCTGTTTGTTCTGCAGTAATCCTGATATCTTTGATATCGCGTATGATACGTTGAATGGGCTCTCTGAAGGGAAATATATATAAAGTGGATAGAGCTATAAAAATAGTGCAAATACTTAAAAAAAGAAGAAAGATATTGCGAAATGTTATGTATTTCATCTTACCCGCTATGGTAATAAGATCGCGGCCATGGCGCTTTGAAAAATACATTGCTTCGTCGGCTTTTTTAAGGAGTTCCACTACTGTCTGGCCATCGGAAGGGAAGGTGGCAATACCACAGCTAAAGGTAATTTTAAAAGGATTATAACTTTTGTTTTCAAAGAAAAACGGCCGCTTGGCCATATTATGCCTGAGCTGCAAGGCCAAATAAAAGGCCTTCCTGGGGTCTTTTTCGGTCAAAACAACGACAAATTCATCTCCGCCGTAACGAAAACAGTTATTTTTCGGGAAAAACAGAGGAAAGATGTCGGCTACATATTCTAAAATTTTATCTCCAAAAAGATGGCCGAATTTGTCGTTATACTTCTTGAAATGGTCTATATCGATAAGGAGTATCGAAAAATATTTTTTATTTAATTTGCCATCGGCAATAAGTTTTTTCAAAAATAAATAAAGCGTATCTCTTAAAGAAAACCCTGTCAGATAATCCTTCTGTGGCTCTTCTGCCATATTATAACCTCTTGCCTTTTTATAATTATACTACTAACTGAAGATAAAGCAAGTATGCTTTTGCTTTTTGGATTCCGTTGTGCTATACTTTAATATTGGTATGAAAAAAATAAAAGGTTTCACGTTAGTAGAACTATTAATCGGCGTAATCATAATCGCTATAACTTCGGTTGCGGCATTTGAGTTTTTTAGGCATTGCCGGCGGTTTATTGTAGAGACCGAATTAAGGCTTGGCGCCGCAAATTTTGCCCGCGAAACTATAGAAGTGCTTGACTGGAATACTGACATAACTGACACAACGGGCTGGCAAAACGACAGGGATCTGCCTACAGGCGAAGAATTCGGATCGTCGCTACGCGATGAATACGAGGGGTCAAGATTGTACAGGATTGAAGACGGCGCAACTAGCGGGTACAAAAAAATCAGCGTAAAAGTTACCTGGGAGCCTTAACCATATGAGAAATAACGGGTTCTCATTAATAGAGGTTACGATAATTGTATCTATAAGCGCGCTTATCGGCCTGGCAATCACCTTTAATTTTGTCATCGCGCATCACCTTCGCTGCATGACAGAAGATAATGTCGCTATTTCGAGGGAAGTAAGAATTGCAATGAACCATATGACAAGGGTTCTTAGATTTGCGAAACCGGACACACTCGATGATACCGTCGAGAACCAAATTAGCGCCACTATCGAAGGCGGGCATTTAGATTTTATCGCATCTGCTGATGCGGATATAGTATATGAGTATATTCCCGAAAATAAGTCTATTGAATACACCCAGGACGAAAATCCTGCAATTGTAATAGCCGGGGGCGGAGAAAGAGAGATTGATATAACGTTTTTAAAAACGGACTGGGAGGGTAACGGAGGAATTATAGATAGCGCGGAAAGCGCAGATGCCGGCGCCTCAGTAAAATTTACTTGTGCTGATGAACATGCATTAAGCGTAAATGATAACGTTATATTAGCTGATTTTGCTCTAGCTACAACATATAACGGCGTTCATGCAGTTACTGATATTGATGATGAAGTTACCTTCACTATTGAACTTCCCTGGGATCAAGATGACGATGGTACGTTCGTAACAACAAAGCCGAGAATTAAAATACAACTAACCGCAGAGAAAGGGGATCGGTCAGTTTCTATTCTAACAAAAATCAATCCTTTGGGAAAATAATGATGAATATGCGGTCTAAAAAAGGTTATGCATTAGTATTGTCTATTATACTTGTTATAATGCTAACGATTATCGGTTTTGGCTTATATACCTCAATCGAACATTCTGTTAAAGAAATAAAGCTACGGGAAATAGAATACATTAAAGGGCATTACGCAGCACTTGCAGGTCAGAGATATGCCCTGATATTATTGCAAGACCCTGTGGGGCTTTTCGGTTATGACCCTGAACCCGAAGATAGCGTAGAAGTATCATTATGGGACGATTATAACGACTTTGCGACCGATATAGGGCTCTCCTCCCGCCAGGACGTAACCTTAGTAATAACAAAAATAAATGAGAGCGAATTTGACGTAAGCGCTACCTATTCCATTGAATAGAAGCATTCAAACGATTCGGGGAAAAAGAGGTTTGTCTTTGCAGGTCTTGTGGCCCGCCTTCAAAAGATTCCATTTTTCTGTTTCGGTTAAAGAAGCACCTTCAATGCCGTCCTTGATTCCCAGCTGCTGCCATATTTTCTGCGAAGAGACCGGCATAAAAGGATAAATCGAAATTGATATAATCCTTAAGGTTTCTAAAAGATTACGTATAATAGATTCCAGGTTTTTCGTATTCTTATTCCGGCTGCACTCCCATGGTTTACTCTCTTCTATGTATTTATTGGCCTTATTTATTACCTCCCAGATAGCGGAAAGTGCGCCGCTAAAATCAAAGGAAGATATCCGGGATTCCAGAGTTTTCCTCAAATGCGTCGCTTTATCTTTAAGGCCGCGGCTAAGGCCTTCCAGGGACGAATTTTTTATTCCGGCCCGGGCTTCGGGAATTTTTCCCGAAAAATATTTATCCACCATTGTAAGAGTCCTATTTACAAGATTACCTAAATCATTTGCCAGGTCGCCGTTAAATCTTAAAATAAATGCCTCTTCGCTAAAAGTTCCATCCAGCCCAAACGTTACCTCTCTCAACAAAAAATACCTGAGCGCATCCGTTCCGTAGAGTTTAATAACTGTCCGCGGATCCACAATATTTCCTTTTGACTTTGACATCTTCTCGCCCTTAACCGTCCACCACCCGTGGGCAAATATTGTTTTAGGCGGGGCAAGGCCTGCGGAACGTAGCATTATAGGCCAGTATATGGCGTGGTGCCTAAGGATGTCTTTACCTATAATATGGAAGTCAGCCGGCCAAAATTTCTTAAATTTTTTCTCATCGTCTAAAAAACCCATGCCTGAGATATAGTTTATAAGCGCGTCAAACCAGACATACGTTACAAAATTCGGAGCGAAAGGAAGCTCAACGCCCCATGCCATTCTCTCCTTCGGCCTGGATATACAAAGGTCCTCTAAAGGGTTTTTCAGGAAACTTAAGATTTCATTTTTCCTGTAATCAGGTTTTATAAAATCCTCGTTTTTTTTGATGTGCGAAATAAGCCAATCCTGATATTTTGACAGTCTAAAGAAATAATTTGCCTCTTCGATTTTTTCCAAGCGCCTCCCGCAATCAGGGCAGGGCTTCCCTTTGACCTGGAGCTCTGTCCAGAATGTCTCGCAGGGGGTGCAGAACCAACCGTTATAATGGCCTTTGTATATATCGTCTTTCGATTTCATTATTTCCAGTATTTTTTGCACCGTCTTCTCGTGAGAAGGGTCTGTCGTCCTTATAAAGAAGTCAAACTTTATATTCAAATCTTTCCATAATTCTTTGAAGTGCGGGACGACGGAATCTACAAAATCTTTTTCGCGGCCTTTTTCGTAACCTGCTTTAACTGCGGCTTTTTCGACTTTCTCGCCGTGTTCATCGGTGCCTGTCATGAAGTAGGTCTGGAAACCCGCCATCTTGAAAAACCGGTTTATTGTATCGCAGGCAATCTGCGTATACGCATGCCCTATGTGCGGCGAGGCGTTTACGTAATATAATGGAGATGTTATGTATAATTTCTTCATTTAATTCTTAATCCTAAAACTTCACTTCAACCTGTTTCCCGCCCTCGATCTCCACCGTCACCGCTCGCTTAAGCGGATTCAAGGCCACAACCTTGCCTTTACCTTTATCCGTCTTTATCTCATGGCCGAGTTTTGGCAGTCCCTTCATAAGTTCCTTATAGGTCTGGTTTTCATAACTTAAACAACACATAAGCCTCCCGCAAAGCCCGGAAATCTTCGTCGGATTTAACGGTAAATTCTGGTCCTTCGCCATTCTTATCGTTACGGGTTCGAAATCCCTCAAAAATTTTACGCAACATAGCTCTTTGCCGCACGGGCCATATCCGCCCATAAGTTTCGCTTCATCCCGCACCCCTATCTGCTTGAGTTCGATTCTGGCCCTGAAAGTATTGGCCAAATCCTTCACCAGATTCCTGAAATCAATCCGGCCCTCGGTGGTAAAATAAAAAATAATTTTTGAGCGGTCAAAAGAGTATTCCCCTTCGACTAATTTCATGGGGAGCTTCCGTTCGGCTATTCTCTTTTCGCAAGCATGGATAAGCTCCCTGGACTTTTTCTTATTCTTTTCTATCTGGCGATGGTCCCAGGGATTGGTTTTCCGTATGATTTTCCTTAAAGGGCGGCGCTGGATTTCCGCATCCAAAACTGTTTCTCGCTCAGAAACAATCTGCCCGTATTCTAACCCGCGGTCCTGCTCGACAATCACATAGTCGCCTACATCGAATTTCAGTCCGCCTGTGAAAAAATACGAAATTTTACCTGCTTCCCGCAGCCTTACCTGTACTATTTCGTGCATTTGTCTCCTTATAGCTACTGCCTGCTTTTCGTTTAATTTCATTAGCCAACACATCCATGATAATCCTGGGATTTACATTGTAATCGATATATGAGCGCAGTGTAATTAATTTCTTTATAAGATAATCAAGCTCTCCCTGCGTTAACTGCGCGGCTTTATCTTTTATCTTTCCGAGCTTGTCCCTGTGAAAAAGCGACTTTTCATTCTTTATTATTTTATATAAAAATATATCCCTGAAAAAGGAGATGAGAAATTCCAGATTTTCCTTGAGCGCTTCCCTGTCGGGGTAAACGCCTGCGTCTTTTCCTTTTGCTTTCATCTTAATTGCCTCTCCGGTGAAAAATCTTATCATATGGCAGCGCGATACAATTGTAGAAAGGAGAAGCTCTTTAGAGGGGCTTATGAGTATAAATATGGTATTTTCCGGCGGTTCTTCGAGCGTTTTTAAAAAGGCGTTCGACGCCTGGATATTCATAGAGTTGGCATTATTTATGATGAAAACTTTCGACTTGCCTTCATACGGCTTAAGATTGGCCCTGCTAATGACCTCTCTTATCTGGTCTATGCCTATGGAGGAAACCCCATCCTTTGGCTCTACAAAAAATACATCGGGATGAACCTGTGAATTGATTTTGTTGCACGACAGGCATATTCCACACGGCTTATTGTTTTCACCCAGGCAATTGACTGCTTTTGCGAGGTTAGTGGCAGCCTCTAATTTCCCGGAACCGCCCGGCCCGATGAATAAATAAGTCGAAAAAATGCGATTCCGGCGAATGCCCTCCTTTAATATCTCCGGCATCTCATTCTGTTGTTTTATATCTTTGGATGACATTCATAACCTTTCGCTTAACTTCTTTAAAAGTCTCACTTTTTATTTTTCTTGTTTTTATAATCTTTATTGTCTTTTTATGTTTTCCGGCTAAATCGAGATAACCCCTTCTTACTTTCCTGTGAAAGGAAATCTTTTTGGATTCCATTCTGTCTTTTCTGCCCCAATGTATCTTTCTAAGGCCTTCTTCCGCGCCTATATCCAGGACGATGGTAAGGTCCGGTTTAATTCCTTTTATAGAAACAGATTCCACTCTTTTTATATCTTTTAAAGAAACGCCCCCCGCGTACCCCTGATATACTAAAGTAGCGGCGTTGAACCTGTCGGTTATGACTAACTTTTTGGCGAGAAGCGCCGGCTTTATCACTTCCTTTAACAGTTCAGCGCGGCTGGCTTCAAACAGTAGCATCTCTGTAAGAGGGGATATGTCAATCCTTTTTGATTTTAAGAGAACGCCTCTTATTTTATCGCCGAGCTTTGTTCCTCCAGGTTCCCGGGTATATACGACTTTATATCCCTGTTTTCGCAAGAAATCAGCCATCAATTTAGAATGCGTGCTTTTACCGCAACCTTCGGGCCCTTCAAAAGTAATGAATATGCCTTTTTTTAAATTTTTTTTCGGCATACTGGCCCCTCCTTGGTGTCCTCAACAATAATTCCTTTTTTAAGAAGTTCCTTTTTTATTCTATCCGCTTTTTCAAAATCTTTATTTTTTCTTGCTTTTTCCCGCTGTCTTACTAATTTTATTATTTCCTTTGCATAAGCATATGATTCTTCTAGAAAAATTCGATTTTCTGATTTTATTTTAGGAATATTTTCAAAAGATAAACCAAGAATCTTTGCGAATTCATCAATGGTCTCTTTAAGAGAGCGAAGCAATGTACGATCAAGATTGCTCTTGTCATCGTGTAATATTCTATTGCATCCTTTCACTAAATTTAATAAGACACTTAACGCTAATGGCGTGTTAAAATCATCGTCCATTGCATTTTCAAAGTCTTGTCTAATCTTTTTTATACCTGCGTTGCTACCTGTTGGTAATTTCTTTGGGTCTCTTGTACCATATTGTTTATCTAATTCCCTAAATAAGCTACTGAATTTTTCATATTTTTTTTTCATCTCTTCGATTTTTTCTTCCGTGTAATCGACAGGACTCCTATAATGGCTGCTTATAAAAAGCAATTTAAGTAAATCTAAGTTTTTATGTTTGGCTTGAAAGTTTTTAATTGTTATGAAATTCCCGAGTGATTTTGACATTTTCTGGCCGCCGGTTGTCAAGAGGGCGTTATGAATCCAGTATTTTGCAAATTGCTTTCCTGTAAAAGCTTCTGACTGAGCGATTTCATTCTCATGATGAGGAAAGATTAAATCTCTTCCACCTGCATGTATATCAACTGTATCTGTTTTTAAGAATTTCTGGCTCATAACAGAACATTCTATATGCCATCCAGGGCGTCCACTTATTTTTATTTTAATTTTTTTCATATTAATCCTTTTATTTCCGAGAATATTCTTAAGGGATCTTCCCTCAAACCTTTTATTTGTTTCTTACCAAAAAGCACTACTTTATACCCCTGTCGCCTAATACCTTTTAGTTTATCTTGTGTATTTTGACTTTTAATTCCACTATTTCCTTTTACTTCAATAAATAGATTAAAATCTGGAATATGGAAATCTGGAATTGTATTTCTAAATAAGTTCTTTTCTTTATCATAATAGGGTATTACTAAAGCTTCGTATCTCCAATTAATATCATACTTATCTAGGAATTTAGCTGTTTCTCTTTCCCACTTAGAACGAAATTTTATTTCTCCATTTTGCAAACTCTTATATCCATATCTTTTCCCCCAATCATTAAGCTTGATTTCTCCGTTTCTAAATTTTCTTTTTAATATTCGAGATAATTTTTTACCGAATTTTATCTTTTCCTCTTCGCTAAGATTTTGTATGGGTAATTTTCTTTCTTCTGCTAATTTTTTTAATGTTTCTGCAATTTTTTGATATCTTCTCATTCTCTTTGCTTTTGATTCAATTTGATGATTTAATCTTCCTTCTCTTGCTAACCTGCTTAAAACTCTCCTAATTTTGCTTAGCCGTCTTTCATGAAGTTCTCTTGATTCTATTTGTTGGGGTAAAAGTTTCAATTCTCCAAGTTTTTTAAGCGTTTGGGAGGCTTTTATATTTCTCATTATTGAATGATTCTTTTTGCATATTTTTGGATTCTGCATAGGATTTAAACCGATCTTTGCTTCTTTAATTCGAAAATCAGAAATGGCTTTTATTCTTTTCTTCTCAAGTTCTGGACATGTTACACAAACTCTATTCCTCTTCTTCCATTTTATATTGCACCAACCCTTATAAATCGCTCTATTTCCGCAACCACCTTTACATAAAATTATTTTTCCCATAGAGATTTATTAATCTTATTTAATTTAAGAAAACCCTCATCATTATTCTGAATAGCATCTTTAACTATCTTTTCATATTCTTTATTTGAAACTTTTATTTCAAAAATAGCATCCCACCTTGGTTCATTCTCTTTTGATTTTTTCCATAATGCAAAATCCAAAGGGTCTTGTTTTTCCTCATCTGCCTCAACTCTTGCCCCGGCCTGTATCTGGTCTATGCTCTGGCCTGATAATTTTCCGTAACCTTTAAACTTACGAACACTAAAATATACTCCGCTGCCTGTAATGTAGGCGCATCCTTTATTGATTAAGCCCGTTATATGCCTGACCATATCAGGGATATTCTCGGTTGCTCTCGGTTCAGAATCCGCCTTTTCTATATTTAAATCTTTTAAATTGTCATAATATTCGTCTATGTACTTTGTTGCTAACTGCCGCCAATCTAGTTTAAGTTCATTTGCTCGGTTGATAATCTTGTCATCAATATCGGTAATATTACGTACAAAATTAACTTTAAATTTTCTATATTTTAGGTATCGCCTGATAACATCAAAGATATAGAGGCTCCTAGCATGGCCTATGTGGCATTCATCATATACAGTTACACCGCAAGTGTATATTTTTAGTTGTGGCGGTTTTTGCGGCTTAAGTTTTTCTTTCTTGCGCGTGAGACTATTATATATTTTCATGAACTTTTGTGTTTTTTTTCGCGGTAGTCCTTGATTTCGCCTTCGATGTGGTCTATCTCGTCCTGGAGCCTGTCAAGCCTCTGCGCTATGGGGTCGGGCAAAGAGGTATGGTCCAAACTTATTCCGGGAATTCTTTTTCCTTCTTTTCTTACAACCCTTCCCGGAATGCCTACGACGGTCGAGTTTGGCGGGACGTCTTTTATAACTACGGCGTTTGCGCCTATTTGAACATTATCGCCTATATTTACATTGCCGAGGATTTTTGCGCCGGCGCCGACAACTTTCTTATTGCCCAGAGGAGGGTGCCTCTTGCCGGGCTCTTTTCCCGTGCCGCCCAGCGTTACCCCCTGAAAAAGGGTTACATTATTTCCTATGACGGATGTCTCGCCTATGACAACGCCCATGCCGTGGTCTATAAAAAGCCCTTCTCCTATCGTTGCCCCCGGATGAATCTCTATCCCCGTAAGCCACTTGGCGAACTGCGAAATAAAACGCGGAAAAAAAGGTATGCCGATTCCGAAAAGTTTATGCGCTATCCTGTAAAAGATTATGGCGGAAAGCCCTGAATATGTTAACAAAACCTCCAGGAAATTCGTAGCCGCGGGGTCGCGCTCGAAAGTCGCCTTTATCTCTTTTTTAAAGATAAGGCTTACGAGCACGAAATATATAAGGATAATAGTTAAAATAATCAGCACAAATATTAAAAAAGCCATATACCTACCCCTCCAGTGTTACTACAGCATAACTCGCAATCGCTTCGCCCCTGCCGATCGAACCAACCCCTTCGCTGGTTGTCGCTTTTACACTTATGCGCGATTCGTCTATATGTAAAACATCGGAAATTTTCTTACTTATTTTGGCGCGAAAAACGCCTATCTTGGGCTCCTCGGCTATAACGACGATATCTACATTATTTACGCGATATCCTTTCCGGCTAATCAAATCAATTACCTTCCGCAAAAGGCTCGCGCTTGAAGCGCCTTTATAGCGGGGATCCGTATCGGGAAAATGCATGCCGATGTCTCCCATGCTCGCCGCGCCCAATATAGCGTCAGATACGGCATGCAACAATACATCTGCGTCCGAATAACCCACTAGCCCTTTTATATAAGGAATCTCCACTCCGCCGAGTATGAGCGGCTTCCCTTCCATTAACCTGTGAATATCGTACCCTATCCCTACTCGCATATATTAAAAATGCTCGTTGTCCTTATCCTGATATTCCACTCCCAATTCATCAAACGCATTCCTGGCATATCTATCTTTCCTTGTCCCTACTGCCAAAACATTATACAATCCGTCATTATCGGCCTTTATTGTGATTTTAGTGAGTCCTGTGTCCGCTTCGCCATAGGCCCTGCCAAAATGCCTTTTGGGAGAAACCCAAACCTGGACATTTTCGTTTAAATGCCTAAAATAATCCGGCAATTCAATAATTCCGTGCCCATTTTCAAGCTCAACAGTCCAGCGGTAAAGGTTATCCCCCCTCGTGGGACTTTCCACAAAGGAATGCCGCAGATGCCATCCTTGTTTTTCCTTTTGCGGGTCGGGATGGGTTATATCAAAAGAGCCGGACTGCTTACTGAAACTTCCGTTTATGCGTACTGTATTAGCAGAAAAATCCCCTTTGATAAGAGGCGTACTCGTGCCCGAGTTATCGATATAAAGTTTATTGCTGCCTGTTTCGGCAAACCCGGCCTGATATCCTATAAATACATTATAAGACCCTGTTATATTATAATATGCCGTGTCCTTCCCCAAAGCAATGTTGCCGGCGCCTGTAGTATTCCGGCGAAGAGCATTATCACCTATTGCTGTGTTGTAGCTGCCTATAGTCTTGCTGTAAAGAGCAGACATCCCTACTGCTGTGTTGTACATGCCTGAAGAGTTGGAATAAAGAGCCCGATAACCCATTGCTGTATTGTTGGCGCCTTGGCTGTTGTAAAGGGCCTGATAACCCATTGCTGTATTGTAGTTCACATTAGTGTTGGACCTAAGAGCCTCGGTGCCCACTGCTGTGTTATAGTCGCCACCGGTATTGGAGTAAAGGGCACGATAACCCATTGCTGTGTTATCGTGGCCGTTAGTGTTCCACTGGAGAGAACTCATACCCACTGCTGCGTTATTCGAACCCGTTGTATTCTCACCAAGAGCATTATTGCCCAGTGCTGCGTTACGCTCTGCAGTGGTATTGTTCTCAAGAGCATTATAACCTATTGCTGTATTGGAACTGCCTGTCGTGTTGTCAAGAAGAGAATTCCTGCCAACTGCCGTGTTATAGTCGCCAGCGCTATTGGAATATCCCGCTTGATACCCTATAAAAGTATTATCCATCCCCCCCGTTGTGTTAGCATTGCCTGCACGATACCCTAGCGCGGTTAATCGCTCATTATCGCTAAAATTAATTAATTCCTCCACTTGTATTGTATTGTTTGGCGTCGTCGTACCGATACCGACGCGACCGTTTTCTTTTACTATTAACAAATCTCCGTTGGCATCTACATAATTACTACTTATCATAAAAACATCGTCTCCCAATCCGCTTGCTTGCACTTCTAATCTTGCACTTGGAGAATTATCGCTAATTCCTACATTACCATGTTGTCCGGTTTCTAAAATTATATCTGAGTAATAATGATCGTTGTCTTGACCGCCAAGCATTATATAGCCATAGGAATTGGAATAGCTAAGAAATCCATAAGGGCCCCATGTAGATGCAGTTCTTTCGCCAAAAATAATGCCTGGATCGCCAGATATTCCATATATGTTTAACTCTCCGACTGGTTCCGTTGTTCCGATGCCGACGGTGCCTTCGATGAGCAGGTTATTATCGCCTATGTCTTCATCCGAAAGGGTGCTTGTCTGTCTGTAGCTTGTACCTATGGCTCCTCTTTCTACCCTTAGCGTATCCTGGCTCGGTACAATGGTGGTGAGGGTAACGACTTCCTCTCCGATAACGCTTAATGGTGATACAAGAATTATAACCGGTGCTGCTATTGCTATGAGAAAAAGATTTCTAATTAACTTAACTTGTGCTGTCATGATGAAGCCTCCTTTAAATCCACAGTTATAAGTGTGAATTTATATGGAATAATTGGGGTTCGACTTCGATATTTTTTTTCTTGCTCTTTTAATTTCTCTATTAAAAATGACCGTTGTCCCTATTTTTTCGTCACAACTTTGCCTTCAGCGCGGCAATCTCTAGTTTTAATTGCTCAATTTCGGCGTCTTTTTCTGCTTTGAGTTCTTTTATTGCCTCAACGAGGACTCCTGTGAATCTTCCGTACTCAATGGCCCTATAGTTCTGTTCCTCCCAGGTGGTTACCAACTCAGGAAATACCGATTCTATCTCTTGAGCTATCACACCGATTTCCTTATGTCCTGTTGAGCGTCCCATCCTCTCATACTTTGCATTCCATTCAAAGGATACGCCGCGTATATTTTCCAATTTCTCCAGCACATTTGTGAGTCGGATAATATTTTTCTTAAACCGAATATCCGAAGAAGTGGGGTGGCTGGTTGCGTGGCATTGACCCGCGACGTCTAATTCATATCCTGGATTCGTCGTGCCGATGCCGACATTGTCGAGATATAATGTCATCGTTTGATATTGGCCAACGGAGCCGTGCAAAAAATTTAAACGCTGCCCATCGGCTTTCATTCTCCATGTATAAACCCCGAGGTCTGTTAGCTTTATCGAAGGCTCGGTTGCGGTTATTGATAATATTTCATCCGGATTCGTCGTGCCGATGCCGATGTTGCCGTCACCGTTGCTATCGCCAGTTTCTATCCTCATCCGTTCTATACGGTCATTTGCTCCATCAGAACTTGGAGTTGAAAATGTCAATTCCCCCCAGTTTTCAGACAAATCCGTTCCTACCGTATCGTTCTGATCAATCAAAAACTTATGTGGTTCCTCAATGGCCTCTCGAATCGATAAAGTACCTTCTCCGCCACGTATATCCAGTACATCAGCCGCATACTCCGACCCGATACCTACATTCCCGCTTGCCTTTATTGTTATTCTCTCTTTTAAAGCTCTACCTATATTGGCTACCTGAAGATGAAATGCGGGATTAGTCCAGCCCACGCCCGGCTGAGCTCCTATTGCAGCCATTGGATAATTGAGATTCTCACTATAAAATTCTAACCCAGATCTCCCAGCTCCATAAAGTGTGGTCTGTGCAATACGCAATATTGGTGTCAGGGCACCCCCGCCAGGAATATCTGGTTTTCTAATTGTTAAAATCGTGCCTAGCTCCGTTGTTCCGATGCCGACGTTGCCTTCGATGAGCAGGTTATTATCTCCTATGTCTTCATCTGAAAGGGTGCTTGTCTGTCTGTAGCTTGTACCTATGGCTCCTCTTTCTACCCTTAGCGTATCCTGGTTTGGTACAATGGTGGTGAGGACAATGACTTCTTCTCCGATAACGCCTAACGGCGATACAAAAATTATAACCAGTGCTGCTATTGCTATGAGAAAAAGATTTCTAATTAACTTAACTTGTGCTGTCATGATGAAGCCTCCTTTAAATCCACAGTTATAAGTGTGAATTTATATGGAATAATTGGGGTTCGGCC
>CP070780.1:682992-711661 GCA_020346285.1 Candidatus Omnitrophota bacterium | reverse complement strand
TGGACAGCTGCGGGCGCAAGCCCCAGCACTAATTTTGAAAAAATTAGTGCTGGGCTGAGGAGAAAAAAGTAAATTCCGCGCTTTTTTCTCCGAAGCCGCAGCTTGTAGAGTGGGGAGAGTAGGATTCGCACCTACGTAGGTCAAAGACCGCCAGATTTCAAGTGCCCCCAAGTTACCTCGAGGCTTGGACTATCTCATCACCTTAGCCTGCTTGCCGTAGGTGGTGGGCGCTTAGTCTCTGCACCTTCCCCGAACTTTCGGGGCTTGGCTCAGGATTGCCCCGAACTTTCGGGGTTTCCCTGAATTTACCCACTTTTCCATCCCGGATTTCTCCGAGACGCTGCAATTTTTCACAGTCTGGTCCGTTTGGCTACTCCGGCATCTCCCCTTAATTAGAATATTTTTTCAACTCCCCTTCCTAAGTGGAAAGGGGTACAGGTCGCAGAAGGCGACCGCCATAGGGGAAAACTACGTTTTCCCCTTGGACAGCTGCGGGCGCAAGCCTTTTCGCCGAAGGCGAAAAGCTGAGGAGAAAAAAGTATATTCTACGCTTTTTTCTCCGAAGCCGCAGCTTGCAGAGAGCTAGCGGTCAGAGTCGAACTGACGACATCCTCATTACAAGTGAGGTGCTCTACCAACTGAGCTACGCTAGCTTATTATTTAGAAAACGTTTTTTATCTCCCTTCCTATTAGGAGGGGGTAACAGGCATCGACATTGAAAATGTCAATGCCGCCATAGGGGGAACATTAGGTTCCCCCTTGGATAGATTTGGGCGCAAGCCCCTTTGTTTTTAGTTAGCGGGTCGAGGCGAAAAAAGAGAATCCCGCACTTTTTTCGCTGAGACCAAATCTTACTAGACAACTTCTTTTATCGCTTGTGGCAGTTTATCCAAGAGATCGCTGGCGATTAAACTAAATTGCCCTTTCTCCTTCGCAGCGATGTCACCTGCGGTGCCGTGCAGATAAACCCCTATGGCGGCTGCGCTATAAGGATCTATACCCTGGCCGACAAAGCTTGATATCATACCTGTTAGAACATCGCCAACGCCTGCTGTGCTCATTCCCGAGTTGCCTGTTCTGTTTATATATGTATCGCCTCTCGAGTTTGCTACAACGGTCTGATGCCCTTTTAAAACTAAGATTATCTTATATTTTTTTGCAAAATCCGAGGCAATCTTCTCGCGGCTCTTCTGAATCACGCGAATATCCTTCCCGACAAGGCGCGACATCTCTCCGGGATGCGGTGTTAATACGGTAGGCGCGCTTCGTTTTTTCAGAATATCGCAATAACCCGTAAGGGCGATTGCGCCATCGGCGTCAAGCACAAATGGCTTATTTATCTTTTTTAACAAATTCCTGGTCAGCGCCAGAGTTTCCTTGTGCCGCGACAGGCCGGGCCCTATAGCTATGACATCGATTTTTTCGGCAAAATCTAATATATCTTTTTCTGCGGATAAGCTGATCGAGCATTCTCTTGTTTCAGAAAGCGGGAGCGTCATCGCTTCGGTAAGCTTAACCTCCATGATTACGTTTAAGCTCTTGGGTATGCCGCATGTCACAATGCCGCTTCCGGCCAGGAGCGCTGCCTGGCTTGCGAGGTATGCCGCGCCTGTCATGCCAACCGAACCCGCAAGAACAAAAACGTGCCCAAAATCTCCCTTATGGGTATCCTGTTTTCGAGGCGGAATTTTTGAGAGATGTTTCTTTACCATTTTCTCCCCCTTATTAGAATCGCGTTCGCAACAGCGTGGTCTTTGCAATGCGCCATGCTGAGGATAACGTCATTAATTTTTTCCTTTGTTTTTAATTTCTTCGCGCTCCTGTGAAATCGAATGTATGGCCTCCCGGTTTTATCGTTTAAAATCTCGATATCCTGCCAGTTATGTATGCTCGAGAGCTTATCTCCGAACGCCTTTAGCACCGCTTCCTTGGCTGCGAACCGCGCCGCGAAATGCTGGTCCTGAAACCGGCGTTTTTTGGAATAAGCGATTTCGCCTTCGGTAAAGATTTTGTTCAAAAAACCCTTGCCCCATTTTTTCTTGGCTTTTCTGAATCGCGATATTTCCACGATATCTATGCCTGTTCCCGCAATCATTTTACAAGGGCCTTCATGTCTTTAACGGCTTTGCTCATCCCGACAAAAATCGCCTGCGCAACAATGGAATGGCCGATATTGTACTCCTCGATTTCTTTAATGTTCTTTAACGGTTTTATATTCTTATAGTTCAGGCCATGGCCTGCGAAAACCCTAAGGCCTATGCTTTTTGCAAATTTCGAACTATTTTTTAAAGACTGATATTCGCGCTTTAAGGCCTTCTTGTTTTGCGCGTTGGCATAACGGCCGGTATGAAGCTCTATCATCCCCGCCCCGATTTCGCGAGATGCCCTGATCTGTCTCATATCCGGGTCGATAAAGAGGCTTACCTCGATACCTTTTCTTTTCATCTTCTGTAATACTTTCTTTATTCTGTTTTTCCGGGACAGGACATCGAGGCCGCCTTCGGTCGTGAGCTCGGCCCTTCTCTCCGGCACAAGCGTTACCTGGTCTGGTTTGACATCGAGCGCAATATCTACAATCTCTTCTGACATAGCCATTTCAAGGTTCAATTTGACTGTGACGGCCTTCTTAAGCCTGCACAGGTCTCTATCCTGGATATGCCGGCGGTCTTCCCTCAAGTGGCAAACGATAGCATCTGCGCCTGCGGCCTGGCACAGAAGAGCCGCCTCTAACGGGTCGGGATAATTAATTTTTCTGGCCTCCCTTACTGTCGCAACATGGTCGATATTCACACCTAGCCTGGGCATGGACTATTCTTTTGTATTTTTTCCTAACTTTTTAATGGGTAGATAAACCTGGGCATTTGTCTTTTGGAGCTTAATTGAGGGAGATATGCTTCTTAATTCTATGTCTATCGTTCTGCTTTTTGTATGCTTGCTTAGGTCAATTGCCTTCGTATATATAAATTCTTTCTTGGATAAAATATTCGAAGGCCCCAGAACTACGATAAATTCCGGCACAACATTAACGTCTCTTTTCACAAATTCATACCCGCCAGGCACGCTCCCCACAAAAATAGGTTTTACGTATAACTTCTTCGAGCTATAATAAGCCGACGTAAAAATTTTCTGCAAAACTGTTTTTTGTGAGACTGCTTTTGACGCCTCCCCGATATAAAACCATGTTACGAACGCTAAAAAAAGCGCCAATAATTTAAGGCCGATGTTATTTAATAAAATCTTTTTTAACTTCATTGTCCGGGAGTACTGTTAATCATCCGGGAAACAATTCTATGCCAGAAGTCGAACACCGACTTCCTGGACTTTTTCGGTCTAAAAATATTGCTTAATACGCGGCCGAATTCTTTTTCGTCAAGATGCCTGGTCAGCTTGCCGTTCACCGAAATAGATATATCGCCCGTTTCCTCGCTCACAACCACGAGGACCGCATCTGTTTCCTCGCTAAGCCCCATAGCCGCCCTGTGCCTGGTGCCGAGCGAACTGGATACATGGGGGTTTTGCGTCAACGGAAAAAGGCACCCTGCCGCCGCAATGATAGAGCCCTGCACTACAATTCCCCCGTCATGCAAGGGCGTATTCGGCGTAAATATCGTGTTTAAAAGTTCGCTGGTAACGTGGCTGTCCATCTTTACCCCGCTCTCTATATACGGCCGAAGCCCTATTTCCCTTTCGATAGCAATGAGGGCGCCTATCTTTTTCTTGGACAGGATAAAGGCGGATTTTACAATTTCATCGAGCGCCTGCTGCTGGCCGGAAAACATGCCAAACTGTCCTATCCGCGCCAGGCCGCGCCGGAGTTCCGGCTGAAATATAATAAGAAAGGCGATAATGGATATCGTAAAAAGCCTTCCTAAAATCCAATTGATGGTTTCAAGCTGGAGTTCTTTGGTTATCAGAAATATGATAATAATTACAATGATGCCTTTCAGGACCTGGATGGCGCGGGTGTCTTTTACAAATAAAAGAAGCACATAGAAGACAAACCAGAGCATCGCAATTTCTAGAACAAATTTGCTAAGTTCGATATAATTATAAATCATATCCCTGTTCTTTTCACGGCGTCAGCCATTCTGGCCACATCAGCCATTTCTTTGACGTCATGAACCCTTATGATATTTGCGCCATTCATAATCGCTAATGCAGAAGTCACGGCTGTGCCCATAAGCCTTTCGGCCGGCTCTCGCTCTAATGTCTCACCTATGAAAGATTTTCTCGAGGTACCGATAAGTATCGGTTTATCCAGCACCTTAAGCTCGCTTAATCTATTTATTATGGTAAGGTTATGCCGCGTGGTTTTCCCGAAACCTATGCCGGGGTCAACAATAATTTTATCGGGTGAAATCCCCGCTTCTACGGCAATCCCGATTGATTCTCTCAAGCTATCTATAATCTCAGCCATAAGGTCATCGTATATCGGATTATCCTGCATATATTCCGGCGTACCCTTTATATGCATAACGCAAACCGACGCGCCGGACTTTGAAATTACCCCTGCCATTTTAGCGTCGGATTTAAGGCCTGTTATATCGTTTACGATGGCAGCGCCTGCGCGAATAGCCTCAAGAGCAACCTCGTGTTTTGAGGTATCTATTGAAATGGGCACCTCTAACTCTCTCGATATTTTTTCTATTATCGGTATTGTCCGGTTTATCTCTTCGGACAGGCTCACGTTTCTCGAGCCGGGCCTTGTGGATTCCCCGCCTATATCGATAATATCTGCGCCGTCGCTGACCATTTTTCGTACATGTCGAAGCGCCGCATCTTCGTCCATGAATTTCCCGCCGTCCGAAAAAGAATCAGGCGTTCTGTTCAAGACGCCCATGATATGCGTTCTTTCGCTTAGCGCATGCTTTTTTGTCGGTTCTATCGCTACCGGCACCCTAGCCCTCCTCTTTAAGGCCTAAAAGTTTTCTTACCTCTTTATCGTCCACGACTTCTTTTTCCAGCAGGGTATCTGCGAGAAGTTTCAGTTTACTTTTATATTTTAAAAGGGTTTGTTTTGCTTTTTCGTAGCACTCGTCGATGATGGACTTAACTTCCTGGTCGATAAACATAGCGGTCTCATTGCTATAGTTTTTCTCTTCGTGTATGTCTCTTCCAAGAAAAATCTCCGCGTGCCTCTTGCCATAAGTCAAATGCCCGAGTTTTTTGCTCATCCCAAACTGCGTAACCATATCGCGCGCGATTTCAGAAACTACGGACAGATCATTGTGGGCGCCTGTCGAAAACTGTTTAAATATTAACTCCTCTGCCGCCCTGCCCCCTAACGCCACGATTAATTTTGAAATCATCTGGCCTCTCGTCGTAATGTAACGGTCCTGTTTCGGAGGGGTAAACGTGTAACCGAGAGCCATTCCCCTCGAGATTACCGTTACCTTGTGCATAGGATCGGCTTCCGGGGTAACAAGCGAAAGGAGAGCGTGGCCTGACTCGTGATAAGCTATGATGGCTTTTTCCTCTTTTGTGATGACGCGGGACCTGCGTTGAGGCCCGGCCATTACGCGTTCGATTGACTCCTCTAAATCTTCATGGGCTACGGCCTCTTTGTCTCTACGTGCCGCAAGGAGCGCCGCTTCATTAACGAGGTTTGCCAGGTCTGCCCCCGAAAAGCCGGGCGTCTGGCTTGCGATTCTTTTTAAATTAACATTTTTATCAAGCTTTACCTTCTTTATATGAACCTTTAGTATGGCCTCTCTCCCTACTATGTCGGGCTTGTCAATTACTATATGCCTGTCGAAACGGCCCGGCCGCAAAAGAGCGGGATCCAATACGTCCGGCCTGTTAGTAGCCGCTATGAGAATCACGCCGGCCTGTGTATCAAAGCCATCCATCTCGACAAGCAAGGCATTGAGAGTTTGTTCCCTCTCGTCATGCCCTCCGCCTATCCCTGCAAATCTCTGCCGGCCTACGGCGTCAACCTCGTCAAGAAAGATAATACACCCCTTCTTTGTAAGCTTTGCGGTTTTCTTTGCCTGGTCGAATAAATCCCTGACACGGGAAGCCCCAACGCCTACAAACATCTCGACGAAATCAGAACCTGAAATACTGAAAAACGGGACCTTGGCCTCTCCCGCGACGGCTCTGGCCATGAGGGTCTTTCCCGTTCCCGGCGGCCCTACAACCAGAATTCCTTTCGGCATCTTTCCGCCCAGGCGTTGAAATTTTTTCGGGTCTTTAAGAAATTCTATAACTTCCTTCAATTCTTCTTTTGCCTCGTCTACGCCCGCGACGTCTTCAAATGTTACTCTCATATGTTCTTCCGTAGCTAATTTCGCCCTCGATTTTCCGAATGAAAGAATCCTTCCGCCGCCCGCGGCTGCCCCGCGATATATAAAAAACCATAAAAACAGTATGAAAAGAAGCATGGGGCCTAAAGAGTAGAATAGATTTGTAAAGAAGGTCCTGGGAGGTTTTATGTCGAATTCCTTAACGTTATTTCTCAAGAGCTCCAAAAGCCCGGGGTCATCTTCCGGCACGTCAAGTATATACCCGCTACCGTCGACAAATTTTCCTTTTATTTTCGCATCGACCTTAACGGCTGATATTATTCTCTCATTCGCAAGATTATTTTTTAACGTATCGTAGAATTCTTTATAAGTCAGCTCTAAAGGCGGCTTTTCTAACGTCATCGATACCCATTGGATGAAATAGGTAATACCGAAGATAATCAGGATTAGAAGAATCAGATTTCTTCCGTTTGGCGATGGTTTCTTTTTTTTATTTTCTTGTTCTTGCGGTTTCATATTAGCTTTTAATTATATCATATTATTTACTAAAAATCAATCTATCGCGTGTCTTTTTAATTTTGACCCCGCCGGGTAAATCGATGAATTTACCGCTTTTTTTTGTTCTTATAAAATTATTAACGTCCCTCCAGTGCCGGAATGTCAATTTTTTGATATTCCCGCCTGTGGATTTCAGCGCTTCCCTTACAATTTCTTTGCGAAGCGCCCCGGGCTGCAGGAGAATGTCGGAGAGCACTATGTAATGTAAGGGTTTTTTTGATTTTATCAGGCTTTTTCTTTTTTTCTTCTCTTCTTCTATAAATTCGTAATCTTCTCTTAAATTTTCCGCCAGGTTAAAAAGAGACCTTTTGATGCAGGGATTGAGTTTTCCGAGATACGGTAATATTCTCTGCCTGATGCGGTTTCTTAAAAACCTGTTTTCCAGATTCGTGCGGTCGATTCTAAAAGGGACCCTGTTCTTTTTCAAATATTTTATTATATCTTTTTTTTCTATCTCTATCAACGGCCGAATAAATTTTATATTCCCGTCAAGCCTTACCGGGTGTATTCCGACGATGCCCTTCAACGACGCCCCCTTTATTATGCGCATCATGACTGTTTCCGCCTGGTCGTCTAACGTGTGAGCGGTGGCTACGATATCGGCGCCGACCCTGGCGCAAGATTCCTTAAAAAAGGCATAGCGTTTTTCTCTGAGTCGTTCTTCCGGGGAAAGTTTGGATTTTGCCTTTTTTGGCGTTAACTTCTTCGAGACAGATTTTATTCCCATTTTCCCGGCCAGGCATTTTACAAATCGCGCGTCCCGCTCTGATTCTTCGCCCCGCAGGCCATGGTTCAGGTGGGCAACAAATAATGTTATGCCTAATTTATCTTTCAACGCCTGCAAAGTGTGAAGCAGGTATACGGAATCCGGCCCACCCGAGACAGCGACTAAAATCTTATCTCCCCTCTTGAACATTTCATAATAATTTATAGTATTGAGGATTTTATGCGTTAGGTCCATATTTATTGGTGGCGGGGGAGAGACTCGAACTCTCGACATGCCGGGTATGAGCCGACTGCTCTAACCAACTGAGCTACCCCGCCATATGTTTAATGACTATATATTATCACTAAGAATTTGTCAAGGCGATTTGGGGAAAACCTTCCGAAATATGCGTATCGCCATTATCTATAATAAAACACTCCGCGCCATCGATGCGCTCGATAAGCGAAAGGCCTTCTCGCGGCCCTAATACATATAAAGCGGTAGCCAAACCATCTGCTGTAATACAATCACCAGCCACTACAGTTACGCTCCTCAAGGCCTTCTCTACCGGGAGGCCTCTGCGCGGGTCAATTATATGGGAGGGCCTTTCATATTCGCCGGATGTGGCCGTGCCTTTATCGCGCACCGTGAACCTTGCTATAATTCTGCGGGAATCTTCGGGGCTCCTAATCCCTATTTTCCATCCGCGCTCGCTTGCGCCTTCTCCCATGCAATACATGTCGCCGCCGGCGTTGATTAGCGCGTTTTTAACTCCCGACTCTTTTAAAACTTTAATGCCTTCATCAACAATAAAGCCCTTGGCTATGCCGCCTAAATTTATTTTTTTATCCGGGCCGCCCCTGATATCAAACGCCCCGCCCGTCATCTTACGTAAACTTTCTGCTTCTCTAAAAACTTTACCCATCTCGGGCGAGAGAGAAATTTTTTCTCCTTCTTTTAGGCTGTTTAATTTCGAAAGTTCGCTATCTTCGGAAAAATAATCAAATCGTCTTTCCAGCTCTTTCATTCTTGCAACGGCGCTGTCGAGGGCTTGCCTCTTTCGGCCTATAGGCAAATTATCGACGATTTCGATGCGGACAAACGTATCCATCAAGAGGACATCTTTTGTATAGGGAGTAACCTTGGAACATCCGCAAAGAAAGACAAAAAGCCAGATAATTATCCGCTTATCGCCTACGCGGCGATAAGCGGGTTTTTCCTGTGCTAATCCGCGCATATTAGAAAAGGCCTGTTATTTTTCCGTCTTCGTTGATATCGATTTTTGTGCCGCGGGGAATCTTTGGCAAGCCGGGCAGGGTTTTTACGTTACCGCAAAATACCGATATATAACCGGCGCCGCGATATAGCCTGATATCTTCGACGGGAAATTTAAAACCGTGCGGCCTTCCCTTTCTTTTTGGATTATGTGAAAGGGAAAGATGCGTTTTAGCCATGCATATCGGCAGGTTATCGAACTTCAACTTCTTAAAAATAAGCGCTTTTTTATTTGCCTGGTCGGAAAACGCCACATCCCCGGCGCCGTAAATTGTCCTTGCTATTCTTCTTATCTTATCCTTTATAGGCATATCAAGCGGGTATAGAAATCTGAAATCATGTTTAATCTTGCAAGCTTCTATAATATTTTCGGCAAGCTCTATCCCTCCCTGTCCGCCCGTCTTCCACGCATCGCTTACTGCAACGCTGTTTGCGCCTAAATCGATGGCCCTGCATTTTATAGCATGGATTTCTTTATCAGTATCCGTGCTGAAACGATTTATACAGACGACAACGGGTATGCCGAAAGTCCGCAAATTCCGAATCTGTTTTTCCAGGTTAGAAAGGCCTCTCTCTATGGCTGATATATTTTCGCGGGTAATCTCTCTTGGCGGTTTGATTGTAGTTATTTCAAAATCACCGCTGTGCATCTTAAAGGCGCGCGTAGAACATACTATTACAGCCGCGTCCGGTTTAAGGCCGCTTGCCCTGCACTTGATATCAAAAAACTTCTCCGCGCCCATGTCGGCGCCGAATCCTGTTTCCACGATAGCGTAATCGGAAATCCCCAGCGCAATTTTATCAGCCACTATCGAGCCGGTGCCGAGTGAGATATTCGCACATGAATCCGTGTGCATGAGGCAGGCCGTATGCTCGGTTGTCTGGAGAAGGTTTGGTTTTATGGCATCTTTCATAAGTACGGTCATGGCGCCCGCAACTTTTATATCCTCGCATGTGACGGGTTTCCCCTTTTTCGTAAAACCGATGACGATTTTTCCTATCCGCTCTCTTAAGTCCTTTAAATCGCCTGCAAGCGCCAAAATCGACATTAATTCGCTCGAAGCAGTTATATCAAAACCTGTCTTTCTTGAAATGCCGTCCGTTTTACTGCCGAGTCCTATATTGATGCTTCTTAAAGACCTGTCATTGGCGCTGATTGCCCTTTTCCATGTAATAGATTCCGCATCAATGTCTAATGGGTTATCTTTAAAAATTGAATTATCCATGTACGCGGCGCATAGATTGTGCGCGGCTTGAGTAGCGTACAAATCTCCCGTGAGGTAAAGATTTGCGTCTTCTGCGGGAAAAACCCGCGATGCCCCCGACCCGGTTGCGGTTCCTTTAATTCCGAAAAGGCCCCCTAATGACGGCTGCATTATACAGGAAAGAGCTTTTTTCTTAAGTTTTTTAAAAGCCATCGAAAGGCCTATTGCGGTCAATGTCTTTCCTTCCCCAAAAGGTGTCGGTGTAATCGACGTAACAAGGACATATTTACCTTTTTTCTTTAAACCTTTAAGTATATCGAGCGATATTTTCGCTTTATAGGGGCCGTGCTCTTGCAAAAATTTCTTCCTGATACCGGCGGACTGAGCTATTTCTCCTATAGGTTTAAGATGCGTTTTCTCTATTTTTTTTATATTCGGCGATCTTTTTTTCATGTAACCTCCTGTATCATTTTCTTAACGGGGTTAAAGCTCGCGCGGTGAATCGGCGACGGGCCATGTTTCATAAGCCGGCGGACATGCTCCCTTGTAGCATAGCCCTTGTGCCGGGAAAAACCGTATCTCGGATATTTTTTATGATATTCGCGCATTATTTCATCACGTGTAACCTTTGCTATTATCGAGGCGCAAGCTATCGAAAGGCTTTTAGAATCGCCTTTTATAATATGCGATCTCCCGCAAGCCGTCTTTAATTTAATTCTCCCGTCGACAAGAAGAAAATCCGGCTTTATGCCCAGGTTATTTACTGCCTTTTCCATTGCTAACACTGTCGCGTTATAGATATTTATCCTGTCTATGATTTTTTCGCTTACTATTCCGACTCCAATCCAGGCCTTTTCCAGGATTTCTCCATAGGCCAGAAGGCGCGCCCGCGCCGTGAGCTTTTTGGAATCATCTATTCTATGCTTAAATCTTACCTGTCTCAAGATAATAGATGCGGCTACCACAGGCCCTGCCAGGGGGCCGCGGCCCGCTTCGTCTATACCCGCGATATGTCTGAAACCGCGCTTATTCGCCTTCCGCTCGTGGTAGAGCAAATTTTTTACCTTTCCTTTTTCTAAGGTAATATAATTTTGCGCGTCCCCCGACAGAGCCCTTCTTTTTCACCTCTATTTTCTCAATGGCGGGCGAATGGAGCGGAAAAGTCCTTTCTACCCCTTCGCCATAAGAGATTCTTCGCACCGTAAACGTGGCGCTGGTTCCCGAACCCTTCTTTTTTATTGCAATACCTTCAAACACCTGGGTTCTGGTCTTGCCTTCTTCCTTTATCTTGACATATACACGCACCGTATCGCCTATTTTTATCTTTTCCATAACAAGTCACTCCTTACTTTTTTTGTTCTTTTTAAAGATTCTTTTCTGCGCCATGCATCAATCGCCTTGTGATTGCCGCTTAATAAAACTTCAGGAACTCTCATCCCCTCAAATTCGCGCGGCCTTGTATACTGGGGGTACTCGAGCAGATTATTTTCGAAAGATTCGCACCTTAATGACGCTCTATCGCCTAAAACCCCCGGTATCAATCTCGTTACAGCGTCTAATACCGCCATCGCGGGTATTTCCCCGCCTGTCATTATGTAATCCCCTATCGAGAGCTCATCTGTAACAAGCGAACGTATCCTTTCGTCAATTCCCTCGTAATGCCCGCATATGAGTATAATATGCTTCAGCTTCGATAATTTTTTCGCTATTTTCTGGTTAAATTTTTTACCCTTTGGCGTTAACAGGATTATTTTCATATTCTTCTTAATGCCCTTTTTCGTGGCCGCTTTTTTTACTCTATTTTCTCCCAGGAGGTCTGCCAGCGCTTTATACAGAGGTTCTATTTTTAAAATCATACCGGAACCGCCGCCATACGGCTTATCATCGGCTGTTTTGTGCCTGTCACAAGTCCAATCCCTCAAATTATGCACCCTTATATCTGTTTTTTTCTTTTTGCGCGCAATTTTAAGCATGGATTCATTCAGCACGTTTTCGAACATCTTCGGGAACAATGTAAGGATATCTATCCGCATTACTTAATTTTTTGTTTTTTAAGCAGGCTCTTAACCGTTACGGATGGCGTTGCGCCATTTTTCAGCCAGTAGAGCGCCCTCTCCTTATTAATCTTAATGATAGCGGGATTTTTCTTCGGGTCGTAATATCCGATTTCCTCTATAAAACGCCCGTCTCGCGGGCTGCTTTTTTCCGTAGCCACTATCCTGTAAAAAGGTTTCTTGTTTGCGCCCATTCTCTTCAGTCTTAACATTACAGCCATTTTTTCCTCCTCTTATTATCGTGCAGCTTCTGTAGGCAGCTACCGGCGGGATGCCCTGGAGTCGAAAAAATTCTCTGTTGTGGCTTCGGCAATTGAGTGCTTCAAATATTGAGCACACCAATTGCCAGCCGCCAGAGAATTTCGACGGAAGGGCGCCCGCTGGTAGCTGTCTACAGAGCTCACTCTTTCTCTCTCCAAATTTTCGCACCTAAATTCGAAAGTTTATTGTCTAATTTCTCATATCCGCGGTCCAAATGGTATATCCTGTGAATTTGCGTCTTGCCCTTTGCGACAAGGCCTGCAAGCACCAGTCCGGCAGATGCCCTCAAATCCGAAGCCATAACATCCGCCCCGCTCAAGGCCTTTACGCCCCTTATGATGGCGTTCGGGCCCTCGAGAAAAATATGCGCCCCCATTCGGCCGAGCTCGCTTACATGTATAAATCTTTCCGGATAAATTTTTTCTGTTATCACGCTTATGCCATCGGCTAAACAGAGAGCGCTCATCATCTGCGCCTGCATGTCCGTAGGAAAGCCGGGATACGGCAACGTCGTAACGGTCGCGGGCTTTATGCTGCTCGCCACCAGCCCTTTTACTTTAACACCGTCTTTAAACTCTGTGATTTTTACGCCGCATTCGCGCAACTTGTCTATAACAGCCAGAAAATGAGCGGGTTTTGCATTTTTGAGAAAGACCTCGCCGCCGGTGATAGCGCCTGCCAGCATATAAGTCCCCGCCTCCACGCGGTCCGGAATTATATTGTAATTTGTGCCGTGAAGCCTCCTTACCCCTTTTATCCTTATAGTCGGCGTCGAATGCCCGGCAATTTTCGCACCCATTGAAATCAAAAAATTTGCAAGGTCCACTATCTCCGGCTCGCAAGCCGCGTTTTCTATGATTGTTACCCCCTCCGCCAGAGTAGCGGCCATCATTGTATTGGCTGTGGCTAAAACACTGGAACCGAAGTGCCCTCCCAGATAAATCTTTGCCCCCTTAAGCTTGCGGGCCTTGGCTATGATGTAACCGGATTTTATCTTTATTTCCACTCCCAGGCCTTCCAGGCCTTTTAAATGCAAATCGATAGGCCGAGGCCCGATGATACAACCGCCCGGAAAGGAAACCTCCGCGACATGCTTTTTTGCAACCAGGGGGCCCAGGACACATACAGAAGCCCTCATGGTGCTTACAAGGTTATAAATAGCCCTGGTCTTCCCGCAGGGCCCTTTTATAACGACGGTATTTCCCTTTTTTCTATCCACTTTCGTTTCCAGGGCACGCAATATCTTGACCATTGTATCAACATCGCGCAAAGCCGGGACATTATTTATTACACAGGTATCGTCTGTCAATAAAGACGCTGCCATTATGGGGAGCGCGGCATTCTTAGCGCCGCTTATATTGATAGTGCCTTTAAGGGGTTTACCGCCCTCTATGATTAATTTATCCATCTTTAGCCGCTTTTATAATCCTGTCTATACCGGAGTAATCTTTATAGATTTCTACGTCCTTAAAAATGCCCGAAGAATCTAACATATATTTTACGGCCGCTGACTGGTCATAGCCAATCTCCATTAATAAAATTCCGCCTCTTTTCAAATAGCCGGGAGCCCCTTTTACAATTTTTCTATAAAAATCCATACCGTCTCTTCCGCCGTAAAGGGCGAGATACGGGTCACGTTTCACTTTCTCCGGAAGCAAAGAAAATTCTTCGAGTGAAATATACGGCGGGTTTGAAATTATTAAATCAAAAAGGGCATTGCCCCGCCCTTTCAAGTTTTCGAATAAATTGCTTTTGATAAATTCGATTCTCTCTTCTGCGCCGTATCTTTTAGCGTTTTCCCTGGCAGCGCGAAGGGCTGTATCGGAAATATCTAAAGCTGTTATTCTGCTCAAAGGAAGATATTTTATTAAACTTATTGCGATATTTCCGCACCCCGTGCCGATATCTAATATGCGGCTATCCTCCTTCGCCAGAGAAGAATTTCGCCGCGGATATGCTTCGGAGGACAAGTCCTCCTTCGAAATAAGCTCGACGGCTTTTTCCACTAAAAGCTCGGTCTCGGGACGAGGATGGAATGTTAAGCCTTCTGTCTCGAGTTCGAAATCTAAAAAATATGCCATAGTCAGCCCTCTTTAACGGCGCCTGTCAGCTTCGCTAAGCGCATCTATAATTTCGTCAAGGTCGCCGTTCAAAACGCTCTCCAATTTGTGAATCGTAAATTTTATCCTGTGGTCTGTAACCCGCCTATCGGGAAAATTATAAGTTCGTATCTTCTCGGACCTGTCACCGGAGCCGATTTGAATCTTCCTGTCCTCGGATATCTTCTTTTGCCGGTCACGCCTGGTTTTATCCAGAAGCCGGGCCTTCAATACCCTCATGGCCTTTGCTTTATTCTTATGTTGAGACCTTTCATCCTGGCAACTCACAACAAGCCCTGAAGGTAAGTGGGTAATTCTCACCGCCGAGTCGGTAACATTCACGTGCTGGCCCCCTTTGCCGCCCGCCCTAAATACATCTATCTTTAAATCCTGCGTTTTTATCTGTATATCAACATCCTCGGCTTCGGGCAGCACCGCAACTGTCGCCGCCGAAGTATGTATCCTTCCGCTCGACTCTGTCAGCGGAACGCGCTGTACTCGATGCGTACCGCTTTCATATTTCAGCCTGGCATAAGGGTTTTCGCCCGCCACCGAAAATATAATTTCCTTAAAACCGGCCTTTTCTGTCAAGCTGGTCGACATAATCTCGACCTTCCATCCTTTCTTGGCGGCGTATCTTGAGTACATTCGAAACAAATCCTGCGCAAACAGGGCAGCTTCGATACCTCCCGTGCCCTGGCGTATCTCCATAATGATATTCCTGGCGACATCCTCTTGTTTTTCGTTCAGCCGCTCGTTTAATTCCTTTTCGAGCGCCTGCTTTTTGCTTTGTAAAAGCGTTAATTCTTCTTCCGCCAATTTCAAAAACTCTTCCTCGTCATGCTTCTTCTCGATAATCTTTTCAAGCGAAGCTATCTCATCCGAGGCCTTTTTATATTCTTTATATCTGGAGATAATCTTCTGAAGCCAGGAGAGCTCCTTGGCGTATTTTTTATATTCCCGCGGATTGGAGATAATCTTAGGGTCTGCGACTAACTTATGGAGCTCTTCAAACCTTCTTAATTTTTCTTCCAGTTCTTTAAACATCTTTTGTTTTTGGTTTCTGAACTTTGGTCTTACTTTTCGGTTTCTGTTTCTTCTCGTATCGTTTCAAGAACTTATCAACCCTGCCCGCCGAATCGACAAGCTTCTGCCTGCCTGTAAAAAAGGGATGACACTTCGAGCATATCTCAATGTGGATGTTCTGCTTGGTGCTTCTTGTGTGGATGGTCTCCCCGCAAGCGCACACTATCGTTGTTTCTTTGTATTGGGGATGAATCTTGTCTTTCATTTTTTTCTCCTTATTTATTCATTGTTTTCAAGAATTCTTTGTTTGACTTTGTCTTTTTCAATTTCTCGATTAGCAGCTCCATCGCCTCTACGGAATTGAGGTCATTAAGAACCTTTCTCATCAGCCATATCTTCTTCAGTTCGTCATTCTCAACGAGAAGCTCCTCTTTTCTCGTGTTTGACTTCTTGATATCAATGGCAGGATAAATTCTTTTTTGAAAAAGTGACCTATCCAGCTGCAACTCCATATTTCCCGTTCCTTTAAACTCTTCAAATATAACTTCGTCCATCCTGGAGCCCGTATCTATGAGAGCTGTCCCTATAATTGTTAGGGAACCGCCTTCTTCTATATTTCGTGCCGCGCCAAGGAATCTTTTCGGTTTGTGCAAAGCGTTCGAATCCACGCCGCCCGAAAGAATCTTCCCGGAATGCGGCATAACTGCGTTATAAGCCCTTGCCAGGCGCGTTATGGAGTCCAAAAGTATCACAACGTCTCTTTTGTGCTCAACCAGCCTTTTTGCTTTTTCCAAAACCATCTCCGCTACCTGAAGATGCCTTTCCGCCGGCTCGTCGAAGGTGGAACTTATAACCTCGCCCTTAACGGACCTTATCATATCCGTGACCTCTTCCGGCCTTTCATCTATCAGGAGAACCATCAAAACGGCATCGGGGTAATTTGTCGTTATGCTGTTTGCGAATTTCTGCAGGAGAACGGTCTTCCCGCTGTAAGGCGGCGCAACTACCATTCCCCGTTGCCCCTTTCCTACCGGCGTTAAGAAGTCCATTATCCTCATGGAAATTTCCTCCGGCTTTGTCTCCAGCACATACCTTTCGTTAGGATAAAGAGGGGTTAAATTGTCAAAGAAAATTTTATCCCTTGCGCTCTCGGGTTTTTCAAAGTTTACCGCCTCTACCTTGAGAAGGGCAAAATATCTTTCCCCCTCTTTGGGCGGCCTGATCTGCCCGCTTACCGTATCGCCTGTCCTCAGGTTAAACTTCCTTATCTGCGACGGCGAGATATAAATATCATCCGGGCACGGAAGGTAATTATACTTCGGGCTTCTTAAAAAGCCGAAGCCGTCGGAAAGAACCTCTAATACTCCTTGCCCGAATATCAATCCCTCCTTCTCCGTTTTTGCCTGCAGGATTTTGAAAATAAGTTCCTGCTTCTTAAGCCCGCTTATACTGTTAATCTGAAGCCCCCGCGCGATCTTGTTTAATCCGGTCATATTCATCTCTTTTAATTTTTCGATATCGATATTATCCATTTTTATACCCCCTTTTTACAATTTATCGCTTACTTAACTCTTTCCATATTTTAATTACCTGCTTTTTCGTGTATTCTCTTGAACGGTTATTGTTTATTACAAAATCCGCATATTTTATTTTTTTCCGTAAAGGCATTTGCGACCTTCGCCTCGCCAAACAATCGTGTTTTTTGAATCCTCTCCGGGCGCCCCGCTCAAGCTGTTTCTTGAGGCCGGCTTTAACCACCACAATATAATCGACTCTTTTATGCAAACCCGCTTCTATTAATAGCGGCGCGTCTATAATAACGATTTTTTTCGCCGCCTTCATCATTTTTTTTATTTCTTTTATTACTTCCGGGTGGACAATGCCGCATAGCTTGTTAAGGCTTCTTCTGTTCCTGAACGCGGCTTCCCTAAGTTTCTTCCTGTCAATCCTGCCGCCGGGCATAAAAACAATTTTTCCAAAATTTTTTAATACGGCATTTCTGATTTTTTTATTTTTCTTGTATAGCCGGTGGACGATTTTGTCTGCGTCGATAACGCGGGCGCCCAGTTTTCTGAAAAAGGCGCAAACGGTCGTCTTACCCGTACAGAAACCGCCGGTTACGCCGATAACTATCATATCGCGACCGTTTCCATATCAAGCCAGTTCCTGCCGGATTCCAAATCTACCTTGATGGGAAGTTTAAAATCCATCACATTCTCCATTTTATCCTTCACTTTTCCGGCAAATTTCTCCAGCACTTCCTCGCCAACCTCAAAAACTAATTCATCGTGCACCTGTAAAATCATCCTGGCATCAAAGCCATCTAGTAAACGGTGTATGCTTATCATGGCAAGTTTGATGAGGTCGGCGGCGGAACCCTGGATGGGGGCATTTATCGCGGTACGTTCGGCGAAATTCCTCACCGCCATGTTCGAGCTATTGATTTCCGGTATATAGCGCCTTCTTCCGAGAATCGTGGTTACAAATCCGTTTTTCATGGCATTTTTCTTTTCTTTTTCCAGATAATCCTTTACATCGGGGTAGCGTTCAAAATACGCATCGATAAATTTAGACGCTTCCCTAACATCGATACCTAAATCGCGCGATAAGCCGTAGGCGCTCATCCCGTAGATAATACCGAAGTTTACGGTTTTAGCCGTCTGGCGCATTTTGCCTGTTATATCCTTTTCTTCCAACCCATAGATTAAAGAGGCGGTAAACTTATGTATATCCTTGTCTCTGGCAAAAGCATTTATTAAATTTTTATCGCCGGAAAGATGGGCCAGGATACGCAGCTCCACCTGTGAATAATCCGCCGATAATATCAAATCTCTTTTGTTTTTTGCGACAAAGGCCCTCCTGATCTTCCTGCCCAACCGGGTTTTTATCGGGATGTTCTGCAGGTTCGGCTTGCTCGATGAAAGCCGCCCCGTAGCGGTAACGGTTTGGTTGAAGGATGTGTGTATCCGGCCTGTGCGGCCGTTTATCAGGCCCGGCAGGTTATCGACATAGGTCGACCTTAGTTTTGCCAGTTCCCTGTAGCGTAAAATTTCTTTTGGCAATTCTTCTTTTTCGGACAGCGTTCTCAACACCCCCTCATTGGTCGAGGCGCCGGTTTTTATCTTCTTTACTATGGGCATCTTCAATTTCTCAAATAGAATAACCCGAAGCTGCTTTGGAGAGTTTATGTTAAACTTCTCTCCCGCAAGTTTATAAATATTTTTCTCGCAGGAAGCGATATCCACGCCTATATCTTTCGAGAGGCCTGCCAGATATCCCGTGTCAATGTTCACGCCATGCCATTCCATATCAACCAGTACATCGATAAGAGGTATTTCCACGTTAAAGAACAAATCATTAAGATTTTTCTCTCTTAATTTCTCCTCCAGGACACCCTTCAGGGTAAACGTCACGTCGCTATCTTCGCAGCTGTAGTCCCGCACCTTCCGTGGATCCACCTTGTCCATGGTTATGGCTTTTTTGCCTTTCCCGAGCAGCTCTTCAATCGAGCTCATCGGCCGGGCCAGATATTCCAATGAGATATCCTTGAGATTATGGTTTGATTTAGAGGGATTCAAAAGATACGACGCGACCATGGTGTCAAATTCGATGCCTCTTGCCGCGATACCCATATTTTTAAGGATTAACAAATCATATTTTATGTTCTGCCCGATTTTCTTTATCTTGTTATCTTCAAAAATAGGCTTAAGCTCCCGGGTGATTTCTTCGGTTGATATATCCTTCAGGGCATTGAACGGTATGTAGAAGGACTCTCCTTCCTTCCAGCAAAACGACACGCCTACGGGCGAGGCCTGCATAGGGTCGTAATGGGTCGTTTCAAAATCGAAGGCAAACCTTTTTAGGCGTTTGAGCGCCCGGGCCAGTTTTATAAATTCTTTCCGGCAATCAACCGAATGATAGGCCCCTTTGGGTTTTTGCCGGGGAGCAATATCTTTCAATAAGGTGCGAAATTCCAATTCCTTAAAAAGCTCTATCAATGCCTTTTCGTCCGGTGGCTTCAAATCCAGGTCTTCAAAGTTTATCTCGATGGGAACATCTCTCTTTATTATCGCCAATTCTTTACTCAAGAGCGCCAGGGGCCTGGATTCTTCTATTTTTTTTCGCCTGGATTCGCTTTTTATTCTATCCGGGTTTTTTAGAATCTGGTCGAGGCTTTTGAATTCTTTCATAAGTTCTATGGCTGTTTTCTCGCCTATGCCGGGCACCCCCGGAATATTATCCGAGGTATCGCCCATAAGCGCCATGAGGTCCGTTATTTTGTCAGGCCCGATACCGAATTTTTCTCTAACAGCCTTTTCATCATAAACGAAACCTTCTCTGTGCGGGCTGTATACCTTGATGTGCGGCCCGACAAGCTGCAACATGTCTTTATCGCCCGTGACTATGTAAGTATCGATATTTTTCGTTTTTGCGCATTTTTGGGCAAGGGTAGCCAGAACATCATCCGCCTCATACCCCTGCACTTCATATATGGGTATATTATATGCCTTAAGCAGGCGCTTTATGTGCGGCAACTGGCTAACCAGGTCTTCGGGCATAGGTTTTCTTGTTATTTTATAATCCTTGAACTTCTCGTGCCTGAACGTCGGGCCTTTTAAATCGAACGCGACTGCTATCATATCGGGTTTTTCTTCTTTAATAATCTTTTTAATCATTGTGATAACGCCGTAAATGGCATTTGTCGGCTGCCCTTTTGAGTTCGACAGGTGCCGTATCGCATAATAGGCCCTGTAACAGAACGAATTACCGTCAATCAGAAAAAATCTTTTATTTGGCTTATCGGACATGGATAAAAAGCATTTGATTTGACTTAAGGGGGGCTATCAAGCTTTATTCCCTTGCTCTAACTTATCAACTAAATTATTTATGGCTTCGGCGAGGTCCTTTAATTCGTCGTGTTTTCTCAAAATTATTCTCTGGCTATAATCCCCGCTTGTTACATTGTTCAGAAATTTTACCATCCTGTAAATGGGGCCCGCTATCTTATGGGAAGCGAAAATACCGATTCCTATACAAAATATGGAACTAAAAAACAGGTTCAGCATCAATCGGATATTTACAGAACGGAAAATCTGCACAAGGCGGCCTTGAGGATACACATTGGCCAACTTCTCTCCTAATAAAAACCATGCGTTATGGTATATGGTATATCCCGAAATTACGGCGCCCAAAAACATAACGCCCAAAATCACGCCTATATATTTTAATTGAAATTCCTTTCTTATAATATAAAGCCTTCTTCTCTGAAGCGTTTTTTCCATTTTTATTTTCCTTTCCACACGGTCAGGTCTCTTCTCACGCTAAATATCAAGGCGCCCTTGCTGTTATTCTCTATTATCCCGGTTGCATCTTTAAACGGCATATAACGTGTCGTGGCACCGTTTATAGCTACGATTACATCATCCTTCGCAAGGCCTGCTTTTTGACCGGCCCGGCCGCTCTCTAGCGTAACAATCGTTAATCCATCCGTGAGCATATCCAATTTTCCGCCGATAATATCTCGATAGTCCCTGCCGCGGGGCTGGCTTTTTTTTAATATTATATCCCGCCTGATGCACAGCTTAATCTCGCCGGGACTTTCTTCCAGCAAGATACGCGCGATTTCATCTTCCGGCATATAACCCGTAAATCGCCCCCACACAGAAACCAGCGTATCGTTCTTCTTTAAGCCGGCCCGGGAAGCAGGCGAATTTTTTAGAATTTCTTTTATCCTTATGCTGCCGGCCTCTTCAGCTATACGTATTCCAATATCTTTTTCCAATCTGTTTTTAGAGTCTTTATCCGCGAGGGATGCGCTTCCTTGCCAATCCTTAATTTCCCGGCGTTTTTCTATCTCGCGGCGTTTCACCTCATCTTGCTCGCGAAAAAGGTATCCCAACACATAATTCATTTTGTCGCTCGCCTCTTTATATTCAGGGTTTAACTTATGGGCCTTCTCGTAATAAAAATATGCCTTAATTAATTCCCGCCGGGACATATGCCTATCGCCCAGCTCTACGAGATTTTGTTCTGTTAAGTCATAAGAAATTTTGGAAATATTCTTTTTAACGAAGGTTTTTTCTCCTTCATAAGTCGAAATAACGATTCTATCTTTGTAGTTCTCCACTATGATGCCCATGATTTCTGTGCCATCGTTTAGATAAACCGTATCTGCGAGAGCGACAAACGCCCTGCACAAAAAAATCCAATGGAAAAACAGGTATGCTACCGTTAACCTGTGCATTTTTCTCAAGTTTTAATTATA
This sequence comes from Candidatus Omnitrophota bacterium, assembly GCA_020346285.1. Taxonomy (GTDB): domain Bacteria; phylum Omnitrophota; class Gorgyraeia; order JABMRN01; family RBG-13-46-9. The sequence continues at coordinate 689,967 of CP070780.1, read as the reverse complement.
ATCCACAGAATTAGAAAGGCAAGTATGGCGGAAATTATATAAAAATCATTAAAATAAAAAAAATCCAACAATTTATCTATGGCCGACTGCCTCAACCGTGGCAGCGTTCTCTCGGGCAACCGGATTGTAATTGCGCTTCTAATGGCTTCGAGCTGTTCTCTCCTGAACCGGAGAAAGCATCCCCCGATTTGATAAGCAGGGAGCTCTCCCTTGTCGACCATTTTTTTTATCTCTTCTTCGGGAATACCGAGAAGGCCCGATGCCTCTTCTGCTGTTAAAAGTTTTTCTGGCATGATTTGTTTCGTCGCGCATGTCACTTGCGAGCAACCCAAAGCCGTGACTCACACTTGACAGCTAAAACCGTCACTTTATTTTTTCACTGCTAAGCCAATCTTCAATTTTCGATTTCTCAAATTTCCACTTAGCCCCCTCCTTGACAGCCGGGAGCTTACCTGTGCTTGCCCACTCTAATACAACGTCTTTACCGACTTCCAGATATTTTGCCACTTCATCTATCGTAAGTATATCAATAATATTTTTTGGGCCCTTCCCCTCGGGTAACATGTTGCAATGCCCCTCTAAGGTAGCACCCTCCGCAACGCTCAAGAGAGGTGTTTTTATATCGCCGACGACGCATGCCGGGGCAACCAGTTTTATAGCCGCCTGGGCTTTAATGTCGCCGTTAACCGTGCCTGCGATTATGATATCCTCGCCCTTTATGTCAGCATTAACAACGGCGTGTTCGCCTATGGTAAGGGTCCCCTTTGTTTCGAGTTTCCCTTCGAATTTACCGTTAATTCTCAGGTTTACGGGGTCTTTAAATGCGAGCGTGCCCTGCATGCTTGCGTCTACATCGAGAACCTTTTCTTTCAGTTCTTCCTCTCGCCTTCTCCTTAACGCCATTTTACACCTCCTTGCCTGCTGCAGGCAGGCTTTTTAACAATACTTCTCCCAAACCGGCAACCATCGCCGCATTGTCAACGCATAACGCCGGAGGCGGATAAAAAAGTTTATACCCTAATTTTTTACAGGCAACTTTAAGCCGGGCGCGCAATCTCATGTTCGCGATAACCCCGCCGCCCAGCAGAACCTCTTTTATCCTGAATTTTTTGCATGCTTTTACTATTTTTTCTGCCAACACATCAAACACCGCTTCTTGAAACGACCAGGAAACCCGAGAGATTTCCCTGCGGGGCATCTTTCTGTCCTTAACGTAATAAAGAACGGCTGTTTTTAATCCACTCAAGCTAAAATCAAAAGAATCTTTATCTAAATAGGTCCGCGGAAAATTGACCGGGCATTTTTTTGCGAATCCAACCCTTGCGCGCAAGGGTTGAGCGAACCTTTTTGCATACTTTTCAATCCTGGGCCCGCCCGGATAGCCGATACCTAAAATTTTTGCGACTTTATCGAAAGCCTCTCCGATAGCGTCGTCTCTGGTCCTGCCAATAATCGCGAGGTCTTTGAAAGAACCCTCGCAAATAAATATGTTCGTGTGCCCCCCCGAAACCACTACGCCGACAAACGGATATTGTACCGAGGGAGGGTCCTTAACCAAAAAGTTTGCATATAAGTGCGCAGCAAGGTGATTCACGCCCACCAACGGTATCCCTAATGAATAACTTAATGCCTTAGCAAACGATTTACCTGCCAGGAGAGAACCGGGCAGGCCCGGAGCCTCGGTAACAGCTATTTGGTCCAAATCCTTAAAAGTAATTCCGGCTTTTTTCAAGGCCTTTTTTGTTACCTGGCCAATGTATTCTATATGAAATCTTGATGCTATTTCGGGAATTACGCCTCCATATTTTTCATGAAGGGATACGCTGGAGGACACAATATTAGACAATATCCGGCTATTCCGAATAACAGCTGCCGCTGTCTCATCGCATGACGTCTCTATTCCTAATGTAATCATCCTTTAGTATACCTTATTCTTTTTCGTTTCGCAAGTAAATTACTGCTTTACCTCTCTATTCTCTACCTTACCCTCATATATCAATATTCCCTTCAGCACATCCACTGCCGCCTGCAATTGGTTGTCGTAAATAACATCTTCCTTATCTTTTACCCTTTTCCCTCGCTCCGCTCGGGACTTCGCGGGACTCTTTTCAATCGCTTTCTCTTCCAGCTTTTTAAAGATATCTTCTTCTTCAGGCAATTCTTTCTCTTCTTTCAGCTCAATCTTTACGTCAGGGATTATACCCGTATCTCTTATAGAGCGCCCCTTAGGCGTATAATACACGGCTGTGGTTAACCTGGCCGCAGAACCGTCTTTCAGCGGAATAACGGTTTGAACGGAGCCCTTGCCGAATGTCTTACTGCCTAAAATAATTCCTCGTTGATTATCCTGTATGGCGCCCGCGACAATCTCCGAACCGCTTGCGGAGCCTTCATTAACAAGAACAACCATAGGAAAATCCAGGAAATGGCGCCTTCCCCGGGATTTGTATACCTTATTTTGCGCCGGAATGCGGCCTTTCAGCGAAACTATAACTTTGTCTTTTGCTAAAAATTTATCCGCGACTTCATACGCGACATCCAATAAGCCGCCCGGGTTATTGCGCAGGTCCAAGATCAAGGCCTTCATGCCCTTTTTCTCCAGTTTAAACAGTTTCTCTTCGAGTTCTCTTGAGCTCTTTTCCTGGAATTCTATCAACTTTATATATGCTATCTCTTTATCGAGCATTTTTGCCATCTTTATACTTTTTAGCTTGATGATGTTTCGTTCAATGATAAAATTCAACAGCTTCTCCTCGTCTTCCCTGAGAATGGTAAGCTCGACCTTTGTCCTGGGTTTACCCCGTAATTTCTTTACGGCGTCTATGAGCTTGATATCCCTTGTAAGTTCTTTATTTATCTTGACAATTTTGTCGCCGGCTTTTAAACCGGCTTTTTCTGCCGGTGTGCCGTCAATGGGCGCTATAATCGTCAGGACGCCTTTTCGTATGCCTATTTCAATGCCCAGGCCGCCGAACTCGCCTTTTGTCTCTATCTCCATTTCTTTGAAATCCTCCGGATCCATAAACTGGCTGTATCCGTCTAAGGAAGAAAGCATCCCTTCAAGCGCTCCATACACAAGTTTTTTCGGCTCCGATTCTTCTACGTAGTCCGATTGGATAATCGTAACGACATCCGAAAATAGCTCTATCTCCCTGTAGAGCTCTCTATCCTGGTCTTTGATATTTTCAGCTGCGCAGCCGAGATAAATGGAACCGCATAAAACAAGAAATACGCAAACCGTAACCTTCAAAAATGAAAATCTCATACTACCCCCCGCCCTCTAATCTTTTTTTAAGTATCTCGTTAACAATTTTTGGATTCGCCTGGCCTTTTGTTTTTCTCATAACCTGTCCGACCAGAAATATAAGCGCGTTAACTTTGCCTTTCTTGTAGTCGTCTATAGACTTTTTATTCTCTCTCAACACATCGTCAATGACGGAAGCAAGCTCCCCGGCGTCTTTTATCTGCTTAAGGCCCTTTGAGCGCACTATTTCCTTCGGGGATATGCCCCGGTCGAAAATTTCGGGTAAAATCTCTTTTGCCATCTTACCTGTAATCTCTTCTGTGTGAATCAAGTCGAGAAGTTCGGCCAGATGCGCCGGTTTAAATCGCGTCCGGCCAATCGTGATTTTCCTTTCGTTGAGAATCGAAGCAATGTCGCCCGAGAGCCAATTGGCTATTTTTTTCGGGTTATCGAAAAGTTTTATAGTTTCTTCGAAGAAATTCGATATTTCCATATCGCGCGTTAATACGCCGGCGTCATATTTACCGAGGCCGTAGAGGGCTATAAAACGTTTCTTTTTGGCCTGGGGGAGCTCCGGGAGAGAGCGCTTTATCCTGTCTATCTCCTTCTTATCAACGGTAAACGGGACCAGGTCGGGTTCGGGAAAATAACGGTAATCGTGCGTCTCTTCTTTTGTGCGCATGAGTTCGGTAATTTGCTTCCGTTCGTTCCAAAGGCGCGTCTCCTGGACTATGCGCTCTCCTTTCCGGAGTAGTTCAACGTGTCTTTTCGCTTCGTAGGAAAGCGCGTCCCTTACAGCTTTAAACGAATTCATATTCTTAAGTTCGGCTTTAACCCCCAACGAACCCTCGCCTCTTGGCCTTACCGATATATTGGCGTCGCATCTTAAGCTTCCTTCTTCCATGTTGCAATCCGAAACTTTTAAGTATTGTAATATGGATTTTAACTCCTGGAGATATGCGCTGCCTTCTTCAGGCGAGGATATGTCGGGTTCGCTTACGATTTCCAAAAGCGGGATACCGGTTCGATTGAAATCGACATAACTCAGGCCTTTGCCGGGCTCGTGTATGAGTTTACCCGCGTCTTCTTCGAGATGGACCCTCGTTATCCTGATTTTCTTTTTTGCGTTATTGTGTTCTATCTCTATATAGCCCGAATAAGCAAGCGGCTTATCATATTGCGATATCTGAAAGTTTTTCGGTAAATCTGGATAATAGTAATTCTTTCTATCGAACTTTATGATATCCTGAATCCGGCAATTTAACGCGAGTGCCGTTTTTATAGCGTAGAGAAACGCTTTTTCATTCAAAACAGGCAAAACACCCGGCAACCCCAGGCAGACAGGGCATGTAGAACTATTAGGCGCAAGTCCGAATTTTGTGCTGCAACCACAAAATACCTTACTCTCGGTGAGGAGTTGAACGTGCGCTTCTAATCCTATAACTATTTCGTAATCTTTCAAATCTTCGGCTTTCGTTTATGAAAATCCGTATTCTGTTCAAATGTATACGCTACCCTGATGAGCGCCTCTTCGTCAAACGGCTTGGCAAGGAACTGCAATCCTATGGGTAGGCCTGCCTGGGTAAAACCGCAGGGTATGGATATACCCGGAATCCCGGCCAAATTTGCGGGTATCGTAAATATGTCCGATAGATACATCTTGAGAGGGTCGTCTATCTTCTCCCCTATTTTGAAAGCAGGCGTCGGCGTTGTCGGCGTTAATATGACATCGCATAGTTTAAAGGCATTTAAAAAATCATCCTTTATTTTCGTCCTGACCTTCATCGCCTTTAAATAATACGCTTCGTAATAACCACTCGACAAAGAATACGTCCCGAGTAAGATTCTTCGCTTGACCTCGCTACCAAAACCTGCGGTGCGCGTACCCATATGCATATCGACCATATTTTTCGCATCCTTCCTCAATCCGTATTGGTCTCCGTCAAAGCGAGCCAGGTTGGAGCTTGCTTCGGCAGGCGCTATTATATAATAACAACTCACAGCATACTCTGTATGCGGCAGGCTGATTTCGACCGGTTCTGCGCCGAGCGCTATTAAAATATCCTTGGATTTTGTAATCGCTTTTTTTACCTCTTTATCTATGCCGCCTTCCGGAAAGTATTCTTTCGGGATGCCGATTTTCATCTTTCTGACATCATTCACCAGGGACTGCGTGAAATCCGGAACCGGTAAATCAAGAGATGTTGAGTCCATCTCGTCATAGCCCGAGATTACATTAAGAAGCATGGCAGAATCACTTACGCTCCTGGTAAGGGGGCCTATTTGGTCAAGGCTGGAGGCAAAAGCAATTAAACCATAACGCGAGACCCTGCCATATGTCGGTTTCATTCCTACGATACCGCAAAGAGACGCGGGTTGCCTGATAGAGCCGCCTGTATCCGAACCCAGAGCCATCGGCACTATGCCGGCTGCGACCGAGGAAGCAGAGCCCCCGCTGGAGCCGCCGGGTATCCGTTCCGGGTCCCAGGGATTTCGGGTTGGCCCGTAGCATGAGGTTTCACATGAAGAACCAAAGGCGAACTCATCCATGTTGGACTTACCCAGCAGGGCAAAACCGGCTTCTTTTAATTTTTTAATTACAGTGGCATCGTAAGGAGGCTTAAAGCCCTTCAGTATTTTTGAGGCGCATGTCGTTGGTTCATCCTTAACGCATATGTTATCTTTTATAGCAATCGGCGTCCCGGACTGCGTAGCGGAAACTCCCTTATTGAAGTAAATAATGGCGTTCAGTTTTTTATTGATGGCTTCGATTGTCATTCTATTCTATTATTTTCGGCACCTTGAAAAAACCATCTTTTTTCGCGGGCGCATTCTTAAGAACGTCTTCCGCAGAAAGAGATTTTCTTACCGAATCTTTCCGAAATACGTTTTTGAGGTTTCCGAGAGGATGGCTCGTAGGAAGGGTATCTTTGGTATCTAATTCGTTTAATTTATTTATATAGCCCAATATACCTGTAAGCTGCCTTTGGTATAACTTAACCTCTTTTCCCGACAAATTAATGCGCGAAAGCCCGGCAACGTGTTTAACTGTCTTCTCATCAATCGTTTTCTTGTTCGGCATATAGCTTTAAATTACCATATACATAATAAATTGTCAATGCGTTATGTTCAAAAATTCCCTCTCCCCTCACCCTACCCTCTCCCCACTTTGGGGAGAGGGTAGGGTGAGGGGAGAGGGTTAGGGTGAGGGAAAATTTTTCTTAACTAAATTAAAATTCCGGAGCACCGCTAGAAGAGACTAACTGCCCGTCAACATAAATACTTATATGCGACTCACCAGAAGTCCAGCCACCACTGCCATTTTCATCCTTAACAGCGAAACCACATCTTCGACCGTAAACCGGGTTAACGTATGCATCGTAACAGTAGACATACCGGCCTTCGGCATCCGGATCTGGTACATCAAGTTGAAGTGAAGTTGGGATATTAGAGCTTTTGCCAGAACCATTTAAACAATAGTACTGGGTATGATATTGCCCAAATTCAACATGATATGCCCTGCACGCACTTCTCATCGCATCCAAGGTCTGCACGGCATCAACCCACTTTGCTTTTTCAACGTTCGATGTGAACATGGGCAGGGCTACGGCCGCCAATATGCCGACTATGATGATTACGATTAGAAGCTCTACTAATGTAAAGCTTTTGTTTTTTGATAGCATGTTAAGGTCTTTCTTTTTTCTTAATATTAAAATTCTGGAGCACCGTAC
>CP070780.1:679185-682892 GCA_020346285.1 Candidatus Omnitrophota bacterium | reverse complement strand
AGGGAGGATAACCGCTCTTCCTTCGATCATTCAATTGAAATTAAAGAAGGCAGAAGCAAGGACCGTTAATAATAAAGACATCTTTGTAAATTTAGCGTTAAATTACGGCGCGAGAACCGAGATTGTAGATGCCACGAAAAAAATCGCAAAATGCGTAAAACAAAATGAGTTAAACCCCGAAGACATTTCCGAAAATAATTTTTCCGATTATCTATATACCGCCGGTTTGCCCGACCCGGATATTTTAATCAGAACAAGCGGCGAAATGAGGGTAAGCAATTTCCTCCTGTGGCAGATTTCTTACACAGAAATTTATATAACGAAAAAACTCTGGCCGGACTTTCGAAAAAAAGATTTGGAAAAAGCCGTTCTTGATTGCCAGGAAAGGGACAGAAGGTATGGCGGATAACATATTTAAAAGAATCGTTACGTCTTTAGGGATCGTCTTTGTAGCAGGTATTATAATATTTCTTTTCCCCGATTGGGCATTCTGTCTTTTAGTGGTTCTTTTTATAGGATTTTCGCTTTATGAATTTTTTTCCACCGTAGAAAAAAGAGACCTCTTCGTCTATAAATATTTTGGAATCGTCGCGGGAACTATCATTCCTATAGCTATATATCTTCATCTCGGTGAAGGCCACGCAAATTTAGAGCCCTTCTTCATCGTTATAGCATGCCTTTTCACTTTCGTGCTTCAATTTGCAAGAAAAGAAAATACCAACGACCATCTGGTAAGCATAGCCGTAACGCTTTTTGCCCTGTTTTACATAAGCTGGTTCTTTTCGTTTTTTATAAAAATAAAGTATTTGCCGTACGGAGCCAGGCTTGTAAGCTTCCTTATTATCGTAACAAAAATGGGCGACATAGGGGCTTATTTCGTAGGCAACAAATTCGGCAAAAACCCCTTAATTTCCCGCATAAGCCCCAGGAAGACAAAAGAGGGCGCTTTTGGCGGGTTAGTTTTCAGCGTGGTATCCGCCGTCTTGTGTAAATTATTTTTGATAGATTTTTCATACTACCATGCCGTTTTATTGGGATTTTTATTAGGTATTATCGGACAGGTCGGCGACCTCGCGGAGAGCCTTTTTAAGAGGGATTTCGCCGTCAAGGATTCGGGCAAGAGGCTTCCCGGCCTCGGTGGCGTGCTGGATGTGATAGACAGCCTCCTTTTTACCGCCCCCATATTCTATTTCTATATAAAGATTTTGCTATCCCCATCATGAAAAAAATCGTTATATTAGGTTCAACAGGTTCGGTCGGCACAAATGCCCTCCGTGTCATAGCGAAAGAAATCGGTGCATTCAGGGTCGTCGGGCTTACCGCGCATAGCAATGTCAGGCTTCTTGCCGCGCAGGCAAAGCGTTTCAGGCCCCGGCTTTTAGCGCTCGGCGATGCTTCACGATATAACGAATTGAAGCGCGCGTTAAAAAAGCCCCAAAAGGTTCTTAAAGGAATAGAAGGCATTTCGGAAGTGGCATCCATGAAAGAAGCGGATATAGTCCTTGTCGCCATAAGCGGCACGTCCGCGATACTCCCGCTTATATCTGCCATCAGGGCAAAAAAACAAATTGCGCTTGCCAATAAAGAATCCATAGTCAGCGCGGGAAAGATAATTATGAATATGGCAAGGTCTCGCAATGTAAAAATTATACCCGTTGACAGCGAACATAATTCCATATTCCAGTGTATAAACGAAAGGGATAAGCGCGATATAAATAAAATTTTTCTTATGGGAACAGGCGGCCCCCTGAAAAACATTTCAAGAAATATTTTTGATAAGCTGAAACGTTCGTCTATTCTGGCGCATCCCGTATGGAAAATGGGTAAAAAGATATCGGTGGATTCGGCGACAATGATGAATAAAGGCCTTGAGGTTATCGAGGCAAGCCATCTTTTTAACGCGGATGTTTCTAAAATCGAAATCCTTCTTCATCCCGAAGCCGTTATACATTCCATGATAGAATTTGCCGACGGTAACATAATAGCCAATCTCTTCTATCCGGATATGAAGTTACCGATTTTTCATGCCTTGAATTACCCTGAAAGACGCGCATCCCGGCTTCCCAGGGTCGATTTTTCAAAATTAAAAAATGTCTCGTTTCAAATACCCGATCGCCGGAAATTCCCCTCTCTCGGGCTTTGCTACAAGGTCGCTAAAGCAGGCGGCACATACCCTGCTTGTCTTAATAGCGCCAATGAGCAGGCCGTCGGGCTTTATCTTGAAAAGAAACTTAATCTTACAGGCATCGTAGATATTGTGAAAAAAGTGCTATCGCGCCATAAAAATATTGCCCAGCCATCATTGGACGAAATTCTCTATGTCGATAAATGGGCCAAGGAGGAGGTAAATAAACTTTCGTCATTGCTTCAAGCCCGTTAGCGCCCGAAGCAATGACAGATTAAAATATTATGTTAACCTTTTTAGTCGTTTTAATAGTTTTTAGCATTTTGATTATCGTCCATGAATTGGGGCATATGTTCATGGCAAAAAAAGTAGGCGTAAAAGTCGAAAGATTCTCTTTGGGATTCGGGAAAAAATTATTCGGCATTAAAAAAGGAGAAACGGAATATATCGTATCCCTCTTTCCGTTTGGCGGATATGTTAAAATGGCCGGCGATAACCCGGAGGAACTCAAAGGTACCCCGGAAGAATTCTTTTCAAAAAGCCCGCTTAAACGTTTTTTAATCATAGCGGGAGGGCCCGTCACAAATTATATTTTCGCCTTTGTATTATTTACCGCTATTTTCATAATAGGCATGCCCTCGCTTACTACGGCCGTAGGCAGGCTTCTTCCCGATTATCCCGCCGCAAAAAGCGGCATTAAAGTAAACGACGTCATCTTTGAAATAGACGGGAAGGGCGTTGAATACTGGAACGATTTAGTGAATATTGTGCAAAAATCCACCGGCGATACGCCGTTACAGCTTAAGGTTAAAAGAAACGCGAAAATTCTAAATTTTAAAATTGCGCCCAAGGTTATAAAAACAAAAAATATATTTGGCCGGGAAAGGAGTATCGGAATAATAGGCGTTTCCCCTAAAGAGGAAATAATATTTGTAAAACATAATTTGTTTCAAAGCATATCCCTCGGCGGTAAAAGGCTTATAATGTTAACAGGCCTTACCTACAAGGGGTTTTGGCTCCTTATAACAGGCGGGCTTCCCGTAAGGGAATCCGTAACAGGCCCTATCGGAATAGCATTCCTGATAGGGGAAGCCGCCAAATCAGGATTTGTATATCTTCTTGCCATAATGGCGCACATAAATTTAGCGCTGGCTGTTTTCAATCTCTTGCCTTTTCCTATATTGGACGGCGGGCATATCCTTTTTTTAGGTATAGAGAAATTACGGGGAAAGCCGGTAAGCCCCAGAACCCAGGAAATTATAGGCCAGGTGGCGCTGTATCTACTGATAGCCCTTGCGGTTTTCATAAGCTGGAATGATATTACCAAATATTTACCGTTCATGAAACGATGATTAAAAGGCGAAGAACGAGATTAGTAAGAGTCGGTAAGTTAAAAATCGGCGGCAAAGAGCCGGTTCGCATCCAGTCCATGGCGAAGACGGATACGCGCGATACCGGCAGGACTATTGCTGAAATAAAAAGATTGGAGAAAGCCGGCTCGGAGATTGCAAGGGTCGCAGTTAAAGATATCGCGGCAGCCAGGGCCATAAAAATAATCAAAAAGAAAATTAAAACACCCATT
>CP070780.1:651707-679085 GCA_020346285.1 Candidatus Omnitrophota bacterium | reverse complement strand
TCTATACAGACAGTGGGCATGTTTTTTCTGGTTGCCCTGCGTGTTGGCTTGGGAAAATATGGTACGCTAACTTTTCGTGTTTCGACCTCGCTCAATTTCGCGTGGTCGAACCTCGAACAGTTAGGGAAAATAAGAGATTAAGAAATTTATGAAACACGCTGATTTCGTGCACCTGCACGTGCATACACAATACAGCCTGTTAGACGGGGCGTGCCGGTTGCAGGAACTTGTAAATCTTGCCGCAAAACAGAAAATGCCCGCCTGCGCCATAACAGACCATGGAAACATGTTTGGCGCAATCGAATTTTATCAGAAGGCACAACAGAAAGGCGTCAAGCCCATTATCGGCTGCGAGGTTTATATCGCACCCGACAGCCGTTTTGAAAAATCCAGCCATGGAATCAAGGAAGCGTCATTCCATTTACTTCTTTTGGCAAAGGATGAGGTTGGATACAGGAACCTTATGAAACTTGTCTCTGTCGGATATCTCGAAGGTTTCTATTACAGGCCCCGGATAGACAAAGAAGTGCTGGCCAGATATAATGACGGCCTTATAGGGCTTTCAGCTTGCCTGCAGGGAGAAATACCGCATCTAATTGTTTCTGACGAAATAGCCGGCGCCAAAAGAACTGCCGACCAATTCAGGCACATACTCGGCAAAAATAATTTCTACCTGGAGCTTCAGGATAACGGCATAAGCGAGCAGGCAAAGGTAAACAAAGCGCTTATAAAAATTTCCAGGGACTTAGATATTCCCCTCGTGGCGACAAATGACGTGCACTATCTTTACAAAGATGACGCAATAGCGCACGATGCGTTACTTTGCATTCAAACCCAGACCACCCTGGGAGATCCCAACCGTATGAAATTTCAGACGGACGAATTCTATTTTAAGCCGGTCGAAATGATGAAAAAAGCTTTCGAAGAAATCGCCCCTTCTGCCATAAGGAATACAAGAGAAATCGCCGAGAAGTGCAACGTGGAACTTGATTTCGGCAAGGTTCATCTCCCGCAATATAACCCGCCGGAGGGCGTAACGCGTAAAGGATTCCTGAGGAAATTAACGGAAGAGGGCCTGAAACAAAAATATACCTCTCTCGATAAGAGAATTAAAGACAGGGTAGAGCATGAACTGCAAATTATAGAAAATAGCGGCTATACCAGTTATTTTCTTATAGCATGGGATTTTGTAAATTTTGCCAAAAGCAAGGATATACCCGTAGGGCCGGGAAGGGGCTCGGCCGCAGGAAGCGTTGTCAGTTATGCCCTGGGCATCACTGATATAGACCCGTTGCATTACGGCTTGATTTTTGAAAGATTCCTGAACCCCGAGAGAATCAGCATGCCTGATATCGATATCGACTTTTGCTACGAGCGCAGAAACGAAGTTATAGATTATGTAATAAATAAATACTCCAAGAACAACGTGGCGCAGATTATTACTTTCGGTACCATGATGGCTAAGGGCGTTGTAAGAGACGTGGGAAGAGTTATGGGCATGCCTTACGCCGAAGTCGATAAGATTGCCAAACTTGTACCGAACGAGTTAAATATAACGCTGGACCGAGCCCTCTCCATAGAGCCCGAGCTTAATAATTTGTATAAAAACGATCCGAATATCGCAAAGCTTATTAGTATATCGCGAAAACTCGAGGGCTTAACCCGCCATGCCTCCACGCACGCGGCAGGCGTAGTCATAAGCGAGCATGATTTGACGAATTATGTGCCACTTTTTGAGACCTCGGACGGCCAGATTACCACAGGCGTCCCCATGACTTCCCTGGAAAAGATCGGCCTGTTAAAAATGGATTTTCTGGGCTTGAGGACATTGACGGTAATTAATGAAACGATAAAAATCGTGAAAAGGACCCGCAAGATCGATATTGACATCGAGAAAATCCCTTTAGACGATAAAAAAACATTTGAGCTGTTGATCAGGGCAGAGTCTATAGGCATATTTCAGTTAGAAAGTTCCGGCATGCGCGATCTTTTAAAAAAACTTAAACCGGAAAAATTCGAAGAGATAATAGCGATCCTCGCGCTCTTTCGGCCCGGCCCCATGGGAAGCGGTATGCTCGATGATTTTATCAGGCGAAAACATAAACGCTCGAAGATTAAATACGACCACCCGCTATTAGAATCCATACTTAGAGAGACATACGGTATCATTGTCTTTCAGGAACAGATTATGAGAATTGCCTCGGACCTCGCCGGATTTAGCTTAGCCGAAGCCGACAATTTACGCCGCGCCATAAGCAAAAAGACCCCTGAAATTATGGCAGAGGCCAGGCATGGTTTTGTAAACGGCGCTTTAAAAAGAGGCATAAATAAGGAGACCGCAGATAAGATATTCAACCAGATAGAGTATTTCGCGGGGTACGGCTTCAACAAGTCGCATTCGAGTGCCTACGCGATGATTAGTTACCGAACCGCTTACCTCAAAGCCAACTTCCCGGTCGAGTTTATGACTGCCCTTCTGACAAGTGAACGGGATAATACAGATAAAGTGGCTCTCTACATAAATGAGGCCATAAGGATGGGCGTAAAAATTCTTCCTCCCGATGTAAATGAAAGCTTTGCCAATTTTACCGTTGTTGAAGAGGGAATACGCTTCGGTTTAGCCGCGGTTAAAAACGTCGGGCATGGCGCCATAGATTCCATTATCACCTCGAGAGAGAAATTCGGGAAATTTAAATCTATTTACGATTTTACCCAGTGCGTGGACTCCAGGCTCGTTAATAGAAAGGTTATAGAAAGCCTCATCAAGTGCGGCGCTTTCGATTCGGCGGGGCTTCACCGCTCCCAGCAACTGGCTATATTGGACAAGGCCCTGGAAATCGCCGGTGGGGTTCAGAAAGATAAATTGAACGGCCAATTTTCTTTCTTTGACAGTTTTGACATGCAGGAGAGTTTCCAGAAGACATTTCAGGAAATTCCCGATATTCCCGAATGGCCGGAAAACCAGTTTCTTTCTTACGAAAAGGACATGCTCGGATTCTATATTACCAAGCACCCCTTAGCCCGTTTTGAAAAGTTGCTAAAAAATTATTCTTCCTACCCCATAGCAAGCCTTGGCACTTTAAGGGACGGTGAGGAGGTTCGTTTAGGCGGCATTATAAGCAAGGCGAAGATTACCACCACGAGGAGAACAAAGGAGAAGATGGCTATAGTGAACCTGGAGGATTTGACGGCCACCGTTGAGACATTGATTTTTCCGAGGGTATTTCAGAAATTCTCAAGTCTTGTCAGGGTAGATTCAATGGTATTTATAACCGGCAGGATAAATTTAAGAGAGCAAGATGCAAAGTTGATAGCCGAAGAGATTATTCCCCTGGAAGACGTGAAGGCCAAATTTACAAAGGCCGTTTTGATAAGGCTTTCAACGCCGGGACTCGATAGGCCCTTGCTCGACAGTCTTAAAAACGTACTTTCCCGGCATCGCGGGAAAGTGCCTGTTTTATTGAATTTCCAGCAACCCGGCGGCAAACGGATCAGCGTTTCTGTCGGAAGGAATTATTCCATAACACCGGACAACTTTTTTCTTGAAGAAATCGAAACCCTGTGCGGCGCGGGGAGCGTGGGCTTTAAAACGTGATTGACAGCTTTTTCTTCTTGATGAAAAAGCGATAAGGAGGAAGCGATGACAAAGAAAGAAATTGTAGCGGGAATTGCGGACAGGACGGACATGAAGCAGATTGAGGTTAAAAAGGTCGTGCAATTGGCCCTGGATATTATCGTGGATAGCCTTTCGAAAGGCGAGACAGTGGAACTAAGGAATTTCGGCATCTTCAAGGTAAAATCCAGAAAGGCCAGGCTTGGCAGGAACCCGAAAACAGGCGAAAGCGTCCGGATACCGGAAAAGAAAGCGGTTACGTTTAAGGCAGGGCTCGTTATGAAGGATAGGGTGAGATAAGTGAAACACAAGTCAATTAGAGGGATGGAGGATATACTACCGCAGGATGCGGGGATTTGGCGCTGGCTGGAAGACGCTACCCGTAAAAATCTTCAATCTTACGGTTATAAAGAAATAAGAACTCCAATCCTTGAGGATACCGCAATTTTTGTTCGTAGCATAGGCGAAACCACTGATATAGTGACAAAAGAGATGTATACTTTTAAAGATAGAAAAAGCCGGTCCCTGACGCTAAGGCCCGAAGGGACAGCGCCTATTGTCAGGGCTTACATAGAATATTCTCTGGATAAAATCTCGCCGCAATTAAAATTATATTATATAGGGCCGATGTTCAGGAGTGAAAAGCCTCAAAAAGGCCGGTCACGGCAGTTTCATCAGATAGGCGCAGAGATTTTAGGGACGGATTCTCCTTATGCGGATGCCGAACTAATCGTGCAATTGGATAATATGCTAAAGCTTTTCGGATTAAGGGAATTTACAATAAAATTAAACAGCCTCGGTTGTAAAAAAGATAAAGATAATTTCGCCGGTAAATTAAAAAAATATCTGGAAGGCAAAAAGAACCGGTTATGCAAGGACTGTAAAGAAAGGCTGAAAAAAAATGTTTTAAGGGTATTAGATTGTAAAAACGATAGCTGTATTGAGATAGCAAGAAATACCCCGAATATCGCGGATAATTTATGTACTACCTGTAAGGGCCATTTTGATAAAGTGAAAGCTACACTGAAAACTATGAAAATCAATTTTGTTGAAACAAAAAACCTTGTAAGGGGGCTGGATTATTATACGGGGACGGTCTTTGAGATTACGGACCCTCTTTTAGGCAGCCAGGATGCGATAGGCGCAGGGGGAAGATATGATAATCTTGTAAAAGATTTAGGCGGTCCCGATATCCCTGCCGTAGGATACGCGCTCGGCATAGAACGAATAATAATCGCGCTTAAAAAGAAAATGCCTACTTTGAAAACGGTTAATGTTGTATATGTCGCCACCCTTGGTGATGCCGCGAAGATTCATGGTATTCAGATAGCGGAGAAACTTAGAAAAGAATTGCCGGGTATTATCGTGATTACGGATATTAAGGAGGGCTCCCTGAAGTCACAAATGAGAAATGCCGATAAGAACAATGCTAAGATTGTCCTGATTTTAGGCGAAAATGAGTTAAATGCCGGCAAGGTGATTATTCGGGATATGATTAAGAAAGAACAGGATATTATACCTCGAGATAGCGTTATAAAAGAAATAAAAAAACATATTGAGATTCGACCTCCGGAGGAGGTCGAACCTCAATAGATAGGAGTATCATGTTACGTACACACACCTGTGGTGAGCTAAGCAAAAAAGACATCGGTAAAGAAGTTACCTTGTGCGGATGGGTGCACAGAAGGCGCGACCATGGCGAGCTCATATTCATCGATATAAGAGACGCTTATGGCCTGACGCAACTTATATTCGACCCCAAAAAGGACCGCTCTATGCACAAGAAGGTGCACGAGCTTAAAAGCGAATATGTTATTCAGGTAAAGGGTATTGTGCAGGAAAGGCCTCGCGGCACGATAAATCCGAAACTTTCGACAGGCGAAATTGAGCTTCTTGCCGGCGGGCTTGATATTTTAAATCCGTCGCTTACCCCTCCTTTCGAAGTGGACAAGAAGCTTGAGATTTCGGAGGAGACGAAGTTAAAGTACAGATATATAGATTTGAGAGGCTCGGGCATGCAAAGAAACATGCGCCTCAGGCATAAAATAAATAGCTCTATAAGGGGTTTTCTCGAGAGAGAGAATTTCGTGGAAATAGAAACGCCTTTTCTCACGCGTTCAACGCCGGAAGGGGCCCGGGATTATCTTGTTCCTTCCCGGCTTAATACAGGAAAATTTTACGCGCTCCCTCAATCGCCTCAACTTTTTAAGCAGATTCTCATGGTTTCCGGCTTTGACCGGTATTTTCAGATAGCGCGTTGCTTCAGAGACGAAGACCTCCGCAAGGACAGGCAGCCGGAATTCACGCAGCTTGATGTTGAGATGAGTTTTGTGGATGAAGAGGACATATTCGGGCTTTCCGAAAATCTTTTAAAAAAGATATTTAAAGATGTAGCCGGTATCGAGATTCCGGTTCCTTTTCCCAGGTTAAAATACAGCGAAGCGATGGAAAAATTCGGCACGGACAAACCCGATACAAGAGGCACCAAGCACGCAGGCGAGAATAACTATAGTTTTCTCTGGATAACGGATTTCCCATTGTTTAAGTATAACAAGGAAGAGAAGCGCTGGGAATCGGAGCACCACCCATTTACGGCTTGCAAGGAGGAAGACGTCAATTTATTAGACGGGAAAGACCTTGGCCGGATTCGGGCGCGTTCTTATGACCTCGTTGTGAACGGCGCAGAAATAGCCTCGGGAAGCATAAGAATTCATAAAAGGGAAGTGCAGGAAAAGATTTTCAAAACCATAGGCCTGGACAAGAAGGACGCGGCCAGGCGCTTCGGATTTCTGCTGGAGGCATTCAAGTATGGCGCTCCTCCGCATGGGGGGATAGCTTTTGGCCTGGACAGGTTTGTTACAATTTTTACAAAATCAAACAGCATAAGGGATGTGATTGCTTTTCCGAAGACACAAAAGGCAGTATGCCCCATGACAAACGCTCCTTCGGATATTGACGATAAGCAATTGAAAGAATTGCATATTAAGAAAGCGAAATAACCATAGAAAAAAGGAGGTTTTGAGATGAAATTTTTAATAATCGCGATTTTATTACTTAGTGTAACCTTGTCCGGTTGTTACACCATGAGGACATATACGTTTAAAAGAGATAGGGTAGATCAGCAAATCGAAGGAAACAGGGGCTATGCTATGGGCGCACCCCCGCTGGCAGCAGAGGGGGAGACCCCAAAAAGAACTTTGATAGGGATAGATATTGAAATGGGCCTTTTACCGGGCGAAAAGGCAAGGGTGGATTTCGGAAAAAACGAGACACAAGAGGAGTGGATTAAATAAAGTGGGAAAAGATATTCGATTAAATAACGATGCGGAAGCGCGGACTCTTTTAGGAAAGCATGATGAAAATATAAAGTTAATTGAAAAGTCTTTCCATATCAGTTCAGTGCTTCGTGCGGGCATATTGAGATTAACAGGCGCGCCCGATGGCATTGAGAAGGCTGCCCGCGTTATAGAGGAGCTCCTTATAACTATACGCGAAGGCGGTTACATAAAAATGCATGACCTTAACTATGCAATAAAATCTATAAAAGAAGACAAGAAGTTCAAATTGCACGATATTTATTTAGACAGGATAGAGGTTTCCTCTAAAAGATTGTATATCACTCCCAAGAGCAAGGGCCAGAAGGCATATATCGACGCTATCCGCAAATACGATATCGTATTTTGCATAGGCCCTGCAGGCACGGGCAAGACGTATCTGGCTACCGCCATGGCTGTTAACGCGTTAAAGAAAAAGATAGTGTCGAGAATAATACTGGCCAGGCCCGCTGTCGAAGCCGGGGAGAGCCTTGGCTACCTCCCCGGAGATTTGCGCGATAAGGTAGCCCCTTATCTTAAACCGGTGTATGATGCCCTCTACGATATGGTAGAAAGCGATGCCATAGGCGATTATACCCAGAGGGGTATTATTGAGGTTGTTCCTCTTGCTTATATGAGAGGAAGGACATTAAACGATTCTTTTGTCATTTTAGACGAAGCGCAGAATTCTCAACCCGCGCAGATGAAAATGTTTCTTACCCGTCTCGGGTTCGATTCAAAAACGGTTATTACGGGCGATATAACACAGAGCGATTTACCGAAAGGCAAGATTTCAGGGCTCATAGAAGCACAATCTATTTTAGAGGGTATCGAAGGCATAAAATTTGTTTATTTAAAAGGAGAGGATGTAGTTCGACACGAGCTTGTGCAGGAGATTATAAAGGCATATGCCGCTTCAAAAAAAGCATAATAATAATAGAGGTGTAAACAATGTTTAAACCTAAAAATCTTCTTAATTATATCGTGAAGAATATAGCAGGGATACATAAAGGTAGGTATTTCTATCCTTTTATTATTACCGTAGGGTTCTGTTTAATTTCTTTAGCGATTTTATACGTAGGAAGCGCTCCTTATCCTTCCAAGCTTAAAGAAGGCAACATCTCCGCCAGGACAATTTATGCGCCATACGATTTTACTTATCCTACGACTATCGATGAAAAGGAAACGGAAGAAGCCCGGAGAATTTCTGAAGAAAAAATTGCCCTTGTTTACGACATAGACGTTTCTGTCCAGAAGAAGGCGTTTGCCGGATTAGATAGTTTTTTCGATAACGTAGAAAAAATACGGCAAAATCCCGATCTTAACGATACAGAAAAGGCGGAGACTCTTTCAGCAAAGATAGATTTCGTGTTTAGCGATAAGCATTTGCAGAGATTTTTGGAATCAAAAGACCTTGAAAAAATTCGTAAAATTTCAAAGGATGCCCTTGAGAATATATTTTTAATCGGCGTAGTCGGCATAGAAGAGAGGGACGATTTGCTGAAAAAAGATGCAAAAAAGATTTTAATAAGAAATCCAATCTTCATGATAGAAAGAGAGCTGGAAGCAAAAAACCTTGTAGATGAAAAAGAAGCCTCCCTCATCGTTCATGATACCCTGGAAAGGATGCTTCCTAAAGATAAACCAATGCGGAATGCCGTTTATGACCTCATTAAAAACGCAGTAGCCGTAAATGCCGGCTTCAACGCGAAAGAAACCTCGGATAGAAAAGAAACCGCGAGAAACCAGATCCTTCCCATATATAGAAGAGATACGGTAAAAAAGAACGAGCTTATAATAGAAAAAGGACAAAGGTTGACAAAAGAGGATATCACGAAACTCACTCAAATAACGCATATTCACTTTATAGCCAATAGGGCGGCGTATATTTCGGGGCTCTTCATTCTTCTGGCGGGGCTTGTTCTGATTGTGGCAATTTATTTAATGTTATACGAGAAGAAACTTATTGAAATGCCGAAAAATGTCTTACTTATCACCATAAATGCATTCCTGGCTATTTTGATTTCGCTTATAATTATCCGGCTCCAACATCCGGGTTATCTCATTCCGTTAGCGAGTATCGCCATGCTCCTGACCCTTCTTTTGAATGCTAATGCCGCTTTTATCACAAGCCTTGCATTGAGCATCTATGTGGGCATTATGGCCGGGGGTAAGCTGGGACTCTCTTTTATGTTTTTTATCGGCAGCATTATGAGTATATATATTGTTCGCGGGGCAAGGAGGCGTTCTCAAATCTTCCTTGCAGGGGGCGTTGTATCTTTAATGAACTTTTTTTCCATAATAGGTATGGGCCTTTTAAATAATTTGCAGAAGGAAACAATTTTGCGAGAGGGCGCCTTTGGAATAGCCAATGGTATTCTATCAAGTTTTATAGTTATAGGTTCTTTACCTCTTTTTGAATATACCTTTAATTTCATCACAAATATAACGCTTTTGGAGCTATCGGATTTAAGCCATCCTCTTCTTAAAGAATTAACCATTAAAGCGCCGGGCACATACCATCACAGTATTCTGGTCGGAAATCTGGCGGAAGATGCATGCGATGTAATCGGCGCAAATTCTCTACTTGCCAGGGTAGGCGCCTATTATCATGATATCGGCAAGACCGAGAAGGCGGAGTATTTTGTGGAAAATGAAATGGGCATTCCTTCGAAACACGGAAAGCTTGCGCCCTCCATGAGCGCCCTTATTATTACAAATCACTCAAAAGACGGTGTCGAACTTGCTAAAAAATACAAGCTGAATAAAGCCATTATAGACTTTATCAGCCAGCACCACGGCACAAGCCTTATTTATTATTTTTACCAGAGGGCCCTCGAAAAAGTTAAATCCGAAAAGGAGCTGAAGGAAGAAGAATTTAGATACCCCGGCCCAAAACCCCAGACAAAAGAGACCGCCGTTGTCCTCCTGGCAGATTCGGTTGAGGCCTCTTCGCGCATGTTGAGCGACCCTACTCCCGCGCGCATCAGGGGGCTGGTGCAAAAGATAATTAATAATAAATTCATAGACGGGCAACTGGACGAATGCGACCTTACCTTAAAAGACTTAAATAAAATATCGGAAAGTTTTGTCAGGGTATTAACAGGTGTCTTTCATACAAGGCTCGAATATCCAGAAGGAAGGTCTCCGAAAAAAAGAAGGAATGCCGCTAAAAATAGAAATAAATAATCTAAATAAGAAAAGAAGGCTTAACCAGAAGGTTATAAAAAAAACCGCTCTCTTTGTCCTTCGCAGTTTCAAAAAGCATAATGCGCTGATTGATATAACATTTGTAAGCGATAGAAAAATAAAAATACTGAATAAAAAATATATGGCACGAAGCGGCTCCACGGATGTCCTGACGTTCTTATTGGAAGAAATACCGCTTCCTCGCCGAAATTTGCTTATCGGAGACATCTATATCTCGAGCGACAGGGCTTACGAAAATGCCGGGCGGTTTAAGACGAATTTCTCAAAAGAAATACTTCTCTATACCATACACGGTATATTGCATCTTGTGGGTTTCGAGGATAGAACCGTTAACGGCAAGAATAGGATTAGGAAGTTAGAAGAAAAGTTTTTGAACCGTTTGCGATTTCCCGTTCAACCCGTCCCCGCAAAGAGGGACAGGTTGAAATAGAAACCGCAAACGGTTCAAAAGAGTTCAAAGGTTGAGAGATGGCGCAGCAGAAAATTGTCAAGAGTTTAAATTCGGCGGTAGAGGGATTTATCTATGTTCTCAAGACGCAGAGAAATATGAGGTTACATTTTCTCATCGCGACACTGGTTCTTGTCGCGGGTATCTATTTTAACCTGCCGAAGACGGAGATTCTTTTGCTTTTGGGGGTTATTACATTAGTGCTTGTCCTGGAGATGGTGAACACGGCAATTGAGCTCCTAACCGATCTCATCAAAAATATATATCATCCGTTGGCGCGTATCATAAAAGATATAACAGCAGGCGCGGTTTTTTTAGCGGCCCTGAATGCCGTGGTGGTCGGCTACGTGATCTTCTCGCATCGTTTTTCCTTACACGTGGAAGACGGCATCAACAAAATAGTTCATTCCCCCTGGCATGTCACTTTTATAGCCTTTTTACTGGTTATGTTTTTAGTGCTGACAGGAAAGGTGATTTTTCACAGGGGCACGCCTTTCAGGGGAGGCATGCCAAGCGGGCACGCTGCTTTTGCGTTTTCTATATGGACGGTTATAACTTTTTCCACAAGAAACGCCCTTATAATACTGCTTAGTTTTATAATGGCTTTTTTAATAGCCCGGCGCAGATTAAAGGATAACATTCACAGTTTTTGGGAAGTGGTGGCGGGCAGCCTTTTGGGAATATTGGCTACGGCGCTTGTGTTTCAATTGTTAATGTGAACCGTTTGGTTAGGATTAGAAATCCCAAACGGTTCAGAAAGCGAGGCAAAATATGCTTAACAAAATACGAAATAATTTCCTGACAGGGGTGGCGATTATCTTTCCTCTTGCTATTACGGTAATCATCGTAAGGTATCTTGTCATAAAAATTAACAGCTGGATTCTCAATCCTCTGGTGAAATCGATAAATGTAAATCCCTACTTGACCCATTACAGTGTTTTTATCGCAAAGTTCCTGGCTTTTTTAATCGTAATATTTCTGATTTCCTTTGTAGGGTGGGCAGCCAGCGTCATTTTTCTCAGGAGATTATTCTCGCTTGGCGAAAAGGTATTTCTCAAAATTCCGATGGTCGGGAAGATATATTCCGTAACCAAAGAGATGGGCTCGGCTTTTCTCGGGCAAAAAAAAGCATTTTTTAAGAGAGTCGTTCTTATAGAATATCCCAGAAAGGGCCTTTATTCGATAGCCTTTATAACGCGTGAGAGGCAGAACAGGATAAAAACTGCCACGGGCAGGGAGCTGATAGGCGTTTTTGTCGCTACGACTCCAAATCCGACCAGCGGCATATTTTTACTGGTTCCGAAAGAGGAGATAAAGTTTCTCGACATGACTGTTGAAGAAGGGCTTAAGCTCGTAGTATCAAGCGGCACAATTATGCCCTAACCCTTATCGACCGCGTAGGTCGACCTACGCGGTCGAACCGGGGCGGTTTTGGGAGGGTTCATGGCTGTTCAGAAGACGCAAGGTTTTATATTAAAAAGAGAAGACGTAAGAGAGACGAGCCTCGCCCTTACTATATATACGCGGGATTTCGGAAAGCTCAAACTTATTTCTAAAGGCGTAAGGAGCCCCGACCAGAGGTTCGTAAGCGCCTATGAGTTATTCGCTCTTGACGACATTGTATTTTACGAGAGAAAAAAGAAGAACTTCTTTTTACTTTCACAATGCGAACTTATAAATTTTTTTCCAAAAGTCAGGGAATCGCTGGAGAGAATTTCTTGCGCGGCCTATTTTGTCGAGCTTTTGAATTCCGTAACGCAGCTCGGGGATAAGAATTTTAAACTTTACGAACTTCTATTAAATTGTTTAGAGCTTCTTTCGGGCAAGGCGAGCCCAAAAAGGGTAACCAGGATTTTTGAAATTAAGTTATTGAGCTTGCTGGGATTTATGCCGGGGATTAAATCTTGCGTCAATTGCGATAGGAAGTTGGAAAAAGCAAAAAGCCGGTTCAGCCTTTCATTGGGCGGGGCTTTATGTGAAACATGTTTTGCCAGAGACAAAAATGCAAGGTCTATTTTAGCAGGCACGATTAATTTTATGTCGCATATCGCGGATTTACCTTTTGACAGGATAAGGCACGTAAAGGTTGCCGGAAGGGTAGGCAAAGAAGTCGAAAGATTATTGAAAAGCTTTATCGGCTATCATCTGGAGATTAGGCCGAAGAGCATGGCGTTTATGGAAAAAATCGGGGTGTAATAATGGTTGATTTGAACACGATAGCATCTTTGTGTAAAAGGCGTGGATTTGTATATCAGAGTAGCGAGATATACGGCGGGCTGGGCAGCGTTTGGGACTACGGCCCGCTCGGGGTTGAGCTGAAAAATAATGTAAAAAACCTGTGGTGGAAGAGCGCGGTGTACGAAAGGGATGACGTAGAGGGCCTGGACGCAAGCATTCTTATGCATCCCGACGTGTGGAGGACTTCGGGCCATGTCGCGGGCTTTAAGGATTCATGGGTTGATTGTAAATCCTGCAATAAAAGGTTTAGATATGACGAAGTAAAACAAAAGACCTGTCCCGAATGCAAGGGCGAGCTTACCGAGCCGAGGACGTTTAATCTTATGTTTAAGACATTTATAGGCTCGGTCGAATCTGAAGCAAACGAAATCTATCTTCGGCCGGAAACGGCTCAAGGGATATTCGTCAATTTTAAAAATATCCTGGCGAGCTCGCGAAAGAAACTTCCTTTTGGCGTTGCGCAGATAGGGAAGGCTTTTAGAAATGAGGTTACTACGGGGAATCTCACATTTCGTTCCCGGGAATTCGAGCAAATGGAATTGGAATATTTTACTTATCCCGAGGACAGCGATAAATGGTTCGATTACTGGGTAAATGAGAGATTCCAGTGGTATAAAAAATTTGGAATGAATAAAAAAAATATCAGACTGCGCAAGCACGCAAAAGAAGAACTTGCTCATTATGCAAAATCCTGTTATGATATAGAGTTTCTTTTTCCGATGGGATGGTTAGAATTGGAAGGCATCGCCCACAGGGCAGATTTTGACCTGAAACAGCACTCGGAAATAAGCGGTAAAAGCCTCGCCTTTTATGACGAGGAAAAGAAAAAAGATATTATCCCGCATGTCATAGAGCCATCCGGCGGAGTGGACAGGACGTGCCTCGCGTTTTTGATAGATGCGTATAAGACGGAAAAGGTTCGCGGAGAAAAAAGGGTTGTATTGGCTTTTCATAAGGAGCTTGCGCCTGTGAAGGTTGCGGTATTGCCTTTATTAAGGAATAGGCCCGAGCTCGTAAAATTAGCGCGAGCTATTTATAAAGATTTAAGAGGAGATTTTAAGGTAACCTACGATGATACGGCATCTATAGGCCGGCTCTACAGAAGACAGGATGAGACCGGGACATTATATTGTATTACCGTAGATGTTAAATCTCTCGAGGATAAGAAGGTAACTGTCAGAGACAGGGATACGATGGAGCAGGAGCGAATTAGTGTGGATATGGTAAAAAAATATATGGAGGGAAAATTAAGGTGATAAAAAAGAAGACAGCGAAAAGAAAAAACAAATATGTATATTTCTTTGGTGGCAGAAAAGCAGACGGTAAATCGGCGATGAAAAATCTCTTAGGCGGAAAAGGCGCCAACCTTGCGGAAATGACCAATCTGGGCATGCCTGTTCCGGCGGGCTTTACGATTTCAACGGAGGCCTGCACTTACTATTACGATAACAACAAAAAATATCCCGGCCGGTTAAAGCAGGATGTATTAGACACCCTCGCGAAAGTCGAAAAAGTAATGGGCGCCAGGTTCGGCGATAAGGATAACCCGCTTTTGGTCTCGGTTCGTTCGGGCGCGCGCGTTTCTATGCCGGGCATGATGGATACGGTTTTAAATCTTGGCCTGAATGATGTTACCGTGAAAGGGTTGGCGAAAGAGACCGGGAACGAGCGGTTCGCCTATGACGCATACAGGAGATTCGTGCAGATGTTCGGAGACGTTGTTTTAGGCCTTAAACCGAAGGGAAAAGACGAGCATGACCCTTTTGAAGTGATAATGGATAAAATTAAGAATGAAAAAGGAGTAAAGCTCGATATAGAACTTACAACGGACGATTTAAAAAGACTCGTCAAGCTATACAAAGACGAGATAAAAAAGAAAACCGGCAAAATCTTTCCCGAGGACCCTTACGGGCAGCTCTGGGCCGCGATAGGCGCGGTTTTTGAATCATGGAATACCGGTAGAGCCATTGCCTATCGAAGAATCAATAAAATACCCGAAGGATGGGGAACGGCGGTCAATGTGCAATCGATGGTTTTTGGCAATATGGGTGAAGATTCGGGGACAGGTGTTGCGTTTACGCGCGATCCCGCGACCGGAGAAAAGAAGTTTTACGGCGAGTACCTCATAAACGCGCAGGGAGAGGATGTCGTCGCCGGCATACGCACCCCTCAACCGATTGAAAAGCTCGGGAAAGAACTCAGGAAGCCGTATAACGAGCTTTCGGAGATTTATAAAAAACTGGAAAAACATTATAAAGAAATGCAGGACATGGAGTTTACCATTCAAAAAGGTAAGCTGTGGATGCTGCAGACAAGGGCAGGAAAAAGGACGGGCCTTGCTGCTATAAAAATAGCGGTGGACATGGTGAGCGAAGGATTAATCACAGAAGAAGAGGCCTTACAGCGAATAGAGCCCGAGCAGCTTAATCAACTCTTGAGGCCCGTGTTTGATTTAAATGAAAAAAGAAAGGCTATAAACGAAGGAAAGCTCCTGGCTAAAGGGCTTAACGCGGGCCCCGGCGCGGCCTCCGGTAAAGTTGTCTTTAACGCGGTTGACGCTGAAGAATGGGCAAAAAGAGGAGAAGAGGTGATTCTCGTTCGCATAGAGACAAGCCCGGAAGATATTAGCGGTATGCATGCGGCGGTGGGCATTCTTACGGCGCGGGGAGGGATGACTTCGCACGCTGCACTTGTCGCCCGGCAGATGGGAAAAGTCTGCGTAGCCGGTTGCGGAACCCTGAAGATAGATTATGTGGCAAGGCAGATGCAGGTAGCAAATAGAGTTATCAAGGAAGGGGATTACATATCTATCGACGGGACAACAGGAGAGGTTATATTAGATAAGATTAATACGAAGCCCTCGGAAATCCTCCAGGTGCTTGTCGATAAGAAATTAGACGCCCGCCGGTCCGCTATATACAGGCTTTTTGAAAAACTTATGAAATGGGCCGACAAGAGGCGGAGATTGAAGATAAGGACAAACGCGGACCAGGGTGACCAGGCTTTGATTGCGCTTGCATTCGGCGCTGAAGGCATAGGGCTTTGCAGAACAGAGCATATGTTTTTCGGAGAAGGCAAAATTGAGGCCATGAGGGAGATGATTCTGGCAAAAGATAAAGCCGGCCGGGAAAAGGCCCTCGCCAAATTGTTGCCGATTCAGAAAAAAGATTTTATAGAAATCTTTAAAGTTATGAAGGGGTTCCCCGTTACCATAAGAACGCTGGATCCGCCGTTGCATGAATTTTTGCCGCACCAGGAAAAAGAGATAAAGAAGATGTCCGAGGTTATGGATATAAGCGTAGAAAAGGTTAAAGCGAAGATAGAATCTCTTAAGGAAATGAACCCCATGCTGGGCTTGAGAGGCTGCAGGCTGGGAATTTTGTATCCTGAAATAACAGAAATGCAGGTAAGGGCAATTTTCCAGGCAGCATGCAAGGTTCAAAGCTCCGGTATCGACGTAATGCCCGAGATAATGATACCCCTGGCGGGGCATGTGAACGAACTTAAGCAACAAGCGGTTGTCGTCCACAAAACCGCAAAAGAAGTTATGGAACAATCCGGAGAAAAAATTAATTACACCGTCGGCACAATGATAGAGCTTCCCCGGGCAGCCCTGACCGCCGATGAGATAGCGAGTGTTGCGGAGTTTTTTTCCTTCGGGACAAACGATCTCACCCAGACAACTTACGGGCTCTCACGTGACGACGCAGGAAAATTTCTCTACTATTATTACGAAAAAGATATATTGAAAGATGATCCGTTCCAGACAATAGACCAGGACGGTGTCGGGCAACTGATGGAACTTGCGGTGAAGAAGGGGCGCGTTGCCCGGAAGAATCTGAAGATAGGAATATGCGGAGAGCACGGGGGAGAGACAAAATCCGTAGAGTTCTGCAATAAAATCGGGCTTAATTACGTAAGCTGCTCTCCTTATAGGGTGCCGATCGCACGGCTGGCAGCTGCTCGGGCGGCCCTAAAGAGAAAGAAAAAATAAATGGATAACATACGGCTTTACCTGAAAGATATAAAAAATCTTTCTCTTCTTACGGCAAAAGAGGAGGTCGAACTCGCCAAGAAGATAAAAAAGGGCGACAAGCGCGCAAGGCATAAGATGATACAATCTAATCTTCGCCTCGTTATCAATATTGCGAAACGGTATAGTTACCTGGGCGTTCCGATACTCGACCTTATAGAAGAGGGGAATCTGGGTTTGATGAAGGCGGTGGAAAAATATAATTATAAAAAGGGATATAGGTTTTCGACCTACGCGGCGTGGTGGATAAAGCAGTATATCACGAGGGCCATTGCCAATCAGGGTAAGACAGTCAGGATACCCGTCTATATCATAGAACTTTTGATGAGATTTAAAAAGGTTTCAGGGCAGCTTTCACACAGGTTTAAAAGAAAACCCCGGCTTAACGAAATAGGGAAAAAGATGAAAATGCCTATCAAGCGCATAAGGCAGCTTAACAAGATGGCGAGTACTGTTTCGAGCCTCAATGCGCCGGTTGACGAAAGCGGCTCGACTGAATTCATGGATTTAATAGAAGACGAGAAAGTAGCGAAAGAAATAGGCGAATTAAGCAATTTCCTTCTTCACGAGAGGATAAAAGACCTTTTGCACAGGATGACGCCGCGCGAGAGAAAGATATTGAGCTTACGTTTCGGGCTCAAGGACAGCGTTAGGCATACGTTGAGAGAGACCGCAGAACATTTCGGCATAACAAGAGAAAGGGTGCGGCAGATTGAAAGCGTTGCGATGAGGAAACTGCGGGAATATATGATGGCAGAAGAAGGGAAGGGAGGGTAATAAGGAATGAAAGATTTAAAAACAATTATTCGCAATATACCGGATTTTCCTAAAAAAGGAATTGTTTTTAGAGACATTACTCCTTTGATTGGCGACAAAAATAGATTTAAACATGTCATAGATGAATTGGCAAAAAGATATAAGGATAAAAAAATCGATTATATTGTTAGCGTGGAATCCAGGGGGTTTATTTTTGGCGCAGCATTGTCTTATGTGCTTGGGTGCGGGCTTGTGCCGGTTAGGAAAAAGGGGAAGCTCCCATCAGAGACATACGAAATTACTTATGATTTGGAATACGGCAAGGATACTCTCCAGATTCACAAGGATGCTTTCGAAAAAGGAAAAAGGGTTCTCGTTCTGGACGACCTTTTGGCGACAGGCGGAACAACATGTGCGGCCATAGATTTGGTTAAAAATTTGGGCGGCGAAGTTGTAGAAACAGCTTTTGTGATTGAACTCGAGTTCTTGAAGGGCCGGGAAAAAATTAAAGACGTGCCTGTTTTCTCGCTGGTAAAATACGATAAAGAATAACAATAACGAAAGATGTCCCTGTAGCTCAGCTGGATAGAGCACAGGTTTCCTAAACCTGGTGTCGTCCGTTCGAATCGGACCAGGGACGCTCTGGTACAGATTTGGTTTCGGCGAAAAAAGTGTGGAAATGAGCTTTTTTCGCCTCAACCTTTTGCCTTCGGCAAAAGGGCTTGCGCCCAAATCTATCCAAGGGGAAAACGTAGTTTTCCCCTATGGCGGCATTGACATTTTCAATGTCAATGCCTGTTACCCCTTTCCTAATAGGAAGTGGAAATGGCATAAATGCCATTTCCTGTTACCCCCTCCTAACAGGAAGGGGAGTAAAACAAATTAAAGGGAAACCCTATGGCGGTCGCCTGCGGCGACCTGTTATCCTTTTCCACATAGTAAGAGGAGTAAAACAAATTAACATGATAGACCTGCACACACATTCATTATTAAGCGACGGCGTGCTTTTGCCGAGCGAACTTGTAAGGCGCGCTGAAGTCAAGGGATATGAAGCTATCGCGATAACAGACCACGTAGATTTTTCCAACATCGATTTTGTTATACCGAGAATTGTCAGGACGTGCAGGATATCGAACAAATACCGGAAGATAAAAGCTATTCCCGGCGCTGAAATTACGCATGTCCCGCCTGAAAGCATAAACGAACTCGTTAAATTTGCGCGTAGAAAAGGCGCTAAAATTGTTGTCGGCCACGGAGAGACAATTTCCGAGCCCGTATCGCCGGGCACTAACAGGGCTTTCATAAACGCCGGCGCGGATATTCTGGCCCACCCCGGAAAAATAAGCGTAGAGGATATAAAGCTGGCAAAATCTAAAAAAGTCCTTTTGGAAATTACAACAAAGAAAAACCACTCGAAGACAAATCGAAGGCTTGTCAAGCTGGCCCTGAAGCACAAAGCGCCGCTGGTATTGAATACAGATACCCACGCCCCGGAGGACCTTATCGATAATAATAAACGAAAAAAATTCCTGGCCTCTTTAGGCGTTCAAAGCGATGATATCAACAAAATCATCAGAAATTCCTATAACATAGTTATAAATATTAAATTGTAAACAAAAAAGCGGCCTGCCACCCTGACCCCATTAAAAAAAATTATTTCTCTAGCGGGGTTGACAAACCTAACTGTTGTGGTATACTAACTAATAAATCGAAAATCAGTTCTGTATGTCACAGGCAATTTCAAAAAAACAAAACGGCTAAAGAGAGGAGGGATAAAAATAAAAATCCAAAATTAAGACAGCCGGATAGGTACCTGTGGTAATATAGATATAAAACGATAAAAAGGGCCTTACTGCAAGGTCGGTTTAATAAAGTATATAAGTTTAACTAGGAGGTAAAATGAAATTAATACGTATAGCATGCGTTTTAGGATTGACACTTTGTCTTGCCACAAGTGTTTATGCCGGAACGCAAAGTGTAAAGATTTCAGGAGATGTCACAGTTCGCGCTATCTTAAGAAGCGATTATGACCTTGATGAGGATAATGAGGAGCCGGCTACAGTGGACACCACCGGTATCGGTACCGGTACAAGTGATTGGCAGGAATATTTCATGTCAACCGCAGAAGTCCAGGTCGATGCGAATCTGACAGATAATGTCTCAGCCGTTATACGGCTTTTCAATCAAAGAGATTGGGGTGATGACAATGCGACTACCGACGAGTTTGATGTTGGCATGGACCTCATGTATGTTGAACTAAAGGAGTTTCTGTATTCCCCGTTAACATTAAAAATCGGACGCCAGGACATCTGGATCGGCAAAGGGTTCATCGTAGGCGCGAATATAAGCGATTATAACTCCAACATCAACGCTAATGAATATAGTTGCGCAACATCTTTCGATGCTATCAGGGCCACCCTGGATTACGATCCATGGACGATTGACGGAATTGCCGCAAAATTAGCCGAAGGACATATCTCCTCCAGTGATGACAATAGCCTTTTTGGCGTAAATGTCGGCTATATTTTCGACTTTTACAACGGAGAAGCAGAGGCCTACTGGTTCTACAAAAATGACGCCAACACGACAGAGGCAACAGAAGTAGAGACTCACAATACCGTGCATACCATTGGCTTGAGAGGAAGCGCGGACCCGGTCGAAAGCTGGACAGCCGCAGCGGAAGGCGCTGTGCAGTTCGGTGATTACGTCGGCTTTACAGGCCAGCTCGAAGATAGAGACCGCCTCGCATGGGCTCTCGATGTAAGCGCAGAATGCAGGTACTTTACAAACATGTTTGTATGGAAGCCTGTCATTGGAGCGGAATATGTGTTCTATTCCGGTGATGGCGAGTCAGACCCGGATACTTCGACAAGCGACGACTATAATGGCTGGGATGTAATGAGTAGAGGGAAATTTGACTCAAAGATAAGAGACTTCTACGGGTTATATTACAATAGCGCGATGTGCGCAGACGAAACCATAAATCCGGAATCAGCTTTGACAAACCAGCACAGCATTTGCCTCTATGGCAGTATAGAGCCGCTCGATGGTTTGACAGTTGATGCAAAATGCTTCGCATATTGGCAGCCTGAAAGTCGGACAGTCAATGATGCTGGCCTGGACATAGACCAGGACCGCGATGAGTACCTGGGTACGGAGCTTGACCTTGAATTAACATGGGATTACACAGAAGACGTATCCTTCAGCGTTTTGACAGCCTGGTTTTTCCCGGGTGATTTCTATGCCAGCGGTTACGATGACACCTGTTCTGACCTGGTTGGCAGTATGAAATTAAGCTTCTAAGGATCATGGATTTTTACCCAGCATTGATTTTTTAATAAAAAATTGATGCTGGGTTTCTTGTTGAAGAAAGGAGTCTTTGCGATGAATCTAGGCTCGGCGATCTTGATGCTTGTAGGCTTTCTTCTTTTATTAGCAGGAATGATATCGAAAATCATAGGCTTATCGCTTTTTGCCCCGTTTATTACAACATATGGGACTTATTTTGTCGGAGCTAATTCCTGTATCTTATTAGCCCTTGCCGTAGATAGGTTCCATAAATAATAGGTTACTATCTCTAAAACAAGAGAATAAAAATGGTATATGAAAAAAGTATTCTTTACGAAAAACGCTTTAATAGGAATATGTCTCCTTATTTTTATTGTATCGCTCTTTTTGATAGTAAAAAATGATCGCCTTCGCAATATTTTTTTTAGAAAACATAAAATAGGCGATATTATAAAATATTTCCCGTTCTCCAAAGAAAACTCTCTCAAAGAGTGGGAAGAAAAAATATTAAAAGGAAGAGTCGTCTACGTAGTGGAAAAGGACCAGACCCTTTCCTACGTTAGGGCAAAGAGCCAGCACGCGGCGTCCGCTTTATACTACAAGATAAAATTAAATATAGATAAATACCCCGTAATATACTGGAAATGGCGCGTTGATGAATTTCCAAAAAGAAAGCTTCCGGAGAGGATAGAGGATATACAGGAAGAAGACTTCGCGGCGCGTGTTTATGTTATCTTCCCAGCCCTTTTTTTTACGAAATCAAAGGTTATAGAATATATATGGTCGGAAACTATTCCGAAAGGCACTTCAGGAGTGAGCGGCTATTCAAAAAATATCAAAATCCTGGTGCTTGAAAAAGGAAAAACAGATGACTGGTGCTTCGAAAAAAGAAATATATATGAAGATTATATAAAATTATTCGGAGAAAAACCAAAGTTACACATAGGCGCTATAGCGTTTATGACAGATGCAGATTCCACTAACACAAGCGCCGATGCGGTTTACGATGAGATACGGATAGGGTATAAATGAGAATCAGGTTTATTACAAAAAATCCACTCCAGCTTAAATATCTTGCATTAATCCTGGCATCTATCATGTTGCCGCTTTTGATAATCGGGGGATGTTTGTATTACCTGATATTCCAGATTATGGCCGAACAATTGGCTATACCCGAATCAATAGCGTATAATCTGATTCCTGTCGTTGAAAAGATTAATTTTTTGCTTATCATCGGCATGCCGCCTATAGTAAGTCTGCTTTTTATCTGGGGAGTAATTTTGTCTCATAGATTAATAGGGCCGCTTGCGCGCCTGCAAAAAGATTTGAAAAAGATTTCTGACGGCGATTACTCTATCCGCTTAAAGGTAAGAAAAAACGACGATCTCCGTTTCCTGGTTGATGCAATAAATAAGATTATCGACAAGTTGGAAAGAAGATGAGCATTCACCCGACAGCGATTGTGAGCAAACACGCCGAAATAGATCCCTCCGTCGAAATAGGCCCTTATGCTATCGTGGAAGATGATGTAAAAATAAGCAAAAATGTAAAAATCTACGCCCGCGCCTATATTTGCAGAAACACCCGGATAGACGAAGGAACCCAGGTTCACATGGGCGCTGTTCTGGGGCACCTGCCGCAGGATCTTGCCTTCAAAGATAAAGAGACCTATTTAAAAATTGGCAAAAGGAATATAATAAGGGAATACGTAACAATCCATAGGGGCACAAAAGAGGGCACGGCAACGGAGATAGGCGATGAAAATTTTCTTATGGCTCTTTCACACATAGGCCATAACTGTGTACTCGGAAACAAAGTTATACTGGCTAACGGGGCCCTTCTCGCAGGTTACGTCAGCGTCGAAGACCAGGCTTTTATATCAGGCAATGTTGTTGTGCATCAATTCTGCAGCATAGGCAAACTTGCGCTAATAGGAGGATTTTCAGGGGTGAATAAAGATGTCCCGCCTTATATGACTGTTAGGGGGCCATCAAGCATTCGGGCGATAAATCTTATTGGCTTGAGAAGAGCAGGTTACGGGCGCAACGCCATAAATGAAATAAAACAGGCCTTTAAATTAATCTATAGATGCGGTCTAAATACAAATCAGGCGGTTGAGAAGATTTTGGAGGATAACCCCGGCAAGGAAGTTAAGCATCTCGTAGAGTTCATTAAGGACTCCAAGCGTGGAATATGTAAATATAGGTTCACGCCGGGGGAATAGGGAATATTTTGGGTAAAAATAGAGAGGAGACTACTATGGCTGCGAAAAAAGCAAATTTTCAAAAGGACTTTACGAAATTCATGGATTACGCTAAAGATAAATTTAAAATCTTCGGGGAGGAACTAAGCGTTTTAGCCAAAAAAAGTGAGAAAGAAATTATCAAGGCCTCGAAGAAGGGAAAAATACAGGTTGATATAATGAGTTTAAATATGCAAAAAGAAAAACTCTACTATGATATCGGCAAAAAGGCATCTTTCTTAAATATGAAAAATAAATTGAATATACCGGAACTTGAACCATATTGGAAGAAGATGCGCAACATAGAACTGAACGCAAGAAAGAAAAAGAGAGAGCTTTCCACTGTCAGAGACAAGAAGAAGAAATGAAAAGAGCGATATCAGCATGCCGGATACAAAACAACAAGCCAAAAGATACAACACGATAAAAATACGGTTAAAGTTAGCTGATATATTCTTTGTAATCCTGTATTTAGCGCTGTTTCAAGTTCTTGCCTCCTCGCCTTTAAAGACATTTGCATTTTCTTTTACGTCTAATTTTTATTCCCTCCTGACTATTTATGTCATTTTGTTTAGCCTTTTTCATTATATAATTAATTTTCCGATAAATGTTTATTCTACGTTTATTTTAGAACGTAAATTTAAACTGTCTAACCAAAATTTTTCGGGATGGTTCAAAGATGACATAAAAAAGGGTTTATTATCTTTATCTATATTTTTGATATTTATACATATCTTGTACATATTTTTAAGAAATTTCGATAAGACATGGTGGATCTGGATAGCGATTTTTTGGTTTGCCGCAACGATAATCCTGGCCAGGATTACTCCTGTTTTTCTCATACCGTTATTTTTCAAATATTACCCCGTAGAGAACAGCCTTAAAAAGAAAATCATCGAGCTTTCCGGGATTTGCAAAATAAAGATTCTGGACGTTTATAAAATCGACTTCAGCAAGAAAACCAATAAACTCAATGCGGCAGTAGTCGGCCTGGGTAAAACGAGGAGAGTCATACTCGCCGATAACCTGGTTCGGGATTTTAATGATGAAGAGATTGTCGGCGTTCTTGCCCATGAATTCGGCCACCATAAACTGGCGCATATGTGGAAGTTGATTATTTTCGGGTTCATCTCGACATTTTTTTCTTTCTATGTGCTGTATTTAGTTTCACGGAAACTCGTTATTTTTCTGAATGCCGGGAATATTTACGATGTAGGGATATTCCCCGCGCTATTACTCGTTCTTTTTATAACGGGGTTTTTAACCTTACCTTTACAGAACGGCTTCTCCAGAAGGCTGGAAAGAAGGGCCGATATTTTTGCGCTCGAGGTGACCGGTAATAGAGATGCATTTATATCGCTTATGAAGAAGCTCGCCGAAAGAAACCTTGCCGACCCGAACCCGCCGAAGCTGATAAAATTCCTTTTCTACGACCATCCGCCGATTTCCGAACGAATCAAACTCGCTAAACTTTAATTGTTCGGTATTTTCTCTCGCTCGCTGAATTTTTTTGCCGACCTGCGGGACTTACGGCTCGAAAATTTGGCGGAATTCCCTTCTTTTGCCTTCGGCAAAAAGGTCAGTTCCGCCATTTTCTCGCCGTAAGCCCTCGCAGGTCATTTGCCAAAAAAATTCTAATGCTCGCTCAAGAAAACATCGAACAATAACTTTCCCGAACCGGGACGATTCGGATGTTCGAGGTCGAACCTCGAACAGTTAATGGTTTGAAGCCTGTGAGGCCACCGGGTTCTCAGGCTGATGGATGCCGGATTTCGCTTGACAATATCGCGCTGGTGGATTAGAATAAGTTTAAATCTTCGGGGTGAGGTGAGAACCCTCAACCGGTAGTGAAAGCCTACGAGTCCCGAAATTTCGGGATAGATTCGGTGGAATTCCGAGGCCGACCGTTTAGTCGGGATGGGAGAAGATAAGAGAAATCCAAAATTTCAATTCCAAAATTGAAACCCCGAAGAAATTCGGGGTTGTTTATTTTTAGGAGCAGGATGAAATTCAACGATATCAACGAAATTATAGAAGATTTAAGGAAGGGCAAGATAGTCGTTGTCATTGACGACGCCTCGCGCGAAAATGAAGGCGATCTCATTATGGCAGGCTCTAAAATAAGCCCGTCCTCTATAAATTTTATGGCCAGGTTCGGAAGAGGCCTGATATGCGCTCCGATGGAGCAAAGGGACCTTGAGAGACTTAATCTTTACCCAATGTCGAGCGAATTAAAAGACCCCTATAAGACTGCATGGGCTATATCAGTGGATGCGAAAGAGGGCATTGCAACAGGTATATCAGCCCACGATAGAGCGCGGACAATAAAATTGCTTTCCGACAAAAACTCACGGCCGGGCGATTTCATTAAGCCGGGCCATGTTTTTCCTCTTTGCGCGAAGGCCGGCGGCGTTCTTGTGCGGGCAGGGCATACGGAGGCATGCATTGATTTGTTGAAATTAGCCAAACTTACCCCAGTAGGCGTTATATGCGAGATTATGAATGAAGACGGGACCATGGCGCGCGCGCCCGAGCTTCTCGAGTTTGCCAGGACACATGGCTTGAAGATTTGCACGATAGAGAGATTAATCCATTACAGGCGAAAATACGAAAAATTAGTCGAAAAAATTTCAGAGACAACCCTTCCCTCTAACTACGGGAAATTTAAGGCGATAACCTACAAATCAAAGATAAAGGATGAGCATCATCTCGCGCTTATAAAAGGCGATATCCGGAAAGGCAAAGTTCTGGTAAGGGTCCATTCGCAGTGTTTGACGGGGGATGTATTTGGCTCATTAAGATGCGATTGCGGCAGGCAACT
Organism: Candidatus Omnitrophota bacterium; assembly: GCA_020346285.1. Classification (GTDB taxonomy): domain Bacteria; phylum Omnitrophota; class Gorgyraeia; order JABMRN01; family RBG-13-46-9. Next base: position 653,122 of record CP070780.1, on the reverse strand, counting down.
TGATAAGGCATTAAATATTATTTCAAAGGCCAAAAAGGGCGTGCTGCTTTATCTTCGACAGGAAGGCAGGGGTATAGGCCTTGAAAACAAAATGAGGGCTTACGAACTTCAGGATAAGGGATTCGATACGGTTGAGGCAAATGAATTTTTAGGGTTTGAACCCGACCTGCGCGATTACGGCATAGGTGCCCAAATATTGGCCGATTTAGGGCTGAAAAAAATAAAATTACTCACCAATAACCCGCAAAAGATTGTCGGATTAGAGGGTTATGGATTGAGAGTTGTAGAAAGATTGCCTTTAGAGATAAAACCGACAAACACAAATAAGAGATATCTGAAGGTAAAAAGAGAAAAATTAGGGCACGTTTTGACAAAAACGTAAAAATAGGAGGGTAAGATATGAAGATAGTGAAAGGGAATCTGATTGCGAAAGGTTTGAAATTCGGTATCGTTGTTTCCAGATTCAACGAGTTTATATCATCCAAGCTTCTCGAGGGGGCAGAGGATGCGTTGCTTCAGCACGGCGTGGATGAGAAAGATATAACTCTTTTCTGGGTGCCGGGGTCATTTGAAATACCGCCGATTGCTTCGAGGCTTGCACGCTCTGCGAAGTATGATGCTATAATCTGCCTTGGAGCTGTCTTGAGAGGGGACACGCCCCATTTCGACTACATATCCAATGAGGTAGCCAAAGGCATAGCGCATGTTGCTTTAACCGGGAATATTCCGTGTATATTCGGAATTATCACGGCGGACACGTTGGAACAGGCAATAGAGCGCGCAGGGACGAAGAGCGGAAACAAAGGAAGAGACGCTGCGTTTTCGGCTATCGAGATGTGCAATCTTTACAAAAAAGCAAAGGGATAATGCGTAATAGAACCAAGGCGCGTGAATGCGCCCTAAAGATATTATATGCCATTGATATCAGAAAGGACTCTCCCGGGGACTGCGCTTGCATTTTCTGGGAAAATCATCCTACCATAGCGGATGAGATAAAAGAATTTTCTGATTTTCTCATAAAAGGTGTCGTCGAAAATAAGAATTTTATAGATTCGATTATTTCTAAACATGCCACAAATTGGCAAATTCAAAGAATGCCGATAATAGATAGAAACATATTGAGGCTGGCCACTTTCGAGCTTTTGTTTGCCGAAGACATACCGCCAAAGGTCTCCATTAATGAAGCCATAGAGATGGCGAAAAGATACGGGGATAAGGATTCGGGTAAATTTGTCAACGGCGTTTTAGACAAAATAAACAAAACCGAAGAAAAGAAATAATGAAATACGCCGACCTTCATGTCCACACCATCTTTTCCGACGGAACATTCACGCCCGAAGAGGCAGTCCGCGTTGCCAGAGAGAAGGGCCTTTCCTGCATTGCTATCTGCGACCATGATTGCGTTGACGGAATAG
>CP070780.1:644215-651607 GCA_020346285.1 Candidatus Omnitrophota bacterium | reverse complement strand
GCGTGCTCTTCGGCTATACCTACATCATAGAATCTATTCGGGAATTCCCGGGAAAATTTTGAAAGCCCTGTCCCTTCCGGCATGGCGGCTGTTATGGCGACTATTTCTTTATCTTTTCTGGCAAGTTCTACAATCTTGTCGGAGAAAATATCGGTAAAAGTTTTGGTTGTTTTCCTGTCTAAAGGTTTTCCCGTATCTGTCTTAAAGGGCTGTACGCTATGAAAGAAACTCGGCCTTTCCTCCGCAAATTGGTAACCTTTGCCTTTTTTTGTAATCACGTGCAGGATTATGGGTTCCCTCAACGTGGAGAGATTTTTAAACATGGCAATTAACCCGTTTATATTATGCCCGTCAAAGGGCCCAAAATACCTGAAGCCAAATCCTTCAAAGAATATTCCCGGCATCAACAGGTTTTTTAAGGCCTCTTCTAATCTCCTAGCTGTCCTGAACGCCTTAAAACCGAATACAGGGATTCGTTTAACCAGAATTTGCATCCGGCGCCTTATCCTGTTATACAGAGGGTTTGCCATAATTCTGCTTAAATACCTCGCTAACGCGCCGACGCTCCTGGAGATGGAAAGCTCGTTATCGTTCAGAACGACGATGAGGTCTTTCCTCAAGTGCCCGGCGTGATTAAGCGCTTCCAAAGCCATGCCATTAGCCAAAGATGCATCCCCTATAACCGCAATTACTTTCCATGGCTCGCTTTTCAGGTCTCTTGCGCAACACAACCCGAGGGCCGTAGAAATGGACGTCGCGCTATGCCCGCACGTAAATACGTCGTATTCGCTCTCCACCCTGGACGGAAAACCGCTTATACCCCCAAGCTGCCTCAATGTATCGAAAGCGCCGGCCCTTCCGGTTAATATTTTGTGGGGATAGGATTGATGCCCGACATCCCAGATTATTTTATCGCGCGGCATGTCGAAACAGTAATGCAGGGAAATCGCGAGTTCCACCGCCCCGAGGCTCGAGGCCAGGTGCCCCCCTGTTTTGGAGACAATATCGATAATGCGGCTTCTTATTTCCTTGGCTAAAAGAGGTAAATCCCTGACGGGGATTTTCTTCAGGTCATCGGGTGAATTGATTCTGTCGAGAATTTTTTTCTCTGTGATCATCTGTGCTAATCTATGTGTTTCAAGACGGTATTTGCTATATACTTTAAAGTATCGGCTTTTTTCCTGAAAGGCTCAAGCTGTTTTTCCGCTTTTGCGATAAAAGATTTCGTTTCTTTTTTCATCCTGCCCAGCACGGGCGCGCTGTGCCGCGAATCCTTAATGTCGTCGGCTATTTGGAAAGCGAGCCCTAAATTTATTCCGAATTCATACATTCTTTTTATATCCCGTGGCCTGGCTCCGGCTATCAACGCGCCGGCCTTACATGAGGTAGCTATTAAAGCGGCTGTTTTCATGCGGTTAATTTTATTTCTAAATCTTTTGTTCCACTTAAGGCCTCTTCCATGGGTCACGTCCAGCACTTGCCCGCCTATCATATTCTGAACGCCGATAGCGTCCGATAGAAGAAAAGTGGCCTCCGGGGTTTTATTTTCTTTTAAGTCTGATAAAAGCCCGAAAGCGAGATTAAGAAGCGCGTCTCCGGTAAGTATCGCCAGGCCCTCGCCAAATTTTTTGTGGCAGGTCGGCTTGCCTCTTCTCATGTCATCGTTATCCATGGCCGGGAGGTCATCGTGAATTAAAGAAAAATTGTGGACAAATTCAATGGCGCACGCAAAGGGCAATGCTTTTTTTATATCGCCGTTTAATGCCCTTGAGCTTTCGAGCGTCAATACGGGCCTTAATCTCTTGCCTCCGCTGAAAATAGCGTATTCCATGGCTTTCCGAAGAATGCGCGGGCCTTTAAGCCCGGTTAAATATCTTTTCAAGGCATTGTTTATCAGCGCCCTGTCTCGTTCTACGGCGATTCTATTTTCCACTTTTTGCCTCAAACGGCTCTATTTTAATCTTTCCGTCTTTTGTCTTCACAAGAATTTCTATCTTCTTCTTTGCGGCTTCCAGTTTTTTCTGGCAGAATTTTACCAGCCTCACTCCTTCTTCGTATTTTGCCAGGGATGTCTCCAGTGAAACATCTCCGCTTTCCAGTTGGCCGACTATGTCCTCCAGTTTTTTTAATGCTTCTTCGAATTTTGTCTCCATTATTTTGTCTCCTCAACTCTGCTAATTATTTCTCCTCTGGCTAATTTCGTTTTAATAAGCTCTTCCTTTTTTAAACCGATTGCATTTTTCACAATCTTTCCGTTTTTTGCTCTGAATGTAATGCTGTAACCGCGATTAAGGATAGCTAAAGGGCTTAAAGCGCTTAACCTGCCGGCTAAAGTATTTAAGGATTCTTTCTTAAATTTTACAATAAATCCGCCTTTTAAGGCGAGCGCCTGCGCGAGGTCGTCTATTTCCTGTTCGTATTGAAGGATAATGTTAAAGGGCTTCCTAAAGACGTACCTGGCTTCCAACGCCTTTAATCTCTCGCTTAAAAAACCCAGCTTAGAAATAAGCGCCGTTTTCATGCGTTCCGAAAATCCTTTTAACAGCGCAACAAAATCCTCTTTTCTGGGAATAACAAGTTCTGCCGCCGCCGAAGGCGTGGGCGCTCTAAAATCAGCTACGAAATCGCTTATACTCCAATCTATTTCATGGCCGACGGCGCTAATAACCGGGATTTCCGAGCGGTAAATAGCCCTTGCGACTATTTCCTCGTTAAAAGCCCACAAATCTTCCAGGCTTCCGCCTCCCCGGCCTAATATTATAACGTCAACATTCCGAAGCGCGTTAAATAAATCCAGGGCTTCGGCGATTTCATTCTTTGCCATGTCACCCTGAACCCTTACAGGATTCAAGATAATTTCGATATTGGAAAACCTTCTTTTAGCGACATTAAGTATATCCTTTACAGCCGCTCCTGTCGGCGAGGTAATAATGCCTACGCGCTGTGGTAGATAAGGGATAGGAACTTTGTGGTCTTTGTCAAACAGCTTTTCTTTTCTTAATTTTTCTTTTAATTGTTCAAATGCAAGCTGAAGGGCGCCCCGGCCTTTCGGCTCAATCCTTTCAACATAGAGTTGATACTGGCCCCTTTTGTCATACACGCTGATTTTACCAAAGCACAGGACATGCATGCCGTCCTTGAGCTCGAATTTCAAATTGCTGTTTAGCCTTCTAAACAAAACACAGGATAAGACGCTTGTCTCATCCTTAATACTGAAATACATATGGCCTGATTGGTATCTGGTAAAATTCGATATCTCCCCCTCGATCCATACAATACCAAACGTATCTTCAAGAACAACACGAATATCGCGCGTAATCTCGCTTACGGTGTATATGCGTTTTTCCTCTATGGTCTTCATGTCAGGAGCATTTGTAGGTTAACCTATGAGGGTTACCACGGGTTACATATATTTCTTCTGAATCCTTTCGATAGAATTTGCTTTTCCGGTTTTGTCGTCAAAATCTATAACAACGGCATTGAGCCATATGTCGGCATCTGCCATCTGAAATCTTGTCGGCATCTGCGTAATAAAACGGGTGAGAATCTGCTCTTTTTTTCTGCCTATTACTGAATCAAAAGGCCCTGTCATTCCGACGTCGGTTATATAGGCTGTGCCTTCCGGGAGTATTTTTTCATCGGCTGTCTGAACGTGGGTATGCGTCCCCATGACTGCCGTAACGAGCCCGTCCAGGTACCAGCCCAGGGCTATTTTTTCACTCGTCGCTTCAGCGTGCATATCTACAAAAATATTGGGCGTAATCTTCCTCATCCTGCCGACTTCTTCCCGGGAGGTCCTGAAGGGGCACTCCACTGCCTGCATAAAAACCCGGCCGACAAGATTCACCACGCCGATTTTCACGCCATGTTCCGGCAATTCAATAATAGCAGAGCCAAACCCCGGTGCCTCTTTGGGGTAATTCAGCGGCCTCAAAATCGTTTGCTCTCTATCAAGGATTTCTACTATTTCTCTTCTTTTCCAGATATGGTCGCCGCTTGTAATAACGTCGAGCTTGTAGCTTTTAAGTTCTTTGGCTATGGGCGGCGTGATTCCGCTTCCGCCCGCGGAGTTTTCGGCATTTGCTATAACACAATTTATTTTTCTCTTTCTAATAATGCCCGGCAAAAGCGCTTTTACGGCTTTCCTGCCCGGCTCACCTACTATATCGCCGATGAATAATACTTTCATATATTTCCTAACGTCATTTTGCGTATTCGACGGCTCGCGTCTCCCTTATCGCGATTACCTTAATCTGGCCGGGATATTCAAGGCCTTCTTCAATCTTCTTTTTAATATCCCTCGCCAGTACCGCGGCCTGCCCGTCATTCAGCGCCTCCGGCTTCACCATAATGCGTATTTCCCTTCCGGCTTGAATGGCATATGCCTTTTCAACGCCTTCAAAAGAGTCCGCTATCGATTCCAATTTCTCCAGGCGTTTAATATACGTCTCTAATGTCTCTCTTCTGGCTCCCGGCCTTGTGGCACTTATTGCATCTGCCGCCTGAACCAGTACCGCCAAAAGGGTTTTTGCTTCCACATCCTGGTGGTGGGCTTCTATAGCATGAACGATGGTTTCGGATTCATTGAATTTTCTCGCTATGTCAGCGCCGATTTTTGCGTGCGTGCCTTCAACCTCGTGGGTTACTGCCTTTCCAATATCATGCAACAAACCTATACGTTTTGCAAGGTTAAAATCCAGCTTAAGTTCACCTGCCATAACCCCCATAATATACGCAACTTCTTTTGAGTGCTGCAAGACATTCTGGCCGTAACTGGTCCTGTATTTAAGCCGGCCGAGAAGTTTAACCAGTTCCGGATGAATACCGTGCAGGCCCACGTCAAATACCGCTCTTTCCCCTTCTTCTCTTATGGTAGATTCCATTTCTTTTTTTACTTTCGCTACAACCTCCTCAATTCGTGCCGGATGAATCCTGCCGTCTTCTACCAATCTCCCCAGGGCAATTCTTGCGATTTCTCTTCTTACCTTATCAAACCCCGATAGAATCACCGCCTCCGGCGTATCGTCAATGATAACATCTATGCCGGTTGCCATCTCTAAAGCGCGAATGTTCCTGCCTTCCCTTCCGATAATTCTGCCTTTCATCTCGTCGTTAGGGAGGCTAACAACGCTTATGGTTGTTTCGACCGTGTGGTCTGTCGCGCATTTCTGAATCGCAAGGCCTACTATTTTACGCGCTTCTTTATCGGCCCTTTCCCTGGTTTCCTCTTGCAGCTTTTTTATCATGTAGGCTGATTCTTGTTTAACGTCGTTCTCGAGCCTTTTCAATAGGATGCGCTTGGCCTCATCCACTGTCATGCCGGAAACCCTCTGCAACTTTTCTTTCTCTTCCTGGTAAAGGCGGGACAACGCCTTATGCTTTTCTTCTATCTCGTTACCTTTTGCCTGTAAATGCCGTAGCCTTGATTCGACGTCTCTTTCTTTCCTCTCCAGGATGTCTATTCTTCTATCTAAGTTCTCTTCCCTTACGCTGAGCCTTTGTTCGAGCCTCCCAAGTTCCCTGCGCCTTTCCTTGGACTCTTTCTCAAACTCGGACCTCATCTTGAGGAGCAGGTCCTTTGCCTCGAGTTGCGCTTCCTTTCTTCTGGATTCTGCCTGGTTTTTGGCTTCTTCGATAATGGCCTTTGACCTTTCCTCCGCGAGTTTTACTTTCATACGGGCGGTGTATTTTCTCAATACGTATCCCACGAAGAAAAAGAAAAGGGCGCCCAAAATAGTGAATCCTACGTAGATTATAGTCATCTTATCCATTTGAATTACCCCCTTAATCCTGTGATTTTTATCGGTCGGTGATGACTTTTGAGACGGGTATGTCGTGCGAGTCTTTGGGCAGGTTTTTCACTATCTGGAAATCAAACGCCAATCCAACGCTAATTTTGTTCCGGGGTAACTTCTTTAAAAATCTATCGTAATAACCTTTGCCTCTGCCGAGACGTCTATTTTTCCTGTCAAATGCTACCCCCGGAACAACAATCAGATTTATCTTTCCGCATTCTACGTTCTTCTGGCGTTTTCGCGGTTGGCGTATCCCATAGATGCCTTTTTCCAGATCCGTATGTGTATTCCTTATTTCTTTCGGAACAATTCCTTTTTGACTCGTACAGCGTGGCAATACCACGCGCTTCCCCATCTTTAACGCCTCATCGACTATACTCTCGGTGTTTACCTCGTTGTTTTTCGAGGCGTAAAGCATCACAAATTTCGATTTTTTAAATTCAGGCAGAGAAAAAAGCTTTTCCTTTATTATATCGCTCTTTTTTAATGCTTTTCCTCTTGCCTGGCTATTTAGTTTGCCTAGTATCTCCTTTCTGATTTGTTTCTTTGTTTTATGCACGTTAGATTATACACTAAATTATTCGATTTTTCCACTACTTTTTCAAGTTGCAAATACCGCTAAAAAGACTAACAATATTTTTCCTCTCATGTATCACTTCCCTGCCAACAGCAGAATTCCGAAAATTATAAGAATAACGCCTGCGACTACCGTAATAGCCTTGAGATACCTCTCTATCTTTTTAATATAAGCCAGAAATGAATTTATCACAAGGGCCGATAAAAAGAATATAAGGCCGAGCCCCAGAGAGTAGGCAATAAGTAATTTGATGCCTGTTTTAACGCTCGCTGTGCTTGAGGCATAGATAAGGACCGATCCCAGGATGGGCCCTATGCAAGGGGTCCACGCCGCGGCAAACGTTGCGCCAACCAATATTGAACCTAAAATAGAAACCCCTTCTTTTTTATAGGTCAATCTCTTTTCTTTGCCCAGGATGGGCAATTTTATAACGCCCATGATAATAAGGGCAAAAAATATAATCAGCACCCCGCCTATTTTTTTAAGCAGTAGTTGATGCTGAAGAAGAAGCCCTCCCAGGAATGTAATGCTTGCGCCTAAAAGGACGAAGACAGCGGAAAATCCCAGTATAAAAGCGAGGGAATGAATGATTGTCAGTAATCTAATCTTCCTTCTCTGGGCTTTTGTAACGTCTCCGGAGAGTTCATGGAAGGATATCCCCGTCAAATAAGAGATATACGCCGGGATGAGCGGGAGCAGGCATGGCGATAAAAACGTAACGACCCCCGCTATAAAAGCCATTATAAACGATACGTTTTCCATAATAAAACCGTTTTTCGGCCATTCCCTTGCGCGGCGTGTGAATGGCTACCCTTTTATAGGGCGTTCTTTGAGGGGCTTGAAGGTTATGCCTGACTCTGCCGACGGCAGCAGGGCTACGGGTTCTGTTAAAAGAAACTTTCCCTTTAATATCCGATCTTTAAGAATCTCTGCTATTTCTCTTGCCTTCGCATAGCCGGAAAGCGAGGCTGTGGGTATGTTTTTACCTCGCAGTTTTATTGACCCCGAGCGTAGTTCTTT
>CP070780.1:599204-644115 GCA_020346285.1 Candidatus Omnitrophota bacterium | reverse complement strand
TTAGAGCAGGCGGTGCTTTTTTCCGGCACGTGGTTTTCGGGCCTCGCCGGTATCCTGATATTGGCGGGAATCGCAATCGGTTTTATAATTTATGTTTCGGGTTCAGCAATTAAAACAAGGGAGGCCTCGATGTTCGTGGGCGGAGAGATTCTAACCGACGTGCCCGAGATGCGAATTTCAGGGGTTGAATTCTATAACACGATAAAAGAAATAGGATTTTTGAAAACCATCTATGCATTGGCCGAAAAAAAGGTGTTTGACATATATAACGTGGGAACTAAAATAACGCTTGGTTTTACGAAGATATTGCGTTATATCCATAACGGGGTGCTTCCCACGTACCTTGCCTGGTGTCTTTTGGGCATGGGAATACTTTTGTATCTTTTATTAAGGTAGTAGCATGATAGAGCTGTATATTTTACTGATATTCATGATTATCGGCGCGATAGTTGCCATACAGATGGAAGATTTGCTTTCATCCGTGGTGGCTGTAGGAGCCGTAGGCCTGGGGCTTTCGATAGTTTTCTTAATACTTAAAGCGCCCGACGTGGCAATTACGCAGCTTGTCGTTGAAATATTAGCGCTCATTATATTAATCAGGGCAACCCTGAAAAAGGACCTCCCGTTTTCGACCTCGGGCAGGTGGCTTCTCAACACAATCATTGCGGTGGGTTTCATTGCAGTGCTTTTAAGGGTGGCCGCGAAGTGTTTCAAGGATTTGCCGGAATTCGGATACCCGATAATGAGAGTCGCCAGGACATACCTGGAGACCGGCCTTAGCGAGACAGGCGCGACAAATCTCGTTGGCTCGGTAATACTCGACTTCAGGGCCTATGATACTTTAGGGGAGGCGACTATACTCTTTACGGCGGTTATCGGCGTCCTGGCAATCGTCAGGCGAAAAGGAAGAAAAAAGCTCGGCGAAAAAGTAGGGGAAGAGAATGAGTAGAGAACACGATAAAGGCATGTCCCTTATTGTAAAGACGATTACGCGGCTTACGGTAGGGCTTATACTGCTTTACGGTATATATATTGTTTTGCACGGCCATGTCTCGCCGGGAGGCGGGTTCGCCGGCGGCGTTATTATAGCTCTTTCCTTTGTTCATATCATGCTTGCTTACGGTAAAGAGGTGGCTCTTAAAAAACTTTCGCGGTCGGCCGCTTCATTTTTTGAGAGTTTCGGCGCTGTGTTCTTTTTGGTCATAGCGCTTTTAGGATTTACCGGCGGCTACTTTTTCTTAAATTTTATATCTAAAGGAAAGCCCTTCAATCTTTTCTCAGCCGGCATCATTCCGCTCTGTAATATAGCGATATGCCTCAAGGTGGGCGCCGGGCTTTTCGCGATATTTGCAGCGCTCGTCTTATTGAAATTCGAGACGGAGGAGAAAGAATGAGTATTTATTTATTGTGCCTTATACTTTTCTCGTGCGGGATTTACTGCATTTTAAGAAAACGTAATATTATCAAGATTATAATAGGCGTTATTATAGCGGAATATGCGGCGCATCTATTCTTGGTCCTCGTGGCATACCGCATGCGGGGCCGCTCTCCGATATTTTCGGCCGAGGCAGAAATCAAAAACATGGTCGATCCGCTGCCTCACGCGTTGGTGCTCACCGCGATAGTCATAGGCCTGGCGACGACGGCGCTTCTTATCGGTATCGCGATGAGAATATACGAGAAATACGGGACGTTTGACATTACAAGGATAAGGGAGTTGAAAGGATAATGGCAGGTTCGGGCATAATACCACTTTTCGTAGCCGTACCGCTCGGAGGGGCATTTTTAAATTCTCTTCTCGGGAAAAAGGTAAAGAGACTCACTGATATAATAGGCGTTTCGACGTCATTTATTCTATGCGCCTTATCGCTTGTGGCCCTTCGCCTCTACAATGCGAACGGAATCCTTACCCATAGCGTAGGGGGGTGGAGGCCGCCGATAGGCATAGGCATGGTCCTGGATGGCTTGACGGCGTTTATGCTTGTGACCGTGAATTTCGCCGCGTTTTGTATCGCCGTCTATTCGATAAATTACATGGAAAAGTTTACCTCGAAATGGAAATTTTATACCTTGTTCTTTTTAATGTTGGGCGGGATGAACGGCGTTATAATAACAGGGGATATATTTAATCTCTTTGTCTTTTTGGAGATAGCCGCTGTCGCAAGTTATGCGCTGGTCGCGTTTGGGACAGAGCGCCACGAGCTTGAAGCCGCTTTTAAATACGCGGTTATGTGCACGGTGGGCTCGCTTTTTGTTCTGCTTGGCATAGCATTTTTATATAGTTATACCTCTACGTTGAACATGGCGGATATGGGAAATATTTTAGCGCAGAGCGGAAACGCCAACATAACCATTCTTGCAATGATTCTCTTCATAATGGGATTCGGGCTTAAAGCAGCGCTTGTTCCTTTTCACGCGTGGTTACCCGACGCCCATCCTTCCGCGCCGGCGCCTATATCGGCCATGCTTTCGGGCGTGTTAATAAAATCGCTCGGCGTATACGCTATATGCAGGATATTTTATAACGTAATCGGTGTGAACGAGAACATATCGGCAATCCTGATGTTTTTAGGAGCCCTGTCTATGATTGTGGGCGGGCTACTGGCTCTCGGGCAATGGGATCTTAAACGCCTTTTAGCTTATTCTTCCATAAGCCAGATAGGATATATTATTCTTGGTATCGGTTTGGGCACGCCGCTTGGCATATTGGGAGGGCTCTTTCACCTTTTTAATCATTCGATATTTAAGTCGCTCCTCTTTTTGAATTCCGGGGCCATAGAGTACACGACAGGAACGCGCGATTTACAGAAAATGGGGGGTTTGGGTTCAAGAATGCCGCTGACAGGGATAACAGGGGTGGTGGCATCCATGTCGATTGCAGGCATTCCTCCTTTTAGCGGCTTTTGGAGTAAGCTTATTATCATAATAGCGCTCGTGCAGGCGGGAAAATTTGGATACGCTTTTTGGGCGGTCATTATAAGCGTATTAACCCTGGCGATGTACGTAAAAGTTATCAAGTACGCGTTTTTGGGCAAGCTGAAAGAGGCGTGGGGCAGCATAAAAGAGGTGCCGATTTTTATGAAGTTATCCATGGGGACGCTGGCGGTTGTATGCGTAGTAGGAGGGATGCTCCTTCTTTCCGGTATGCAAGGGCCATTTTTACAGGGAGCGCAGGAAGCGCTTTCAGAGGGCACAAAATACGTTGCCGTAGTTTTGGAGAGTATAAAATAAAATGAAAAGCAGGATAATTTTATTTGTTTTGGCGATTTTCATATGGCTGTTTCTATCCTGGCCGCCGGATTACCAGCATGTTATCGTAGGGGTTCTTGTAGCCGCTTTTGTCGCGCTTATCATGGGGGACTTTTTTATACAACGGCCTCACAGGTTAAAACACGCTTCGCGTTACTGGTGCTTCATATTTTCTTATTTACCCACGTTTTTGTGGGAGGTTATCAAGGCGAACATAGATGTTGCCTATCGCGTTTTACATCCACGGCTCCCGATAAATCCCGGCATTGTCAGGGTGAAAACCAGGTTGAAGTCGGATACGGCTCTGACATTTTTAGCCAATTCCATAACGCTTACACCGGGAACCTTGAGCGTGGATATCGACAGAAAAAAAGGCGTTTTGTATGTGCACTGGATTGATGTAAAGGAAAAGGACGTTGAACCCGCGACGAAGATTATCGTCGAGCGTTTTGAGAAAATATTAAAGAAGATTTTCGATTAGGAGTAGGGCGGTATGAAGATTTTAAGATGGCTTATCGGGACGCTGATGCTACTTTGCATAGCTGTTTTGATTATCGTGCGGCCGCTGCCATTTCTTTTTTATCCGGACCTCCCGCATGTAGGGTTTTTGGGAAGAGGGCTTTACATAATCATCCTGGCATGCGTCCTCTGCCTTTACCGTATATGGAGAGGCCCGACAGGCGCTGACAGGATTGTGGCTATAGACATTCTTGGTATCATGATTATAGGTTTATGCGCGATACTTACTATTTCTACGGGAAGGTCATGGTATATCGACATCGGAATAGCATGGGCTCTTCAAAGCTTTATAGGCACATTGGCGCTTTCCAAGTACCTGGAGGGGAAGGGATTCGATGAGTGATATTATAGGATTGATATTTATTTTTATCGGCCTTACCTTTGATGTTTTCGGTTGCCTCGGGCTTGTGCGGCTTCCGGACGTATATAACCGTTTACAGGCCGCTACCAAATGCGTTACCGTGGGAACATGCAGCATATTGTTCGGGACATTTCTTATAATGGGATTCAGCGCCCCCGGAATAAAGGCGCTTTTGTGCATGGTATTTCTTGTTTTGACTTCGCCTGTAGCGGCGCATGCGATAGCAAGGGGCGCTCACAGGTCCGGTATTAAACTGTGGGACGGCAGCGTTATCGACAAGTACAAGGAAGATAAAGAGGGAGAGATTTGAAGTTACCCAAGATCAGAGAACTCATAGAGGCAATAACGGCGCTTATAAAAGGGCCTTACACGTCTAAATTTCCTACGGTGGCGCACGAGCCGCATCCGAATTTCAGGGGCAAGCCCAAATTTGATGATAAGAAATGCGTAGGCTGCCTTGCGTGCGAAGAGGTTTGTCCTCCAGGCGCTATCGCGCATGAAGATATAACCGATGGCGGCGAATGGCCAAAAAGGAAAATGATTCATTATTCGGATACCTGCATATTCTGCGGCCAATGCCAGGCAGCTTGTATCGCCGAGCATGAAGGAATTAAACAATCTAACGAGTGGGAACTCTCGTTTTTCGATAGAAAAAAAGAGGGGCAGGAAGCGATTGAGAAGGAACTTCAACTTTGTGAGATATGCGCTTCGCCGATTGCTTGTAAAGACCATTTAAAATGGATTTCCGAAAAATTAGGTGAATTGACATATTCAAGTCCTACCTTATATCTATCCCGCCTTAAAAACCTCGGCATTATAGATGAAAATATCATATCTGCGATGAAGGATAATGGCCGTTCCGACAGGGTAAAGATTCTCTGCGCCCGTTGCAGAAGACAGACAACCCTCTAATTTTCCAACATCAGAAGGATATACCGAAAAATGTATAGTTATGACAAAGTGAAACGTCCCCTTATGTTAGGAGAGATATTGAAGGGGAAGGTTGTCATCGTAGGCATAGGTAATATAATGAAAGGCGATGACGGCTTTGGTCCCGCGCTCATTAAGAGATTGGACGGAAAAATAAAAGCGGTTTGTATCGATGCGGGTAGCGCGCCGGAAAATTATACCGGCGCTATCGCGAAACACAATCCCGATACCATATTGCTTGTTGATGCGACGCACCTGGAACTGGCGCCCGGCCGATATGAAATTTTAACGCCGGAAGATATATTGAAAAGCGGTTTTACTACCCATGATATTTCAGCCGGGATGTTTATCGAATATCTCGAGAGCCGGACCGGGGCAAGAATTTTTCTGTTAGGAGTCCAGCCGCAAAATATTTCTTTAGGAAAAGAGATGTCCGATAGCGTTAAAACGGCGCTTGACGAGATAACGGAGTTGATAAAAAATGCATGAGACACATCTGATAGAGCCGATAATAAAAGGCATATCCCGGCATGCTAAAAAGGAAGGCGCTAAGCTTGTATCAAAAGTGAGGCTTAAAGTCGGTGAATTTACAGGCGCTAAAGAGAATTCGTTTAAGGAAACTTTTTATTCTCTGGCGAAGGGAACGATACTTGAGGGCAGCGAACTCGAACTGACGTTTTTCCCGGGTTCGAGAGTCGAAGTTTTATCTTTCGATATCGAAAACTAAGAAGGAGTTGCGGCAAAGTGAAATCTTCCCTTATAGTGCTTGCGGCGGGTGCGGATATAAAGAATCGATTTCTGTTGGCGGAGGGGAGAAATTTGCGTTTTGGCCCCGATATAGGCGATTTAAGCAACGCTTCTAACTACGAGCTTTTCAAAAAGGAAATACGAAGAGCCACAAAAAATATCAGGCCGGATATTATTACATGCGATTTACACCCCGGTTATTTTTCCACGAAGTTCGTTAAAGAAAACAGCCGGCCCGTCCAGCATCATCACGCCCACATAGCCAGCGTAATCGAGGAGCATGATTTAAAAAACCCCGTAATCGGGGTAGCTTTCGACGGGACGGGTTTGGGCACGGATGGAAATATATGGGGCGGCGAATTTCTCGTTGTTAGCAGGCGTGGATTCAACCGGCTTGCCCATTTCAAATATATAAAGATGCCGGGCGGTGATAAGGTTGCGGGCGAGCCGTGGAGAATGGTTTTAAGCATACTGGGCAGGCGCGGGATTCCTTTCATAAAAAGCGTTAAAAAAGAGGATAAAGAATTAATCCTTTCCATATGCGCAAAAAATATAAATTCGCCGCTGACATCAAGCAGTGGCAGGCTATTCGATGCCGCAGCGGCGCTTCTTGGCATATGCGAGAAAGCCCGGCATGAGGCGGAAGGGCCCGTAAAACTCGAGGCGATGTGTAAAAACGGGGTAGAGGAAGATTATGAATTTGGAATATCAAAAGATGACGGCAGGTATATAATTGATGCGGAACCCCTGTTTTTAGGCATGGTTGAAGATATGAAAAAAAGAAAAGATAAAAAAGTTATCGCGGCGAAATTTCATAATTCCATAGCCCGGATTATCGTCAAAACCGTTAAAAGGTTATCAAAAGATACGGGTATTAAGGATATCGCGTTATCAGGAGGCGTGTTTCAAAACAGGTTCTTAAGGACAAAAACGATCGAGAAGTTGTTATCTTCGAAATTTAATGTTTTTATCAACAATAAAACACCCGTAAACGATTTTAATATATCGTTAGGACAATTCCATGTGTCTCGCCGTACCGGCAAAAATTAAAAGCATAGATAAAAAAGATGCGCTCGTCGATTTTGGCGGGGTCCGAAAAAAGATTTCTCTCGGGATCCTGGATGGCGTAAAAATCGGGGACTATGTCCTTATCCATGCCGGTTTCGCGATAGGAAAGATAAAAAAGGTCGAGGCGGAAGATACATTAAAAGCTTTGGAGGAACTCAGGAATGCGGCAAGAGAGTAAGATAAAACTGATGGAAGTATGCGGGACGCATACGATGGCAATTGCCAGGGCCGGCATAAAGAAACTTTTACCCGCTAATATAGAGCTCGTATCGGGGCCCGGGTGCCCGGTGTGCGTAACTTCCCAGGGCGATATTGACAGGGCAATAGAAATATCCCGCATAAAAGATGTGATAATGGCTACATTTGGCGATATGATGCGCGTGCCGGGGACGAACGGCAGCCTCGAGGGCATGAAAAGGCAGGGCTATGATATTCGCGTGGTCTATTCCTCGCTCGATGCGCTGAATATAGCGAAAGATAACCCCGGCAAAAAAGTGGTATTAATGGGTATCGGCTTTGAGACGACATCGCCGACCATAGCCGCGACAATAATAGAAGCAAAAAGAAAAAAAGCACAAAACTTTTTTATATTATCGAATTTTAAACTTATCTTTCCCGCCCTCGAAGCCCTTGCCGGCTCGGAAAAAATTAAAATAGACGGTTTTATATGCCCGGGGCACGTAAGCGTTATCACGGGAAGCATACCATATGAAAAAATAGCGAAGCGCTATAAAAAACCCTCTGTTATAACGGGATTCGGCACGATTGATATTTTTAGAGGAGTCGAACGGTTAATCAACCAGATAAAAAATCATAAATACGAGGTAGAGATTGCGTATAAAAGGGCTGTTAAAAAACGAGGCAATAGCACCGCGCGCAAAATTCTGGATTCGGTGTTTGAGGTTGGCGATTCGGAATGGCGCGGGCTCGGGATAATTAAAAAAAGCGGCCTGAAATTAAGGAAAGAATACGAAGATTTTGACGCGGAAAGAATATTCAAAGTTAAAATTCCGAAAACCCGCAAAATACCGGGCTGCCTTTGCGGCGAGGTGCTACAGGGTATAAAATCGCCGCGGAACTGCAAATTGTTTAAAAAGATATGCACACCGCAAAATCCGGTCGGGCCCTGCATGGTATCGTCGGAAGGAACCTGCGCGGCGTATTATAGATATGGATAATAAAATAACGTTAGCTCACGGTAACGGCGGAAGGTTAATGCACGAGCTTGTTGACAGGCTGCGGCTTAAGTTTTCGAATAAGATATTAAACGAGATGGCAGACGCGGCAGAGCTGAATGTCCCCGGAAATAAATTAGCTTTCAGCACGGATTCTTATGTCGTAAAGCCCATATTTTTTCCCGGCGGGGATATAGGAAAACTTGCCGTTTGCGGCACGGTAAACGATATTTTAATGAAAGGGGCAAGACCGCTTTTTATGTCCCTCGCATTTATTATCGAGGAAGGATTGGAATTATCGATTTTAGACAGGATAGCCCAATCCGTAAAAGAAGCATCTAAAAAAGCGAAAATCCAGGTCGTTACGGGAGATATAAAAGTCGTTGAAAAGGGCTCTCTGGATAAAATATTTATAAATACTTCGGGCATAGGCGTTATATCCCATCAGGGAAAACATATTGGTACAAAAGCAAAAGTAGATGACGTAATCATAATAAACGGCACAATTGCCGAGCACGGGATAGCCATATTAAACGCGAGAGAAAAACTCGGATTTGTATCCGGTATAAAAAGCGATTGCCGCAATCTTAACCTTGAAGTCGGGCGATGCCTGGCTGCCTCGAAAAATATCAGCGTGATGCGGGACCCGACGAGGGGAGGGCTGGCGATGGCCCTGAACGAGATAGCGATTTCTTCAAATCTTGGCATAGAAATTAATGAAGAAGATATCCCGATAAAACCGGCCGTGAAGAACATGTGCGACATATTGGGGTTCGACCCGTTATATATTGCCAATGAAGGAAAATTTATCTGTTTCGTGGACAAAAAAGACGCCTCGAAAGTAAAAAAAGCTATCGGCAAGAATGCCCGTATCATGGGAAAGGTCGTATCTAATCACAAAAAAGAAGTTCATCTAAAGACCGAAATCGGCTCAGGCCGGATTCTTCCCATGCTTGAATCCGACCAGCTTCCGCGTATATGTTAATCAAAAAGGATAGGTTGATTTCCGGTTCATTTAATGTTAAAATAAATAAAAAAGAGGAGGAAGATAAAAATGTGTTATGCCGCGCCATTAGTAGGGGCTGTAGTTACGTCTATAGCATGGAAAAAGACAAAGAATGTGAAAATTTGGTGGCTGAACCTGCTGTTTTACGGAGGGGCGCTCTTCGGAGTAATAGACCATCTCTGGAACGGCGAGTTGTTTCTTATCTCCGAAAACATAATCAGCGATTTGTTATTAGGGGTAGCTATCACAGCCGTTATCCTTATTTCTTGGGGAATAACGGTTATATGCAGCAAAACAAATCCTACTTTAGCCAAGTACATAGACATCAAGAATTAATTCTTCAAAACAGCCTGCCCTGTGCTCCGGGAGAGCCCGGTTTATGAAGCTGTTTCAGGCGCATATTTACGCGTGAAACAGCTTCAATTCAAATTTTAGTTCAAAAAATATATATTATAGGTTATAATAATATCCTATAAGAGGAGCATTATATCTATGCGAAAAAATTTGTGTGTTGGCATATTAGCGGAAACCAGGACTGGGGAAAGGCGCGCCCCTCTTACGCCTTCCGACGTAAAGTGGCTCATTAAGCGAGGCGTTAAAGTCGAGGTTGAATCTAACCCCGCGCGGGTTTTTAGCGATAAAGAATATAAAGCGGCCGGGGCGAAAGTCGTAAATAAATTCCGGAACGCCACGCTTCTTTTAGGCATTAAAGGGCCGCAGATAGAAAATTTGTATCAAGATAAAATCTACATGGTGTTTTCGCACACCATAAAGGGCCAATCGCATAACATATCACTTCTTAAGGCCTGTCTCAAAAAAAATATTACCTTAATCGACTATGAAAAAATCGTAGATTTGCACGGGAGGCGGCTTGTTTATTTCGGCAGATTCGCGGGAATCTGCGGATTGATTGATAGCTTACATTACATGGGAAAGAAATTAGAATGGCAGGGGTTTAAGAACCCCTTCTCGTCAATTCAACCGGCGCATAAATATGGCTCGTTGAAAGCCGCGAAAAAGGCCATGGCTAAACTTGATAACGAGATTCGCGCCAAAGGATTTATTAAAAAATTAAGCCCTTTTATCATCGGTATTACGGGGCACGGCCGCGTTTCAGGCGGCGTGCAGGAGATACTCGAACCATTGGGCCCCGTAGAAATCCATCCGAGAGACATGACGAGATTTATTAAACACCAGAAAAAAATGCGGCATGACATATATAAGATTGTTTTTCTGCGTGAAGAAAAATTTCGTTCCAAAGAAGGCAAGGGGTTTTATTTTGAGGAATACCTCAAAAATCCGCAAAAATTCCAATCCAACCTGGATACCTACCTGCCGTATCTTAATATGCTTATCCACGCAAGCTATTGGGATAAGCGTTATCCGCGCATAATCACCAGGGAGATGGTTGATAAATTAAGCGGAAGAAAACACTTTCGATTGAAGTTTATTACGGATATATCCTGTGATATCAAAGGTTCCGTCGAGTTGACATATAAAACAACGACACAACAGAATCCCACCTTTACGTATGACCCCGGAAGAAAAAGTTTTACAGACGGATACAAATCTCCCGGCATTACGGTTCTCGCAATAGACAACCTGCCATCGGAGCTACCAAGGGATGCGTCACAGGAATTCAGCATTCTCGTGCGTGATTATGTGTACCAGATCGCGGCGCATGGCGCGCGCGATATAACAAACCATGTCGCGATACCGGCGGAAATCCGCAGGGCCGTTATTACGCAAAACGATAAATTGGCCGGGGAATTCGGATACTTAAAAAAATGGGTAAAATAAAAAGACGAATTACAATTTTAACTATCGGAGATAGAGTCGACCGCGACTCATATAGAAAATTCCATAAAGAAAGAGCATTTATTTTTAAATCCGGCTTCGATTACGTAAGCGTGAATTATAAACGATTTTTAACCGGAGGCATGCCGCTAATAAAAACAAAAAGAGTTATTGTGTTTTTATTTTTCCCGTTTGTCCATTGGAATAAATATATAGAGCACAAAAATTATAAAGGCATATACGGCAATCGCGCTTTTTATAAGAAATTCAGGCATTTTTGGAATAGAGTAAACAAAACGCTTAAAAATTCTTTGTTGGATAAAGAGGTGTTTTTTGTAAATTCCCCTCGCTTTTGCGGATTATATAGAGATAAAGTTGAGGTAACGAGGAAATTTTTGCATGAGCATATCCCGGCTCCGAAATTATATAATATATCCAACGTCAAAAAACTTAAAGATTTACTCAATAAAGGGCATAATCTTTTCCTGAAACCCCGGTACGGCTCGATGGGGAAGGGCATTACGTTTTTAACATGGTCGAGCTGGCAGACAAATTTCATGTTTAAGAATGGCAAGATAATAAGTAAAAAATCCGATCACGGATGGAAATTCAGGGATATCACGGGAAACAACGCATTTTTACATAAGCTTATCAGGGAAGATATATTGATAGAAAAGGCGGTGGATTCGTTACTTCTCAAGGAAATGAAAGTAGATATGAGGATATATACGTTTTTTAACAAAGTCATCTATATCTATCCCCGCAGGAATAGAGCCGATAGCATTACGACAAACATTTCTCAGGGCGCCAAGGGCGATCCGGGTATTTTGCCAAAATTGCCGAAAGATTTGGTAAGAAAAGCAAAAAAATTGGCAACAAAAGTATCAGCGCTCCTGGGGCTGAATTTAGTGGGAATGGATATCATGATGGATAGCAATCTCAAGGATATATACGTTATAGACGTGAATCTTTTTCCGGGGTTTCCCAAAATAAAAACCTTTAATCTTACGCAACGCATGGTCAGGGAGCTGGTAAGATTGGCCGAAAGGGGTATGGAATATGAATCTTTCTAAAAAAATAGCGGGCTGGATAAAGAAGCAAGTTGAGAAAGCGCATAAAAAGGGAGTCGTATTTGGCTTGAGCGGCGGGCTTGATTCGGCAGTCCTGGCTTGTCTTGCCGGGTCAGCGGCGGGCGATAATGCGTTGGGTTTAATCCTGCCGTGTAAAAATGATCCAAAGGATGTGGAGCTCGCGCTGAAAGTAGCCGAAAAATTCAATATCAAAACAAAAGAGATACAGTTAGATAATATATTCGATGAGCTTGTTAATATATATCCGGAAGCGAATAATTTAGCAAAAGGTAACCTGAAGCCGCGCCTGCGAATGACCGTGCTGTATTATTTCGCGAATACTTTCGACTACCTGGTAGCCGGAACTGGCAATAAGAGCGAAATAGCCATCGGCTATTTTACAAAGCATGGCGACGGCGGCGCTGATATTTTACCTTTGGGCGGACTGCTTAAAACCGAGGTGAGGGAATTAGCTAAGGAGATAGGCGTTCCCGATGAAATAATTACGAGGCCGCCTGCGGCCGGCCTGTGGCATGGCCAGACGGATGAGGGCGAGATAGGCATTAGTTACGAAGAACTTGATAAAGCTATTAAAGCGCTTGAAAAAAAGAAAACAGAAGGCATAGACAAAAAGACGTTGCAAAAAGTGAAGAGGATGATAACAAATTCGGAACATAAAAGGGCTAAAATACCGGTATTCGGAGGTGTAAAATGAGCGGGATTTTCGGGGTAGTTTCAAAAGATAATTGCGCAGAAACTCTTTTACACGGGATAGATTATCATTCGCACCTGGGAACGGAATACGGCGGCATGGCGATAGCAGGAAAGGATTTTACGAGGCATATACACAACATAAGCCAGAGCCAGTTCAAGTCAAAGTTCTACGAAGATTACAAACACATGGAAGGCAACAAAGGCATCGGCGTCATCAGCGATTGTGAAGAGCAGCCTGTATATCTAAATTCCAAGTTCGGGCCTTTTTGTCTTGTTTGCACGGGGCTTATCGAAAATAAAGAGGAACTGGCCTTGTCGCTTTTAGCGGAGGGGGTATCTTTCAGCGAGGTAGGCGCCTCCGGCGGAATCAATTCAACA
Organism: Candidatus Omnitrophota bacterium; assembly: GCA_020346285.1. Classification (GTDB taxonomy): domain Bacteria; phylum Omnitrophota; class Gorgyraeia; order JABMRN01; family RBG-13-46-9. The sequence goes on along the minus strand of CP070780.1, from coordinate 631,101 downwards.
GAATTGGTAGCCAAGTTAATAAGCCGCGGCAACAGCTTAATCGAGGGGATAGAAAATATGTTTACCTCGATACAGGGGTCGTGTTCATTATTATTGTTAACCAGGGACAGCATCTATGCAGCCCGCGACAGGCTGGGATATACCCCGCTTGTGGTGGGTAAGGGCGACAGCGCATGGGCCATAACATCCGAAACAGGCGCTTTTACGAATCTTGACTTTAACATAGTGAAATACCTTAAACCCGGTGAGATAGTCCAGATAGGCGAGCAGGGCCTGGAACAAAGGAGAAAGGGCCGCGATGCAACGCAAATTTGCACCTTTTTATGGATATACACGGGTTTTCCCGCCTCGAGTTATGAAGGAATAAACGTGGAAGTAGTAAGGGAAAGATGCGGAAGGGCGCTGGCAAGAAAAGATAAAGATATAAACATGGATTTCGTATCAGGCGTTCCGGATTCGGGGTCAGCGCATGCCCTGGGATATGCCATGGAATCCGGGAAACCTTACAGGAGGCCCCTTATCAAATATACCCCCGGCTATGGCAGGAGCTATACACCGCCTTCCCAGGAGACGCGGGATTTGATAGCGCGAATGAAGCTTATTGCCATCAGGGAAATAATAGAAGGGAATAAAATCGTTGTGTGCGAAGATTCCATCGTAAGAGGTACGCAGCTTAAAAATTTTACCGTAAGAAAACTATGGGATTGCGGGGCGAAAGAGGTTCACGTGCGGCCCGCCTGCCCGCCCTTGATGTTTCCGTGCAGGTTCTGTCTTTCTACGCGCAGCATAAAGGAGCTCGCCGCGCGCAGGGCCATAAGGGCTTTGGAAGGTAAGGATTTAGAGGACATTTCAGAATATCTTGACCCGAACGCCGAAAAATATAAGAAAATGGTGGATTGGATTACCCGCGATTTGGAAGTCACAACCCTTCGGTATCAGACCGTGGATGACATGGTGAAGGCAATCGGCCTTCCAAAGGAAAAACTGTGCCTGTATTGCTGGACCGGGGAATGCCCGAAGAAACCTCATTGCGAGCCCCAAAGGGACGAACGAGCCTCAAAGGATGAGATCGCTTCGCCGGTGGTTCCGCTCCCTCCTCGCAATGACAGCACGGTATATTAAATATGCCGGATAACAAAAGACTTAAAAATATCGCAGACGCGTTTGATGTCTCCCGGCAAGATATAGGAAGAATCATTCGCGATTTCCATTCCGAGATGCGAAAGGGGCTTTCCCGCCGCAAGAGCTCGCTCAAGATGCTCCCTGCATACGTGAAAAAGCCAAAGGGCACGGAACGTGGCGAGTTTCTGGCCCTTGACCTTGGCGGAACAAATTTTCGGGTATTGGCATTGCGGCTGAAAGGGAAAAGGAGGATTTCGGTCCTTGGATCGAAAAAATTTATTTTGAAGAAAAAGCATATTACAGGCACGGGAAAAACGCTTTTTGATTTTATCGCCGGTTGCATAAAAACTTTTATGGACGAATATAAAATAGATACAGGCCAAAAACATAATATAGGCTTTACATTTTCATTTCCGATGAAAAAGAGAAGAATTTCTTCGGGCATACTTCTTCGATGGACCAAGGGGTTTAAGGCCGGCGCCGTCGAAGGAAAAGATGTGGTTGAATTGCTCAATGAATCCCTTGAAAGAAAAGGATTGCACAATACAAAAGTCGTTGCCATCGCCAATGACACCGTTAGCACGCTTGTCGCCAAAAGCTATGAGGATAAAACCTGCGATGTCGGGGTAATATTGGGAACGGGTACGAATGCCTGCTATCCCGAAAAGCAGATGATTATCAATATAGAATGGGGTAATTTTAATAAGATTCGCCTTACGCCTTACGATAGAACGCTTAATCATCTTTCGCAAAACCCGGGCGAACAAATCCTGGAGAAGATGATTTCAGGCATGTATTTAGGGGTGCTTACAAGGCTCGTTGCCAGGGATTTAATAAGAGAGGCGATTCCCGAAGCTTTTAAGGCAGAACACATGTCAATAGTCGAAGCCGATACCTCGAAGAACCTATCCCATACAGATAAACTCCTGAAGAAATTCCGTATCAGGGATTCAAAATATAGCGATAGGAAGCTTCTAAAAAAGATATGCGCTATAATTTCCACGCGCGCCGCGCGCTTAAGCGCCCTGGCCATAGCCTCGGTGGTAACAAAGATAGACCCGCGTCTTTCCGGGAAACATACGATTGCCGTCGATGGCTCGGTGTATGAAAAATACACCGGTTTTTCGAGGAGGATAAAAGCCACCCTTAAGGAAATTTTTGGAAATAAAAAAGCCGCTAATATCAGGTTGAGTTTAACCAAAGACGCATCGGCGAAAGGCGCAGCTATAATAGCCGCCGCCGTTGGAGCGAGGAGTTTTTAATGACGCTCATATGGATTTTATCAGCCACAGCGCTTGTCGGCCTTATTTCATTAATAGGAATATTAACTTTCGGAATAAAAACAAAGGCCTTTGAAAGGTTTCTCATTTTAATCGTAGGATTTGCCGCAGGCGCGCTTATAGGGAGCGCCTTTTTGCACCTGCTGCCCGAAGCAATGGAGTCGTGCCAGCCGGAGCGCGTTTTCTTTTACGCGCTTATCGGTTTTACCATATTTTTCTTAATGGAAAGATACTTTTACTGGCGGCACTGCCATGACGGCGTTTGCGATGTGCACACCTTTACATATCTTAATTTAATCGGCGACGGAATACACAATTTTACCGATGGCCTCATCATAGCAGCCAGCTTCATAACAGATATAAAATTGGGTATAATTACTACGCTGGCGGTTATTTTCCACGAAGTTCCCCAGGAAATGGGAGATTTTGGCGTACTTGTCTATGGGGGGTTTAGCAAATCCAGGGCGCTTTTGTTTAACTTTATATGCGCCCTTATGGCTGTCCTGGGCGCTGTAATAGGATATGCGCTCTCCAATATCACGAAGAACGCATCCTTATTTCTTATCTCTTTCACCGCAGGCGGGTTTATCTATATCGCCGCCTCTGATTTAATACCCGAGCTTCACAGGCAAAAAGATGCCAAAAGGTCGAATATCGCTTTTGTTACCTTTGTTTTGGGCCTTCTATTTATGGCGCTGGCCAGGGTAATTTTATAGATTGACATGAGCTTAAGGATATGCTGTAATATGTTTAATTAATCGTGTCCCCTCTGGGGACAATTTTGAGTATAAAGTTGGAGGTGCGTAGATATGTTTCAACAGGTTAGTGACGCGGTGATAAGCAGGGCAATTCTAAGGGAGTTCAGCAAATGGCTCGAGGATTATATTACCTCGGATGTAATTATAGTCGGAGGCGGGCCAAGCGGGCTTATGGCTGCGAGGGATTTAGCGAAAGAGGGCTTTAAGACACTGATAATCGAGGGCAATAACTATCTCGGAGGCGGTTTCTGGATAGGCGGATACCTGATGAATGCGCTGACATTCAGGGCCCCGTCAGAGAAAATATTAGAAGAGGTTAAAATACCATATAAAGAGGTGCAGGAAGGCTTGTTTGTCTCGGACGCCCCGAATGCCTGCTCCAAGCTTATATCCGCAGCTTACGATACAGGCGCCAAGGTTTTAAATATGACCAGGTTCGACGACGTAGTTTATCGCGATAAAAGGGTAGAGGGCACGGTCATAAACTGGGCACCCATATCGGCCTTGCCGAAACAGGTCAGGTCTCTTGACCCTATTTCCCTGGAGTCAAAGGTGGTTATCGATGCTACCGGCCACGATGCCTCGGTCTGCCGAAGCCTGGCAAAAAGAAATATTCTAAAGCTGGCCGATTTTGGCCCGATGGATGCCAATGCTTCCGAGGATTTAGTTGTTGAGAAAACATGTGAAATTCATCCGGGTTTGATTATAACAGGTATGGCGGTTTCGACCGCTTACGGAATTCCCCGCATGGGGCCCACTTTTGGCGGAATGCTGGTTTCGGGGAGGAAGGCCGCCGAGATAGCGATGAAGATTCTATCGGGTGAAACAAAAAAAGAGCCTTCGGTAAAGGAAGAGCTTACTATATAGGTTTCGCGTTTAATGCTGTTCGAGGTTCGACCTCGCTCATGTTCGAGGTTCGACCTCGCTCAAATACAAATATTTATTTGAGCGAGGTCGAACCTCGAACATGTAAGGCCGGACCTCTTTTTTAGACAAAAAAATGGTTAAAGCAATATCATTATTATCTGGTGGATTGGACAGTATCCTGGCTACACGGCTTGTCTTGGAGCAGGGCATAGAGGTAGAAGCGGTTAATTTTTTAACCGTGTTCTGTGACCGTACTGCCCGCGGGAAAGATTGCTCTTCGGCCAAATCCGCCGCCGATAAATTAGGAATTAAACTTAAGGTATTCGAAGTCAGCAAAGAGTGCTTTGAAATAGTTAAAAATCCAAGATATGGATACGGTAGTAATATAAACCCATGCCTGGACTGCCGCATATTTATGATTAAAAAAGCCGCCCAATATATGAAAGAAATCGGGGCATCTTTTTTGATTACCGGCGAGGTATTGGGACAGCGGCCGATGTCCCAGAGAAAAGAGGCGATGAGGATCGCGGAAAGGGATAGTGGATTAAAGGGATTAATCTTAAGGCCGCTTTCGGCAAGATTATTAGAGCCCACAATCCCCGAAAAGGAAGGCGTGGTCGATAGAGAAAAGCTCCTGGCTGTCAAAGGCCGCTCCCGAAAACCGCAAATAGAGCTGGCGCGTCAATTAGGCATTAACGACTATCCTGACCCGGCAGGCGGGTGCCTTTTAACCGACCCCGGGTTCGCAAACAGAATGCGGGATTTGATAAAACACAAGCCCGATTTTACAATGGGCGAGGTGCAGCTGCTCAAGCTGGGCAGGCACTTCCGGGTCTCGCCGGAAACCAAATTCATCGTGGGCAGGAATAAAGAAGAGAACGAGAAATTAACAAACCTGGCAGGTAGCGAAGATTTCCGGTTTGAGCCGGCTAAAGTAAAAGGGCCGGTCGGCATAGGAAGGGGAAATTTTGACAAGGAGCATTTTTCCATAGCCGGCTCGATAATTGCCAGATACAGCGATAAAGACGAAAGCCGCCGGATAGAGGTTCTGTATGAGAAGATGCCCGGCGGCGGGCAGGATTCTATCGTATCCTTGCCGATAACCGAAGAGACGCTTAAGGGTTTGAGAATATAATTTTTTTGTAGTAATTGTAAACCCTAAGTGCTAAAATGGTTTACGATTATGGAATTTTTGAGACAACCTCTTGCGGAGCTGGCCTCCCGCGCCGATAAGATTAGAAAAGAGTGCGCGGGCAATAAATTAGAGCTGTGCAGCATCATAAACGCGAAATCAGGCCTGTGCAACGAAGACTGTAAATTCTGCGCCCAATCCTCCAGGCACCCCGCCAGGATATCCCATTATTCCCTTAGAGGAAAAGACGAAATCGTAAAAAGAGCCCGGAACGCAAAAAAAATCGGCGCCCGGAAATTCGGCATCGTAACAAGCGGAAATAAACTTTCTCCCAAGGAGCTGGATAATATCGCATCCTGCGTATCCGAAATAAAGAATAAAATCGGTATCACTGTATGCGCGTCGTTAGGCGCCCTTGAAAAGCCCCAGTTAAAGACCTTAAAAGAAGCGGGGCTTTCGCGATATCATCATAATATCGAGACCTCATCGCGTTTTTATCCCCGGATTGTTTCCACCCATGGCATTGATGAGAGAATCCGGACAATTGAGCAAGCCAAGATTGCAGGGCTTGAGGTATGCTCGGGCGGAATAATAGGCATGGGCGAAAGCTGGCAGGACCGGATAGACATGGCGCGCCTTTTAAAAAAATTAGACGTGGATTCCGTGCCTATAAATCTACTGGTTCCCGTGAAAGGCACCGCCCTGGAGTCCCTGCCGCCGATTTCCCGTAAGGACGCCATAAGGACTATTTCTATCTTTAGAATTATCCTGAAAGACAAGATTATAAAAATAGCGGCAGGCAGAGAAGCTATCCTTAAAAATTCCCAGGCGATGGGATTTACCGCCGGCGCCAACGGCATGCTCATAGGCGGTTATCTGACCATCAAAGGAAGGGCCCTCGAAGACGATTATAAGCTTATCGAAGAGATAAAAAGATTATGGAAAGAATAGGAAAATTTTTACGCGACAGGGAAGAGAAGCGCCTTTTGAGGGTTTTGCGGCCCGCCCGCTTTAGAAAAGAAGGAAAAATCTATTTTAAAGACAAAAGCTTTATAGATTTTTCCTCCAACGATTACCTGGGATTATCGGGCCATCCTAAGATTAAGGAAGCCGCGGAAAAAAGCATAACGGCATTGGGGACAAGTTCTTCCGCGTCCCGGCTTTTAAGCGGGGATTTAAACATTCACCATGAGCTGGAGAAAAGGATAGCTTCTTTTAAAGAGAAGGAAGACGCTCTTTTATTCAATTCCGGGTACCAGGCCAATGTAGGCATAATAAGTTCTCTTTTAAGAAAGGGCGACGCCGTCTTTTCCGATAAATTAAATCACGCCAGCATTATAGACGGCATGCTTTTATCGGGAGCAAAAATTTTTCGATTTCGTCACAACGATACGGAACACCTTGAATTTTTATTGAAAAGCCAAAGAAATAATTATAAAGACAGCTTGATTGTTACGGAGACGGTCTTCAGCATGGAAGGGGATAAGCCCCCGCTGGGAGAGCTGGTTTTCTTGAAAGAAAAATATTCCTCCATGCTGCTGGTAGACGAGGCCCATGCTACGGGGGTGTTCGGAGAAAAAGGAAAAGGCGTGGTAGAAGAAGCGGGCATGGCCGGCAGGATTGAATTGATTATGGGCACATTCGGGAAGGCCATGGGAAGTTTCGGCGCTTATGTAGCTTGTTCTTCCGAGCTAAAGAAGTATTTCGTGAATTCCGCGAGAAGCTTTATCTATTCTACATCTCTACCGCCGTCTATAATAGGCGCCAATCTGGCCGGTTTGGATTTGATTGAAGAAGAGCCCTTTCGCAGGTCAACGCTTCTCCGTAACAGCGATTATTTCCGGCAGGAACTGGGGAAAAGGGGATTTTCCGCGAGAGGCACATCCCAGATTGTCCCTCTAATATTTGGAGACAGCGAGAAGGCGGCCAAAATAAGCCGGGATTTACAGAAAGAGGGATATTGGGTCCTTCCCATAAGGCCGCCTACTATCCCGGAAGGGGAAGCAAGGTTAAGGTTCTCGTTAACATATCATCACACGAAGGATATGTTGGAAAAGCTTATCGATGATATCTCAAAGGTCTCTCATGTTTAAATTTATAGATAATGGTTATAAGGATGTAGCCGTATTGATTCCCGGCTGGGCAACCGACTACAGAATCTTCGGCTCCTTAAATTTAGAATTCAATTATTTGATGCCCATTACTTTTTATCCCGATACGTTCGAGACAAACCTTTTAAGGGCATTGAGAGAAAATAAGATAGATAAATTCTCTTTGTTCGGCTGGTCATTGGGGGGATTTTTGGCGGCAGAATTTGCTTCAAGGCATAAAGAGCTTATAGACCGGCTTATTTTGGTAAGCATAAGAAAAAAGTATGATAAAAAAGGTTTGAGAGAGATAAAAGAGTATCTTGGGAAAAATAAAAAGGGCTATCTTTACAAATTTTATACCCGGTGTTTTTTTAAAAAAGAAAATATGCAATGGTTTAGAAAAAATCTCCTTAAAACCTACTGCGAAGAACTGGACTTAGATTATTTAACGGATTCTTTGGGCTATTTACAAAATGCCGAGATACGGCCGGAATCGTTAAAACCCGTAGAGAAGATAAAAATAATACACGGTGAATGCGATAGAATAGCGCCCGTTCAGGAGGCGCTCGAAATTAAAAACAATCTACCGCATGCGGAGTTTGTATCTGTTGAGCACGCAGGGCACATGCCGTTTTTGGAAGATGGATTTGAGCGCCTGTGAGGCCACCGGCTTCTCGGCTCACGTAAGGATAGGATTTAAGCTGTTGCCTCCGCTTGCCGTTCGCTCGGGGATAGGCGCCCCTTGCTTCACTGTGACAAAAATTGCTCATGGCCTAAATGGCGCCATTGTATTCGCAATTTTTGACAGTCGCTCCGGCAATCAGCTTAAATCCTATCCTTCAACATAATCTAACTGTTCGAGGTTCGACCTCGAACAGTTGGTTCATTTGGCTAATGCTTGGAAGCCTGTGAGGCCAAAGAGGTTCTACGGTCGAAAACATTCGCTGAGAGCCCGATGGCCTCACAGGCTATTGAGAATATGAATAATAAAGAGATAATAAAGAGAAATTTTTCAAGATACGCGCGATATTACGATAATTATTCCGATATCCAGGACTGCTGCGGGCTCAAGCTTATTGGCAAGCTTAATTCGGATGGTTTTGGCAACATCCTGGACGTTGGTTGCGGCACGGGAAATTATACCGGGCTTCTTAGAAAGAGATTCCCTCTTGCGAAAATAAAGGCCGTAGATATATCGGGTGAAATGATTGAGATAGCGAGGAAGAAACTGCAAGACAAACAAATAGAATTTGCCGTAAGGGACGCGGAAAAAATAGATTCCAAAGACCCGCTCGACCTCATAACCTCTAATGTAAGTTTTCAGTGGTTTGTAGATTTAGAGAAGGCGCTGTTAAATTATAAAAAATCGCTAAAACCCGGAGGGGCCGTGCTGTTTTCCACGTTCGGGCCGCTTACGTTTTACGAATTGAATAATGCCTTAAAAGAATTATTCAAAGAGAAGAAAGAGATAAATTCCCGCCGGTTTTTGGAAAAAATAAGAATAACAAAAATCATGGAAGGCCTTTTTAAAAAGGTTGAGATAGAAGAAGAGACATTTAAAGAAAGCCATGTTTCATTGAGAGAATTATTGAAAAAAATAAAATACAGCGGCATAAGGGGGAGCGGCGTAAATACAAAGAATTTTTGGGTTTCCGAAAGAATAGATAAGTTAGAAAATATATACAAAAAAAAATTTGACGGGATAGTGGCGACATATCAGGTTTTTATGTGCAAGGGCGTGAAATGAAGGCAGTTTTTATCACCGGAACCGATACAGGGGTAGGCAAGACAACGGTAACGGGTTTACTGGGGCGGTTTCTTTTGGATAACGGCCACCGGGCCGTAACCCAGAAATGGATCCAGACCGGTAGCAATAAATTCCCGAAAGACATAGCCCGGCAGCCGTATACCTTTAAATTTCCCGCATCCCCGCATTTAGCGGCGAGGCTGGAACGGAAGAGAATCAACAAAACCCGGATCAAAAAAAGTTTCCTCTTTTTAAAAGACAGGTTTGATTTTATTATAATAGAGGGGATAGGCGGGGCATTAGTGCCTTTTAACGGGAAAGACCTTGTAATAGATATAGCAAAGGAGCTCGATATACCGGCATTACTCGTAGTGGCCAATAAATTGGGCTGCATCAACCATACCTTGCTTACCATAGAGGCCATGAAAAGAAGGAACATGAAGATCATCGGGATTATATTCAATCAACTCGGAAAAAAAGAAAATATTATTTCTAAAGATAACCCCCGGATAATAAAAAAACTGACGGGCGAGAGGGTTCTCGGTATTTTACCCTTCTCGAAAAGCAAAGAATTGCTATATAAGAGATTTATACCTATCGGAGAGAAAATTGCCGGCTGGCAATAAATAAGATGGATAACTGGATAAAAAAAGACCTAAAATATATCTGGCACCCTTATACGCAAATGAAGGATTGCCGGAGATTTCCGCCTATTTTAATAGAGAGGGCAAAAGGCGCCAAACTTTACGACGATAAAGGAAACTTTTACTACGATACCATATCGAGCTGGTGGTGCAACGTGCACGGCCATAACCATCCGAGGATAAAAAAAGCCATTAAACAACAGCTGGACAACCTGGAACACGTTTTATTCGCCGGTTTCACCCATAAAAGCGCGATTCTTTTAGCGGAAAAACTCGTTTCCATTACGCCGGGAAATTTGAAGAGAGTATTCTTTTCCGACAATGGTTCGACGGCCGTTGAAACAGCGCTCAAGATGTCTTTTCAATATTGGCAGAATACAGGCAGGAGAAAAAAGACAAAATTTGTATCCCTGGACCGCGGGTATCACGGCGATACCGTCGGCGCGATGAGCATAAGCGGGGTAGATTTATTTAACGAGGTATTCAGCCCTTTGTTTTTTTCATCCTTTAAGGCGCCCGCGCCATATTGCTACCTGTGCCCGGAAGGCAAAAGCATATCCGATTGTAACATCGATTGTATAAAATCGTTGGAAACCCTGCTGAAAAAGAAAAATAACGAAATTGCGGCAGTTATTTTAGAGCCTTTAATCATGGCTGCAGGCGGCATGATAATTTATCCCGGGGAATATCTTAAAAGAGTAGCCGAACTTGCCGGGAGATACAATGTTCACCTGATACTTGACGAAGTGGCCACAGGTTTTGGCAGGACAGGCAAAATGTTCGCATGTGAGCACGTAAACGCAAAACCTGACTTTATCTGCCTTTCTAAAGGCATAACATCTGGGTACCTTCCTCTTGGCGCGACATTGACTACCGAAAAAATCTACAGGGCATTCTACGCCGATTATGAAGAAAAAAAGACATTTTTTCATGGCCACACCTATACCGCAAACCCGGTTTCCTCTGCCGCGGCAGTGGCAAGTTTATCGGTTTTTGAGGAAGAGGGCACCCTAAGTAGAATCGGGAAATTAATACCCGTATTTCATAGTTACCTGGAGCGTTTCAGGGGGCTTTCCATCGTAGGTGATGTGAGATATATGGGCATGATAGGCGCTATAGAGTTAGTTAAAGACAAGATAACCAAGAAGCCGTTCGCCCTTAAGGAGAGAATCGGGCTTAGGATCTATGAAGAGGGCCTCAAGAGGAAGCTTATCCTGCGGCCCCTGGGTAATATTATATATCTAAATTTACCCTTATGTATAAGCAAGGCCGAGCTCAAGTTTATCCTTGAAGAGACGTTTCAAATTATTAATTCATTTGACAATAGTATTTGCGTATGATATAAAACCTCTAAGTGAGGTTCGACCTCCTCCGGAGGTCGAACCTCGAGAAAGATCAGATATGTGGAATTACACAGAAAAGGTAATAGAGCATTTCCGAAACCCGCGAAATGTAGGCGAAATTAAAAATCCCGATGCCGTAGGAGAAGTGGGCAATATTATTTGTGGGGATGCCCTGCGCCTTACATTACGCATAGATAAAAAGACGGATAAAATTATAGATGCCAAATTCCAGACCTTTGGCTGCGCAAGCGCCATTGCCTCTTCTTCGGCGCTTACCGAAATGATTAAAGGCATGACAATCAAGAAAGCGTCTAAGATTACCAACAAGGATATCGCCGATTACCTCGGCGGCTTGCCGAATGAGAAGATGCACTGTTCTGTCATGGGCATGGAAGCCCTGGAGAGGGCAATCGATAATTACAGGGGGGTTCCCACGAAAAAGGAGATGGTAGGTGAGGAACAAATCGTATGTAAATGTTTTAGCGTAACGGATAAAAAGATAATCCGCGCTATAAAAGAAAATAATTTGAAAACGGTAGAAGAAGTAACTAATTATACCAAGGCAGGCGGCGGATGCGGTAAATGCAAGCCCGAAATAGAAAAATTGCTTCAGGAATTCTGGGGTAAAGAAGCTACGAAAATCAGCCGCCCGAAGAAAGAGCTGGCAGGAAAAAAATCCACCAATTTGCAACGGATAGCATTGATACAGGATACGATAGAAAGAGAGATACGGCCGCAACTCAAGGCCGACGGGGGAGATATAGAGCTCGTGGATATAGACCGCAATAAGGTCTATGTAAAATTTTTGGGTACATGCCTGGGGTGCCCGTCGACAGGGGTCACCTTAAAGAACCTGGTAGAATCAAAATTAAAGGAGTTTGTTAAAGAGGATATCGTGGTGGAAGAGGTTAAGGAATGAGGGTCGTATACGTAGATAACAACGCAACAACCATGGTCGCGCCGGAGGTCTTTGAGGCAATGAAGCCCTTTCTGCAAGGCCAGTATGGAAACCCGTCCAGCATGCACGCTTTTGGCGGGAGAATTCATAAGAATATTGATAGCGCAAGAGAAAGCGTTGCCGATTTATTAGGCGCAAACGACCCGCAAGAAATTATATTCACCAGTTGCGGAACGGAGAGCGACAACACCGCAATTATGAGCACGTTAAGATCATACCCCGATAAAAAGCACATCATAACAACAAAGGTGGAGCACCCGGCGGTGCTCAATTTGTGCAAGTATTTAGAGACAGCCGGATACAGGATAACGTATCTAAGCGTAGATAATGAAGGAATGATAGATTTAAACGAGCTTAAAAGTTCAATCGACGAAGATACGGCGCTTATTTCCATAATGTACGCGAATAATGAAACCGGCGTGATTTTTCCCATTGAGGAAATCGCCGAAATCGCCAGGGCAAGGAAACTCATACTTCACACCGACGGCGTACAGGCAGTAGGCAAGATTCCTTTCAAGTTAACCGAACTACCGGTAGACCTTCTTTCTATATCCGGGCATAAGTTACACGCGCCGAAGGGCGTAGGGGCGCTTTACGTTCGCAAGGGAACAAGATTTACGCCATTTTTAATAGGCGGGCACCAGGAAGGCGGCCGTCGCGGGGGCACAGAAAATATTGCTTCTATCGTCGGATTAGGGGTGGCATGCCGGTTAGCCAAGAAAACCATCAAAGAAGAGAGGACGCGGATTAAAAATTTGCGTGACAGGCTGGAAAATACGCTTTTACAACATATTCCAAGGACAAGGTTAAACGGAAATAAAAAGAACAGGCTCCCTAATACATCAAACATAGGTTTTGAATTCATAGAGGGAGAGGCCATTTTACTTATGCTTGACGAAAAAGGTATAGCGGCTTCCTCGGGCTCGGCATGTACATCAGGCTCTTTATCGCCTTCACATGTATTGCGCGCTATGGGTATTCCGTTCACCTTTGTTCAAGGGTCTATCCGTTTCAGTTTAAGCCGGTATAATACGGCGGGCGACGTAGATTATATTGTTAAACGCTTGCCACCTATTATAAAACGGTTAAGAGGAATATCCCCTTATCGTGCCTCTTAGAGGATTGTAAAAAATGAGAAAAAAGATTTTAGTAGCGATGTCGGGAGGCGTAGATTCTTCCGTCGCCTCGCTTTTACTTAAAAGAAATAATTTCGACGTAACAGGCGTTACGATGTGTTTTGGTAACGAAGATGAGGCGACTGACGTTAGAAAACCCAGGTGCTGCGGTTCGCGGGCAATAGAGGATGCCAGGAGGGTATGTCACAAGTTAGATATCCCTCACTACGTGATGGATTTTTCAAAAGATTTGAGAAAACACGTAATTAATAAATTTGTATCTGAATATTCGAAGGGAAGAACGCCGAATCCGTGCATAGAATGCAACAGATACTTGAAATTTGCGATTCTTCTCGGAAAAGCGCAGGCCATGGGCTTTGACTTTTTGGCGACAGGGCACTATGCAAGAATAGAGGCAAAGGAGCAAAATTTCCTTTTAAAAAGAGCCAAAGATAAAGCGAAAGACCAGGCATATTTTCTGTATCCCATAAAGAAGCACAGCCTTAAATGCATAATGTTTCCCTTAGGCGATCTCACCAAAAAAGAGGTAAGGAAAATTGCTAACGATGCGGGGTTGCCGGTAGCGCGCAAACCGGAGAGCCAGGATATATGCTTTATTCGCGAAAAGAATTATCATATGTTTCTTCTGGAGAGAATCAAGGGGACCGCTCCCGGCAGAATAGTAGACACAAAAGGCAATTTTTTGGGCAAACACAGGGGAGTAATTTTCTATACTATCGGGCAGAGAAAAGGCCTGGGCATAAGCTCCAAAAGGCCTCTCTATGTTGTTTCCACGGACGCGAAGAATAATAAAATTATTGTCGGAGAGGAAAAAGATTTAAAAGCAAAGGGTTTTATGGCAAGCGATGTAAATATTCTTGTAGAAAAACTGCCAAGGACCGCTTTTGCCAAAATACGCTATGCCGATAAAGAGGCCAAATGCAATATTTCGATAAAAGGTAAAAAACTCAAGATAATGTTTAAGAAACGAGAGTCCGCCATAACACCGGGGCAATCCGTTGTGCTTTACGGCGGCGATACCATCTTAGGCGGAGGTATAATAGAGGGGGTTTTGCGTGGATAAGAAAAACAAGCTAATGGGAGAAATCAATAGACTAAAGAAAAAGAGAAAAGCCGTCATATTGGTTCATAACTACCAGACCCCCGAGATCCAGGATATCGCTGATTATCTGGGCGATTCTCTCGGCTTAAGCAGAATTGCAAGCCAAACCCGCGCTAAGGTAATCATTTTTTGCGGAGTCCACTTTATGGCCGAGACAGCATCTATCCTTTGCCCCGATAAAAAGGTCCTCATGCCCGATATAAATGCCGGATGCCCCATGGCAGATATGATTACCAAGGAGGGTTTGAGAACTTTAAAGAGGGAGCATCCTCATGCAACGGTAGTAGGTTACGTTAATACCAGCGCCGATGTCAAAACAGAGCTCGATATATGCTGCACATCCACGAACGCGATTAAAATAATAAATTCATTGAAAAACTCCAAAGAAATCATCTTTGTTCCCGATAAATATTTGGCCGACTATGCTTCCAGGAAAACCGGGCGTAAATTAATCGCATGGGACGGGTATTGCCCCACCCACGTTAAGATCCTGCCCGAGCATATTTTAAAACAGAAGCGCCTTCACCCCGGAGCCAAAATTATTGTACATCCCGAATGCACCCCGCCTGTTATCGATCTCGCCGACGAAGCCCTGTCCACCGAAGGTATGTGCAAATACGCGAAATTAACCGACGCATACGAGATAATTGTGGGTACAGAGATAGGCCTGCTCTATAGGTTGCGCAAGGAAAACCCCAAAAAGAAATTCTACCCCGCTTCAGAAGAAGCCACATGTCCTAACATGAAGATGAATACATTAGAGAAGGTATTATGGTCGCTGGAAGACATGAAATACGAAATCAAGGTACCCGAAGATATTCGAGTCAAAGCCATAAAAGCGGTAGATAGAATGTGCCGCATCGGATGAGGAAAATCTATATCCGTACTTTTGGCCGGGGGTGAGTCATTAATAAAGCATTTGTTAAAAGGGCGATAAAAGGCCTTATCGCAGATTTTGTCTATCTGTACAGGCGAGCTATAAGACAAAATATTTTAGGCCGCAAGACCTGCCGCATTCTTATGTACCATTCGATTGATAAAGCCAGGGAGAATGATACCATGGGGCTTGTCGTTCCGGTTTCAAAATTTTCGATGCACATGCAATATTTAAGAGACAATGGGTTTCGCGTAATTAGCCTATCTAACCTGGCAGAGAGCATAAAGCATAAAAAGGAACTTTCTGAAAAGTCAGTTGTGATTACATTTGATGACGGATACAAGGGTATTTTGAAGTATGCTCTCCCGGTCTTGAAAAAATTCGGTTTTACCGCAACTGTTTTTGTAAATATTAACTTTATAGAAAGAAATTTACCAAAAGAGCTCTATTGCCATAATTGGCCGACACTTACGTGGGATGACATAAGAGCGCTGAATGTCAACGGTATATCCATAGGTTCTCATGCATTTACTCACGGGAGGCTTGCAGGTATGGATAAAGAAAAGCTCACCTTCGAAATCGTAGAATCTAAAAAAACAATAGAAAAAAACATAAACGAACGAATAAATCTATTTTGCTATCCGCATGGTTCATATAACAGGGAAGTACCCGGGCTGCTCGAGGACAATGATTTTCATTCCGCTTGCTCGAGTATCGAAGGCGTCAATAGTTTAGGCGCCGACCTTTTTGCATTACGAAGAACTGAAATAACAGCATTTGATGACACGCCCGGTAAATTTGAAAGAAAACTCCTCGGGTGTTATGATTGGCTAACGCTCTTAAGAAAGAAATATGCTTAAAATCGAAAGAATAGAATCATTCACCGGTATCAAAAAAGATGCCTGGGATGCATTGCTTGAATCAGCGGTCAATACGTCTATTTTCCAGACATTTGAATATCAATCTATATGGTGGAAGCATTTTGGCGAAACGAGTAAAAGACAACTTTTGCTCTTGGTTGCAATAGATGATGGGGTAACGGTAGGTATAGCGCCGCTTATGACCGAGAGAATACCCCTGGTACCCAATCCTGTTATTAAGTTCGTCGGATCTCCTGTTTGTGATTATATAGATTTCATTATAGTTAAAGGCAGGGAACAAGAAATTATTTCTCATTTTTTATCGTATATTAAAAAGATCAATTTTATTGAAATGAACCTTGCCTTTATCCCCGAAGCATCATATACGCTTAGATCGCAGCAGGTGAAATCGTTTCTTGTTGATAAAAGCCCTTATTTGGATTTGGATAAAAACTGGGATAACACCTATAAGCGCCTTAATAAAACTATTAAGAAATATGTAGCTCGAAGAGAAAAAGCTGCCATGAAAGCGGGAAAGCTGGAATTTGGTTATGTTAAGGACAGAGAAGGAATAGATATTTTTTTAAAAGATTATTTCAAAATCCATGTTAAAAGATGGAGAGATTTTAGCGGCCGGTATAGCCAATTTCAATATGAAAATTGGAGGAATTTTGTAAGAGAAATCTCTGCGATTTTTTTAGAGAAATCTTACGTCGATTTATCATATCTCAAATTAAATTCAAACATAGTGGCGTGTCATTTTGGATTTATTTTCAACAATGCATTTCACTGGTATATGCCCACATTTAATCCGGACTTTGCGCGTTTTTCGCCGGGGAATATATTTATTATGAGGCTCCTGGAGCATTCCGCCAACAAGGGATTTATGCGCTTCGATTTTTTAAGAGGAGAGGAGCCATATAAGGCAATGTGGACCGACAGTACAAAAAATCTTTTTAGGTGCCTTGGTTATTCGGAGCGCCCTCTTTCAAATAAAACCGGCCATTTTTATCGATTGATAAAAAATTTTTATACAAGTAAAGTAAAACAACAGATAAAGAAAATAAGGCCGATTATGAATATATGGTACAAAGCTAAATAGGGCCTTTATGGAAGAAAACGAATCGCCGGTATTTAGATTACTTCGCAAAGACGAAATTCCGCAACTTGTCCGCCTTATGGAGGATACGAATACTTCCATTAATGGCGTATGTTCAGGAAGGCTGAACTACACCATCTGTCAGGATGCCCTTTTGAATAAGCAAGTGGTGGCGCTTGTTTCTTCGATGAAAGGGCGTATAACAGGCTACGTATTAGCCGTAATTGATAGAGCATTATATTGGAGAAATTTTACGCTTCGCCACCCGTTTATGGCAATAGTTGTCGGCGCTCTTAAAATCATTAACAAATTAGCTAAAAAAAACAAGAAAATACCTTCATGTATAAGCCTTCCAAAAGAGGTTTCCGACGGGCCTTCGGGCCGTACCTGGCGGGAATCTACCCCTCAAATAGCCAAGATATTAAACATCGGCGTTTCAGGAGATTTTAGGGGTAAAGGGGTCGGAAAAAACTTATATAATAACCTTTTTAGGCTTCTGGCAAATCGTGGCCTGAAGCGCATAGATGCCAATATCAGCTTTGACAACCTTGCCAGCATCCGATTGCATATATCTACCGGGTGGCGTATTGAAAAAACCGGTAGTAATCTGTTTGCTACGATTGACATTATGGATAAATAGTAGGTCACCCTTAACGGTGACCTACTATTGAAATGGACAATGTCTGTTCTGCGTGAAAAAGAACAATGTCCTGTTGGAATAGATGATGTCTTTGGGTAAGTGGGGTAATAAATGAGATTGTTTTTGGCGTCAACTATCTTAATATTTACAACCGCGGCAACGACATTAATATATCACGGCACCCAGCAGACAGATATAAATTATTATAAAGGACACAGATTTTTTGAGAAGAAAAGCTATGCTAAAGCAAGGGAATTTTATAAAAAATCCCTCAGCATAAATCCTTCCTACAAACCCGCGCTAAGAGGCCTTGCATATTCATACCAATGGACAGGGGATTTCGAAGAAGCAATAGAAATTTTTAATAAATTTCTTTCCATAGAGCCCGAAGACTATAAAATAATGTTTGCCTTGGCTGAGACCCTGGCATGGAATAAAGAATATGAAGAATCTACAGCGGTATGTAAAAACATTATAAATTCGACCGGGGATATTAAAGCGCAGATTCTATTGGGGCAGGTTTATATATGGAATAAGCAGTTCGATAACGCAAAAAAAACACTGCAGACAGTATTGGATAAAGACCCGGGTAATTTTCAGGCGGAATTGCTATATGCAAAAGCATTGCATTATTCGGGAGAAGCGGAAAAGGCCATCGAAATCTATAAGAAATTGTTAAAGAGAAAAAAGAATAAAGGGAAATAGGAATATGAAAAAAGGCGCCATCTTTACAATAATTCTCTCATGCCTGATTTTTTTCCACCGTTCGGTTTTAGGCGAAAATAACGTAGACGACGAAATAAGGAAGTTGTTAGGAGAGGCCTATATCATGGCCGAAGATTATGAAAGCGCGGAGGCCGAATATAGGAAAGCTTTGAAGGAGGACCCGAAAAATATAGCCGCAAGAATCGGCCTTGCGGATATATTAAGCTGGCAGAAAAAATACGCTGATGCGATAGCCTTGTATGATGAGGTTCTCGGCGAAGAGGAAAATGTAAAAATCAGGTTGCAGAAAGCGCGCATTTTGGGCTGGGCAAGGAAATATGATAAGTCACTAAAGGAATACCGAAAAATATTGGACATGGAATATGATAAACTTGTCAAGCTGGAGATGAACGCCAAGACGGCATATTGGGCCAACAGGGTAGAGGAGGCAATTTTTTATTATAAAGAACTTATAGAAAAAGACCCCGGCAATCTCGAGGCAAGATTCGATTTAAGCCAGATTTATTCTTACCAGTCTATGTGGAAAGAAGCCGAAGCCGAGTACAAGCATATACTCCATGTAGCCCCTACTCATTTCAGGGCAGAAGATGCCCTGCAAAAGACAGGGCTTATCTCGAGGCACATTTGTTCGGAAACAGGATACGGGTTTTTTGAGGCAGATAGCTCCGGCCGGCATAATGATATAAGATGGCATGCTTTCAGGGAGGAGGTCGGTTTTCCGGTGAATGACAAGTTGCGAATCATCACGAATTACAATTTCCTTGTCAGAAACTTCAGCGATTTCAACGATATCATAGAGAACAATGCCGGTATACGGCTTATGTATAACCAGAACCCGGACGGTTGGCTCGACGGCTTCTACTCCATTTATGCTTATGATAAAGATATAAAAGCAATGCATAATTTCGGGAGCAGCTTGAATATCAGGGTATTCGATACAGGCATATCACGCTTTTCTTACCGGAGGGAACGCCTCGAAAATAATAGCGCCGTCATAAGGGAGCATTATTATAACGATATTTTCAAAGAACGGGTAGATATAGATGCGGGTAAACGCCTGAAGCTGGGGGGGGATTTTCAGTTTTCCTGTTATTCCGATGGCAATTGGAGAATGGAACCGGCATTTGATCTGCTCTATTATTTATCTTTGGAACCCATGCGGTTCAGCGTTAAATACGGGTATTTTTACAGGGAATTTAAGGATAAGGTAAGCGATTATTTCTCGCCGAAAGGCTTTTCTACGAATAAAATAAGCCTGAACTGGAGGCATTTTCTCAATAAAGAAGAGGTATTTTTCGGCGCCGATAACCTTTATTATGATTTGAGATACGATATAACAATCGATTCGGAAGAGATAGTGGGCCATAAATTTAGCGGCGAATTTAATTGGGACATAAACAAAAAATTAAATTTTAACATGCAAGGTTCGATCACGAATACAAGCAACGATATTTATAATGATAAGAGCCTGGCCGTGTCACTGAAATATTATTTTTGAAAACATGAAAACAAAAAGATATTTGATAGACGCCCTGATTATATCAACGCTTATCGCAATCCTTGTTTATGTAATTGTAAGGACAACCCTTTTTCTTTTTGCCGAATATGAGCCGTTAGAGAAATTTTTCGCCATTATACTTATATTCGGAGAATTTTTCGTGCTTATCCATGGTTTCGGTTATGCAATAAATGTTTTCAGGACAGTGAGAAAAAAGAAGGAACGAAGTTTTGTTCCCGGGCCGCTCAAGACAAAGCCCTCCGTAGCTATTTTGGTTGCCGCCAGGCACGAGCCCAGGGAAGTTCTGGAAAATACTTTTATTACGTTGAAGGATTTAAATTATGGCGAAAAATCCGTTTATTTTTTGGACGATAGCAGCGAGGAAAAATATTTACGGGAAGCCGAGGAACTTGCCAAAACATACGATTTAATTCTATTCAGGCGTAAAACCAGGCATGGAGCCAAGGCAGGGATAGTAAATGATTGCCTGAAAACGCTGACTCAAAAATATGTGGCTATTTTTGACGCTGACCAGAATCCTTTACCGGAGTTTCTAAATGTTTTAATACCGATAATGGAACAGGACGATAAACTGGCGTTTATCCAGACCCCGCAATTCTATACGAATATAGAGAAAAGCAGGGTCGCGAGAGGTTCGGCGTTTCAGCAGGCCGTATTTTATGAATACATATGCGAAGGTAAAAGTACGCAGGGCGCCATGTTTTGCTGCGGGACAAACATAGTTTTTAGGCGGGATGCGCTTTTGGAAGTTGAAGGCCTGGATGAATCGACGGTAACGGAGGATTTTGCAACTTCTGTTAAATTACACGCTAAAGGCTGGAAGTCTTTATATTATAATCATGCCTACGCTTTTGGCATGGGCCCCGAAAATTTATCGGGATATTTCAAACAGCAATTTCGCTGGGCTACAGGCACAATATCTGTTTTCAAGAAACTTATCGCGAAATTTCTGACCAAACCCTTTTCATTAAGATTTAATCAATGGTGGGAATACTTGTTGTCCAGTTCTTACTATCTGGTAGGGCTTGCCTTTTTCGCTCTCATGATATGCCCTATCATTTATCTCCTATTTAAAGTCCCTTCATTTTTTACCAAGCCGGAAATTTATTTTTTAGCATTTCTGCCTTATATTGTACTTTCGATGAGCATCTTCCACGGAGTTTTAAGCACAAGAAATTATAGATTAAAAGACCTGTTCCTCGGGCAACTGCTTGGCGTTGCCGCATTTTCTGTTTATATAAGGGGAGCCTTGTCGGCCTTGCTGGGCATCAAGGTAACGTTTGGAATCACGGAAAAAACCAAGGGCAAAATGCTGCCGTATATTAAACTTTGGCCGCAGATTATAATGTTATCGTTAAATTTCATAGCCTTTGTCTGGGGGATGAACAGATTTATATATGAAAGGGAGCCGGCCGTTTTAGTCAACGGATTCTGGGCATTCTATCATTTTATTTTTCTGTGCGGTATATTTTATTTTAACGAGGAAAAAAAATGAAACGCGTTATCATTGCAATAATTTTAACGGCAATGGCTTTAATTATTATGCATACAGCCGTATACGCAAAACACGGGAAGTGTTTTACCGGGGCTTTTATCGCGGATAGGCCTACGAAGGAAAAAATAGCTGAATTTCGGAAGGCATACGGCAAGAAGCCGTATTTCGTACTTATATTTTTTGATTGGGAGAGCTTTCCCGAAAAAGCGGTATTAAATGACATATTTTCTTCGGGGTGCGTTCCCGTGATTACACTGGAACCCTGGTACGCGAACAGCGAGACCGGGATTAAATATGACAGCCTGCTAAAGGGCGGTTACGACGAATACCTGGATGAGTTTGCGAAAAAAATAAGCGGTTTCAATAAACCCGTTTATTTGCGGTTTGCGCATGAAATGAACGGCGATTGGTACCCGTGGTCCGGCAGCAAAATAGCCCCCCGTAAATACATCGATATATACAGGTATGTCAAAGATTTTTTTGATAAAAAAGGCTTAAATAACGTTAAATGGATTTTTTCTATAAATTGGGAAAGCGTGCCTTCCGCAAGAAGTAATTACTTTATGAATTATTATCCCGGAGACGACTACGTTGATTATATAGGCCTTGATGGTTATAATTGGGGAAACACAAAGCCGTGGAGCAGGTGGATGAGCTTCAAAGAGATATTCGAAAAATCCTATAATGAGATAACGCGCTCCCTTGATAAGCCCGTCATTATTACCGAATTCGGATGCGCGGATAAAGGCGGCGATAAATCAGGCTGGATCAGGGAAGCAATGGGGGATATTAAAAAATTACCGAATATAAAAGGATTTATTCTTTTCAACGTAAATAAAGAAGCAAATTGGAAATTTTCAATTCACAATGATGGCGGAAGGGAACTGAAAAAGCAATTCGAAGATCCGTATTTTAAAGATAAGGAGTAATATGATGAAGAAGGAAAAAATTATCGAGATTCTTAACAGGGCTTTGGTAGGAGAGGAGAAAGCAATACCGATATATAACAGGCACTTAAGCTCATCGATATTTTGGACAGGTATCGCGGAAGAAAAATCCGAAAGGATAAAAGAGATATTAGAACAATTGATAAATGATTCAAGAAGGCATAAAATAATGGTAGAAGGTTTAATAAATAAGCTGAAAGAAGGGGCCTAAAATGCTTTCAAAAGAAGATTATAACAAGCATTTACAGCAAATGTATAACCTAGAAAAAAGCATGGTTAGCCTGTATAAAGAACTGGCCGATGAAATTAAAGATGAAGCCATGAGAAATACTGTTATTTCAATAATGAAAGACGAGAGTAGGCACGTAGGATTGGTTGAGGAGATGAAGAAGTTTTTAAATGCCTAACATCATCCATCTAACCAGGTTAGATTTGTCAGGTTAGAATCGAGAAAGTTATGGGGAAAGTATTTATTCGCAGTTTCGGGTGAAACAAGGAGAAGTAAATGGATTGGAAGATATTTTTAGCGACATTTTCAGCGATATTTGTGGCAGAGCTTGCAGATAAAACACAACTAGTTGGAATTGGAATGTCGGCAAAATCTGGAAAACCTCTAGCTGTATGGTTGGGCTCTGTTTCTGCGTATATAATTGTTACTGCTGTATCAGTATTAATTGGAGCAACGCTCGGAAAATACATAAAACCCGAGCTAATAAGGTTTGCCGGCGCGTCAATTTTTATTATGATTGGTATTTTGATGTTTTTTGGAAAGATTTAACAAAGTAAAAATTAAATAATTAAAAAAGGAGGTAAAGATATGAATCTAAAAGATTATTTTAAAAATACGAATGGATTCGGTGTTTTGAGTACCGCAGACGATAAAGGTAAAGTAGACGCTGCCGCATATGCAAAGCCTAAAGTCTTAGATGATAAACATATAGCCTTTATAATGGGTGACAAGCTTACCCACGCAAACCTGGAAAAGAATCCATATGCAGTTTATCTTTTTAGGAAAAATGGCCCCGGATACGAGGGAAAACGTCTATATTTAAAAAAAGATAGCGAAACAAAAGATAAAAAGATTATAGAGAATACCTGCAAAGAGGAATGGCCGGGCCCCTATTGCGCTCCACATTATTTGGAAGGCGCTTTTCTTGTAAATTTTAAAGTTGAATCGATTTTACCTATGGTTGTTTACGATAAGAAAAAGAAATAAAACTATGCCAAAATATGCGATTGATGAAATAATAGGAGAAGAGAATTTTATTCCGAAGCCGAAAAGAACTGAGGGATAAATTATAAAATGCGTATCGGATATCCTTGCTTAAATTGGACTTTAGGATGCAAGGGAAGCAAGACCTTTAGGATTGCGTCTTATTCCGATAATCGTCTTATTGAATCAATTGAGAATAACCTTGATTGCCTTTTAAAGATGCTGGAGTTCAATGTAAGAAATAATATTTTTTTCTTTAGGCTATCTTCTGTTCTTGTGCCTTTCG
Source organism: Candidatus Omnitrophota bacterium (assembly GCA_020346285.1). Taxonomy (GTDB): domain Bacteria; phylum Omnitrophota; class Gorgyraeia; order JABMRN01; family RBG-13-46-9. The sequence continues at coordinate 607,260 of CP070780.1, read as the reverse complement.
CTTCACATCCGGTATGCAAATATGACTGGCAGCGACATTTCAGGAAAACTTTTCTAAATATAGGCAATTTTGTTAAAAAAAATAAAATAAGAATATCAATGCACCCCGATCAATTTACGCTTATAAACTCGCCCGATAAGAATATATTCAATAGAAGCCATAAAGAACTTAGTTATCATGCCCGGGTTCTTGATTTAATGGGCCTGGATAGCACGGCAAAGATACAGATACATGTAGGGGGAGTCTATGGAGACAAGCAAAAAAGCATAGATAGATTCATATACCGCTTTCACAAGCTTGATAATATAATACGAAAGAGACTTGTAGTGGAGAATGACGATTCGAGTTATACTTTAAAGAACTGCCTTTCTATAAGCGCCAAAACCCGTATTCCAGTTCTTTTTGATGTATTTCATCATTCGTTAAACAGCTCTGGCGAATCGATTCATGATGCCATAAACGTCGCCCTAAAGACATGGAAGAAAAAAGACGGAATTTTAATGGTAGATTACAGCCTGCAGAAAAAAGGCGCGAGGGCCGGAAGCCACGCTGAATCGATAAATATTAAAAGCTTTAAAAGTTTTTTAGAGAAGTCAAAACCATATGATTTTGATATCATGTTAGAGATAAAGGATAAAGAAAAAAGCGCTCTCAAAGCGGTAAAAGCACTTCGTACCGATAGGCGTTTCGTAAAATATTAATAAATAAAACTCCTTATATTAGGCAAGGAAATGAAGAAAAAAACAGTATTAGTTAATGACAAAATGCAGAGGGATTTCAGATACGTTCTCACAGAACCCATTGGCAGGAATTTAGACGCTGAATTTGGGCCGGAACTAACACCCAAAGATATGCTAGAAATGGGTATATTCGGCGGCAAATACATGACCGACTGCGGAAAAGAATTCCCAAAATCATGGTATAAGAAAGCCAAGCTTTGCCCGGAAAGGCATGATGCAAAGCTAAACTATTTCGGAATAAACGCAAGCCAGCCTCTTTCTGTCTGGAGAAAAAAAGGGTGGATATACAAAGACGACCCAAGAGGGTGGTTTCAGTGGTACTGTCGGTATTATATGGGAAGGCGCCTGCCGGAAGAAGACAAACGACAGATTAAAAGATGGAAGGCTATTCAAAGGCATATTTCTCAAGTCAGGAAAAACTGCAAAAAGGGAAAAGCCGTTTGCAGGCCTAAACAACGCCAGGCAATACTTCACTGGGCTTACGACTCGAGAAAAATATAAAGGAGGATTTTTATGAGCAAAGAATAATATTCTAACCTGGTTAGATTTGTTAGGTTAGAATCGAGGAAATTATGAAGAAAGTATTTATCAGGACTTTCGGATGGCCTTTTGTTTCGGCTTTACAATGTTCTTTTTTCGTTCTTTCAAATTCAATGATCTAATGCACCGCCCGCTGGGGCGGGCTGCCTTTGTGGTGCATGCACCGTTCGGCCTCGCCTGGGGGCTCGGCCTCACTGCTTCGCTCGCTAGGCCGCTCGCTTGGTGGTTATGCAAGGGTTTCGATTCGGCTTCTTCGTGTTTGGCGCATTTTGGGCGGCGGCAAAATGCGCCAAACACTTTGCGTCCTCTTCCTCGCAAAAATCATAAATAAAGAAGTCCTTTTTATATTGCGGCGGCGGCCAAAAAATTTTTAAAAGGTGTTAATTTTTGCTCGGTCGAGTCCGCCCCGCCCCGATGTATCGGGGCGGGGAAGCCGAATCTTTCGTGGATACAGAGGTGGTTGGCTACACCCCACCCACCCAGCAGTCACAGTCGGGTGGCTTCAGCCCTTCGGGTTTCCGTTGCCTGCGCTCAAAGCCTGCTTTTCCCCTAAAAGGGACCCGGGACCCCAGTCAATTTCTTATAGACATTTTGTTTTTGGTAATATATAATCCCAATAAGACGATAAAGACCGTAAAACAACTATATTGTAGACGTTCATTAGTTGCTAGAGAAAATATTATAGTAGAATTTATTGGTTTGTTCTCTGGAAAGGACGAACGACCATGCAAGAAGAGAAGTCGAAACATAAGATCACCGTTGCCGCTCCTGTAATCATTAAATCGGCAGCTTGGAATTCCCTCGATATAGGAGGACTTGGTCTAAGGCGTTCTGCCGAGTCACTCAGTGAGCTGTGTGAATTCTGTCTCGAACCGCAAATCCCGACAAGCCGTAGCATTGACGATGCTCGGACAATGATCTATATGATGTGGGACGGAATTTACTATCGATCTTATGACATTGAGTTCATAGGTCGTCAGCACTCGTCCAACTACAGAGGGTTACGTGCGGATGTTACCGTTGCTTTTTTCAATAAAGATACAAAGATTTTGATTGAAGCCTTCGTGTTCCAAGGGGGAGAACCTCCCGAAAAATGCATGGTCTTTTCAGGCACTGCTGCATACAGCACCGGCGAGATTCTGGGGGATCTTCCTAAGGTTATCTTCTCCACCGAGAATATTGGTGAAGACCAGTATGTCGTACGTCCAGATACTCAGGCCGGCCATCGTCTCTTCACTAAACGGTGGCGTATCAATGCCTGCGAGAAATGTAAGGAGATTACGCCTCACGTAGAGTCCGGGATCGGCCTTCTCTTCAAGCGTATATTCAAGGGGCCGAACCCGTCACAACAATGTCTGATTTGTGGGACCATTCATCGGGTATAGACAAGCCTAGGTGCTGGCCGTAGGCTTTTTTATCTGTGGTTCAATAGCAGCGGCTGCGCTGGAAATTTTCTTTCAGAATATTGGCTCATTATGTGCGAAAGTGAAGATAAAACATGGCTATGAAAGTTGAAGTCCTATCGGATACTTCTGTACAATTCCCAGGATACTGTGTCTACTGCTGCGAACCCGCGTCCAAACAGAGAGAGGTTGAAGTCGAGGCTTCTTACGAAACAGAGCGTAGAGGAAAAAGAGTAAAGATACGTACTTACAAAACAAAACTAAAGATACCGTACTGCGAGAAACATTTTAAAGAGCTTGAAAAGCTTGAGAATATGCTATATGCGAAGCCCATAGGAATTGGTATGATATATGGATTCATAGCGGCAATTGTCTCGTTGATAATAGGGTTTGTTGGCGGTGATTTCGCTCGGGATGTGTGGTGGCGGAAATACTTGCTTAACCCTATATTAATCATGGTATCGGGACTGGTTGTTGGGGCATTGGCTGGTATGTTATTTGGTGCGTTTATTTTGCACCCTATTCTTGCAATATTCCTGAAGACCGCGAGGCATACCCCCTTACTTTTCATTGGTGGGTCATTAGGATTTAAGGCGGAGTTTAAAAGAAAAGGTTTAATCATTCGTTTCCGTTTTACTAATCCTTCCTATGCTGTCAAGTTCGCAGAAGCAAATCGAGGCGCCTTTTTCGGGTAGAACTTAGTTAATTATTATTTAAAAAATTCAAAATAAGCCTTATTTTTTACCTCCCCGAATACTGCTAAAGCAGTCCCTTCGGGATGTATTCGCCTTAGGTGAAAAAAATCTTTTATAATAGGGGTTGATTATGAAGGTCTATATTAGAACGTTCGGCTGCCAGATGAATGAGAGGGATTCGGAGTTTATCGCGGGGCTCTTTATGGAGAAGGGTTACGAGCTTATTGATTCTCCGGAAGAGGCCGATATCGTCTTATTTAATACGTGCTCTGTAAGAGAACATGCCGAAGAACGCGCCATAAGTAATATGGGGCATTTGATGAAACAGTATAAGAACAAAATATACGGCATGGTTGGGTGCGCGGCACAGGCCTTAAAAGGTAAGCTTTTTGAGAGATTGCCGAAATTGGGCCTTGTTTGCGGGACGGGCGAGATTGCAAAATTACCAGAGCTTGTTGAAAAGATCGTAGACAGTAGCGGAGGTTTAAACCTCCGCTACTTAGAGGAGGCAAGAAAATCAAAGATTTTAGCTTGCGAAAATATCGACGGAGATATTCCTGAATTGCGTTCTCGCTATAGAGAAAACAACAAGCGCGCTTACGTATCCATAATGAGGGGATGCGATAATTTCTGCAGTTACTGCATTGTTCCATATGTGAGGGGGAGGGAACGCTCGAGAAAAATTGAATACATCCTTAATGAGATAAAGGGTTTGGGAAAAAGGGGCATTAAAGATATTACGCTTTTGGGGCAAAACGTGAATTCCTATCGCCCGGATTTTGTGAATTTACTGGGAGAGATAAATAAAATCCAAGGCGTTGAAAAAATCAACTTCTTAACCAGCCATCCCAAAGACGCAAATATCGAATTATTCAAAGCAATACAAGATTCGGATAAGATTATCAAGCATCTTCATTTACCTTTGCAATCCGGCTCCGATAGAATTTTAAAATTAATGAACAGGGGCTATACGAGAGAGAAGTATTTAAATCTTATCGGGGAGGCAAGAAATATCATACAGGGCCTACACCTTACGACGGATATTATCGTCGGCTTTCCTACCGAGACAGAAGAAGATTTTAACGATACGTTAAATTTGATGAAAGATACAAAGTTCGGCATGGCGTATATATTTAAGTATTCGCCTCGTACGGGCACAGAGGCAGCTAAATTAGCCGATGACGTGCCTGCGGATGTGAAAGGAAAAAGGCACAAAATTCTTCTCGATTTGCAGAGAGAAATCCATAAGAGGAAAATATATGAAAAAACTCGTTGTCATTGCGTTAATTAGTCTCTTTATTTTTAACATTTCCGTCGGCGCCCGGGAGATTTCTAAAATAGATTTTATCGAGAATATAAATATCTTATTTCTTAAGGAAGATTATGCCGGTTTAATAAAAAATGCAGAAAAAAAGTCCGATGTTTACCGGCTTAACAGAAAGGAAAAGAAAGAAGTTTTATATTTAATGGGATTGTCTTACATTAAAATAGACAATTTTCGCGAAGCGCGAAAAATGTTTCATAAAATTTTAGCGATGAAAGGTGATAACTTCAGGCAGGGCGCATATATAGGCATAGGCGATTCATATTTTTACGAAAAAAATTTTAGCAAAGCAATCAGCGCGTATGAGCAGGTATTGAGAATATACCCGAAGAGCGATAGGCTAAGCAGCGTCTATTATAATCTCGGAGCCATCTTTAACGCAAAGAAGGACTTTGATAGGGCAAGTTATTATTTCGCGAAGATTAAAAAACAATACAACAACAGCTTCGAAGCCGATAGACCCGCATATTTGCCGGCCGAGAAAAAACCGGATTATTATATTATTCAGCTGGGCGCGTTTAAAAGCATAGGAAACGCAAAGAAATTAGTCAGAAGATTAAGAAGAAAAAGATATGATTCCTATATTCAGAAGGCCAAAAAAGACGGGAATGTTTTATATAAAGTAAGAGGGGGTAAGTTCTCTAACAAATATTACGCTATGCGGCTTTTGAGGAGATTAAAAAAAAGCGGCTTTTCGGCAAAGGTTATAGTAGAATAAATTGAGAAATACAGTAATAGTTATAATAGGCCCTACCGCAGTCGGAAAAACGGCCATTGCGATAAAACTGGCAAAAAAAATCAAAGGAGAGATAATTTCGGCGGACTCCATGCAGGCCTACAAAGGCATGGATATAATAAGCCAGAGACCCACCAGGCCTCAACAAGAGGGCGTAAAACACCATCTCGTAAGTTTCTTAAATCCATCGGACGAATATAGCGCCAGCGCCTTTTCCAAGTTGGCTCAAAAGACAATCCGGGATATAATTGGAAGGAAAAAAGTTCCCATTGTCGTAGGCGGTAGTGGCCTTTATGTAAAAGCGCTTGTGGACGGAATTTTTCCTTCAAAGGGAAAAGACGAAAAGGTAAGAAAAAGCCTGCAAAATACAGCCGCTAAAAACGGCCGTCTCTTTTTATACAACAGGCTTAAAGATATAGACCCGGTTTCGGCTCAAAATATACACCCGAATGACTTAAGAAGGGTTATAAGAGCCCTCGAAATATACGAGGTTGAGAAAAAGACGAAAACGAGCTTAAAGGCAGAAACAAAAGGCATAAAAGACGAATACGATATTAGAATTTTTGGTTTGATTACGGATAGAGATGAGTTATATAGAAGGATTAATAAGAGAGTGGATTCGATGTTTAAAAAAGGTATCGTCAGAGAAGTTAAAAAACTTTTAGGTTTAAATTTAAGCATGACCTCGAAAGAGGCGCTCGGCATTAAACAGATAAAAGCATATTTAGATAAAAAATACGACTTAAAAACCGCAAAAGAACTTTTAAAAAGAGACACGCGGCACTTTGCCAAGAGGCAGCTTAGCTGGTTTAGGGCCGATAAACGAATTATATGGTTAAGGTAACCCGGAAATGGAGAAAGCATTACTCGTAACATTAAAGTTAAAGCAGCATAAGGGCCTGTGGACTCCGGAGGAAAGGCAGGCCGAGCTTTCGGAACTTGCCGCCTCAAGTCGCGCAAAGGTTGTCGGCGGGATGATTGTGACGCGGGAAAAACCTTCACCCGCTTATTTTATAGGCAAAGGAAAAGTCGAGGAGATAGCGCAGCTTTGCATGGAAAAAAACATAGATGTCGTCATGTTCAATAACGATCTCACGGGGACGCAACAAAAAAACCTGGAGAATATTATAAATACCAAGACAATAGACCGCACACAGCTTATTTTGGATATTTTCGCACAACGCGCGCATTCAAACGAGGGCAAAATCCAGGTGGAATTAGCGCAGCTTCTTTATTTGATGCCGCGGCTTACAGGCAGAGGCATTTTTCTTTCAAGGCTCGGCGGCGGGATAGGCACAAGAGGGCCGGGTGAGCAAAAATTAGAGATTGACCGGAGAAGAATAAGGGACAGGATAACCAGGTTAAAAAGGGATTTGGCTAAACTTAGTTTACAAAGGTCCACCCGCAGAAAGCAGAGAGCGAAATTTTCGCTTTTAACCATTGCTATCATAGGGTACACAAATTCCGGCAAATCGACCCTTTTAAACGCGTTGACCGAGTCGCATATATATACCCAGGACAGGCTGTTCAGTACCCTGGACCCCACCATAAGAAGTTTCACTCTTCCGAATAATCAGAAGGTATTGTTCGTGGACACGGTCGGATTTTTAAATGAGCTCCCTCATCACCTCATAGAATCTTTTAAAGCCACCCTCGAAGAAGTGGTGAACGCGGATATTTTGTTGCATCTTATAGATATAAGCCACCCGAAAGCCAGGGAGATGGAAAAAGCGGTTTTTGACGTATTGGCCGAGCTAAAGGCCACCGACAAACCCATGATTACACTTTTGAATAAGATGGATAAAATAAATGATGATGAAATACGTAGATTCACGAAGGAATTCACCCGTTCCATACCTATTTCCGCATTAAAAAAAATAAATTTCGAATCCCTGATAGACAGGGTTGTATTATATCTTAATAATGCCATAAAAACATATAAAATTTTCCTGCCTCAAAGTAAAGCGCGCCTTATAAGCTTGCTATACGAAAAAGGGCATGTTGTAAAAAGAGAATATCAAGGCGATAAGGTATATTTAGAAGTGCAGTTGCCTGTAACTCTTTACAAAAGGATAAAGAAGGATATGAGGATATAGGAGTGAGAACTGTTCGAGGTTCGACCTCGCTCAATTGAGCGAGGTCGAACCTCGAACAGTAACAAAAAAGAAATAGAATAATTTACTTGACATATAAGAGTTTTTTGTTAAAATACCACTTTAGCACTCCCTTAACGAGAGTGCTAAATGCTTTATGCGGTTTATATATTAACCGCTATCCTACCTACCTAATTACGGTCGAATAAAAGGTTAAAAGGGTTAGTATGACAATAGATAGAGAGAAAAGACGAAACAGGGTATTAGAGGCGATTGTAAAGGTCCATATAACAACTGCCCTTCCCGTAGGCTCAAAATATATAGCTCAAATGCTTAATTTATCAAGCGCGACTATAAGGCATGTGATGTTTGAGCTGGAAGCGGAGGGTTACGTAAGACAGCCTTATACTTCCGCGGGGAGAATTCCCACGGACCTGGGGTATAGAAAATACGTGGATAGCATGATGCATGTCAAGCAAATGCCCGAGGACGATATTTTTTCGAAGATAGGACAATACATAACTA
>CP070780.1:591087-599104 GCA_020346285.1 Candidatus Omnitrophota bacterium | reverse complement strand
GAACAGGTTGGTTGGATAGGTTGTTATGATTCAATACATACTCCGTCGTTTAGCACACATGATCCCGATACTCCTGGGTATCACCATTATCTCTTTTACCGTTATACACCTGGCGCCCGGCAAGCGAGTAGGTCACCCTTAAGGGTGACCTACTCTAACGCGGTTGAACAGGTTGGTTGGATAGGTTGTTATGATTCAATACATACTCCGTCGTTTAGCACACATGATCCCGATACTCCTGGGTATCACCATTATCTCTTTTACCGTTATACACCTGGCGCCCGGCAAGCCCACAGATTTGATGGTTCAGTTGAATCCAAAGGTCGATTTTGAAGCGCGGGAGAAGTTAAACCAGATTTACGGATTCGATAAGCCCTTACATATTCAATATATGAGCTGGTTAAGGAAACTTGCCCGGTTTGATTTTGGGAGAAGTTTTGTCGATAACAGGCGGGTTTTAGAGAAGATTTTTGAAAGGCTTCCGATAACAATATTGATTAATGTCCTGGCAATGACAATAATTTTTCTCTTTTCGATACCTATCGGTATAAAAAGCGCCGTAAGGCGCGGTTCTATTTTTGACAGGACAACGACGGTTTTTGTCTTTTTGGGCTTTGCGGCGCCGAGTTTCTGGCTCGGCCTTCTTCTTATGTTCTTTTTTGGAGTGAAGCTGGGAATTTTACCGGTATCAGGAATAGTTTCTTTGGATTTTGAGAATTACGCAGTTCTCGATAAAGTAGTAGATATTTTACGCCACTTAATATTGCCTGTCACCGTCGCAAGCGTAGGCGGGCTGGCAGGTGTTTCTCGATATATGCGCCAGAGCATGCTTAATGTAATTTCTCAAGATTATATAAGGACCGCAAGGGCAAAGGGCCTTCCCGAGAGGGCTGTTATATATAAACACGCGTTAAGAAATGCGCTTTTACCCATAATTACGATTCTTGGCCTTTCGATTCCGGGGCTTATAAGCGGGAGCGTAATTTTGGAGACAATTTTCAGCATACCCGGGGTAGGGCGGCTTATGGTGGAGTCGGTTTTTACGCGGGATTACAACGTCATAATGGCGGGCCTTGTTATAAGCGCGCTTCTTACGCTTCTGGGAAATTTGATGGCTGACATAGCTTACGTTTACGCTGACCCGAGAATAAGGTATAAAAAATGAAACGGCTTTTTCGGAATAAATTAACAATGTTTGGAGTAAGCATAATACTTCTACTTATATTACTTGCGGTTTTTGCGCCGCAAATCACGCCATACGACCCGACTTACATTAACATAAAAGATGCGTTATTATCTCCATCTGCGAAACACCTCCTGGGCACGGACAACCTCGGAAGAGACCTTTTTTCAAGAATGATGTATGCTACACGCATAGCGCTTTTGATAGGCCTTGTCGCTGTGGGCCTGGCTTGCGTTATAGGGGTTTTTCTTGGCTCGATAGCGGGTTATTTCGGCGGTAAAACGGATTCTTTTATAATGCGATTTGCGGATATAATGCTCTGTTTCCCGCGATTTTTCTTGATACTGGCTGTTATCGCGGTAGTCGGGCCTAGTATATTTAATGTAATGGTGATTATCGGCCTGACAGGCTGGATGGGTATGGCGCGGCTTATAAGGGCAGAGATTTTGAGTTTAAAAACACGGGATTATGTTTCAGCTTCAAAAGCGCTGGACGCAAGCCACTTTTTCATAATAACAAGGCACCTTATACCCAACGCCATAGGGCCGGTTTTGGTAAGTTTTGTATTCGGTGTTGCGGGAGCGATTCTTACGGAAGCGGGTTTGAGTTTTCTCGGGCTCGGAGTCCAGCCGCCGAATCCGAGCTGGGGGAATATCTTAATGGAGGGAAAAGCGGTTTTAGGCGTCGGCTGGTGGGTAATTCTGTTCCCGGGATTCGCGATTTTAATTACGGTGCTTGCGTTTAATTTATTGGGTGAAGGCTTGAGGGACATGCTTAACCCGAGGAGTGAGAGATAGGTGCTTGGGGGAGTTTTTCATGGGGACGTGAATTTTTCCCCACCGAGTAGAGTAGGTCACCCTTAAGGGTGACCTACTCTACTCGAATTGACAATGTCTTTGAAGAGTAGGATATGCTACTAACAGTAAAAAATTTAAAAGTACACTTCAGGCACGAAAACGAGGTTGTGAAAGCTGTTGACGGAGTTGACTTTACTCTCAATGAAAATGAGATATTAGGATTAGTGGGGGAATCCGGCAGCGGAAAGACGATTACAGCCCTTTCTATAATGAAGCTACTTCCGAAAACAAATTCTTTTACAAGCGGTGAAATTCTATGCGAAGGCAGGCCGGCGATGATATTTCAGGAACCATTCACTTCCCTGAATCCTGTTTTGCGGGTGGGCGAGCAGATTGACGAGGCAGTTCTAACTCTTTCCCCCTCACCCTTCCCTCTCCCCTTTGGGGAGAGGATTAGGGTGAGGGGTGAAGCAAAGAATCAAACCTTAAAGTTTTTAGAAAAAGTAAAAATTCACGACCCTCAAAGGATTTACAGCTCCTATCCGCACATGCTGTCCGGCGGAGAAAGGCAAAGGGCGATGATTGCGATGGCAATCGCGCTAAATCCAAAACTTTTAATCGCAGACGAACCCACAACTTCGCTGGATGTTACAATCCAGGCCGGGATTCTGGAACTCATCCTTGCCTTAAAGAAAGATTTAGATATGTCCGTTCTTTTTATTACGCATGATTTCGGGATTATCAATAAAGTGGCCGATAGGGTTTTGGTTATGAAAGACGGCAGGATAGTGGAAAGAGGCAGAAAGAATGATATTCTCTCTTCACCCAAAGAGGATTATACAAAGAAGCTCCTTGATGCAGTGCCAAGGATTGGCACTTCGGCCTGCAAGGAGGAAAAGACAGAAGGCGGCACTATCGTCACAGTTAAAAATCTAAATAAATCCTTTCCGGTCGAAAAGGGCATTTTCAGAAGGGAGCAGAGGTTGATACAAGCGGTTCGTAATATAAGCTTGCAGATAAAAGAAGGAAAAACCCTCGGCCTGGTCGGCGAGTCGGGCTCGGGCAAGACAACGCTGGGAAAGCTTATTATGAAATTGGTGGAACCTGATTCGGGCTCGGTGGTTTCGGTGGAGACAGCTGCCCTCATTCAAATCGTATTTCAGGACCCATATAATTCCTTAGACCCTCGCATGAAAATGCAGGATATTGTTTTGGAAGGCACTACCATTCGTGGCATGGCCAGGGATGAGAAAAAAAAGATTTTAAGAGATGTGCTCTTCAAGGTGCATTTAAATTATAAAGACAGGTTAAAATATCCCCACCAGTTTTCCGGGGGCGAGAGGCAGAGGATTGCAATTGCCAGAGCCCTCGCCGTCAACCCGCGCGTTCTCATACTCGATGAGCCTGTTTCGAGCCTGGACGTGATAATTCAATCGGAGATCCTGAATTTATTAAAAGACCTTCAGAAAGAGCTCTCTTTAACTTATATATTCATTTCTCATGATCTTCGCGTCGTAGAATACATGGCAGACGAGGTTGCCGTAATGTATAAAGGCGAAATCGTAGAGCTTGCCGGCCGAGAGGAAATCTACCGAGCCCCCAAACACCCTTATACGAAACGCCTTCTTTCCAGCATACCGTCTCTATAATTAACCTTGCAAACCTTCGCAATTTCATATATACTAATTATAATATAAAAAAGCGCAAAATATGCATTGGACCAAAAGCCAGCTTAATAAAACAATAAAAAAAATAATAGGTAATCGATTGCTGATTATTGCCTCCAATCGGGAGCCTTATATACACGTTTATAAAGAAGGCAAAATCGAGTATATAAGGCCTGTCGGCGGAGCCGTTACGGCGTTAGACCCTATAATGAGGGTATGTAAGGGGACATGGGTTGCGTACGGAAGCGGAAGCGCCGATAGGGAGGTCGTCAATAAAAATAATGAGGTAGAAGTTCCCCCGGAAGCCCCAAAGTATAAACTTAGAAGAATATGGCTCAACAAGGACGAGGAGAACGGCTATTACTACGGATATTCGAATAAAGCCATATGGCCTCTCTGCCACATGGCATATACCGGCCCGAGTTTCGATGAGGTAGATTGGGCTTACTATAAAATAGTAAACCGGAAATTTGCCAACACCATACTCGATATCGTAAAGGATAAAAAGGCATTTGTGTGGATTCAGGATTACCACCTGATGCTTCTCAGTAAATTATTGAAAGAAAAGAATAAGAATCTGCTCACCGCCCATTTTCTCCATATCCCGTGGCCGAACCCCGAAGCATTCAGAATATGCCCCCAGAAAATCGAAATATTGGAAGGGCTTTTGGCAAATGACCTTTTAGGGTTTCATATAAGATACCATTGCAACAATTTTGTAGAAACGTTAAGGCTGGAAATGGAAGCGCGGATAGACAAAGAAAAAAATTCCGTTACTTATGGCGGGCACGAAACGCTTATAAGGGCGTTTCCAATCAGCGTAGATTTTGAGGAAACATCGAAGGCCGCGGATTCGAAAGAAATAAAAAACACAATGAGGAAATTAAGGGAGGAATTCGCCGTAAAAGACGGTACCTTTGTGATGGTCGGATTGGATAGGATAGATTACACAAAGGGCCTGATTGAAAAGATTCAGGGGCTGGACCGCTTCTTCGAAAAATTCCCCCAGTACAAAGGCAGGGTCCTGTTTATCCAGAAAGGGGGACTCAGCCGAATGCATATACCGGAATATAAAGCGCTGAACGAGAGGCTTAACAGCCTGGTGGAAGAGGTGAACTGGAAGCACTCGACGGAAAAATGGTTACCGATACTGTTTATCAAGAGGCACATGTCTAGAAAAGAAGTCATCGCGCTTTATAAAATAGCCGACGCGTGCATCGTAAGCCCTTTGCACGACGGCATGAACCTGGTTTGCAAGGAGTTTATTGCAACGAGAAACGACTTGGACGGCGTGCTCCTTTTGAGCCAGTTTACGGGCGCCGCGAGGGAACTGGGCGGCGCGATGTTCGTAAATCCATATGACAGGGAAAACTTCGCTAAAGCGATAAAAAAGGCCATAGAGCTGCCCCGCGAGAAGAAAGAAAAAAGAATGAAACGCTTAAGAGCGGTGGTAAAGGAAAATAATATTTATAAATGGGCAGGGAAATTTTTAGAAGAATTGAAAAAGATATAAAAGAGAGAATAAAGCGCGCTAAGAAAATAATATTTTTTCTGGATTATGACGGCACCCTCGTACCTATTAAAAAAAAGCCGGCATTTGCCGGGCTTGGCAAAGACACAAGGGCTCTTTTAAGTAAACTGGCGGGAAGTACCTGCTTTTCGGTTTTTATAATAAGCGGCCGGTCTTTGAGAGATATTAAAAAATTAATCGGCGTAAAGCGCCTCTATTATGTCGGCAACCATGGCATAGAGCTTGAAGGCCCGCGCCTTAAATATATAAATCGGTCCGCAAAGGCCTTAAGGATATTTATACAGAGGGCTTACAGGGCTCTTAAAAAAAAATTAAAAATAAAGGGAGTGATTTTAGAGAACAAAGCTTACACGTTAAGCTTACATTACAGATTAGTTAACCCCGATAAGGTTCCGGCTCTTAAAAAGCTATTCAAAAATACGATAAAGGGTTTACTAAGACAAAGAAAAATAAAGGTTACGGAAGGCAAAAAAGTATTGGAGGTCAGGCCCAATACAAAGTGGAATAAAGGCAAAATCGTAAATTGGATTCTAAAAAAGGCAAAGACAAGGAATGTCTTGCCAATCTACATAGGCGATGATAAGACAGACGAAGATGCTTTTAAAGCCCTTGGCAAAAGGGGAATCAGTATCCTTGTCTCGAAGAATAGAAGAAAAACGTTTGCGCAATACAGGTTGAATTCACCAAAAGAGGTAATCAGGTTTCTTTATGAGTTTGTGGACTAAAAAGGCTAAAAACCCGTTTCAATTTTATACAAGCGTTAAGCTTCGAGAACTTACCGGTAAACACGCCAGGAACCTTAAGGAGCTTGTGGAGATAATTAAAGAGGTTTCCGGTTCCGTTATATATTACCATACCCATGTTTTCCTCCAGAGGCACCAAACCCTTTCGCCCGAACCGCCAAATGACTTCGCATATTGGGTATCGCGTGTTTTGGGTGAATACAAATTAGGGGAAGAACTGGCGAGTATAGATATATGCGAATTCAGCACTATCAGGGAGCTAAGAGAAAAAATAATAAATGTTATCGAAAATTATTTGTTCGAGAATAAGGAACCCTTGAGATACGCGCCGCAGGGCAGGGAATTCGAATTTATAAAAGCCCATAGCTTTGTTATCCCGACAGGTTTTGCGGCGCATAATCTTAAGGAATTTCAGATGATTTTAGATAAGATTACCATTCACTCCATATATTTCCATATATTTGAAGCGCGCCTGAGATTGGAAAAAGGAATAAATGATTTTTCCTTCTGGATAGGCACCTCGGCCGGCGTCCCCGAGCTGGCAGATATTATAGCGGCTTTAGACCCCTATACCTTCACCATGGAAGGATTAAGGCGAAAATTAATAAATGTGATAAAGAAATATTGCATAAAGAAACCTCCTAGGTTAACCAATGAGAATAGCTGATTACGAAAAAATAGTCGGTGGGGACATTATTCACGAACTAATGCTTATAAGCAAAAAGCTTAAAAGGAAGAAAATCCAGTGCATAAATTCTACGAAAACCGGCGGGGGCGTTGCCGAGATACTTTCAAGGCTCATTCCGCTTTTGAACGATTTAGAAATCGACGCCAGGTGGGACACTATAAGGGCTACCCCCGATTATTTCAACGTGACAAAGGCCTTTCATAACGCGTTGCACGGAAGGAAAATTGAAATTACTCAAGGCATGTTCGAAAAGTTTTTATCGACAGGTAAAAGCATTTTAAAGAATACCGAAATATACGGCGATATTGTTTTTGTTCACGACCCGCAGCCTATCATACTGATTGATAAAAAAAGCAAAGGAAATAAATGGATTTGGCGTTGCCACGTTGATGTTTCAAATCCATATATGGAGGTATGGGAATTTTTACGCCGCTTTATAGAAAAATACGACATGTCGATTTTTTCAAGCCCTAAATTCGCCCGAGAGCTGGAGATTGCGCAATTTCTAGTCGCGCCGTCCATCGACCCGTTTAGCGAAAAAAACCGGGAACTTACCCGGACAGAGATAGACGGCGTCCTGAAAAAGTATGGCATTGAAAAGAATAAACCCATTATATCCCAGATTTCAAGATTTGATTATCTCAAGGACCCTATAGGCGTAATCGAGGCCTACAGGCTTGTCAAGAAATACATAGATTGCCAGCTTATATTAGCCGGAAACAGGGCGGCCGATGACCCGGAAACAGATATGGTTCTAAATGAGATTATGGAGAAAAAAGGCGATGACCCTAATATACATGTTTTGTTGATAGAGCCGGAAAGGAATGATTTCGATGTAAACGCTATTCAGCGCGCCTCCAGCGTAATCATTCAAAAATCTATAAGAGAAGGGTTTGCCTTGACCATAACAGAAGCGCTTTGGAAGGCAAGGCCTGTTGTTGCTTCGGCTGTCGGAGGAATTCCGTTACAGATAAACCACAGATATAGCGGCCTTCTATGCCATACTGTCGGAGGGGCAGCGCTCTGGATACGGGAGCTACTCAATAACCCCGAGTATGCAAGACGACTCGGCAGAAACGGCAAAGAGCACATCCGACGCAACTTCTTATCTACCCGCCACTTACGCGACTACATGCTTCTTTTCCTCTACTTATACAATCCCGAGGACATTATTTACCTGTAGAGCTAAAAGTGCTTAGGGGAGTTCCTCGTGGGGACGTGATTTTTTCCCCACCGAGGAAAAATTCACTCGACTTTTTGCCTCGCTCGTCCCGCCTTCGGCGGGACACCATGGCCGCTCGGCAAAAACACGCCCCACTCAAAACTCCCCAAACACTTTGCCGAGTGGTCACGTCGCGAGACTTCAAAGAAATTATAGACTGCCTTTAAACTGTTCCTTCACTTTGGG
>CP070780.1:585855-590987 GCA_020346285.1 Candidatus Omnitrophota bacterium | reverse complement strand
TCTTCTAATATTTGATCGAGATTTCTTATCGGTGCCTGACCTAGATCTAGTCTTTTCCTTTCTTGATTAGCATAGTGTTCTCCCCAAAAACGTTCTCTATTTTTTTCATACTTATAGTCGCCAATCACATCTGGTTTTAACCTTATCTGCATGATTTCTTCAAGATCGTACATTCTCTCGCAAAGATTCTCAAACTCAGTTGCAACCTTAACTACTTCTCGCTTGCCTTCGGTTTTCCTAAAAAGAACTTTAAACCCAGATTCTATAACCAAATTTTCTTTAAGAAAAAACTCTATAGGTCTTCCAAAAAATTCACAGAAACGATATAGATCTTTTAATGACACATCTCGTTTGCCATTTTCAATGTCTGAATACCTAGGTCTTCCGATCTCGAGTTGTTCGGCAACCTGTTCCTGAGTATACTCTAAAGCTTCGCGGGCTCGCCGTAATCTTTCGCCTATAATATGCATTCTATGTCTCATTATTATGTCCTGTTTTTGAGACAAATCATTTATAATCTACTAAAAGTATACACTATTTGTCTCGATTTGTCAAGAGCTATATCCTGCTTTTTTTCCCAGCATTTCCTTAAGTCTATTCTTTTCTCTTATCGACTCCTTGCAGTAGGGGTCGTATCTTATAAATAACTTTCTAATTTCTATTTTCTTCTTTTCTCTTTCCTTAATAGATAATAAGGTGTCGTCGTTTCGACGATACCTATATGTATGGTTTTGACGAGACCGTGTTGTCTTTTTGACGACAGGTAGGAGGACTGTTCCGAGCATGGTATATTCGGTAGGGCTTGTACCTATCCCACTTCTGAACTTGAGCATACCTTGCTTCTGGAGGTGTTTGCGGGATCGTGAGAGAGTGCTTTGAGAAATAGATAGGTGTTTAAGTATCTTTTTATCGTACCAGGTAAAAATGGGCTTTTGGAAACGGCAGTAGAGGCCTCTAAGATAGATATATAATAACATTGGTATCCGGCCAATCTGTCGGATCTTACAGAGGTCAAAGAAGTCGTTTTCTAGGAATTGATATCCTTTCATGGATGCACCCTTTTCACCACCATTCCACCACCAAAATCACTAAAAATATTGCATTTTGGATGTTGGGATACCTTGAGTAAGCTTGGGCTGGATTGTGTTGTAACTACTTGATTTGAATAGGCGTTAGGGATTGCTTCGGCCGACTTCGTCGGCCTCGCAATGACTGGCGGAAAAAGAAAGCAGCCCCAACGGGATTTGAACCCGTGCCTTCAGAATGAGAATCTGATGTCCTAAACCGGGCTAGACGATGGGGCCAATTTTTTCAAAGAAAAAATTGATCCTGAGGCAGTGAAGAAAATGCGCCAAGAAGCATTTTCCGCTGCCGAATAACCTTTACCTTGCTTTACTCACTAAGTTTAACTTTTTATCGCGCGTAAAACCCTGTATCTCCAATTCCCTTTTTCGTGCAATAGATTTTGTTCCACACGCTTCTTGATAAATTAATCTCACTGGATATCTACACCTGGTAAATCTGCAACCTCTGCCTTTATTGTGTTCTGCAACGCGTTTTTTTACGTCGTTAGAAATACCTGTATATAATTTCTCATCTCTACATCTAATTATATAAACATACCAGTTGCTTTCTTTCATTTATAGGCCCTTCACTTCACAAAGTTTGGTGCGAGGAGGGGGAGTCGAACCCCCAAGGACTATAACGTCCACAAGGCCCTCAACCTTGCGTGTCTGCCAGTTCCACCATCCTCGCTTTAAATTTTTTGGCTGCCGGGCTTGGATTCGAACCAAGAAAACGAGTTCCAGAGACTCGCGTGTTACCGTTACACCACCCGGCAATATATATTAAAGGTGCTTCTCGAGCCTCTCGAGAACTTTCTTCTTACCGAGAAGCTCCATCATTTCAAAGAGACCGGCTCCGACTGTTTTTCCGCTTATAGCCACCCTTGTGGAATGTATTATCGCAGCGGGTTTTACTTTATGCTTCTCGGCTACATCCCTGCAAATTTTTTCTATATTTTTTTCATTAAAATTTTCGAGTTTCTCTAAATCCGCTTTAAACCCTGCAAGCGCCTTCTTCGTTTTGTCGTCTTTCAGGTATTTCTCGAGTTTTTCCCGGGCCTCTGTATCTACAGGGAAACTATCGGTAAAAAAAGCCCTGGTAAGCGTGGTAAACTCATCCAGGGTGCGAAACCGTGTTTTATATAAATCCACCACCTTTTCCAGATAATTCCGATTAGCGTTTTTTGCTACTCTATCTTCAAGCAGATTTGTTAAAACTTTCGTATCTTTATTCTTTATGTATTCCCCGTTAATCCACCTCAATTTATCGACATCAAATCTTGCCTGGACATTGCCGAGGCCTTCTATTTTAAATAATTTTATCGCTTCTTTAAGGCCGATAATTTCTCTGTTTTTGCCGGGCGACCAGCCAAGCAATATAAGGTAATTCGAGAGGGCTTCGGGTAAAAAACCTTCCTTTTTATATTCCACTATCGCGACCGCGCCGTGCCTCTTGGAAAGTTTGGCTCCGTCCTTTCCCATCATCAGGGGCATGTGGGCGAATTTTGGCGGATTTAACCCCAGGGCTTCGTAGAAGAGAAGCTGCTTGGGTGTATTTGATATGTGGTCGGCGCCTCTTATTACGTGTGTTATGCCCATTTCATAATCATCTACGGCACAGGCAAAGTTATACGCCGGAAACCCGTCCGATTTTATCAAAACCTGGTCTTTTATTTCGTCCGTGTTAAAATCTATTTCGCCGTGCACTATATCTCTTAATTTTATATTGCGGGATTTCTCGACCTTAAATATAATGGCATCTCCTTCTTTATAAGCAAGGCGCTTATCGAGCAATTGAGAGGCGTATTTTTTATATATGGAAGTTCTCTTCGATTGAAAAATAGGTTTCTCATCCCAGTCTATGCCAAGCCACTTGAGGTCGTCTAAAATCTCATCTAAAAATTCCTTTTTAGAGCGAATTTTATCCGTGTCCTCTATGCGCAATATAAGCTTTCCGTTTGTGTGCCGCGCGTAGAGCCAGTTGAATAAAGCGGTCCTCGCGCTACCCAGGTGAAGGTAGCCGGTCGGGCTCGGCGCAAAACGAACTTTTATGGTACTCTTTGTCATGCTAACCTATTCGACCGCGGTTTCTTTTAACTTACTAATTTATATCCCAATTCTATGGCTTTTTTATTGATAGAAATTAAATCCTTCTTCGAAGGCAATACCTTATCTAATGCTTCTTGTATATCTTTTAAAGAAAGTATCTTTCTAAGGCCGATAAATGCGCCTATGGCAATCATATTCGCAACTTTAACATTACCCAATTCCGAAGCAATCCTGGTTAAGGGGAGCTTTACTATCTTTATACCCTTTTTCTCGGGTACATTATTTACCATAGAGGTATTTACTATCAAAAGCCCTCCTTTTTTTATCCTGTCTATAAACTTAACTAGAGAGGGTTCATTCATCGCTATGCAGGTAGTCGGCTTTGAAATCACCGGCGAGGCTATTTTCTGCGTACTTATATGCACCATGGAATGCGCTGTTCCGCCCCTTACTTCGGCACCGTATGAGGGGAGCCACGTAATGTTATAACCATTCTTCATGCCTGCTTCGGCGAGGAATTTTCCCATAAGCACTATTCCCTGGCCGCCGAAACCGGCGCATATTATCTCTTCATGCGTCAATTTTTTCATCCTTTAATTATCCCCAGCGGATAGGTCTTAATCACTTCCTTCTCGATTCTTTTGCACGCCTCAACCGATGGCAAGCCCCAATATATAGGGCACATCGATAAAATCTCAACCATTGAAAATCCTTCATTCTTAATTTGCGTCTCGAATGCCCTTTTTATCGCTTTTTTGGTCTTCAAAATCTCTTTCGGCGCATGCACAGAGGTTCTTTCAATAAATCTTGCGCCTTCCAATAAAGCTATCATTTCCGATATCTTCAGGGGAAAACCGTCTCTTTTCACGATTCTCCCCTTTTTCGTAGTCTGGGTCTTTTGCCCTACTATCGTTGTAGGCGCCATCTGGCCTCCTGTCATGCCATAGATGCCGTTATTTACGAATATTACCGTAATATTCTCGCCCCTATTTGCGGCATGGATTATCTCGGATGTCCCGATAGCCGCTAAATCCCCGTCGCCCTGGTAAGTAAAAACAATCCTTCCCGGCAGAACCCTCTTTATGCCGGTCGCGACAGCGGGCGTCCTTCCGTGAGCGGCTTCTGAAACATCAAAATCCCAATAGTCATACGCGATAACTGCGCAACCGACGGGCGCGACCGCAATAACTTTTTCCCTGAGCCGGAGCTCATCTATAACCTCGCATATCAGTCTATGAATAATGCCGTGGCCGCACCCCGGGCAGTAATGCATTACCGCATCAGTCATCGATTCCGGTTTTTTAAAAATTAATTTTCCCATCTTTAATACTTATTATTTAATTTTTAATGCTTTCTCAATAATCTCTTCTTCGCCCGGAACGCCGCCGCCCATTCTGCCGTAAAAATAAATTCTTTTATCGTCCTGCACAGCAAGTTTAACATCCTCAAGCATCTGGCCCGCGCTCATCTCTACTACTAAAAATTTTGTTTTGCCCTTATCCTGCAATCTCAAGGCGTTATACGGAAAAGGCCATAGGCTTATCGGGCGGAATAGCCCCGCCTTTATTCCGTCTTTTCTCAACCTATCTACGCAGGCTCTCGAAATGCGGCTCGAGGTACCGTAGGCAACGATTATTATTTCGGCATCTTCCGTCCTGTATTTCTCGAATCTGATTTCGTTGGCTTTTATCAAATCGAATTTTTTCTGGAGCTTCCTGTTAAGCTCTTCCAGCGCGCCTTCTTTTAAAAGTAACGACTTTATGATATTCGGCTTCCTGCCTTTACATCCCGTAAGCGCCCATTTCTTCGGTTTTGGGCTCCCGATTTTGCCTGCCTGCCGGGATTTTGGATTTATTCTTATCGGTTCCATCATCTGGCCAAGTATGCCGTCGCCCAATATGATAACAGTATTTCTGTATCTATCCGCGATATCGAAGGCCATGCGGGTAAAATCGAACATTTCCTGGCAGGATGCCGGCCCTAAAACAACCGAGTGGTAATCTCCATGGCCCCCGCCTT
>CP070780.1:576902-585755 GCA_020346285.1 Candidatus Omnitrophota bacterium | reverse complement strand
CAATATTTCATTCCATCCCTTACAATCGGCATGCTGCAATTCCTTGAAATATCAAATTCTATACCCCTCTCTTTTTCCTCCCTGAGACGCCTTCTCAAATCGGCTCTTTTATAATCGAGGGGAATTTCGCTTTCTATAAATGTATTGAGTTTCTCTAACAAAGATATTTTGCTGAGCGAAATGTTACTTCGCGCTACCTCTATTATCGACCTGTGGCTTAAAGGCTTCCCATCGGCGTTGGGTACTACCCGTCCTCTCGGATAGGTCCTACGCATGTCAGGTGATTCAAGCTCATCTTTTGTAAATATACTTATAGAAAAAGGAGTTTCAATTTCATCCAATCCTTCTATCAATTTTTCTATCTCTTCCTCTACCAAGCGCTTTATTTCCCTCGGAGTTCCTACATCCTCTTGCTTTATTATTTCATATCCGCCTATAAAAATTGGTTTCCTTGGGCCTGTTACCACTTCCGGTACAGATATAATAACCCGCCAATTCTTAGTAATTCTACCGCCAGATTCACTAACAATCCTTCCTATCTCCCCAAGGTCCTTAGCGCCTAGTGTCGTGTTCCCAGCTATTTGCTTTACGATTTCATTATCTGCAGTCGGTATAACAATGAGTATCTCATTATGGTCCATTACGCTATTCGTTATACTTTCTTCGCTTAGTTCAGGCAGAATTCCTATGAAAGGTGCGTAGAAGAGACAGCAGGCCTTATCTGAACTTATGGCGTTTAACGATAATCTAAAGGCATATAAAATTGTCTTTTCTAACCTTTTTAGAATCAGGGCATAATCATCAGGGGATATCTCGCCTATATCGGTTTTTCTATGGCTATTTATGTGTTCCCTTATTACACTTCTTACGATGCTTACAAGTAATTTCCTATATGGGCCTCTTGGCATATAGCCGTCTTCATCTAATCCGGTCAAAACCGCATTTATCAGAGTATCAGGCCTATCTATGTTGACTGAATCGGCATATCTTTTATACCAGATTTCTTTTGAGGATGGTAGTTGTTTGAATGGTATAAAAGGCTCCTCTTCTCCAAACAGCTCTTTCAAGGACTTCTTTAACGTTACATTGAGGAACTCTCTGGTTCTTTCTTTATCAAGCATGTCCTTAAGGTCTTTAAAAGAATACTTGGAATCGCTTGATTTAAGAAATTTTATTCGTAAGGTATTATTTTCTTTTGGCCATATCTTTTCATTGAATACTTCTTTTACTTCTCTATTACTAAAGACGAATTTTCCTTTGGCCGGGAAGTCTATCTCTGAAAATATTCTTATCTTTCTCTTCGTGCCATCCTTGTCGGTAATATGAATATCGCTTATGAGTTGTCCTTCTTCGGCTACCAATCGTTCATCCGACATTTCCTCAACCGCCTGTATGAGAGTGCGTGGCGCTGCATATAACTTACGGGCGACAGTATCGATTACTACTGCGCCGTGGTCTATCCTGCCTGATTTTATCTTTGTCCTGCCTAATATCACTGTCTGTGGCTCTACGGTTACGTGTTCCCAATCTATCTCTGCCCTAGGGTCTATTATCCTCATCTGGTCGTCTATTTCCACTCCGAGAAGCTGGCGCAGTTCTTTATTTACAAAAAGCTCCTGGCACATATCATAATATGTCCTATTGTTGCCTGTATCGGCGAAAATTGCATTCGTTCCGGTATAGATGAATCCAAATTTCACTTTTTCTTTGATGCTGCGGGCTGCCTCAGCCATCTTTATCCAGTCGCCGACCTTCCAGCTATCCGGTCTTAGCTTTTCCCATTCCTCCGGCGGTCTTGTTCCGCCCTCAAATAGCTGGCCTGCCGTATCCAATTCATAGGCCTTCCATAGAGGGATTCTGTTTCCCTGGTCATCCTGGTGTTCACTGGGTACGTTGAGTTCCTCAAGTAATATATCCACTGCTTCGGGAGAGAGGTAATATTCTGCCCAGTTTACCGGTACCGTTTCATGGCCGAATATATGCTCTATTATCTTTAAGGTATCTTGTCTATCCATGCCTTTACCTGGCTTTTCTACAAGTTTTTCTACCTGGCCATCTTCGGCTACCTTTATACAACCAAGGCCACTTAGGGTTCCGTCATCCCAGTTCTTGGAATGGCCGACTATCTGGATGCCCTGTCTACCCATCTTGATAGGTCGGGCTATAGCTTTTATGCCATCGCAGGAGCAGATTAATACCCCCTTGGTTTCTTTGTCAAAATACTGGGGAAGCTGTTTTAGGGTCTGATGTATATATGGCTCGCCATTTATGCAGGTCAGTAATGTCTTACTGCCTATTCCCAGTGAGGCTGTCGCAGGGTAGTTCCTTGTGCCATCGCCTATGGCAAGAATTATTCCCCATAATCCTTCGTTTATATCTATGCCTAATTCTTTAAGGGTTAACATCCCTTCCATTGCATATCCGAGATTGCCATGCCCTACTGGTCTGCCCTTTGAGATTTCTCTCCTGGGCATTGTCTTCTTTACATGTTCCCGGATAATAAGTATTATCGGTATTTCTTTATTGGCCCTGGCTTCTTTTACCTTCCGGGCGAAGTCTTCTTCGTCTATCCTCAATATCCTGCTGTTGTTGGGTATATACTTTCCTTTCGCGTTTTCCAATAATCCGATTAACCTTTCGGCTATCATGCCGCCCATGCAGGTGATAACTATTCCTTTAAAGTATTCGTTCTCCGGGTCACGCAAGGCCTTTTTCATCTGTTCCTGCTGCAAACGCACGCCGTAGAGAGGGGAGTCAAGTTTTAAAGCTTCCTTAGCTTCTACCGCTCTAAAATATTCGTCTTTTATGCCTTCCAGCCAATCGTCAAGGGCGCTGGCCGGCCCGATTATTGATTCTTTAGAGGGCTTACTGCTTGAGCCGAGTATTTCTACTTCTAAAAGTTGCAAAATAAGATGTGCTTTTGCTTCCTCGCTTTCCCGTTGTTCCTTCGTTATTAATTCAAGTGTTGTTTCTATATGTGAAAAGGCCTCTTTTAAAATTACATATTCCACTAATTCATGCATCATGTCCATCAAGACTTTTTTCTTTGATAACGGCCCTCCTTCTAATCCTATATCGACCATACCCCAGGGAATATAGTTAGTTTTATTTTTTATGCTATAGTGTCCAAAATTAGAACCTGTCTTAGTCATAACAATACCCGGAACCCTGACTCCCGGAACCACTTCTTTTGGTTGAACAAGTTTTATCTTAAAGCCGGAACCCGGTTCTAATATTTGCAAAAGATTCTCTTTCGTAAAAGCCTTTTTTAGCGAATCGTTTTTGCCGCTTGTCAGGAGAGGAGAATTTAATATTCGCTGAAAAACCTTTTTGTCCAGACCTTCTATGACTCTTATTAGCTCCCATACAAGATTGGCATAATCAGAATATTGCATTTCGATATATTCAGGAATTTCTCCGTCTTCAAAAATTATTAATTTTTTAGTGTCGCGGTCGGCAATAACCTTGTCAATATCATCGTCGCTCAATACCCCTCCTACAGTCTTACTTCTTGATTCGGTGAAAGAATCATAAATTCCGTCGAATTGCTGCCGGATAGTTTTCAAAATATGCCTGGAACCGGCTCTATTGGGGCATTCCTTTGAGGCGCTTCTGAAATTCTCTACAAGAAGCGGTTTTAAATTATTTTTCGGCGTATCGGGGAAAAGATGTATATATGATTTAATAAGGCATGCTGCGACTTCGGTATAAAATTTTTTGCCGGCTTTGCTTACGCTATCGTCCGTTATATGCCCATCCATGCATAATCCGCACATTTTGCTGGCTGTCTGAAGCTCGGATTTTTCTGCTTCTATAAGAAGCTCTTCGAAAGGAGTTTTCTGGCCTGTTAAAACAGAAATATACGGGCTTTCTGCTTCTTTCGTTATGGCAGGGCTGATAACGACGTAAGAGACGTCTTTATCTTCCAGCGTTTTCGCTATTCCCTTGGTATGAAACCCGCCTGTAATTAAAACCGCCACATCTGTTTTCTTGCCGCGCATACCTTTAAACATGTTTTTTATCATTATTTCATCGCGCTCTGTGGCTATTTCGTAAAAGTCCACCAGTTTCGGGAATATATAGCTTAACTCCGAAGGCGCTTCACCAAGGTCGTAAGCCAGGCCGAATTTCATGCCATTTTGGCTTATAAAGTCAATAAATTTATCCGGCGTGAACTGGCCCTTATTAGCAAGATAGTATTCATATTCTTTATTTGTAAGCTCGATATTCATAAAACCTAAGATGACATTCACGTTTGTCCAGAGCCTGTTCAGTTCTCTCTGGTCGGCATTGATAAACATCCTTTCCTTAATAGCGGCTACCAGGAGGTCTATCTCGTCAAAAAGTTTTTCATTATTTATTCTGCTATAGATGCGGGAGTATATTATGTAACGGGCAAGATTATTATATTTTTTAGAAAGCGAGATATTATTTTCTTTGGCAAGTTTTGCAAGTTCTGTATAGAATTCGTTGCCTTCGATTTTACCAACCTTGAAATCTATGCTTTTGTTTACAAGTTCGGATAATTTATCTTTGGGCAATTCTTTGCTTAATTCATCTATTAATGCCGCTCTTTCCTGGTTTACAATATCAAAATCTATATCTTTTTCGTATCGGAGAGTCTCTATCAAAGTATTGAAATTTTCATATTCTCTTATGTTTATTTTTTTGGACGTTGCGATTTTTTTCAAATATGCGGCGTAATCGGCGAATTTAACTTCTTTTTCCTTATGCTGGATTACTTTCCTGTCTAAATCTATTAATTCTTTCGTATAAATAAATCTTTTTAATTTGTTTAATACCGTCTTCAGGCCTGTGTAATATTTCTGGAATTCGTCTTTGTATGGGTAGCTTTCGAGGAAGGAGTTCAGGTTTTTAACGTAATGTTTTCTGCTTTCCGCGCCGTAGATTGTAAACGGGTAATCGCTTGTTATGGACAGGAATTCTGCTCCCGTTATTTCGCCTTTTTCCATAAAGTAGTCGGCGACTTCTTTGCGGATTTCGGCATCGGGGAAAGCCTTAAACCAGCTCGTATCCACTATTCCGTCTGCGCCCTCGACCGCAACGAAATTTATGTTATAATTTTTGAGGAGATACTCGAGGATTTTGGTTATATTTTGCTGCGCCTCATAATTACAATGGGCATCCTGAATGTGAATTACGAGCTTTCCGTCTTCTCCCCTATATTTGCTTTTTACGCTGCCTATACCTTTAGGTATACCTATATTATCTATTGAGATTTCCCGGATTGTGGCTTTTTGTTCGGGTGAGGGTGGGGTTTTATCAATCGCTGCAAATCCAATGTTATAAAAGAGAAAAGTTTGTACTAATAGTCCTGAAATAATTTTTATTATTCGTTTATCCATTTTCAAACTCTCCTTTTAATTTTTTCCATTTCGTCTCACTGGAAATTATTTTATAAGAAATATCGCAATTTCGTTCTAATAATATATTGACAAATTATAACATAAATCTATTTTTTTGTTGTCATAACAAAGTAAAAGAAATGTAACAAATGTGTAACACTGCATAGGTCGTGTTTCGCGTCAATCTCCGGCCTGGCCATCATCTGACCAATAAAAAGTTTATACCCGCAGTATTCCAAGTAGGTCACCCTTAAGGGTGACCTACTTAGTCCTTTACTTGACCTTATAAAAAGTTTATACCCGCAGACCGCTTGGCAGAGCCCGCGGGCATAAACGCTTCCCGGCACTAACTATCTCCGAACCACCGCGGCTCAAAGACGATTAGCGGGGGAACGAGACAACCCCTGGTGTATTTTATGCTTTCGTTAGAACCTCGTTTACATATCGCTGATATTCTCTGAATTTTTCTTCGTAATCCGCCGGGGCGACAGGAGGTATGTATCGGTACCACTTCGGTCCCAGTTTCTCAATAAGGCCTGCTTCAGCCGCCTGGTCGCCTCTTGTAAATAGTTCAAAGACCCACCTGTATAATCCTATGTTATACCGGCTTTCTCCGGCAAGCTCAACAAGCATGAAGTTATCGTTCTTTTTGAATTCGTCTTCCAATCCTGCGAATACTATGCCTTCTGTTTTGATACCTGTTCTTTCCGCAATCTCTGAATATATCTTGTGCATATCAAGCTTCTGCCCGTCTGGCCTCAAGATTACATCTTCTTTATTAATAACCCTATCCAGGCCTTTTGCCCTTAAATATTTATCGATATCGGCCTCTGTCTTTATTCTGGAATCCCTTATAACTAATACATCTTTCACGGGGTCATTATGCTTTGTGACACCCATGAGCCTTCTTCTCTCGTTTATATCAACGGCGAGCGGTAGCCCTCTCTGTTCAACGCCCGTTGTCCAGACAACGCATTTTGTCTCTTTCTTGTCTTTTAGCGTTTTCAGGCGAGCAATGGTTTCCTGATTATATATAAGTCTCATGTCTTTTGCGTGTCTTTCATATAACTTCATGGTCTCCAATTCAAAAATGCTTATTTCATTAAGTTTAAGATATGCCACCTCGGGTATATCCTGGGATATCCTTCTCAATTCTTCGCGGCTCATGCGCTCAATATTAATTGAGAAAATTTCGGCTGTGGCCCTATCAATAAATAGCTCTATTGCCTCTTTTGCTTTTTCGTCTCCGAGGTCCATTTCTACCAGCGCCGAAACTACAATGTTTCCGGTTCTCTCCATCTCTTCTTTTGCCGTATCTTGCAGCATTTTAACGTTCGCTTCCGTATCTTCTCCCTCAAGGAACATCACGGTTACATCTCTATCGTAGTCGAGCCATTTTTCTATCCTTGCCTCTATATCCTGCCGTTCCTCTACAGATATTTCTCTTGCAGGTATGCCGATAAACTTCTTGGCAACTCTTTGGTCATCGCGCATATAGGTAGGCGGTAAAAGTTTATAAAACATCTCTATCACATCAGCTATATCCACCGGCATTCCAATAGTTGCTATTTGTCCCTCGGCATTTTGGAATTCAAGCGTACTATCATCTTTGGCACGAACACTAATACCATAGGATTGCATTCCATCGTCAAATTCCTGGGCAGCCTTAGATGCACTGTAATATAGGTAAATAACAATTTCAGTTTTATCGGGTAAGTTGATAAGTAAAGTATCGTCCGGTAATTTGACTCTAACAGGACCTGGCTTTACTTGCAAAATTTTTACCTTACCTATACTAGTAAGCACTTCTATGGGTTCCACATAAGAGATTCCGGTGAGACATTTCTCGACAATCTCGTCTTTAAATCTATCCAAATCCTCAAAGAATTTGACCAGAGCTGGCCAGGTTGTAAAGCCTTGGACATCTTTTTTCATTAAAATAAATTCAAACCTATTTTTCATTAGCTCCAACGCCTTTTCTCTTAACATCTCGGGAAAAGCTTTAATTTCTTCCGGTGTTAATCTATTTTCACCGGCAGCTTGTTGATAAGCCTGGACATAGGCAACTATTTTATCGACATCCAGGTCAGTTCTACCCTTACTTAAAACATCTATAATTATTTCATTTGCCAGGTCATAAACTCGCGCTCCTTCTCCAGCCGTTTCCCAATCCAATAGGACGGCTATTTCATCGCCTTGCCATATAATATTATGGGCATAATAATCCCCGTGTATTATGCCATTTGGTAATTTGTTCAAGGTAGCTTCGGGCAAATTTGCTCTCAATTTTGCAAGCTCGTCTAAACACACCTGCAGATACATCTCATGGTTTTGCAGGAATAGCTTATGAACCGGGGTCTGTCGTGCTGACTTAATTGTTTCTAAGTGCTTTAAGGCCTGCTCGGCCATACTTCTAAAGGCCCCGGGGCTGAGTTCTGAGCGAACAGGACCCTTTCCTTCCGGTTTAAACCTTTTAACAAGTTTATGCAATCTTGCTTGAAGAATTGCTGCATTTCTTAATTTGGTTCCGGTGATATCACCCCAGCTTAAATGCGAACCTTCTCTAAATTCACTGACCGAGTAAAATAGACCGTTCATTTCAAAGTATGCTTTACCCTCTCTGTCTCGAAGAATATTTAAAACCGGAAAGCCCTGGGAATGTAAAGATGTAACTAAAGAGGTTTCGTAAGCTATTCTCTCTTCGGTAGTCCGTGCCACTTTCAGAACATATTTTCCTTTTGTGGTTACCATTAATATAGGTCTTGTCTCTATATAACGGCCACCTTTAAGGAATTCGGTGTTTATAATTTCGCCTAAGTCATAATTCTGCAATACTCGCTCGACTGTTTCCGTAGACAATCTTGACTTCTTAAATACACCGATTAACGGGAATGTATAGGCAACAAATTCGCCAAATGCAAGGTGGGTTCGTTCGTGGGCGAGTATCAAGCTCCTTATTATAACGGATAAGATTCTTAATATAGGCCTATCTTGCAGGGGCAGGTTATCTAAGATTCTTGTGTAATTCTCTTTTTGCTCTTCCGGACTATAGATTAGTTCTCCGGTTTCATTGTTTACAAATAGATACTCTATCTGGCCTGTGGCATGATTGAGGTGGGCTATCTCTCTTTCTTTTCCGTCAGGCCCTCTTATATTGACATTACTCTTTACAAAAGCTCTATCTATAAATAATGCTGTTAATCTTTGCATTATTGAATAAGCCAAGCTCATTCCGCTAACAATAGCAAATGTTACGGGAAGTGCTATCCCCTTTGTAAAAAATGCGCTTATTAGGACGGATGCTCCCGTTACGATTAAGCCTATGCCGGTGGCGAAGTTGAGCTTGGCGGTTTCGATGGGTAAAGTAGGCTCCTCTTCTCCAAACAGCTCTTTCAAGGACTTCTTTAACGTTACATTGAGGAACTCTCTGGTTCTTTCTTTATCAAGCATGTCCTTAAGGTCTTTAAAAGAATACTTGGAATCGCTT
>CP070780.1:565736-576802 GCA_020346285.1 Candidatus Omnitrophota bacterium | reverse complement strand
GAAAACTGTTGTGGGCTTATGCCCACCGTAGGTTCAAATCCTACTTCCTCCGCCAGTATTAAAATATGGAAGAAATAAAAATAGAAAGAGCAAAAAAAGAAGATTGGCCCTATATTCAAGAGAAACTAAAAGATTATATTCTGGATAGCACCAATGCAAGCTGGAAACAATTTTTTGTTGCAAAAAATAAAGGTAAAACAGCCGCATTCGGGAGAGTAAAAGACCATAAAAAATATTTTGAAATAGCGTCTTTAGGCGTTGATTGCTGTTGCAGGGGAAAAGGCATCGGCACAAAGATGCTTTTATTTTTGACCAAAGAAGCAAAAAGACAAAATCCCGAAAAACCCATATATGGCATTAGTCATAAACCTGCTTTTCTTAAAAAGGCAGGTTTCGAAGAAGTAGCAAATGCTCCGGAGGCCTTAAAAGATAAAAAAAAGAGAATATGTAAACTCGATCCTGCAAATAGCAGGATAATGAAATTACCTTCTTGATAGGCCTCTTGCCAATTTTTAATAGGGGTTCGGGATGATTTTTCTGGCGGAAAATCGGAAGGATGGGTGAGCGGTTTAAACCGGACGCCTCGAAAGCGTCTGTACTTTAACGAGTACCGCAGGTTCGAATCCTGCTCCTTCCGCCATGAAATTCTTCTTGAATTTCTTCTGTGTATCGGTAAGGATTCGAAGTGAGCGAACGCCGACCATAGGGAGGGAAAGGCCGTAAGTCGAAGACCGGCCGGCAGTGAGCGAAGGGAGCCTACGCAGGCGAGCTCCGCGAGCCGTAGTAGGCGAATCCTGCTCCTTCCGCCATGAAATTCTTCTTGAATTTCTTCTGTGTAATTTCGGAGAGGTGCGTGAGCGGTTTAAACGGCGCGCTTGGAGAGCGTGTGTACCGAAAGGTACCCAGGGTTCGAATCCCTGCCTCTCCGCCATTCATTTTCCTATGTCATTCCCGCGCAAGCGGGAATCCAAAATCCCCATAATCCCCGACGACAAACAACTTCAGCAGGTATCAGCCACCATCAGTCATCCTCTGTCACAAAACACCCCCTACCACCAATTCTGGTGTTAAACTGGTGTTAAAATGAAGGGCTATCAATTCCTCCAAAACAGCTTCTTCGAACTCTGCGAGACCCGCAAGATCCGGCGGATCCCCATGCTTCTTTATATCTACCTCCGCGGTCTCTACTGCCGCTTCCAGAAGCCCAACTTCTTCTGGCACGATAAGACAATAAAGAAACACCTCGGGATCTCTACAAATACCCTTTCCGCAGCCAAATCCTATCTCCAGGAGCGTGGTCTGATCAAATACACCTCCGGCATAGGCAGAACTCCCACTCAATACACCATGCTCGGAGCGGTGTTATTGCCCGAATTGAGAGTGTCAAAATCTGACACTCTGAGTGTCAGATCTAAACTCTGCGAGAGTATCAAAAAGCGACACTCCATATATACGAGTAAAGAAAGAGAAAAGAAGAAAATAGGGATATTTCAAGGAATAACCGATAGCGATAGGGACTTCCTAAGATCAAAAGGGGTTTATAAGTAAAATCTATACTTCCTATTTGACATCCTCGCCCTATAGTTCTACAATAGATAAAATAGATTGGAGGTGCCTCGTGAGTAAAAAAGGTATTCAATGGCTTTACCAAGAGCTCCCGGAGTTGATCAGAAAGGGCATTTTATCCCAACAAAATGCAGATAATCTAAGGCAATATTATGGGTCGATAGAAGGCAAAGGCGGGCGATGGCTCGCCCTTATCATATTCGGCATTTTTGGTGCCCTCTTAATAGGCCTGGGGATAATACTTCTTATAGGGCATAACTGGGAGGATCTATCGCGCCAAATGAGAACTATCCTATCAATTCTTCCTCTGCTTGCAGGGCAGCTGTTGGTTGGCTGGACGATTTTTCAGGGGAAGAGATCAATTGCTTTACGAGAGGGAAGCGCAACATTTCTTACGTTTATGATCGGGGCATCAATAGCATTGGTCGGACAGACGTATCATATCCCCGGGAATACGGCAGGTTTTCTATTGACCTGGATGCTACTTACTATCCCACTCGTGTATCTCTTGGGCGTTACGATTCCTGCCATTATATACATGATAGGGATAACCTCATGGGCTTGTTACACCCAAAACGATGCATTGCATTCCATCTTCTTTTGGCCATTGGCTATGTTGGTCGTACCGCATTTTGTCCAAATCTTTAAGAAAGATGAATACGCAATTCGTTTCACAATGTTTGCATGGGTTATATCTCTATGTCTTTGTGTGACCGGAGGCATTACTTTAGGAAAAGTTTGGCCGGGATCATGGGTAGTGATATATACCAGCCTTTTTGCAATATTGTATTTGGTAGGAAATTTTTGGTTCGCTGAAACACAAGCAATTTGGAAGCGTCCTTTCCATGTTGTTGGCGCGATAGGTATTTTTATTACTTCATTTATACTAACCTATAAATGGCCCTGGAAGGACATGGGTTGGTATTATTATCGCTATGGTAAAGGAACTTTTGGATTTACCGCGATAGCAGATTGCTTTATAACATTAATGCTACTCGTAGTCGCTATAGCGCTCCTTGTCAGTTGCGTTAGAAGAAAGCTTATTTCGAAAATAACATTTGGAATAGTTCCTGTCATTGCTGTTCTTGGGTATTCGATTTCGAGAGCCGGAGCGAATGCAATATTCCCAACGATTCTTTTTAATATCTATCTGCTCGCGGCCGGTATAATAACGATGATTACAGGTCTAAAAGAGAAAAGCTTGGGCATTGTTAATGTGGGAATGCTTATGCTGACGATACTTATCGTAGCCAGATTTTTTGATAGCAGCCAGGGATTTGTGACGCGTGGTTTAGCGTTTATTATTCTCGGGACAGGCTTCTTAGTCACGAATATAATGCTTATTCGTCATAAAGGGGGTGCAAAATGAAGAAGACTATGTACATATTTGCACTATTTTGCTGTGTAGCTGTAATTCAAGTTGCGACGCCGATTTCAATGATTATAAATAAAGAGATGATTCTTAAAGACGGTACTCAATTTCGCTTCAAGACAAGACCGGTAGATCCTTACGATGCTTTTCGAGGGAGATATGTTGCTCTGGGAATAGAGCAGAACAATGTTGTTTTAACGGGAAGCCAAAAATTACAACGTGGGCAAATGGTATACGTATGCCTGGGGAAAGACGAAAACGGATTTGCAAAAATTGACAAAGTAACAGAAAAACGACCAAAAGGAAACGCCTATATAAAATCCAGGGTATGGAGCATTCGCAGCAAAAAGGCATATTTTCGATTGCCGTTTAATAGATACTACATGGACGAAAAAGCTGCTCCACAAGCTGAAATTGCTTATCGAAAACACAGCCGGAGAAGTAAAAGAGATGCTTACATCACCGTACGTGTCAAATCAGGAAACGCTGTAATAGAAGAACTGTACATTAGCGGTATTCCTATTAAAGAGTTTGTGAAAAGGGAACAGAAATAAATACTTCAATTTGGTAAATTTTTGAAAAAACGTCTCTATTTATAATTTAGAGACAGTCAGCGATATTAAGCAAATACCACCCAACCTTTATAGGAGATTGTGAAAAAGCCATTAGATGGTCAAGAGAAATAGTTGAAAAGTGGCTAAAGTCGGGGATGTTTAAGGAAGAAAAGGATCCCGATAAAATTATAAAAAAAATTGTAGAAAAATTATCAAGCCATAAAGAAACTAGTTCCCATGCGAGACACATTCCCGCTAATACTTGCAAGGACATTGGATTGAAAGTAACGCTATTGGAAGACTTGGATAAGGATCTGCAAGATTTAGTGCTAACAATCCATCATGCTTTCATGCACACTTTTACAAACACTGTAGCAATAAAAATTACAGAAAATCACAAAGGCGTGGCAATGGTTATAGTCCATCGCGCGAAATAATCAATGATTTTAAAAGCCAAAGAAACCAGCAACCTGAATATCCAGATTGGTGTTAAAACTGGTGTTAAAAGGGCTGTTTTGATCAGGAACGCGCCCCTGTCCCTGCCTCTCCGCCAGTTTTGCGAAACAAAGCTGTCCCGAGAAAGCGACGATCTTATGGAAGCTTTCGAGAGGCATTCAAAGATTCTTTACTGATGGAGAAGAAAAGACCAGTTAGGGCGACAATAGTTGGAATAATAATGTTATTTCTTATGCCGAATAATATTTATTGCCAATGGCGTGAGTTTGACCAAGAGATTAAAGATACGTGTAAAGAAGTAGTACAGAATATTCATCAAGATATTTTAGAGATCAAGCAAAGATATAAAGAGCTAAACGAATATGGTGATGAATGTATTGGATTAGCTGTTGGCAATTCTCCTTTCAAAGATGTATATTCTATCTACTATGCTTATCAGTATATACCCCCAGAACCAGTGCAATATACTCCATCTCCTTCAGGTAGACTTGGAGAAGACGGTTGTAGATTGGCTATAGGCTTTTGCGATGGTGAACCTTTAGTATATACACAGCGTCATAAAGGATATAAATTTAACAATATGGACTTCTATATGAGCATTCTCGTGCAAACAGAAAATGACGAATTACAAAAAGAAATATTTGAAATTGTTGAAGAAAATATTCAGTCTTTATATGACCTTGATCTTCGCTGGGAGCTAAAGGAGCAATTCTGGCAACGATATGAAGCTTTTTTGATGGAGCTTTATCGTGCTAAAAATTATAAAGGCGCTATTGAATTTTTGGAAAATTCCATAAATGAAGCTAAGAAAAATCATGGTCTTGAGCATACTGTCACTGTATATTATATGCATCAGCTAGCCGTAACATATGCAATGATAGACAAGAACCGAGAATCAGAAATTCTTCATCTCAATGTTTTAGAGATTGCAGAACGAGATCCGGAAACCGATCCGTTTAATCTTGGTTTATACAAGGTGAATTTGGCAAGACATTATCAGCTTGAAGGCAGATTTAAGGAAGCGGAAAAGTTATACAAAGAAGGATTAGCAATTTGGGAAAGCATATCCTTGAGCAATAAAGAGGAAAAAAAGAAAGCACATTTCCGTAAATACTATGAGGAAATTTCGTCGCAACTTGCAGAGTAGATATTGAATAAATGCCAAATATTGGTGTTAAAATTGGTGTTAAAACAGGGGTTTTGAATAGGAATGATACTAAGTCCCTGCCTCTCCGCCATATAAAAAAGGCAGGTACCCCCCCGGTTACCCAACAATATCTAAAACAAACAATGTTGTTGGGTAATTTTTTTTCAGGCTTGTTACCAAACAAATATCTATATTTTACAATTTTGTTTGGTAACTTTACTTGACTTTTGTTACCAAACAATGTATACTATATCTAGCAATTTGTTTGGTAACAAAATGGAGTATTATCGTGGGTGTTATTAAAGGGGTTCTCAGGGAAGAGCTTGAGAATTCTATAAGGTTAAAAAAGGACTACGAAAAGGCTCTTAAAAAATATCCGGGTGGTAGCCTGATAGAGAAAGAAATAAAAGGCCATAAATATTATTATCTGGCTTATAGAGACGGGAAACGCGTTAGATTTATTTACAAAGGTAAGAAATTATCAAAAGAATTTATCGCTGAATTTGAAAAATCAAAACAATTAAGAACGAAATATAAAAAATTCATTCGTCAATTAAATAAAAGAATAAAATATCTAAGGAAATCATTGCATGGAAAAGAAGACGTTTGATATATGCTTAGAAGTTTTAAAGAGATTTAAAAAAGCCGGCATACTTAAACATATTATTTTAATCGGTAGTTGGGATATTTATTTCTATAAATATTATTTCAAATCCAAGAAATATTCTACATATATCAGAACTAAAGACATTGATTTTTTGATACCTATACCATTTAAATTTGATAAAAAAATCAATATTATCGAACTCATAGAAGATCTAGGATTTCTTGAAATATATAAGAGCTCGAAAGGGTATATAAAATTCGAACATCCCGATTTAACCCTTGAGTTTCTTGTTCCGGAAAGAGGCCGTGGATACGATAAACCATATTCTATACCGCAACTTGCGATAAATGCGCAGCCGTTACGGTTTTTAGATTTTCTTATCGCTAACACTATATCCATTAACGCGGAAGGATTACATATCAGATTGCCCCATCCTGCTTCATATGCATTGCATAAATTCATCATATTTAAACGAAGGAGAAAAATAGATAAACATGATAGGGATATCGAAGGTGCGCTGCGAGTATTTCGAGAGCTACTGCGACATAATTGCCAAAATGAAATAAAAGGCATTTTCACTAAAATGCACAGTAAATGGCGTAAGAAGATAATAGAGAATCTTAGAGCTATCGAAGAAGATGAGATAATAGATATATTGGTGTATAACAAGTGAATTCTGATGTTAAAATTGGTGTTAAAATGACGGTTTTGAATAGGGACGCTGTACTGTCCCTGTCCCTGCCTCTCCGCCATTCATTTTCCTATGTCATTCCCGCGCAAGGGGGAATAGAATCTGATTTTACAAAAAAACCATCTATTCAAACTATTCAAAAGGTCGCAAAGGCACTTGGTGTATCATTAGATAAGCTAGTAGAGTAGAAGGTTAAAGGAGGTAATAGCGAATATGAAAAAGATATTGTTAGGAGTTGCTGTATCGTTTTTGCTTTTCATCACAACTTTTTTGTTCTGCATCACCACCTTTGCGTCTGAAGAGGAATGTGTAACGTGGAAGCAAGTCAGAATCATCTCGACTGAGCATGAGCAGACGGGAACCATTGTTTTCGAGGCAGAGACCGATGGTACAGCATACAAGTCAGTGGCCATCACGGTATTTGGAAAGAATTTCGAAGTCAAGTCTGAAGATTTGGCCAAGCTCAAAGGATTCCCTCTCAATAGTCTCATTATAGCCCATGAAGCTGGTTATCCTCGGCTCGGTGGATACACGGTCCATTTCAAGCTAAAACGGATTTATTACAAAGCGAAGAAACTTGTTGAGGAACGGGTTCGTGTATCGATCAACAAAGGCAAAGGATTGGAAGTTCATGGACCAGAGGCAAAAATGATCCACGCCCCAAAGTAAAGGAGGCAGCTTAGGTGAAAAAGATATTATTAGTAATTGTTATCTCGCTTTTGACTGTGTCAATTGCTTATTGCCAGGAACAACCCCTCCAGCTCACCATTAAATCAGATAAGGAAGTGTATGAGGTGGGGGAGAAAGGTATTTCAAAAGATGAAGCCATCACTATTGCAAAAAAGGCAATGAAAGAAAGTAATATTAACATAGATGAATATTATTTAGAATCCGTTAAAGAGATACAATGGAATAATCAAGATAAGTGGCTTATTACTTATGACCTGAAAAAGAAATTGCAGCAAAAATCACAAGGACTTCCAGTGACTCTCGGTGATGAAATTTTTATAAAGGTTGATAAAAAAAGTAGGGAAGTAATTATTACATATGGGGAGTGATAAACCCAAAGAAGTGAAAAAGATATTATTAGGAATCGCTATATTGCTGTTGATGACATCTATTGGGTATTGTCAAGAGCAATCTCTTCAGCTTACCATAAAATCAGATAAGCAAGTGTATAAGATAGGAGAAACAATAAATATAATACAAATTATTAAGAATATTTCAGATAAAGATGTTTACATTGATGAGCAGAGTACTTTTCGTTATCCGAAAATCCAAACAGAGGTGGACAAAAGCTTTGAATCGATTAGTATAGGTAATGCAGAAATTAAACCAAGAGGTGCCGAAGCTTTCGTTAAAATAGAAAAAACCAAAACTAAGGGCTTTTCTTGGGAATTCCCCATTAAAAATCGAGATTGGTACGGTTTATATAAAGGAGTTGCTTTAGAATATAAACACGGGACTGGAATTTCAATTGTTCCTTTAAAAGATATTCCTGGAAAATACAATTTGTCGATTGTATGGTCTTTTAGTGACTACGCCAAAGAGAGAGGTAAAAAATTTGGGTTTCAAAATTGTTTCACAGGCAAACTCGTTTCCAATACCATCGCCATAGAAATAATTTCTGCGAGCGAAGATTATCTAAGTTACACTATTCCAGGATATGCAGAGGAAAAAGAAATTGAGCTATCTCCACATGATGAAAAATTCACTTATTCTAAAAGAGTAGAATATTGGTTTAATACTGAAAAAGTAGGAGAGCGCACATTTTGGAAAAATGGCAAGCTGCATTACGAATGCCCTTTTAAAGATTCTAAAAGGCATGGGGCGTTACGTGTTTGGGACACAGACGGTAATCTGACTAGTATAAGCTACTTTAGAAATGGTAAACAATATGGATGGTCTCGAAGTTACTATGATAATGGACAGGTAAAAGCCGAAGGATTTTTGAAAAATGGCATACAACATGGTATATTTAAACAATGGAACCGAGAAGGAAAATTGCTCGGGACATTTCAATTCAATATGGGAACAGGAATAGCAAAAAGTTGGCATGACAATGGTAATTTAAAATCAGAAATCTGTATTAGAAATGGTAAGCTACATGGAGTTCGTAAACATTGGGATGAAGATGGTAGGTTTTTAGAAAAAGATAATTTATTTTATATCAACGGGAAAGAAGTTTCTAAGTCTGCTTATTTAAAAGCAGTAGAAGCTGACCCAACGTTACCGAAATATCAAGATTAAAAGGATAAAGGAACAGGTGTTAAAATTGGTGTTAAAAGGACGGTTTTGAATAGAAATGAAGCCCTGTCCCTGCCTCTCCGCCATATAAAAAGGCGATAGACAAAAAAATTTAATTTATATAAAACAGACCACCTACCCCAAATCATAAAAGATCTCTTGAGCGTAACCCCTCAAAAATAAATTCAGCTTCTTTCTGGGTCCCCGCATGGGATAGATGGCAAGCCTCGTCAATAAATAATCCATTCCTGCCGATTTTATTAAAATATGAATTCACATCAAAGAAATAAACATCCTCGTAAGAAGAAGCAAAGTTTTGTAATATTTTATTCAATCTATGAACAATATATCCAGCATGCATAAATTTATTTGTAGAATAAGGACGCGTAGGGTTTGTCGATAAAATAATAAGTTTGATATTCTTTTTTTTAAGTAAAGCGTAAAAAGATCGAAGGGTATCTATGTTCTCCTCTTCAAATAAAGTGAAAGCGTATTCATCGTTCAGGCCTAAAGATGGATTTAATTTTTTTATTTTATCCAATCTTATTTTTATCAAACATGCTAAATGGTATATGGATGAGTAACGATACATAAGTGATATAAAGAAGGTTTTTTTCTTAGAGTAATATTCAAAAATAGCTTTTGCTGGAATGAAGGTATCATTTGATGTCCAGCAGATATTTCTATTCCAATCCCTTCCCCATATCAAAAATTGTGATACAGGGTCGTATATCTGTAAAATGACATATTTGACAGGAAATTTTTCATTGATTTCATATTCATAGCGCTGTATGGATTGATATAAAGAATAAGATGGGATAGCGGCATTGATGACTCCATATTCAGTTATATGATTTTTTTGTAGTAAATCAAAAAAAATAGAAGGAATACTTTTGGAACCAGCTATTCCCCACCCAAAAGGAACCGAATCCCCTAAAAATACAATATTATCTTTATCTGTAAAATATTTATTACCTCCAATTCTAAATCTATTTGAATCTATTCGAACCTCCCAGGCATAATTTTCTTCGTTCATTACATAGGTAAAATCTTTTTTGTTTGTAACAAATCTATCATCATTAACCGGTTCAGTAAATGGCCTGACATTGAAGACAAGACCGGCATTATTGACTCGCCATAGAAATGTGCCTTTTTTAAAATAGTAAAAACTATGCCCAAATAATTCGACAATTATTAGTGATAAAACTATTAACAGAAAGCAAAGAAATATTTTTTTAAATCGATACATCATTATTCCACTTTATTTGAATCTATTTTAAGAATTCCCTTTAAAATAATCAACTAAAATCTACATTAATCCTTATCATCTCTCAAATCAGTAATAGGCAAAATAAACGAAAAAGCTATCCAGAAGGCACATGAGCATTTAGGTTTCAAGAAAAAGGGTCCAAGAATAATAAGTTTTGAACCTGATGTAAAGCCTATGGATTGCGAAACCTTAAGAGCCCGCATATTTGCATAATGTTGTATACAATGCCATCTAACAGTGTTATCATAGACTATAATGACACAAACGCAACGCCATACAAATAGTTCTTTTTATGGCCTTGGGATTGCTCCGAGAATACTGGACATACTGGATCGAATGAAGTTTACAGTTCCTACGCCGATTCAGCATAAAACCATACCCATTGCCATAGAAGACAAAGATATTATAGGGGTCGCGCAGACCGGCACCGGCAAGACGCTTGCCTTTACCATTCCTATTATTCAGCGCCTTTCCCAGAGGAGGGGCCGCGCGCTGATTCTTGTGCCTACCAGGGAACTTGCTATTCAGGTTAATGAGACGTTTCAGCAGATTGCCCCGCCGTTTGGCATAAAGACAGCTGTTATTATAGGCGGTGCATCCATGCATCTGCAGCTAAAGGCGCTAAGAAAAAACCCGCGTGTTCTGGTTGCTACTCCCGGACGCCTTGTCGATCACATGGAACGACGCACGGTTCTTTTGGCTGACATAAATGTCCTGGTTTTGGACGAGGCAGATCGTATGCTTGACATGGGATTTCTGCCGCAGATTGAAAGAATTATTAAATTTATTCCACGAAGCAGGCAGACCATGTTTTTTTCCGCAACTATACCGGGAGAAGTCGTGAGAATGGCAAGCGCACACATGAAGCTACCTATACATGTTGAGGTCGCTCCCTCAGGAACTACTGCGGAGCGTATTATACAGGAAGTCTTTATTGTTAAGCATAGCTCAAAGCGCCAGCTTTTGATAAAGCTGCTTGACCGCTATCACGGTCCGGTACTTATTTTCTCCCGAACAAAGATAGGCGCTAAAAAGCTTGCGCGCGGCTTACAGCGAATAAACCGTAGAGCTGCTGAGATTCACTCAAACCGTTCACTTGCCCAGAGAAGAGAGGCCCTGGATGGTTTTAAATCAGGGAAATATAAGATACTTGTTG
>CP070780.1:557834-565636 GCA_020346285.1 Candidatus Omnitrophota bacterium | reverse complement strand
TTCCTTCTAATTTTAAAAATAAAAATTATCAAAATTTATTAGATTTTTTTTTCAATGATAAAAAATTAAAAGCAATACTTTCTGCACATGTTGGTCTTTTAGGTTTACCTCCAAATAGAGTTTCAGCTTTTGCTATGGCTTTAACTATAATAAGTTATTTAAAAGACGGAACGTTTTACCCAAAGGGAGGGGCACAGAATTTAGCTGATATAATAAAAAATAAATTTATAGAATATGGTGGGGCTTTAATAATTAACAACAAGATTATTAAAGTTATTTTAAAAAACGACAAAATTTATTCTATAACTTCAAATCTCAAAAATACGTTTAGAGCAATAGATTTTATTTTTAGTATAGATCCAAATGAAATGCTTAAGTATATGACTACACCAAATTCAGCTATTACCAAGTATAAAAAAACTCTAAATAATTTCCAAAGAAGTTTTTCATTGTTCATACTCTATTTAGGCGTTGAAATGAAATCCAAAGATATAAAAAAGATAATTGGATGGCATTTCAAATCATTTGATATAAATAAACATTTTTTTGACCTATTATTAGTTTCGTCTCCAACTCTAAATGATAAAAGTTTATGTAATAAAGATAATCATCATAGTATAGAAATATTTCAATTCGTAAATAATAAAAGTATAAATATTGCCGAGACAGATAGGTTAAAAAATACTTTTATAGATAAAATTTTGTTTAGGTTCGATAGGAAGATAAAAAATATAGTTTTTAAAGAGACAGCATCGCCAAAAACTATTGAACGATATACAGGAAATAGTAAAGGAGCTGTTTATGGTTGGGAAAATACTGCCTCGCAAGTTTACAAAAATAGGTTGCCATATCAAACACCTATTAGTAATTTGTATTTAGTAGGACATTGGTGTTCATTTGGGAGCGGTATTGTACCTGTTTTTTTAACTGCTAAAAAAGTTGCTAATGTATTATCAAAATGAAATAGCTTTTAAATTATTCGAATCAATTTATAATGAGGGCATAAAATGATGTGTGCTCATGCTTTATCGGCTTTAATCTCATCAATATTTTGCTTTTTTCTAGCCTTTTTTATTTTGGCCAAAAATCCTAAAGGCATTTTAAATAGAATCTATTTTTGTATGGATATTCTTCTTGGTTTTTGGACTTTTACTAGTTTTGTTATGTGGTCTTTCGACAATATTAATTTTGTTATAATATTTAATAAAGTCAATTATCTCTTTGCTGTTTATCAGCCTGCCCTGTTTGCGCATTTATTTTATAAGTTTTTAGATTATAGGAAAAGGCAGCCAGTGATAATTGGCAGTTATATATTTTCTTCGATTTTAGCCATACTAAGCCCAACTACATATTTTATAAAATCGATTATTCCTGCTAAACCTTTTTTACTTTTCTTACCAGTTCCTGGGATTCTATTTACAGTGTTTATGATTTACCAATATCTTATTTGTTGCATTGTATATTCCGAAGTTATTTATAAACATTCAAAATTAGATAAAGGCCCCTATAAAACTAAACTTTTTTATCTGATAATTGGCACAGCTGTTGGCTTTATTGGATTTACTATATTTATGATTATTATTTATAAAGTCGATATCTTTATTAAACATATTCCACATGATTATTTTATCATTGGGTATAGTGCAATAATTGCTTATGCTATCGTTCGCCATCAGCTGATGGAAATCGAAGTTATCATCAAGAAAACCCTTGTTTTTACGGGGTTATTCGCATCGGTCTTTGCCATGTTACTTCTTCCGACATTTATCATACAGGAATACCTTACGAGGGGCGCGAGTTTTGGGGGAAGGGTTTTAGGCCTGGCAATAAGCGGCATAATAATCATACTTGCTATGAGAAAAATCGAGGATTTTCTTATAAATGTAACGGATAAATATCTCTTCCAGAAAAAATATGATTATAAAGAACTGCTGAAGACATTCACAGGCGAGGTTCTGACAGTTTTAGATTTGAATAAACTCGTAAGATTAACGGTTGATAAGCTTTCGGATATTATAAAGATAGCGAGTTGCGGGGTGCTTCTGCTTAATAAGGAAAAAGGGCGATATGAATTAGTTGCTTCTCAAGGCATAGACAATAGAAATGTCGTATTAAGCAAGGATAACACACTTGCCGCATTTTTGAATAGAACAAGGTCATATCTCTCGGTGAAACATCAAGGGAAAAATTCGAGATTACCGTCCGAAATTATCCAGGACATGAATGAATTAAAGCTTGAACTCGCGATTCCGCTTATGATGCACAATGAAATGATAGGCATATTGACCCTTGGAAAGAAGAAATCAGATGAGGATTATGCCCAGGATGACATGGACATATTGCTTCCCCTGTCAAGGACGCTTGCCATAGCGATAAGCAACGCTGAAATGTTCGATGAATTAGGAAAGACACAGGCAGAAGCCGCTCAACAGGAGAAAATGGCGGTTATAGGAACGCTTTCCGCCGGGATAAATCACGAGATTTGCAATCCGTTAGGAATCGCGAGGGGACAGTGCGAAGCGTTTTTGTTAAATATAAAAGACGGTTTATACAAAAATCAGTCCCAGGGAGAGCTTCTGGAAAAAGCCAAGAAAATTATGAAAAAAGTTTTACATGAAACAGATAGGGCGACGGCTACGACTAAGAGATTGTCCAATTTTGCAAAGCCGACAAAGGGCCTGATTTCCGACGATATTAATATAAAGAACGAGATAAAGGAGGTTTTGGCGCTGGTTGGTTACGAATTGAAATTGGATAAGATAAATATCGTAAAAGAAATAGATAAAAATCTGCCTCTCATTTCCGCCGATAAAAAACAGCTCGAGGAGGTATTCTTCAATTTAATCCGAAATGCAGCGCAGTCAATAGAGGGAAAGGGCAGAATTACAATAAGGGCAAAAGAAAAAGACGATAAAATTAATATCGAGATTGAAGATACGGGGCATGGGATATCCGAAGATAGAATCGGGCAGATATTCAATCCGTTCTATACGACGAAAGAGCCCGGAAAAGGAACGGGCCTGGGCCTTTTTATAGTGCGGCAGGTCGTGGAGCGAAATCACGGCAGGATTTCCGTCAGGTCCAAGGTCAACAAAGGGACGACGTTTATTCTCGAGTTTCCGATTGCTAAACGGCCGGAGGAAGGAGGCAAAGGATGAAAAAACCGACAATCGTCGCCATAGACGATGAAATCGATTTCATCGATATGTTAGAGAATTACTTTAAGTTGCGTGGATATAAGATAGAC
This sequence comes from Candidatus Omnitrophota bacterium, assembly GCA_020346285.1. Taxonomy (GTDB): domain Bacteria; phylum Omnitrophota; class Gorgyraeia; order JABMRN01; family RBG-13-46-9. The sequence goes on along the minus strand of CP070780.1, from coordinate 562,389 downwards.
ATTGCCTCGAGCGCCACGCAGGGCCTCGAATTAATTAATAATAAAAAACCGGATATAGTTATATTGGATTTAAAGATGCCGGGAATAAACGGCGAAGAACTTTTGGGTTTATTGAAATCCAAACGGCCGAAGACAAAGGTGATTTTTGTGAGCGCCTTCGACGATGCCGGAAAGACAAAAATCCGTCTATTAAATGCGGGCGCTTACGCCTATCTTGATAAGCCGCTTAGTTCGTTGAGGGAATTAAAGAAGGTTATAGATAAAGCATGTAAAAAGAGGTAAGGTAATATGACAAAAATCCTTATTGTCGATGATGAAATAGATGTTTGCGATTTTGTAAAGCACTTTTTCGAAGATAGGAATTTCCGCACTTTCGCGGCTTTGGACGGAGAAGAAGCATTAAGAATATTGAAAAAAGAAAAGCCGGATATAATACTTTTGGATATCAGGATGAAAAAAATGGACGGCATCGAGACATTAAAAAAGATAAGAGAGATAGATAAGGATGTTAAAGTGATAATGATAACCGCTGTTAACGAGCAGGATAAGATGGAAATCTGCCACAAGCTCGGGGCTTTTAAATACATTACAAAGCCGCTGATTTTGGAAGAATTGGAGAGGGTGGTCTGCTCACACGGCAAAAAGGACGAAAATGTATCATAAAGAATTTAACAGGAATCGAGACGAGCTTAAGGGTTGGTTTAAAGTTCAGCAATGGTTTATAGATAAGCTGAACGATACGGAAGGCGCGCTCATACCCATGGGGTTTGAAAACGTGCAAAAATGGCCTAAAGCCGAAAAGGATTACCAGCTCTTTTTAGAGAACGCTTCGAGGCTCATGATTCGTTTCAAGAAACCCGAGCATCTGATAAGAATGATTGTAAGAATTATCGATGAACAGCTCGGGATTACGCACACGGCTATTATTTTATATAAAGAACAAAAAAATGCTTTTGTTCTGATTGACTCAAAGGGCGAAGGCGGCGCGAAGATTCCCGTCGGCTTTATTCGCATGACATTCGAGAACCCTTTAATCAATATATTTAAAGAAAGAAAGAATTATGTAGTTTCCGAAAACGGGATATTGGTATATGAAGACATCGCTTCGCTTTTGAAAAACAAGGAATCGCTGGCGAAGCATAAAAACCTGGCAAATTTAATAGAGCTTGTTTTGAGGCAGATGGACCTGTTGAAAGCGAATCTATGCATACCCCTCTATTCCAAAAAGGATTTGATAGGCGTTCTTATCTTAGGCGATAAAATTTCGAAAGAGAAATTTACGCGGCAGGAAATAGGCTTTTTTATGACGCTGGCTAACGACGCCGCCATGGCTATTTCGAACGCCCAGCTTATTCAAAATTTGCAGGGAAGAATCGATGAGATTAAAGATTTGTATCTCAAGGAGCATCGCATATTTATTCATACCGCGATTGCGCTGGCAACAGCCATCGATGCCAGAGACCCGTATACCCACGGCCATACCGAACGGGTAATGAAATATTGCCTTGCCGTGGCGGATGAACTTGAAGGGATACCGGAAGCCGTGGCCTATAGAAATTTTAAGGAAACATTGCATATATCCGCGCTTTTGCATGATGTAGGAAAAATCGGCATTCCCGACGCTATATTGAATAAAAAGGGAAAACTTACGAAGAAAGAGTTCGAGAAGATTAAAGAACACCCTGTGATAGGCGCGGCTATACTCACCCCTATTAAAGAATTGGGCGATGTGACCAGGGAAATAAAATATCACCAGGAACGATACGACGGAAAGGGCTATCCGGAAGGTTTAAAGGGTAGCAAAATTCCACTTATAGCAAGGATTATCGCCGTGTGCGATGCCTTTGACGCGATAATTACCGATAGGCCCTACCGCCAGCGAAAAACCTTAGAAACGGCTATCCAGATAATCCGGCAACAGGGCGGCAAGCAGTTTGATCCCGTCGTCGTAGGCGCTTTCCTCCTAGCATACGAAAAAGGAAAAATCCTGAACAAAAAATAAGAATAGCTACTATTTTTCTTAGACAGCCGGCGGGCAAAGCAGAGAAATAGCGCGGGATTCATTTTTCCCGATGTTATGGAGTGCATGGAGGGAAGAGGCGTCGAAATAGATGCTGTCGCCTTTTGACAGGTTATATTCTTCTTTACCTATCTTTGCGCAAATTTTACCCTCGAGAACATATATGAACTTTTCCGTTCCCGGTTTGTTTTCCTCTTTATGAGTGTGCCCGCCTTTTCGAATCCTGATGAGAAGAGGCATCATCTTTTTATCCGCAACCTGTGTCGCGAGCATCTCAATCGTCGATTTCCTGGGATGAGCAAAAGACGGGTGTCTTTGCTTGATTAAGGAAACTGTTTTATGTTCGTGCTCGACGTCGCGATAGAAATCGGAGAGAGACACCCCGAGCGCTTTGCAGATATTGATATGCGACCGGAAAGTGCCTGTCATGATATCGCGTTCCATCCGGCTCAAAGTAGCAATCTGCACGCCGCTTTTTTCCGCCAGTTCCTTAAGCGTGAGTTTACGTTCCTTACGGAGGACTTTTAGTTTTTTTCCTATTTTCATTTTATTTTAAGCTATTCAATTTCCGGGCTCGCCTTTGGCAATTGTTTTTTCAATATTTATATAGTATAATATAGATTCTAAGTTTGTCAATATTGATTTTTTTATCAAATCAATAATATTTATATTCCAGAAACGCAAGTGTCTGTCGAAACCTCATATGGTTTGCTAATTTATCAAATTTTTCTTGACAAATGTGTAAAAATATGATAACATACCACAAAATGTGGTAACATAAAAAAGAATGCCCGCATGCCCGCGGGAGGCCTAAAATAAAAAATAAGGTGGGAGGCACACTATGATGTGGCCACACAAATTAAAATTAGTTTTTAAGACATGTTCCGGCTTGATAGCCGGAATTTTTTTATGGAATCAGATAGCATGGGCAGGTGATTTATACTCTCCCATCGATGAATTTAACGAACAGCAATCCCAACAGTTCGCCCCGGACTACGTTAATAACCAACAAACTACCCTCGAGCACCTTGTAAATCAGAAACAGGATATAGAGAATACTATCAATATACAAGATTTAACAGGCAGCCAGGAAGAGCCTCCCTCCGAAGAAGATATTTTAAACCTGCAAGGGCCAAAGGGTGAAATAGCCGATGGAGTAGTGTTAACCGAACCGCCGGCAGAGGGCGAAGCCGAACAACCTTTGCAACTAGAGCCCGTTTTTTCATTTGTCACCGAAGACGGCGATATCATCCATTACGCGGATAATGAAATAGACTACATCGAGAAGAAAGACGGCACAATTTTTTGGAATGTGGTATTGGATGAAAACAACAATTTATTAGATGCCGACATAGAGTATACCGACGGAACAATGCAAATAGTGCGCCAGGGCAAGGTTACTAAAATGACCCTGCCGGATGGCACTATTTATAACTACAACAGCGAAGAACTGGTCGAATCAATTGTTTATCCCGATGAAACAAGCGTCGCCTATTCCTATCTAAAAGACGAAGAAGGCAATATCCTCGAGACAATCCTGACAGATTCCGAAAAAATCACTTATTACGATAGCGAAGAGAGGCTCAAAAAAGTCGAATTCAATTCGGGCAAAATCATAGAATACAATAATGGCGTTCTTTCAAAAGTTACGGACGAGGATGGAAAAATTTATATTTATGAAGAAACAGAGGAAATTCTCGACAATGAAACGGTATATACCGTAAAGTTGAAAGAAATCATTGATACCAAAAACAATATATTTCGCCTGGAAAATGACAATATCGTAGAAATCGAATACCCGGATAGCACTTTAATAAAAAACTTCTTGCTTGATGAAAACGGATATATCATAAGCGGAAAGATAGAATATCCCGATGGAACAAAAATTCTTGTAGAAAACGGGAGAATCAAGGAGATAGAAGATACAAACAATGTAAAAAGCACGTATCAATATACATTTGATAAAAACGGGGAAGTTAAGGCATGTGAGGTTACGATAGACGACAATGGCGATATAAAACAATATAAATATATAAAAGACCTTGTAAACGGAACGCTGACAATAAAAGACGGAAACAAAACCTATGAATATGATGTTTCGGGGAATTTAGAAAAATTTACAGATGATATAGGAGTATTTGAACATTCCTACGATATAGATGGTACTTATCTCGGCTCTATTTTTAGCCAGCAAGACGGAGCGGTCAAAACATACAACGCGGATAGGAACCTGACAGAAACGGTTTTTGACGGCACAGTTTATGAATACTACCAAGCCGGGCCCCTCTCCGGCAAACTTAAAAAAGCTACCCTGCCCGACGGCAAAGCCATTATTTACGATTATAAGATAACACCCGAAGGAAACCTTGCGGTATATAAGCGGGTATCATACGATAAGAATAACTGCTACCAGGGCTACTACAGTAACGCTTATATAGATTACACACAAAATCCCACATTAAAACTGACCTTTAATTTAGAGAGCGCTAAGAGATATTCTTCTGTTTATGCCGGTGCGTATTATTATCAGTATAA
>CP070780.1:508290-557734 GCA_020346285.1 Candidatus Omnitrophota bacterium | reverse complement strand
GGTTCCGCTGCCAATAGATAGAATGACAAGAAAATTCCAAATAAGACGTGAACGATTACACAGGTCATTGTAATATTCGGTAGCATCCGGCTCGTAATTACAGGGTTGCAGGGGAGGGCGTATACAAAAAGTGTGCGCCTTTTTTGTCTAGCCGGCCTTATAATATGAGGTTATATAATAAAAGAAATATTTGATGAAATATAATGAAGTATATGTTAATATATATACCTAAAATTGCAAGGAATAAGCAATGATTAGCAAGAGACACAGAAGGCGGCATTACCTTATAAAAAAAAGGTTTCAGCTTAAATACACGATGTTGATACTCGCGACGCTTCTTCTGGTCATGTCCGTAAGCGGCATAGGGCTATATGTAGGCATGTGGGCTTCGATCATAGAGAATTTCTCTGAATTTAAGGTTTCGCAAAATCTGGAAACGGCAAAAAGGATAGCAGGTTACGAAGGCGTCCGGTACAAAAAGGGCGATTACCGCCTTGGGAGAATCTTTAGAGAAGCGGAGCTATTGAGTGGGGAGCAGAGAAAAGCGCTTAAAAACGCCTTACGCGCGGTAAACGGCTCTCTCCTTCCTAAAATAGCCCTTCTTGGCTTTCTGATATTTATAGGCGGTATTTTCATTTCGCATAAAATAGCCGGCCCTATGTACAGGTTTGAACAATCGGCGGAAGCCATAAAAGACGGCAACCTTCGTGTACATTTCAGGATAAGAAAAAGCGATGCGATGAAAAAAACAGCTTCAAGCCTTGAAGACATGGCGGAGAGCTTACGCCTTGATATTGAGAAGCTAAAACAGGCCGGGACGATAGAGGAAGCGCGTAAAATCGCTTCTAAATATAAGACATGAAATACGTAATTACCTTATATTTTTTATTTTTTTTCTCATGCGCGTCTTTCGCGCAGGGCATCTCCGGAAACGAGGCATTTCTGGATAAACTCGAGCGCGATTCATTTCTATATTTTGTGAAAGAAGTAAATCCCGAAAACGGGCTTATAAAAGATAGTTCCCGCCCCGGAGCGCCCGCGAGCGTTGCCGTAGCCGGTTTCGGGCTTACCGCTTTATGCATAGGCGAATCGAGAGGCTGGATGAGCGAAAAAGAAGCATACGAGCGTATCTTGCAGATTCTTAAGACATTCAAATATAACGTTCCGCATAATAAAGGTTTCTTTTATCATTTTCTGGATATGCGTACCGGGAAAAGGGCATGGAATTCGGAAATCTCTTCGATAGATACTGCGCTTTTTTTAGCAGGGGCCCTCTCGGCCGGTGAATACTTTAAGGGCACAGAGGTAGAAAAAATAGCCCGCGAGTTATACGAAAGGGTAGAATGGCCATGGATGATGAACGGAAGAAAAGTTATGTGCATGGGCTGGAAGCCGGAAACAGGTTTTTTATGGTATTATTGGGATTCTTACTCCGAGGCAATGATTCTTTATGCCCTTGCCATAGGCTCTCCCACGCATCCCATCGATAAAGATTCGTGGTTTGAGTGGAAGAGGACATACGATTCGTATAAAGATTACGATATAATTTACAGCTATTTTGGAAGCATATTTACATATCAATATTCGCATGCCTGGATAGATTTCCGCCAGCTTTATGACGGAGGCGATATAAACTATCATACAAATTCAGTTAATGCCACCCTTGCCAACAGAGAGTTTTGCATGGACAACCGCGATAACTACGAAACATATTGCGAGAACTGCTGGGGCCTTACGGCCTGTCTCGGGCCGACCGGGTACAAGGGATATGGCGCTAAACCGGGGGCAGCTTTTAACGACGGCACTATAGCGCCTTGCGGCATGGCCGCTTCGATAGCGTTTGCCGATGAAGAATGCATAAAAGGCCTTAGATTTCTTTACGATAACTATAAATCATTTTTATACGGCAAATACGGCTTTAAAGACGCGTTCAATATCGATAAGAACTGGTATGCGGAGGAATACCTCGGGATAGACCAGGGAGCGACCCTGCTCATGATTGAAAATTACAGAACAGGTATGGTCTGGCATGCTTTTATGCCCATACCTTCTATACAGAATTGGATTAAGAAGTGTTTTTAACAATGCAAAAAAGGAGGTAAAAAATGTTTAATAAAAGTTGTTTTGCAGTTGTTGTTACGCTGGTAAGCTTGTTTTTCTGTAATATATTTCTTGCCTATCCTGCTTTTTGCGACGAAGGGCCATCCGAGCTCGACCTTACGGCTCCGCTTGTAAAATTTGTCAATATTGTTTCCAAAGAGCTAAATCCCCCCGAGAAAGCCGAAGAGCCCTCCGGGAAAACATCCGGGGAGATAAAAATCCTCAAAGTGGCGGGCACGGAGCGAATAGGCGCAAAATCCGCTTATGAAGAATTTGAAGGGCTACGGTTCGGCAGGTATTTCACCGTCGGCCAGAGGATAGAGATTTATCAGGAAGCAAGGCCGATAGATTCCTACATGCTTGACGCCAAAGCGATGAGTACTTTGTATCGTTATCCATGGGACCAGGATGTCGATTACAGAAGCCAGATTATCCCTCAATTTACAAGGGCGTATGGCACACAGATTACCATGAATAAACCAGGTGACCGCGAGGCCCAGATCCGGTATACCATGGACTATCGCGATGTGTATAAACAGTATTACCCTAAATATCCGAATTTCAAGGTCGAGAGGTGGCACCAGAACGAGATATTTTTGATACACACAAGGAAAATCCCGGGGATTGACTGGTATTACACTTCAAATCTTGGCTATAGATATTCCAACATAGAAGTAAAAAGTGATGCATCCGCATATGAAAATAGACACACCTATATGGTAAATTTAGCCCTTTCGCCTCATGCGCAATTTGAATGGTTCGGCCAGTTTGAATATTATAAGAGCATGCGCCTGAAATCAGATTATCATTACAGGCCTGACCACTGGTTCTGGAGAACAGAGTTCAGGATGAAATCCCCCGACCTGAGAACAAGCGTTATACCGGGCTTCAGCTATTCGATAGATTATTACTTTCCTTTCAAAAACAAATATGAAAAGGGCGAATTATTTTGCAGGCTCGGGCACGATTTCGACAATAAACTAAGCGCCACGAGCCAGCTTAACTACGTGTTCGGGATAAGGGATGAGCCCGACAATAAAGCGCCGCACTATGACGGAAGGATGTATCCGTATACAGAGAGGGTAGCGTGGGCCGGAATCGAAAACAGGGCAAGCTACAATTTCTGGAACGATTTCTATCTTCAGGCAGGCCTCGATTTTTCCAAGGGAATAAATATGCCGGATTTTGATAACTGGGCAACGTTTTTGGGAGTGGAATACTATAAACCCGGCGTGTTGAGGGTAAATTTCGGCTGGGACACCAATTGGTATTATAATATCGAGGACACTCTTAGCATGATAGGGGTTAAAGTGTATATTTTGATTTGACACTCCCCATGTCTAAAGGCAGGGGATTCTCAGGCAACACCCGCTTGGGCAGATGTTAACGCCTGACAGCGTTGCCCACGCTGCTTTATTACGATAGCGGCATTTAAGTCTCTATCTAAAACTAAATTACAATGAGGGCATCTATGGATACGAAGAGAGAGGGTCTTAGAGGTTTTCTTACCACAACCGGAGCAAATCTGGCTTGTGTTATGAGGAGGTATGCTAATTACATGACGACCAGCTTCTGCCGCTTTATACATCAAGAATTTAGCGAACATTCCCCATCCGGCATCAGAAATGCTTTTAGCAAGATATCTATTTTTTACCATGCCCCTGATATTCAGGTCTTCTATATATATCGCGTTAAAACCCTTTATATAAAAATTAGCCAATTTATGCAAAAAGTCCTTTCTCTGATTAACTATTTTTTCATGGGCTTTAGCTACAAGAATACGAGATTTATCTCTTTTACCGAAGCCTTTCTTTTTGCGAGAAAGACTTCTCTGCCTTCTTCTCAAAAGTTTTTCAGATTGCCTGAAATACTTAGGATTATCAATTCGATTGCCACAAGAATCAACACAAAAAGACTTAATCCCCACATCAATACCAACTTCAGCGAGAGTCTCAGGGAATTCTTTGAGAGGGACATTATCGCAGGAAAAGGCTACAAACCACTTACCGGTAGGTGCCCTTCTAATAGTTACGGTTTTAATATCTCCCCGAACCTCCCTGGAGAAGAAAAGCTTAAATCTACCGATATTCTTAATGTAGAGGAAGCGGCCTTCCAGCTTCCATCCGGCTTGTTTAAGAGTAAAAGAATGAAACCTATTTCTACCTTTAAAACGAGGGAATCCCGCTTTACCTTTCCTGGTTTTAAGTCTTTGAAAGAAGTCCTGAAATGCTCTATCTACTCTCTCGAGCACATCCTGGAGACATTGAGAGCCTACAGTCTTAAATTCCGGGAAAGCCTTTTTCAATTCAGGCAACTCAGCCATCTGTTCATAGAGCGATATAGATTTCTTATACTGTCTATATATATCAATTCTTTGCCGAAGAGCAAGATTATAAAGCCCTCTACATATCACAAGCCATTGATTGCAGGCCTCTTCCGTGGCCTTGTTTATTCTGGCTCTATACAGATATGTCTTTCTCATTTTTGTCTTTGGTCTTTAGTTAAAAAAGAGGTGAGACTCCAATTTACCCCTCTCATATATATAAGACAACGAAAATGCAATTTTGCTGCATAAAAAGTTAAAAAAACAAAGAATGAAAGAAAAGGAAAAGAGAACGCCTTACCTGCCTGCCGGCAGGCAGGTATCCCCATAGCTAAAGCAAGGGGCTTTACGGCATTGTCTGATAAAAAATGAAATTGAAGAAATTATCGCTAGTTTTAACGACGAGCTTAGTAATTTCCCTGTCATTGTTCGGCTGCGGCAGGCAAGGAGCGGATACTGTCTCCGGTGGTAAGAAGCCCGTTGTAATAAAGGCGACTTTCTGGGGCGCGCCTGACGAGCTAAACATAATAACAAATATAATAAAGAAGTGGCAAAAGTCCCACCCGGATATAATCGTAAAATTAGAGCATACCCCGTACAGGGGCTATATTGATAAGCTTCTTACCCGAATCGCAGGCCGCTCCGCGCCTGACATAATCTGCACAGAGGTCGATTTATTTGTTACGTTTCAATCCAAAGATGTTCTTCTCGACCTCACGCCTTATGTGAATGCCGACCCCGCCCTTAACACCGATGATTTTTATCCGGAAATCATAGATAGATTCAGCGTAAAAGGAAAACTTTACGCCATACCGAGAGACACGGCGCCGTTTGCCTGCGTCTATTACAATAAGAAACTCTTTGACGAAGAAGGCATACCCTATCCGACGGATGACTGGGACGTGTATGATATGCTGGACAAGGCGAAGAAACTTACGAAGACCTCTCCTGACGGAAGAACGCTTCGGTACGGATTTTATGCCTGGGCATGGCAGAATTTTATATATAGTTTCGGAGGAAAACTGGTTGATAAGGTAAAAAATCCGAAAAAATGCATGCTTAATTCAAAAAGGTCCATCGAGGGATTGAAGTTTTATTCGGACCTGATAAATAAATACAAAGTCCATCCCACGACCACGGCAATGGCAAACCTCGCCATGGGCGTGCAGGGCATGTTTATGACGGAACGGCTTGCGATGTTTTCATCGGGTATCTGGGAGACGCCGGGCTTGAGAAGAATCGATAATTTCGAATGGGATGTTGTAATGTTTCCTAAAGGCCCGACAGGCATAAGAGGTTTTGGAACGGGAGGCACGGGATACTGCATACTGAAAAGCACCAAACATCCAAAAGAGGCATTTGAAGTGCTGAAAGCCCTTGCGGGCCAAAAGGCGCAGGCAATGTTAGCCGAGACAGGCCTGACACAGCCGGCGATAAAGAGCATCGCCGAGACGTGGGCCAATGACGCTAAGATACCTAAAAATAAGAAGATGCTTATCGAGGCAATGCAACATGTCATATATGATCCGTTTACACCTGTGTGGAGAGAGGCCAGAGAGCTTTATATAATTCCGGCTCTGGATAGAGTATTTAACGGCAAAGTTGAGGTTGAACCTGTTATGGATGGCGTTGTTAGTAATGTGAACGCTTTATTACGGGAAGGAAGATGAGCAAGTTTAAAACAAAATACGGTTATTTCACCGCCGACGGCAAGGAGTACGTGATTACAAGGCCTGATACGCCGAGGCCGTGGATAAACGTAATATCCAACGGCGATTACGGGCTTACCTTTTCCCAAACCGGCGGGGGCTCAAGCTGGTGGGGTAACGCAAATTTAGCCAGGCTTACCCGATGGGTGCAGGACCTGGTCAAGGACGAGTGGGGCAAGTACCTGTTTATAAGGGATAAAGACGCCAAAAAATTCTGGTCTCTTACATGGAAACCGCTCTGCCCGAAATTCGACTTTTATGAAGTAAGGCACGGCATAGGATATTCGACCGTTACTTCAAAAATTAACGGCATAAAAACTTCACTTACGATATTTGTTCCGCCGGAAGAACCCCTTGAGATATGGAAAGTCACGATAAAGAACGAGAGTTCAAAAACAAGAAATTTAAACCTTTTCAGCTATTTTGAATGGTGTCTCGGAAGCTCGGACGATACGCATCGGGAATTCCAGAAAACATTTATCAAAACATGGTTTGACCGCGCCACAAATACACTTTTTGCAAAGAAGAAAAAACACCTTGTCCCGAAACATATAAGCACCGGAATGATAGAATATCCGTGCGGCGGATTTAACAGTGTTAACGTAAAACCCGCTTCATACGAAGGCGATAAAGAAAGATTTCTGGGAATGTACGGCAATTTTGCCAATGCGCAAGCATTTAAAAAGGACAGGTTAACTAATACCGCCGGCGAATGGTATGACCCGATTTCAAGTTTCCAGGTAGATATGAAAATTAAACCAAAGCAGGAGAAGGTCATCATATTCACATTGGGCTACCAGGAAAGCGAGAAGAAAGCCAAAGTCCTTGCGAGGAAATATCACAACCCGCAAGCCGTGGATAAAGCCCTGGAAAAAACAAAGAATTTCTGGGAAAAACTATTATCGGGCGTAATGGTCAACACCCCCGACGAAGCTTTCAATTTTTTAACCAACTACTGGCTGAAATACCAGGCGATTTCAGGAAGAATCTGGGCCAAGAGCGCATATTACCAGTCAAGCGGCGGCTACGGCTTTAGAGACCAGTTGCAGGACGCCCAGGTTTTTCTGCCGCTCCGGCCCGAACTTTGCAAAAAACAGCTCTTGATGCACGCCGAGCATCAATTTGTAGACGGGACAGTCCATCACTGGTGGCATCAACTATCTACAATAGGCGCGATAACCGAAATGACCGACGACCTTTTATGGCTGGTGTACGTGCTCTTTAGCTATCTTGAAGAAACAAAAGATTTTAAAATACTGAATATAAAAAGGCCGTATCTCGACGGCCCACCGGGCACTATTTATGAACATTGTTGTAGGGCAATAGATAAGGTCCTTTCGAGATTCTCGAAGCGCGGGCTTCCGCTTATGGGCGCAGGCGACTGGAACGACGGTTTTAATCTTATCGGCATTGAGTGGAAAGGCGAAAGCGTATGGCTTGCGCAGTTTCTTTACGACATTTTATTAAGATTTGCGGCCGTATCCGCGAAAAAGAGAGATAAGAAAAGGGCAAGACGATATGTAGATAAGGCAAAAAAACTTAAGAGGTCCGTCAATAAGTATTGCTGGGACGGAAAGTGGTTTCTCGCGGCAACAAGAGATGACGGGCGCCTTATAGGAAGCTCAAAAAATAAAGAAGGAAAGCTCTATCTTATGACCCAGGCCTGGGGAATATTTAACGATGTGGCAACGGATGACAGGAAGATAAAATCCATAAAAGCGGTTGAAAAATACTTATGGGATAAATACGGCCCTCTACTCATAGCCCCGGGATTTACCCAGCCGGATAAACATATAGGATACATTACGCGATATGCTCCCGGAACAAGAGAAAACGGCAGCGTATATAGCCATGCCGCTTGCTGGGCAATTCTGGCTGAATGTTATTTAGGAAGAGGCGATAAGGCATACCGGATGTATTCGAGTTTTTGCCCGATAAAAAGAGGTATGCAGCCCGATAGATATAAAGCAGAACCCTACGTGACAGCCGGAAACACCAATGGCCCTCAAGCCGCGGATTACGGAGCGGCCGGATGGACATGGTATAGTGGTTCAGGCGCCTGGCTTTATCGCGTATGCACGAACTGGATGCTGGGCATAAGGCCGACTTATAAGGGGCTTTTGATAGAACCCTCGATACCGAAGAAGTGGAGCGGCTTTTCGGTGAGGCGGATTTACGGGAACGCAATATATAATATCGAGGTAAAAAATCCTAATCATGTTTCAAAGGGCGTGAAAGAGGTTTATCTGGACGGAAAAAAACAGGATTCCAACGTAATAAAAGACCTGGGCGACAATAAAACACATAATATTGAGGTGATAATGAAATGAAAAAATTTATATTTTTTTCCATACTTTGTATATTCTTTTTAAATATGTTATATATCCCGCAGGCAGGGGCCGCGGAAAAAAACTTTACCCCGCCGTTAATTTTAAGCGACTATGATTCCGGCACATTATATACCAATCTCGGCGGTTTATCGGGAGGGGACGAAGAGGCCCCCGGCACGGCAGTTGCGCTTCTCGTATCAGACGATAATTTTACGAAGGGAAAATCCGGTTATTCTTTAATGCTGGATTATGATGTTTCGGGATTGGGTGAATTTTCTTTTTACTGGGTTAAGCTCGGCGAGGAAATGCCGGGACGGCCGGGCATAACGCATACGCTCGACCTGCGAAAATATAATTATTTGTCATTCTGGGTAAAGGGCTTGCAGGGCGGAGAAAAAATAAAAATCGAATTTCACCAGGATACGGATGATAACGGTATATTTGTTTTTGGCAAAGATATAACAAGCCACGTTTACGCAAATACCTATATCGCGGAAAATATAATAACCAGGGACTGGAAGAAAGTCATTATCCCTCTGGAAGATTTTACCGCGATAACAAACTGGTCAAAAATGCTCGAATTTGTTTTTGTATTTGAAAATGTAATAGGCAATACAAAAGGGGCGGTATATGTCGATGATATCTTATTCGGCCGGCGGCCGGAGGAAATTTTAAAAACAGAAAATGTAACACAGGAAATCAATGCGCCTCTTCAATCTTCATTTAGAGTGAATGGCTTGAGTAAAGAGCAATGCGCAAGTTTTCTAATGTCAAACAAATTGTCAATAAAAGCCGAGTCATTAGACGAAAACCCTTTCATGGAAAGCGTCGGCTTTGAATATAGTACTGACGAAGGAGGCACCTGGAGGAGGATAGGAACGGATTATGATGCGAGCAAGAATACGTATGAAGTTACGTGGCGCCCCGAAAATAATAGCCAGCTTTATCGTTACCAGGTAAGGGCTGTTGCCACGGATATAAGGGGGAATGAAAAAGTAACCGCGCCGCTAGTCGAAGGTGGTGTTAAACCGCTTACAGACGAAGAGTTTCTGGAACTCATTCAGAGGAAAGCGTTTGACTTTTTCTATGAACATCAGAATTTGGAAACAGGCCTCTTTGCCGATACAAGCGGCGGGGGAGATGCCAGCATTGCGTCTACCGGTTTTGGCATAACGGCGCTTTGTGTCGGCGCGAAAAGGGGATGGATTACGAAGAACGAAGCGGTAAGAAGAGTGGTGCTTGCGCTGGATGCCTTTATTCCGAAGTCCGAAGGCGTTGAGACGCTGGCGAGCGGTAAACACGGATTCTTTTATCATTTTCTCAATATACACACGGGCAAAAGAGCAGGCAAGGCAGAAATATCCACCGTTGACACCGCGATACTGGTTTGCGGGGCGCTTACCGCAGGCGAATATTTCGGCGGTGAAATCAAGAAAAAGGCCGAGACGCTCTACAAAAACGTAGAATGGGAAAAATTTCTTTGCATGGAAAAAGGGCCCTGGTATGGCATGTTTTCGATGGGCTGGTCTCCCGAAAGAGGGCTTCTCGGGTCATACTGGGATTTTTACACGGATGAAGCGGTTCTCATATGTCTTTTGGCCATCGGTTCGCCGACCCACCCTGTTGACCCGGGCGTTTTTTATGCCTGGACAAGGCGTAAGGATTCTTACGCGGACGGCAAGCCATTTATTTATTCCTGGCACGGCGCTTTATTTTCATATCAATATGCGCATGTATGGTTCGATTTCCGAGAGCTTGTGGACAAAGAAGGTATAAACTGGTTTGAAAATTCCCTTAATGCGACACTTGCAAATAGACAATTTTGCATAGACCACCAGGAAGAGTTTAAGACATACGGCCCGAATACGTGGGGTATTACTTCAATGGCAAGGCCCACAGGTTACACGATGCATTTTGGGCCACCCCCGTGCGGAAGTGGCGAACCGCAATATGACGGCACTATCTCTCCTACCGGGCCGGCGGGATCGATTGTTTTCACGCCTTACCTTTCACTTTCGGCGCTGAAACATATGCACCTCACAAATCCCGAACTCTGGGGCAAATACGGTTTGAAGGACTCTTTTAACTTGGATTTGAATTGGTACGCCCGCACGTATTACGGAATAGGCGAGGCAATGTACGCGCTCCCCATAGAAAATTTCCGGTCGGGTTTTATCTGGAAAAATTTCATGAAGAATAGCCATATAAAAGAAGCTCTGCGGAAAGCGGGTTTTACTAAAAAGAAGCGATGATAGCATGAAAAAAAGAC
The DNA here is from genome assembly GCA_020346285.1 of Candidatus Omnitrophota bacterium. Classification (GTDB taxonomy): domain Bacteria; phylum Omnitrophota; class Gorgyraeia; order JABMRN01; family RBG-13-46-9. The sequence continues at coordinate 547,003 of CP070780.1, read as the reverse complement.
TATTATTTAATTTCACCGCAGTCCTGTGCGTTCTCCTGGTTGTTGCTGCCGGGAACGTTTTTCCTCTCGGAAATACTCTTGAGGCCCTTGAAAATGGCCTTTCCAAATGCAGGACTTACGATGATTACGAAAAATACGCCGAAGAAATAAAAGAAAAGATGGCAGAAGACCCCGCTGCCGTTGACATCGGCGTACTTTATTACATTATTGCCAAAATTCGAGTTGAACAGCTCGCGCTACTGGCGAAGAAAAACGATGTTGAATCGGTAAGGCTTTACATGAAGGTGGAGAATATATATTACAACCAGGCGCTTACCTACCTTGAGGACGCATCGCGCGTCGCAACCTCCAAAGAATTTAATCTCGACATACTTTTCCTTAAATTTTTAATTTGCAAGGAAAAATTCGCGGCAGGAAAAGAGGGAATTTTATTTAACGAAATCGCAGATAAAATCGCCGCTTTCAGCGATAGCCACGCCGCAAATAAACGCGAACTGGACAGAATTTCGGGTAAATTCGAAGAGAAAGGGCTTTCCGATTATGCCTTGATGCTCAAGGTCCTCTATGCCCGGAAGGCACTCCGGCCGGCCGGTATCGAAATAGCCGAGGAAATGAAGCAAAGGGCGGAAGATTCATTCGGGAAGGGCGATTTTAAAAAAGCAGACGCGTTCTACAGGCATTATTTTGACATAGCAGGCGATAACTTCGACAAAGATGCCACGGCAAAAAGCATCGCCGAAGTGGCTGATAAATATTTTAACAAAAAGGAATACGGCCTGGCCCTGAAATATTATCGGAAATATCTCGATGCCTATCCTGATTTTGAAGTCGGGCCGGATTACTGCGCCTACAGGGTTGGGCAGTGCCTCTATTTCAGCAAAAATTACCCGGATGCCATCGCGCAATTCAACCGCTTCTTACATGATTATCCGGGAAGCAAATGGTTTGACGGCGGTTTCGAGCATTTAAGCAGGCTGTATTATGAAAATCCCCAACGCCAAAAGGCAATCAAAGACCTGGAGGCCTTGATAGACACGTACGAGGCAAGGGCAATCAGCCAGTTGGCAGAGTTTCTCATCGGCTTTTTATATTATGATGGCGCAGAATACCATAGAGCGCTCGAAAAGTTCAAAGGAATACGAGATGATTACCCTGATAGTATTTATGGGTATGCTACGGAAACGCTTATAAACGACATAAAAAATATAGATAAAGGAAACCCGCCCGCTTTTCGCCCGAGCAGAGACAAAATCTACCATAGGTGGGATCCTTATATGCCTATCGACGGAGAAATCATTGCCCAGGTGCAGGTCGCCGCAGAAAGCACGGTTAAGCCGGGCACGCGAATAAATTTTGTGCTTGAGGAAGTAAAGGATTTCGATAAGTGCGAAGTATATCTTTATGACGCAGAAGATAGGAGCAGGTTCCCCAGGAAAATGGATGATGAGATAAAAGAGGACCTTTTTACTGTAACCTGGTCCTCAAAAGGCGGCAGCTTCGTGGATGAAAAGCAAGGGCTTAAAAAAGTATGGCAGGCGCCCGACGAGCCGGGTATGTGCGAGATTTCGGTGCGCATAGATGACCTCGCCCTTATAAGGCCGCCGGACGAAGGGTTAAAGAATGACCCCGAGCCGCTGGATTTGACCGTAGCCATAATCGTTAAGGAATAACAAAAAAATAAAGGAAATGAAAAAGACGCTATTTTTATATGTAAAAAAATGGAAAAATACCGTCTATCCCTGTTTTCAGATAATTGCACTACTTGTTTTTGTCGCCGTCAATATAAGCGGGTGTTCAAGAAAGGATAGCGCTTTTCCCTCCGGCTTCAGCCATCTGGATGCCGGCGAAGAAGGAACATTCAATATCGGCCTGGCATTAGGCGGTATAGTTCGTTCATTCGACGAAGACATTAATAAAGAGGTTTTGAAATTTGATTACTGGGCATCCAAGGGGACGTTTGTAGGCGTCTGGACAAACGATTATCCGCCTGAGCTGGGAAGAGATACGGTGGATGCAATCAAAATCGGCGTCAAGGCGCCGGACGCCAACCAGTTGCAGGAAGTATCCGTAAAGCTGGAAGTCAAGGGAACAAAGGCCAAACAGAACATTCCACTTTATCTCGGAACAGATTGGAGCTATGTTCGAGAGGCAATCGACTGGAACAGGATAGGCGCTCTTGAAGAAATTGTTTTTGTCCTAAGCCCGATGAGCGTTGCCCCGAAAGGGACCAACCCGATATTGTTCAGCCCGGTGGAGGCCGGCCCGGCGGATGCCGGCGAGAAGGTAGAAGGGCTTTTATATTTTGATGTTGATTTCTACAAACTGACGTTCCTGCAGAAGAACCTTATTTTCGTGAAAATCGGATTGATTTTTGTAATTAGCATTTTAGCGGCTTGGATGGTTGACATTTTTGGAAAACGAAGTTAAGTTCGGAGGCAAAGTTGGAGACTTCAATTCTAACGAGGATTAAACGGGATTTTCTATATGGCATAACGGCCGTATTGGTTGCGGGAATTGCGCTTTCTATCTACGCCATGGGAAAGGTAAACCCCCTGGAGGCAGGTTTTAGTTTAAATTTCCTGGCCGTAGGATTAATGGGCGCGGTGATTGCGGAACTTCTCAAGTTCGCAATTACCGGTAAGCATCTTATACCCTTTAAGGTCTTTCAGAATATCCTGCTGGTAGGGCTCCTGGCGGCTTCATCAAGCCCGTTGGGCGTCTTAGAAGCCCCTTCCACCTGGACTCAATTATTGATGATAAACAAGATTATAGCAACTCTTGCCTTCTTGTTTTACCAACTCTTAAATGCCCGTTCGCTTGCTTCTTCCGGCAAGCACTTGAGAGCTGTTACCGGGGCATTAATCGTCGGGACGCCTTATCTTTTCAATTGGTTACTCTTGTTGCAAAACGTAGCCCTTCTACAGTCACTGGCAAGCGGTATAACCTTAAGCCTCCTCGCCGCGTGGCCGGCAATCCTTGTGTTTATGGGCCGGCTTCTCGTCGTATTCGGCTTCAATGAAGCTGTAACCAACGGAATCGGCCTGGCGACCAAGGGGAGGATGCTTAAAGCCCCAAAAGCGCACATTTTTATTTTCTTTGTCTCTTTAGGTGTTGTCATAGCTCCGCTGATTGCGGATTTGGGATCTACCGCAGCTGTCGGCTCGTTACCGGTGCTGATAAGGGCTATCGTTGTTATTTTGGCAACCATGTTTTCCTTTGCGGGGCTGTGGGGGGAAATTTATCTTATTACAGGGATGGCCCTGGATGCCGGACACCGCATAGAGCCTTCGTGGGAAACTATCTCTAAACATGTTATTACAGGCATGAAAAAGGGCATGGCATACAGCGGCATCCTGGCGGCTATTCTCTATACGCTATACATATTGCTGAATACGCCTGCGCCGCAAATAATAGCGACCAATTTACCGATAATTCTGGGAATTCTGTCCGGCGCATTGGTCTTTCCGTTAATCAAAACCATCGTTGAAAGTTTTGACGGCAGCCAGCCGTTTTTCCAAAGGGCACGGCATAGCTACCGCGATATGACTCTATATGCAAGAGGCGCGGTTGCCGGATTCGGATTTGTTTACGCGATTACTCACGGGGTTATTCAATGGGAGATGTCCAATCGGATTATGTTCGGCCTGGCCATTGGCCTCTTTGCATCTTGCGGGGTGAGTATCCTAAGAGATATTACCTATACTTATAAGGGCCAGGGCAATGTCCAGTCATGGAAGCTCTATTTTATTGACGCGATTATCGGCGCTTTTGTCGGAAGCGCCGTGGCGTTCTATCTGGACTCCCTGCAGGTTCCGGTGGTCATCGAAAAATTCAAGCTTTATATCAGCGCGGGTTTTTCTCCGAAGGATTATATAACATATCCGTTGGTCTGTAAATGGGGCCGCATCGATTTGGGGAGTTATACCGGCGGAGCAAAGCTGCTCTTTACCGAGTCCCTGGCCGGCGTCATCAACTGGTCTATCGCCGCGTGGCTATTCGCCATAAACAAGATGTTTATGCTTGCATTCTTCGAGAAACAGACGGCCCCTATAAAATTCTTTTTCTCGAGGGCAGGGTTCGCCCAGTTAATAGAACATATGATATATGTCTTGCGGTGGGGATTGTGGATGTCGCCTATTATATTTACGTTCCTGCGCATGATGCCGGATCCGACATGGTACAACCAGGACGGCGCTATCCGTACAGTGTTTGCCGTTTACCATAATGTTACGATGTCACCGGGGGCATTCCGGGAATGGAGCCTGAATGTCTTTGTCTATATCCTGGCAATTGACTTTTTCCGTATCCTTATCTGGATGGATCACATGGGCCTGCGTGTCGCGACGCTGGTTAACCTGAGCTTTATAGGCCTGGATAAGCTTGATGAGCGAATCGCGCGTTTCATTGGACCGGCGACGGCACAGCGGTATATCCCGGAAGCCGTTAAACGGTTCTGCACATGGGGGCCGCTACTTATCCCTTTCTATCTTCCGCGGGGGAGGGAATGGGATTACGCGTGGAACACGTCAGAGGCCATGCAAAACGCCGCCGGAAGAGGGGGAATAGTTTCTAGCTTGCAGTCTCTTACGTTACCCGAGAAGTTTGTTCTCGTCGCTTTAGCCGTCCTCGCTTGTACGGGAATTTCTTTTGGTATCCGTTTGTTACGGCATCGGTCTCGGCGGCGCGTAAAGGCCTACGAGTTGGGCAATAGAAATTACAAAGTTGTCCTCAAGGAAAACGGCGAAGTATACAGCGAGGTTGACCATAAGAAAAGTGAAGTTTTTCCCAGGCAATACGATGTCAGCCGGCGTTCATATGATATCATAGACCCCTGCGGCAGAATTCTCTATCTCGTGGATACGTCTGAATGGCAGAACAGCGAAAAACGCTACTGGCCGGTCATAGGAAATTTCCCGAAGGAGTTGTTTACCCCATCCCGCATTGAAAGGGGCGACGGTTCTCTTAAGGTGGTTAATACCGCTATGGGCATTAGAACGACAATCGATATTAACCTGCCGGACCAGGACAGCACGGCAGAAATCTGGACGATTGTTGTCAAGAATACTACGCGTAAGAGGCGGCATTTAAAAATTGTCCCGTATCTGGAATGGGTGCTCAATGGAGGCATCCATGATAGATTTCATACACAGTACGCTCGATTGTTTCCTGAAATGGAATACTTAAGTAACATGAATGCTATTCTATCCTGGCAGAAAAGTACAAAATCTATGGGTGTCTTGGCAATAGATGCTCCTCCGGAGGGGGTTCTCTTTTCGCGCATGGATTTCATCGGCCGCGCCCGAAGCATTTGGAAACCCAGGGCTCTGGAAACGCTGGACTTCCTGAACGCCCGGGACACCGCGCCATATCCGACATTTGACCCCATCGGGGCATTGATGGTGGATGCCACAATAAACCCAAGGTCTTTCAAGAGCATACGCCTGATAATCGGCTACGGTAAAAACAGAGAGAGCGCCCTTGATTTGATTAGCAAACACCTTAGGCCGCGGGCGGCTGAAGCATCTTTCTCATTAAAGGAGAAAGAAAAATCAATGCTGATTGGCCACGGTGAAATCCCTCCCGGAACGCCAAAACCATATTCCGAATATATCGATAATGGCAATAAACTTTTAATTCATACGCCCTATACGCCGAGGCCGTATGACCACGCGATGTCCAATTCGAGAGGGCATTCTGTCATGGTAACCAATCGCGGGCTTCATACATCTTGTAATGGTAATTCACAGCAGAACCGTCTCACGCCGGATTGGCCTGATACGGTTACAAAAGAAGTTCCCTCGGAAGCAATTTATCTCTACGCCCCTGATGCGGGGGAATGGTACTCGCCTACACATCACCCGCTGAACGAACAAGGCGCTAAGAACGAATCGGAATTCGGCGTTGACGGAACCGCCGTATTCCGCATGACGCACAGAAATGTCTCGACGGAACTCACGGTGTTTGTGCCGCCGGATGACCCGCTGGGCGTGTATCTCTTGACCGTAAAAAATAATACAGAACATTCAAGACGCATGCGCATTGCGCCTTACTTCCAGATGGTGCTGGAGTTTCAGCCTGAAAGGTCCGGGTCATTGCGAACATGCCGTGACAAAACATTGAACGCCCTGTTTTTCGAAAATCCGCGCAACATATTTCACACGGGATGGGCTTTTGCTTCAATGTCGATAGCTGCCGGGCACATGGAGACAAGGCGTGGCAGATTTTTTGGAACCGGTCGCGGGGTAGCGCATCCGTTCATGGCGGAAAAAGGCGAACCTGATGTTACTCAAGTTGCCGATGACAGGCAGATAGCGGGTTTCCTGGGAGAGGTGGAGATTCCCGCGCACGGAGAGCGTACGGTCGCAGTCGTCCTGGGCCAGGCCGATAATATAAAGTTAGCTCGCAGCTTAGTCCAGAAATATAAAAATGTTGAAACAGCCCGGAAGAGTCTCGAATATACCCGGAAATGGTGGCTAAATCTCATGGGGACGATAGCGGTCAAGACCAATAATCCGGAATTTGACCGGTTTCAGAACTGGCTCAAATACCAGGCCCTTGCAGAGCGCATTTGGGCACGCCGCGGATTCTATCAAACCAGCGGGGCCTACGGTTTCAGGGACCAGCTCCAGGACGCCGTGAACCTGATGTTGGTTGACCCGGCCCTGGCGCGCAAACAGATTATTTTGCATGCGTCTCATCAGTTTCTCGAGGGCGATGTATACCATTGGTTCTTTACGCGAAGTGATGGCCGAACCGCGTTTTCCTGCCGGTCGCACGCTTCCGACAATCCCGTGTGGTTACCATGGGCTGTGGTCGAGTATATCGGGGCTACAGGCGATTATTCGCTTCTCGATGAAATGACCTCGTATGTATGGTCTGAATTTCCTTTTGAGGACCTCCCTAAGAACAAAGCGGGCATGGGGCACCTTTATCAGCGGTCAACGCGGGCGGATTCTGTTTACAGGCATTGTTTGAGGTCAATAGACCTCGTGCTGGAAAAACGCATGGGAGCCCATGGGCTGCCGCTGATTAGGACGGGAGACTGGAACGACGGATTGGATGAAATTGGGAGTGAAGGCAGGGGCGAAAGTGTATGGCTTGCATTTTTCCTCTACTACGTCTTAAAGAATATGGTCAATATAATAGAAAAAAAGGAAGGCGAAAACCGTAAAGAACATTACCTCAAGAAGATGAATGACCTTGCCTCTGCCATAGAGCTAACGTGGAGAGGTGACCGGTATCTCAGGGCCATTCACGATGACGGTACGGAAATTGGCGTGAAAGGTAGCGGGATATGGGAAATTGATGCTTTGACAGCGGCGTGGGCGGTCATGGCCGGCATCAATTTTGAGCGAGGGCTTACAGTGTTTCACACTGCCCTGAGTATTCTTGAGAGGGAGAACGCAGTATTGCTTGGATGGCCGGCGCTACGAGAAGACACCACTCCATATCTTGGCAGAAGCAGTAAGTATCCCGAAGGCGTGCGTGAAAACGGCATGTATTGCCACGGTGTTCAGTGGCTCATTAAGGCGGCGCGAATCCTGGCAGAACGATTCGAAAAAGAGCAAGATTATGCTAAAGCGAATGAGTATCGGGAGATTACCTATCGGCTGTGGATGAAGATTACGCCGATTTATCATGTAAGACCGAATGAGATTGAAATCTATGGCGGACAACCGAACAAGCAACCGGCAGATATTTTGACCAACTTTGACCAGGGGCGAATGATCTGGAATGGCTACACCGGCGCCGCCGGATGGCTGTTTCGCCAATCTTTCGAGGGCGTGGTAGGGGCGTCTTTGGTCAATAACCAGCTCATCCTGCCGGACGACCTTGATAAGCTAAGAGGCAAATTGAAAATAAACCATGTGTATAGAGATGTGGAAAAAAGCCCGTTGAAGGCTACCGGGGTGCATTGATGCGAAGGTTATCTATATTTATTTTGTTGCTCTCGGCGATTTTTATAGTGGACGCTTATGCCACGGGAGATAATATAGTCATCGCGGACTTTAACAATACCAGTCTCACCAATAACTTAAACGGAGAGATAGGAACCTGGGAAAGCGACCCCGAAGATGAGGCGCAATGGGTCAGGGCAGCGCTTGACAATGCGGTAAGGCGCGGAGAATCCGGGTCATCATTGAAGGTAGAATATAGCGTCAATTCGCCCGGCAACGCCGTTAACGGGTTCTGGACGCAACTGCGTTATCTGGACGCGACGGGATATGACCATTTCGAATTCTGGGTAAAAGGCGACGGGAAGAAGGGTTATACGAGCGTTTTTAAGATTGAATTTAAAAAATTCCAGAAAGACCCGGAAGGCCACGACGAAACGATAAAAGCCAGCTACATCGTGAAAGGCGTGACCTCGGACTGGCAGAAGTTCTCCATTCCCATGAATGTAATGAACGGAATTCTGGACTGGCGCGATATCAAGGAGCTTGTAATAACGTTTGAAAAGAAGCGCGTCGACAAACCCGAAGGCGTGCTCCATTTCGATGACTTCGCTTTTGTAAAGACAGGAAACCCGGGGGCGAAAATAACAGATACCGTCCCTCACAGGCGCAAGAAAACGCCTCAAGAACTTTCCCCCGAGGAATTTGCACGGTTTATTATAAAAAGGCTTAAAGGGTTTCCGAAAGAGGTTTTTGTTGTAAAAAAGGAATTTTCCGAAGACGGCAAAGAATTCCTTATGGAACTTGCAAAAGACATTTGGAAGTTTTTTGACAATATCGTTGACCAGGAATACCATCTTCCGCTTGACAACATAGGATTCAGCGAGAATGCTACCGTCTCGGACGAGACCCTCGTAGGCGATTATACAAATATTACCAACGTCGGTTTATATCTTATGTGCCTTGTGTCCGCTTACGACTTGAATTTTATTACAAGAGAAGAAGCAATAGAAAGAATAGGCCTTACATTGGATGCCATAGAGAAATTGGAAAAATACAAGGGATTTCCCTATAACTATTATGATATAACCATATTCCAGAGGACCAGTAACTTTATATCGTTTGTAGACAGCGGCTGGCTTGCCGCCGGGATTGTAGTTGCCGGAGGGGCCTTTCCCGGGGAAGTAGGCGAACGTTGCCGGAGGATGCTGGATAAAATGGATTTTTCATTTTTCTATGACGAGATAGAGGGCCATATGTATCACGGTTTCTATACCAACATAAACTATTACTCGGAATACCGCTACGGCGCATTTTACACCGAGCCAAGGGCCATAAGCTATTTGGCTATCGGGAAAGGCGACGTTCCCAGAAAGCACTGGTTTATGCTCGCAAGGACGTTTCCCGAAACATGGCCGTGGCAGACACAGATGCCCAAAGAACGAAAACTAAAACATTATTTGGGCTCTCCCGTGGAAGGCGGCTACTATATCTACGAAGATATAAAGTTTGTTCCCAGCTGGGGAGGGAGCATGTTTGAGGCCTTAATGCCCACCCTGATTATTAAAGAGAAAGAACTTGCCACAAAAGGCCTGGGCTTAAACGATGAAAGGCATGCAAAGATACAAATCAAATATGCTCTCGAAGAGCTGGGCTATCCCGTATTCGGCATGTCATCCTCGAGCGTGCCGGGCGGAGGGTATTCTGAATACGGCGCAAAGCCCTTGGGCATGAAAGGATACAAAAGCGGCGTTATTACCCCGCACGCAACTTTTCTTGCGCTGGAATTTGCTCCCCGGGAATGTATCGCCAATCTCAGGAAGATGTTAAAGCTCTATAATGCATACGGAGAATACGGTTTTTACGATGCTATTGACGTCAAAACAGGCAAGGTTTCCACAAAATACCTCTGTTTAGACCAGGCAATGAGTTTTATAGCTTTGAATAATTATTTGAATGACGGGGCCATACGCAAGAGATTTCATTCCGATCCCATTGCAAAAAACGTAGAGGAATTGCTGAAAGTTGAGGATTTCTTCAACTGATTATGATATAATCTATATAGGAGGCAAATAATTGGCAGGATTAAAAAGCCTTAAACACGAGACAATAGCGAGCTACCTTTTTATATTGCCGAATTTTTTAGGATTCGTGATATTCATTCTCGTGCCCGTTATTTTTTCTCTTATATTAAGTTTCGTCAGGTGGGATATACTTACCCCGCCTTCGTTCGTCGGGTTTTCCAATTTTGTTAAACTCCTGGGATTTCACAGCGTTGCCGGCCGGTGGGTAGCAAATGACCCTCTATTCTGGAAGTGCCTGGGGAATACGCTTTTTTTAATGATGATAATCCCGATAGAAATAATGGTAGCGCTGGGCCTGGCTGTTGCGATGAACCAGAAAATAAAAAATATGGCTCTGTTTAGAACGTTTTATTTTCTTCCGACTATTACAAACGGCGTTGCGATATGCCTTTTGTGGGCATGGATTTATAATTACGATTTCGGCCTTTTAAACAGCTTGATAATAAAAATGGGAACTTTTTTGAACATATCCGTTACAAAGATCCCGTGGCTTACGTCGGTTAAGTGGGCAAAGCCTTCTCTTATGCTTATGGGGTTATGGATAATGATGGGCGGTTATAACATGATATTATTTATGGCAGCCCTTCAGAATGTCCCCAGGGAACTTTATGAGGCTGCCAGTATCGATGGGGCCAACGGGTGGCAGAGGTTCTGGTCTATAACCTGGCCCATGATAAGCCCTACAACATTTTTCATTGGCGTAATGGCGGTAATAGGCGGGTTTCAAGGCGGCTTTATGCAGGCATATATAATGACAGGAGGAGGCCCCGAAAGGTCAACTACGACGCTGGGATATCTTATATATAATCATTTATACAGCTGGCAGCACGCAGGGTATGCTGCCAGTATCGCTTGGTTTATGTTTATCGTAATCTTTCTCGTTACGTTTTTCAACTGGAAATTCGGCGGAAAACGGGTGCAGTATTCCCACTATTAATAGGCTTTTAGGCCCTGTATCGTAGGCCGGGGCCTTTAGCATGGAAAAATATGGACAAAGATAAAAGAATCAAAACTCTTCAAAAAGGTAAAAGAACGTTGAAAAAGTTTTTCGTTTATATCTTGCTAAGCTTAGGCGCCCTTACTATGATATTGCCGTTTTTATGGATGATATCGACTTCTTTAAAACCATATAGCTCGGTTTTTATATTTAATATAGCCGATATAAAATGGATACCAAAACCGGTATGCTGGAAGAATTACCTTGATGTTTGGAAGGTGGTTCCGTTTGCGCGTTTTTATATCAACAGTATCTTTGTAACATCTTGCGTAACATTCGGACAGGTTGCGACAAGTTCTTTGGCGGCATATTCGTTTGCGAGATTGCGTTTCCCGGGAAGGGATAAGCTATTTTTTGCATATCTTGCTACGATGATGATACCCGGCTCCGTTACCATGATACCGGTATTCGCCCTTATGAGAATATTCGGCTGGATAGATACGTATAAGGCCCTTATAATACCGGCTGTTTTTACCGCTTACGGCACATTTTTGCTAAGGCAGTTTTTTATAACAATACCGCGCGACCTTGAAGATGCTGCAAAAATAGACGGATGCAGCCTGTGGGGCATATTCTGGAATGTAATATTGCCTCTTTCAAAAACAGCGCTTGCTACATTGACCATATTTGTGGCGCTGGGCAATTGGGTGAGTTTCATGTGGCCCTTGTTAGTAACTAATTCTATAGCTAAAAGGACGTTACCGATAGGCCTCGCGTATTTCCAGGAACTTTATCAGCATGCCCAGCCTAACTGGGGGCTTTTAATGGCCGGTTCTGTTGTGGCGACGATACCGCTTATCGTGATATTTATTTTTAATCAAAGATTCTTTGTTGAAGGTATTAAACTTACGGGTATGAAGTGATAGAGGATGATTAACGAGGATGTACCGTTTGCGATTTCCCGTTCAACCTGTCCCCGTAAAGGGACAGGTTGAAATAGAAATCGCAAACGGTACAAAGAATTATTAAAAGAAAGGAGGGTATAGGATGAAAAAGAACATTTTTATACCGCTAGCAGCTTTATTGGTAATAGCGTTAACAATAGCTGTTTCTGTATGGAAGCTTACTAAAAAAGAAGAAACCGTAGCGGTTAAAAAACAGGTTATTACAACTGTGAGAAAGCCTTTTTCGCCTGCAAAAAAATCAGCGATCTCGCCCATAAAAAAGAAAGTAGTTGTTCCGCGAAGAGTGGAATCGCGAAAAGTGGAACCGCGAAGAGTGGAACCGCGAAAGGTGGAACCGCTGGCGGTAATGGCGACGACGTCCTTAGCGGCAACAGGGGCTGAAGAGCTTCTCGTAGCCGATTTTGACAGCGGCGAAAAACCGAACAATATCGGAGGTAACTTCGGCGCCTGGGACAAAGATCCTGCGGATTTCTCCCAGGGTTGCGCGGAATCTTTCGACAGCAAAAATCGCCGGGGTTCAAAGGGTTTTGCAATGAAACTCGATTACGACGTTGATTCCAGGAATCCCGCATACAACGGGTTCTGGATGTTTCTGCAGAACCTGGATGCTACCGGTTACAATAACGTGGCTTTCTGGATAAAAGGCGATTCAGACGAAGGCTATACGACTGTGTTCAAGGTAGAACTGAAGAACGCTGCCAGGCAAGTCGGCCGTTATTACGTAACAAATGTAACCTGTGACTGGCAGGAAGTGGTTATACCTCTTAAAAGCTTTAAAGGCATAACCGACTTTTCGAATCTCACAGAACTTGTTATGGTTTTTGAAGATAGAATTGCTTCAAACAAAAAGGGTTCTATCTACATAGACGATATTAGGTTTACAAGATAAGCGATTTGAGCTATGGGCTGCGCTTTAATTAAGTAAAACTTTACAACATTTGAGCCAGCCCGTACAGCTCATAATGCACAGCGCAAGAGTTCTATAATGACTAGAATTAAAGACGCTTTAAGCAAGCATTTTGACTTCTCAGGCGGTGTAGACGGCTCTGTTCAGGAAGAGTTAGCAAAGACCTTTTTTGCTTCATCTACAAAAACGGATAGAAGGAGAAAAAAAGCACCGAAAGCAGTATGGGTTATATCAGTGCTTACGCTGCTTTTGGCGTCTTTTCTTGTCCTTATTTTGGGCAACCATATCGAGATCAGCATAAAAATAAAAGATAAAAGCCCCGGCCCGGTACTTGCTCAACAAAGCATATTTTTCATGAAGGACGGAGAACCCGGCGCATATCCGATTGGGGATATGTATTTTTTTGGAGATGCGCATAAATTCTCGAGACAACAGGATAACATGCTTGTTTTGATAAATTCGAGAGGCCGGGGTTGGGCCAATTTCAGCGTAGAGTTGAACGAACCCGTGGACATGAAAAGATTCAATATATTATCGTACGTTGCGAAAGGAGAGGTAGGAGACGAATATCTTATTCCGGTACTTATCGATGCGGATGATAAATCATACAGAGTACCCAGGGACTTCTCCTTGCCACTTACGAAGGAATGGCAGGAGTATATGATAAATCTCAGCCCTGCAAGAAACAAAATAGACCTCTCCAGGATATCGATAATAAGATTCGAATTTGGCAGTTTAAGCGTAGGAAATTATCCTACCGCTACCATGTTTTTAAAAGACATAAGCGTAAAAAAGCCGTAAGATTAAAATGGCTATAAAAAAAGATTATACTTTCACTTATAAAGATATTTCCGATAAAAAGAGAAGAAACCTCGCGATACTGGACTATATCAGAAGAAAAGGCGAAACTTCCAGGACCGAGATATCAAAAGAAACAGGCATAAATATCGTTTCCGTATCGAATTATGTAATGAGCTACATCAAGAAAGGCCTGGTAATGGAATGGGGGCTTGATGCGTCTACGGGAGGCAGAAGGCCCGAGCTTGTAAAATTAAATTTGGAAAACGCTTACGTGGGAGGGGTAGATATAGGCTCGGAGAAACTCATAGCCGTTATTACGGACCTGGCTTTAAAGAAAAAGACGAAAGTTGCTATACAGAGGCCGGAAGGCAGCATGGATAGGGTTATAGAGGGCACGATGAACATGCTGGATAAGCTTTTTGAAGAATTTGGAAAGCCGTTAAGCAATATAAAGATTATCGGTATAGGCGCTTCAGGCGTAGTGGATATTTACACGGGAACAATACGCGATACAAGCCCGGCAAGGGGCAAAACAAAGACCAGCTTGTACAACCTGGCAAATCTTTTGGAAGAAAAATTCAATATCACAAGCCTGGTCAGTAATGATGCAACCTGCGCCGCTTTTGGCGAGATAAGCCTTAGCCCCGATACCGAGATAAGCGAAATGCTATACATTTACTCGGACATCGGCTGCGGCATAATAATCAATCACGACATATATTGCGGCACGAGCGGAAGCGCCGGGGAGATACAGCTGGTGATTAACAACAGGACAAAAGGAAAATCCCATGCTATAGAACTTGCTTCTTACGGAGTAAGAGGCATTGACCTCGGTATTGTTGATAAAGCAAAAAAGCTTATTGAAAAAGGAGAGGCTACCAGTATAATGGAGTTAGCCGGCGGCAAGAAAGACGCGATTAAAAAAGAAACAATATTTGAGGCCGCCCGGGAGAACGATAAATTAGCCCGGGAATTATTAACCGATGCGGCGTACTGGCTTGCTATCAAAGTCGCTTATCTTATAAACATATTCAATCCGCAACTTGTTATGATAGGCGGGGGGATGGAAAAGGCAGGAAGTGTATTTATGGATGCGCTGTCGGCTTACATAAAAACACACACTTTCGAAGAGCCTTTTAGCGCAACAAAGATTTTGCCGAGTTTCCTGGGAGAGGACGCGATAGCCCTTGGCGCCGCCTCACTGGGTGTGCGTGAACTCTTTATTAATGCTTGACCATATAATGCCCGATTGCGTATGTCGGGGAGGTTATATATATGAACTATGTTAAGACAGGTTTATTGCTTGCTATACTTACATTGCTGCTGGTCTGGGTAGGGGGCGTCCTTGGAGGGCCTCGGGGAGCGATGATTGCGCTTATCTTTGCCCTTGTCCTTAACGGCGTAAGCTATTGGTATAGCGATAAGATTGTTTTAGCTTTATACAAGGCCAAAGAGATTCCGGAAAACCAATTTTACCACCTGTATAACCTGGTAAAAGGCCTTAGCCAATCTGCCGGCCTTCCTATGCCGCGCATATATATGGTTGAACAGAAATCACCGAATGCATTCGCCACAGGAAGGAATCCGCAAAAAGCGGTTGTCTGCGTAACAAAAGGGCTTTTGGAGTTATTAGACGAAGACGAGCTAAAAGGCGTCCTTGCCCACGAACTCGCTCACGTAAAAAATAGAGATACGCTTATTATGACGGTTACGGCAGCCATAGCGGGGGCGATTATGATGCTTGCGCATATGGCAAGATGGGCCGCTATATTCGGCGGTTATTCCCGAAACAGGAGGGACTCGGGAAATCTATTTTCTCTTTTGGCTATTTCTATCCTTGCGCCTGTAGCGGCGCTTATTGTCCAGCTTGCGATTTCGCGTTCGCGGGAATACGCTGCCGATAGACGGGGCGCGTATTTTGCAAAAAATCCGATGGGCCTGGCAAATGCTTTAAGGCGGCTTCAGCAGGCTCAAAGGATACATCCGATGCAGGCCTCGCCCCAGACAGCGCATCTTTTTATAGTAAATCCTTTCCGCGCCAGCTTCATTGCAAATCTTTTCTCCACCCATCCGCCGGTCGAGGAACGAATCCGCCGCCTCCAGAGTATTTCCTCTCCCCGAAGAGGAGAGGGTTAGGACGAGGGGTAAAAGACCATGGAAGACGTAATTTTACAAAAAAGATTCGGGGATATCGACAAGGATTGGGCAGGATTTAAGAAATCGAAAGTCCATATTATTCAAGCCCCGTATGAAGGAACACTTTCCTATGTTAAAGGCGCTGCCGGGGGCCCGCAGGCAATTATCGACGCGTCTATGAATATGGAGCTTTTTGACGATGAGTTGCAGACCGAAACATACAAAATAGGAATCCACACCAGCCCGCCTCTGGAGCTTGACTCTAACCAGGCGCCGGAGAAAATAATCGCAAAAGTGAAAGAGGCAATGACGGCCGCTTTCCAGGCGAATAAATTTCCCGTGCTTTTAGGCGGCGAACACTCGGTGAGCATAGGAGGCATTAAAGCGGCAAAAGAATTTTTCGATAACCTTTCCGTGTTACATTTGGACGCGCATTACGATTTAAAAGACGAATATATG
This sequence comes from Candidatus Omnitrophota bacterium, assembly GCA_020346285.1. Taxonomy (GTDB): domain Bacteria; phylum Omnitrophota; class Gorgyraeia; order JABMRN01; family RBG-13-46-9. The sequence goes on along the minus strand of CP070780.1, from coordinate 530,819 downwards.
AATTCGAAATACAACCACGCCTGTATTGCAAGAAGAATCCGGGACATTTGTCCGATAGTAGAGGTTGGCGTAAGAAGTATCAGCAAGGAAGAGAAGGATTTTTTGGATACATCCCCGTCTAATGTGAAGGTCATAAGCGTTTACGATATTTTAGAAACTCACGATTGGAAGAAAAAGCCGATTGATATGCTGTCGGATACCATTTATATAACGATAGACCTCGATATTTTAGACCCTTCCCTTATGCCTTCCGTCGGTACGCCCGAACCCGGGGGGCTCGGCTGGTATGAATTTTTGGATTTTTTGAAGACAGTTACGAAAGATAAAAAAGTGGTAGGGTTCGATGTAGTTGAATTGTCGCCAAAAAATGGTTTTGAAGCAGCTGATTTTTTGGCCGCGAAGCTTATTTACAGGCTTCTGGGATATATATTTTTTAAAAGATGATACTTGTATCAAGAAAAAGACTTTTAGTTCCCAAAAAGATGTTTCTCACGAAAGGCGTCGGGCAACACCCGGCGGAATTGCGGAGTTTCGAGCTGGCGCTGAGAGACGCAGGGATAGAAAAATGCAATCTTGTTGCGGTTTCGAGCATCTTGCCGCCCGAATGCAGAATTATATCGAAAAACGAAGGCATGAAGGAATTGGTGCCCGGCATGCTCACATTTGTCGTTATGGCGCGTTGCTCCAGCAACGAGCCGCATCGCCTGATAGCCGCGTCAATCGGATGCGCTAAACCCGCTGACCCGAACGTGTATGGGTACTTAAGCGAGCACCATACTTTCGGCCAGACGGAAAAGATTGCGGGCGATTATGCCGAAGAGCTTGCTGTTTCAATGCTTGCCTCGACCCTGGGGATAGAATTTGACGAGAGCAAGGCATGGGACGAAAAGAAAGAAGAGTTTAGAATAAGCGATAAAATCGTTCGTACCACCAATATCACGCAATCAGCCGTTGTCAATCCCGGCGGTGATTATACCACAGTTTTATCCGCCGCCGTCTTTATATTCTAACCATTTCCCGCGCCTAGGCGGTATAGGAAAACTCAAATCATGAAACAAACCAGGTTTTACAGGAATTGGGTAGCTTCGGACCTAATAAATTTTACGGTAGTGGATAACGAGACCGACATTTCCATTTCAGCCGAAAGGAATTTGGAAAACGAGACAAAAAAACTTGTTCGCCGGTATAGAAAGGATATCGTAGATTACATAAAAAGAAATCCGGGATTCGAAACCAGCCTCAAACCCTTGCCAGGCGATGATAATGCCCCCGGGATAATAAAGGCCATGTTAAAGGCAGGCCTTCTTGCAGGTGTAGGGCCTATGGCGGCTGTCGCAGGGGCTATAAGCGAATTTGTGGGAAAAGGCCTTTTAAGGTTTACAAGCCAGGTCATCCTGGAAAACGGGGGCGACATATTTATAAAAACAACCCAAGAAAGAAAAATCGGCATATATGCAGGCACCTCATCCTTGAGTAAAAAGATTGCCATAAAGATAAAACCGGGTGTTATGTGCGGGGTTTGTACTTCAAGCGGTACGATAGGGCATTCATTAAGTTTCGGGAAAGCAGACGCCGTAATTTTGGTGGCGCAAGACACAATTATTGCGGACGCAGTAGCTACGGCAACATGTAACAGGGTTAAGAATGAGGCCGATATAGAGGCCGCTTTAAATTTTGCGAAAAACATTGAAGGTGTCATAGGCGCTATGGTAATATATAGAGAGAAAATAGGGAGTATCGGCGATATTGAATTGATTCTCCCCTCACCCGAACCCTCTCCCCAAAGGGGAGAGGGAAGGGTGAGGGGGAAGAAGTCAGGATGAGGGGGGCTAGCGTATAATGATTTCAAAAAAGATTGTTTTAAGGTTCCCGCCGAAACTGGTTGACAAACCCATTGTGTACAAGCTTGTAAAAGATTTTGATTTGGTTTTTAATATTTTAAGGGCAAGGGTAACGCCAAAAGAGGAAGGGGAGCTTGTAATTGAATTAAAGGGTAATAAAGAAAAATACGCCCAGGGCATGAAATACTTAAAAGAGCTCGGCGTAAAAATACAACCTTTAAGCCAGGATGTAACCAGGGATGAGGAGCGCTGCACCCATTGCGGCGCATGCATTACGATATGCCCTACCGGCGCATTTTATATGGATAAAAACACTATGCAGGTAATTTTCGACACCGCAAAGTGCATTGCCTGCGAGCTATGCGTTAAAGGATGCCCGCCGCGCGCCATGAAGGTAAAATTGTGAGCCATGAGCTACGGGCTTTGGGCTCATTAAACGAATCTCCGGCCGCTATTTACAGTCGCTTCAAAAATTTCCCCTATAGCTTTTTTCTCGATAGCGCGCTGAATTCCGATAAGCCTGACAGGTTTTCATTTATCGGCATAGAGCCTTTTCTTATTTTTAAATCCAAAAAAGACCGCATTACACTGGATTGGCTTACCAGGAAAGAGCAGTTCCGGGGAAATCCTTTTTTTGCGCTGAAAAATTTATTTGCGCGATTTAAAATAGATTCGCAAAATCCCCGGTTTCCTTTTATCGGGGGAGGGGTAGGGTATTTTTCTTATGACCTGAAGGATTTCAACGAGCGTCTACCGGATCGAGCGATAGACGATATTAATATACCCGATTGTATAATGTGTTTTTATGATGCCATTCTGATATTTGACCATTCTTGCCGGGAATTTTTTATAGTTTCTTCGGGTTTTCCCGAAAGAGGAAAAAGAAGGATTTACCGTCGAAAAGCCCGGCTTGAAAACTTGAAAAATAGAATCTACGCTGCGAGAAATACGCAGGAAGCCGGCTTTGCGCCGCGTAAGCGCAAAGCGGGATACGAATCGAATTTTACAAAGAGCTCATATATAAGCGCAATCAAAAAGGCAAAAGAGTACATAAGAGCCGGGGACATCTATCAGGTTAACTTATCACAGAGATTCAAGGTTACCTTAAACACGGACCCTTTTGACTTATATAGAATTTTAAGAACCATAAATCCGGCGCCTTTTTCGTGTTTTCTCAATTTTGGAGACGTGCGTGTCGTAAGCGCATCCCCCGAAAGATTCTTAAAAAAGGAGGCCAGCCATATACAAACACGGCCTATCAAAGGCACAAGGCCGCGCGGCAGCGGTTCTTCCGAAGACGCAAGGTTAAAAAAAGAGCTTATGGCAAGCATAAAAGACAGGGCCGAAAATCTTATGATTATAGATTTGGAGCGAAACGACCTTGGCCGTATTTGTGAATACGGTAGCGTTCGTGTTACAGAATTTATGGCCTGCGAAGAATACGCGACCGTTTTCCACCTTGTCTCAACTGTTGAAGGAACGCTAAAGCCCGGGGTTGATGCGATAGATTGTTTGATTAACTGTTTCCCGGGCGGCTCAATCACCGGCGCCCCAAAAATAAGGTCTATGCAGATTATCGAAGAACTTGAGCCGGTTAAGCGCTCTATTTATACGGGTTCCGTCGGTTATATCGGTTTTAACGGCAATATGGACACATCTATTGTCATAAGAACTTTTATCATAAAGGGGCAAGAAGCGTATTTCCAGGTCGGCGGGGGCATAGTTTACGACTCCGATCCCGAAAAGGAATACCAGGAAACGCTGGATAAGGCAAAAGCGTTGATTGAAGCGATTTCATATGAGCATGGTTTATCTGATCAACAAGTTTGTTCCGTTAGATAAAGCGAAAATCTCGATTCTGGATCGGGGATTCCTATACGGAGACGGTGTCTTTGAAACAATGCGCGCCTATGAAGGGGTTGTGTTTCATTTGGAAAAACATATTGGAAGATTATTTAAATCGCTTAAGATGCTCCGGATCCGGCCGGGGATCGATAAGCCAAAAATGCAAAAAATTGTATATAAGCTGCTGGATAAAAATAAATTAAAAGACGCATATATAAAAATAATCGTAACAAGAGGGAAATCAACCGGCTTATTGATTCCGCCGGAAACCCGACCCGCTACACTCGCGGTTTATGCCCTGCCTTACAAGTGGCATCCGGGAAATATTTATAAAAGAGGAATTAAGGTATTTCTCGCCAGGCCGGGATGTAATGAAAAATCCCCGGCAGCGGGAAAAAAGACCCTAAATTACCTGGATAACATCCTGTGCCGTTACGAAGCTAAAAAGCGAAGATTTGACGATGCCATACTTATAAATACAAAAGGTTTTGTAAGCGAGGCAACAAGCTCTAATATTTTTTTGGTAAAAGAAGAAAAATTATTTACTCCTTGCCTCGAATCCGGCTGCCTTCCGGGCATAACGAGGGATGAGATTATTCGCCTTGCTAAGAGATTTTGGCATGGAATTAACGAGGGTTTCATAAAGACGGATACCTTATATGGCGCCGATGAAGTATTTCTTACAAATTCTTTAGCGGAAATTGTACCTGTCGTGAGAATCGGTAACCATGTTATCGGAAGAGGGGCGCCCGGGCCTGTTACGGAAAAATTGAGAGGGCTTTTCAGGGACTCCGTTAACAGGTACCGCGCAAAATGGAAAATTGACAAAAAGAGCTTTTTATAGTAACCTTTGATACGCGGGAGGGCAGATAGAAGCCATAGATGGCTATAGATAGCAAAATCATGAAATTATTTGAGAAAGAAAGCTTACTCATCGTTATATTGGTTTTATTCAGCGCGTCTCTTTTCGTGACAGGCCTCAGCGCGATGCCCCTCACGGACCCTGACGAGGTATTTTATGCCGAGACCGCCAGGGAGATGCTTGCCCGCGGGCAGGTTCTTACCCCCTACATATTCGGAAATCCTCAATTTGAAAAACCGCCCCTTTATTACTGGTTTGTCATGCTTGGCTTCAAGATTTTTGGCATAAATGAGTTTTCGGCAAGAATCGCCTCCGGTATATTCGGTATTTTTGGCGTGGTAGGCATATACTTACTCGGTAAAATATTAATCAATAAAAGAGCGGGCTTTTTTGCCGGCATTATGCTGGCGACAAGCATAAAGTATCTGGCCCTGTCAAGAGCCTGTGTTACGGATATCCTTTTATGCGTTCTCATTCTCTACGCGTTTCTGTTCTTCTTTTATGCTTATCTTTCCGAATCCGGCAAATTGAAGAGATATCTTCTCTCGTCTGTTTTTTTAGCCCTCGCTGTCCTTACCAAGGGGCCGATCGGCATATTTTTACCGGTTGTAATAATCGGCATATATCTCATTTTTGTAAAAGAGCTTAAAAAATTGAAAGAGATACCTGTTTTACGGGGGGCAATGCTCTTTTTAGCCGTGGCGCTTCCATGGTATCTTCTTATGTATAAGGTGCACGGCAAAGAATTTATAGATGTATTTTTTGGTTTTCACAACATAGTCCGTTTTTTAAAACCCGAGCATAGATTGGGAGACGTTTTTTATTACTACGTTCCTATCCTCATCGGCGGCTTTTCTCCCTGGGCCGCTTTTCTGCCGCTCGGGATATGGCAGGCCTTTAGGGAGAAGAATGAAAAGCTTAAAAAAACAAATATTTTTTTAATCAGCTGGTTTCTTGTTATATTTGTATTTTTTTCATTTTCGAGGACAAAGCTCCCTACTTATATATTTCCGCTATACCCGGCGCTCGCATTATTGACGGGCCGTCTTTTTGACGTTTTTTTGGATAAGGGCTTTACCGGGAAGCAGGAAAAAGCCATGAATATTTCCTTGTATCTATTTTTGGCGTTACCTATCGGCGGATTGATCGGATTATGCATTGTCGCAAACAAGAAATACCCTGCTGCCATAACCCCCTTGTTTATAGCGGGGATAGCATTTGTTCTCGCCATGGCCTTTTTTGTGACAGCGCTTTTGAAAAGAAAATATACAAAAGGTATTATTTTTTACATGATGTCCTTTGCGATCTTTATGTTTCCGTTATCCTATATTATTTTGCCCGAAATAGGAAAATACGAATCGAGTAAACACGTATCAAAGAAACTTCTCGAATTTGCAAAACCCGGCGAAGAGCTCGGCGCGGAAACCCGCTACAGGAGGGGTGTCGCGTTTTACATGAAAAAGGAAGATGTATTAGATGTCCACAGGCACCACATCATCACAGAATTTTTGCTTAGAAAACAACGCGTATGGTGCGTCGTAAAGGACAAAAACCATATTCAGCTCTACACGGACAGCACAAAAGGATACGATAACCCCACCTATGTCATGTATAAAATCGGGAAAAAAGTTATCGTTACGAATAAAGTATCGCCGGGCGAGAAATTTCTCAAGCTAAGGAGCATAAATGACCCCTACTAGCGTCTCCTTTGTTATACCCATGTATAATGAGAGCCGGGCCATTGCCAATACGGTAAAAAAGCTTACCCAGATAGCAAAAGGCCTTACCGGTGACTACGAGATTATCATAGCCGATGACGGCTCCACCGATGATTCCGGCCGAATTATAGATAGAATAGCCGAAGAAGATTCCCGCGTGAAGATTGAGCACCTTAAGAAAAACACGAAATTCGGCGGCGCGTTAAAAAGAGGATTAAATCGCGCTCAAAAAGACATAATCATATATACCGATTCCGACTTACCCATAGATTCAGGCGACATCAAAGAAGCGCTTTCCATCCTGGATGGATGCGATATTGTAACCGCTTCCAGCAGGGTTAAAAAAGGGGAAAACTTAAAACGCATAATTATGTCTAAGGTATATAATTTTCTTATCCAATTTTTATTTAAGACGCATATCAAGGACATAAACTCGGGATTTAAGATATATAAAAGAAAAATTTTTGAGAATATGAAACTAAGCTCGAATAGTCCATTCATAGATGTTGAAATATTCGTAAAAGCGCTGAAAAGAAACTTTATTATAAAAGAATGTCCGGTTATATTTAAGCACCGCCAGGAGGGTAAGTCATATATCTCCAGGCCCGCTGTGGTCTTTGCGACGGCGATGGATATGTTGAGATTTAAGTTTAATAAGTAAACATAAATTCCCTCTCCCCAAAGGGGAGAGGGAAGCCTGCCTGCCTGACGGCAGTCAGGCCTGCCGGCAGGCAGGGGTGAGGGGGAAAAGTCAGGGTGAAAGGGAATGTCAAAAAAGCTTGTGATAAACGCGGATGATTATGGATTAACGGAAGACGCGAATAAAGCCGTTATAGAATGTTTTACCCGAGGCGCCGTTACGGATATGAGCCTTTTGGTGGTCGGGGACTCTTTCGAGCATGCCGTAAAACTTGCCAGAAAAAATAATATAAATAAAATAGGCGTCCATCTTGCTTTAACAGGGCCTTTTAAGCCATTAACCCCGGCCAGGTTCTCCAAAAGTTATATACCGTTTTTAATCAGGTACTTCGCCGGGCTTGTAAAAAAAGAGGAAATTTATGCAGAGTTTAAAAATCAGATTTTAAAAGTCAAAAAAGAGGGTTTTGCGATAACGCACCTTGATAGCCACCAGCATATACATATGGTTCCGGGCATCCTGAAAATTGTGATAAAATTAATGAAAGAGGAAAACATAGATTATGTGAGATTTCCGAAAGAAAAAATCAATATATTTACGGAACTTATGGACCCTTTAGCCATAATTCGTAGCCTTATGTTATTGCCCATGTGCGGCTTATCCGAGAGGCTGCTTGATGTGCCGGGCATAAAACATAATGATTATTTCGCGGGACATAGCCGCGCTCTAAGATTAAGGAAGAAAGATTTACTGCGCGCCATTTCTAATTTAAAAGACGGTTTAACCGAATTAGGATGCCATCCGTGGAATCGCGAAGAAGAAAGAGCCGCTCTTTGTGATAAAGGCCTTGTTGACGAGATAAAAGCCCGTTCAATCGAACTCGTTTCGTATTAAATACACTACGAAGTTAACCTGGTTAGTTTAACCTGGTTAACTGTTGAGTTGTTGCCGAAGTGGTGAAACTGGCAAACACGCGGCGTTCAGGGCGCCGTGGGCTTATGCCCTTGGGGGTTCGACTCCCCCCTTCGGCACTCTCACCACAAAAAACCTTGAAATTATAAGGATATAGGAGTATGATTATTGTATAAGTAAGAAGGAGGGGTATATGAAAAAGGCATTATTAATTTTAGCTATTATCGCGCTCGTTCCTCTTTTTCTCTCCTGTGCCGCAAGTAAAGAGGTAGTCACAGGCGTAGGAGAAGGGACCGGAGAGCTGGCAGAAGGTATTGCAACCGGAACTGGAGACGCTATTGAAGGGAGTGCCGGCATTCTAAAAGGAACAGGTGAAGCTACTGCGCAGGTACTATCAGGCAAAGGTGGCGCTCAAAGAACCGCTGAAGAGGGCTTTGAAGCCGGCGGAGAAGGCCTGAAAGGCGGCGTAGGGGAACCGTTGGAAGGTGTTGCAGGGGCAATACAGGAAATCGGCATCGGCATGAAAAAAGCCACCGGACAGGAAGAGATAAAATAAAACATAATAACATTATCGCCACTAATAGGCAAGCGCTACGCGACTATTTTATATTAGAAACCTTTGAAGCGGGCATCGAGCTCAAAGGCAGCGAGATTAAATCTATAAGAAAAAGGCGGGCAAACCTTAAAGAGAGTTTTGCAAGGATCGGAAAGGGCGAGGTTTTCCTGTATAACCTGCACATAAGTCCTTATGAATTTGCGCGCCGTGACGAAATAGAGCCTAAAAGGGCACGAAAACTCCTTCTCAAAAAGAAACAAATAAATTATCTTTTTGGAAAAATTTCCGGGAAGGGTTTAACCTTAATTCCTCTTAAGCTTTATTTAAAAAGAGGGTTGGCCAAGGTTGAAATCGCCCTGGCAAAAGGCAAAAGGTTCTATGACAAACGAGAAACGCTGAAGCGTAAAGTTGCCCAGCGCGAGATAAACCGTGCATTGCGTAAAAAGAGACACTAAGCGTAATTTTTTGAAAGCCGAAACCAAATATATACAATAGGGGGGTGAAAGGTCTCGACCCGGATTTTCGGTTGAGAAGCAGCATGTAGAGGTTGCTAGGAGGCCTCTATAAACACCTGGCAAAAAAATAAACGCAAACTACAATCCAGTAGCCGAGGCTGAGTCAATCTTGGCCGAGGATGCGTTACATGTTCCTGTAATTACAGGAACAGCTCCATTAGTAAGTATCCTGGGATACTAATAGGAGTTCGATTAAGCAGGGTAGCTTAGGGGTTAGCTTTCGGCCCTTAAGTGAAAATTAATGAAAGCTGCTTCTTTCTAAAATCCCGTTTACCGGAGTTAGAAAGAAAAAGATAAAAAGTAAACTAAACATGTAGACACTTGCAGCTTAAAAACCGGGGACGCGGATTCGAATTCCGCCACCTCCACCAATTAAAAATCCCTCTCATTGAGAGGGATTTTTAATTCCATAGGGGGAACCTAAGGTTCCCCCTTCTGGCGGCCCGACTTCGTCGGGCCTGTCATCCCCCTCCTAATAGGAATTATTTCTATATCAAAAGGGAAGAGAAATATTTTCCCTTCCTTTTTGTAATCCCTTCCTTTTTACATAAGTGTCGCTTCGCGACGTTGAAATTTCTTGAGGATTCGGAGTTCTTATGCTATAGTATAATTTCCGGATAATATAGATGAACAAACGCATTATTTTAGTGTTAACTATAGTATTCGCGCTCTCCGGGTGTAGTTTTCGCAGCGAGATTGTCAGGGTGCCGGATGGGGGCCTTTATAACCAGAGCGTAACGTTCAATAATGCCCGATACATATCCATTTTAAGGTTTTGTGATTACTATAACCTGGATTGGGACTGGGATTTGGTTTCGCAGAGGATAGAGATTAAAAAAGACGCCTCCTCGGTTGTCTTGAGGCCGGATTCGGACCTGGCGCTGGTAAATAATAAATCTGTAAAACTAGACAATCCCATAGAATACAAAGAGGGCGTGGCTTATATTCCCGTAACGACGGCTATTTTTGTATCAGAGGATATATTCGGATTAAAACGGCCTACCCCCACTAAAAAAACCTACCAGATAAAAACTATAGTAATAGACCCCGGCCACGGAGGGAAAAATATCGGTGCCGTAGGTAAATACGGAACTAAAGAGAAAGATATAGTTCTTGATATTTCTAAAAGATTAAAAAGAAATTTAGAAAAGCAGGGGTTAACGGTCTATTTAACAAGGGATAGAGACAAGCCTGTTTCACTTTATAAAAGGACGGCATTTGCCAACGGTAAAAATGCCGACCTCTTTATCAGTGTACACGCCAACGCTTCAAGATATTCGCGGGCCAGAGGATTTGAGGTATATTATCTTTCCGAGGCAACAAACGATAACGCCCGAGCGCTGGCTGCGGCTGAAAATGCCTCCCTTAACTTCGAAGAAGAAATCGCCGGTCAAGACGAGGCTTCACCGCCCGCAAACCCGACAGCATGGGATTTGTTACTTTCGGAGCATAGAAGGGAGTCGAAAGAATTGGCCTATTATATATACAATATGACCGCAGATAACCTGGACATGAAGAAAAGGGGCGTAAAAGGCGCGCGTTTTGTTGTTTTAAAAGGGGCAATAATGCCGGCCGTGCTTATCGAAGTAGGATTTTTAACTAACAGGCGCGAAGAATCCAAACTAAGAAGAACCTCGTTCAGGGGCAAAATTGCGGACCTGCTTTCCTGTTCTATACTGGCATATAAAAAAGAATATGAGCGGACTGACGGTTGGTCGCGATAATGGACACAAGGCCGATAGGTATATTTGATTCGGGGGTTGGCGGGTTAACGGTTGCAGATAAAGTATTTCGCCTGTTGCCAAATGAAAATATCATATATTTCGGCGATACCGCAAGAGTCCCTTACGGCAACAAGTCCAAAGAGGCGGTTACGCGTTTCTCGAAGGAGATAGTAAAATTTTTATCGGGCTTTAAGGTAAAGCTTATTATCGTCGCGTGTAACACGGCTTCAAGCTTGAGCCTGGAAGCGCTAAAGAAGGAATTTTCTATTCCTATTATCGGCGTGATAAAGCCGGGCGTGGAGGAGGCGCTTAAAACGAGTAAAACCGGCCGCATAGGCGTAATCGGGACGGAAAGAACCATATCGAGCAATGTATATAAAAAAGAGATAGAATCTACCGGCAGAAATTCTTTTATTATTCAAGAAAGCTGCCCTCTCTTTGTTCCCCTGGTAGAGAATGGATGGTTGAGCGGCGATATAACCCTGGAGATTGTCAGGAGAAATCTGGCGCCCCTTTTAGCCAGGGATATAGACACGTTAATTTTAGGGTGCACCCATTACCCGCTTTTAAAAAAGGCGATACAAAGAATTGCCGGGAAAAATGTGGCGTTGATAGATTCTTCCATAGCGACGGCTAAATATACGAAGCGCCTTTTGGATAATAAAAATTTATTCGCCGATGCCCTGGCGAAGGCGGGCAAGCGCGGGATGGGATACGCAAAGTTTTTTGTAAGTGATGACACGGGAAATTTCATAAGGCTTGCTAATATATTTTTGAGAAGGAATATAAAGGCAAAAAAGGTTGTATTTTAGATATGAGAAAAATCAACGTAGATAAAATTAAAAATATTGTTTCGGAACTTTGCATCGAAGCCAATATCAGCTTACGCCGTGATATATACAAGGCAATAGTAAAAGCTCTAAAAAAAGAAACGAATAAAAGAGCCCGGCGCATATTGGGAATTTTGCTTGAGAATGCCAGGATTGCCAGAAGAGAATCCCGGGCCCTCTGCCAGGATACGGGCATTGTATGCGTTTATCTTCAAATTGGCCAGGACGTGAAACTTGTAGGCGGCGATTTAAGAAAGAGCATCGATAGCGGGGTAGAAGAAGGGTATAAAAAAGGGGCTTTAAGAAAATCCGTTGTAGCAAGCCCCCTTGTAAGGGTTAATACGGGTACAAATACGCCTTCTATAATTTACACCGAGATTGTGAAAGGCGATAAATTGAAAATAACCGTTATGCCCAAAGGTTTCGGAAGCGAAAATAAAAGCAAGCTCGTAATGCTGAATCCGACCCAGGGCGAAAAAGATATAACCTCTTTCATTTTAGAGGCCGTGAAAGAGGCGGGGCCTGACGGGTGCCCGCCATATATTCTTGGAATAGGCCTTGGCGGGACGTTTGATAAGGCCTCGTATCTGGCGAAGAAAGGGCTTATTTCGCCTATCGATAGACAAAACGCGAAAAAACACTTGAGAAAACTTGAAAGCTCTATATTGAAAGAGGTAAATAAGCTCGGCATCGGCCCCATGGGGCTCGGCGGAAAGACGACATGCCTCGGCGTTAATATTTTGGAATACCCAACGCATATCGCGGGGTTACCGGTCGCGGTGAATGTGGGTTGCCACATTACGCGAAGCGCAAGTAGGATGATATGAAAAAGATAAAAACACCGTTAACAGAGCCGGTAAGAACGAAACTGAAATGCGGCCAGGAGGTTCTTCTATCGGGTACGATATACACCGCAAGGGATGAAGCTCATAAGAAATTGACAGGGCTTATAAAAAGAAAAGAGAAATTACCTTTTAATTTGAAAGACGCCGTAATATATTATTCAGGCCCCACACCAGTGAGGCAGGACGGCCTTTTTGGTTCATGCGGCCCTACAACAAGTTCCCGCATGGATGAATTTACCCCTATTCTCCTGAATAAAGGCCTTGGCGCCATGATAGGGAAGGGGAGGCGCTTAAACGGGGTGAGAAATTTAATAAAAAAACAAAAGGCCGTCTATTTCCTGACTATCGGCGGCGCAGGCGCCTATTTAGCTAAAAGGATAAAATCATCCGGCGTTTTGGCGTTCAAAAAATTAGGCCCGGAGGCAATTTACAAATTAGAGGTTAAAGATTTTCCGTTAATTGTTGGAATTGATTCGAATGGGAGGAGCGTATATAAATGAAAAGGCCGGACGCAAGAAAAACCGGAGATTTAAGAAAGATAAAGATTACGCCCGGCTTCATGAAATTTGCCGAAGGGTCTTGCCTCTTTGAAGCAGGGAACACAAAAGTAGTGTGCACCGCCTCGGTAGAAGAAGGGGTTCCTATATTTTTGAGAGGCAAAGGGACCGGCTGGGTAACGGCAGAGTATGGCATGCTTCCGCGCTCCTGTAAAACGAGGGTTATGCGGGAAGCGCAGAGAGGCAAGTTAGGCGGAAGGACCCAGGAAATTCAGCGCGTTATAGGGCGGTCACTACGGGCCGTCGTTGATTTAAAGGCGTTGGGCGAGCGGACAATCTGGATGGATGCCGATGTTATGCAGGCCGACGGCGGCACGCGTTGCGCGAGCATTACGGGATGCTTCATTGCTTTAGCCCAGGCATTGAAAAAACTAAGAAGTGAAAATGCCTTTGATAGATTGCCGCTCCTGGATTATGCTGCCGCAATAAGCGCAGGCATTGTAAACGGAAAGCAGGTACTCGACCTTACTTATGAAGAGGATTCCCGGGCGAGTGTCGATATGAATATAATAATGACAAGGAAGGGAAAGCTTATAGAGGTCCAGGGCACGGCGGAGGGCGAACCATTTTCTATAAGCGAAATGAATAATTTGATTGAACTCGCGAAAAAAGGCATGAAGAATATTTTCAACATCCAGAAGAAGATATTGAAGTTGGATATATGAGAAAACTCGTAATCGCCACAAAAAATGAAAAAAAGAAAAAAGAACTTATAAAACTTCTGAAAGGCCTCAATATAAAAATATTGAACCTCTCTGACTTAAAAATGCATCTTCCGCACGTTGTCGAGGACGGCAGGACCTTCAGGCAGAACGCGGTAAAAAAAGCCCTTACATTTTCGCGCTATATTAAAGAATTAATCCTGGCTGACGATTCAGGCCTCGTGGTTGAGGCCCTTGACGGAAAACCGGGCGTCCGTTCTTCGCGGTTTGCCCATACGAAAGCAAAGGATGAAGAAAATAACGCCAAGCTTTTGAAGCTCATGAAAGATGTTCCTTTAAAGAAAAGGGGCGCTACTTTCGTCTCGGTTGTGGCTATTGCCAAAGAGGGTAACTTAATAGGAACGCGCCGGGGAGAATGCAAGGGAACTATAGGATTTGAGCCGGAAGGAAAGAATGGTTTCGGTTACGACCCGCTCTTTATACCGAAAGGAAAGAGCCGCACCTTCGCGCAATTTTCGTCATCATTCAAAAATAGAATCAGCCACAGGGCAAAGGCCGTAAAAAAAGCAAAATCTATTATCAAAAAATGTCTTTGAGGATATTCTCCAGCTGCCCCTTCAGCTCTCCCTTAAAGATATTTTCTACCCCGCCTAAATATTCGAATTTCCACTTCGGTTTATTAAGGGTACCGGTGAGGCGGGCCCTGCTCATTAACTTGCCGAATTTGCTTATCATATCCTGGAGAGTTTTTTCCCAATCGCTAAGCCCGGTTTCTTCCGGCTCGAGAAATCGGTTTTCAATTTCAAAATTCAAGTTTTTATCAAAATCTATATAACCCCTCGCGTGAATGCTGACAATCTCGCCCCAGAGCACAAGATTATTAGTCGAAACCCTTCTATCCGCAATGCGGAAATTGCAGGAGCCACCCGTTATATTGATTTTTTTAAGCCCCTGGAAAAGGTTCTGGAAATATCCGTAGAGATTTCCGACAAGCGGGGTTAAAAGGGGCGCAGGGCCCAGGTTCGCGTTCTTTATAAATATGTTTCCGGCTCCTTGCATTGAATTTACGGATTTCGCGTTGCCTTTTATCGCGAATTCGGAAGACAAAAGTCCGCTTATGCCCTTATTTGCAAGTTTGGTATTCTCGAGAAGCGCTGTAATGTCTATTCCGCTCAATCTGCCGCTTACCTGGTAAGGCATCAGCCCGTCACTGGTGTCAAGCTGCGCTGATGAGACAAGCATCCCGTTATAGGGATAAGCATTGAGAGTGGGTACGTGGAGTACGCCGTCTTTAATACGGGCATCCATATAAAATTTATCAAATTTAACATTCCGTATTTTCAGATAGTCAGCATTGGATTTTACGCCTAATTCATAGGAAGAGAACTCTTTTAAATTTACCTTGAAATAGATGGAGTTGCTAACCCTGCCTTCGGCAAAACGGATCATGTCTTCTATGTCAATATCCAATTTCCCGTACAGGGAAAGGATAGGGGTCTCCGTGTTTTCGAATTCACCCATAAGTTCAAACGGAAAATTCAGAAAACTGCCTTTTATTTCGGGAATTTTATAAATTTCACCCTCTTTCTTCATGCGCGCGGTAAAATTAATATTAGAAGGCTTGCCATTCAATACAAAACGAAGGCCGGGTGTTTTTATAGACGCGGTACTTATATAAATAACCCCGTTTATATTCCTTACATTTAAGGCGCCGCTTTTTATGGCAAAATTGCTAAACCAGATATTTTGTATGGATTCAAGGGTGTCTTCGGCCGTTTTTATTTTCTTAAATAATTTTATCGAAAATCCGAAAGAACCGTTCAAGGTTGCATTTTTCAATTGAAGATCGCTTAAGATAATCGTCGGAGAGAATGTCCTGTTTGCCAGAAACTTTATGAACGAAAATTTTATATAAAGATTCGGAATGTAGAGCTCTTTTTCCTGATAGAATTTATCCTTATAAATAGTAACCCCCGCCAGGCCTATGCCTTTCAGGGGCATATAGCTTATATCTTTTATTGTTATTCCTTTCGGGGTGGACGATTCTACTTTTTCTATAAGATAGGTCTTGAATCTCTCAAGAATAAATTGTTTTCCGGCATAGGAGATTATAACGAGTGCCAGTATAGATATGAGTAAAGTTATTATAATTTTGCGTATTAACATAATTTTACTTAGAAAACTGGGGTATTCTTTACTCTTTTGTTCGAACTTACTTCAAGGTGAGTTAACTTCCTCCAAAGTAATAATATATCATAATTTTGCAGGACTTTCAACGAGTAACGCAAGCTCTGCCTGTATACCGCAACGTCTCTAACGCAAAGCGCTTAAACAGGAAAATTCTTAATTTTACTCGTATCTCCTTAAAAAATGTGCTATTCTATGTACATAATATAGAGAAAATAATACAAAAGTCGGAGCTTCGTTTATTAATTGTTATAGGAAAAATGAACATAGAACTGAAAAGATTAATAGCAAATCAATTCAGAAATACTTCTCTAGGATTTTTGAGAATAAAAAGAAATCTTGGCATTATCAATTTTTCAGATAGTGAAACCGAAGATTTTTTAAGAAAAATCATTTTGTCGACTCTTTTGCCGAATATAGAAACTAAAGGGAAAAATCACTATTTCAAATGTTTCGAATATAATACTATTTTAACTATAAATGCTTACTCTTTCACAATTATTACAGCGAAACAAATTGACAAGATATTGAAAACGTAATTAATCTATAACAAAGCAATCCAGCTGACTCTCCCCGCGCTTCGCGCGACTCGGGCAGCTGATTTTTGTATTAGGCTAATAAAATTAATAGGAATTGAAACCAAAAAAATGACTTTTTGTACATCAATTCATTGCATGGATGGGAGAATACAGGAACCCGTCATAAAATATTTAAAAGAAAAATATAGCATAAGCTATGTTGACACAATAACTGAACCGGGGCCATGCAAAATATTGGCTGAGAATAAAGACAAAATATCCGTCAATTCCATTATAGAAAGGATTAAAATATCAATAAATAGGCACGGTTCGAAACTCATCGCTATTTCCGGGCATTATGATTGCGCAGGAAATCCTTGCGATGAAGAGATGCAGAAACAACAAATAGAAAAATCCATTAAATATTTTAGAAACAACTATCCTGAAATAAAGATAATCGGATTGTGGGTTGATAATGAATGGAAAATAAATACTGTCTAACAACTCAATGCAGGGGTGGCTAACGGGATTCGAACCCGTACTAAGAGAACCACAATCTCTCGTGCTGCCATTACACCATAACCACCATGAGAATTCTGCGTTTTTTTCGCCGAGACCAAATCAGTACAAGAGCAGGCCCGGCGTGATTCGAACACGCGACCCTCGGTTTAGAAAACCGATGCTCTATCCAGCTGAGCTACGGGCCCATTTCTTGGTCGGGGCGGTCAGATTCGAACTGACGACCTTCTGGTCCCAAACCAGACGCGCTAGCCAAGCTGCGCTACGCCCCGTAAAATTTTGATAGAAATTTTATCCCGAGGAAGCGATAAATAGTAGCTTCCGAGGGAATCTTTTTTAATTATAACAACCGCTATATTGAAAGTCAAGATAATTGGATTTTGAAATATTTATATTTTTTTGGTATAATTAACGGTAATATGTTGCCAAAAAGACTAGTTATAATATTACTTCTATCTGTCGCTACATCTTCCATGTACCAGGGAGAATTATACGCAGCGCCTTCTAACGGGACAAGGTTTCCTTCTAAAGGAAGTTTGGAGGCCGGTTACGAATATAATGTTATCCTTAGGAGGTCCATCGAGCGCTCATACGGAAATCTGAAGTCGGGAAATCATTTTTATACAGTTTCTATGGGAATATATGACTGGTTATCTTTCGACGGTAAAGCAGGCGTGGGCACCGTTATACAGAAAGGCGGAGGGCATCTTCCGAAGATAGATTACAACGCAGGTTTTGCCGGCGGATACGGTTTTAGAATTAAGGCCTTTGATGACGAAAAGCGGGGAATTCGTGTTATATTAGGGGCGCAGCATATATGCGTTCATCCCCAGGTTCGCAGCATAGACGATGATAAATATGAGTCGATTCTGGACGACTGGCAGGTATCGGGTCTTGTCTCAAAGAGTTTTAAATTTTTGACTACTTATGCAGGCATAAAGGGTTCGGATTGCGAGATTATCTATAATATCAACAATCATGATAAAAAAAGGCGTTATTCCCGATACCATATCGGCCTTATAACCGGTTTGGAATTATATCTATTTAATGATAAAATAAGGGCTAATATAGAGGCAAGGTTTTTTGACGAAACCGCTTTTTCGACAGCGGTTTGCTATCTTTTTTAATTGTCAGACCATAATAATTTTTGCTGGTGGGAAACCGTTGAAGCCCATAGTGGCGCTTACCGAGGAATAAGCGCCGATATTTTTTACATAAACTACATCCCCTACATAAAGTTCGGCTATCTCGGAACTCTCCGAAAGGGTATCGAAAGAATCGCAGGTAGGGCCCGCAATGGCGCTTAGGAATTTCTGGCCCCGCCTTAGTGTCTTAAACTCGTATCTACAGTGGTCGAATATCATGCCTGAAAAATCACCGTAAATACCGTCATTAAGGTAATAATAATTTTTGTTATTGCGGAAAGTCCTTCCTATGACCTGTGTAACCAGGATCCCGGCCGGCCCTACGAGAAAGCGACCGGGTTCGGCCATGAATTTGACGTTTTTATCGAAAAGGCGCCTTGTCTCTTTCTTTATCTGGCAGGCCATTCTTTCGAAATTTATGCCTATTTCATTATCAAAATGCTGAATCGGAAAACCCCCGCCGATATCCAGGATCTTTAAGGGCAATCCGCCTTCTTTTGCTTCTTCAAAAATATCGGCTGAAATTTCAAGGGCCTGAAGATAGCTTTCGACATTGGTGGATTGAGAGCCCACGTGAAAGCTGATACCCATAGGCACCAACCCCAGCGCTTTTGCCTTGCGCAAGAGAAAGAATGCCTGATCCGGGTCCGCGCCGAATTTAAGCGAAAGCTCTACTACGCTTCCATCATTTGCTACTTTAATCCGAACAAGCACATGCGCGCCGGGATAGTACTTGGCAAGCTTGTAAAGCTCCGTTTCGTTATCAAAGGTCATAAGCCTGACCCTGCGCCTCCGGGCAAATATAATATCTTCGGGAGACTTGATAGTGTGAGCGAAAATAATCTTGGATGGCATTGCGCCGAGAGAAAGGACCTGTTTCATCTCGGTAGCACTGGCTACGTCAAAGCCGGCACCGAGCTCAACGAATGTTTTAATGATACCGGGATGCGCATTGGCTTTCACGGCATAATAGGGGGTGACATCGGGTAGGCATTTGCGAAAACGCCTGTATTGCTTCTCAAGGACACAGCGCTTGATTAGCATGAAGGGCGTGCGATGCTTTTTCAGCATCGCTCTTATGAGATTTTCGATACCGCTTAGTTCAGATTTGGACTTCAGCGGCTTCTGCAGGGTGGCCAGTTGAGCGCTCATACGCATTTAACCTTTCTCTGTGGTCAACCAGAAATGTCGTAAATTGCCAGACATCTTCTTCTTTTGGTTTAGGGATATCGAATTTGGTGAATTTTGTATTCAGGTTCTTTAACGGCGTCCAGTCAACCGGTGTTGAAACAAAGGGTTCTATATAAGGTATGGATACCTTGAGAATTTCCTCATGGTCAATGTCATCCGGCAGCAAGAAACCTCTTTTCGGGTTTTTAATCATCCATATGGCAGCCGCTACTACGGAGATTGCAACCTGAAGAGTGGTTGCCTGCTGGTGGGGAACAAGCCGGCGCGCTTGGTGGATATCAAGAAGGCTACCGCACCACCACGATTTAAAGTCGTGCCCCATAATAAGGACACCCAGTTCATCACGGCCGTCTGTGATTTCATCGCTCATTATTCTCTGTTTTTCCTGCAGCTTGAACTGTCTCATCTCAAGTTCATGCAAGCTATTGATAGCAGCGTTAGAGGGGCAATAGGCATAATGGACAGTCGGCCTGTAAACCGCTTCTCCATTTTCCCAGACCGTAAGCCGGTCCGAGATGCTGAATGCCTCTCCGTGGCGGACGACCATCCCTGTAATTTCACCGCAGGGGACCCACGAACGTACCCATGTTTTCATGCCGAGCGTAGTCAGGCAAATCTGATTTTTAGGGCCGACCTTATGAAAATAAGCGTTTCGGGGAATATAACGCTCGTGCGTTCCCCAGCCCAATTCTGCGGGGGCAACGCCTTCTTCAAAAAAGCCCTCAATGCTCCATGTGTTGACGAATTCATTTACCTCTTTCGGTTTATCGGTAATTTGCGTATCCCGCTCGCTTATGTGAATGGTCTTAACGCCTTCAATCCGGGCAAGATTGGCAAAATTTTTATCCTTGAGCGACTTTTCCAGTTGGCTTTTTCTCGGGTCATTCGGCTTTTCCTGTAAAATCTTTTCAGCGATATCGATAAGGCCGTATTTCGTAAAGTGTGACACGAGCCCCGGATTAGCGCCGTGGTCAACAATAGCTGTGGTGCTATTCGGGCCTTTCCATGTAGCTAACATTTTGCGAAGCTGCATATGCCTGGAATACAGGGTATATTTGGTGGGGCTGTTGCGTTCGGTATCGAGGTAAGGATTCCACTCTTCGATGGAAGTGTTCGCGTATAAAACCTGATTAATGCGGCACCATTGAACTATGGCGATACAATCGATATTCCAGGCAAGGTCAATAATCATGTCGCCGGGGCCGACATATTTTGGGAGAAGCCGCGCGAAATTTTGCATTGTTATCCTGTCAATGACATAATTTACCCCTTTATCCAGGGCGTCTTTGACGCGGGGACGGTTATCGACAAAATCCATAATAGTAATTTTATCAGGCGGCATTTCGATAAGCTTAAGTACAAGCGGAATGGCGCATTGAGAAACAGAACCGCAACCGATAATCAAAAGTTTTCCGTTAAATTTCATAAACTTTCCTTTCCTTTTTCTAATTTTATTTTAATTTAAATTTAGTATATCATATTTATTTATATTTGAAAAGAAAATATGATATAATATTGGAGAAATTTTTGCAACTTGAGAATAACCTGTCGTGGTTGTATGATTATAAGGAGGGCCACATGATAAGCGTTTCCAAAAAGATTAGCTGGGAAGTGGCGAAAAAATCTTTTCTGTCGCTAATTATATTTTTATTATTCGTAGGAAGTTATATATTTTATAAAATAAAAATAGTCCCGGTGATTTCTCCCGGCCTTCACCAGGGCCTGAAAAAATATATAGGGACTATTTTTATCATATGCGTAGCTCTTATCGTTCAGATGATTACAGGCGCGATCCTGGGTTGGTATAAAGAAAACGTCACCGCTAAAACCAGGACAAAACTCGATGACAAGCTAATACCTATTTTGCGAAGGACCCTTAATGTAATCATCTGGATAATCGCCCTTCTTATAATCCTGCCTCTTTATGGCGTAAATATAAGCGCTTTAATTGCCGCGCTCGGCGTCGGCTCTTTAGCCATTGCCCTGGCTGCCCAGGATACGATCGCCAATATTATCGCGGGGTTTCTTATCATGATCGATACCCCTTTCACGATAGGGGATAAAATTAAAATTCCTTCGGGAGAAATTGTAAAAGTCCTGGATATCGGCGTAAGGAGGTCTAAGTTTTTATCCGAAGATAAAGCGATTATTATTGTGCCTAACCTGGATTTGAGCAAGAGTAAGATCATAAATTATACTTACGGGAAAGAGAGAAAATGAAATTTTTTTTCTGGCTAGTCGTCTTTAGCGTTCTTTTCGTTATATGGGTGAGATCTATCGAGAGGCATAGCATATATTTCCCCATGAAAGAGGTTAAGATTGCCCCCGATGCAATAGGATTGCCTTACGAAGAGGTCTATTTCAAAACTTCTGATAATATACGATTGCACAGCTGGTTTATTTCCAATGATAAGGCAGGGTTTACAATTATCTTCTGCCACGGTAATGCCGGGAATATTAGCCACAGGTTAGAAAAAATAGCGTTATTTTATAAGCTGGGGCTTAATGTATTTATTTTTGATTATCGCGGTTACGGAAAAAGCGAAGGGAGTCCTTCCGAGCCGGGATTATACAAAGACGTAGACGCCGCCTATAAATATCTCGTCGAAAAGCGGAAAGTCCCCGAAAATAATATTATTCTTTACGGAGAATCTATAGGCGGAGCCGTTGCTGTTAACCTTGCGGCAAAAAACGAAGTAGGGGCGCTGATTACCGAAGAAACCTTCACCTCGATTAAAGATATGATTAAAATATACTACCCGCTTATCCCGCATTTTATAATATCAAGCAAGCTTGATTCCGTTTCTAAAATAAAAAATATTAAATCCCCGAAACTGATTATCCATAGCATAGATGACGAGATTGTGCCGTTTCGCCTGGGAGAAAAATTATTTGATGCCGCGAAGCCGCCAAAGAAATTCCTTAAAATAAGGGGTTCGCACAATACATGCTTTTTAGATTCGGAAGAAGAATTCACGGAAGGCATAAGGTCTTTTTTAAGCGAAATTAAATATGGAAATATGGAATAACTGTGATATAATGTGTAGAACTTTTGAGGCTACCGGAGACGGTTGGATAGGTTCTAAAAATGAAAAAATGCCCTTATTGCGCCGAAGAAATACAGGATGAAGCGGTATTATGCAGGTATTGCAATAAGCGTGTTAGCGGCGTTCGCTTACGCCGGATTTTCCGCCGAATCGTAACGATTATCATCATATCTGCAATTATAAGTTTCGTTTTTACCCATCGGACTAAAATGCGGCACTATGCTTATAAGGTCCGGTTATTTTTTTATACCTTGGATGATAAATGGGAATCTTTCAAAACGCTTA
This sequence comes from Candidatus Omnitrophota bacterium, assembly GCA_020346285.1. GTDB lineage: Bacteria > Omnitrophota > Gorgyraeia > JABMRN01 > RBG-13-46-9. Next base: position 508,423 of record CP070780.1, on the reverse strand, counting down.
TGAGGACCGCCCAAGAGGGGCTCGAAACCATTAAAGAATATAATTACCGTAGACAGGAAGACGAGTTAATGCAGCAATTGTTAAAGAAAGGCGGAGAATGAAAACAGCGATAATTTATTATTCGTTTACAGGC
>CP070780.1:476142-508190 GCA_020346285.1 Candidatus Omnitrophota bacterium | reverse complement strand
TCCACTGTCTTGGCCCAGTCGCCGGGGTAGGTGCGCACGGTTAATGCCGGGCCCGCGATCTTTAGCCCCCGGGAAACAGGATGAATTCCTTTCAGGTCGCCTGTCCTGTGCATCGCGTCGGAAAGGTTGGGAGTGGAAACCCGCTTCAAAACTTTATAGACGTCGGTTATTGAAACCCTTTTAAAGAGCCTGGTCTTAATCGCCTTTCTCGTAGCGATGACTTTTTTTATCCGGCGCGCGGCCGAGGCGGGGTCTTCGGCCTTATTTATCGCTCCGCCCACTATTACTATCTCCGCGCCCCCTTCTATTGCCCGGTGAGCTGTCTCGGAATTTATGCCGCCCGCGCAAGCTACGGGAATACCTACTTGCTGCGCAACCCTACGCAATTTTGAAAAGGGGTCCTTTCCCTGCATCTGCTCGTCGATAGCTACGTGTATTCCTATATAATCAACGCCGAGTTTCTCCAGCTCTTTTGCGCGTTTTTCCAGCTCGCTTTCTTTAATCTCTATTAAATCGGCCTCTATCTTAGCGCCGTAATTTCTACCCGCTTCCACGCATTCGGTAATAGTGCTGTCGGAGGCAGCCGCTAAAACGCAAACTATATTCGCGCCTGCCTTGGCAGCCATTTCCGTTTCTATTCTTCCGACGTCCATCGTCTTCATGTCGGCCACAATCGTCGTCTTGGGAAATCTCTTTCTAAGCTCCCTTATCGCATCCAGGCCTTCGCTTTTTATCAAAGGCGTCCCCGCCTCTAACCAGTCAACGCCGCCTCTTACGGCCTCTTCGGCTACCTTAAGCGCTCTTCTGAGGTTTAAAAAATCGAGCGCCAACTGCAATACCGGTTTCATCTATTCCCCCATTATCTGCAACACCAGTTCCCTCGAACGGGAGCGGTTATCAAAATCTATAAAAACAATTTGCTGCCAGGTCCCGAGTCGCAATCTTTTATCGGAAAAAGGAACGGTCAATGAAGGCCCTAACATCGCGGCCCGCACATGCGAAAAACCGTTGCCGTCGTGCCATCTCAAATCATGATGATATTCCCCCTGCCTTGGAGCAATTATCTCAAGCGACTGCCGGATGTCCTCGATTAATCCCGGCTCATACTCGATTGTAGTGAGGCCCCCGGTTGAGCCGGGCACAAAGACGGTTACTATACCGTTTTTTATCCCGGAACTTTCCACATGGCCGCTCACGCCGGCGGTTATATCAATTATGTCCGTATCGCCCTTTGATTTAAGTTTTATAGTTTTAGTTACAACCATTATTTCTTCCTGTAAGCGCTAAGAAATGAATCGCAATATATGTTTTTGTTCAGAACAAGCTCCGCAGTTATCGCCGCGTCCATAAGGTCTTTGTCGAGAGGGTCCATAATCGCGGCTGTCAGGCCGTTGGCAATTGCCATTACGAGATATACCCTGTTTATCAAGGGCCTTTGTTTTGTTCCTTGAGAAGCGTTACTCAATCCGACGACTGTCTTTGGCGCCGGGGTACATAAAAGCTTGAATTCCTTTATCGATTCCAGCACTTCCGCGCCCTGCGCCTGCGCGACATTCACGGGAAGGATTATCGGGTCTAAATACAAATCGTTTAAATCGAATCCCGCCTCCTGGCATTTCGTTATTATTTTAACGGCGTGCTCCATCCTCTCGTGCTTATCCCTCGGGATGCCTTTTTTGTCCATCGTAAGGGCTATCAATGAAGTATTATATTTTTTCGCGAGGGGCAAAATTGTATTTAATTTTTCGTCGTCGGCGTTTGTTGAATTTATCATCGCTTTTTTCTTTACCAGCTTCAGGCCCTCTTCGATAACATCGGCCTTTGTGCTGTCAAGGGAAAGGGGCACGTCACAAGCGCCCTGAATCGTTTCGACGAGCCACTTCATCGCATCTTTCGGATTTTTTTCATACGGCCCCGTATTCACGTCGAGCATGCCGGCGCCGGCCGCGACCTGTTCCCCCGCAATCTTTTCTATAACGGCCTTGTCCCTCTCGCTAATCGCCTTCCCGACAGCTTTATACATACCGTTTATAAGTTCGCCTATTACAAGCATCCGTTACCTCCGCATCAAATTATCGATATACTTCTTCGCTTCCTCAATGGCTTTCGGGTGCCGCATTACAAGAATGTCAGCGCCTGCCACCAACACAGATACAGCGGTCTCTATCTCCCACAACACGCCCCGCGAATACTCATCGCCCCATTCAGGGTGTTCCGAAGACGGGGCCTTTGCCTCTTTGGCGCGCCATGCCTCCTGGCCGACTAAACAGATAAACGGCATGGCAAGCATCTTATCGCCGATTAAAGCCGCGTTCCTGGCGCGTTCCATTATGGAATACGCGTATTCCATCCCGTAACCCAACGCGCCAATCGTCGGGTTAATCACTATCCTGTCTAACGGAAATCCCATTTCACTTATCAGGATATTCACCTGTTTCGCGATATTTATATCTATCGGGGATTCCCCTATTATATTGTGGCCGTCGGCCAAACAGCTTGCCGTGAGGGTCTTATAATTTTTTTCGGTAGCGTCGCCTATCAAACACCTCTCGCCCTTTGAAACCTCGCTTGCCTTGGCTAAAACGACGTTGTCCTTTTCGTCATCGCCCGAGCCCAGGATTATAAGCGGGACCTTAACCGCCTGCAATATATCTTTGATAAGCTTGCCTGAATCCGCGGCAGATTTATTCCCGAAATCGGGATGCGTTCCTATAAGTTTAACCGATATAAGAGGCGCCTTATACTCTTCCACGCATTTAACCGCCCACTTTACAGGGTCTTTCAAGGAATCCCCAAACGGTTTTTTCAAGGCGTCCGGCCAATCAGTGGGCTCGATGTCCAAAACCTCCATGGCTATAACCGGCGCATTCGGTATATCGCCTTCTTTAAATAGATACGGGAGGGTGGTCTCGCCCCCGACCGTAACCTGCGAGGACCTCGTTCCCCCTTCTTTATCGGTAGCGCCGATTGTGGCTACGCTAATCTTCCCTGTCCAGTTCTGCTTTGATGTTTCCATATATCCCTCACCGAATTTAATACAAGGTTTTTATCACTTAATTCAAAAATAGACTTACTTTTTACGCTGGCGCCTTCAATCTCTTCGTTCAGCGGTAAAACTTTTTTTAAATTTAATGCCGTTTTATCTATTTCCGCTTTAAGTAAATCCTGGTTGCCTTTTGATTTATTCAAAATTAAGAACCTGTTTTTAATTTTTATATTCAATCCGTCGGCGAGCTTGGAAATCCTCGAAGCGGACCTTATCCCGACGGCTGTCGTGTCGCTTATTATGAAAAGCGTGTCTATAATACGCACGAGCCTTCTCGAAAGATGCTCCATGCCGGCCTCATTATCAATTACGACATGAGAATAATTATCCATAAGTTTTTTTATGACTTCCCTCAACATATTGTTGGCAAAGCAATAACACCCCGGACCTTCCGGCCTCCCCATGCTCAAGAGGTCAAAACCTTCTTCTTCGTTCAACGACTCCTGCACCTTTAGGTTTATAAACCTGTCTTTTGTTATGCCCCGCGGGACCTGGCCGGGATTTTCGGAAATCTCATCTATAATCTCTACAATAGTCGATATATCTTTTACGCCCAACAGCTCTCCGAGATTGCTGTTGGGGTCCGCGTCAATAGCAAGAATAGAGCCCGAATTTTCCTCTTTAAGTATCCTTACAATCAAAGCCGCGAGGGTCGTTTTCCCCGTTCCGCCCTTACCTGCTATAGCTATTATGTTACTCATCTTGCCTTTTTTACGCTCGGGAATTTTTCCAGGTTCGTGTGTGGAAAAAATAAACTCGACATATACTCATCCATGTACGCCGGGTCTTTGCTAAGTTCTATATATGTCATTTTTCTCGCAATCTCTTCGGCCTTTTTCATCGTGTCGTACGAAAGCAGTATCTCCCGGGCGCCAATCAGCGAGCTGTTACCGACAAATTTGAATTTTTTTCTATCCACATCGGGTAAAAGCCCGATGGTAACGGCATTTTCTATATTAATGTATGTCCCGAAACCGCCCGCGATATAGATTCTCTCGATATCGTCAAACGTCAGGTCAAATTTCTTCGCCAGGATCGAGGCCGCCGAAAAAATCGCGCCTTTCGAGCGCTTTATATTTTCGATATCGGATTCTTTGATGACTATGTCATAGTTGCTACGAGCCTTATTCTTAAAAACTACCACATATTCAAGCTCGCGCTCGCTTTTTCTAATTCTCTTATTCTTCAAATCCTGATTTATCTTCCCGTCCCTGTTTACTATGCCCCTTTTGAACATCTCTGAAATAAGGTCTATGTATCCCGAACCGCATATCCCCATTGGCTTGCCGCCGTCTATTGTCTTTATCTTTGGTTCTAATCTGCCGTTGATTTCGACTTTTTCTATCGCGCCTTTGACAGCCCTCATGCCGCAGGAGACACCGCTACCCTCAAAGGCAGGGCCTGCGCTGGCCGAACAGCATGCCATCCATTCTTTATTTCCGAGAACTATTTCTCCGTTTGTGCCGACATCTATTAAAAGCGTAAGGCGTTTTTCATTATTTATACCGCAGGCCACAGACCCCGCTACTATATCGCCCCCGACGTAAGTGCTGACCCCCGGAATGCATGCCAGGAGCGCCCTCGGGTGAACCTTTATACCCGCTTCGGCCGACCTTACGACCGGAACAAAATTCGCGGTCGAGACATACGGCTCTCTCCTTATATGTGTCGGATCCACCCTTAACAAAAGATGTATCATCGTTGTATTTCCGGCGCACATGATGCCTGTAACCTGGTCCAACGGTATATTATGTTCCTCTGTGAGTTCCTGGATAATTGAATTCATGTTATCTATAACCGCGTGATGCAATCTCTCGAGCCCGCTTTCTTCTCTCGCAAATACGATTCTGGTAATCACGTCGTCTCCGAAAGCTATCTGCTTGTTATAAGTCGCTTTCGTTCCGAGAATTTCTTTCGTGTTCAGGTTTATAAGCTGCCCCGTCACCGTCGTTGTGCCGATATCAAAAGCGATTCCGTAATTTTCTCCGGAAGAATCTCCCGGTTCTATGATTACGAGTTCCGTCGTCTCGTTTCTCTTGCCCAACGTCACCGTTACCTTCCAATCGCTGTGCCGAAGAACGCTGCCCAGTTTTCGTATATTCCTTAAACCCGTTTGCATTATAGGTACGTCGTATTTTTTCTTTATGTCCCTTGTCAGCCTCTCGTAGTCGCTTACGGTATCTTCGAGCGTCGGAGGCGGGAGTTCAAGATAAACCTTTGTCGCTATCGGGCTATGCTTAAATACCTCTTCGCTTATGATAGGTTTTCCCCTGTCAACCTCTACCGTCTCCGAATAAATGCCCTTGAGGCGGTGAAGCCGCGCTTCTCCTTTTTTAATCTTGCTAAGGTCAAGCCGCGATTCTCTGGGGACAAAAACCTCCAGGTTGTCCTCAACAGTGGTGAGGCAGGCCAGGACATAGCCCTTCTTTCTTTCCTTGTAAGAGATTCTTCCGGTGGGCTCGGTTCTGAATTTACCCTTTTTAATTATTACCTTGCACCTTCCGCACACGCCTTCCCCGCCGCAGCTGGAATTTATATATACGCCGCAGGAGACGGCAGCCGAAAGAAGCCCGGCGCCCTTCTTCACTTCAACGGATTTCCCCGCAGGTTTAAAAACAACTTTAAATTTTTCCATTATTTACCCAAATTCTTTAAAAAAGACGGTATCCCCGAGGCCTCTCTCGGCCCCACGGTAACCTTCCAGCCCGATTCCTCTTCGAGTTTTCCGCTTAAAACGGCAACATAGCCGGGGATAACTACTTCCTTGTGGCTTACCTTATCCTTTACGCCGAGTCTCTTCAGCGTTTTCGTGATGGTTTCCGCCGTAAATTTCTCGGCGGCCCATGCCGTAAGAACGGACATGCCCTCGGAATCACAGGACACTATATAAGAAGGCACCTTGCTCGATTCCACTTCTGCCTCAACCGTATAATACGTAAGCGAAAAATTTGTCGTGACTAAAACAGGCGACTTATCCGATACCTTCCCTATCTCATAGATTTTCGCCTCAACCTGAAGGGGTTTCTGCGGGTCGGTATATATGTTTTGCCTCAACGTCAAAATCGGCAGAGTGCTCCACGGGTTTCTATTTTTTAATACGACGATACCGGCGTATTTGGCAACGTACGTCGAGGCCTCGGCTGTTTCCTGAAACGGTTCTTCGCTTTTTGTAAAAGCGATAACCGGGTAACCGAACGGCCTGAATGCCTTTTTCAGGGCAAGACGGCGTATCTGCGTAAAATCCCACAGTTTTTCGGCGATACCCTTTTCCCCGGTATCTAAAACTATATCCTGCACCCCTTCGGCGTTTAAGTTCTTGACCAAACCTTCCAGTTCTTCCAACGTCGGCGCGCTTGCCACCAAAGGCGCCTTAAAGGCCTTCGAGAGTTTTGCCATCTCTTTAAAATTGGCGCTTGTGGCTCTGTATATAAGTGGATTTTTATCTTTTGAAATCTCAAGGGCCTTTTCCATTATAGGCGGTTCATCGCTCATCAGGGCAACCGGTAAATTAGTGCCCTGCAAAATAACTTTCAAGGCGGCTTCAAACTTTGAGGCATCTTTGCTTTTGCACGATAACGCAATGATATTTGCCTTGATTCTCTGACCGACTCTTTCAAAGTCCAGTTTTTTTATCTCTTCGAGGGCTTTTCGTAAATCCTGCTCGGATGACGTATCTTCCAGTAAAAACCCGATTCCCGTAGGATGATAGAATTTCTCTTCATGCCTGAAAAGCACGGTCTCATTTCCTATTTCAAGTTTTTCATCGCCTTTGCCGATAGTGATAAGTTTTATAGGCGGCTGCGCGGCGCTCTCGAGCGCCCTTTTGGCGTCCTCGGTAACATCGGGGCACTTATCCAGCGATACCTTTTTCGCGGCAAGCTGCATGGCGAAGGCAAGGCACGTCGGAAACCCGCATTTCTTGCAGTTTGTTTTAGGTAACAGTTTATATATCTCGAGTCCTGATAAAGCCATAATTACACCTTACATTAACGGTGGCATGGTAAGAGCCGGGTGTTTCTTTTCCTGTAAAAATTTTACAAGCGGTTCCGCTTCGGTCGCAACAGTCTCGTCCGCAACCTTATCTAATAAATCCGGCACCCCTTCTTCCTCGCACCTTTTCTTTAATTTATCTCCGAGCGCTTCCTTTAATTCCTTCGGCATCCACACAAGCCTTTTTATCCCGCCGTCCGCGGATATAAACTTTTTACTTATAATATAGAGCCTTCCCACGCCCATAAATCCCGGTGTTTGATTGCCGCCGCCGACAGAGCCGGCAAGGGTAGAAAATTTCATCCCGGCAGGAGTAAAGCCGGAGTATTCCCTATTAACAACCATAAATCCGTTCGCCTCGGGCAAAATCGCGATTATACATTCGAAACACCCGCAACTGGTTTCCGGCCACGTCATAATGGAATAGCCATGAAATCTCTCTAAGGTTTTGTTGGATTTCTGGTGAATAAAGTCGTTCACGCCTTTCCACTCACCGCGAGCGGCGTCAATGGCTTCGCCTTTTTTAACCGGCTGGTTCGGCCCTGTCGGATTTAATTCATAGCAGGCCTTTGCATCGAGCCAGCTATAAGCGCCGCAAAGCCCGGAACGTTCGGGTTTCACCATGCATACGTGGTTTGGAGCAAATGACTGGCAATTTTTAACTACGATTCCATTTACTAAATAATTATGCGTGCCCGGAACGCTAAAGTTATAGACCCCTTTTTCGTTGTATGGCACATTCTCTACGCTTTTCACCTTCTCAAAGGTTATCTTGGCATCTGTCCATTCTAATAATGCCTGATATAAATGACTGGTTTTATCTACTTTGTCTTTCAGGCTATCCAGCAACAATTTTAGCTTGCCTTTTGATGCCCGACATTTTGTCTTGATCCAAGCCTCGATGGTTTTGTAATCAATAGGTAATTTTGTAATTTCAATCTTCTTGCATTCTTTAAGCAATGCCTTTAACATTATACCGCACTTGAAAGGTACGCTATCCGTGCGTACCACATGATTTTTATCAAAAGAAAGCCTGGCCTCGTGCATCTTTTTTCTTTTTTTGGGATGATTTGAAGAAATAATTTCCCGGAAATGAATGTAATCACCAAAACTCCTCGTTCCAACCCCATAGCCACGTGTCCCTTTACTAATATATGTGGAAATTCCCAACTTCTTAAGGAGTAAAAATATATGTTGGGCTCCCTTATAAGTCCCCGTACTAATGACGATATGAGAGTTGGTTACGTGTCCATCCCCGTCAAAAAGGCCCCTTATGAAAGCGCTTATCAACTTGGGAGACAACTTGGAAATTTTCTCGCCGGTCCAGCTTTCGCTTTTATCGCCTTTTTTCCTCTTGTGTCCTATTCCTAATGCCATCATCATCTTGCCAATCAAAGGATTGTTAATGAACGAAACAAAAACCGGCTTTTTTCCTGTGATAGCAAGACCCTTTGAAAATGACTTATGCGGATTATGCTTATACGTCTTTGGCGATATTCCAAAAAGAGATTTCGTAATGCTGCTGAATCCATCAATAAGCGCTTCTTCCGTGTTGGTAAATTGAACGCTGGTGCCCTTCCCCCTGTGCTTTACGCAACCATCAGAGGCTATTAAGCCAGCGAGATACATTATATCTTCATCCAGGACTTGCTTTTTAAGTTCGCACCCCCTTGCTCTCGGTATTCCGAACTTGGTAATTTCGCATTTGATTGTTTTCCAATCCCATCCGATTTTTTCGCAAACAGCCTTAATTTCACTGATAGTCAAGCGATAAAAACCTTGTCGATACGTAGTAATTTCGGGAAGATAGAAAGCATAATAGAATTTACGATATTCGGCCCCTAATTCCTTTGCCGCATTAGCAAGTTTGCCATATTTTTCCAATATAGCTTTCTTCAGCTTTCGCAAAAAATTATTATCAAAAACTTTTACGTCATCGGGCAATAGATCTATTAAATAAATTGGGTCATTTTCTTCCTTCCTTAAGGCAATCGTGTTTGTAGATAAAAGCCTATCGCCTTTTTTTAATGTGCGCGCCTCAACCCAGACTAAACCTTCCCGCCTATCTACCAAAACTTTATGGTTTGTGGTCAATCTAATTAAATTATTGTTTGTGGTCTTTATATGTGCTAATTTTTTGGGAGCGGGATGCATAAAAAGCTCGCCAACAGGCCTTTTTACCATATGAGGATTTTTGAAAGATAATACCTCGAGATCGCGCTTATCCGCTACAGTCTCGATAACATTGTCTATCTTGTCAAAAGACCCATCAGCAAGAACTACGAGTTCGCCTTTTGGGACGCAAAGCGTGCAACTATAAAACGTATCCACGCTTTCGTCAGTCATGCCGGCAAGCCGTGCGTCGCGTTCTTCGTAGACCTTTACTGCCTCCGGCACAATTTTATCCACATCGGCCTTGTTCGTAAATATCGTAATCTGTACCTTATCCACAATCTTTCCGTATGTATCGTGGAACCTGGCATGAATAATTGTCCCGAAATGCTTTAGCTTAAAGCCCTTTTTATGCGCTTCCTTTGAAATCCGTATCCAGCACATATTTCTCTGCCCCATATGAAAGATTCCCATCGCTTCGTTTAAAAAGCCGTGCAGCTGCCTTTCAAGTATGGGTTCAAAATCGTGCTGCATTTTTCTTCCGGCAACCTCTATCAATATGCCGAGAGGGAAAGCGCTACCCTCTTTCATGTCGTCAATTTCCGGCCCGACAATTTCAATCTTTCCGTCCTCAATTTCGTTAAGCGATTTTGAGCGGACAAATTCAAAGGCGGAGGAGAATTTTCCTCCGAACTGGACATACATATGCTCCCGCCTTACCCTTTCGCCTTCGAAAGCAGGGCTATAAGCGACGGGTACGGGTATCTTGGAGACCTTTACCTTTACACCCCTTACCTCAATGCACTTCTGGACAATCCTTTTATAATCAAATTCTTTTACAAGGTGCTCATAGTTGCAAATACCCGTAGGCCTGATTTCGGGAATATCCGTATCCGCGATAACGGGAAATCCCATATTTATCGCGCCGGCGCCTGTAGCGTATTTAATGTCATCCAATGGGCCGAGCGCAAGGCCGAAGGCAAAAACCCTATCTTTGCAATATAACAAACATTCCTTCGCCTTTCCCGCTTTTATACCGCCGAATGTAAGCGCTCCCCTTATCGCCCAGTGTAAAGGATATATGAGAGATACCGTGTCTCTTCCGTAAGGAACTATATACGTATCCCAGCCCATTTCTACTTTTTCCTCTTTCAGCTGGTCTATAATGCTTTTCCCGTTCGAGCTTGAGCCGACAAAGGTCATTATGCTTCTTTTCTGGAATTCCCTTACTATTTCTACGGCTGTCTTGTTGTCGGGTGCCGCGCCCAATATCGCCGCGAAACCGGGCATCCTCCCGTCAACAAGCTGTATGCCGAGGGTGCGAAGTATTGTATCCGTGAAAAAGCCGTTACAGCCTGCTTGAGGCTCTTTGCCGTTGAGATAGCGTATAGCGCAGATAATTTCTTCCGCTAAAAGGGCGGCGATACCCGAATCAAGGGCGTCTCCCAGGTAAGGGAGCCAGAGTTTTTCGCTGGGTTCGTCGTGCAAAAGCGATTTCGCCTCTTTGAGCACGGGTAAGGTTTCGTTTAATGTCTTTACCTCTGCGCCTAAAAGGGCATTTGCCATCGGAAGAAAAAAAGCTGTTTCGGGAAATTCTATCTTTTGGTCCTTGCCTTTTTCCTCGATTGCCTTGTTGACAAGCTTCTCGGCTTCTGCTACCAGCGCCTTTGCGCCCCTTATGGCGGCACTCGCTACGATTTTGGACATCTTTTATTCTCCCCTTCTGTCAATTCTAACCCGGCAATTCTAACCAGGTTAGATTATTATTCTAACCCGGCAATTCTAACCAGGTTAGATTATTATTCTTCTGTATAAATTCTCTCCTCTTTCTTATTCATTTGCGTACGACTTCTATCTCGCAGTCATCAATATGTTATTACCGTATCGTTAAATTCTTCCTGTCCGAACTTATCCCCGAACTTTTTAACGAGTGGCATTATCTTCGCGTAATTGAAATCGTCGTCAAGCAGTATATCTTTTATGCTCGATACATCAATCTTATTTTTTATAAGGGCGCTTACTATCCCTGCCGTCTTTATATCGCCTACGAGAACCATCCCGACGATTTTGTTATCCTTCAAGACGAATTTTTTGTATAAATTTTCTCCTGTCCTGGAAATTATCTCATATTTCTTTTCTTCTTTGGGTGGTTCGACTTCGCTCACCACCGACCCTGAGCGCAGTTGAAGGGTCGGCTTGGTAATCCCCATCGAAATAGACGCCAACCCGAAGAAATCAACCGAATTCATGGATAGCGAGCCGTCATAAGTTTTTTTCTTGCCGAGCATATTTAAGGCGGCTATTCCGCCCTGCTCGACCGCGCATGGCCACAGGGCATTGATTCTTCCGGATTCCCTTGCGATATCGTAAGTTTCGGCAACATCGCCCGCGGCAAAAATATTTTTATCGGATGTCTGTAAAAATTCGTTGACTACGATTCCGTCTTCAACCTTTAGTCCCGCGCTTGAAGCAAGTTCTGTATTCGGCTTTACCCCTTTGCCTATAATAACAAGCTGGCAGGCGAGGCGCTCGCCGTTATCCAGTAAAATACTTTCAACGGATTTATCGCCTGCAATCTCTTTCGCCGCAACGCCTGTCATAATTTTTATGCCGTTTTTCTCCAAGACAGAAGCGATAACCCGCGCGGCATCCATATCCACCATCTGCGACAGGACTTGCGGGCTTTTTACGATAACCGTTACTTTTTTATCTCTCTGCCTTAAAGCATACGCGTCTCTAAGCCCTATCAGCCCGCCCCCTAAAACCGCAATCTCTTTTACGTTATCCAGCATATTCATTATAGCACGAGCGTCGTCTATCTTCCTAACCGTAAGGACTCCCTTTTTGTCAACGCCCGGAACGTCAACCGATTTCGGCGTAGCGCCCGTTGCAATCAGAAGCTTATCATAGGAAATTTTTGTCCCGCCCTCCAAGGAAACTCTTCTTTCCTTCCGGTCCACGGAAACGGCCTTTTTGCCGAGATAAGTTTTTATATCATTTTCTTTATAAAAATTTTTGTCTTTGAAGCAAAGCTTATCCTCGCCGATAGTCCCCGCTATAAGATATGTCAAAAGGCATCGCGAATAAAGAGGAAATTTCTCGTCCGAAATTAGCGTTATGGATGACTTCTTATTGTGTTTTCGTATCGTCTCGCAAGCGGTAACGCCGGCGGCGCTGCCGCCTATTATTACGTAATTCACTTTTTCCGGCCTTTTATCTTCTTCTCAAACTCTTCTTTTGTCCCCGCGAACAATGCCCCTGTCGGGCATGCTACAACGCAGGCATAATCATCCCTGTCCGGGCACAGGTCGCATTTAACTGCTACGTGATTCTCGATATCTCTTACTATCGCGCCAAACGGGCAGGTCATGACGCACATCCAGCACCCGACGCACTTATCTTTATCAAGCAACGTGCCTTTTGTTTTTTCATCTTTAGATAACGCCCCGCTCATGCACGCTTTTACGCACGGCGCGTCTTCGCAATGCTGGCAGTGAAGCGATATAATTTTGCCGTTTATATGTTCTGCCTTCACCCTCTTTTTCGGGAATGGCTTCTCTTTAACGGCCGAAAAAATATTTTTTGACTTGGAATGCTCGACCGCGCAGGCAATCTCGCATGAGTGGCAACCGACGCATTTTGTAATATCGCAATATATCTTGACGTCGGGTTTTTTTACTTTTATTTTCATTTTTTAATGTATTTTCTTCTGGTGCATCATCGGCCCGAGCTTCAATGCCTTTCTCTTCAAGTCAATATGCCTGATCATCATATGCGCCGCCTTAATCGGGTCGGCTTCAAAGGCAAACTTGCCGCCCACGATGTCCCCGAGTTCATGTGTAATATATTTTGTGAGGTTTTCGCTGCCTAAAACCGGGTGCGGCGTTCCGAAAACGGTAAATACGCCGCTTGCCACGACATAAAATCCGATGGCAACCGCTTTCTCGCTCATCCATTCCGGAGCGGCGCCGGCAACCGGTAAATCGCTTAAGTCCTCTCCCAAGCCGCCTTCCTTAACCATTTCCGAAAGAATGATTAAAATCCTGGAATTATCCACGCACGAGCCAACATGCAAAACAGGCGGTATGCCAACTGCCTCGCAAACCTCCCTCAATCCGGGACCGGCGAACTCAAACGCGCTTTCCGGAGTAAGTAACCCTTCTTTGGCGCAGGCTATCGCAGAGCACCCGGTTTGCACAACCAGGACATCGTTCTTTATGAGCTCCTTCACCATGGAAACATGCGCCCAATCCTGCCTGATATTGGGATTGTTGCAACCGACTACGCCGGCGGCGCCTCTTAGCCGGCCGGAAATTATCGCGTCATTAAGCGGCCTGTAAGTAGAACGGTATTTGCCTCCTAAAAACCGGAAAGCGTTTTCGGTCGTAAAGCCGGCGATAAGCCCCTTTACCTCTTTAGGAATATCTATTTTCTTTTTGGCCCTGTTTTTATAGTTTTCCACCCCGAGCCTTATAATGTTCTTGGCGATTTCCAGGGCTTTTTCTTCCTTAAACTCGATATGCTCTACTCCCGGGAATTTACATTTTGGCGAAGTGGTAACAAGCTTTGTATGAAAACAATTTGCGATGTTTGAAAGGGCAGGCATTATGCACTGCACGTCAACCATCATAAGTTCCACTGCTCCCGTCAGAATTGCCAATTCCTGTTGCAGGAAATTGCCTGCCGAGGGAATACCGTGCCTCATAAGTATTTCATTCGCCGTGCAGCACATCCCCGCAAGATTAATTCCATTTGCCCCGTATTTTTTGGCTAACGCCAGGAGCTCGAGGTCCTTGGCGGCTTCCCGGACTACATCGGAAAGCGTGGGCTCGTGGCCGTGAACCACAATATTTACCTGGTCTTCTTTTAATACGCCCAAATTAACGGTTGCCCGAACGGGTTCGGGCGCGCCAAGCAAAATATCCTGCAGCTCGGTAGCAATCATCGAGCCGCCCCAGCCGTCTGCGAGGCTGGTTCTCATTCCCTGTTTGATTATGTTTTTATAATCATTATCCACGCCCATGTTAGTCCTGTGCATCAGCTCCACGACTTCCCTGTCTATGCTTCTTGGCGTGATTCCTATTTTTTCCCAAAGCTGTTGCCGTTTTTTCGGGGCAAGAGAAATAAATCTTAAATTTCCGCGCTGCTGCCCGAACTCGGCCAGGCACTTCTCGCCCAACTCCTCGCCTATTTTCTCAACACTTTTGCCGGAGGTATCAATGCCATATACCCCGGCTACTTTTTTTAATTTATCGGTGGATTTTAAAGCATAATCGTGGCTTTCGCCTTTGGCGGCCATGATTAAGGTATTGGCAACATCGCGTCCGTGGTCGGAATGGGCGGCTGTGCCTGCCGCAATCATCCGCGCCAGATTTCTCGCCGCTATCGTATCTTTGGTCGCGCCGCATACGCCTTCCTGCGGCCCCTCGCCAAAAGGATCAATCCTGCAGGGCCCCATGTTGCATATCTTGCAGCATATCCCAAGCTCGCCAAAGCCGCACTGGGGCTGCATCGCGTCATATCTATCCCAGACAATCTTTATATCCTCGGCCTCGGCCTTCTTTATCATCTTCTGGCTTGCCGGGTCATATGAACGTTTTATATGTTTTTTATTCATCATCTAACTCCTGTGCTGCATCTTAAACGCGTTTACTACATTGCGCATCAGCATCGTTACCGTTAGAGGCCCTACGCCGCCGGGAACGGGAGTAATGAAAGCGGCTCGCTCCTTCGCCTTTTCAAACTCCACATCACCCACGAGCTTATCGCCTGCGCGGTTGATTCCTACGTCTATGACTATAGCGCCCTCTTTAATCCATTCGCCTTTAACTATCTCTGCCTTGCCTACCGCGACTACTAATATCTCTGCCCTCTTTATGTGCTCGGGTAAAACGCCTCTTTCACCTGTAGCTATATGGCAGACAGTAGTGGTAACGAATTTATTTAACAATAATAAGCTCAATGGCTTCCCCACAATTTCGGAATGCCCGACAATTACCGCTTCTTTTCCGTAGAATTCGGTTCCCGTAGATTCTATAAGCTCCATCGCTGCCCGGGCAGTGCAAGGCGCAAGCTTCGGATCGCCCAAAAGCACGTGCCCTAAATTTTCCGGGTGCACGCCCTCGGCGTCTTTTTCCGGCGAAATAGCGCTCATCACAACGCGATGGTCTATTCCTTTAGGTAACGGGAGTTGAACGATTATGCCTGATATGCCCTTATCCCGGTTTAAACTTTTAATTTTTTCTATTAAAATATCCTGCATTACGCCGAGTTCCAGCGTCTTCAACTCATAGATTATGCCCAAGTTCTCCGCATTTTTCTTTTGTGCTTTTATGTAAACTTCCGAAGCGGAGTTTTCGCCTACCTGGATACTTACCAGTTTCGGCTTTTGTTTAAGTGACTCGATTTCTTTTTTTAGGCCTTCCTTGATTTTAGCGGCGATGGCCTTTCCTTCCAATAATTGTGCGCTCATAATTTTCTCCTAACGGTTTATCCTGCTCAATATTTCCCGCGTGGGCTCAACCTTATTTAACGAATAGAAATGAAGCCCGGGCGAGCCGCCTTTAAGTAAATCGTTGCATTGCTCGACCGCGAAATCGACGCCTGTTTTATAAGTGGCTTCATCATTGCCATCGAGGGGTTTAAATATATCGTGAACGCGCTTCGGGATAGTGGCCCCGCAAGTCGCACAGAATTTAAGCAGTTTCTGGTAACTTGTTATCGGCAAAATACCGGGCAGGATGCGCACATTTATCCCGATTTTTTTTGCTCTCTCTAAATATTCGAAATAGTCCTTGTTGTCGAAAAAAAGCTGCGTTATGACGAATTCGCCGCCCGCGTCTATCTTAATCTTAAGATACTTCGAATCGGTTTCCTTGTCGGGGCAGTCAACATGCCCTTCGGGAAAACCGGCAACGCCTATGCTGAAGAAATCGCCCTCCCGGCGGATAAGCTCGATAAGCTGGTAGCAATACTCCAGCCCGTCGGGGGCGGGGCGCCATTCCTTTTCGCCTTCGGGCGCGTCGCCGCGAAGCGCAAGGATATTACGGATGTTTCTTTTTTTCATTTCTCCGACTATGGTTTTCAGCTCATCTTTGCTATGCCCGACGCACGTGAAATGGTGCATCACCGGCACGTCGTAGCGTTTTTGCAATTCATCGACAATTTCCATCGTGGCTTGTCTGGTGGAACCGCCGGCGCCGTAAGTCACCGCAAACCAGTCGGGCCCGAGTTCAGCGTAGGTTTTCGCGGTCTCCTCGATAAGCTTTTTTCTTCCCTTTTCTGTTTTTGGCGGAAAAAATTCAAAAGAATAAGTCCGTTCTTTTTCCTTCAGGATATCGCCTATTTTTCTTATCATTCTACCTAACCCTCCCCTTTCAGGTGAGTTTCGACCGCTTCCGTAACTTCCTCGTTTATGGCATCTACTTCCTTCTCCATCGGCTCGAGAACCTTTCTCAAATTCATGATAAATTCGTTATCCGTAATGCTTTTAAGATTTATTTCTATATTTAAAAGCCCCGATTGAAAAGCGCATTTTAGCATGAGGCTTGCAATACCTGCGTCGGTTATGAGATTTACATTTCCCTTCTCGGCCACCGGGAGGGCCATTTTAATACTTTCATGGACGGCTTTACAAATCTCAAAAGGCACGCCCGTGGCTTCTTTTAGCGCTTCCTGGATTTTCTTTTTGCGATTTTTATCCTCTTTGGATAATTTGAAAGCGCCGGACAATTTCTTATACGCCATCGCGTCTTCGGAGCATAACCTGTTGAAATTCTCGCGGAGGGCTTCCGAGCGCTCTAAAATACCGGCCATTTCTTTTTCAACGCCTTTATACTTTTCCTTTCCCACCGTAAAATTCGCTACCTTGGCGAGCAGGGCCGCGCCTGCCGCGCCTACTAACGCGCTTGCGCTTCCCCCGCCCGGGGCGGGTTTTTTACTTGCAAGGTCATCTAAATATTTCTTCAATACATCCTTATACATTTCAAAACAATCCCACTATATTGTCGTTCTTATCGAAATCCACTTTTTCGCCTGCCGGGCGCGTAGGAAGCCCCGGCATGGTGCGCATCGTGCCGCACAAGGGGTACAAAAATCCAGCCCCGACAGAAGCGCGAACATCGCTTATAGGGAGCGTAAACCCCTGCGGGCGTCCCTTAAGATTCGGGTCATGCGAAAGCGAGAGATGCGTCTTGGCCATGCATATCGGCAGTTTATCGTAACCAAACTTCGTATATAGCGCTATGGATTTCTCCGCGGCATTTTCATAACGAACTTTTCCGGCCCCGTAAACCTTTTCGGCAATCGTCTCGATTTTTTTCTTGATGGGCCAGCTTAACGGGTAGAGAAATTTAAAATTCGATTTTTTCCGCGCGGCACGGACGACCGCCGTGGCAAATTTTGCTCCGCCTTTCGAGCCCCTTGCCCAAACATCGCTTACGACCGCGTCTTCCGCGCCGGCTTGCCTGGCCTTCTTGCGAACAAGCTCTATTTCCTTTTTAGTATCGGTAGTGAACTTGTTCACCGCCACGACCACCGGTATGCCGAACAATTTTAGATTTTCTATCTGTTTCTCTAAATTGGAACACCCTTTTTCCAGGGCTTCCAGGTCTTCCTGCAGGAGCCTTGAGTCAAGCGGCCTTCCCGCTACAACGGTGAATCTACCTGAATGCATTTTAAGGCCCCGAACCGTCGCGACCATAACCACGCAGTCGGGCCGTAGCCCGCTTGTCCTGCATTTTATATCAAAGAATTTTTCCGCCCCGCAGTCAGCGCCGAAGCCCGACTCGGTAACAACATACTGCGAAAGTTTCAAGGCAATTCTGTCGGCAAGGATAGAGCTGTTACCGTGAGCTATATTGGCAAACGGGCCCGCATGAACAAAACAGGGCGTATTTTCAAGCGTCTGAAGCAGGTTTGGCTTAATCGCGTCCTTTAAAAGAACCGCCATCGCGCCCGCTACCTTGATATCCTCGGCGGTAACGGGTTTTCCGTCTTTAGTGACCGCCAACAGAATACGGCCCATGCGCTTGCGTAAATCCTTAAGCCCCGATGTCAGGGCGAGTATAGCCATTACTTCGCTGGCCACCGTTATGTCAAAACCGCTCTGCCGTTCAAACCCGTCCTGCGGCCCGCCACGGCCTATAGTTATATTGCGCAAAAACCTGTCCGATACATCGACTACGCGGCGCCACTTTATCGAGGAGGGAACAATATCAAGCGGGTTTCCCTTCAGTATGGAATTGTCCAAAAATGCCGCGCAGAGATTATGCGCCAGGCCTACCGCGTGGACATCGCCTGTAAGGTGCAGGTTAAAATCTTCCATCGGAACTACCTGCGAGTAACCCCCTCCGGCCGCGCCTCCCTTTATCCCGAAAACCGGGCCAAGCGACGGCTGGCGGATACAAACGCTTGTCCGCTTGCCGATTCTGTTCAAGGACATGGCAAGGCCTATGGTCGTAACGGTCTTTCCTTCGCCCAATGGCGTAGGCGTTATAGCCGTAACATCAATATATTTTCCGTCTTTTCTTTCCTTAAGGCGTTCCAAAGCAGATAACGATATTTTCGCCTTGTAATTTCCGTAAAGCTCGAGCTCTTTTTCTTTAAGGCCTATGTTCTTTGCGATGTCTTTAATGGGCTTTAATCGCGCGCGCCTGGCAATTTCCAAATCTGTAGTCAGGCGCCTCTCGCCATGTTTCAAATAATGCCGGGCCCATTCAAGCAAAGAAATGTTTTTCATTTCTCAATCCCTTTTAAAACTTCTTTCGCGATATTTTGCAATTTCCGCAGGTTTTTTTCGCAATCCCCGGCCTTATACATGGGCGAACCCATTCCGCAGGGCAGTGTCAATAAATCGCCCTCTTTAAAATCCTTGACGTCCTCTTTTTTTTCCACGCCCCAGGAAATTCTTTTTCCGCCGCGGTATTTAGGATATTTGGTAATATCGTATTTAGAGGCATCAAAGCTTATGATTTCGATACCGGAGGCGAACATTATATCCCAATCCATATCCCCGCAGACATGCACGCCGCGAATGACCTTAAAGCTGGAAAACAACGCATCCCACAATTCTTGATAATTGACGCCTGACTGTCCTAATGCCGGTTCATCCAAAAAAAGTATAATTTCTTCGGCCTGCAAATCATCCATGATAGCGGATATGTGCTCGTAACTTCGTTTCAGGGCTTCATCCCGGTTGTAACCGCTAAGGAGGAGGGTCGCCGGCCCCACGCATTGAATCTTTACCGTCTTGAATTTATGTTTTTTAAATTTTTCCAGGCAACTTAAATTCCCGGGCTCTTTAATATAGTTCAGCATGGCATCCCCTCTTTTCGGAAGCTCGGGCAAAAAGGGAATGTCGTGTTTCAGGCTGTAACGAACGGCCTCATCTACGTCTTCTAATGGTAACGAACCTATCTGTGTGATAATTTTCATTGTTTTTCACTTTATTAACGCTAATGTTTCGGCTCTTGTTTTCGGATTAGTCCTGAATACGCCTCTTACCGCGCTTGTTACTGTTGTGACGCCGGGCTTTTTAACCCCGCGCATTGATAAACAGAGATGTTCTGCCTCGATGACTACCATTACGCCTTTGGGTCTTAGTTTTTTCATAATTACATCGGCTATTTGAGTGGTAAGCCGTTCCTGCACCTGGAGCCGCTTGGCTAATATATCTACGACTCTTGCAAGTTTACTCAAACCGGTTACCCGATTCCCTTGTGGAATATATGCTACGTGGGCCTTACCGACAAAGGGCAAGAGGTGATGTTCACAATTATGAACCCATACCCCATTTATTATAAAAGTTTTATAAGGGCTACAAACAAAGTTATATACTATATATCTTTTATTTGCTGTTTTTCTTTGGATATTATTAATTGTTTTGTAAGTATATCGCGTTATTTGAAATTCCTTTTTTGATGGGACAAACGGTTTATAACATCCTTTTCGCTTAAGATTATAAATCCATTGCGTAGGCACATTAATCGTCCAGATACCGCGTCTTTCTTTGCTGATTTTAGTCTGTAATATCCTGGCTAAATCTTCCAAAAATATCTTGTTACTACTAATAATTCTTGCGTATTTGAATTTACCATTCTTATCTTTATATATATGGCCATCGCCCGTTAAATAGGCATGTAAAAAACCCCTTAAAATATTTTCTTCTTCAAGTACAATCTTTGGCATAGTGAAAGTTTTTGTCTTTTTATCACCCTCAAAAATATCTTTAACAACGCTGACCAATTCACCAGAAACTACTCTGACACGATGTTGTTTGATTGTCTTTTTCAAAAATCCACTCGGTTTATATATTTTCTCAACCTTGGCATTTAAACCGAAAGAATCTTTTATTGAAAAAGCGAAATTTTCTGCAAATTTTCTATCATTGACTTCTAATCGGACTTGATTTCTCCATATTGAACCATCACTGGCTAATGTTCCCAAAAAATAACCTAAATTAGAATTTTTTTTCAGAGTAATTGTTTTTTTTCTACTTTTTATGGCTTTTCTATCCTTCAATATTAACACTTCATCGCCGACCACTAAGTCCCTTGCCTCTATCCATCCTTTTCTTCTAACATATAAGGGGTGTTCTCCCGTGATTTTAATCTTTATTTCTTTGCCTATTTCTAACTCATATATTTCTTTAACTTTTCGTTTAAACACTTTCTCAACTGTTGTATGCACTATATCTTTTTGTCCCCCTTCAAAAGTCAGCAGCTTATCTTTTTCTTTTATATCCTCAGCAAACTTTACGCCTTTTTCTGTATACACACACATTCTACGCCCTACGCAAACACTGTATAACGGGATATCTTTTAAAAGAACGACTTCGTCATGCCCCTCCGATAAGAGGACTTCAAGTTCCTTAGCGGGGTTTTGTTTCATGCCGCTAAGTATTTCTTCGTACATGTCAGCGACTCGCTCGGGGGTGCCCAAAAGATCTTTTCTTTTCGGATTATCGCCGACTGCTTTAAGTATCGCCCCGATAGCTTTTACTATTTCTCTTTTATCCATTCGTCGTTTAGTGTTTAAAGTGCCTCGTTCCGGTAAATACCATGGCAATGCCGTATTTGTTGCAGGCGTTGATTATATCCTCGTCGGCTCTTGAGCCGCCCGGCTGGATTATGGATTTTATTCCCGCCCGATGGGCCTGGGCTATCGCGTCCGGTTTGGGGAAAAATGCGTCGCTTGCCATAACAGAGCCCCTGGATTTTCTTCCCGCTTTCCGGCAGGCGATAATCACCGAATCAACCCTTGACATCTGTCCGGCGCCTATGCCGACGGTCTTTGTTCCGTTACACAATACTATGGCATTACTTTTTACGTGTTTTACTATCTTCCACCCGAATAAAAGATAATCCACTTCGTTCTTCGAAGGTTTTCTCCTTGTCGGTATTTTAAGTTCGCTTCTTTGCGCAAGCTTTAAATCCATATCCTGCACTAAAAGCCCGCCTATTATTTTTTTATAATCCAGCTCCTTTTCGCCTGTCCTTTTAAAGCCGGGCACTTCCAGGAGCCGCAAGTTCTTTTTCCTTGAAAAAATTTCTTTCGCGTCGTTATCAAAAGAAGGTGCTATGATACATTCTACAAAATCCGCTTCTTTCATCACGACTTCGGCAAGGCCTTTATCTACCGGGCCATTAAAACCTACTATGCTTCCGAAAGCGCTTAATCTATCGCACTCCAGGGCATCTACGTAAGCCCGGGATAAGGTATCCGCTACCGCCGCGCCGCAGGGATTTGTATGTTTTATGACGCTTGCGGCAGGCCTGTCAAAATCTTTAACTATTTCAAGCGCTGCGTTTAAATCTAAAATGTTATTAAACGACAATTCTTTTCCCTGCAACTGCCTGGCGTTACATATACCGGATTCCGCGGAAGACGGGTCCTTATAAAACACTGCCTGCTGGTGTGGATTTTCGCCGTATCGCAGGTCTTGTACTTTTTTGAAATTCAGGTTTAAACTATCCGGCATCCGGTTGCGGGCACCCGGTTTGCCGCCGATTTCACTCAACGCCTCCTTCAGCTGCCGGCTTCCCGACAAAAAGCTATATATCGCGCTATCGTATTCCGACGTGCGCCTGAAAACCTCAACAGACAGTTCTTTAAGGGTTGCTTCGGAAAGCGAGCCGCTATTCTCTTTAAGTTCTTTTATGATAGCGGGGTATTTTGCGGGATTTGTAACCACGGCTACTGATTTATAATTTTTTGCCGCGCTCCTTAGCATGGAAGGCCCGCCTATATCTATGTTTTCTATTGCCTCTTCAAGCGTTACGCCGGTTTTTGCGACCGTCTTCTCAAACGGGTAAAGATTTACGACGACCATATCTATCATGCCTATGCCGTGTTTTTTGGCAATTTGCATATGTTCTTTATTTTCTCTTAAGGCAAGCAGGCCCCCGTGTATTTTCGGATGGAGCGTTTTCACCCGGCCATCCATCATCTCGGGAAAGCCGGTATACCGGGAGACATCTTTAACACGTATGCCTAAATTTTTTATTTTCTCGGCTGTTCCGCCCGTAGATAGGATTTCCACGCCGAATTTGCCAAGTGTTTTCGCTAAATCCTCGATGCCGGTCTTATCCGATACGCTGATTAACGCCCTTTTAATCTTTATCATTTCTGTCTCCCCTTTGGCATATATAAGTATTATGGATATAATTATACCAATTAACGGCAGGAGAAAATTTTAGCATAAGTGGGGCTAAATTACAAGCGGAAATAAGCAGCGAAAGAAGGGTTCCCCGCATTGCGGGGTCCCGTTTTTTACGGGAAAATCTTCGCTACTGCTTCTTCGACCGTACCGACAAACGTAACCAAATCGCGGCAGGAAAGGGCATTCCGCGCGGAGCGCGCTTCCTGGCTTAAGACAGGCTCGTTGGCGAGTTTTTCAAGGGCTTCTTTCCAGAAGTTGCCGAGCGCTATTATGGGTTTGGGCTTCATCAGGCCCTTATTGATGTGCTCGAGACACGCCGCCAGCTCAAGAAGCGTGCCCGTCCCTCCCGGCAGGACAACAAAGGCGTCGGAATTTTTCATCATCGCGTCTATTCTTTCAAAAATATCTTTTGTTCTTATCTCTTTATCGATATATTTATTTGGCTTTTTATAAGGCCCATCACCCGACTTTGCCCGAGAGAAGTTTCCCCATTTGTAATAGGTAACACCTATCGTCTTTCCGCCTGCTTCTTTCGCGCCTTTTGATACATCTTCCATTGTTCCGCCGAAGCCGCCGGATACGACTTCAAACCCTTTTTCGGCAAGAAGCCTGCCCAGCTTAATGATATTCTCTTTTTCTTTTTTACCTAAATCTTTATAACTACCGAATACACAGACTTTTTTCTGCATAATTTTATAACCTTTTACCGGTGAAGCTTCACCATAAGCAGCGATATTGCAACCGGCGTTACGCCGGATATTCTTGAGGCCTGTCCCAGGGATTTCGGCCTGAATCTCGACAATTTCTCCTTTATCTCGTTTGAAAGCCCGGATATGCCGGAATAATCAAAATTTTCCGGTATATGTATTCTTTCGATTTTTTTAAATTTGTCCACGTAGGATAGTTCTCTTCTGATATAACCTTCGTATTTTATGTCGACCTCGACCTGTGTTTTCACATAATAGGAAATTTCGTCCTTCCAGCCGGCAATTTGCATTATATCTTCAAAGCTGATACCCGGCCTTTTCAATAATTTGGCGAGGGCCGGCGCCGATTCCAGCTTTTTCTTTATATCTTCGATTTTTTTTCTCTTTTTCTCAAGTGCCAGTAATTTTTCTCCGGAAAGAAGGCCGATAGAATGCCCTATCTTGCTCAAGCGCGTAGTAGCATTGTCTTCCCGAACAATCAATCTATACTCAACGCGGGATGTAAACATCCTGTACGGCTCGCTCGTGCCTTTGCTAACAAGGTCGTCTATTAAAACGCCTATGTACGCCTGAGACCTGTCAAGTATGAGAGGTTCTTTTTTCTTTGCCTTTCTCGCCGCGTTAATACCCGCCATGAGCCCGAGGCCCGCGGCTTCTTCATAACCCGTTGTCCCGTTTACCTGGCCCGCTAAAAAAAGATTTCTGATAAACTTTACTTCGAGCGTGGCTTCAAGCTGGGTTGTGTCAACAACGTCGTATTCTATACCGTAGCCGGGGTTGGTAAACTCGGCTTTTTCGAGGCCCTGTATGCTGTGAACAATTTCTTCCTGGACATCGCGAGGGAAAGCCGTAAAGATTCCGTTTGCATAATACTCGTCGGTATCAATTCCTTCCGGCTCGATAAAAAGTATATGAGAGCTCTTATCCCGGAATCTTACAATCTTATCTTCTATGGAAGGGCAATACCTGACGCCTCCCGAATGTATTTTTCCCGAATAGAATATCGAGGACTTCAGGTTCTTTTTTATTATATCGTGGGTGCGGCTGTTGGTGCGCGCCAGGAAACACGGTTTTTGTGATATTTCGATTTTTTCCGTCCAGAATGAAAACGGGATAATCTCTCTATCGCCTTCCTGGGCGTTCAGTTTTGAAAAATCTATTGTTTTCCCGTCCAGGCGCGGCGTAGTGCACGTGCTTAACCTCATCATCTTGAAGCCGAGATTCGAGAGCGCTTTGGATAATTCGAAAGATGCGTTCTCCCCCATCCTGCCACCCTGAAAATGCTCCTGCCCCATGTGTATTACGCCATTTGTAAATGTGCCCGGCGTCAAAACGACTGCTTTAGAAGATATCAATCCATGCCTTTTTGTCTTTACGCCTTTGGCAATTCCATTTTCGGCATGAATACCTATCGCCTCATCCTCTAAAACGCTCAATCCATCTTCGGAAAGGACGGTATCCCGCATATATACATTGTATCTTTTGCGGTCTGCCTGGGCGCGTGAAGACCTTGCCGCATAACCTTTAGACGCATTTAACATGCGGAATTGTATAAGCGTGGCATCGATGGCTTTTGCCATTTCTCCGCCTAAAGCGTCTATCTCTTTGACAAGCTGCCCTTTGCCGACACCGCCTATCGCGGGATTGCAGGACATAAAACCGATTTTATCTATCTTCAGCGTAATAAGTAGCGTCTTACAGCCAAGCCGCGCGCCCGCCAATGCAGCCTCGCAACCGGCATGCCCTCCGCCCACAACGATAATATCGAATGAGTTATTCATTGTTCTTTTGAGCCGTTTTTTTGAAGCGGCCTTATGCGTGAATTTACGTATCAAGCCGGTTCATTTTCTTCTCGATAGACAGGATTAGCTTGTCGAAGGAAGCCTGGAAGGCCTTGACGCCGGCGTCCTGGGTTTGCCGGCAAATGTCGTCTATGTCTATGCCAAGCGCCTTTAGTCTGGCGAGGTAGGATTTTGCCTCGTCGAGTTGATTTTCAACCGTTAATTCCGTCTTTCCGTGGTCAAGAAAAGCATCGATGGTATGAGGCGGTATTGTATTTATGGTTTGCGCCCCGATAAGCTCTTCGACGTATTTTACATCGCTATAAACGGGATTTTTCGTGCTGGTCGAAGCCCAGAGAGGGCGCTGGACATTCGCGCCTTTTGTTTTTAGCCCCTGAAATTCTTCGCCGCCGAAAAGCTTCTTGAAACTTTGATAAATCACTTTCGCGTTGCTAACGGCTATTTTGCCTTTCAATTCTTCGTTCCCGATATCTTCAAGAATTTTATCTATCTTGGTATCAACGCGGCTTACAAAAATACTTGCTACGGAAAAAATGTTTTTGATATCCCTGCCTTCTTTCAATCTATCCTTTAGCCCTTCGATATATGCCGTTGCGCAAATCTCATATTGCTCCAGGGAAAATAAAAGCGTTACATTCACATTTATTCCCTCTCTTACCAGCGCGCGTATGGCTTCCGGGGCCTCTTTGGTCCCGGGGACTTTAATCATAATATTGGGCCTGGCAATTTTAGCGGCGATTTCACGGCCGCTTTTAATTGTTTCTTCCGGATTGTGCGCAAATTCAGGCAAGACCTCTATGCTGACGTAACCATCGAGATGATTTGAGCTTTTATACGTATCTTTTAATAGGTCGGCGGCGAGAGAGACATCTTTTACGGTCAAAATGTCATAGATCTGCCGGGAATTTTTACCCTGCCCGGCAAGCTCTTTTATTTCCCTGTCATATTCGTCGGAACCTGCTACGGCTTTTTCAAAGATTGTCGGGTTAGAGGTAACGCCTAAGATTCCGTTATCGAATAATTCTTTGAGATGCCCGTTTTTTATAAAGCGCCTGTCAATATTGTCATACCAGGGGCTCTGCCCTTTCCCGGCAAGTTTTTTAAGCGTGTTGACCTTGATTTCGGTTTGCATATTACATGCTCTTTAATTCACGGATACTTTTTTTCATATCCGCCGAGCCGAAGAGATATGTTCCCGCGATAAAGACATTTGCACCGAGTGATACGCAAAGCCTTGCGTTTTCATAGTTAATTCCGCCGTCAACGCCGACGTCTCCCGAGTAATGTTTTCTGATTTTCGGTATCTTGAAAGCGGGGCCACGCATAAATTTTTGTCCGCCGAAACCCGGCTCTACCGTCATAACAAGCACTTCGTCGACAAGCGGAAGGAGACTCTTTATAGAACTTACCTTTGTCTTCGGTTTTATAGAAACGCCTACTTTTTTATTAAGTCTTTTTATCCGATAGATAAGATTTTTAGGATTTTTTATAGCTTCGATATGAAAAATAATCATGTCGCTTCCGGCTTTGGCGAATTCTTCCACATGCTTCTCGGGATTTTTTATCATCAAGTGCGCTACAATAGGAATAGTCGCCGCCTTTCGTATGGCTCGCACGATGAACGGCCCTAATGTTATATTATTAACGAAATTGCCGTCCATAACGTCCACGTGCAGCATATCCGCGCCCGCGGCTTCCGTTCTTTTAATCTCGTGGGCGAGATAGCGGAAATCGGCGGATAATAAACTCGGTGCGATTTTGATTTTTAATTTTTTCATTATGCGCTTAATTTAACATAGGATTTTGCTTTCGTCAACGTAAAAAGCCGCTAAGGTCAGGAGGGGATATTTGACGCTTCTTCGTAAACAGCGAGGGTTTTGCGGGCCATTTGTTCGAGCGTGAAGGATTGCTCGACTTTCTTTCGCAGGTTTCTGGCGCATCTCTTGCGAAGCTCGACGTCGTTAAGCATTCTGATGACGGCTTCGGACATTCCAATTTCATCGCCGGGCGGAAAAAGTAGCCCTGATACGCCGTTATCGATAATCTCTTTTATGCCGCCCACCTCTGATGCGCATACGGCAGTGCCTACAGCGCCTGCCTCTATTACGGTTCTCCCGAATCCTTCCGGAATTTTTGTCGAAAGCACCAGGCAATCGGCTTTTTTTAATAAAGCGGGTATATCGCTTCTTGCGCCAAGAAATTTAACCTGTTTTTCCATCCCGAGTTCTTCTGTCAAATCTTTCAACGCACTTAGATAGCGGTCTTTTCCGGCCTGAAGGCCGCCTACAATCCATATCTGCACTTGCTTTGTTTTATTTATAACGTGCTTCATTGCCTTGATAAATTCGTACTGGCCTTTGATAGGCGTCAATCTGCCGATATTTATAATCGTAAAATAACCCTTTTCTTTACCGTATTTATCGGGGCCGTATTGATATTTCGTTAAATCAACCCCTCTATATACGAGCCGGATTTTTTCTTTCGGGACATTAAAACCCTGTATCATTCTCTCTTCTATGCTTTTTGAGATAACCATTACAAGCTTGCCCCAGCCCATAACATAACTAAAGAAATGCCTGGAATAAAAACCGTGGCAACTGGTAACAAATGGCCTGCCCTGCAACTTGCAGGCCAAAAAACCTATCCAGGCCGGAACGCGGCTTGAAGCGTGAACTATATCTATCTTTTGCGCTTTTATAAGGGCGGCTACCCGTATAGCAAGCAAAATCGCAAGCGGGGATTTTTTATGGACGGGAAGTTTGATATGGAGCATGTCGTTATCTTCTAAATCTCTGACGAGCCGCCCGCCGTTAGAAATAACGACGACGGTATGGCCTAATTTTTTCAGTGATAACGCCAGGTCAATTGTGCCTGTTTCCACGCCGCCTGTTTCCAGCGCGGGGACTATTTGTAGAATCTTCATATTCTTATCTTTAACCTGGTTAAATAATTGTACCGGGGGAGATTGTCGAATTTTTGTGGATAATGACTATGCCGTCTTTTATGGAAAATTTTTCATCTTTGAAGTCCGTCAGCTTTTTTTCATTTATAATTTTAACGTCATTTCCGATTTTAACATTTTTATCGAGAATGGCTTTTTTAATAACGCAATTTTCTCCGACGCCCATAATGGGTTTGCCGCTGGTTTTGTCAGACACGATTTCGCCAAGGTCCTGGTAAAAATCGCATCCCATAATAATCGAATCCTCAATAGTAGTTTTCTTCTCTATCCTGCTTCGCAGGCCTATAACGGAGTGTTTAATGCTGGCCGATTCTATAATGCATCCTTCGGAAATAATCGATTTTGATATCTTGCTATTTTTTACTTTTAACGGCGGGAGATGTCTCGGCCTTGTAAATATTTGCCAGTTTTCGTCAAAAAAGTTTATCGACGGGACAGGTTCCGTAAGGATGAGGTTCTCGTCATAGAAATTTTTTATGGAGCCTATATCGCGCCAATATCCTTTATAAATAAAGGCCTCCGTTACCTGCGCTGAAAACGCGTCAGGTATAATCTCCTTGCCAAAATCGGTTTTATTATCCCTGGTCAAAAGCTTGATAAGAACGTCTTTGTTAAATATGTATATGCCCATGGAACTCAAAAAACATTTCTTGCCGTCTATTACAATAGCCGAATCCTCCAGCTGATGCTGGCTTTTCGGCTTTTCAAAAAAATCTACGATTCTATTATTTTCGCCTAATTTTATAATACCAAGTTCGCTTAAATTCTTTTTTTCATAGGTAGGGTTGCAGGCGAGGGTTATCTCGGCGCGCTTTTCCTTATGAAAATCCAGCATCTCCTTCAGATTCATCTTGTATAACTGGTCCCCGGAAAGGACAACTATATATTTAAGGGCAGGGTCGTTGAAATGCTTTAGGCATCTTCTCACGGCATCGGCTGTGCCCTGAAACCACTTGGTATCCTCCATTGTCTGTTCCGCGGCCATAATTTCCACGAATCCTTCCGAAAAAGCATCGAGCTTGTAGGTTCTTGTTATGTGTTTATTCAGTGATTCGGAATTAAATTGGGTGAGGACGTATATTTTGTTAAGGCCGGAGTTAAGGCAATTCGAGATAGGGATGTCGATGAGACGATATTTCCCGGCTAAAGGGACAGCCGGTTTACATCTTTCCTTTGTCAGGGGATAGAGCCTGGTGCCCCTTCCCCCGCCCATTATCACGCATAAGACATCTCTCATATTATACTCCATTAGACGCTTGCGCGGTGTGGAAACCACACCGCGCAAGCGGAAAACACTATATATCAAATATATACGAAAAAAGTCAATAAATCAAGTCTATCAGGCGTTGTTCTTCTCGTGCCGTAATTTTTCGTCAAAAAAGTCCAAATCGCTTACGGGGAGTATTACAGAAGAGCCTATGTTAGCCAGGTGCGCGGCTACGCGTTTAAAATAGCGCGCCAGGAGCGTAAAGCATACGGCTTCATTTGTTGAAAGATTGCTTTTTGCGAGTTTTTTTACGATATCTTCGCAATTTTTTACAACTTCCCTTTCCAGGTAGAGAATCTCTTTGGCTACTTCTTCATCCGACTCCATAAAGGCCTTTTGCGTCTTTTCAAATTCCTCTAAAATCTTCTTATCGATACCGTTAAATAACTTTTCGAATCGCTCCTGCTTGAGAGGCTTATCGAGGAGATCTATAACCTCGAACAGGTTCTTGCAATAATCGCCTATTCTTTCTGCGTCCTTCACAACGCTCATCAATACCAGCGACACGGGAACGTCTACGGTGGGCTGGATGGATAGATGCTCGACAATCCTTTTTCTTATCTCCTTTTCAAGGCGATTTACCTTTCTATCCACTTCGTAGATTTTGTCTTTGAGATCCGGGGACATTTTTCCTTCTATCAATTCCCTGCACACGGATTCGAACATATACTTTGTATCATCCAGCATTTCCTTAAATTCTTCCAGGACCTCCGTCAAAAAATCCTTTCCCTTCCAAAACGATATGAGATTGTTAAACATAATTCACCTCGCTTATTTTTTAAAAAACCTTGATAATAGAATCAAACCTACGGGTAACGCGTAGAATACGCCCAATACATAAATAATGGCTAATATCCTGCGTTCTGTACACTTTTCGGCTATAAAACGCGCAACCACTATTGGAATCCTTCTTAACCGTTTCAAGGGATAGATAATCAGAATCCCCGTAAGATTAAAAACCAGATGAACAAACGCGATAGTTATACCCGCAATATTGCCCGTAAGAGCGGCGAGCATCGCGGTAATCGTCGTCCCGACATTTGCCCCTAAGACTATAGGAAAAGAATGCTCTAACTGCAGTATCCCCGCAGCAACCAGAGGCACAAGTATAGATGTAGTAATGGAGCTCGAGCGCACTATCGCCGTAAAGAGCATCCCCATAAACATCGCAAGTATGGCAGTTTTTCTGATAACTTTATCAAACACTATATCCGCTTTTTTCATAACTAACGATCTCATCACCCGGGAAATGTTGTATAAAGACATAAAAAGTAAGGCGAGGGCTATGATAAGAATAATGATATTTAAGGCGACGTTTGAAACGCATAGATGATTTCTCAATAAATCATCAATAGCGTTTACCGCGGGTTTTACAATAAACTTTATGGGGCTTGTAATCGCCGCTCCCCCCATATTGTTAAAGATAGAAGCCAAAAATATTCCCGCTTTTTCGAGATAGTGAGTGGCCATTTCTATCGGAAAAAGAATAATGACCGTTAATATGTTAAAGAGATCGTGCATGATAGAGCCACTAAATGCCCTTTTAAATTCTTCTTTCCGCGTGATATGGCCGAGGGCAACGAGCGTACAGGTAACGGTCGTTCCTATATTTGCGCCCATAATAATAGGTATGGCGCATCTTACCGAAAGAACGCCCGAGGCGACAAACACCACGACCATGGATGTCGTGGTGCCGGAGCTCTGAATAATGCTGGTAGCTAAAATACCTATGAATAAACCGACAAATGGGTTGGATGTTGTCGTTATAAGGCGCTCGGCAAATCCGCTGCCAAAGCCCTTAAAGGCATGACTCATCAGGCTTATGCTGACAAAGAATATATAAAGAAAAAATAAGACGGTGATTATTCTAAAAATTCTGGATAGGATTTGTTTCATACGACCTTATGACGACCGTGAAACATAGACACCGCTGTAAAAATATTCGTCGGGGTTTTTCCCCTTTTTTGAAAGCTTCTGCCTTCTTTTTCTTCTTTTTATTTCCTGTTTATATTTTATCTGCGTTCTCTTTTTTCGCCCCATAACTTCTCTTTCTTGCTGTCGGCACACAATATACCACAAGCTTGCGGTTTCTTCAAGCGAAATGCGAAGTGCGGACAGGAGTGCGCTGATTGCCGGAGCGACTGTCAAAAATTGCGAATACAATGGCGCCATTTAGGCCATGAGCAATTTTTGTCACAGCGAGCAAAAGGCGCCTATCCTTTTGCGAGCGGCAAGCGGAGGCAACAGCGCACTCCTGTCCTTCCTTTTGCATAAGAAAAAGCAAAACTTCAAAGGGGTCCCCATTGGAAAATTTTAGCAGTAGGGGAGGTTTAAACCTCCCCGGATTAAGGTGAGGGGAAAATCTTATTCTATCTCGAGTGTGCCTATACTTGTCCTGTCTTCTTTATCATGTTTATCATAGACAGAGAGCTGGTAGTAGAGGGTTTGGTGGTTAGGGGGTAGGTCTTTTATGGGGAGGGTATATTTAGAGGGTATTGGTTT
>CP070780.1:463448-476042 GCA_020346285.1 Candidatus Omnitrophota bacterium | reverse complement strand
TCAAGCCTGGTTTCTTTTCTGAAGTCATTTGCCCTGTTTACAATATCGTCGACCAGAGACGTTTTCTTTTTATGATACACGGTTTTTAGCCAGAATTTGAATACCTTATCCTGCACTTCATAGAAGACGCCATTTTTGTAAATCATATCCAGCTCGACAAGCCGCGCGAGTTTGCCGGCGAAACCGCTGCCCGTTTTCTTGTTAAACCACCCGGCTATTTCTTTTAATTTGTTACATCCCAAGGATAGGGCGATTAAGAGCTCTAAATAAACTTCTCTCAAATTTTTTTCCAGGAGGTTCATTATATTATTTGTGAAATACTGATTAATAGTTCCGCTGGTATTGTATATAAGAGAAGTGAATGCCTCAATGATGATATTTTCGTCGACTGAGGTGAGGCGGCGCGAATTTGCAAGTTCCGTTATTTTCTTTGATATAACGTCCAGATAAAAAGGGTTCCCGTCCGTGAAGTCTATAAGGTAACCCATATATTTTTGCGGCAGGGCAATATTTTGAAATTTTTCCTTTATGAAGGCCTGCGCCGTTTTATTGTCAAACCCCGATACCTCGATAAGTTCGAAATTGCCGTATAGAAGCGCGAGTTTCTCCGATAGTATTTTCTTTATCGCGTTTTTTTGCGAACTCGACACTATATACATAGTGTCTTTCTGGATCATCATTATTTTTCCGAAACAAAGATACGGCTTTTTTATTTTAAAGAATTCCAGATTATGAAACTCATCCAGGATAACTACGCAGGATTTGCCCGTTTCTTCCTTCAAAATCGACGTAAGATTAAGAAGTTTTCTGTAAGCGTCGTTATAGCTTTTCCTGGAGAGCTCCGCCTTCACCTTCTTTATCGCATATATGGTATGCGGGATAAATTGTTCAGCCACCTTTATCAGATTCAAAAGGTCTTTCGGGGCTTCATGTCCCGAGGACAAAAGATAGTTGTGAAGAATAGTTGCTATAAATTTGTCGGCAAAGGATGGGAACGGTTCTTCAATAACCTCTATGTAAATAGGTATGAGGGATGTGTTTTTAAGCGTGTAAAGAAATTGATACAGGATGGATGACTTTCCGGAAAGCATCTGCCCGGTTAAGGCCACGTTTTGCCTGTAACCGCTTAAAAGGGCGTTTACCCTCTTTTCTAAAACGTGTAAAATATCATCCCTGCCGAAAAATACCTTGCCTACAGCCGGTTCGCTTATCATCGTTCACACCTTAAGGTAAATAATAAAACGGGTTTTGTGGCTTATGTTTTTTCCTTATTTCAAAATGAAGAGTCGGTTTCTTTACCCGGCCTGTCTTCCCTATCTTTGCTATGACGTCATTTTGCTTTATGCATTGATCTACGTTAACAAAGTTATCTTTATTGTGAGCGTAGACTGTTTCAAATCCGTCAAGATGGTCTATTATAATTGTCTTGCCGTAACCTTTCAAGTGATTACTCACAAATGCTACCTTGCCGCTGCGGGACGCGAGGATATGTGTTCCTTCGGAAGATTCTATGTCTATGCCTTTATTTTTAATCATGTTTTTCGTGGAGCCGAAATACGAAACGACCACGCCTTTTACCGGCCAGATAAAGCTTTCTAATTTTGTGACCCTGGCGTAATTACTTCTACTGGCTGCATCGTGAATCCCGGGGACAAAAATAAGCTGGCCGACCTCAATTTTACTCGCATCCGGCAAGCGATTCGAATTTATGATTTCGTTTAAAGAAATATCATAAATTTTAGATATATGCCAGATGGTTTCGCCTCTTTTAACCTCGTGATAGATTCCCGGCATCGAAACCCGCCCCGACGGAGGATACGGCATCGAAGCGCAACCGGTGAGTAGCATAGATAGCGTTATAAATATTATTGCTCGAGACATCTTATTTTGTCAATCTGCGTTTAAAGTTTAATTTCTTTTCTTTATCAGATAAGGACTTATATATAAATTCATCAAATTTTTGTAACCATATAAGTTTTTGTTTAGCTGAAATCCTCATGTGTTTTTTTATTCTTTCTTCTTCGGTCTCCCAATTAAATTTTATTTTTTTCTTTTTCATTTTTTAACACTTTTAATTGCTTTTCTTTGGGCGACATTTCTTTCCGAAAGTTTCTAATTTATTTCTATGCGCTTGCTTCTTTTCCCTTAGCAATCTCGCTATATTCTTCTGTCTTCTTGTGATTCTTTCTCTTGGCATTGTTTAGGTTTTCCAATATTCCATCCCCCTACGCCAAAGAAGCACTTCATTGCAGTTATGCTTCGGGGGACAAGTCCCCATCGTTTGCCGCCTATCCATTTGCGAAGTTTCTTCTGTACCTTATATCTTTTCCTGCAGAACCTGTTCGGTATTAACTTCATATTTGCATCTCGTTATATCTAACCTGACAATTCTAACCAGGTTAGAATTGTGTTTCCGCCATAGGGGAACCTAGGTTCCCCTCAACAACAGTATTATCAAATCCGCTTCCTATTAGGAAGGGGTACAGCCCTGCCCTAGTGGCAGGGCGTCATAGGGGAAACCTACGGTTTCCCCTTGAAATGATTTGGGCGCAAGCCCCCTGCCGAAGGCAGGGGTTGAGGCGAAAAAAGAGAATCCCGCACTTTTTTCGCCGAAGCCAAATCAATACAACAGAGCGGCTAGCGGGAATCGAACCCGCGTAACCAGCTTGGGAAGCTGACACACTACCATTGTGTTATAGCCGCATTTTTCATTTTAAACATCGTTGGCTTATCTTAATCGCGCAATATTCGCTGCACATCGTGCACACGTCTTTTATGGCAGGGGTCGAGCTTTTTCTGTATATCTTGCATTTCCGGGGATCCATGGCGAACCCGAACTGTTTTTTCCAATCGCGCGAAAAACGAGCCCTTGATATCGCAATATCTTTTTCAATGGCCCCCGGCACATTTTTTGCGATATCCGCGGTATGCGCCGCAATTTTTGCCGCTATAACCCCTTCCCTGACATCCTGTAGAGTCGGAAGGCGCAGGTGCTCGGAGGGGGTTACATAACACAGAAAATCCGCTCCAAAACCGGCTGCCATGGCCCCGCCGATGGCGCTTGTTATATGGTCATATCCGGGGGCTATATCGGTAACAATCGGCCCCAGCACATAAAACGGGGCGCCGTTACATATGGATTTTTGTAATTCTACATTGGCTTTTATTTGATTTATCGGGACGTGGCCCGGCCCCTCAATAATAACCTGTACCCCTTTTTGGAAGGAGGCCTTCTGCAGGTGGCCAAGCACCAGCAATTCGTCAATTTGTGGGTCATCCGTTGCGTCAATAACAGCCCCCGGCCTCATGCCGTCGCCTAAACTCAACGTTATATCGAAATCCCTTGCTATATCCAGAATTTCGTCGAATAATCTGTATAAGGGATTTTCCTTGGAATTTTCCGTCATCCAGTCGAAAAGAATTGCCCCGCCCCTCGAAACCATGCCCATAACGCGCTTACTCGATTTTAAAGAACTTAAGGTTTCCTGCGTTACCCCTGCGTGTATTGTGAAAAAATCCACGCCTTCTTTCGCCTGCGCTTCTATGGTTTTGATAAAGAAGCTTTCCGGTATTTTGGCAATACTGCCGTATTTTTTGGCTCCGAGAATCGCTATTTCGTAAATAGGCACGGTGCCTAACGGTATATTTGACCTCTCCAGGATTTTTGCTCTCACTTTTTTCAGGTCCTCGCTTGTAGAAAGGTCCATAACCGTATCCGCGCCTAACGATTCGGCGGCTTTCAGCTTCTTCAATTCAAAATTGGCGCTTGAATAATCCGTCGATGTCCCGATGTTTACATTGATTTTGGTTTTTAATCCCTTGCCTATACCGCAAGGTTTTTTAAGAGCCCTGATTTTATTCTTAGGTATGACAGCCGTTCCTTTGGCTATATTTTCGGTTATCGTTTTTCCGGCCACGCCTTCGGACAGCGCTATTTTTTTAATAATGGGGGCCTGTATGCCTTTTTTTGATTTTTCGATTAAGCTCATCTTTTTATTTCCTTGAGAAGGTCTTCGGCCTCGAATATAGCCCGCGTAACACAGATTCCCGCGCCCGTTTTCAGGACCGCTTTTACATTTCGTTTATTAATTCCGCCGATTGCGAATACAGGCAGGCCTTGCCGGGATACGCATTTTTTTATTTTTTTGACAAAACCTATACCCTGTTTCTTGAGATTCTTTTTGAGAGGCGTGGAAAAAACAGGGCCCGCGCTTACATAACCGGCTTTTTGAAAATGTGCGCTTTTCGCTTCCTTAATTTTGTGTACGGTCTTTCCGACGATACTTTTTGGATTTAATAGAAGATGCGCTGTCCGAAAAGACAAGTCCCCGCTTCCCAGATGTACGCCTTTCGCCTCACTTGCCAGGGCAACATCGATCCTGTCATTTACCAGCAAAGCTTTTTTAGATTTACGCGCTATTGCTTGTATGTTTTTCGCGATGCGGACAAGCTTATATGACGGGTAATTTTTATATCTTAGTTGAACAGCGTCTACACCTTTGGCATATAAAGCCTGCGCTACATTTTGGGGAGAAGCAGCGCCTTCTATGATATTTTTATCTATGATGCAGTATAGTTTCCAGCTTGATGCGGGATTTTTTTTCCAGTTCATATACCCTGAAGCGTATTGTTTTGAAACTCTGCGAGATTCTCCTATCCAAAAGTTTGGAGGTCTCTTCAAGCACTCTCAAAGATTCCTTGACGCGTTGAATATTTGCGCGAAAAACATCGCCGATATTTTTTCTTTTACCCTCTCGATAAGTCGTGAGCTTACCGACGTCCCTTTTTACATTTCGTGATTTCAAAAAAGAACTCTTCCGGTAAATCCGCTTTGCCAATGCTCCCAACTTATGCCTTAGCGATTTAAAAGACCGTACCATTTTTCTGTCGTTTAATACAAACCTCACTATATCTTCGCAAACCCTAAGGCCTTCCTGGGAGCGGTTTAGGTTTACATCGATAATACGTAGAAGTCTATGCATTCTTAATACGGGCTAACATGCTTGTCGTGGAATAGCCCTTAACAAAAGGTATGGTAACCACCCTGCCGCCATGTTGTTCTACGTGGCTACGGCCTACAATATCGGCTTTTCGCCAGTCCCCGCCTTTTGCAAGGATGCCCGGGGTAATTTCTTTTATAAGCGTTTCCGGGGTTTTTTCATCAAAGATAGTTACGTAGTCAACGAATTCTAGCGCTGATAGAATAGACGCTCTTTCTTTCTCGCCCATTATGGGACGGCTTTTTCCTTTAATCTTCTTTACGGACAAATTGCTGTTAAGGCCGATGATCAGAACATCGCCGAGGCGCTTGCATTTTTCAAGATATTTTATATGCCCGTAGTGAAGTATGTCAAAGCAACCGTTCGTAAAAACAATCTTTCGCTTTTTTCTCCGTAGCCTTTTTGCGATTTGCTTGATTTCGTTAAGTTTTTTTATTTTACAGCCCATCTTCTATCAACTCGCAAAGAATATGTATAATCAAAATATGCGCTTCCTGAATCCTGGGCGTGTCGTGTGAGTTAATCACAATGCTTAAATCGGCTATATCTTTAAGGGCGCCGCCGCCCTTGCCCGCCAACGCAACGGTTGCCAAACCCATTTCTTTCCCTTTTAACAGGGCTTCAATAACATTTTTTGCCATGCCGCTCGTAGATATGCCTATCGCGATATCGTCTTTTTTTCCAAGCGCTTCGAGTTGTCTTTTAAAGTTTATATCATAACCATAATCATTAGAAAGCGCCGTAATAGTTGAGGTATTCGTCGTTAAGGCAATAGCCGGTATGGCAGCTCTTTCTTTTTTAAAGCGGCCTACCAGTTCCGCTATCATATGCTGGCTGTCAGAGGCGCTTCCCCCGTTCCCAAAAACGATAACTTTTCCGCCCTGTTTTAACGACTCGATTATGCGCTTAGCGGCTTTTTCGATAAGCGCGAGGCTTTTTTCGGATAAAAGAGAATTCTTAACTTCCCGGCTCGCTTCTATGGATTGTTTTATTTTGTTTTTCATATAAAGTTACCCGAAAAATATCTTGGCAATTTCATAAAGCCGCATATCAACTGTTTTAAGCGTGCCGACAGCGGCCTCTAAGGGCACGCTTACAATTTCATTGCCTTTAAGGGCTACCATTTGGCCGAATTCACCGTTTAAAACAAGCTCGACGGCCCTTACCCCGAACCTTGTTGCGAGAACCCTGTCGAATGCGGTTGGCGTTCCGCCTCTTTGAATATGGCCCAATACCGTAACGCGCGTCTCGAAACCGGTTCTCTCTCCCAATTCTTTGCCAATTGTGTGGCCGATGCCTCCGAGAAGGACATTCCCGAAAGCGTCTTTCTTTTCGGTTTTTAAAACTAACTCCCGGTCTTTTAGCTTCGCGCCTTCGGCAACCACAACAATGCTGAAATCTTTTCCTCTCTCGTGCCTGGTTTTTATAATATCGCAAACCTCATTCATGTCAATGGGGATTTCCGGAATAAGCAAAATATCAGCGCCCCCCGCTAAACCCGCGTATGTGGCAATCCAACCGGCGTGGCGCCCCATTATCTCTACTACCATTATGCGATGATGGCTTTCAGCTGTCGTGTGCAGCCTGTCAATAGCCTCGGTGGCTATGTTTACGGCTGTGTCAAAACCAAAGGTAAAATCCGTGCACGACAGGTCATTGTCAATGGTTTTCGGCACGCCCACTATTTTTAACCCCTCTTTAAAGAGCTTAGATGCCGCGCCTAAAGTATCATCGCCGCCTATGGCAATAAGCGCGTCTAATTTCAGCGCGCTTAAATTCTTTTTAGTTTTTTCGAGATCGCCTTTTTCTTTATAAGGATTAGTTCTGCTTGTCCCCAGGATAGTCCCGCCTTTTGGCAGAATACCGGAGACGGAATTAAGGTCGAGCCGGACAGTGTCTTTTTCTATCAACCCCTTCCACCCGTTTCTAATTCCCGTTACAGGTATATTTTCTTTAAGCGCTTTTCTTACGATGGCGCGAATAGTCGGGTTTAGACCCGGACAATCACCGCCCCCTGTTAACACACCAATTCGTTTTATAGCCATTTTTCCTCCCTGCCCGCCGCGTTTAGGCGCCGGCTTTTTCACTCAATCCCGCCAAAAGGCATACGCCTGGACATCTCTTCATGTTCTTTTGGCGGTATAGGCATTTCTCCCTTTCCTTTAGAAGAAATCTTTGTTACATGTATTTTTATATTAATTGTCTCCTCCACGCCCAGCATCTCATGCACCCTCGACTTTACGATACTTTGTATTCTTTCTGTAGTCGCGGGAATGTTTGAATCGGCGAATATCGTAGCTACGCATATAATATTGATTCCTTTTTTGCTTGCCGTAACATTTGAGCGGAGCTCTTTGACTTCCGGAAGATGGCGCACGCTCTTTTTTATAAAATCCTCTATGGCTGATAGCGAGACCGTTACTTGCCCTTCCGGGTTTTCAAAGGCAATTGTCTTTTGCATTCGCACATTGCCTAAATTTA
Organism: Candidatus Omnitrophota bacterium; assembly: GCA_020346285.1. Lineage (GTDB taxonomy): Bacteria > Omnitrophota > Gorgyraeia > JABMRN01 > RBG-13-46-9. The sequence continues at coordinate 468,561 of CP070780.1, read as the reverse complement.
TATTAGCCGTTAAAAGCCCGGCTGCGATAAATATCGCACCAATGATACCGAGAATCAGTTTTACATTAGTCTGAGTGTAAATATAATTTACAATATTGCCCAATTCGTCAGGCGAAAAAAGGCCCAATGATAACGATACCAGAATCCCGCCTATTGCCAGAAGAACCAGCGCATGCACGATTATGGTCAAGCTCTTTATAAAGTTCATTTTTCACCTCCGATTTTTTATCAGAAAAATTGTCCCGAGCCCCCGGAACTTCGGGGCGAGGGCCTCTTATCCTTCTTTTTTTCCCAACAGCTTATCTGCAAAGGTCGTGGAATATTTCCCCCTCAAAAATGAGGGGTTTGTTAACACTTTTTTGTGAAAAGGAACCGTCGTCTTGATAGGTTCAATAATAAATTCTTCCAGGGCGCGCTGCATAATGGAAATCGCAAGTTTTCGCGTATCTGCATAAGAGATAAGTTTAGCGATCATAGCGTCGTAATAGGGAGATATTTCATATCCGGGATATATATGCGTGTCTATCCTGACTCCGGGGCCGCCGGGAAGATTGAGCGAAGTAATTCTGCCGGGGCACGGCCTGAAGTCGTAGTCCGGGTCTTCGGCATAGATGCGGCATTCAATTGAACTGCCTTTCAACTCTATATTATCCTGTTTTTTTCGTAGTTTTTCTCCGCTCGCAATTCTTATCTGTTCCTTGATAATATCTATGCCAGTAAGCATTTCCGTAACCGGGTGTTCGACCTGGACTCTCGTATTCATTTCCATAAAGTAGAAATTGTCCTTTTTATCAAGAAGGAATTCAATGGTGCCGGCATTAACATAGCCTATGGACTTGGCGCATTTTATCGCCAGTTCCCCCATTTTCTTTCTTAATTTTTTGTTTATGACAGGCGACGGCGACTCTTCAATCAGTTTTTGGTGCCGCCTCTGGACGGTGCAATCCCTTTCACCCAGATGTATGATATGGCCGTGGGAATCTCCCAATATTTGAAATTCTATATGACGGGGCTCTTCGATATATTTTTCGATATAAATATTCGGGCTGCCGAAAGCGGCCTCTGCCTCCCTGGCGGCCGTGAGAAAAGCGCTTATAAGCCTCACGTCATTATGGCATGTGCGCATCCCCTTCCCCCCGCCTCCCAGGGCAGCTTTTATTATAACGGGATATTTTATATTCTTTGCTATTTTTAATGCCTCTTCTTTTGTGCTGATGATATTGAGGCTGCCGGGTATAATCGGAAGGCCTGCTTTTCTTGCAATCTGCTTGGCCGCCATTTTATCTCCCATAAGGCGTATGTTTTCCGGTGTCGGCCCGATAAATTTTATTTGACAGGATTCACATATTTCGGCAAAGTGCGCGTCTTCTGCCAGGAAACCATAGCCGGGATGTATGGCTTCGACATCCGTTATTTCCGCGGCGCTTATGATGGCAGGAATATTCAGATAACTGTCACTGGCAGGCGCTTTTCCGATACACACAGCCTCATCGGCCAACTTTACATGAAGGGAATTTGAATCGATCTCTGAAAATACCGCGACCGTGCCTATCCCCATTTCCTTGCAGGCCCTGATAATTCTTATTGCTACCTCGCCGCGGTTTGCTATTAATATTTTAGAAAACATAATAAGTTAACTCGGTTCCACCAGGAATAATACCTGGCCAAATTCGACAGGGTCCCCGTTTCCGATAAGTATATCTACAATTTTACCTTTTATCTCTGACTTTATCTCATTCATGAGTTTCATGGCTTCGATAATACAGAGCACGTCACCCTCGTTTATTCTCTTTCCTATATCGACAAAAGACTTGGCGTCCGGCGCGGGCGAACGGTAAAAGGTCCCAACCATCGGCGCCTTAATCTCGACCATATTTTTTTCTTTTTCCGTTACCGGCGTCGGCACCCCTCCGGCCGGCGGCATTACGGGTAAGGCCATCTCGACAGACTTCTCTATGTGGCCCGCGTGCCCTTTTCTAAGATGGATTTTTATGCCTTCCTCTTCGACGGTGATTTCCGTAAGATTATGTTTCTCCATCAGGCGAACAACCTCTTCAATCTTTTTTATATTCATATTCGGCTCCTTGTTTGAGATCCCTCGGATATCTTATATCCTCGGGATAAATTCAATCATATGACTTATGTCACTTCGCTCCGTAAGTCATGGCTTCATTTATACCCGACCGGCATATTCACCCGTCCGCGTGTTTACTTTTATTATATCATCTGTATTTATAAATAGAGGAACTTTTATTACCGCGCCCGTTTCTAGCGTGGCCGGCTTTGAACCTCCTTTAGCTGTGTCGCCTTTTATCCATTGCTCCGTATATGTAATCTTTAAGTTAATAAATGAAGGGAGCGCTACGTCGACGATTGAATCTTTGTAGACAGAGGCCGTAATCTCCATGCCGTCTTTTAGAAATTTTACGTTATCACCCAGCGCGTCCTTTTTTATCTGTATCTCTTCATATGTTGACTGGTCCATGAAATGATATGTCGAATGGTCGTTATACAGATACTGCATTTTTTTCGTTTCGATATAAGCCTGCGGGAACGTGTCTTCCGGCCTGAATGTCCTTTCCGCGATAATGCCATTCTGCAAGTTTTTTAATTTTGCCCTAACGAAGGCCCCGCCTTTTCCCGGTTTTATGTGCCGGGAATCCAAAACCTGATAAAGCTGGTTTCCCATCTCGACAACAAATCCACTTCTAAACTGGCGGGCGGTAATCATCGGGTTAATACCTTTGGGCCTTTTTCGGTTACGAGGACCATATCTTCTATTCTAACACCGCCCTTTTGTTTTATATAAAGGCCGGGTTCGATTGTTATGACCATGCCCTTCCTTAATCTACGGCGGTTTTTTTCCGTTAACCTCGGCGCTTCATGGACCTTTTTTCTTATGCCATGGCCTAAACCGTGCAGGATATATTTTCCCATCCCCGCTTTTCTTATGTAACCATAAATATCGCTTACAAAATCCGAAATTTTTAAGCCCGGCCTGATTTTTTTGATAGCCATTCTTTGAGCGGTTTCTACGATTTTATATAATTTCTTCATTTTAGCGTCTATTTTGCCGATAATTACGGTTCTCGTCATATCGGAATGGCAGCTTTTATAGATTACCCCGAAATCGATAACCACCATGTCGTTATGCTTAATAATCCTTTCGGTTACTTTTGCGTGTGGTTTTGCCGCGTTCGGGCCGCTTGCAACAATCGTCCTGAAAGAGGGTTTAAGCCCTTTCTTTTTTATAATATTATCTATTTCCCGCGTGATTTCACTTTCGCGAACCCCGGGTTTTACCTTCTTTGATACGGCATTAAAGATATTTTTTGTTATCCTTGCCGCCTTCGTTAAGTTTTTTATTTTTGCCGAATCCCTGCCCACTTTATTTCTTTGCCAGGAGAATTGCGGCTTCAAGCCCCAGGAGATAGCTTGTTTTTCCAAAACCCGAAACCTGCCCCTTTGCCACAGGCGCTATTAAAGACGTGTGCCTGAATTCCTCTCTCGCGTATATGTTGGAGAGATGGACTTCGACTGCCGGTACGCCCGAGGCCGCTATGGCGTCCCGGATGGCCACGCTTGTATGCGTATAAGCCGCGGGATTGATTAAAATCGCGCAAACTTTATTTTTCTTTGCCTTCCCGATTATATCTACGATTTCACCTTCATGGTTGGATTGTATTATTTCTATATCTACGTTACCTCTTTTCGCCGCCTGCCTTAACTCGCCGTTAATCTCATCTATGGTGATTTCACCATAGATACCGACTTCTCTTGTGCCCAGCAAATCAAGATTCGGGCCGTGTATAACAAGTATTTTTGGCATGTTTACCTCCTATACGCTATAGGATTCTATTTCCGTTATTGCTTCTTTTATTCTGAATTGCGAAGCGGTAATATAGATTACCGCGCCCGCCAGGCTTACGATGAGCAGAATCGCTAATAATAATATGCTGATAGAAAACGCGTTATCGCTGCCGATAAGAGGGCCAAAAAGAACAACTATCGCGCCCTCGCGAAGCCCAAGCCCGCCGAGTGAAGGCAGCATGCTTACCACGCTTATTATGGGCATGAGGAGAAAGACGGTCATCACCGGAATCTCGGCCCCCAGAGACCTGGCCAATAAATATATCATTGAAAAGTATATGCTCTGCGCAGCTGCCGAAATGCCTATTGCTATGAGGATGATAGATTTTTTGTTTCTATATTCGTGCACCGCCCTGTAAACCTTGGAGAGTTTTTCTCCTATATTCCATAGCTTAAACCTCGACAGGGCGTTGAGAATAACTTTTGCGATAGCGCTATTCAATATAAATAAAAATGCGATTACGAAGAAAAGGGAAAATACCAGGACAATTTTTTTCAGTATGAGGTCTATGTTTTCCCAGGAGAAAAAAAGCGCAATTATCGCAATGAATACAAACGAAAATAGCCCGACAAATCTATCCATAAAGACTGAAATAAACGACTTTGCCTTTTGGTTTGTCTGCTTATATACGTAGTAGGCCTTTACAATATCCCCGCCGACTGCCGTGGGCATAAAGTTGTTAAAGAAATAACCTATATAAGTGAGTTGAATTATCCTGCTGAACGGAATAGCAAGCCCTTCACCGGTAAATAGTAGCTTTAGCCTCAAGGGTAATACAAGTCCCACATCAAATATAAAAAACAGTACCGCTAATACAAACAGAATAGGCGCCGTCCTGCCGAGAGTCCCGGCTATCCGGGGAAAGTGATCGCGCATGCTCCATAGCAAAAAGGCAATCAACCCCACGCTTATTCCTACCCGCAAAATTAAGCCAATTTTCCCCTTCATAATAGGAGATAATATATCATAATTAGAATAAATAGTAAAGTGAAAATGGATATTAAAAGGACAGCAGTAGTAGCCCACCCTTAAGGGTGGGCTACGAATATCTCCGTAGCGCACCCTTAAGGGTGCGCTACGGATTATTCTATCTTGAGCTACGGATTATTCTATCTTGAGTGTCCCTATACTAGTCCTGTCTTCTTTATCATGTTTATCATAGACAGAGAGCTGGTAGTAGAGGGTTTGGTGGTTAGGGGCTAGGTCTTTTATGGGGAGTGTGTATTTAGAGGGTATTGGTTT
>CP070780.1:450035-463348 GCA_020346285.1 Candidatus Omnitrophota bacterium | reverse complement strand
CCGTTGAAAGCGAAGAACCGGAAGTGATTATAAGTGAGCCGATTGCTGAAATAGATGTGCCGGATACCGAAATAGATGAGGGGATTCCGCCAGAGGAGGCGAAAAGGCAAAAAGAGAAGCCCGTAAATCCGAGCGTGGTGAAGTTGGCATTAAGGGCGTTTCTCTTCGACCAGCTCGGGCGACTGCTGCCTATCCTCCTTGGTGTTCGCAGGATAGTGGTCACGACTGCGATAGTGCCAGATGAACAATGGGCAGAGATTCTTGCCAGCCAATATCCTCTGGGATCGGGTATCGGAATTGTTAATGTGGCCCATCTGGTATCGAAGACAGGGCGGAGTAGCAACTTATACACAGAACTTGGGCGGTTCGGATTAGTAGCAGCGATGATATTTATGGGGCATGTTGAATTCTCGTTCCTGAGCTGGGAAAAAGGAAAGATTGCTCGAATCTGTTTAAGAGTCACAGGAGTACTTTTGGCTATACTTGCAGGCGCTCTGGTTTCCGATGCTTTCTCTATATTGTCGCAGCGATGGCCTGGCTGGCCAGGCATGGATTGGTTTCTTTTATCAAAGGGTTTTGAGATAGGCGCTGCAAACTTGCTTGACTTCGCGTTTATAGTTGGTATCTTTTCGGGGTTTTTCGGGGAACTTAAAATCCTCGTTAAATGGATTGCCAAAAAAATGCATAAGGGGATTCCGCCAGAGGAGGCGAAGAGGCAAAAACGCAAATTCCTAAATCCAAGCGTGGTGAAATTGGCATTAGGGGCGTTTCTCTCCGAGCAGCTCGGGCGACTGCTGCCTATTCTCCTTGGCGTTCGCAGGATAGTGGTCGCGACTGCGCTACCATCGGTCGAACAGGCGGAAGATATTATTGCCAGCCAATATCCTCTGGGGTCGGGTATCGGAATTGTTAATGTGGTGCATCTGGTATCGGCGAGAGGGTTGAGCAACTTCTACTTACGATTCTTCTTATCGCTGGGAGCAGGAATAGCGGCAATATATATAGGGCATGCTGAATTCTCGCGCCTGAACCGGACAGAAGAAAAGACAACTCGGATCTCTTTAAAAGTCATAGGAGGGGTTTTAACCATCTTAGGAGGCGTTTTGCTTTCTAATGCTTTCTCTAATTTGTCGCAACGATGGCCTGGCTGGCCAGGTATAAATTGGCTTCTTTTACGAGGAATAGGCGCTGTGAATTTGCTTGATCTTATTCAGCGTGTGCTGAAGTATAGTATAGTGGGAATTTTACTAATCGTCAATTGGAGAGAACTTAAAATCCTTGCTAAATGGATCGCCCAAAAAATAAAGGCAAGGAGAATTAAAAAGGATGACAATACCTATCCCGGCGGTACCATGCGCAACGACGAGGTTATCGAGCGTATGCTACACGGAGAAACCGGCATACTGCTCCGGAATTTGAAATCGCTCCCTCCTTCGCTACGGCAATGGCATTTTGATGGCGTGGTCGAGGAATATGAACGCAGGATTGAAGAGATTGACTACGAGGCCGAACTTGCCCTGGCAAGGGAGATTGTTGAAGTATCATACCGGCTAAAGGGCGAAGAAGGGATAAGGAGCCCTCCTCTCGGGATAAAAGAAAGAGCGGCAAGAAGCTGGGCTTTAGCTGCGTCTGATTATTACTTCGCAAGCCAATTCCGGGAAGCAGCCGAGTGCCATGAAAGAGCAGCTGTTCTTAATGAGGAGCTGGGCGAAAAAGAAGAGGCAGCAAGAAACTGGGCTTTAGCTGCTAATGATTATTATACCACAAACCAACACCAAAAAGCAGCCGAGCGCCATGAAAGAGCAGCTATTCTTGATGAACAACTGGGCAAAAAAGAAGATGCAGCAAAAAGCTGGGCTTTAGCTGCATCTAATTATTATGCTACAAAGCAACACCAAAAAACAGCCGAGTGCCATGAAAGAGCAGCTGTTCTTGATGAGGAATTGGGCGAAAAAGAAGAGGCAACAAGAAGCTGGGGATTAGCTGCAGGTAATTATTATACAATAAATCAACCCGGGAAAGCAGCTAAGTGTGGCGAAAAGGCAGCTATTCTTAATGAACAACTGGGCAAAAAGGAAGATGCAGCAAGAGATTGGGCTTTAGCCGCATTTAATTATCGTACCACAAAACAACTCCAAAAAGCAGCCGAGTGTGATGAAAGGTCAGCTATTCTTAATGAACAACTGGACAAAAAAGAAGAGGCAGCAAGAAACCGGGCCTTAGCCGCATTTGATTATCGCACCACAAAACAATTCCAAAAAGCAGCCGAGTGCAGTGAAAAGGCAGCTATTCTTGATGAGGAACTGGACAAAAAAGAAGAGGCAGCAAGAAACTGGGCTTTAGCTGCATTTAATTATTACACCATAAAACAATTCCAAAAAGCAGCAGAGTGTAACAAAAAGACAGCTATTCTTGCTGAAGAGCTGGGTAAAAAGAAAAAAGCAGCCAAAAGCTTGAGTTTAGCGGCGACTAATTATCATGCTATAAGCCAACCCCAAAAAGCAGCCGAGTGTAATGAAAAAGCAGCTGTTCTTGATGAGCAGCTGGACCAAAAAGAAAGCGCAGCAAAAAACTGGGCTTTAGCTGGGTCTAATTATTACGCCGCAAACCAACCCCAAAAAGCGGCCGAGTGTCATGAAAAAGCGGCTGTTCTTAATGAGGAGCTGGGTGAAAAGGAACGGGCAGCAACAAGCTGGGCTTTAGCCGCACATAATTATCGTAACATAAACCAACCTCAAAAAGCAGCCGAGTGTCGTAGAAAAGCAAGAGAATGGACCAATTCTATAGAAAAGCATATATATCCCGGCGGCACCCTGCGCTCCGATGAAGTTATCAAGCAGATGCTACAGGGAGAAACCGGCATACTGCTCCGGAATTTGAAATCGCTCCCTCCCTTGCTACGGCAATGGCATTTTGATGGGGTGGTCGAGGAATATGAACGCAGGATTGAAGAGATTGGCTACAAGGCCGGACTTGCCCTGGCCAGGGAGATTGTTGAAGTATCAGACCAGCTAAAGGGCGAAGAAGGTATAAGGAGCCCTCCTCGCGAGATAAAACAAAGAGCGGCAAAAAGCTGGGCTTTAGCCGCATCTGCTTATCATGCCGCAAACCAACCCCAAAAGGCAGCCGAGTGTAATGAAAAGGTAGCTATTCTTAATGAGCAACTGGGCAAAAAAGAAGAAGCAGCAAGAAGCTGGGCTTTAGCTGCAGGCAATTATTATGCCACGAAGCAACACCAAAAAGCAGCCGAGTGTAGCGAAAAAGTCGCTATTCTTAATGAAAAGCTGAACAAAAAGGAAAAAGCAGCAATAAGCTGGAACTTAGCTGCGGGTAATTATCGCATTACAAAACAAACCAATAAAGTAGCCGAATGTAGTGAAAGGGCAGCTATTCTTGCTGAGGATTTGGACGAAAAAGAAGAAGCAGCAAAAAAGTGGGCTTTAGCTGCATTTAATTATCATGCCGCAAACCAATGCGAAAAAGCAGCCGAGTGTAATGAAAAGGTAGCTATTCTTGATGAGAAACTGGGCAAAAAAGAAAAAGCAGCAAGAAGCTGGGCTTTAGCAGCAGGTAATTATCACGCCGCAAACCAGCCCCGGAAAACAGCCGGCTGTAGTGAAAGGGCAGCTATTCTTAGTGAGGAGCTGGGCGAAAAGAAAAGAGCAGCAAGAAGCTGGGTTTTAGCTGCCGACGATTATCACGATACAAACCAATTTCAGAAAGCAGCCCAGTGTTGGGAAAGAGCAGCTATTCTTCATGAGCAACTGGGCAAAAAAGAAGCGGCACTAAAAAACTGGACTTTAGCTGCTAGCAATTATTGCATTACAAAACAACTTCAGAAAGTAGCCCGGTGTCACGAAAAAGCAGCTATTCTTAATGATGAACTGGGCCAAAAAGAAGAGGCACTAATAAACTGGATTTTAGCTGCTGGCGATTATCACACTACAGACCAACATCAGGAAGCAGCCGAGTGTCGCGAAAAAGCAGCTATTCTTGATGAGCAACTGGGCAAAAAAGAAGAAGCGGCAAAAAACTGGGCTTTAGCCGCAGGTAGTTATCACGCCACGGACCAAGTTCCGAAAGCAGCCGAGTGTAGCGAAAAAGCAGCTATTATTAACGAGAAACTGGACAAAAAAGAGGCACTAAGAAACTGGACTTTAGCTGCATTTAATTATCGTACCACAAGCCAACATCAGAAAGCAGCCGAGTGTAGTGAAAAAGCAGCTATTCTTAGTGAAGAACTGGACGAAAAGGAAAAGGCAGCAAGAAACTGGACTTTAGCTGCGTATAATTATCACTTAATAAACCAACCTCAAAAAGCAGCCGAATACGGTGAAAAGGCCGCTATTCTTAATGAGCAATTGGGTAAGAAGCAAGAAGCAGGAAAAAGCTGGGCTTTAGCCGCATCTAATTATCACGCCGCAAAAGAAATCCAAAAAGCAGCCGAGTGTAGCGAAAAAGCAGCTATTCTTGATAAAGAACTGGGCAAAAAAGAAGATGCGGCAAAAAACTGGGCTTTTGCTATATTTAATTATTATGCCGTAAATCAACCCCAAAAAGCAGCCGAGTGTCGTGAGAAAGCAAAAAAGTGGCGTAGTTCTATAAAAAAAGATACCTATCCCGGCGGCACCCTGCGCTCCGATGAAGTTATCGAGCGCATGTTACAGGGAGAAACCGACGTACTGCTCCGGGATTTGAAATCGCTCCCTCCGTCGCTACGGCAAGAGCATTTTGATGGCGTGGTCGAGGAATATGAGCGCAGGATTGATGAAGGGATTGACTTAAAGGCCCAATCTGTCCTGGCCAGGGAGATTGTTGAAGTATCAGGCCAACTCAAAGGCGAAGGGGGGATAAAGACGCCTCCTGACAAGATAAGGAGAAAAGCAGCAAAAAGCTGGGCTTTAGCTGCAGGTAGTTATCACGCAGCAAGCCAATTTCATAAAGCAGCCAGGTATAGTGAAAAGGCGGCTATTCTTGATGAAGAACTGGACGAAAAGGAAAAAGCAGCAAAAAGCTGGGCTTTGGCTGCGTCTAATTATCGCATCATAAATAAATACCAAAAAGCAGCCGAGTGTCACGAAAAAGCAGCTGTTCTTGATGGGGAATTGGGTGAAAAAGAAGAGGCAGCAAGAAACTTGGCTTTAGCCGCGTTTAATTATCGTACCGCAAAGCAGCACCGAAAAGCAGCTCGCTGTGGTGAAAAGTCAGCTATTCTTAGTGAAGAACTGGACGAAAAGGAAAAGGCAGCAAGAAGCTGGGCTTTAGCTGCTGGCGATTATCACGTTACGAACCAGCTTCAAAAAGCAGCTCACTGTGGTGAAAAAGCAGCTATTCTTGATGAGGAGCTGGACAAAAAAGAAGATGCAGCAAAAAGTTGGGCTTTAGCTGCGTCTAACTATTATAATATAAAACAATACCGAAAAGCCGCCGAGTGCCACGAAAAAGCAGCTATTCTTAATGATGAACTAGGCGAAAAAAGAGATGCAGCAAAAAGCTGGGCTTTAGCCGCATTTAATTATCATACTACAAAGCAACTCCAAAAAGCAGCCGAATGTCGCGAAAAAGCAGCTATTCTTAATGAAGAACTAGGCGAAAAGGAAAAAGCAGTAAAAGGATGGGCTTTAGCTGCGTCTGATTATTACACTACAAACCAACTCCAAAAAGCAGCCGAGTGTCATGAAAAAGCAGCTATTCTTAATAATGAACTGGGTGAAAAGGGAAGAGCGGCAAAAAGCTGGGCTTTGGCTGCGTCTAATTATCATGTTACAAACCAGCCCCAAAAAGCAGCCGAGTGCCGCGAAAAAGCAGCTATTCTTGACGAACAACTGGGCCAAAAGGAAAAAGCAGCGAAAAACTGGGATTTAGCCGCATCTAATTATGATATCGCAAACCAACCCCAAAAAGCAACCGAATGCCGTGAAAAAGCAAAAAAATGGGGTAGTTCTATAAGAAATGATATCTATTCCGGCGGCACCCTGCGCTCCGATGAAGTTATCGAGCGCATGCTGCAGGGAGAAACCGGCATATTACTCCGGAATTTGAAATCGCTCCCTCCCTCGATACGGCAATGGCACTTTGATGGCGTGGTCAAGGAATATGAGCGCTGGATTGGAAAGATTGGCTACGAAACCGAACTTGTCCTGGCCGGGGAGATTGTTGAAGTATCAGACCAGCTCAAGGGCGAAGAAGGGATAAGGACACTTCCTCGCAAGATAAAGGAAAAAGCAGCAAAAAACTGGGCTTTAGTCGCATCTGATTATCATATCGCAAGCCAACCCCAAAAAGCAGCCGAGTGCCGTGAAAAAGCAGCTATTCTTGGTGAGGAACTGGGCAAAAAAGAAGAGGCAGCAAAAAACTGGGCTTTGGCTGCGTCTAGTTATCACGTCGCAAGCCAACCCCAAAAAGCAGCCGAATGCGGTGAAAAGGCCGCTATTCTTAATGAGCAATTGGGTAAAAAGCAAGAAACTGCAAAAAGCTGGGCTTTAGCTGCATCCGATTATCACGCCATAAAACGACACCAAAAAGCAGCCGAGTGCCGCGAAAAGGCAGCTATTCTTGACGAAGAACTGGGCCAAAAGGAAAAAGCAGCAGGAAGCTGGGCTTTAGCCGCATCTAATTATCACCTTGCAAAGCAACTCCAAAAAGCAGCCGAGTGCCGCGAAAAGTCAGCTATTCTTGATGAGGAACTGGGCCAAAAAGAAGAGGCAGCAAAAAACTGGACTTTGGCCGCGTTTGATTATCATGCCATAAACCAATTCCAAAAAGCAGCCGAGTGCCGCGAAAAGGCAGCTATTCTTGATGAGGAACTGGGCGAAAAGGAAAAGGCAGCGAAAAGCTGGAGTTTAGCCGCTGCCGATTATTATACCATAAAACAACTCCAAAAAGCAGCCGAATGTCGCGAAAAGGCAGCTATTCTTAATGAGCAACTGGGCCAAAAAGAAGAGGCAGTAAGGAACTGGGCTTTAGCTGCGTTTAATTATAATAACATAAAACAAATCCAAAAAGCAGCCGAGTGCCAGGAAAAAGCAGCTATTCTTGATGAGGAACTGGGCGAAAAGAAAAAAGCGGCAAAAAACTGGGCTTTAGCTGCATCTTATTATCACGGCACAAGCCAACCCCAGAAAACAGCCGAGTGCCGCGAAAAGGCAGCTATTATTAACAAGGAACTGGGCGAAAAGGAAAGAGCCGTAAGAAACTGGGATTTGGCTGCATCTAATTATTATGCCGAAAACCAACCGCAAAAAGCAGCCAAATGCCGTGAAGAAGCTGCTATTCTTAATGAGCAGCTGGACGAAAAGAAAGAGGCAGCAAGAAGCTGGGCTTTGGCTGCATCTGATTATTACGCCGCAAACCAAATCCAAAAAGCAGCCTGGTGCCGTGAAAATGCTGCTATTCTTGATGAGAAACTGGGCCAAAAGGAAAAAGCAGCGAAAAACTGGGATTTAGCTGCATCTAATTATCGCGCTGCAAACCAACCCCAAAAAGCAGCCGAGTGCAGTAAAAAAGCAAAAGAATGCACCGATTCTATGAGAAAGTATATCTATCCCGGCGGCACCCTGCGCTCCGACGAAGTAATCGAGCGGATGCTACGGGGGGAAACCGACATATTGCTCCGAAATTTGAAATCGCTCCCTCCCTCGCTACGGCAAGGGCATTTTGATGGCGTGGTCAAGGAATATGAAAGCAGGATTGGAAAGATTAGCTCAAAGGCCGGATTCGCCCTGGCCAGGGAGATTGTTGAGGTATCAGGCCAGCTCAAGGGCAAGGAAGGAATAACGACACTTCCTCGCAGGATAAAGGAAAAAGCAGCAAGAAGCTGGGCTTTAGTTGCAGCTGATTATCACCTTGCAAACCAACCCCGAAAAGCAGCTAAGTGTAATGAAAAGATAGCTATTCTTGATTGTGAACTGGGCCAAAAGGAAAAAGCAGCGAGAAGCTGGGCATTAGCCGCATGTGATTATTACCTTGCAAAGCAACTCCGTAAAGCAGCCGAGTGCAGTGAAAAAGCAGCCATTCTTAATAAGGAACTGGGCAAAAAGGAAGAGACGGCAAGAAACTGGGCTTTAGCCGCATGTGATTATCACCTCGCAAAGCAACCCCATAAAGCAGCCGAGTGTAATGAAAAGACAGCTATTCTTAATGAGGAATTGGGTAAAAAGCAAAAAACAGCAAGAAGCTGGGCTTTGGCTGCGTCTAATTATTATGCCGCAAACCAACTCCGAAAAGCAGCCGAATGCGGTGAAAGGTTAGCCATTCTTAACGAGGAACTGGGTCAAAAGGAAGAGGCAGCAAGGAACTGGTCTTTAGCTGCGTTTAATTATCGTATCGCAAACCAACCACGAAAAGCAGCCGAGTCTAGTGAAAAAGCAGCCATTCTTAATAAGGAACTGGGCGAAAAGGGAAGAGCAGCAAAAAATTGGGCTTTAGCTGCACTTAATTATAATACCTCAAACCAACTCCAAAAAGCAGCCGAGTGCAGTGAAAAAGCAGCTATACTTGATGAGCAGCTGGGCCAAAAAGAAGAGGCGGCAAAAGGCTGGGCTTTAGCTGCATCTAATTATCAGACCACAAACCAGCCCCAGAAAGTAGCCGAGTGCAGCGAAAGTTTAGCTATTCTTAATGAGAAACTGGGCAAAAAAGAAGAAGCAGCAAAAAGCTGGGCTTTAGCCGCGTCTAATTATCATGCCACAAACCAACCCCAAAAAGCAGCCGAATGTCGCGAAAAAACAGCTATTCTTGATGAGGAACTAGGTAAAAAAGAAGAAGCAGCAAGAAGTTGGGCCTTAGCCGGATCTGATTATCACGCTGTAAACCAACCCCGGAAAGCAGCCGAATGTGGCGAAAAGGCAGCTATTATTAATGAGGTATTGGGGCAAAAGGAAGAAGCAGCAAAAAGCTGGGCTTTGGCTGCATCTAATTATCGCGCTGCAAACCAAGCCCAAAAAGCAGCCCAGTGCCGTGAAAAACTAAAACAGTGCACCGCTTCTATAAAGAATATCTATTCCGGCGGCACCCTGCGCTCCGACGAAGTTATCGCGCGCATGCTACAGGGAGAAACCGGCATATTACTCCGGAATTTGAAATCGCTCCCTCCCTCGCTACGGCAATGGCATTTTGATGGGGTGGTCGAGGAATATGAACGCAGGATTGAAGAGATTGACTACGAGGCCGGACTTGTCCTAGCCATGGACATTGTTGAAGTATCAGACCAGCTCAAGGGCGAAGGGATAGAGACACCTCCTCGCAAGAAGATAAAGAGACAAGCGGCAAAAGGCTGGATTTTAGCTGCAACTAATTATTACACCGCAAGCCAACCCCAAAAAGCAGCCGAGTGCCACGAAAAAGCAGCTATTCTTAATGAGAAACTAGGTAAAAAAGAAGAAGCAGCAAAAAGCTGGGCTTTAGCCGCAGGTAATTATCACAACACAAACCAACCGCGAAAAGCAGCCGAATGCCGCGAAAAAGCAGCTGTTCTTGATGAGAAATTAGGCAAAAAAGAAGAAGCAGCAAGAAACTGGTCTTTAGCCGCAGGCAATTATTACGTCGCAAACCAACCCCAAAAAGCAGCCGAGTGCGGTGAAAAAGCAGCTATTGTTGATGAAAAACTGGGCAAAAAGAGAAAAGCAGCAAAAAGCTGGGCTTTAACCGGATCTAATTATCATATCACAAACCAACTCGAAAAAGCAGCCGAGTGTCATGAAAAGGCAGCTATTCTTAATGGGAAGCTGGGTGAAAAAAAAGAAGAGCTAAAAAGCTGGATTTTAGCTGCGTTTGATTATTACGCCATAAATCAACACCAAAAAGCAGCTGAGTGCAGTGAAAAAGCAGCTATTCTTAATGAGATGCTGGGTCAAAAAGATCCGGCAGCAAGAAACTGGGCTTTAGCCGCAGCTAATTATCGCGCCGCAAATCAATACCAGAAAGCAGCCGAGTGCCGTAAAAAGGCGAAAGAATGTAACGATTCGAAAAAGCATATCTATCCCGGCGGCACCCTGCGCTCCGACGAAGTTATCGAGCGCATGCTACAGGGGGAAACCGACGTACTGCTCCGGGATTTGAAATCGCTCCCTCCCTCGCAACGGCAATGGCATTTTGATGGGGTGGTCGAAGAATATGAACGCAGGGTTGAAACGATTAGCCGCGATACCGGACTTGCCCTGGCGAGGAAGATTGTTGAAGCATCAGAGCAGCTCAAGGGTGAAGGAGGAATAAAGACGCTTCCTCGCATTATAAAAGAGGCAGCTGTTCTGCTTTGCCAGCAAGACAGTGAGGGATATCGAGAACTATTTGAACTAAATGATACCCAAAAACGCATAGCATTAGGCATTATTGCCGGGCGGGCTATCGGCGAAGATGAGGATTTGGATGCGGTTGACACTTCTGGCTTTGAGCAGATATTAGCAAAACTTAAGATTACAGAGGCTATTTACTTCCCTGCCAACAGTGTAATCATCATCAGTACGGCACTTGATGGCAAGTTCTTTACCTCCTTCTTAATTGAGCTAAAAGACGATGTTTTTAAAGAGCATTTAAATATTTCCACCGGAAAGCTGACCCGGGATAAACTAAAGGCCCTATCCATTGCTAATAATCATGTTCCCGTGATCGGTCAGGAGAACAGCTATTTCCAACTGCCCGAGAAATTCTTAGGACTTCTGTCAGATAAGATAGTCGCATTTAATAACAATAAACCGATTAGGAATTTCTCCGATGCCAAGCGTGTAGAGATTTCCACTTTTAGGATTACGGACGAAGGGACAAAGGTGAAGTTTGGAGACACGTTAGTATTGGTGAAAAATGACTCGCGAAAGGGGACACTTTCATTAATGCCACAGGCAGTGATAGTCCAAGCCGACGACATTGCCCAGCAAAGGCCGGTTTACTTTGGGAGTAAACCATTTATTGTTCAGTTAACAAAGGAAGGCGATTTATCATTGGTTTCCCCGGTAACCCAGGATACTACCGAGTTATTAAAGGGCTGGAATGACAAGTTTGCCTCCGTCGTTTTTGAGAAGAATAAATACGTCCTGAACCGACGGGATAATGGAGATATCTGCTTTGTTCCGCCTTCCATCAAGGTCAGGGCAAAAATTCGGGTTAACAGCAAGCGTATGGTTAGCGAGGTAGTTATGCTGGGAGGGATAAGTTACGCCGTTAAAAGGACAGATAAATCATATATCTTCTTGCCGGGATATGTCATAGTTGGGCCTATAACCAGAGAAAAGATAGAGAAGTTAAGTCAAGAAAGTTCGGTTATTGGCCATCTAGTCAAAGACAGGGATTTCCTCAACTCTCAAACGCGCTTTACCGGTTGCCATGTAATTTCTCCTCTTGCGGCTCTTGAAGGAAAGTATTCTTTTACAGTCAAGGCGATAATGGCCAGAAAAGAGCCAAGAGGCCCTACCATAGTCCACGAGATTATCCATGCTACCCTGCATCAGCTTCAAATTAGCCATAGCCCAAGACTTCAGGCGGTGTTAGCTTATTTAGAGAAAGAATATCCGCAAGAATTGGATATAATTGAGGAAAATCCAAGGCATGAATTCGAGAATAATGGCCAGGATAGAATTGCAGCAATGAGTGAGCTTCTGTCATTATTTATAGATGCCATTGCCGAAGAAAAGAATGGGTTTTCCTATCACGGTGGCCGAGATAACGCGGAACTATTCACCTTAAAGATTGCAACCGGGGATATTGATTTCTTGCGTGAGCAGAAATTCCTGCCACCGGCATCGAATATCTATTTAATCAAACAAGATAAGCCAGCCGTCTTTTACGACGACGATATAGATGAGAAAAGCAGAGAAGATATTGAGCCCATAGCAACCGATTCCCGGATATTAAAACAGTCCCTGCTGAATATAGACAGCACTCTTGATGAGCAAGATATACAAAAAATAAGCGGTGTCAGGGTAGAAATAGAGGAGGTGTCAGAGTACAGTGCTATCGATTGTTATAAGTTGATTATAGGATTTGACAGCCCTGGAGGCCCGAAGACGAAAACCATTACACTGTTATTAACCAGAAAGAATATCTCTCGCTTGGCTGATGCAGAAAGCTACTGGAAAGAAATTTGTGCTATACAGAAGAGTTTGGGCAAAAAGTGGTTTCCCGAACTCGGGCTTATCATAAATATATCAAAAGATAAATGCGTTGCTACCTGTGAATATTTGAGCGGCGAGACAATGTACCAACGCATGCTTTTAGAAGGCAAGGATAATGCCCTTCAAAATATGAATGAAATAAAAGAGGCCTTTAAGGCAGTCATAGGCCCATGGTATCACATCGGAGGCAAGAATGAGGACAGAACAGGAAGGATTCCCACTGATATTTCATGGCCGAATTTTAAGTTAAGCGCAGATGGCATTGTAAATTTCTTTGACATAGACGGCCGTTTTCTAACAGATATGAGGTCTGGCGAGTTCTTTAAGCGTTTACTTTTCCTGGCCAGAAGGGCATATGATTATATTCCTTTGAAGCAGCGCATTGAATATGAATTTTCCCAAAGTTTCACTGCGAAAAATGGCGAGATTTATACTTTCAAAATATCAGGCCCAATATATGAGCGTGAGTTATACTTAAAAGATTCATCCGGAAACTTAAGTTCTCTTCCCGTAGCTAAATTTAAGATTGATGATATAGGATATGTTACATTGACGCATCTCTCATTAGAACATGTTTCCTTTGGCCTAAATCCTATAACTTTAACCGGCATAGGGCTTGACACTTTCATAATGCAAGCACTGGCTAATGCTATCCCTATAGGCGCAGAATTTAAATTATATGATGTTGCCCACCGAGAGGCGCTGGCAGTTTTGGTATCACTATTGCCTGACTGGGAAAGTGAGCCTCGAGTTTGCGAAGCAGTGCAGAAAGGGCTAAGGAGTATCTATGAAAGATACGATTCAAGAAGACAGCAAAATGGTGAAATGCAGCCCGGGGACGCTCTTATATGGGCAGAAATATTAAAAAACGCCGGGTTAGAAACGAGAGAAAATGAGATTACAGGGCGCGCTCTGAAATATTGGACTCCTAACAGAGATAAGCTAAATTTGCAAATAGCATTGAGAAAAGCTTATACAGCAGGTAAGATTGATAATGCCTTTAAGCAAAATATGCAATACGCCCCCTTTATAAGGATGCTGGCCATAGCGGAAGGGCTTAGCATCTATTGGTTAGAACTTAGCATTGAAGATAATAAAATTTGTGTCACTAATAAAAAGGTCGGAGATAGCAGTAAGATCAAACTCCCCATTCCTTACGAGGTTATCTTTGATGCCACGATTGAAGAATTAGGCAAAGAAAAAGCTATT
>CP070780.1:435356-449935 GCA_020346285.1 Candidatus Omnitrophota bacterium | reverse complement strand
AGGCAGACCATGTTTTTTTCCGCAACTATACCGGGAGAAATCGTGAAAATGGCAGCCGCGCACATGAAGCTGCCTATACATGTTGAAGTCGCTCCCTCAGGAACTACTGCGGAGAATATTGTACAGGAAGTCTTTATTGTTAAGCAAAGCTCAAAGCGTCAGCTTTTAATAAAGCTGCTTGACCGCTATCACGGTCCGGTGCTTATCTTCTCCCGGACAAAAATAGGCGCTAAAAAGATTGCACGTGGTTTACAGCGAATGAACTACAGGGCTGCCGAGATTCACTCGAACCGTTCACTTGCCCAGAGAAAAGAAGCGCTGGACGGCTTTAAATCAGGAAAGTATAAGATACTTGTTGCCACTGATATCGCTGCCAGGGGCATCGATGTTACAGGTATAGAGCTTGTTATAAACTATGATCTCCCGGATGATACCGAACATTATGTGCATCGCATTGGCCGCACAGGCCGCGCGGGACACGAAGGCCGTGCTGTATCTTTTGCAACACCTGAGCAGGGCAGGGATGTCAGAAATATTGAAAAACTTATTAAGACCGCCTTGCCGATAGTAGAACACCCTGAATTTCCAAAAGAAAAATTTATTGAAGAGTCAAAATATCACCGGGGCCCAAAGCTGCACCAAAGACGAAGAAGGCAGTCGAGATTTCACGGGCATAGACATCGCCAACGCCACCGCAACAAGTATCACAAATATTAGCTACATAGAATACGCCTGCCGGCCGGCAGGCAGGCAGGCGGGAATTCAGATTCTTGCCCGGCACAAGAGCTTAAGAGTTTTCTGGCAAACTTGACAAAATTAAGTTTATAAGGTAAACTTCTTATAACATATTATAACATACCGGTCATATGTATGACGGAACCCAAAGGAGAATAAACTTATGAAAAGAATTCCATTAATGGCGGTTATTTTCATTATAACCGTGGCTTTCGTAACCAATAGTTTTGCCGGAGGCAGATGTGCCCAATATAGCTTAAATGAACTCGCTAAAAAGTCCGTGAGAAGGCTTAAAAAGCTTGATAAAAAAATCGCTAAAATGGAAAAAGGGGAAAGAGCCGTAAGCGATCTGGATGGAATGAATGATCTCTATATGAGGGCAGAGGCCCTTTGCAATCAGGGTAAATATGACGAGGCAAAGTTTATTTATTTACAAGTAAAGGAATTTGCTGAAGATCGCACTATTAAAGCCGCAATTCGCCAGAGAAAGAAAGAGCTCAGGAGATTAGCAAAACAGGAGCGAAGAGAGGAAATAGCTGTCCGAAGGCGCCAAGAACAGCTGGAAAGACAAAAAAAGATCGAAGCACAGACAGCAAGAAGGGCTGAGCAAACTCTGGAAAGACAAAAAAAGGTCAAAGCGAGGACAGCAAGAAGAGTTAAGCAAGCTCGTCAAAGAGAGCTGGCAAGGCAAAGAAAAAACGAAGAGTGGGCAACAAGAAAAGCCGAGAATACCCGTAAAGTAACTGTAAGAAGACAAAGAAAGGCCAGAGAAAGAGCGGCAAGAAAAAAGGAAAGAGAAAGAAAAAAGGCAGCGAGAAAAGAGGAAAGAGAAAGAAAAAAGGCAGCGAGAAGAGCGGAAAGAGAAGGAAAAGGGGCACTCATAAAATTTTAAGATAGACTCGTGAGAGGCAGGCCTGCCTGTCTCCAAACCAAATAAAAAAAGACGGATATTTAATCCGTCTTTTTTTATTTTTTATTGTAAGCTTTGCTTTAGAATCTTGAGCGTCTTCCGCCGCCGCCTCCAAAGCCGCCGCCTCCAAAGCCTGATCCGCCGGATCTTTCTCTCGGTGGCCGTGCTTTATTTACGGTCAGCTTGCGTCCGTTAAGTTCTTGGCCGTCCAGGAGCTCAATCGCTTTCTGGAGCACTTCTTCGGATTCAACTTCAACAAAACCAAAACCTTTCGCTCTACCCGTATATTTATCCTTTATCAGGGTTATCGATTTGGCCTGTATGCCTTTTTGCTCGAAATGGTTCCTGAGCTCATCTTCGGTTGTGTTAAAATCCAGGTTGCCTACATAAAGTTTACTTACATCCATTCTTTTATTCTCCTTCTTGATTCACATTACCTTTTTAAAAACAACGATCCTACACTTATTTCTTTCTTTTCCCTTTTTCCCTCCTTTTTTGTGATGGTTTGACAAAATGGCGCCTTTCACGGCACTCTCTAAAAATACCTTCTTTTAAACAGCGCATTTTAAAACGCTTTAATGACTTTTCGAAGTCCCTTTCATTATATATGTCTATCTTTGCCATAATATCTTTCTTGTGCGGTACTGCTTTAAGGGGTTATACAAATGAATTATGAATTGTTTACTTGCGAGTTTTATAAATGGTGTGTAACTGCCTGAAGCTAATATGCGGTTAACGTAACTACTCACAATTTTCACAAAATCAAACTTTCGAAATAGCAATAACCTCACTATCCTGGGTGTAAGAATAGCATATTTCCCGGAAAATGTCAAGGGATTTCTTTAAGATCGAGGTTCGACCTCCGGGAGGAGGTCGAACCTCGATGATATACTCCTTGACAAAAAGCGCATATCATAATATATTGTCAAATACGCATTATTAGTAATAAGGTCCCCCGCCCCAGAGTTTCGGGGCTCGGGACAATTTTTCTGAAAAATCGGAGGTATAAAATGGACTGGGGGATTAAAAATCGACTGAACAGGCTTATTCAAGCTGACGGGCATTGTTTCTTTTTGCCCATAGACCATGGGTATTTTCAGGGGCCAACGCACTGTTTAGAAAAACCCGGCGAAACCATCAAACCGCTTCTTGAGTTTGCCGATGCCATTTTTGTTACAAGAGGGGTATTGCGCTCGTGCGTGGATTCCGCCGACAATAAACCTGTAATATTGAGGGTATCCGGCGGCACAAGCGTGGTCGGGAAGGACCTGGCAAACGAAAGCATCACCACTTCTATAGAAGAAATTATTCGCCTTAATGCCGCTGCTGTCGGAGTTTCTGTCTTTGTAGGCAGTAATTATGAGCGTGAAACGCTGCTCAATCTTGCCCAGCTTGTCAATAAATGCGAGAATTACGGCATTCCCGTGATGGCCGTTACGGCGGTAGGTAAGGAGCTGGGAAAGCGGGATAGCCGCTATCTTGCCTTAAGCTGTCGTATCGCTGCCGAGCTCGGCGCGCGGGTAGTAAAGACCTACTGGTGCGAGAAAGACTTTGATAAGGTTGTGAAGGGATGCCCTGTTCCGGTGGTTATGGCAGGCGGGCCCAGATGCAAAACAGAACTTGAAGTATTGGAATTTGTCTATGATGGCATGCAGAAAGGGGCTATCGGCATAAATCTGGGAAGAAATGTCTGGCAGAACGCCCATCCTGTAGCCATGGCTCGGGCTTTACGCGCCATTATCCATGAAAATGCTACTGCCGGACAGGCTCATGAGTTATTTAAGGAGATAACGTGTGCGCGTAGCAATGTATTACAATAATCGCGATGTGCGGTTGGAAGAGGTGCCGGCGCCAAAAATCGGCCCGGGAGAACTTCTTGTAAAAGTAATAGCCGGCGGCATCTGTGGCACGGATGTTCTGGAATGGTACCGCCTTAAAAAGGCGCCCCGTGTTCTCGGACATGAAATAACCGGAGAAATCGCCGAGGTAGGAAACGGCGTGAAAGGCTATAAGGTGGGCGATAGGGTTTTCGTCTCCCATCACGTGCCGTGCAACACCTGTCACTGGTGCCTGACAGGGCACCATACGGCTTGCGAGACCTTGCATACCACAAACTATTTCCCCGGCGGATTTGCCGAATATATACGCGTGCCGAAAATAAACGTTGAACACGGGGTATTTCTTTTACCGGGAGAAATTTCGTTTGAAGAAGGAACCTTTATTGAACCACTGGCGTGCGTCGTTCGGGGGCAGAGACTCGCCGAAATAAAAAAGGGGCAGAGTGTACTCATTCTCGGCAGCGGTATTTCCGGGTTATTGCACCTCTTGCTTGCCCGAGTTAAGGGAGCCCGGCCGGTAATCACAACCGATATTAACGAATATCGCCTGAAAATCGCGCAGAAATTAGGTGCGGATGCGGTTATGCATGCCGGTGAGGACATTCCCGGGAATCTTCGCAAAATAAATGATAATAGGCTTGCCGATGTTGTAATAGTGTGTACAGGCGCTTTTTCGGCTTTTAAACAGGCGCTTCAGTCCGCAGAGCGCGGAGGGACTATTTTATTCTTTGCCGCTACAAGCCCGGATGTTGAGCTCCCCGTGCCTGTCAACAAGTTCTGGCGTAACGAAATGAAATTGATGACTTCGTACGCCAATAGCCCGTCGGATGCCGCAGAGGCCATAGAGTTAATCCGTTCAAAATCCATACCTGTGCGCAAAATGATTACACACAGGTTGAATTTGAAAGATACGGGCCGCGGCTTTCAGCTTGTCGCGGAAGCCAGGAAATGTGTTAAAGTAATTGTCGAACCGTATAAAAGATTCTAATGTGACGAAGTAGAAAAAAAGGAGGTTAACCATGCCGTATAACAGTAGTTTAGACGAATGTCTGTTTTCAAAATCCATGGAAAGCGAGTCCGGACGATTGACCGTAAGTGTCTATTCCTATAATAAAGGGGCCAAGAAACTGCAAATCGCGAGAGAAAATAGGGATGCAGAGGGCGGTTTCATGTTCGCTAAACTGGGAAGAATGACAAAGAACGAAATAGAGCCGATTCTTCCGTTAATCCAGGAAGCGCTGAATCATATGGAGTAGCATTTTTTTCAATGAGCTCAATCGTTATATCGATAGCAATATGGACAGCAGGTTTCGCTTTGACGATTCTTCTTTTTTTCGTGGAATTATTTTTGACGGTAGTCCTGTTTCCTTTTGACAAGGAAAAAAGAATCCTTCACGCGCAGTGCTTCTGGTGGGCAAATGCCGTTATCGGTTTAAACCCATACTGGAATCTCCGCGTAAGCGGACTGGAGAATATAGACGCGCACCAGGCATACGTAATAACCGCCAACCATCAGAGTATGGGCGATATTATCGTGATGTATAAAATTCATACGCAATTCAGATGGGTAGCGAAGGAGAGTCTATTTAAAATACCCTTTATCGGGTGGTGCCTATCGCTTACCAAGCACGTTAAACTTACGCGGGGGCAATTCGGGAGCATTAAAAAGGTATATCGGGAGGCCGGTGAGTGGCTTAGAAAGGACATTTCCGTATTGTTCTTCCCCGAAGGCACCCGCAGCGACACAGATGAAATTAACGAGTTCCGGAACGGAGCATTTAAGCTCGCCATAAAGGAGAAGAAGCCCATCCTTCCCATATCTATAACGGGTACAAGAGAGGCAATCCCTAAAGGGAGCTGGATTTTTAAAACCAGGGTATTCGCCAAGCTTAAAGTGCTCCCACCCATCGATACGGGAAAATTCCAACCCGGCGATTTTGCTCGCCTAAGAGACATTGTGCACGCGAAATTAGAAAGCGCGGCGCATTGATCGCAAGAATGCAAAACTTGACTTTTACCTATTTGTTAGGTAAGATGAGACAGCTTCGGAGGAATAACAATGTCCAGGTCGCTTCTGACTTTAAATGACATATCGCCAAAAGAGTTACATCAAATCTTTAAGAAGGCGAAGACATTTAAAGCTAAAATAAAAGAGCACAAGGTGATAAATACGCTCCAGGGAAGAGTGGTGGGGCTCTTTTTTGAAAAACCCTCCACAAGGACGCGAGTAAGCTTTGAGACGGCAGTTGCAAGGCTCGGGGGGAAAACTGTCTATCTTCCGTCAGGCGAATCGCAGCAGAGCCGCGGAGAGTCAATAAAAGACATCGCGCAAACATTAGGCAGCTATCTGGATGCGCTTGTTGCCAGGGTCTATATTCACAAGACCGTCGAAGAGCTTGCCAGGTATGCGGGCATTCCCGTAATTAACGGCCTTTCCGACCTTACGCATCCGACGCAGATAATATGCGACTTATTCACTATCCTGGAAATCAAACAGAAGCTTAAAGGCTTGACCCTGGCGTATATCGGAGACGGAAACAATATATGCTGTTCGCTGTTCATGGGCGCGGCTATGACAGGCATGAATATGACAGCAGCATGTCCCGAAGGATATCACCCGAATAAGGACATCTTCAGGAACGCAGAGCAAATTGCGGAAAAAACAAAAGCAAAGCTTAAAATTGTCGAAAATCCCAAAGATGCCGCGAAAGATGCCGATATCCTTTATACGGATGTCTGGGTCAGCATGGGCCAGGAAAAAGAAAGAGAAAAGAGACTTAAGGCGTTTGAAGGATATCAGATAAACGCCGATATTTTGAAGCTCGCCAAAAAGAAGGCCTCTGTTATGCATTGCCTGCCTGCCTATAAGGGATTGGAGATTACAGAGGATATTATCGAAGGGCCTCAATCTATTATCTGGCAGCAGGCTGAAAATAAGATTTATGGAGCAGCGGCTGTACTGGATTTCATATTGCAGTAACTTTCCTTAAGAGAACATAAGCGTGAAACAGAAGTTAAAAAAAGAACTCAACCTTCTGGATATTTTTTGCATAGCGTCCGGAGCGATGATAAGCTCGGGTCTTTTTATTTTGCCGGGCATTGCTTCAGCCAATACAGGCCCTTCGCTTTTTCTTTCCTATATTATCGCAAGCCTTTTGGCGCTTCCTGCCCTCTTGAGCACAGCCGAGCTTTCTACAGCCATGCCTAAAGCGGGCGGCGATTACTTTTTCATAACAAGAAGCATGGGGCCTTCTATCGGCACCATAGGCGGGGTAGCAAGCTGGTTTTCGTTAAGCCTTAAAAGCGCTTTTGCGCTTGTGGGTATGAGCGCATATACGGCGTTAATTATAAATATTCCGATAAAAATTGTAGCGGCTTTGCTCTGTCTTTTTTTTGTAGGATTAAATATTAAAGGCATTAGAGAAGCAGGCCTATTTCAAAGATTTCTTGTTTTTGGCCTGCTTTGCGTACTTTTATTTTATATATTTCGCGGTTTTCCTTCTATCGATATAGCAAGATTCATTCCCTTTACACCTTTTGGAAAAGGCG
Source organism: Candidatus Omnitrophota bacterium (assembly GCA_020346285.1). Classification (GTDB taxonomy): domain Bacteria; phylum Omnitrophota; class Gorgyraeia; order JABMRN01; family RBG-13-46-9. The sequence goes on along the minus strand of CP070780.1, from coordinate 442,903 downwards.
CTATTTTTGCTACAGCCGGATTAGTTTTTATTTCCTACGGCGGACTTACTAAAATAGCAAGCCTTTCCGAAGAGGTGAAAAACCCGGGCAGAAATATACCTCTCGGAATGATTCTTTCCCTGGTTATAGTGGGAATTTTTTACGCCGTGGTTGTATTTATAACAACAGGCGTTCTGGGGCCGGATAAATTATATAATTCCCTGATGCCTATATCAGACGGGGCGCATGCTTTTATGGGAATTTTTGGAAATATAATTATGGCAGTCGCAGCGCTGCTGGCCTTTATTTCCACGGCAAACGCGGGAATTATGGCAGCATCCCGTTATCCCATAGCGATGAGCCGGGATAAGATTGTGCCGGCATTCTTTAAGCGTATAAATAAACAGTTTAGCACGCCGCACTATTCCATACTTTTTACCGGCGCGTTTATGATTATAGCAATTATTTTTCTGAACTTGGAATTGCTTGTCAAAGTCGCTTCGACGTTTCTAATCCTTCTTTATATCCTTGTTAATTTAGCGGTTATTATTATGCGCGAGAGCAAAATTCAGAATTACCGGCCAAAATTTCATGCGCCCCTATACCCGTGGATACAGATAGCAGGCATTATAGCAGGAATATTTTTAATTTTCGAGATGGGGGTTACGACATATATAATAACAGCGATTTTCGTCTTGACGGCATTTTTGTGGTACAGGGTATATGTGCGCCCGAGAGTAAAAAGAGAATTTGCGCTCATACATGTTATAGAGCGGGTTACCGCTAAAGAATTGACGACAAATTACCTTGAGGCGGAATTAAAAGAGATTCTAAGAGAAAGAGACGATATTGTCGAAGACAGGTTTGACCGGCTGATAGGCGACTGCAAAATATTAGACCTGGAAAAACCTTTAACCATGGAGGAGTTTTTTAAAGAAGCCGCAGGTTTTTTATCGGCGGAACTCGACATAGATTCCGGCGCTATATCTGACCTGTTGATGAGGCGCGAAAAAGAGACAAGTACGGTTATTCGTCCGGGCCTTGCAATACCGCATATTGTTGTCGAAGGAAAACACAAATTCAGAATTCTGTTGGCGCGATCCAAAGAAGGAATAGCTTTTCCCGAAACTCAAAGCCGGATTCACGTAGTTTTTGTTTTAGCCGGCACTAAAGACGAACGTAATTTCCATCTTAGGGCACTTGCTGCTATTGCCGAGATTGCACAGCAAAGGGACTTTGATAAACGCTGGCTGAATGCCCGCAATATCGAAGAATTGAGAGATATTATTCTTCTCGCGGAAAGAAAGCGTTTTTTAAGAAAATAAGTGGCAAAGAGAAAATTTAAATACATCTATGGGCCGGTATCTTCCTGGAGATTGGGCAGGTCTTTAGGTATAGACGTTATTTGCAGGGGAAAAGACCGGGTATGTTCTTTTGATTGCATATACTGCCAGGCCGGCAAGACCCGCATTTTGAGCGACAGAAGAAAAGTATTCGCTCCTACCCGTGAGATTATAGAAGAAATAAAAACCTTGCCACCGCTTAAGTTTGATTACATTACATTTTCAGGCGCAGGGGAGCCCACTCTGGCTAAAAATTTGGGCGAAATTATAAAAGAGATAAGAAAGATAAGAAAGGCAAAAATAGCGGTCCTGACAAATTCTTCTATAATAGACAGAAAGGATGTTCAAAGGGATTTACGATTGGCGGATTTTGTTATCGCAAAACTTGACGCGCATAATCATTCGCTTTTCACAAAGATTAACAAACCGGTAAAAAAAATAAAATTTGATAATATTGTAAAGGGGCTAAAAGAATTCAAGTCCCGGTATAAAGGAAAATTCGCGTTACAGATAATGTTCGTAAAAGAGAACAAGCGCTACGCCCGGGAGATAGCCCATCTCGCGTGCGGGATTAAACCCGACGAAATCCAGATTAATACGCCCTTAAGGCCGTGCGAAGTGACACCGTTGCCAAAAAAAGAATTAGATAAAATAGAAGGATTTTTCAAAGGAATCACTTACGTCAGCGTTTATAAAACGGGAAGAAAAGCATGTTGTATGACATAATTATAATCGGCGCCGGCCCCGCCGGGCTTACGGCGGCAATATATACCTCAAGGGCAGAGCTAAAGACCTTAGTGATAGAAAACGTTGCCGTAACAAGCCAGGCTGCTATGGCAGACGATATTGAAAATTATCCCGGCTTTCCGGAAGGGTTGAAGGGATTTGAATTGATAGATAGATTTAAGAAGCAAGCGGAAAAATTTGGAACAGAATTTAAAGCAGAAGACGTAAAAAGCATCAAAGAATCCTCTTCAGGCGGCAAAAAAATCTATAACATAGGCCTGGAGGAAGAATCCGTCCTTTCCCTGTCAGTAATTATTGCGGCAGGCGCCAGCCCGAGAAAATTAGGCGTTCCCGGCGAAGAAAAATTTCGGGGGAAGGGTATCTCTTATTGCGCGGTATGTGACGCGGCATTTTTCAGAGATAAAGACATAATTGTTGTGGGAGGCGGTGATACGGCCGTGGAAGAGGCGCTATTTTTGGCTAAATTCGGCCGGCAGGTTACGTTGCTTCACCGACGCGAGCGCTTGCGCGCGACAAAGATTTTACAGGAAAGAGCATTCGCGGATAAAAAAATAAAGTTTATGTGGAATTCTGTCTTAACCGCGGTTTCGGGAGACGAGAAAGTAAAGTCGGTTAAAATAGAAAACGTAAAAACCGGCGAGAAAAAAGAAATCCCATGCGACGGCATATTCGGAGCGGTTGGATATATACCTAATACCGATTTTCTAAAAGGCACCTTGAAACTCGATAAGGATGGATACGTTATCACGGATAACAATATGAAGACGTCTAAGGAAGGTATTTTTGCCTGTGGCGATGCGAGGAAGAAGCTTTTACGCCAGATAGTTACCGCTTGCGGTGACGGCGCGACTGCGGCTTTTTCAGCCCGCATGTATGTAGAAGAGTTAAAAGGGATAGCATATAAATAGTAAATATCTCGGGAACGGAGGTCAATTATATGGAATGTAACAAGGAACAAAATCTAAAAAAATGCACTTGCACGTATGAATCCTGCTCAAGAAAAGGAATTTGCTGTGAATGCCTGCATTATCACCGGCAAAACGGACAAATCCCCGCATGCTTTTTCTCTCCCGATACAGAAAAAACATATGATAGAAGCATAGCGCGCTTTATTAAAACATATAAGAAATAATACGGGTGGCGTAAGATGCTAATAAGTTTAGTAGATATGGAGCCGGGTGAAGCCGGTATTGTTGTAAAACTCGAAGGCGGTTTTGGCGCAACAAAAAAAATCCAGAGTATGGGTATAAGAATAGGAAAGAGGGTAAAAAAGTTAGGGGCCCGTTTCTGGCGGGGGCCCCAGACCGTATTAGTGGATAATTTTAAGGTCGCGATTGGCTTTGGCATGGCGGCGAAGATTTCCGTCGAGGTAGAAAGAAGTGAAGATAAATAAAATTTTACTAATGGGAAATCCCAATGTCGGGAAGAGCGCTATTTTCTCGAGGCTTACAGGCGCGAAGGTGGTTATTTCGAATTATCCCGGCACAACCGTCGAATTTACTCAAGGGTACACGAAAATAGACAGTTCCCGGCCCGCCATTATAGATGTTCCCGGGACATATACCCTCCATCCCACCTCCAAGGCAGAAGAGGTGGCTGTCCGGATGATAAAAGACGGGGACCTGGTCATAAATATTGTAGACGCTACAAATCTGGAGAGAAATCTTTATCTTACGTTAGAATTGCTGGAACGGGATATACCCGTTATAGTAGCGCTTAATATGTGGGATGACACAAAACATAAAGGCATAGAGATAGATGTAAAAAAATTAGAGAAAATTCTCGGCGTTCCCGTAATTCCGACATGTGGATTGACGGGAGAAGGAATAAAAGAATTAGTTGAGCATATCCCGAGAGCAAAAATAAAAAAGATAAACCCGCTTAAAGACGAAGAGAGATGGAAGTATATAGGAAAAATAATCGAAGATGTTCAAAAGCTACACCATCGGCACCATACCTTTCTGGAAAGATTAGAGGACTTGAGCATAAAACCTGTTACGGGAATTCCGATTGCCGCTCTTATTGTATTTTGCGCGTTCTGGATAATCCGTTTCATTGCGGGAAACCTTATTACATATTTAGCCGACCCCTTTTTTGAGAGAATATGGACGCCTGTCATTATGAAATTATCGGCATTTTTAGGCGCGGGCGGGTTTTTACACGATATTATTGTAGGAAAGCTTATCGCAGGAGAACTGGATTATTCCCGGACCTTCGGGCTTTTTACGACGGGCCTTTACGTCCCCTTCGCTATGGTATTACCTTATATTGTCAGCTTTTATTTCGTATTGGGCGTGCTGGAAGATTTTGGCTACCTTCCGCGGCTCGCGGTTTTGATGGATAATTTTATGCACCGTTTAGGCCTGCACGGGTACGCCATTATTCCTATGATTTTAGGATTGGGCTGCAATGTCCCCGGCGCTCTGGCCACAAGGATTCTGGAGGAAAGGCGCGAAAAATTTATCGCCGCGACACTTATGGCAATCGCCATACCGTGCATGGCGCAGATTGCGATGATTGTCGGCCTGGTCGGCCAAAGAGGAGGGGCGTACGTGGCGCTTATATTTCTGACGTTATTTATCCTCTTAGTTACCAAAGGCATAATACTGAATAAAGTAATGAAGGGGAAAAGCCCTGAGATTTTATTAGAGATGCCGCCCTACAGGATTCCGCAACTTTTGGCTGTCTTTAAGAAACTCTGGATGCGCATTTTAAGTTTTCTGAAGGAAGCGGTGCCGTATGTTCTTCTGGGGATTCTTTTTGTTAATATTTTATACGTATTGCATGTTATAGACGCTCTTTCAAAGATTTTTTCGCCGGTCGTGCAAAACATATGGGGCCTTCCGAAAGAAGCCATTGCTGCTTTGATAGTCGGGTTTTTAAGAAAGGATGTCGCTATCGGCATGCTGGGGCCGCTAAATTTGACTACGAAGCAATTGGTGATAGGAAGCACGGTTTTAGCTATATATTTTCCCTGCATAGCGACTTTTGCTGTTTTGATTCGGGAATTAGGCATAAAGGATATGCTGAAATCAGCCGCTATAATGGTTAGCGTCGCGATAGTGGTCGGCGGTTTGCTTAATCTGGTGTTAAGATTTTGAAAGACACCGCGTAAGTGGGATTTAAATCCCACCTACGCGGTGGAAAAGGTAATGTGTGCCAGTAGCTCAGCTGGATAGAGCGTTTGCCTACGAAGCAAAAGGTCGCAGGTTCGAATCCTGCCTGGCACGCTTTTGTACTGATTTGGTCTCGGCGAAAAAAGCGCGGGATTCTCTTTTTTCACCTCGACCCCTGCCTTCGGCAGGGGGCTTGCGCCCAAATCATTTCAAAGGGAAACCTAAGGTTTCCCTTATGACGGCCGCCTGCGGCGGCCTGTATCCCTTCCTAATAGGAGGGCGTGATGAACAAACACAAAAAACACATGGAAGCGGCGCTGAAAGAGGCGCAAACAGCGTTCGACAAAGACGAGGTTCCGGTCGGAGCGGTTATTGTTTATAAAGGGCAAATTATCGGCCGCGCCCATAATCAGATAAAAACCTTAAAAGACCCGACGGCGCACGCCGAGATGATAGCGATTACTCAAGCAGCATCGCGCTTAAAAAACGAGAGATTGAAAGACTGCAGCCTGTATGTTACAATAGAACCGTGCCCGATGTGCGCCGGAGCGATGGTGTTAGCAAGAATACAAGATCTCTTCTACGCTACGGAAGATCCGAAGTCAGGCGCCTCCGGTTCCGCATTAAATATTCTGCAGAATAAAAAATTAAATCATAAAGTAAAAGTAAAACAGGGCTTATTAAAAGACGAATCACGTTCATTGATTCAAGAATTTTTTAAGAAGAAACGGGAGAGATGCGTGAGTGGCTGAAACGTGCGGCTTGCTAAGCCGTTAAGGGGGTTTTGCCTCCTTCGAGGGTTCGAATCCCTCTCTCTCCGCCAACATTTTTACTACATAGAAATCCTTCCCTTATCCAATCCCATTCTCTTTTAAATTTTTACCCGGTACAAGATATGAATTATCGTTATATTTCTTTTACAGTTCTATTACTTTTTTGTGACAATAAAAATTGGCTTTTGTGATATATTGCATGCCGAAGTGAAATAATAGTAAGGAATTTACATATAAACAAGGTGACTAATTTTAAAATAAAGAAACGGAGAGAAAATAATTATGTATAAGCAAACAGAATCTACAGTTTTTAAGGTCTTATCAATCTTTCTGACATTTACCGTACTATGGAATGCGATAGCGTACGCTGCCGGCGGAGATATAGGAAAATGCCTTGCCGTACGCACCCCATTTGAACAAGTCCCAACAACCCCCACAGCTGAACAGAAAGAATCTTCCTTCGGCAATATGTCACAAATGAAAGAGTTTAATCAACACCTTGCATACGCATTGTTATTCAACATAATAGCCATGGCGTTGAACGAGAAAAATCCTTTAGATAGAGATGATGTTATCCGCCTTATAGAGGAGCATTTAAATGAATATATACAAGCAGGTTTTCTCAAACCCGTCAAAAAGGAAGAGCTTGAGAAAAGAGATAACGCCTTCTATTTAACGAGGACAGTTCAAAACCAGAAATATAAATTTAAGTTCTTTAGGATAGATAAAGCGGAAAGCGGACAACGGCAATTTTCTAAAAAGCTTATTATAGAAGATGGAACTATCGGCATTGAAGTTATCGGTAAGGAAGATAGCATCATAGATAAACATATTCGTGAGGCGTTTAATCTTGCGGTAAAGATAGGCAGCAAAGAGTACGCTTTTGATAAAAGCTCGCCGATGGGTTATAGCAGAAACCAGACAGGCGACTCGTCCAGAACTATAAGAACTATAGTAAATGCTTTAGAGAACATTCCAGTAAAAACAACGCATCGTTCGGCCCCTTCTCCCGAAGACGATAGTGCCATCATTCAGCAGATTAGCAGCGCGATAATCGAAGAGTTAGGAAACGATTATATCAGGAATGTACACCACGGCCTGAAACACGCCGAAGACCTTACTAAAAAAGCTAAAATTTTAATTAAAGAACTTAAGATTGAAAACCAGATAGATTGGAAGGTATTAACATCCGCTATTTACCTGCACGATATCAAGGCGGATAAAAAGACGCATGGCAAGGAAGGCGCTGATTTCGCGGAACAACTTCTTCGCAAGCTCGATTTATTGGATAAGGAACAGATTAAGAAAGTAAAAGACGCGATAATCCTCCATGAGATACGGACAGAAGATGGCATATCCGGACGACAAGAGGCGGGTTTTGAAGCGCAGATTCTTTATGAAATTGACAGCTGGGACGCTTTTGGGATCAAAGGGGTGTACCGCTTTTTAACTATATATCGCAAAAGAAGCGTGGCTTATGAGAAAATCTTGAAAAACGTAAAAGCTCGGTATAATAACCTCATTTTTGATGCTACGAGAAAACTGGCAAAAGATGATTACGAATACATAAAATCTTTCTTTACAAAATT
>CP070780.1:423383-435256 GCA_020346285.1 Candidatus Omnitrophota bacterium | reverse complement strand
CTGCGTAATCTCCCCTCGCGCCCTTCCGTCCGGTCCTTTCGGACTTACGGCCTCTTCCTCGCTATTCGCTCGGCGGGCGCTCGCTTCGAATCCTTGCCGAGACTTCGCATATAAATGAGCAGTGGGCACAGAAGGATTCGAACCTTCGATCTCTGCCATGTGAGGGCAGCGCTTTAACCGGCTAAGCCATGTGCCCGTTGTACCCGTTTTTACTCCCCTTCCGCACTTTTTTCGCCGAGACCAAATCAGTACAAGAAAGTATTATCAACTCCCCTTCCACTTAGGAGGGGGTAACAGGCATTGACATTGAAAATGTCAATGCCGTCATAGGGGGAACCTTAGGTTCCCCCTTGAAATGATTTGGGCGCAAGCCCCCTGCCTTCGGCAGGGGTCGAGGCGAAAAAAGAAAATCCCGCACTTTTTTCGCCGAGACCAAATCAGTACAAGAGTGGGGGCACTAGGACTTGAACCTAGAACCACCTGATTATGAGTCAGATGCTCTAACCAATTGAGCTATGCCCCCTCATCTTTGAATTTCTATCTGCTGGGGCTATTTCTACGAAGCCGAAAGCGAAAGCATTTCGGCGAAGTAGAATGCCCCCGAATTTTCGTAACGATAATTATATCACATTGGATAGGAATTGCAAGCAGTTTGGCATAAGGTAGGTACGGGTCTACGTTCGGCTTCGGCCGCAGGTTGAATGGGGATTCTGAAACGGTCTACAAGCTATTTCTACGAAGCCGAAAGCGAAAGCATTTCGGCGAAGTAGAATGCCCCCGAATTTTCGTAACGATAATTATATCACATCGGATAGGAATTGCAAGCGGTTTGGAACATTAGGGACGGGGCTGGCAATAAACTCTGGGGATGTCCTTTAGTATTGGGGACAAGTCAGAATTTGCCAAATGCCCTGTCCCCTAATTTTTAATTTTCTTACAGCGCTGCCCTATGAATTATCTCTGCTATAAAGGTTTGATATTTAATGCCGAATTTTTTAGCTTTCTTCCTGATATTAGCCAAATCTTTGCTGTTAATTCTTAGGTTCAAGACAGCATCTTTTTTGCGTGATGCAATTGCCTTGGCTATTGCGTTAAATTCATCCTTAGTAACATCTATGTATTCACCTTTTAATAATGCTTTCTCTATAGTTTTTTCTTGCTTAGTCAACTTAATCTTTCTCATTTAATTTTCCCTCCTTATAAAGTTTTGTATATTTGCGATTTGGATATAGCGTCTTAAGAAAAATAGTATCCTCGTCTTCAACATATGGTACAACCCAAATATATCTCTTATGCTCAAAGAGCATAATATTCTGCCCTTCCCTGCTTGGATGCTTCTTAACAGCTATAAGTTTTGAATTAATAATCTCTTCAAAAGATACGCCTCTTACCTTCCTTAATCTAGCACTCTTTAATAAATTCCATGTTAATTGTTTCATATAGGCATACTATTGTATGTACAAAAGTATAGCATATTATAGCTAAAATGCAAGTATTTTTTCTTTTACTGATATTAAGCAGGGAAAGATTTTAGTGGATTTATTTTTTACTTAACTAAATTTTTAGGGCGGACACCTAGGCGCTTGGCAAGTTTCACAAGAGTACTTAAATATAGATTTATTTTTGCATGCTCGATTTGACTTATATATCCCCTGCTCAAACCAGCTTTTTTGGCAAGTCTCTCTTGAGTCATTCCTCTCTTTAGGCGATAAAAGCGGACATTCTTTGCTATTTTATCCAAAATATCCCCCATATATTTTCTCCTTTTTTACGTTTGTATAACATATGTTTAACAACTATACTTAAAAAAATTTTATCTAAAAATCTCATCTAATCTTCTTTCCATTATTGGCGAGGGTCTAGAAATGCCTTTTTCCCATCTGTAAATTGTCTGGAAACTTGTCGGTATTTCACTGGCTAATTTCTCCCTGCTCCATTTCTTGGACTTCCTCGCCTTCATTATACTTTCAGGCGTCCAAGACATATATGTTTAAAGTATAACATATGATTAACATTTGTCAAGGTAAATTTTATGTGTACAATTTTAAGGGGTAATTACGAAGTAACTGGCGACTATAACATTGTAGCATTAGAGATGGGGCTGGCGATAAACTCCGGAGTGCCCCTCTCCGTGAACAATCCAGAGTTCGTAAAATACATCGTCCTTTTTTAATTGCCCTTGCGGTAGGCCAAGACGACAAAGGTTACAGTGGTGAATAGGATTAGATTCATTATATTAAATACCCGCCAAACAGGGTCGGGAGAACGAAAGGCATCCGGGGCCATTAATAGAAAGCACACCCAAACGCCCAAAGCCCAGAATATGCTGATATCCCTGGAGGATTTTCTTTTTATAACCCTTACGATAAGCGGTATGTTCCACAAGGGTAATATAATTGCCGCTATAAATGCTATTTTTTCCATCATTTTTTTCTGCCTTTATAAGAAATGGGCAGGATTTAAATCCTGCCCATTTTACAACTACTTCTATCTAAAGCAACTCTTAAAACTTGAAAGTTGCGCCGGTGGTAAGAGCTGTTTCGCCTATAAACCTGCCTTCTACGTTAAGGGTTAGATAGTCTGTTATATTCATATCTAATCCCAACAACATACCGAAGGATAATACGTCAAAAGCTCCTCCTATCGACTCGTCATATGCGGTACTGGCAACGTTATAGTCCAGCTCTGCCAGCGTACCTACAACTATCCAGGAATAATATACTCCGAGATAAGGAATTAGCTCGGTTTTTATTTCCGGGATGTCATAATTGCAGGTTACATATGTGGCAATTTGGCCGTCAATGCCGTAAAAGTATCCATCCGAATTTACCGTTTCACCGTCTCGCGTCACATCATCTGCGCCATTAAAGAAACAGTTCAATTGTATATCGCCACCCCAATTTATGGAACAAAGTTCATTAACTTCCTTTAACGGAAATAAAGCATTTGCCCCTACACCTGTATAGACGCCGCTTTCCAACTCTGCTTTTACGGATACGCCGTCATCTTTAAATTTTACATCATAATTACATGCTCCGGCCTTGAAATATAAATTGTAATCCGTAGCGGGCAGCCATAGAATCTTATCCGTAGTGCGGCCCCATGTAATCTTGCCATAAACTTGGCTAAGATCTTCCACTTTTATGTTATCGGCATCAACCAATCCATCATACAGGTCGTTTATTCTTTCAGTTACCAAATTATATTCGAATGCCACCGCGCCTACACCTAAATGCTCGCTTTTGACCCTTGCCGTTTCTATACAATTGCCCGAACCGCCGGCAAAGACATTTGTACATGCCACAAGCAATATCAATAATCCCAAACACAATACTTTTTTAACCATATCCCCCCTCCTTTTTTAGTTTTGTTAATAAATTAAAATAGTCAGATTATCAGAAAAAGTATAGCATATAATCTTTTGATTGTCAAATTGACATCTAAATATTAACTAAATCCTACACTCAAGAAATTTTTTAATTTGCGGGCTCGCGTGGGATGCCTCAATTTCTTTAAGGCCTTTGCCTCTATCTGCCTTACCCTTTCTCTTGTTACCTTAAATATAGCGCCTACTTCTTCAAGTGTCCGCGGGTAACCGTCTCCTATCCCGAATCTTAATCTTAAAACTTTTTTTTCCCTCTCCGTAAGCGTACCCAATACACCCCCCATTTGTTCTTTGAGCATGGTGTAAGCTGTCGCGTTAGCAGGAGAAACGGCGCGCTTATCCTCGATAAAATCTCCAAAATGCGTATCGCCTTCGTCGCCTATAGGTGTCTGTAAGCTTATCGGCTCCTGCGCAATTTTCAATATGGTCCTCACTTTATCCACCGGCATTTTCATTTCATGAGCAAGTTCTTCGGGGGTCGGTTCCCTTCCTGTTTCCTGGACCAAAGCCCTTGAGACCCTAATCAGTTTATTAATTGTTTCTGTCATATGTACAGGTATTCTTATTGTGCGCGACTGGTCTGCTATGGAGCGGGTAATAGCCTGCCTTATCCACCATGTTGCATAAGTGGAAAATTTATAACCGCGTTTATATTCAAATTTATCAACGGCTTTCATAAGGCCGATATTGCCTTCCTGTATCAAATCCAAGAAAGACAGGCCCCTGTTCGTGTACTTCTTGGCGATACTTACTACAAGCCTCAGGTTCGCGGCGACAAGTTCTCTTTTCGCTTTATTGAAATTGGTCTCTTTCACCTTTATAAGGCGATATTGTTTTTTAATGCTTTGTAATTTATCGCCGAATTCGCATTCAAGGGCTTTGAGTTTTTTAATTAATTTTCTTTTCTCTTTTTTCTTTCGCTTGCCAAGCCGATTTATTTGCCTCTCTATCGAATCTCCGTTTTCTGTAAATTCTCTAACCTTGCAGGAAATTTTCTCTATTACGGAAATTGCCAGCCGCATATCCAATAAAATTTTAACAACCTTGTCCTTGGCTTTTGTCTTATTAAGCTTTTTTAATAATCTTGTAATCCTTCTCTTTACCGCATATTCCTTAACTTTGGGATCGACATCTATAACTTCGTCGAGCGAGATACTTTTTGCGAAAGTATCTTCTAAAATATCTGTCGCAATTCTTTTGGCGATATTCATCCATAGGACATTTTTTCTGAATAAATCTTCCGCATATTTTATCTTTTCAGCCAGGGTTATTTCCTGCTCCCTGGTTAAAAGCGAAATTTGCCCCATCTGTTTCAAATACATTTTTACGGGGTCGTCTATTTGCGCAAATCTTGGAATCTCTTTTTCCTTTAAAGTCGCTTTTTTTATACGTTGCCCGCGCGGCACCACGTATTCCTCTTTCTCCCGGTCGATAAGCATGATATCCGCTTTGTCAAGGGTATCCATAACTTTGTCAATTTGCGCGGAAGAAAACATATCGTCCGGAAGGATATTGTTGAGTTCTTCGTAAGTCAGGTGCCCTTTTTCCTTCCCTAAACTTATTAACCTATCTATAATCTTGGCAGCGATAGTTTCCTTTGCCTTGCGCATTCTTTTTTTGGCTTGCCTTTTAATTTTAGCTTTCTTTTTCTTCTTCATGACCGTATATTTTTAATTTTTACTTATGCTGCTTTTTAAAAGTTCATTTATTTCATTGATGTCGCTGGTCGCTCTAATAGCTTCTTTCAGGTTACGTTTTCTTATATGCCTGATGCAATCACCAAAACCTTTGTTTCTATCCTGTATGGTCTGGCCGATATTTACGGCTTTCGAAACAATCTCTTCAATTTTATTATCTTCAAAATAACTTATAAGATGAGAGGGGCTTACTTTTTTACCGCTTTTATAAAAATGCCCTATCTTCTCCAATATGCCCCCTATGGATTTATCCTTAAATTTTCCAAAATCCAGCTCCTTTTCTATCCTTTTGATAAAACTTGTATCTTCGAGCACTATAGCAAGTAACGTTAATTCTGCAAGATTCTCTGAGCTTGAGTTTCCTGTATCAACGCGAACAGGATAAGTTTGGGCGGTATCCGGCCTGACCTTCCTTAACTCTGTCCTTATGGATTCCTCATCCACGGATAGCGCTTCCGACATTTTTTTTAGATAACTTGACTTCAAAACCGCGTTTTTTATTTTAGCCAGCGTCGGAAGCATTTCTTCGACAATCTTTGCCTTACCGCGCGGCTCGCCTTTTTTGAATTTTGAGGTAAGCACGTTTAACTTATAGTCAAAGAGGTCTTTCGACTCTTTCAAAATCTTCATAAAACCGGGCCTCTTTTCTTTTCTCACGAAACTATCCGGGTCGGTGCCTTTTGGCAATATGGCGATGCGCACATTCATATCTTCCTTTATCAAAAGGTCCAACCCCCTCAAGGTAGCCGCCTCGCCCGCTTTATCAGGGTCGTAAATTATTACGACATTTTTTGTAAGGCGCTTGAGAATGCCTATCTGCTCAACCGTAAGAGCGGTGCCGAGCGTGGCTACGATATTCTTTATATCGTTTTGGAACGGCAATATGAGATCGAAATATCCTTCCACGATAATAGCGTAATTCTGTTTTTTAATAAATTCTTTGGAAAAATTCAGGCCGTAAAGATGCCTTCCTTTGGTATATATATATGTTTCCGGCGAATTTATGTATTTGGGCATGGTTTTTTCGTCCAAGGCGCGGCCGCCAAACCCTAAAACCCTGTTCTGTAAATCAAAAATCGGAAAAATGATACGATTCCTAAATCTGTCATACCAATTTCCTGTATCGGTATTTTGCAAAATGAGCCCTGCTTTTCCCAGGATATCCGGTTCAACGCCTTTTGCCTTGCAATGGCCGAGCAGGCCATGCCAGGAATCTTCGGCAAAACCCAATCTGAAATGCTTTATCGTTCTTTCATTGAGGCCTCTCTGAACAAGGTATCTATATGGGGCCCTGGCGTATTCCCCTGTAAGATCTCGCTGATAAAAATTGCAGGCCAAATTATTAATATCGTATAACTTTTCAGCGAAAGAATTTTTTTTCTTTCCTCCCACGCTTGACCGCGGCAACGCGATACCTGTCTTATCCGCCAACATTTTTATGGCTTCGATAAAATCCATCCTCTCGTATTTCATTAAAAAACTAATTACATTTCCTCCCATCCCGCATCCAAAACAATGGAATATCTGTTTCGAGGAACTTACCACAAAAGAAGGGGTCTTCTCTTTGTGAAATGGGCAATTAGTTTTGAAATTCTGGCCTGCTTTTTTGAGAGGAATATAACCGGATATAATCTCTACGATGTCTATTTTGTCCAGTATTTGGTCTATAATTTCATTTGGAATCATCTTTTGACTCTGGCAAAACCGGAGCAGGGTATAATATTAAAATCGTATCTTTTTATCAGTTCATCCAAAATCAGATTCAATCCTAAAGCATCGCTTGCAATGTGGCCTGCGACAATAACATTTATGAATTCGGCCTTTGCTTTTTTGAGATGTTCTTCGCTTAAATGCATTGCAACGATAGTGCCCACACCGATCTGCGAAAGCCGCGCAAAGACTTTTTTAGAACCCTCGGTACCTCCTGTCATATCAACAAAAATCCTGCCTGTTTTATTGTTTTCTTTACCCGCGATAAGATTGGGGCCTGCGCCTTTTACCATCGCATCCTGATATTCCGGAATTGTCTTTAAAAGCCGCAGTACATCCCGGACCCTCGCCGGTTTTTTTCTATCAAATAGCTTTTCCAAAAAATCTACGACATGGTTGTCAACCGGGGTGTGGGCGCATATAAAAGAAATATCTAAAAGTCTCGCGATATCCACGCTGCGCTGGTGGTTTAGTTTCGAAAACCCTCTCGAGACCTCTTCGATACGTTCTTTCATAATGGACTTTGCGATATCCATTTCTATACCCAACCGATGCAGGATATCGGTATGGATATGCATAACGCCATGTAAATTTGACAAAGCCCTGCCTGCCGGATGGTGCGACATAACAAGGTCGATGCCGGCGCCCTTTTCATTCAAAAGATACGCCGTTAAGAGTTCCTCTCCGCTGATATCGATACCGGCCATAATGGTCCGAATATGTTTTTTTCTATCTCCCATATATAGAATCCTTGTGTCGGCATACGGGTGCTTGAATTTTTCTTTATCGAAATATTTTTTATCCTCGATTTTCAGCGTTCTATATTCGCGGCGAATCCTTTTCAATTCATTTTTTAATTCTTTTTTCGTTCGCGGGTCTTTTTCCATTCCTTTCTTAATAATTAAATTATAAATCTCTTCCAATTTCATATTTTCCTCCGGATATTACTTTATATCTTCGTAAGATTTAAGTTTTCTTCTTTTATCGAGTGACTTAAATAGATAATCTTTTTTTTCAGAAAGAAATTCTCTCGCTGTCTTGCGATAGGATATTTCGTCATCTTTCAAAATAAAATCTATAATTGAATTATAGATTTTCAAATTTGTATCGATAAAAAAGGTGCCTGAATATGAATCCATGATACTCTTTTCAATGCCTCTAATCGGCATAAGCGCAAGGCCTGTTATAATTATGCCGATAATAATGCTTGACCGTAAAAGACCTAAAAACATACCTCCGATATTCTCAATAAACCCTGCTTCCTCTCTGGTCGGAGATAAATAAAAACCTGTTATGCGCGATGCAATATGATAAATTATGAAAAAAACAACTGTTATTAAAAAATAACTCAAAAATCTGCTAATAGAAGATGAAAAAGAATACCTCTCCATGAAAAAAGAGGCCATTCTTGAGTAGTTATAAAGGGTGCCTGACAAAACCAGCGCTAATAAGATAAGGGGTAGGATTTGCTTGCCAACGCCTATGCGCGCAGAGATGTAACTTATTCGTATTAAAAGAATTAGGGCAAATACATCTATCCAGTTTACCCTATTCAATAATTCGGACAACTGAGCACCACCTTTAACAAAAGTGCTAAAAGTATATCATATAATATTCTCGTTGTCAAGGTGACCACTACCTGACTGCCACACAGGCAGGCAGGCCTGTCCGGCAGGCAAAAACCATATTTTTATCCACTCTCATAATTTTAACCGGGACCAGGTTATTTTTAAGAGAATCGGGTCCGTCTACAAAAATGCGAATATATCTATCCGTATATCCTGTCAAAAATCCCGTAATGCCATCCCGATGGCTTTCAATAACGGTATCCTGAATCTTGCCGATAAAATCTCTCGCAAAATCTGCCGAAAAATCCCTGCTCAAACCTGTTAAAACCTCCACCCTCTTTTTTATTTCTTTTTTATTTAAACTATGCCTGTATCTTGAAGCGGGAGTCCCGTCCCTTTTTGAATAAGAAAAAACATGCATTCTAGAGGGCTTTATATCCTCTATAAATTTCAATGTAGCATTAAAACATTTATCGTCTTCTCCGGGAAAACCGACAAGTATATCTGTAGTAATAGCTATATCCGGAATATGCTTTCTAAGCTCACCTATAATCTGGGCGAATTTTTCTCTGGTATAGGGCCTCTTCATAGCCCTTAGAATCCTATTATCCCCCGATTGGAGAGGCATATGCAGGTGTTTGCATACTTTATCGTTGCCCTTCAAGGCGTTAATAATATCGCCTGTGACGTATATCGGTTCGATAGAGCTCAGGCGAATTCTGAACAAACCGTCAATTTGAGAAATTTCTTTTACAAGATTCGATAAATTTATTTTTTTCGCCATGTCCCTGCCCCACGCCCCGAGGCAGATACCCGTTAAAACAATCTCCTTAAAACCTTTTTCTATAACCGCTCTGGCTTCCCTGAGAATATCTTCGGTAGACCTCGATTTCGACGGCCCCCTGACAAGACTAACTTTGCAATAAGAACATTTATGGTTACACCCGTCCTGAACCTTGATAAACGCCCTGTTTCGGTCCTTAAAGTCCGTGATTTGCTCGTCATTGCCGGCGGCCGAAGGTAGTCTCGCCCCGTTAGAAAAGTTTTTTCTAACGGGGCGAGCAATGACATGCGAACCCAAGATCGTAGCTATCTTTCCTTTCTCCCTGTTTCGTATCAAATGCGTAACCCCTAAAATACCCCTTAGAATATCTCTATCTTCCTTCAGCTCGGAATAACAGCCTGCCACGACAATCTTTCCATCCGGATTTATTTTATGAAAGTGGTGAATGAGGCTCCGCGTATCTTTATCGGCCCTGCGGGTAACGGTGCAGGAATTAATAATGTAAAAATCCGCAATTTGACCGTCCATTTTTTCAACGAACCCGCTTCCGGCCAAATTTTCGCGCATGGCCTGGCTCTCATATTGATTAACCTTGCAGCCGAGGGTTTTAATTATAAAGGTGGGCCTAGCGGGAAAATTCATAGCTTAAAACCGAGAGGAGGAAAAGGCCCGCGGTGTCGCTCTTCAGGACTCTCTTGCCGAGTGAAATAAACTTGCAGCTTGTATCCTCTGCCATCAATATCTCCTCCGGCGTAAAATCTCCTTCGGGGCCGATAAATATAATGATTTTTCCTGCCTTAAAATCTGAAACAGCTTCTTTAAGGGCGACTGTCCCCTCCGAAAGGCATGCCATAAGAGCCATGTCAAATTTATTGATATCGTCAACAACATTATAAAATTTTTGAATATCTTTTATCTCGGGCACATCGGTTCTGCCGCATTGCTTAGCGGCCTCTATAGCTATTTTCTTCCATCTGGCAAGCCTGTCAACCGCTTTATCACTCTCGAATCTTACGATTGCTCTTTCACTTACCAGAGGGATTATGCTGTGTACCCCGAGCTCTGTCGCTTTCTCTACTATGTAATCCATCTTCTCTTTTTTTGGTATTGCCTGCGCAAGGGTAATCGCGGGAAGTATATCTATTTTTGGGACCCTTGTACTGATAATTTCAACTGTAACCGATTTTGGGCGGGCCTGTTTGATAAAACCCGTATATTCTTTACCGGTACCGTCAAAAATGATGACTTTGTCGTTTTCTTTGAGGCGCATTACGTTTAAAATATGCCTTGCCTCCTGGCCATCAATATATATCAGGTTACTCTTAATGTTCTCTTTTGGCGCGAAAAATCTAGGCATAACTACTCTTTCTCACCAAATACTTCTGCGGTAAATATAAATATATCGCAATCGCCTTTTTTCCAGGCATCGGGCGGCATTCCCGCCTTATGCCCGCAAAGCGAGTTCATAAATTGTTCGCGGTTCCACCCTGTT
Source organism: Candidatus Omnitrophota bacterium (assembly GCA_020346285.1). Taxonomy (GTDB): domain Bacteria; phylum Omnitrophota; class Gorgyraeia; order JABMRN01; family RBG-13-46-9. The sequence continues at coordinate 424,620 of CP070780.1, read as the reverse complement.
TCAGTGGCAACTTGAGGAAGGTATACGCCGCTTGCGAATCCTCTTCTCACTAATACGCCGTGCTTTCCCATTTCTATCTTTCCGGTATCGTTAATCTTTTCCATCGGAGAAAGCGCGGATATCTCGATATCTATCTCATCCATTTCCTCAAGCGTCACCGGTTGAAATCGCGGGTCGCCCGTTGCCGCCTCTATAGCCATATCGCGCACGGTAAGGCAAAATGGCCCCCGGCCTACAAGATTACCGATACAACCCCTCAAGCTGCCGCGCTTGTGAAGCGTCACAAATGCGCCCATTTCCCTGTTTAATATCGGGTCGTCCTCTTTGACGGATAATCGCTTTTTTTCTTTCAGATAATGCGTAATCGAATCCCTCGCCAACTTCAACATCTTCTTTTTCTGTCCTTCATTTAACATATTATTATCTCCTTTTACTATCGCTGCGCTTAAATATCCTACCACGCGACTTTTATCGCCTGCGGTGTCGCCGGAATTAGCGTATTTAAGTATTTCGACTTTATCTGCGCCGAGCATTTTAGACGCAATCATAGTTGCGCATACGGCTCCGTATCCGCACATCAAGCGATGATTTTGTAACGAGCTTTCTGCATATAACTTATTCGCATCAAATTCCTTTATTACGGAAATCGTTTTTTTATCAATCTTATTGGCTTCTTTATAGGATAAATGATGAGACATATCCGTGCTCGCTATCAACAGGAATTTATCCTTATCTTTTAAAACTTCATATAATGCTTTTCCGAGTATTTCGCAATTTTCAAAATTCTGATTGCCGATGGCAATTAAAACAATTTCAAAATCCTTCAGGGCCATCTGCAGAAAAGGTATCTGCATTTCAACAGAATTTTCGCCCGAGAACGCTACCGGATAATTATAAATTTTTGGATTGGCTTTTATCAGCTCTTCGGTAATTCTTCTATCAATTCTGACGATACCAAGAGGGGTTTCAAACCCATCGCTGTCAAGAAGGGCGATACCGTCATAACGCCTCCTGTGGTTAAAGCCTACTACGATAACGGTTTTTATGTCCTGCGGCTTTATAGCTTTAAAACCGTATGCTGCGACAGAACCTGAATAAACGAAACCTGCGTGAGGCGATATTAAGCTTATGATTTCCCCGTCAATCGTATGAGGCGTGGCTTTTTTGAGATAAGAGTTAAGTTCAACTTCAAGCGTGTCTTTCGAGGCCGAATACCACTTTCCCGCCAGCTCCGCCT
>CP070780.1:418983-423283 GCA_020346285.1 Candidatus Omnitrophota bacterium | reverse complement strand
TAATAGTTGATAGATGGTTAGGTGAAAGATTCCTTAATGTTGATGTAACAACTCCGGACGGCCTTATTCCAATTGAAGAAAGGAAATTTTACTTGGTTAATTTGGATAAACTACCGGATGAAATGAGGGGATTGTTAAAAACAAGGGTAATTGCTAAGAAGGGTCCTGGATTCGAAGTAGATTGCGTTGCTCATTCAAGTAATAATGCAGAACATGTTTTTGTCAGGGATGCATATTTTAATATTTTGACAGGCGCGTATTCTTCTATTAACGATGCCGATCTACATGAATTCAGTGGATCTACGAATATACTTCATAACTATGCGCATGATTATGTGCAAGGTAGAATTATTCATGAAATAGGTGTCATGCTGGGATATTCCGTTATAGAAGTAAGAGAAATAGAAACTGCGAGTGGAATCAAAGCGATTGATTTGATTCCAATTAACATTCTGGATAAAAGATACGAACATATCCATGGTGTTCAGACACCGCCTCGTGGAGCATACGCCGATCACAAATTAAAAGCCACGGTCGTTGACCTCAACACAAACCTTGATACGCGCGATTATGCGGCAGGAGAGGAAGATAGTTTAATAGACAAGGTCTCAATTTATATAAAAAATGTAATCGAAACCTCAACTACAAGACTGCTTAGGAAAAGAAGAATAACAATAGGGGACGTGATAAAGTTAAACAAAAATTCGCAAAAGCGGATTGATAATATTTTAGAAAAAATTAATGATGCAGATAGCTTGCAGAAGGTTATAGATAGGTTAGAGGAATTTCGTAAAAATGCTCTTAGCGAATTACCAGCCGAGTATGCTGATTTAAAATCTCCGGCTGAACAGTTTAAATACTATATTGCCCAAGTGCGTGCCAAACAGTCAATGCCAAAAGTTATTCGCAAACTTGGCTGGAAAAAAATTGATGGAAATACCGCCGAGTGGAGCGATGGAGTGCAGCGTGGATTTAGAGTCAAATTTGATTTTCAAAATAAAACGATTGAAGTAACAGCGGATGGAGTAAGTAATAACAGTTTCTCCTTCAAGCAAACTCCGAAGGATGCTTCGATACAGGGAGCCTGCCTCCAGTCAGATGATGGCTTTGATGGACTTGCTTTGTCTGCAATACGTTATAGCAAACCCAGAAACGTTTTGTGCATTGTTATTAAGGATGAAACTGCAGAGAAGTGGCTTGGTGAATCAAGAAATATTATGTATTTCCATGGTATATACGGAACACTTATAGTCATTGCTCAATCCAAAATAGACAGCGCATTTGGCCATTTGCCCAAATTGTCTACAGAGATTTTGTCTAATATCGATTTGCGCCTTATGTTAGGAACTATCGATGAAGAAATTGCTTCAATGATTAAATTAGCCTCTAAAACAGGATTAGAAATTCCGACACACCCGGATGAGCGATATACACTCCTTCTTACCTCAGAATTTTTTGCTAACGGAGAACTTGGAGCCCATCAATTAGAATATGGAGAAAGGTTCGAGCTCGATGAAATTAGCGGGCAAACGCCCAAACAGTTTATTAAGAATGTAATAGAAAACCCTAAAGCAATCAAAGACCGTACCATAGCCCTTGTTCCGGATGAGCTTCCGAAAGGTAAGCTGAAAAAGAAGCACTTCCAGGCCCTGAAAGATGCCGGAATCAGATTTATAATAACGAATAGAAAGACGTTATTGGAAGCGAGGGCTGAAAGAGATACATATAGAAAAAAGTTCCAAATAGATACTTACGCTACAATGTTAACCATGCGTCGTATAGATGGTAGCATAAATGAAGAATTTTCGATATATCAGTTATTAAGCTTCTATATAAAGTCACATTTTAAATTGGACAAAGGCATTTCAGTTAAAGATTATATACATGCTATAGTTACCGGCGATATAGCCACATTAATTAAAGGTCACCTCTCATACAGACCTGCAGAGCCTTTTGATGTTCTGGACTATGATAAGATTGCCGCAACATTAATTTCCGCATAAAATTACGAAGACCCCCTCACCCTGCCCTCTCCCCGAAGGGGAGAGGATTATCATCTTCAATGGACCTCATTTTCAATTGACAGCAGAAAATTTATATGATACCCTATACGGTCAAAATGGTTAGAGATAATCTAGCTCGCGTTAAAAAGAGGATTGAGCAAGCTGCCGAGAGGGCAGGCCGAGACCCGCATACAGTAAGGCTCATAGTCGTTACCAAAGAGGCCGGGATTGACCAGATGCGCGAGGTTGTGCAACTCGGCGTAACCGACATCGGTGAAAACAGGGTAAAAGATGCTCTTTCAAAAAGGAAGCTATTCGATTCGCACCTGCTTTCCTGGCACATGATAGGCCACCTTCAGTCGAATAAAGCGAAGGACGCTGTCAGGTTATTCTCGATTATTCATTCGGTAGATAGCGTTAAATTAGCCTATATATTAGATAAAGAAGCCAAAAAGAATAACAAGATACAGGATATACTTATAGAAGTCAATACCTCGGGCGAAGAAACAAAATTCGGGGTTAAACCGAATAGGGTAGAGAGCTTTTTGAAAGAAGCGCGGGACCTAAAGCATATAAATATATTAGGATTGATGACAATGGCGCCGCTTGTAAAGGACAGCGAGATGGCGCGACCTTACTTTAAGAAGTTAAAACAGTTAGCGGATGCCTATCAATTGAAAGAGCTCTCGATGGGTATGACGCAGGATTTCGAGGTTGCCATAGAAGAGGGCGCTACTATGGTACGCATTGGTAGCGCGATATTCAAAAACATGTAGAGGAAAAACATGTAGAGGTCGAACCTCCTACGGAGGTTCGACCTCTAAGGAGAATCATGAGATTAGGAATAATAGGTTGCGGTAATATGGGAAGCGCCCTTGCCAGGGGCGTTCTGTCTAAAAAGATTTTGCCTTTTAACAATATTTATATAAGCGATAAGGATTTACATAAGATAAAAGAGCTTTATAAAAAATTCGGTATACGCGTAAGCGCAAACGAGGAGCTTGTAAAAAAATGTAATTTCATTATTATCGCTGTCAAGCCCCAGGACTCTAAAATACTCTTCCGGTCGATTTCGGGCGAGCTCAATAATTCTAAGCACTTGATTTCTATCATGGCAGGTGTTTCCATTTCGAAGATAGAGTCGTTGATTAATAAGAAAATTGCCTTAACGCGCGCCATGCCTAACATGGCGGCACTGGCCGGAAAAAGCACAACCTGTTTAAGTCATAATAAAATGGTGAAAGACAAAGCCGTGGTGCACAGCATTTTTTCTTCCGTAGGCGATGTGCTGGAAATCGATGAGAAATATATGGATGCGGTGACTGCTGTCAGCGGGAGCGGCCCCGCGTATTTCTTCTATCTGGCAGAAGCGCTGAAAGAAGCAGCGATGAAATTAGGCATCAAAGGAGAGCATGCGCTGAGGCTCGCAGCCGGTACTCTCATAGGAAGCGGTGCATTGCTGGATGATTTAAAACTTAATCCCCAGGTTTTGCGGGAACGCATAACATCTAAAGGGGGAACCACAGAAGCGGCCTTGCGTATTTTGAAATCAAAAAAGTTTAAGAATCTCGTAGTCGAGGCTATAAAAGCCGCCGCCAGAAGGTCGAAACGGCTTTCGAAATGTTCGACAAGCTCGGGATTTCGTCCCGAGCGCAGTCGAGGGACGAAAGGAGCGTAACTATGTACATACTCGGGCAATTATTAGCAAGCCTGGCGTATCTGTTTAATATGATTTTCAACATAATATATTTTCTTCTTGTTGTCCGCATTATATTGTCGTGGTTCGGCGTCAACCCTTATAATGAAATTGTCCAGATTCTATTTAGAATAACAGACCCTATTTTAGCGCCGTTCCGGAAACTGCCTTTACAGATTGGTTTCATAGATTTTTCGCCGATTATAGCTTTTATGCTATTGTGGTTTTTAAGGAATTTTATCGTTGGCGTTCTAAGCCATTACGCAATGGTGTTGATGGGATAGGGGGGATACATGTCAAGAATAGGCGTTATAGGCGGAAGCGGGTTATACAATATTGAGGGTATAAAGATAAAAGATTCTCTTAAGGTAACGACGCCGTTTGGAGACCCTTCTGATGAGCTTGTCATCGGCGAATTAAACGGGAAAGAGGTTGTCTTTCTACCGCGCCATGGCAAAGGCCACCGCATCAATCCTTCTCGAATAAATTACCGCGCTAATATCTACGCAATGAAGAAATTAGAGGCGGAGTGGATAATTTCTCTTTCGGCATGCGGCTCATTAAAAGAAGAGATAAAGCCTTTGGATTTTATTATTGCTCT
>CP070780.1:415692-418883 GCA_020346285.1 Candidatus Omnitrophota bacterium | reverse complement strand
TAGGCAATGTCCCGGAAGAGCCCGCCAACAATACCTATTGCCCGTCCTGTAAAAAACTCCTTATACACCGCGTCGGGTATTTTATACTGGAGAATAACATGGCAAATTCGAAATGTAAATTTTGCGGGTATAGAATCGCTGGAATCTGGAGTTGACTATAGTATATAATTATGATATACTACCCGGATATGGGTCAAGAAAGAAGAAAATATTTACGGACGGAAGCCCCTGTCAACATAAGGATTATAGACAGCCGTAATGCTGTCCAGGAAACCCAAACCAAAGATATTTCTCCGCTCGGATTAAGATTTGAAACTAAAAAGGAGGATATAGATATAAACGAAGAGGTCGAGCTCAAGATAGAAATTCCGGGTACGTTAAACTCCGTACACGCAAAAGCCAAGATAGTGTGGAAAAAAAAGCTTTCAACCGAAGACGGAGCGCCTTTTGATATCGGATGCGAGTTTGCAAGGATTGAAGAAGATAATAAAAATACATTTTTGAAATATTTCTGTGATTTATTATATAAAGAGCGGAAAGAAATGAAACAGGAGGTATGATTTGAATACGCTTAAATTCTTTTTAATATCTATTTTATTTTTATTAAGCGGTTGCGCGGACATAACGCCGCCAACGCCTAAAGATATAATAAAACATCCCTTAGGCAGCGATTCCGTGAAAATCGGCATGACAAAGGGCAAAGTAATACAAAGGTGGGGAGAGCCTGACCAAATAAATTATGTGGAAGATAAAGAAAAGTGGGGCGGCGCCAGGGAAGAATGGACCTATGTAGGAAGGTATTCTGCCATACCCATCAATAAGAACTATCTTTACAAGACAAGGAAGCTATATTTCGACGGCGAAAGCCTCACTAATATAGTAGAAGAGGAATAGGAAATACGTATGCTTAGAATAATGTGCAAATCCAAAATCCATAAGGCGCGTATCACGAGAACGGAACTTTTCTATCAAGGAAGCGTTGGCATAGATAAAAAGATACTGGAGGCAAGTAATATCTATCCAAATGAAATCATCCAGGTCTTAAATATTAATAACGGCTCGCGGTTTGAAACCTATGTTATCGAAGAAAAAGAAGATTCCGGAGAAGTCGTTCTATATGGGCCGGCCGCGCGGATGGGCCAGGTCGGGGATAATATAATCATCATATCCAAGGCGCTGGTAGAGGCGAAAGAAATACAGAGCCTTAGAACAAAGATTGTTTATGTCGATGAAAAAAATAAGCTTGTGAAAAAATGAAGGAATCTTTAGAAATAAAAATATATCCCGACCCGGTATTAAGAAAAAAATCGCAGGCTATTCGGCAAATCACCGATGAGGAAAAACGCCTCATCGATTATATGACAAAAACAATGTATGCGGCCCGGGGAATCGGCTTGGCGGCGCCGCAGGTCGGCATTGCAAAAAGGATTATCGTCATAGATGCCGGCGACGGGCTATTAAAAATGGTGAATCCGAGGATAATCACCAAAAAGGGGACATCATTATTGGAAGAAGGCTGCCTTAGCATCCCTGAAAAAGAAGTCGAAATACAAAGAGCCGAAGAAATCTCTGTTTTATATACCGACGAAAAAAACAATCGTACTACAAAAAGCTTTAAAGGGCTAACCGCAAGGGCTATACAGCACGAGATAGACCATCTTGATGGTAAACTCATTATTGATTATTTACCCTGGTTTAAGCGTATAAATGAGGCCATAACTTACGGAGTGAAGCGATGTAAGTTATATGGCCGAATTGAAGGAGAGGTAAAATGCCTACAATAGGCTTCTGGGAACTCATTCTGATACTGCTTATCGTGCTCTTAGTATTCGGCGCTGCGAAACTTCCGGAAATTGGCAGGGCCCTGGGAAAGGGCATACGCGAGTTCAAGAAGGCGACCAACGAGCCGGAAAAGAAGGATGATACGCCCAGGGGATAAAAAAAAGCCGTTCCTTGAGCATCTGGAGGAATTACGAAAAAGAATAATCTTAATACTTATCTCTATAATTTTATTAAGCGCTCTTTCATATACATATTCTGAAAAGGTCCTAAGGTTTCTGGCAAGATATATCGATTCTCTTGTATTTATAAGCCCCCAGGAAGCCTTTCTCTGTTATTTAAAAATTTCGCTTTTTAGCGGGCTCGTTTTGTCGGCACCTGTAGTTTTATTTAACGTTTTAAAATTTATCTGGGTAGCGTTAAATAAGAGAGAGAAAAATATCTTTGTCGCTTATTTAATCGGAGGGATATTTTTATTCGGGCTGGGCATCTTTTTTTCGTATTATATTGCGCTGCCGGCCGCAATAAATTTTCTCTTAAGTTTTTCTTCCGACTTAATTAGGCCGTTTATATCTGTAGCGAAATATATATCTTTCAGCATTTTTTTAATACTGGCTTTTGGAATGGCTTTTGAGACACCGTTATTTATTGTTCTTTTGACAAGGTCGGGGATTGTAAACTCTCGAACCTTAAGGAAACAAAGAAAATATTTTATCATTTTGTTATTTATTATATCGGCGATGTTGACGCCGCCGGATGTTATAACGCAAGTTCTCCTTGCGGTCCCTTTGATAATGTTATATGAGATAAGCATACTCTTTGCCGGAATAAGCGAGAAAAGGCACCGCGCGGGCGGGAGTGAAGGCCACTTCTCCGCGGTGAAATAAGTTGGTTATATGTCTTTGGAAGAGCAAATAGAAAATAAATTCAAAACGGCTTTAAAGCAAAAAGACAAAATTCAGGTCTCTACGCTGCGGATGCTGAAGGCCGAGATAATTAATATTAAATTAGAGCAAAATAAAAAAGCCCTAAAAGATGAAGAAATCATAAAAATTATCCAGCGCCAGGTTAAGCAGCATAAAGACTCTATAGAGCAGTTTGAGAAGGGTAAACGGCAGGACCTCGCGGAAAAAGAAAAAAAAGAACTTGCTATATTATCAAGCTATATGCCCGAACAACTGTCTGCCGAAGAACTCAAAAAGATAATAGAGGATGTCATTAAAGAGCTTGAAGCCACGAGCAAAAGTGAGATGGGGAAAGTGATGAAATCGGTAATGGTACGTGTCAAAGGAAGGGCGGACGGCAAAAAGATAAGCCAGATTGTCTCGAACCTGCTTAGGTAATTATGATAAACGCTATTATACAAGAAAAGGATAAAACCCCGGAGATTCTAACCGACTTAAAGAGTATAT
>CP070780.1:410164-415592 GCA_020346285.1 Candidatus Omnitrophota bacterium | reverse complement strand
GCACAGTTACAACCTGCCATTAATCCTTTCGGAAAGGTTTATGATTGCTGTTTCATAGTCAACCCGGCTATTGCAGGCTCGTTCGAACCCTTAGGCCATATAACAGAAGGCCGCTCACTCGAAGACATTATGAGAGAAAAACGGGAGCATGTTCGCGATGCAACTAAGTGTTCCTCTTGCAATTCATGGGTCCCGAATCAAATAGACCCTTACGCGAAATTAGAAAATGACTATAGAGAAGGAATGTCTTTTGACGCACAACCCTTCCGCATCTCACCAATATCTACTGATGTACCTTTTATAGACGAACCTGATAATTCAGAATTTGCAAAAGGAAAGGATTCACCGAATAGATTTGCCAGAGTTCTTATACAAAAAGGTCCATATAGAGATTTTGTACAGTTTTTAAGCGAGGAAGCAATGGATGGGTATCTTGGATTCCGTCCATTTTTCGGAGTATTAACCCAGCGCGAATCCCCTATGGGAAAAGCCTGTAAGATATGTGAAGCAGCAGGTAAAGAATGGGCAGAAATATTAAGATCGGGTAAGATACCGGTGTCTCAACCTTCAGATATTTTTGAGCCAAAACAGCAGTTATTGCTGGATTTACTTGAACAAAAAACGCAGGAGATATATCCGGAGCTTGGGGTTGCATCTGACGATATATTTGATAGACGACAGGTCGTATGGATGCTTAAATGGGTTATGGATGCTGCAGATAGGACGCTGAAAGGTAAATTACGAAGTTATTTTAAAGTAGAAAATCTTACTTTTCCATCCGAATACCCCTCGCTACCCGGGCTAAACCATAGTGCGGATGATGATTCCTCCGATAAGAAAATAAAACCTGACTATATTACCAGAACCTCCCGAGAAATGCTCGACACATTAACAGGTGAAAACGGGGCCCGAAGAGCATCCCTTATCACGCAGCCTTGCACAATAGGTTTAGTTTTAAAAGCCAATCCCGAGAAAAACATAGAAGATGTATTAAAAGAACAATTAGCGAAAGAATGGGATGTTATAGCGAGAAAGGTAGAGCCAAAAGTACTGAAAGAAAGAGGGCTTCTTGAATATGAGGCTCTCGGTAATATTAAATATGTTATTTATGTTGACGATGGGACTAATTCCGCGAAGAATTTAGCAAGATTACGTGAATTTAGGGGAATACTTGAAAAAAGAAAACAGGCAAATCCTAAGGAAATAATATTTGCATGGGTGTTTTCAGATGAGGCCCGGAGCGAAATCGGCGATGTCGCCTATATGGTTGGATTAGAAGGCGAATTTTTGTCGGTTTCATGGCAGATGCTCACAGGCCAGCATTTTGCAAACTTTATCTATTCGAAGCTGAATAAACCGGATGCCGAAAAAAGAATAACCGACCTCATAGACAAAATAGTAAAATACGCCGACTGGATGACAAGAGGAGCAATAGATCTTGAAAAATTGAGAAAAGACCTCGAAGGCGTAAAAGCCGAAGACCTGCCCGGCCTATTTAACGGCATAAAAATAAACTTGCCTATCCCGAGGCCGCTTACCCCGGACCTGGCAGAATACCAAAAAGCCGATAAAGCAATTCAATCCTCATTGTAATAAAGGAAACATATAATCGAGAAGAGAGCTTTTAATTTTTGCGCTTGTAAAGCCTTAAAAAATGTGATATCTTTTGAGCCAGGATAGAAAAAATAGCGTAAAGAAGAATCCCGCCTATTAATTGTCAGATTAAAATAAAATGAAAAAAATAATTATTATCGGCGCGACATCAGGGATAGGTAAAGAACTGGCAAAAGTATTTTCTTTAAATGGCTATGAAGTAGGTATTACGGGAAGAAGAACTAATCTATTAGAAGAATTGGCATCCGAGCTTCCAACAAAAACCTATATATCCACAATTGATGTGAAAAACGCGGAATCAGCGATACGGTCTCTTGATAAATTAATTAAAGAGATGAACGGTATGGATATTCTTGTCATTAACGCGGGGATAGCGCATACCAATGCCTCGCTTGATTGGATACCGGAAAAAGAAACTATAGATACCAATGTGTCGGGCTTTACGGCAATGGCAGGAGCCGGGATGCGTTATTTTATAAAAAATGGCTCAGGGCATTTGGTCGGCATATCATCTATCGCGAGAATAAGAGGCAGCGATACGGCACCGGCTTATAGCGCTTCAAAAGCTTTTGTGTCAAACTATTTAGAAGGCCTCGGCAGAAAGGTTACAAAGGAAAAGCTCCCCATTGCAATAACAGATATACAGCCCGGCTTCGTAGATACCGCAATAATAAAAAGCAAAAAGGTTTTCTGGATGGCTTCTCCGGAAAAAGCAGCAAAACAAATCTATAATGCTATAGATCGAAAGAGGAGAGCCGCTTATATTACGAAGAGATGGATATTAATCGCGTGGTTGCTGAAAATATTACCCGGTTATCTTTATAGGAAAATCTGACAATTCAAGGTCATTCTCTATCAAAAAGGCAAATTTGGCGCGGCTAAATTTGCTTTTTTGGCCTTCCTGCCGTAAAACCCCGCTACCTGGTAGTGGCGGCCTTGACTACAGGTAAAAGTTGACTTTTTGTTTATTTTATGGTAAACTTTCTAACAAAAGTTAGCTTCTTATATGGCGTTAAAAGAAAAAATACTATTTACAACCATTCCTTTAAGTGACCGCGAGAAGAAAAACCTACTTTTTTTAGGTTTAATCAGGAAGCGCAAAGCTATCTCCCGCACAGAAATATCAAAATTAACCGGTGCTAATATAGTTACTGTCTCCAATTACATCAACGGATATTTGAAAAAAGGCCTTGTAATAGAGGGCGGATACGACATTTCAACCGGCGGAAGAAGGCCGGAGCTTGTGGAACTAAAGAGAGATTGGGGATATGTATTAGGAGTAGATATAGGCGAGAAGGATATAAAGGGGATACTGGCAGATTTAGGCATGAAAATATTAGCCGATGAATCTATCCGCGGTTATAAAAAAGAGAATCTAAAATTTTGTATAGAAGAAATATTAAAAAAGCTTACCGAAGGTTCAAAAGTAGATAAAACACAAATAAAAAAAATAGGCATAGGAATATCGGAAAATTCAGGCAATGTTATGGAAGAAGTTATTAAAATGAAGGATGCCATAGAAGAGAAGATAAAGATTCCCGCGCTAATCGCGGACGGCGTGTTATGCGCGGCTTCCGGAGAAAAAAGCTTAAACCCGGAGGCAATGGAAGCGCCAAATGTTTTATATGTTTATACCGACCTCGGAGAAGCAATTTTTATTAAAGACGATGAATTTTACGAGCAAGCGACCGAAGGGAGCCCTGAGAGCAATCGAAGGACGGATGAAGGAGGAGACTACGCTTATTTAAGGCCGTGGGATCAAAGCTTGAGCATTGTCAACGAGGCAAAAAGAATAATTGAAGGAGGAATCGGCTCAAAAATAGTCAGTCTCTCAAAAGGCGATGTTAAAAATGTTACCATGGAGACAGTAATAGAAGCCGCAAGAGAACACGACGAAATAGCTATTGATTTACTGAAGGTATCAGCGATGAATCTGGCGGTTCGCATAGCTTATCTGGTAAATTCGTTTGAACCGAAAGTTATTATTATAGGAGGGGGTATAGAAAAAGCAGGGAAGCTTTTTCTGGAACCCTTAACGTCAAGTATAAATAGATTTATATTACAAAGAATTTTAGACAAGATAAAGGTAACACCGGCTATTCTGGAAGAAGCGGCGTGCGTTAAGGGAGGGGCTTCCCTTGCGATAAGGGAAGTATTTGTAGAAGCATGAGAGGTGAGTTATGATGGTTGAGGAAAGAAACTGTAAAATCTGCAGTAAGCCGTTTATAGCGAACAAATACCGTCCAAACCAGGAAATTTGTTCGAGTGTAGAATGCCAGTATCAACGCCAGCTCAAGAATATGACCCACTGGCGAAGGAGAAATCCGAATTATTTCAAGTATAAAGAGATGCACGATGCATCGTGGAAAGAGACGTGCAGGCAACGCTCGCTTGAATGGCGCAGAAAACACAAGGAATATCTAAAACTCTATAGAGAAGCGCACAAAGAAAGGCACCGCAACTATATGAGAGAATACATGAGGGAATACAGGAAAAAGAAAAAAAGAGAAATGGATAAAAAGTAAAAAATGGACAAGGCATTAAATAAAATTAAAATTATCATTTGTATCTTAATTTTTTCAACATCGCTTTTTAATCCTTGCGATATTTCTTTATCCCAGGAGAAAGCGTCTCAAGAGAGTGCAGCAAAACTACAGTCGAAGAAAGAAAAAAAAGCCATGGAGCGCGCGAGAAAGGAAACACTTAAGCTGCAGAAAATGAGAAAAAAAGCCATGGAGCGCGCGAAAAAGAAAGCGCTTAGGCTGCAGAAAACGAGAAGGAAAGCCATGGAGCGCGCGAGAAAGGAAGGGCGTGCCGAATGGAAGAGGCAAAGAAGAGCCAAGAGACGTGTAAGAAAGAAGAAGGGGCGCAAGGAAGTGCGGCAAATGAGAGAACTCGCCGCAGCCAGGGAACTTGCCCAGCTCGAAAGAGAGAAAGCCGAGCTGGCAAAATTAGACCTTGAAGTGGAGAAGGAAAAACTTATCCTGGAGAAAGAGAAACTTAAAGAAGAAGAGGAAAAGCGTGAACTCGAAAAAAGAAAAGTAGCGCTGGCGGAAAAAGAACAAAGAGCCCGGGAGCTCGCGACAACCAGGGAGGTGGCGCGCCTCGAAAGAGAAAAGCTTAGAAAAGAAAGAGAAGAGCGTAAACTCGAAAGAAGAAGAATAGCTCTGGCGGAAAAAGAGCAAAAGACAAAAGAACTTGCCAGGGCCAGGGAGCTTGCCCAGCTCGAAAGAGAGAAAACCGAGCTGGCAAAACTAAATTTTAAAGTGGAAAAGGAAAAGCTTCTCCTGGAAAAAGAGAAGCTTAAAGAAGAGGAAGAAAAGCGCGAACTCGAAAAAAGAAAAGTAGCGCTGGCAGAAAGAGAATATAGGGCCCAGGAACTGGCGACAACCATGGAAGTAGCGCGTCTCGAAAGAGAAAAGCTTATAAAAGAAAGAGAAGAGCGAGAAGCCGAAAAAATAAAAACGGCCGTGTTGGAAAAGCAGAAACAGGAAGAAAAGCGCGCTAAAGCCAGAGAACTCGCGCGGTTCAAAATAGATAAACTTAAAAAAGAAAAAAGAAGAAAGAAAAACATGGGAGAGGTTGTCGAAAAGTTACTCGAAAAGCATACATTAACGCTGGATGAATGCATCGATGTGGCCATGGAAAGGCATATCCAGTTAAAAGTCGCCAAAAAACAGTTAAAACTTGCGCGATTTAGATTATTCGAGGCTAAACGTAACCTTGGCCCGACAGTTACGTTTAAATTGGAAGATTCGGAAGGCAGGGTAAATGATAGGATGTATACCGGAGATAAATATATAGTCGAAGGGAG
>CP070780.1:398172-410064 GCA_020346285.1 Candidatus Omnitrophota bacterium | reverse complement strand
GAGGCCGCCCCCACAAACCCGAGTTCCTCACCTATTATGGAAAATATGAAGTCCGTGTGCGATTGAGGACGATAGAAAAGCTTTTGAGTTGACTGCCCTAAACCTACTCCAAAAAGCCCGCCCGAGCCAAGGGCGAGGAACGACTGGATAATCTGAAAACCCGAGCCCTCTTTATCCTGCCAGGGGTTTAGAAAAACAAGCATCCTTTGACGCCTATATGGGACGCTAAATATCAAGTAATACAAAAAGGGCAGCCCCAAAAGCCCTGTCGTCAGCAAATGTTCAATCCTGCCGCCGGCAATAAAGACAACGAGGATTCCGACAAAGAAAATAGATATGGCTGTCCCGAGGTCCGGCTGCAACAAGACTAAAACCGAGGTCAAAGAAACCACGGATAGCAAGGGCAGATACCCTAAAAATAGATTTTTTATTTTGTATCCCTTTCTGCTGAAAAAAGAAGCCAGATATAGGATTACCGCCAATTTAGCCAGTTCCGACGGCTGAAAGCTTAAAGCACCTATTTTAAACCAGCGCCTTGCCCCGCTCACGCAAACACCTATGCCCGGAATTAAAACAAATGAGAGGAGTAGAATTGCCGCAATCATCAAAATCTTTGCGAATTTTTCAATATCGGCAAGATTTATAGACATGCTATATAGCATAAAGACGAATCCGATAAATAAAAACCACAGGTGCTTCTTCAAAAAAAAGGCGCTGTCTCCAAACTTCTCATGCGCGTATATGGCGCTGGAGGAATATACCATAACAACGCCTATCATAAGGAGTATAAACGTAATAATAAAAATAGATTTTCTAATAGACCGCATAGAGTTATACAAAATCCGCGTTCCCGCAATACCTGTTTCGCTAGGACAAAGAAGGAATCGCCGACTGTTTTTCGTCCCCCGTTGGCGATAATTTGTTTACGGCCTCGCGAAAGACCTCTGCCCTGTGTTTGTAATCCCGGAACATGTCAAAACTCGAACACATGGGAGAAAGAAGCACATAATCGCCCGGCGATGCGCTTTTATAAGCGGCCAAAACGGCCTCTTCAAGTGAATTCTTTTCTTCTACCGCCACAAAGCTTTTAAAGCTCTCGCGCATCTTGCGGGCTGTTTCTCCGATTAGAATGATTTTTTTTACGTTGCTTTTTATCGCCGGCAGAATTTTCTCATACGAAAGATTTTTATCTTTCCCGCCGGCTATGAGGACAACGCTTCTATCGAGCGATTTCAGTGCCTGATACGTTGAATCTATATTTGTCGCTTTAGAATCGTCGATAAATTCTATCCCCCCTATCTCTCTAACCCTTTCAAACCTGTGGGGCAACGGCTTAAAGGACTTTACGGTGTTTTCAACGGAAATAATATCGGCCCCCTTGAGTATCGCCACTAAAACAGATGCCAGGATATTCTCTATATTATGCCCGCCTTTCAATCTCAAATCGCCGAGCCCAAATAAGGTCTTTACCTTATTTTCCAAAAAAATATTTATATTGCCCTTATCCAAATATATCCCGTCAACCTTTTTCCTGGCGCTAAAATAAAGGACCTTGGAAGGTATTTTTTTCGGCTTAACGGCCGTTCTTAGATTCTCATCATCGTAATTTAATATGATTACGTCGCCGGCGGCCTGATTCTTAAATATTCTCTTTTTTGCGGCAAGATAATCCTCAAAATTACGGTATCTATCCAGGTGGTCCTCGGTAACATTCAGTATAACGGAAATTTTCGGCCTGAAAGATTCTATCCATTCGAGCTGAAAAGAGCTTGTCTCAAGAATAACCTCGGTAATTTCATCTATGTTTTTAATCTCGCCTGATAAAGGATTTCCGATGTTACCGCACACGTTCACGCGGGTTCCGGCCTGACGCAAAATTTCGCCTAATAACGATACTACCGTTGACTTTCCGTTTGTGCCCGTGACGGCTACTATCGGGCCCCTGCAAAAGAGATATCCTAATTCCGGTTCGCTTATTATCGGAATATTTCTTTCCATGGCATAGCGTACCGGCAGGGATGATTTTTCTACGGCGGGGCTAACAATCAGGAGCTCTGTCCGGCTCAAGAATCGCTCGGTGTGCCCTCCGATTTCGACAGCAATATATTTTTCCTTGAGGGATTCCGCGTTTTTCCTTATATCCTCGGCGTCGCTGTTATCTGTAACGGAAACGACAGCGCCCTGCCTTTTGGCAAGGAGAGCGCTTTCGATGCCACTCTTTCCCAATCCGACTACCGTAACTTTTTTGTCGCGAAGGTCCATCTATTTTCTTTCTGAACCGTTTACGATTTCTAATCCCTCTAATTCTAACCTGGTTAGATTTGGCGGGTTAGAATTAGAAATCGCAAAGGGTTCACATAAGTTTCAATGTCGCCAATCCAAAAAGTGCCAGGATAATCGCCACTATCCAGAAACGTATGATAATTTTAGATTCCGGCCAGCCTAAAAGCTGAAAATGATGATGAAGCGGTGCCATTAGAAAAACCCTTCTGCCAAAAAATCTAAATGATATAACCTGTATTATTACGCTTAAGGCTTCGGCAACAAATATCCCTCCTACTATAAGGAGAAGTATCTCTTTTTTGATTAAAACACTGACAAGGCCGATTGCTCCTCCTAAAGGAAGCGATCCTGTATCGCCCATAAAAATTGTCGCGGGATAAGAATTGAACCATAAAAAACCCAGAGCGCTACCCGCTAAACATGCGCAGAATACCGTAAGCTCGCTACTTCCGGAAAGATAGTAAATGTTTAAATAACCGCTAATTTTCATATGGCTTGTGAGATAGCTGATTATGCCATAGGTCAACGCTATAAAAGTTACGCAGCCAACGGCAAGCCCGTCTAAACCGTCGGTCAGATTTACGGCGTTACTGGTCCCGATAATCACAGCTATAACAAATAAAATATACAATACGCCTAAATTAACTAAGGCGTGTTTAAAAAAGGGCGCGTAAAGGTAGGTGGACACCTGGGGATCGAAATAAAGATACACTGCGATAGCTATGCCCAATACGAGCTGTCCCGTGAATTTAGCGGCTGCGCTAAGGCCTGAGGATTTTAATTTAATTAACTTTATATAATCGTCTATAAATCCGACTATGCCGAGCCAGAGAACGCTTATCAGGCAAAGGATAATAAATCGATTGTCGAGCCTGCCCCAGAGAAGCGTAGAAAGCAATATGGACAAAATGATAATCACGCCTCCCATCGTCGGCGTGCCTTCTTTGTGTTTGTGCAACTTATACAGGTCTTCGACGTGGGCCTTTCTCGGCGATTCGCCCACTTTCAAATGCAATAGTTTCTTAATGATAAACGGAGCGATTACGATGCTCAATAAGAATGCGGTAATACTCGCCATAGCCGCCCTGAAGGTAATATACTTGAAAACATTAAAACCAAACCACAGGTCTCTTAAAGGATATAATAAATGATATAACATTAACTTCTTGCCCCCTGATGTCCCTTCTTAAATTCCTCTATAATCTTTTCCATTGCCATCGCCCTTGACCCTTTCACGAGAATCACATCATTCGGCTTGGCGATTTTTCTTAAGAAACCGGCGGCGTCGCTATGCGACGAGGCATGGTAAAGCTCGCCCATGCCCTTACGCCCCGCTTCCTTATTCATAAACGCGGATAATCTCCCGTGTGTTACGAGAACATCGATAGGGCTTGAAGCCAGCATTCTGCCAATGGCTTCATGCATTGTTTTTGCCTTTTTCCCCAGTTCTAACATGTCCCCGCTTACAACGATTTTCCTTCCCCGCGTAACATACCTTGCGAGTGTATCGATTGCGCATTCCATAGATAAGGGGTTTGAATTATAACTGTCATCCAGTATCCCGATGCCCCGGATATTTTTAAATCCCAGCCTCCTGGGAGAGCTCTGCCTATAAGAGCTTATTTTTTCCGCTATAGCGGAAAAATCGATATTGAACTCTCTGGCAACCGCGATGGCAATCAACGCATTATATATATTATGCCTTCCAAAAAGCGAAAATTCGAAATCCTGCTTTTTGTCAATCTCGAAAGACCACTTATTTTTTCTATACAATAACCCCGTTGCCTGAAAATTGCAACTTCTATCTATTCCGAAATAAATCTTTCTGCATTTTAAGTTCTTGATATTCCGTAAGTACCTGTCATCTTTGTTTAATATAGCCAGGCCCTTCTCCCCCAGCCGTTTCAGAAGTTCTGACTTGGCTATAAATATGTTTTTCAGCGTGCCTAAAAATTCCATGTGAGCCGGCCCGATATTCGTTATAACACCTATGGCAGGGGCCGCTATTTCACTTAATCTGTCGATTTCGCCGAGACCGCTCATGCCCATTTCCACAACTACCGCATCGTGCTTTTTTTCAAGTTTTAGCAGTGTAAGCGGAAGGCCTATATGGTTATTTTTGGAGGTCTCATTTTTCAGGACATTATATCCGGATGACAAAACGTGAGCTACCATATCCTTGGCGGTTGTCTTGCCGTTTGTACCGGTAACGGCGATAACGGGTATATTAAATTTTGCCCTGTGGGAGGCGGCAATATCACCCAAGGTTTTTACGGTATCCTTAACTACTATCAAACGCTTTTTATAATTTGAGCGGAGCTTTTTCGGCTCTCTTGAAACGATTGCGAGCTTGGCCCCTTTTCTAAAAGCTTCCTCCACAAAATCGTGGCCGTCGAATCGCTTGCCCTTTATGGCGATGAAAATACCTTTATTCTTTATGGTCTTTGAATCTATGGAAATTAGTTTTGAATTTTTGCCTGTCAGACAAGCAGGCCTGCCTGCCGCGCAGGCAGGTATTTTGGATTTTGTCATCTGGATTTCCTCAAGGCCTCCCGCGCCACCCTCTTATCATCAAAGGGTATTTCCCTATCCCCTATAATCTGAACCTTCTCGTGCCCCTTACCGGCTATCAATACTATATCACCAACCCTGGCTTTTCTTAAGGCCTTTTCTATGGCTTTTTTCCTGTTTAAAAGAATGGTGTAATTCTTATTTTTTCCATCCATGCCTTTTTCTATATCGCGGGCAATCTTTCGCGGGTCTTCACCGCGGGGATTATCATCCGTTATTATGACAAAATCGGAAAGGCCCTGCGCAACACGGCCCATTAAAGGCCTCTTGCCCCTGTCTCTATCGCCGCCGCAACCAAAGACGGTAATGATATTTTTGTTCTTAATCTGATTTAAAAATCTTAATACATTCTCTAATGCATTGTGGGTGTGAGCATAATCCACAAATATTTTAAAACCCTGGCCTGCCTGGACCGGTTCGAGACGGCCCCTTACGCTATTCACTTTTTCAATGCCTTCTTTTATGGCCCGTAAGTCGATATCTTGCGCTACGCCGGCCGCTATCGCGGCAAGGATATTCGAGATATTATGCAAACCCACCAGCTTTGTATTCACGCCAAACGCGTCTTTTCCGTGCAGCCTCGTAACAAAAGAAGACCCTCCCGGCCCGACTTTTTTAATCTTTGCCGTGACATCGGCGGTTTTATCCAGCGCGTATGTAATTTTTCTGTGATTGACTATTTTCTTTATGCGGTTTGCGGTTTTGTCATTGGCGTTGATTATCGCGACCCCGTCTTTTTTCAGGGTTGTGAAAATTTTTGCCTTGCTCGCGAAATACCTCTCTAAACTGCCGTGATAATCCAGGTGTTCACGCGTAAGATTTGTGAAAATAGCCGCGTCAAAAAAAATATCATCAACTCTTTTCTGGTCAAGGCCATGGCTGGAAACCTCCATAACGGCTGCTTTTTCTCCGCTTTTAACCGCCTTTTCGAGCAAGGTGTTTATGCTGATGGCATCCGGTGTGGTTCTTTCGGCCGGAATGCAGGCACGGCCAATCCTGTACTCTATCGTGCCGATGATACTGCAAGGAATATGCGCTCTTTTAAATATGCTTTCTACCAATAACGATGTTGTCGTTTTCCCGTTCGTTCCGGTTATGCCGATAACTTTGAGCTTCTCCGAGGGGGAGTGATAAAAATTTTTTGCCACTACGGAAAGCGCCTTTCTCGTATCGTCAACCTTGATTAGATTGCCTTTCGGGAAATGCATCTTTTTTCGTTTATCCACGATAAAAACGCGCGAGCCGTTTTTGAATGCCTTATCTACAAATTTATGCCCGTCAAATTCGAGCCCTTCTATCGCGATAAAGAGGGAGTTTTTCTTTACATTTTTTGAATCCGTGGAAACGGAGGTTATATTTATTTCCGACAAACGCAAATCTATTTTCGCGCCCGTTCCCTCAAGAAGCTTTTTTAATTTCATCCCTATCGCTCTCGATTTCCATATAAAAGAGAATCTTTTCCACGATGTTCTTGAATGCGGGGGCCCCTACCTGTCCGCCGAAGTGAGCGCCCTGCGGCTCATCTACGCAAACAACCAAAGATACGGCCGGTTTATCATATGGCGCGAACCCGATAAAAGAAGCTACATATCTATTACTGTAATAGCCCCCCTCCGGTTTTACTTTTTGCGCGGTGCCTGTCTTACCGCACGAAGTGAAAATATCGAGCCTCGCTTGTTTGCCGGTGCCATCCTCAACAACGCCCTTAAGCAATTGCTTGGTTTTACCGGCGGCATTCTTTGAAATTACTCTCCTTATAACCCTGGGTTTATTTTCCTTTACAATAGTTCCGTCTTCATTAACCACCTTCTTAAGAATGTATGGCCTCATTAGAATGCCTTTGTTAGCGATAACCGAAATAGCGGAAGCCATCTGTAAAGCAGTAACGGCGATACCCTGCCCCATGGGTATTGTTGTCATATCAACATAAGACCATGTCTTGGGTTCACGCATTATGCCGGGGGCTTCGCCCGGCAAATCAACGCCGGTCCGGCTTCCAAAATTGAATCTCTTTATATACGCGGATAGATTCTCCCTGCCCAATTTACCCGCCACCTTAACCGTACCTATGTTGCTTGATTTTTCTATGATTTCTCTGAATGTCAGGGTACCGTGCGGCCTGTAATCACGCAAGGTCCTATTGGCTATTTTATAGGTTCCGTCTTCACAGAAGAACTTGCTGTTAAAATCGACAATCCCCTCTTCCAGGGCGGCGCTTGCCGTAACAATTTTAAAAACGCTCCCGGGTTCAAACGAGTCTGATATAGCCCTGTTTCTTATAAAATCCATGTTAGCGCCGGAAAAGTCATTCGGGTCGAACCAGGGATAATTAGCCAATCCTAAAATTTCGCCTGTTTGAGGTTCCAGGGCAACTATAGATACTGCCTTCGGCCTGTATGACTTTACTATATCCTCGATCTCCTTTTCAATAATATGCTGGATAACTTCGTCTATGGTAAGAACCAAACTGTTTCCGTCGCGCGGCGGCAAGGCATCTCTCTCGAAAGAAGCAATTTCTCTTTTTTTGGCGTCTCTATGGGAACGACGCCAGCCATGCTCGCCATTCAATTCTTTATCGTAATAAAACTCAATACCTTCTAAGCCATTATTATCGGTGCCGGTCATCCCTAGCACGTGACAGGCGAGCTTTCCCCCGGGATAAAATCTCTTGTTTTCATCAATTAAATATATCGCTAAAACCCTGCCTAATCTATCGTATATGCTGCCCCTGTGCGGTTCTAATTTGACAAAAATTTTATGCTGTTTCCCGGCTAGCCCTGATAAGAACTTATGTCTTATAATTTGGACATATAAAAGGCGCATAAAAAGAGTCGCGAACAAAGAAATTATTATAATAAAGATAAGAAATTGGCGAGTTTTGTTAAAGTTAATATGCACGATTAGATGGTCTTTGGGTCTTTAGGGTGTATTGCAAAGAGTGATTTTATTCACATAGAGCGTTTCTTCTATCTTCTTTGGTGATTCCAGCCTGGAAAGATTATATACCAAAGACCTGTATTGGTCAAGCAACAAGGTCAATTGATGGCGGTGTTGATTTATGAGGAGGCTCGTTTTAACAACTTCTATCTCCTGGTGGACATAAAAAAGCGCAAACATGGCACATAATAATATGCCTATAACGGACCTAAAAAATTTTATATTCGTGTTCATTTGTCTAAAATTTTAGTATTTCTCAAAAACCCTTAATTTCGCGCTTCTGGAGCGCGGATTTTCCCGTATTTCATCGGCCGTGGCGGTAAGCGGTTTTTTTGTAACTACCCGGCCCCTGCCCTCGGCCTCAAACTCCTTAAATCGGAATTTTACAATCCTGTCTTCAAGCGAATGAAAAGAGATAACACAAAGCCTCGCCCCGGAATTTAAAAAATCCAGAACCTTGCCAAGGGCGATTTTAATATTGTCTAATTCCCTATTGACCGCGATTCTCAATGCCTGAAACGTTCGCGTCGCGGGATGTATCTTCTGAAATTTATACCATTTGCCAACCGCTTCTTCGATAAGTTGCGCCAGCTCCCTGGTGGAACTTATGGGCTTGTTTTTTCTTCTCTCCAGGATAAAACCGGTAATCCTTCTAAAATATCGTTCTTCTCCAAAATCACGAATAATCTCTTCAAGGTCAATTCTTTTATATTTATTTACGATGTCACAAGCGCGCAAAGGGCTTGATTGGTCCATTCTCATATCGAGAGGCCCGTCACGCTCGAAGCTGAATCCGCGATTAGCGTCCTCTATCTGATAGCTGGAAATTCCAATGTCAAAGAGCGCGGCATCAATCTTTTCAATCCTTTGATCTTTTAAAATTTTATCTAAATCCTTGAAATTCGCGTGCGCTAATTTGCATATTTTATTAAACTTATTTAATCTTTTTCTCGCTATTTCAAGCGCGGCTTTATCGCGGTCGATCCCTATCAGGGCTCCGCTGGGCTGGATTTTTTTTAAAATAAAATCGGCGTGCCCGCCAAGGCCGATTGTCGCATCTAAAACCTTATAACCTTTTTTTAAACATAAAAATTCAACTACTTCATCAACCATTACCGGTTTATGAAGGAGGCAATTTTTCATTTCTGGTAAAAATTTTATTTTTATATTTATTGTTATTTAAAGCTCTTTCTTTTCTGATTCTTTCTATGACGAAAATATCTCTATTAATAGATTCTTTTATTTCCGTTTTTTTAACGATACTAAAGGTAAACATAACCGGCCTCCTTTCCTTTTATTCCAAATCAATTAATTTTTCCGCAATATCTTCAAATGATTCCCTGGATGATGTATAAAATTCTTTCCAACTTTCCTTGCTCCAGATTTCGATTCGGCTTGAAACGCCTATAATCATTATCTCCTTTTTAATACCCGCATATTGTTTCAGGTAAGAAGGTATAAGTATTCTCCCCTGTTTGTCGGGTATAATTTCAACGGCGCCGGAGAAAAAAAGCCGATTGAATTTTCTCGTCTCTCTCTTAGTAAAAGAGAGATTTCTGAATTTCGCTTCCTGGGACTTCCACTCTTCTTCCGGAAACATAAAGAGGCACTTGTCCAATCCCCTTGTAATGAAAAATTTTTCAACATAATTTTCCTTGCTGGCTTCCCTGAACGTCGAAGGGATTATAACCCTCTGCTTTTTATCTAATTTATGTTCGTACTCGCCGTAAAACATTACTCCACTTTACTCCATTTTACACCACTGCTATATAAAATATACACCATCCGCCTATGTTTGTCAAGGCACTAATTCCTAACTTTTTTGTGGGTTTTTAGCGGGGAGGCTTGAGATACAATATATAGGGTTTTAGGCGTGTAATTGTCGCAAGTTATTGAGAAATGAGGGTGTTAGAAATGCAGAAAAAAAATAAGCCTGTGGCAGTGTCTGCTTTCGGCTCAGCATAAAATATTATGCCAAAATCTTCTTCTTGAATTTCATACAAGTTGCGAATGGATAAGTAGGGTGCGCTGTTGCCTCCGCTTGCCGCTCCCTCGTGGACAGGCGCCACTCGGTCGCTGTGACAAAAATTGCTCATTATCCAAAAATGGTTATAACCTGGGGTGGCGCCATTGTATTTGCAATTTTTGACAGTCGCTCCGGCAATCAGCGCACTCCTGTCTTAAAACCGCCTTTCGAACCGGGGCGATATCAAGCATTGAGCAATAATATAAAAAATAGGAACAGTGAGGCCACTGTCCCTATTTCGTTACAAAACCAGTTAATAAAAAATAGCAAAGTAGGTCTATAAGCCGAGTTCTGTAACCCCGCGTGGGGGCGGTGACCATCTATCTTGGATTGTCATTGCTGACAACCTCATGCAGCCTACCCTTCCCGATACCGATAAAATACGGTAGGAACGAGCAATTCCTGAATCGAGAACTATTTGGCCTTGCTCCGCGTAGAGATTGCCGCGTTTCACCCTCCGCCTAAAAGACGGAGACTCGTCTCTGTTGCTCTAATCCTCACCTTTCGGTGGACGGCTGTTAGCCGCTACGCCGCTCCCCGGAGCTCGGACTTTCCTCCCCCATAGCAATTATAAATATTTATAATTAATGCGGGGGCGGTCACCCGACCTACTCTGCAAATTTATAAAAGACCGCCGAGATTTATTGCCTTGTTAACTAATTTGTCTGCTTGTTTATTTTTATCTCTATTGATATGCTTTATATCGACTTTTTTAAATCCGGATATTAAGTGCAACGCTTGTTCAAATAACGGCCTGATATTGGAATTTTTTACCCTGTATTCGCCTTTTAATTGTTGAGCTACCAATTCACTATCCAGATTCAATTCTACCTCGTCAGCTTTCTCTATCAATGCTTCCTGTAAACCGTAAATTACGCCGTTATATTCAGCGACATTATTCGTCGCAATGCCTATATATTTATTAAGCTCTTTTATTTTATGCTTTTTTTCATTAAATATGACAACCCCTATGCCCGCGGGCCCGGGATTTCCCCTCGAACCGCCATCTATATATATTAATAATTTTTTCATTATTCTGCTATGTAAAGAATCCTCGCGCAATTTCCGCAGAAAGTAAAATCCTTTTTCAGTTTAGCCTCGTTTATGACCTGGGGCGGTAAATTCATATTGCAGCCGCCGCAGGTGCCGCCGATTATCGGGACCATCGCTAACCCATCTCTATTATGCAGTATTCTCTCATATTTTGATAAAATGTTTTTGTCCAGCTTTTGCACGAATTCCTTGCGCTTATTGTTTAAATCGCTGAATTCTGTCTCATTTATTTTTTTCTCGTTTTCTATCTTTTTCTTTTCCTGTGTTATCTTTCCTTTTTCATTTTCGAGAATTTCTTTTTCCTTCGAAACCTTTTTTTTAATTTCATCGACATGCTCGAGCAATTCGATAATCTCATCTTCCAATATGGAATTATCGGCTTTGATATTTGCGATTTCTTTTTCCAAAGAGGTATATTCTTTATTTGTCTTTATCTGAAAAAGTTGTACTTGGTATTTCTTTATAGCCTGTTCTTTCGATGCCAGGTCTGCTTCTTTTTCTTTCCTTTTTACCTGCAATTTTTTGGATTCCTCTTCCAGGCTTTTCAGGTTCGCTGATTTTTCTTCTAAGCTATCGTCTAATTCCCTTATTCTCCCTGGAATCGCATCTAAAAATCTTTTTTTGTTGAATATTTCGCTATCGAGTCCCTGCAACTCTATGAGTATTTTTACCTGTTCTTCCATGTTTACCGTAGTCATCGATAATTCCATTCCTTTTCCTATTAGGAAAGGGGTAACAGGTTTTGACATCGCAGATGTCAAAACCGCCATAGGGGAAAACCTTAGGTTTTCCCCTTGGATAGATTCGGACGCAAGTCCTTTTGCCGAAGGCAAAAGGCCGAGGAGAAAAAAGATAATTCCACGCTTTTTTCTCCGAGGCCGAATCTATACAAAAGTGGGCACAGAAGGATTCGATTACTTCGGCGCGCGGTGCGCGCCTGCGTAATCTCCCCTCGCGCCCTTCCGTCCGGTCCTTTCGGACTTACGGCCTCTTCCTCGCTATTCGCTCGGCGGGCGCTCGCT
>CP070780.1:383829-398072 GCA_020346285.1 Candidatus Omnitrophota bacterium | reverse complement strand
TGTAAAAATAGAATATCACGGCTATAAGGTATATTTATACGTGAAGTTGCCTTTAACTCTTTACAAAAGGATAAAGAAGTATATTAGTATATTGGAGTGATAACTGTTCGTGGTTCGACCTCGCTAAATTGAGCGAGGTCGAACCTCGAACAATTAGGAGAAGAAGGGATGATGATAAGGGTAGGGGTTCTGAAGATAGATTTTCATATTTCCGACAGTTCGTCTTTAAAGGAGAAAAGGTCTGTCTTAAAGCATATCAAAGATAAGATAAGGAGAGATTTCAACGTATCGATTTCCGAAGTAAGCAACCATGACAAATGGCAACTGGCAACATTTGCCGCCTCATGCGTATCCAATGACAAAAAACACGTGGATGCGACGCTTAATAAAGTAAAGAATTTTTTTGAGAAGAACAGAAATATCGTAGTTGTTGATTATCAAATAGAGATGATATGACCAGACGTACTGACAGGCTCGCTGAAGCGATAAGGCGCCTGACCAGCGAAATTGTTCAAAGGCACCTGAAGGATCCCCGCATAAAGGGATTTATCACCGTGACCAAGGTCGAGGTAACGGGGGATCTCCGTCTTGCCAGGATATATTACAGCGTATTAGGAGATGAGAAAAAGAAAAAGCTGGTTACCGAGGGCTTGAAAAGCGCGAAGAATTTTATACGCAAGTATATAGGGGATGAGCTCAAATTGAGATACGCCCCGGATATCTTACTGGTAATCGATAAAAGTTTCGAATACAAGGAACGTATAGATAAAGTACTGAAAAAAATTCACAAAGAGGTAGAAAATGGAGACGATAGAAAGCATAACAAAAGCGATTAAAAAATTTAAGAGATTTTTAATTACCTCTCATATAAATTTAGAGGGGGACTCTTTAGGCAGCCAATTGGCAATGGCTAATCTTTTGAAGAATCTCGGCAAAGATTTTGTTATATTCGATGACAGTAAAATACCGGACCATTACAAATTTTTGCCTTATGTAGAGCTGGTCCGGCATAAAATGGATGTTAAAAACACCGAGTTTGACGCTGCTATTGTTCTGGATTGCCCGACTCTTGCGAGAACCGGCAGGGTAAAAGAAGCTGTCAAAAAGACAGGATATATTATAAATATAGACCATCATGTAAGCAATGAAAGATTCGGGGATTTAAACTGGGTAGAGAAAGACGCCAGTTCCGTCGGAGAAATGATTTACAAGCTCTATAAAAAATTAAACTCTACTATTACAAAAGAAATAGCGCTCTCTATGTACATAGCGATTCTGACTGATACGGGCTCGTTTAATTACAGTAATACATCAAGCGCTACCCACGAGATTGTAAGCGAACTTTTGGGATATGGGATCAAGCCCTATAATATATCGAAGAGCATTTATGAGAATAAGAGCCTCGGAGACATAAAATTATTAGCCAAAGCTCTCTCAAGCCTGAAGGTCGTAGAAAACGGCAGGATAGCCTATATAGTCGTTCGCAAGAAGCTCTTTAACCAGACAAAGACCCGGGAAACGGCTTGCGAAGACATTATTAGCTTCGCGCGTTCCATAAAAGGTGTTGATGCAGCCGTGTTTTTCCGCGAAGATATTAAAAAGAAAGGCGTATTTCACGTGAGCTTTAGGTCGTCAAAAGGGATGGATGTTAATAAGGTGGCCGCCACTTTCGGAGGGGGAGGGCACAAAAGCGCTTCGGGATGTACCCTGCGGGGCAATTTCGAAGAAATTAAAAGAAAGGTTCTGAATAGGGTCAAGAATGAGCTTTGATACCCCCCGATGTAGAAACTCCCGTGAAGGTATAATCTTAATCGATAAACCCGATGGGCCGACAAGCCATGATATAGTGGATTTCGTAAGAAAAAGATTTCGGTTCCGAAAGGCCGGGCATGCCGGCACGTTGGACCCAATGGCTACAGGGCTTTTAATTATATTATTGGGCGCCTTCACGAAAAAATCTGCCCGTTTCTCAAATTATGACAAGGAGTATAAAGCCGTATTTTGTCTTGGTATTTCGACAGATACAGGTGATAAAGAGGGTAACATCGTAGAAAGGAAGAACCTGGATTTGAAAAATCTCACGGTAAAAAATATAGAAAAAGTATTCGAGCATTTTTGCGGAGAAATACGCCAGGTCCCCCCGATGTATTCAGCTAAAAAAATCAAAGGAAAAAAACTTTACGAATTAGCCAGAAGGGGAATGGTTTTGAGAAGGGAGCCGAAGGTAGTTTTCATAAATGAAATAAAATTATTAAATGTATCCTTGCCTTATGTAACTATTTATGTAAAATGTTCAAAGGGGACATACATAAGGCAGTTAGCGCATGATATCGGTGAAAAAATCGGTTGTGGCGCGCATCTCGCGTCTCTGGTGAGGACAAGGATCGGGCCTTTTGACGTTCAAGACGCAGTGCCCTTCGGCCAGCTTGGCGCGGGGAGGGCTGAAGAAATATTTTATGAGAATATTTTACAACCTGAATGATTTTTTGAAATCAAACGCGCATTCCGGGAAATTTCTTATAACCCTGGGCGTTTTTGACGGGGTGCATCGCGCTCACCAAAAGATTATAAGGGCCATGATAAAAAAAGCTAAAAGGAAATATCTTTCGACCATGCTTATTACTTTTGACCCTCATCCGGCAAATATATTGAAAAGGCGCGCGAAAGTGCCTCTTCTTATTTCTTTGAAACACAGATTACGTCTTTTAAACGAGCTCGGGCTCGATTATGTTATCGTTTTGCGTTTTACTAAAAGATTGTCTCATACGAACGCCGTAGATTTCATCAAAAACACCTTAAGCAAAATTCATATTGACGAGATAATTGTAGGAAGGAATTTTTTCTTCGGCAGATATAAAAAGGGAACGTTTAAGGAGTTGAAGAAATACGGATACAGGGTAAGCACTATAGGCGCCATTAAAAGCTCCGGAAAAGTTATATCAAGTACATGGATACGAAACCTCATATTAAAAGGGAACCTGAAAAAGGCCTCTTCGTTGCTATCGAGGCCCGTAACGGTCCTGGGAACGGTTATAAAGGGGCATAAAAGGGGAAGAATTATAGGATATCCGACAGCAAATATCAATCCCCATCATGAGGCAATACCGCCTTCCGGGGTTTATGCGGTAAAAATAATATCGGCTCACAGGTTATATAAAGGTATTTTGAATATCGGCGTAAAACCGACTTTTAAAAAGAGCTCCGGAGACAGGGAATCTACGATAGAGGTCCATATATTTAATTTTAATAAGCATATATATGGTGAGGACTTAGAGATAATATTTGTAAAGAAAATCAGAAGAGAAAAAAAATTCAAGGATATGTTCCGCCTGAAGAAGCAGATTAGGCAAGACGAAAAATTCGCCAGGCGCATATTGCATTAGCGAACAAAAAATATCTGAAGTTTTAGATTTCCATATTATAGCAAATATTAAATGTATAATGTATAATGTATAATGTATAATGTATGAGGATATCAGATTATTATAAGTATAAAAGAAAGGGGTGTTCTTATGGTTATTGCGCAAATTAAATTACTTAAGAATCTATTTTTCGTAATTGTAGTAATGCTGGTTATAGTTCTTGCGCCACCATTAAATGTTATCGGAGAGGAAGTTATTACCCTTACCACCATTGCGCCAACCCAGGATGCAGTAAGGGTAGACAAAGGAACCGTAGGCGTAAACTACAGGCAAACGAGTGTCCTGCCCGATGAAAACATAGACGATAATAACCTGCTCATCGAAGGCAATGTCGGCATCGGCATGACGAACCCGGTAGCCCGGCTTGACGTTATGAAAAAGAAAGGGCCGGGAATACAGGTCTTATCAGGAGCAGTTGATCAGTGGACTTCTATTGATATAGGCAGGGAGATAGGCGAAGCGCAATTGGGGATAGCCGGAGAGGCAAACAATTTCGCGGTAGGAGTGCTTCCGGGAGATGTTGTAATGCGGGTAAGCGATTCCTCCAAAAAACTGCACCTCTCTGTTACCAACGCGACATCTCCGGAGATAACAGTAACCGAAGGCAATGTCGGCATTGCCAACACATCGCCGACGGCCCGGCTTGACGTTATGAAAAAGAAAGGGCCGGGAATACAGGTTTTATCATTGGGAGCCAGTGACTGGACTTCTATTGATATAGGGAGGGAGATAGGTGAAGCGCAATGGGGAATAGTCGGAGAGGCAAACAATTTTACGGTAGGAGCGCAACCGGGAGACGCTGTAATACGGGTAAGCGATTCCTCCAAGAAACTGCATCTCTCTGTTGCTGACGCGACATCTCCGGAGATAACAATAACCGAAAGCAATGTCGGCATTGCCAACACATCGCCGACAGCCCGGCTTGACGTTATGAAAAAGAAAGGGCCGGGAATACAGGTCTTATCGTTAGGATACAGTGACTGGACTTCTATTGATATAGGGAGGATGGCAGGCGAAGCGCAATGGGGGATAGTCGGAGAGGCAAACAATTTTACGGTAGGAGCGCAACCGGGGGATGTTGTAATGCGGGTAAGCGATTCCTCCAAGAAACTGCATTTCTCTATTACTAACGCTACATCTCCGGAGATAACAATAATTCAAGGTGGCGTCGGCATCGGCACGACGAACCCCGGGACATATAAATGTAATATAAACGGGACCGGATACTTAAATGCTGCAGCATGGGTTTACGGTTCTGATAAAAGATTAAAAAAGAATATAAGCTATATCCAATCGGGCTTAGATGTTATTGAACAATTAAAGCCGGTGAAATTCGATTATATTAACGGGGATAAAAAACAAGCGGGTTTTGTAGCGCAGGAGATATCGGAAGTATTGCCGGATATAGTAACAGAGGGAAGAGACGGGATGTTAGGAACGAAAACCACCTCAATTATTCCATATCTGGTAAAAGCAATACAACAACAGCAGAAAGAGATAGAATCTTTACAGGCAAAGCTCGAGAGATTAATATAAGATTTATTTTAAAAAAGAACCCCGGGAGATAGGGAAAGAGGGGTTTACAAAACAGCACTTATATGATATTATAAGCGGATTGAAGGAGGTAAAAAAGTGGTATTGGCAAAAGACAAAAAGAAGAATATTATAGGAACTTACAAGCATCACCAGCATGATACGGGTTCTTCCGGTGTTCAGATAGCTTTGCTTACGGAGAGAATAAATATTCTCACGGAGCATTTCAAGACCCATAAGAAGGATTATCAGTCCAGGCGCGGACTTTTGAAGCTTGTGAGCGCGAGGCGCCGGCACCTGGATTATTTAAAAAAACATAATACAAAAGAATACGAAGAGCTTGTGAAGAAACTAAGTTTACGCAAGTAATGACGAAAGGAAAAATCTATAATGGAATGCATCAGTCGAAAATTAGGCAGAAATGATTTAATTATTGAAACAGGCAGAATGGCAAAGCAGGCCGACGGTGCCGTAACAGTGCAATTAGGCGGAACGGTTGTCCTGGTAACCTGTGTCTGTTCTAAGGAAATCAGGGCAGGTATTGATTTCTTTCCGTTGACAGTAGAATATCAGGAGAAGACATATGCCGCGGGAAAAATACCCGGGGGATTTTTTAAGAGAGAAGGCAGGCCTTCGGAAAAAGAGATTTTGACAGCGCGGCTTATCGACAGGCCTATAAGGCCGCTCTTTCCCGAGGATATGGCTAACGATACACAGGTTGTGGCTCTCGTGCTTTCCAGCGACGGAGAAAACGATTCTGACGTCCTGGCCCTGAATGGCGCCTCTATGGCCCTTTCTATATCCGATATCCCGTTCAACGGGCCGGTGGCTTGCGTTCGGGTCGGATTAATAGGCGGGAAATTTGTCCTGAACCCGACATTTGAGGAGCTGGAAAATAGCGAGCTGGATTTAGTAGTAGCGGGTTGCCAGGGAAAAATTATTATGATGGAAGGCGTCAGCAATGAGCTGAGCGAGGAAAAAATTGAAGAAGCCATAGCGTTCGCTCAAACATATATTGACGAGATTATCAGCCTGCAAAAGGATTTAATAAAAAAATGCGGCCGAAAAAAACGACAGGATATAAGCATAAGAAAAGTCAGGGAAGATTTGTTTGACAAGATAAGGGCCCTTTCGGCGAATAGGCTCGATGAAATAAATAAATTGAGCACGAAAGAAAAAAGAGAAGAAGCGCTTGAAAGTTTATCCAAAGAGTTAGTGGATAAATTTGCCTCGGAAGACAGCTCTATCGAAGAATGGGAAGTAAAGCTCGCAATTAGAAAAATCGAGAAGGAAATAGTAAGAAAATATATATTAGCAAATAAGAAAAGAATCGATAACAGGGATTACAAAGACATAAGGCCTATCGAATGTAGCGTCGGATTCCTGCCGCGCACCCATGGTTCAGGCCTTTTTACAAGGGGCCAGACCCAGGCGCTTTGCGTAACAACGCTGGGGACAAGCGACGACGAGCAATTAATAGACGCTTTAGAAGGCGAAACGCAGAAATCGTTTATGTTACATTACAATTTCCCGCCTTTTAGCGTGGGCGAGGTACGCCCCATCAGGGGCCCAGGCCGGCGCGAAATCGGGCACGGTGCCCTTGCGGAGAGGGCGTTGAAACCCGTTATGCCTACGAAAGAGAAGTTTCCATATACAGTAAGAATTGTTTCGGATATACTGGAATCCAACGGGTCGAGTTCAATGGCTACCGTCTGTGCGGGCTCGCTTTCCCTGATGGATGCCGGCATTCCGACAAAGGCCTCGGTAGCGGGAATTGCCATAGGGCTTATTGCCGAAAAGGACAAGCATATTTTATTAACCGATATAGCGGGTGTCGAAGACCATTATGGCGACATGGACTTCAAGATTGCGGGCACCAAAGACGGTATTACGGCGATACAGTTAGACCTGAAGATTAGGGGCCTGGCAAAAGACATACTGAAAGAAGGGCTTGTCATGGCAAAAAAAGCCCGCCTTGAGATTCTGGATAAAATGGACCGTGTCATGGCTAAGCCAAAAGGGCATATTTCAGATTTTGCGCCCCGCATCATTAATCTCAAGGTAAATCCGGATAAGATAAAGGACATAATCGGCCCCGGTGGCAGGACTATCAAAAAAATCATACACGATACAGGCGTGACAATTAATATCGAAGATAATGGCAGTGTCCAGGTAGCGTCTGCTGATGGCGAGGCAATCAATAAGGCGCTTGATATAATAAAAAGCCTTTCCACGGAAATAGAGCCGGGAACGATCTACAAAGGAAAGATTACCCGCTTTATGAATTTCGGGGCTTTTTGCGAAATCCAGCCCGGGAAACAGGGGCTTATACACGTCTCTGAAGTTGCGGATAAATTTGTTAAAGATGTATCTACGGAATTAAAAATAGGCCAGGAAGTAATGGTTAAGGTGATCGGAATAGACGCGCAGGGCAGGATAAACTTAAGCATAAAACAGGCGAAAGAAAAGGAAGGCCGGGGTGAAGAGCATAAGGGTAAACATAAAAAGGAGAGAGAACGCTAAAGACCTTCCTCTGCCTCGATATATAACGCCCGGTTCCAGCGGTATGGACCTTCACGCCGATGTGGATGGCGAGCTTATTCTTAAGCCGGGCGAGATAAAATTGATATCCTGCGGCATATCTTTAAGCCTTCCCGAAGGATTTGAGGGCGAAATCAGGCCAAGAAGCGGTCTCGCGCTAAAGCACGGCATAACGCTTGTAAACGCACCCGGCACAATCGATAGCGACTATCGCGGCCAGGTCAACCTTATTATGACAAATTTAGGTAAATCGCCTTTTCGGATAAAAAGGGGCGATAGGATAGCGCAGTTGATTGTAAAAGAAGTAGTAAGGGCGGAACTTGTAGAAGCCGAGGAACTCGACGAGACCGTAAGAGCGTCAGGCGGTTTTGGCCATACAGGGGTTTAAAGATGAAGGCTTCAAAAATAAACGAAATAAAATCGATCTTTTTACTGGCAATAGCTCTTGTCATATTTATAAGCTTTCTAACATTTGACCAAAATGATATAAAATTCCTCACCTCGAATCCAAATCTCCCAAAAAGCAATGTTATCGGTTTTGTAGGCGCCTATATGGCGTGGGTGTGCCTTTTTTTAATGGGCTTCGGCGCATACATCATTCCCTTTTTTATCGCCCTCTGGGGTGTGAGATTTTTATTAGAGGAACAGGCCAAGAAATTCTATTTGCGTATTTTCGGCGCTATTTTCTCAATTCTGGCTATGAGTTCCATATTTAATCTAATAGGCCCGCAAGAGATTGTTTCTCGCTTTCAGAGAGGCGGCATAATAGGGCTTGTATTTTCCGATTTCCTATTAAAATATTTAGGGACAGGGGGAACGCTTATTGTTATTTTTGTTCTTTTCTTGCTCTCATTCCTTATCATGACGGATTTTCTCGTATTTTCTTTTATCGGATGGCTGCCCCGCTTGTTCAGATCTTTGTTGAAAGGTATAAAATCCATCAAATTTCCCAAGAGACCGAAAAGAATAGAGCCCCCCTACGCCAGAGAAGAAGTTCATAGCAGATATGCTGCGGCCGACAGGCCCGCAAAAATTATAAAGTCGCCGGTGATGAAGGCAGAGGAAAAACCGGCAAAGACGCCTAAAGCGAAAAAACCCGTTGTTTACACGACGCCATATAATCTCCCTCCATCGGATCTTTTAAGTTCCCCGCCACCTATCGAGGAAAGGGAGATTAAAGAGGATTTGGACGAAAAATCAAGAATGCTGGAAGAAACTCTAAGCGATTTTGGCATTGAGGCCAAAGTGGTAAAGGTGAGCAAGGGCCCCGTCATTACCAGGTACGAACTCGAGCCGGCCCGCGGCGTGACAATTAATAAAATTACCTCGCTAAGCGATAATATCGCTTTAGCGATGAAAGCCGTGACTATCAGGGTTGTCGCGCCTATACCCGGAAAGGGCACGGTGGGGGTAGAAGTGCCGAATTCAAAAAGCACGTTTGTATATTTAAAAGAGATCCTGGTATCTAAAAAATATAAAAATACGGCCTCTAAATTAAAGCTGGTGTTAGGAAAGGATATTTCCGGCGCGCCTATTGTCACAGACCTGGACGGCATGCCGCATCTTTTAATAGCCGGGGCGACCGGTTCAGGTAAGACCGTTTGCGTTAACAGCATCATAACGACGCTTCTATTCAACGCGTCGCCGGAGGAGCTTAAATTTATTATGATTGACCCGAAAAAGGTAGAACTGGCGGATTTCGACGATTTACCGCACCTTCTCGGGCCCGTAGTAAAAGATTCCAAAAAGGCCTCGCATACCTTGAACTGGCTCATAAAGGAAATGGACAGAAGATTCGATATGTTTTCCGAGTTAGGCGTAAGGAATATAAATATCTACAACAGCAACAGAAAAACCAAGAATTTACCCGTTCTCCCGTATATAGTCCTGATTATAGATGAATTGCACGATTTAATGTTAGTGGCGCAACAGGAAGTCGAAGATATGATTACAAGAATCGCGCAGCTTTCCCGCGCTGTCGGAATCCATATGATTATCGCGACACAAAGGCCTTCCGTAGATGTCATAACAGGTGTTATAAAAGCAAACTTACCGGCGAGAATTTCTTTCAAGGTCGCTTCAAAAGTCGACTCAAGGACCGTAATCGACATGAACGGCGCCGAAAAACTTCTGGGAAAGGGCGATATGTTATTTATCGAGCCGGGAAACCCCAAACCCGTCCGCGCTCAAGGAGCGCTTGTAGGCGATGACGAGATAAAGAAAGTAGTTAACTTTATAAAATCTCAGAGAAAACCCGATTTTGAGGAAGAGATTCTTAAGGTTGAAGAAAAGCCCGTATATAGAAAATTTGAAAAGGACGAGATTTACGAAGAAGCGGTGAAGCTGGTTCTCCGGACAAAGCAGGCATCCGTGTCTATGCTACAGCGACGTCTCGGCGTCGGATACACGAGGGCTGCCCGCCTTATAGATATGATGGAAGACGAAGGGATAGTAGGTTCTTACCAGGGGTCAAAGCCGAGGGAAATCCTCGCTGGCAATACGGATGATAAGAAATGAACCTATCCGACGAGCTCAAGGGCCAATCCTTGAGCGGCCCGGGAGAGTCGAAGGATGAAAAATCCTAAAGAAATCGGCAGAATTTTAAAAGAGACCCGCCAGAAAAGAGGCCTCACAATAGATGAGGTCTGCAATAAAACACGTATACAGCCTAATATTATAAAAGTCCTCGAGGGAGGAACGGCCGGCGAGGTTTTAGGCAATATTTATGCAGTCTTATTCTTAAGAAAATATGTGGCGTTTCTCGATTTAGGCAATACCGGTTTAGTGTCAAGCTATAAGGACTTTTACGCAGCCAAGGAAGAACCCCCTCTCGATATAGAAAAAAAACCCCAAGCGGTAAATATCTCCTTGCCAAAATTACCGGTGCTCCCCGTCGCATTAACATTTATACTTATATTTTTTGCCATTTTTTTAGGGATTAAGCTGAAGTCTTTTCGTAGCACGAGAGAAGAGAAAGCTATCCATGCAATCTCTGAATCCAAACCCGCCATCTTCCCTATAGCCAAGGATAAATCTATCGAGCTCGTTTTACAAGGCGCCGATAATGTCTGGATGAAAGTAAAAAAAGACGGAAAGGTTATATTTGAAGATACCCTTCCGAAGGGCGGGAAGAAAGAATGGTCCGCTCGCGACAAGATAGAGCTCTGGACCGGAAGGGCAGAAGCGCTCAATTTCACAATAAATGGAACGCCTATCGGAACCGTCGGCAGGGGCAACATAAAAAATATACAAATTTCCAGGCAAGGCTTACAAATCAAAAACAAGTGGCTACTCAAAGCAAAAAAATAACCCGTCCTAATAAAACCAACCCAGATATATTCATAATAAGTTTAGGATGCCCGAGAAACCTCGTAGATTCGGAGGTTTTAATAGGGAAACTCAAAGAAAAAAAATTTCGGATACGATACAACTTTTCCCGCCTTTGGCGGGATCCCGAAGAATCTCATCGGGAGAAACTTCATTCGGGAAAAAAACATTGTATCGCCATTGTGAACACCTGCGGATTTATCGAAGACGCCAAGAGCGAATCTATCGATACAATTTTGGAATTGGTTGATTTGAAAAAACAAGGCGACCTTGCTTCTCTTATCGTTACGGGTTGTCTTTCGCAGAGATTTCCGCGGGATATTATGAAAGAAATAAAAGAAATCGACGCTGTTTTCGGAAGCGGCACTTTTCAGGAGATACCGCATTATATCGATAAAATATTAAACGGCGAAAAACCGATTATAATCGATAAAACGCCCCGTTTTTTATATAACCACCGGAGCCCCCGCTGCATAATGACGCCGAAACATACGGTTTATGTTAAGATTCAGGAGGGATGCAAGAATCGCTGCACTTATTGCGTTATTCCGAAGATAAGAGGCCCCTATCGCTCCAGAAGCATGAATTCGGTTTTAAATGAAATACATTCGCTTAGGAAATCAGGGGCGAAAGAGATAAATTTAATCGGCCAGGACACAACTTTTTACGGTATGGATAGGTACAAGACGCTAATGTTGGCGACCCTCTTGAGGAAAGCATCGCAGATTATGAAATCGGGCTGGATAAGGCTTCTCTATACCCATCCGGCCCATTATAACCGGGATTTGATAGAGGTAATTAAGAATGAGCCGAACATATGTAAATATTTAGATTTGCCTATACAGCATATCAGTGATAGGATATTGAAAAGAATGAATAGGCATGTAACGAAAAAAGACATAATAACCCTCATAGAGAAGTTAAGAAAAGATATCCCGGGTATCGCCATTAGAACATCTATAATAATCGGCTTTCCGGGAGAAAGCGATAAAGAGTTTAATGAGCTGGAGAAATTTCTCAAGGAAATCAGGTTTGATAGATTAGGGGCTTTTATATATTCGAGAGAAGAGGGCACAAGGGCATTTGATTTCGGTGGCCAGGTTCCCGATAAAGAAAAGCATCGAAGATTCAAGCGCATAATGGAACTGCAGAAAAATATATCTTTCGAAAATAACAAAGCTCATTTAGGAAGATTTGTAAAAGTGCTTATCGATGAAAAGGATTTTACCGAATCGAATCAATATTTAGGCAGAACCGAACACGACGCCCCTGACGTAGACGGATTGGTTTACGTGAAGTCAAAAATCCCCCGGAGGCCGGGTGATTTTATAAATGTTAAAATAGAAGACGTGCTCGAATATGACCTTGTAGGTAGCGCGGAAGGGAGGGTAGGATGAATCTCGCAAATAAATTAACCATATCGAGAATCATTCTGACGTTTGTTTTTATGTTCTTTTTATTTTCAAAAGGAATGCTATCTAAAATGTTAGCCCTCGTTGTATTTATCATAGCGACATGGACGGATTTTCTCGATGGCTTTCTGGCTAAAAAAAGAAATGAAATCACGGATTTCGGGCGCCTTATGGATCCCATCGCGGATAAAATACTGATTATAGCCGCATTTCTCGCATTTGTTGAAATGAAATTGATTCCCGCCTGGATTATCGTTATCATAATTTTCCGCGAATTTATAATTACGGGACTGCGTCTTATCGCGCTGGTAAAGGGCAAGGTTATAGAGGCTGAAATGGCGGGAAAACACAAGACAGTTTCGCAGATGCTTTCTATTTATATGGTATTGTTTTTTATTGTCGCCAGAGAATACAGCGCAAATAGATTTGGTTTTTGGAATGAGGGCCTGGAATATTTTTTAAAGAATACCATTTTTTATATGATGATACTGACGGCTACCCTGACGCTTATAAGCGGCGTTTCCTGTCTTGTAAAAAATAAAAATATTTTTATAAATGCAAAAAATAAGTAAATCTATAGCTACATTATTTTTTGTCGGTTTTTCGCCGATAGCGCCCGGGACCGTGGCGAGCTTGCTGGCTATAGTTGTATATCTTTTGGTAAAAGATAACATATTCATTTATTTTTTTCTCACCATGTTTTTGTTAATACTGGGATTCTGGTCGGCTAACCGGGCTAGAAAGGATTTCCCGGACAAAGATCCCGCGCAAATTGTGATTGACGAATTTTCTTCGATGTTGCTGGTTTACTTTTTCATCCCTTTCAACCCGAAATTTTTAATAATCGGTTTAATTCTCTTCCGCTTTTTTGACATATCCAAAATCCCCCCGTTAAAAAGATTAGAAGAGCTTCCGGCCGGATTCGGTATAATGCTAGATGATATAGCCGCAGCGGTCCTTGCCAACCTCGTACTTCAGGTGCTTAGGTTTTTCCCCGCTTTTTCTTGATAAATAATCAATAAATAGTTGACAAATCGACAGAAAGCGTGTAAGATAGCGCTTCTTCAGGGAGAAATAAAATGAGGAAGATTATTTTGCTTGTTTTTTTTCTTGTCGTTTTTTTCTATAATGGCTATGTTTTTGTAAGTTCGCATGCCCAGGACAAAGAGCCAATTAGCGCGGACGAGATTTTATCAAATTTTGAAAACGAACCTACCATAAACGAAACCATAGCTATGGCGATAGAATATGCAGAGGTCTATCCGGAAAAAATTGAAAAATGGCGAAGAAAGGCATCCTATAAAGCATTATTTCCGAAGGTGAGTTTTGGCCTGGACTACGGCAAAAGCGATACCTACGAAATCTATACAAGTTCCAGCAGCTCCTACTGGACCTACGGCCCGGAGGACGAGACAGAGGGCTGGGATTTAAATTTTTCATGGGATTTATCGGATTTAATCTGGAACGAATCGCAAACTTCCATAGATGTCAGAAGCAAATTAATGGTTCAGCTGAGGGGCTATATAGTAAACGAAATTACGCGGACTTATTTTGAAAGAAGAACTTTCCAGATAGAGCTTTTGATGGACCCGCCGGGCAATTTACCTCTCCTTTTAAGAAAACAGCTCAGAATACAGGAACTAACTGCATGCCTCGACGGCTTAACCGGCAGCCGCTTTTCCCGCGCTATAAAAGAAAACGATTAAGGACAGGCTTTAAGCCGTTGCCTCCGATGTTTCATAATAAGCCTGTGGCAGTGTCTGCTCTCGGTTCAGCATAAAATATTATGCCAAAATCTTCTCCTTGAATTTCATACAATTTGCGAATTCGACCGGTGCGGAAAGGCTACTAGTACCACACCTCTATATTCAAATCCGCAAATTGTGAAATTCTACGTCGAATCTATTCGCCTCGAACCCGGCATCCCCACAGGTTTCCTGAGGGCAATATATGTTTGAATCAATAAAATTTTATAAAGGCCAAACAGTCGACCTCGAGGGAACATACG
>CP070780.1:378684-383729 GCA_020346285.1 Candidatus Omnitrophota bacterium | reverse complement strand
ATTCTATACCCGCAAAATTTACATTTCGAATTTGCCATGTTATTCTCCAGTATAAAATACCCGACGCGGTGTATAAGGAGTTTTTTACAGGACGGGCAATAGGTATTGTTGGCGGGCTCTTCCGGGACATTGCCTATATATACAAAGCGCAATCCCGCATCCCGGGCTATGTTTTCGGCTGTTTTAAGCGTTTCGAGGGGCGTAGGCGGCAAATTTTTAAGTTTATACCTCGGCCAAAAACGGGAAAAATGAAGCGGCGTGTCAGTGCCCAGATTTTCTTTAATCCATAAGCACATATCCTTAATCATGTTCGGGTCGTCATTTAACGTAGGAACGACCAGGTTCGTTATTTCCACCCATACGCCGCGTTCTTTAGTTAATTTTATAGTTTCGAGCAGTGGTTTGAGCCTTTCGCCGCACACCTCCCGCAGGTATTTATCGCTAAACCCCTTCAGGTCTATATTAGCCGCGTCTATTACCTCGCAAAGCCGCTCCAGGGGGGCCGGATTTATGAAACCCGCCGTAACCCATATGTTTTTTATACCGTTCGTTTTTGCTATTTTAGCGGTATCTATCATGTATTCGTAAAACACCGTCGGCTCGGAGTAGGTATATGCGATGGAACGGCAATTGTATTTTTTTGCAAGTTTTACGACATTCTCGCATGAGAGATATTTATTAGATGTATTTTCGGGATATTCCTGTGATATCTGCCAATTTTGGCAGAACTTACATCGTAGATTACAACCGGCGGTTGCAATGCTAAAGGACTTTGACCCGGGAAGCATGTGATAAATAGGTTTTTTTTCAATCGGGTCCTCATGCACCGAACACGGTAATTCATATACCAGCGTATAGAGTTTTCCGTCTTTCGGCTCCCTCACTCTACAGAAACTCCTCTGGCCGTCTTTAAGAAGGCATTGGCGAGGGCACAATAGGCACATTATCGTTTCTTTATCGATTTTTTTGTAATGGAGCGCTTCTTTGGCGTATCCTATACTCGCGAAGGATATTCCGGCGGGGGTTTTATCGATAAATCCGGCGCTTATCAGCGTCGCGCCAAATAGAACGGTACTTTTTATGAATTGTCGACGGGTAATGTTTCCGGGCATAGATCACCCGCACATCTTTCGTTAAGCCAGTTTGTTATCGTTTCCGGCACCTCTTTGTTCATCTTGTAGTGTTTAATCATATTTTTTTCATCCACGATTTCTCCAAAGAAGTGCCCGACTCCTCTGAAATTCATCACAGAGAATTGGGTGGCCTCTGTCTCTTTCAGGGCCTTCCTGACGCTTTTTATATAGGCCGGCGAACCGAAGGCATCTTTTTTGTCATAAAGCGCTATTAGCGCGATATTAAGCTTTTCGAAGCTTTCCAAGGGCTTAAGGCGAGAAAGTTCGTGCATTCTCTTGAGAAAGACGCGCCTCCCGCCAACAAAAGCGTATTCTTTTTCTGTATTTTTTATAAGGCCAAATGTTTGCGTTTTTAATAATTCCAGCGTTTCCGGATATTTCTCCTCTATTTCTGTTATTGCCTTTATTTTGTTAAGAACGTACGCGCATTCAAAATCTAATAAGGGCGATGGTTTTGTGAGCCCTAACATTACAAGGCCTTTTGCGGGAAATTTAGAAAAATCTAATTGCGGTAAGTATGAGCATGCGCTTGCGTGCGC
Organism: Candidatus Omnitrophota bacterium; assembly: GCA_020346285.1. Classification (GTDB taxonomy): domain Bacteria; phylum Omnitrophota; class Gorgyraeia; order JABMRN01; family RBG-13-46-9. The sequence goes on along the minus strand of CP070780.1, from coordinate 382,057 downwards.
TACAACAAACAGCTTGTCTTTATCAATCCTTTCGTGATTCAACAGAAACCATAAAGCGCTTTCTATATCTCTGATCTCGGTGGAGAGGCTTACGGCCGTATTATCGCCCTGCGATTCCCCTATCCCTCTTTTATCAAAACGCAAGGTAATATATCCGCCCTGGGCAAGCTCATGGCTTATATCCCGGAAAAGGCCCGCATTTTCTCTGTCATATGGCCCTTCTCCCGGGACAAGAAGTACGGCGGGCAATTTCCCGCCTTTTTGGGGAATTGAAATAGTCCCTGCCAGCGCAATGTCTTCCGATGGAAAGATAATATTATGCGAATCGTAGGATTTATTTTTTTCCTTGTAATCATGGATAGCAATATCCGGCGGAAAGGCAGCCTTTTTTATTAATAAAGATTTGGATTTAATTTCTAACTGGACGATACTCCTGTCTTTTTTTGAAACCCAAATATAGGCCTCCGGAATCCCCTTAGCCCTCACCACAAGGCATTCGGTTTTTGTTTTCTTCCCGAGGGCATCAATATATTCGTCTCTGATAGAGGTAAATATAATCTTGCCTCTCGCCGGCGGCAAAAGGCCGGGAAAATGGTATACGGCGTTAAAGGATTGTGCCCCGCCCATGGAGAAATTATACCTGTCCACAAAAGGTATGTAGTTTACTATGGATTCCCCGTCAAAAACGGATATATCTTTAGCATGTACCATATCGGATAAATAGGCGAATTTTGATCCGGCCTCCGCCAGAAAGTCGAGTGTTTTGTCGTTATTGTTTTTGATATGGATAACTTCGGTTATCACGCCAAAATTTTTACATTCCTTATCAAATTTTTTCAGCTTAAAACCTTTTCTATCAAAAACTGACTTTTCATGAATTATTTTGGCGTCTAATTCTTTTGGACGAAAACTTGTGGATTTATATATAATTTTATCCTCGGTTTTATAACGGTCAATTTCGGTATATCCCGAATTTTTATCGGCGATTTTTATTATGTATAGGAAACTTCGATGTTTTTCTTTTTCAAAAAAGAAAAATGCGAAAGCTATGAAAGTAACCACTAATATCACGCTTATAATAAGAAAAAAATATATTTTTCTCATTTGATATCCATACCCTCAATTTTATAAACAAGTTTCAGCGGTTTGGCATGCATAAATTTAGCGAATTTTAATTTGGATTTTAGATGATCCAATACCTCCGCCGGGCAATTCTTAAGCTGGTGAGTGAAAGATATAGAATCTCCTTCCGAGAGAAAATTTTTTGTTTTTTTTGTAATATCCCCGATATTGATCGGGGATTCAAGCTCTAACCCGATGGGATAAAACCTGTCTACATATACAACCTGCTGGCTTGTATTGGAAAAGGCAATCTTCAACTTTAACGAATATATTTTTTTATTTGATTTGTTTTCAATGGTCCCCCAGACAACGGGCTTTCCTTTAAAAATACCGTCTCTTTCGATTTTCGCCTGCAAGTTCACGGTTATGTATTTATCAAAAAGTTGCCCATCGAGGTCATAGAGAAGAATCCTATAGTTTCTCCTTATATTTTTTTCTTTCCACTCAAGATAAGCATAAAATCCGAAGATTGTAAGCGCCAGTACAGAGGCAATTATTAATGAGGAAAGCGCGATTACAGGTATGGTCCTGGGTTTAAGCCGCATTTTTTATTCGATCCCTGAAGCTGTTTCACGCGTATATTTGCGCCTGAAAACAGCTTCATATACGTTTTGTCTGGTTTAAGTATACCGCTCTTACGGAATTAAAAAAATCTATACATTCCCCGGTTCTATAATCAGGATAAGTCCAAGGAAGCGCTTGAAAAGATTTTTTTATAAAATGTAATTCTAAATCCCCGTATATCCCTTTGTCAATATATATACGATGACTCCGGTTTTTTGTTGTAAATAATACAAGCTTTGCCAGGGATATATATCCAGGGTCTATATTGATGGTCCGCGCATTATTTTCGGATAATCTTTCTTCAATTTTATTTGTATATAATTTTATATCGTAATTTTTTCCCAACGGGATTAAATTTTCAAAACTTAAAAATTTTCTTTTAAGATTTTTGCCAAATTCCTTTTCGTAATAACGCGTGCACGAAAAATCCAAAAGAGGCATTTCTTTATCGATTTTCCCGAATTTTTTTTCAAGAATATGCCTGGCAGAGATAAATTGTGCCGGTTTAGACGAAATGAATCCTACGATTAGCTTTACAGGAGCATGCTTTAGGGGGGTGCCCATTGTTAGCGCTTCTTAAGGTTGTATGTTATAGATAAAGTCAAATAACTTTTTTTCGTCGGCGTTTTGAAAGCTGGAAAATTTTATTCCCGTATTGAACAACCTTTTTGCAGCAATTTTTTCGTCCTCTATCGATTCCTCTGACCAGACAACCTCTCCATCCGCTTTTATGATACGGTTTTGATTGGGTATCTTTATCTCTAATCGTAACGGCGTTGTTTTTTCTATTTTCTCATCCAGGAGGATCCTTATGCCCTTTGTAGATATGTCCGCACTTTTTGAGATAACGACCTTTGCGTTTACGGAATATTTCACTTCTAACGTAACGTTTAGGCGATCTACGGTTCGGCGCTCGCTCCCATCCCAAAAACCCTTCAATTTTACAGCGCGCATCTCTCTTCTGCGATGCTTTTTCTCGTCAATAATAAGTGTCGAAAAAATCATTACGCATATAAGAATAATTAAACTTTCGATAGCGAGAATTGCCATTTATTTCGCACCTTTTGATTTTATATATGCAAGAAGGGCTTCCCTGTCTTTTGCGGAGATATTATCAAAAAATATGGCTACATCGTAATGCGCAATCTTCCCGTTTATTATAACAGGATGCTCTCTTACCACAACACCGTCTATTTCAATTTTTGCCGTTTGCGGAGCAGGCGTGTTATCCGTTTTTGATTTTGGCACGATAAGGACAACTTTTATTCTCGACATAAGAGGAACTTCTTTTTCTACTTTGCAATACACGCCCGAAGCGCTTATATCGAGGCTCTTGGTTATTATGTCTATATCCCCGGATTTTACCTTCAGCGATATATTTTCGTCTTTCAGCCTTGGATATTTTCTTTTTTCTTTTGACATGTTTTTTTCCTTATCCGGGTGGCCAGGTAAATTTCCTGCCGCCTAAAAGATGCAGGTGCAGATGAAATACCTCTTGGCCGGCATCCTTATTGCAATTGACGACTAATCTATATCCGGAGGATGCTACCTGCCTGTTCCTTGCCAGTTTCGTCGCCACAAGAAAGAGGTTCCCAACGAGATTGACTTCAGTGCTTCTGATATCCGAGATGCGCTCTATGTGCCTCTCGGGTATTATGATGATATGGACAGGGGCCTTTGGGTTAAT
>CP070780.1:371519-378584 GCA_020346285.1 Candidatus Omnitrophota bacterium | reverse complement strand
CCTCATTTCATCCGGTAGTTTATCCAAATTAACCAAGTAAAATTTCCTTTCTTCAATTGGAATAAGGCCGTCCGGAGTTGTTACATCAACATTAAGGAATCTTTCACCTAACCATCTATCAACTATTAGCTGGTAACTAAAGTTCTTCTCCAACGGTTCTTTTGCAAGGCTATGCTCATGAGCGTATTTTATCACGGCATCTATGCCTTCCTCATGTTCTATACTCCTATCTATTGTTTTTATATCTTTTTCTGTCCTTTCTTTTGATTTTCCTTCAGGATATACCTCTATATTATCGGGATTCGAAAATTCGGCATAGTAAGTTCTCAAACCGTATATGTCATCTTTCCTGCGAACCATCACTCTTAAACCGGCACCTTTTACCTCTTTGACCTCATCAATGAAAAATTGAGTTCCCTTGGGATGAAAAATGGTATTGCCGGGCAGGTGCCTAAATTTTCTGAGGTCTTCAACGGCGATATTAAGCCCTTTATGTTTTAGGGTTTGTAAACAGGCCTTAAACCAAAGTTCGATATCACCTATATCTTTAGTTTCTATACCTACAAGGTCGTCACACTTTGACGGTACCGCAAGCTTCATACCGCCTGGGGCGTCAATTGCGAAGCTAACATTGCTTACCAAAAAACATAGAACCGTAACTATTGATATTATCTTTTGCATTTTTCTACTCTTTTTTATTTTTTTCTACCCAATAACCGAAAAGTTGGCTGAATTATACCACAAAACGTTTTTCGAATTGTCACAACAATGTAAAAAGAAACCACCTTTTTTATCTTTAACATTGTTGCCTCCGCTTGCCTTAAATTCCGTCCTTTCAAATTAAGGAGTAGGAGTAGCCCACCCTTAAGGGTGGGCTACTCCTTTAGTATGGGGACACCCCAGAGTTTGTTTCGGGGACAGGCCAGAGTTTACCAAATGCCCCGTCCCTTTTTATTGGTGGATGAATTTCTTAGAAATAGCTTTCGTATATATCCGTAATCTTGCGGAAGGCCTTATGGATGGGGTTTTTATGAGTGTGGCTATTTTTATATTCTTTAGCTATGCGGCTGATAAGGCCTACGGTCGAGGTGTGGATAATGGCATCCTGGGAGCTTAAGTTTTGCCCTGCGTTTTTCACAATGCCTATCCTGGCGGGGCGTTTAAGCATCTTTTCTGTCTTTTCAATTACGCCGTCAAGTAAAGCGCCTCCGCCGGTTACAACTATAGAAGAAAAATCATTATTATCCACGCGCATATTGCCATTCAGAATAGCGCCTGCGCCTTTCTTCATGATACGGAAGCTTTTTAACATACTATCTTTGAAAATAAGGCGTTCGGTCAAGGTATCTCCTATATCGAGTAATAACACGCCTTCTTTTTTCTCTTTTTCATCCAACACGCTCTCGGAAGACGCTATCCCGGAAAGGCATATGCCGTCCAAAAGAAATCCCGCATGGTCTATACATTTCGTGATATTTTGAATTTTAGACATGTGCACTGTCGCGATAAACGCTTCGGTCTCTAATTTTATTCCATAAAGTCCTATAGGGTTACTGACGTTTAGGGCGCTACCATCTATGTAGAAACCCCTTACGATTTTCTCGATAATAGCCCTGTCAAGAGGAAATTTTACCATTGCCGCAATCTCTAAACATCTTGCAACATCGCGTCTTGTGATTTCCCGGGGCGCCCTTGCGAGGGGAACCATACCGCGCAGGATATCCATTTTTGTGTCAGCGCTTTTAGTTATAACGAAAACATTCTTTGGCTTTTTGCGGCACTGCAATCTATCCATTAGAGAAGCTATGTCCCCGACGGCCTTGTTAATATCCGTTATATCGCCTCCCCGTATACCCCGCGAATGCAGATTTTCTAATGCAAGAAGCGATATGTTTCCTTCTTTGTCTATACTGGCCGTCGCCCCTGCAATTTTGTTCGAGCCCAGGTCTATGACCGTTACTATTTTAATCATTTCGGGCCTATAACAACATCCTTAAACCTTAAATCTATATATTTAATATTTTCTTTATCCAGCTCGGGCTTGGCAAAGGTTGTCCGTAATCTATAAAGCCTATCAAGAAAATCCTCGCTTCCTATCTTTACTTCAATGCCGTCTTCCAGGTAAAAAGAAAGGTTTCTATAATTCGAAACATCTATCGCGCTTATGGCATAATCCGATAGAACGGCGCTTTCTTCCAGCGCATCTATCAATAAAAAGGCGTTCCGCACTTGTGGATTTTCCAGCTTCGTGCCGACTTTAGGGTTTAGCCATACGGAAAAACCCATTATAACCGGTAATTTTTCGGTTTTTATATCCGGGGATAAAATCATTCCCGTTCTGTCAATGGGGAAATATCCATGACTTTTTATCTTGGCAATCGGGACGCGCGGAACGATGTCTATTTCGAGTTTGTTCGGCAGGATTTTTTTTACAATAGCATGTTTTATAGTAGGGGTATCCCTTTTAATTTGTGCCGACAGAGAATCTATGTCTATGCGAAAAATATTTCTGCCCTCATACATGGGCAATAAATTATCGGCCTTAAGCGTTGTTGCGTGGCTTTTATCGATTACTTCTATCGTGTCTAATTTGAAATAGCGCGAATTTCCCAAAAATAAATAAATTGCCGCGATTAAAACGAAAATAACCGCTACGCGCAAAATTCTTTTCACATTAAATTTCGCCATTTTCTGCCCTCCTCCGTTTACATGCCAAATCGACAAGTTTCATGCACAAATCCCCAAAACTTATACCTACCGCCAGAGCGGCCTTCGGTAACAGGCTTCGCTCTGTCATACCGGGAATGGTATTCACTTCCAATATATACATCTCTCCGTGGCGGCCCGTTCTCATGTCAACCCTTGAAAAGTCCCTGCATCCGAGAGCTTGATGCGCCTTGAGAGCGTACCTTTGGACATCTCTGTATTCGTCTTCGCCCAATATTGCCGGAACAATATATTTTGTTTCTTCATCCATATATTTTGCATTGAAATCATAGACGTCATGTCTTGTCTCGATTTCTATAACAGGCAAGGGACGCTCCTCCAGGACCCCCACCGTGAATTCCCTGCCGTGTATATATTCCTCTACGATAACTCTATCACTATAACTAAACGCCGTATTCAAAGCAGCGTCAACGCCGGCGCTATCGCCAACGATAGAAAGGCCTATGCTGGAGCCTTCGTATTGTGGTTTTACTACAAACGGCTTTTCAAATTCTTCCAGGATATCTCTTATTTCGGTATCCCTTTTAATTATTTTATACCTCGGCACCTTTAAACCGCTGGTTAAAAATACCTCCCTGGACGCGGCCTTGTCTATCGCAAGCCTTGATGATTTAATTTCAGAACCCGTATAGGGAAGATTTAGCTCTTCTAATATTGCCTGAACCGACCCGTCCTCCCCGAATTTACCGTGTAACGCGATAAATACTACGTCGGCGCCGATGCTCTTCAGCTTCTCGCAAAAATCGTTGTCCGCATCCACGAAATCTACATCCTGTTTTTTTCTTTTGAGCGCCTCGTAAACAGCGCGCCCGCTTTTCAGGCTAATCTCGCGTTCGCTGGAAGGCCCGCCGGCCAGCACAGCTATTTTACCATAATTCTTCATTTAAGCTAAAGTATTACTATTTCCGGAACCAGGTCCACCTCAAACTCCGATTTAACGCGTTTCCTTATAAAGCCGACAAGGCGCGAGATATCGCCGGCTTTAGCATTTTTTAAATTAATAATGAAATTAGCGTGAGTCCTTGAGACCTCCGCATTCCCCATTCTTTTGCCTTTGAGGCCCGACATGTCGATATATCGTGCCGCGGAAATTTTACCTTTTGGATTCCGGAAGACGCATCCGGCGCTAAAATGCCCGAGCGGCTGCTCTCTTTTTTTAATCTCCAAGAGCGCCTTTTTTCTTTTCACTAATATTTCTTTTTTGCCCGGCCTCAATCGAAATTGCGCTTCTAATATTATATACCTATCTAAATTTGAATGTCTATATCCAAACCGGAAATTTTTTCTTTTTATAATTCGTATGCTCCCGTCGGTTTTTTCCATAACCTTTATTTCCCGAAGATAGTCTGTTATGTTCTGCCTGTAACCGGAATTCATAAAAACAGCACCGCCTACCGTGCCCGGTATACCGACAAGCCCTTCCGCGCCCTTAAGGCCTTTTTTACATGCTAAATCGACTAAACGCCCCAGCATTGCGCCGGCGCCCGCGGTAACCTTTGTGCCGGAAAACGTTATATTTTTAAATCCGCCTCCCAGGTGTATCGCTATGCCGTCAAAGCCCGCGTCTTCGGCCAGGATATTGCTTCCCTTACCTATTATAAGCGTCTGCTTTCTTTTTGACTTAGCAAAAGCAAGAATCTTTTTCAAAGCCGCCTCATCTTCCGGTTCTACCCAGATCCCGGAGGGCCCGCCCACGCGAAATGTCGTATGCTTAAAAAGCGGTTCGTTAAAAAGAACCTTACCTTTTATTTTCGGAAATATGACCTCTTGAGCGATTTTTCCTATATCCCCTGCGCCCAAAATCAGAACGACATCGCCGTTTTTCGCTTTTACCGAAAGGTACCTGGATATCGCGGCCTTTTCTAACAACTTAACGGCAGGAGGATTATTCTTCGCCATAATATCGTATATGCTCCTGGAGGTAGCGCCATTTATGCTGTCTTCCATGGCGGAATATACCTTTGTCAGGATAACCTCGTTGGCGCCCGCAAAAGAGTCGGAAAATTCTTTATAAAATGACTTTGTTCTCGTGTACCGATGGGGCTGAAATACGGCTATCAAGCTTCTGGGTTTGAGCGAGCGCGCGGCGGAAATCGTTGCTCTTATTTCCGTAGGATGATGGGCGTAATCCTCCACAATCTTTGCGCCGTTAAGCTCGCCGATAAGCTCAAACCTTCTTTTTACGCCTTTATACGAGGCGAGCACATGCTTTATCGTGCCGGTATCTATTTTCAAGTCCATCCCGAGAGAAATTACGGCCAGGGCATTCAAGACATTGTGAACCCCGGGTATGTTTATCGTAAAACGCCCCAGTTTTTTATCTTTGCAAAAACAATCAAATGCGATTTTAAACGCTTCCCTCTCCAAGTTGGCCGCGTATATATCCGCTTTTTCAGAAAACCCGAAGCTGACTGCTTTGCCTTTATAGCTTGAGGCGATTTTTCTTAAGTTCCGGCTTTCGACGCCATAGAAAAATGTGCTTGTCGGGGATTGCGCGTTTAAAAAACGCCTGAACGTATCCACGAGGTGGGCTTCATCTCTGTAGTGTTCTACGTGTTCTCTTTCCAGGTTGGGCACAACGATGTGGGTAGGCCTCGTAATAACAAACCTGCCGTCGCTTTCGTCCACTTCAGCTACAAGCGTTTCGTTTCTCCCGAGTTTTGCGTTACCTCCAAAATGCGGCGATTCCCCTCCGATTAAAACAGTGGGGTCAAAACCGGCTTCCTCCAGCATGAGCGAGGCCATTGCCGTAATCGTGGTCTTACCGTGAGTGCCTGTAACGCCCACGATTTTTTTATTTTTGTCCATAAGCATTTTCAAAAGTTCCATCCGCGAGATTACGGGGGTTCCCCTGGATTTTGCTGCCAGGAGCTCCGGATTGCTCTCGCGAATGCTTGAAGAATATACAACGAGGCCCTGGTCTTTTATGTGGGAGCCGTCATGGCCTATGTTTACCGAAATGCCTTTCCGGCGTAATCGTTTTATAATGTTATTCTCCCCCATATCCGAGCCGCTTACCTTGCATCCCATTTCAGCCAGAAGGAAAGAAAGCCCGCTCATGCCGATACCGCCTATGCCGACCATGTGTATCTTGCCCGCGAGTTTCTTCATAACGAAACCTGCCCCTGCACCAGTTCCTTCAGCCTTCTGGCTCCGTCTACAACGCTTAATCTTCCGGCGTTTTCGGAAAGCGCTTTTCTCTTTGCCGGATTATCCACGAGTTCTGTTATTAAATCGCGTAATTCTTCTAGCCCTGTGTTTTTTTCATCTATACATATCGCGGCGTTTTTTCCCGCAAAAAATCCTGCGTTAAAGCGCTGGTTATTCTTCCTGTCGGGATAAGGTATCAGCACCATAGGTTTTTTAAAGGCGGCGAGTTCAAAAATCGCCGCGGCGCCTGAACGGCTGATAGCTAAATCGGAGACGCTATACGCTTCGTTTATATCCCGGATAAACGTAAGCACCTTACCCTGTATGCCGTTCTCGTTATAGCGTTTTTGAATCCTCTCCGGTTCCTTTGGGCCGGCGATATGAACCAGTTGTATATTTTTTTTCTTTTCTGATGGTAAGAGGCTTATGCTTCTGGATACTAAATCGTTAAGCGAACTCGCGCCCTGGCTCCCGCCCATAACAAGAATCGTCATTTTATCTCTTTCCAGGCCTAAGCTGTTAAATGCCTCCGAGCGATATTCCTTTAAGCTCTCCTCTCTTAAGGGATTGCCTGTGAATACGACATTTTTGTTCCTGAAATATTTTTTCGTATCCGGAAAGCTTATAGCAACGCTGTCAACGAACCTCTCGAGAAGCCTGTTTGTCCTGCCGGGAACTAAGTTTTGCTCATGTATCACTGTTTTTATATGCCCGTCCATGGCGGCCAGCAATAAAATAGCGCCGGCGATATAGCCGCCGAAACCAACAACCACATCCGGCCGGAACCTGAGAAGGATATATAATGCGCAAATGCTGTCAATGGCTAATTTGGCCAAAAAGGTAACGAATCGCCAGCTAAATTTATACGGCATGGGGTTGGCCGAGAGAAATATCTTTTTATAGTCGCGGTTTTGGATAATGTTTCTATCCAGGCGCCTTCTGCTTGCCACAAAAATTATTTCTACGTTGTCTTTCTTGAGTTCCTCCGCAAGCGAAACGGCAGGGAATATATGCCCTCCGCTTCCTCCGGACGCTATTAATACCCTCATTATTCCCTCATCGCGTTCAGCATAAGCCCGATGGCCGTCATGTGAAATACAAGCGAAGTCCCCCCGTAACTAATAAAAGGCAGGGGCAGCCCTTTTGTCGGAAAGACCCCTACGCTCACACCCATGTTAACCAATGCCT
>CP070780.1:367136-371419 GCA_020346285.1 Candidatus Omnitrophota bacterium | reverse complement strand
TAAAATCGATATAGTAGCCAGTCTTTTTATGCCGGAACCTTTATCAATAGATACGGACGAGGCAGGAAAGCTCGTCAGGGAAACCATAGAACGATACAGGCTGAGCCACGACATGACGGAAGCCGAAACCTTAATATATATCGATAGTCTCATAGATTTTGCCGAGTATATCCTTCCCGGAATAGAATCAGTTAAAAGATTTCCTACCTTTATCTCTATGCATTTCAGAGAGTTAGACAAAGAACAATATGTAGAAGCCGCAAAAGTAGGCCTTGTGAGTTATTACGCGCGCCGTCTCGTAGTCCTTATGTCGCCGGAATATGAATATCTCGGTAAAGATTTGGACGAGACAATATATTCTTTAATGGAAGAGGCAGAAGAAGATATAGAATTTTTAAGATTATACGACGCTATACAAAAGAAAAAAGAGCGCGGCGAATCTATCGCAGATGCATTGCAAGAGCTGGATAAAGAGGGATACGAGCTCTGGCAGAAAGATTTTACCAAGAGACTTTACAAGGCAGAATGGGCAAAATTAACACCCGAAGATATAGCGGCGATGGATAACGAAGTTAGAGAATTCGCCGAGGAGCTTCATAATAGAGGGCTTTATCTTTTTGGAGACATAGAGCATAAGGGCATACTTAGCGTTGTGGCAACATTGATTAAAACAAGTGGATGGAAGGCAAATATGCAGGCCCGCCTTGATATGATAGAGGGCATCACGCCGAAGATTAAAGAATTAACGGAAAGAGAGATCCTGGCCAGGCCGGAAAACGCAACATTGAGGCAGCTTAAAGAAGAGATAGATGCGGGAGACCTGCCAGGAGAAGAGCTGAGAGAAATCCAGAATACATATAAAAGCTTATACAATGAAAAGGAAGAGGAAATAATCCTGGAAATGCCGGAGAACTCCGACTTAAGGCGGCTTAAGAAAGCTATACGGCAAATGAAGGATGAAGCTCTAAAACCCGAGAACATAAAACTGGAAATATATGAAAAGATATACAAGACCGCCCTGGCTAACGCGAAAGGCAGCGTGTTTTTAGGAAAAGCAATTGCATGGATGGAGGTTGCGGATGAGCTGGAACTTACCATCGATGACATGGAAATCTTTTTTGATAAATTCACGAATTTATCAGAAATAAACAAATTTCTCTCCGGCTCGGAAGCCGAGAAAAACGGTATAAAAACAAGCATCGTCATAGACCTTATTAGCGATTACTATAATAGCGGCTGGGCGGACTTTTTTAACCGAGACGGCATATCAGTAACAGACCTGCAGAAAGCCAGCGTGGAGAAGCTATTTCTCATCGTTAAACCAAACCTTGAAAGAGAAATCTCAAGCTATCTCAAAGGCGGCGAATACGAAAAAACCGGCCAATTAATGGCTATCGCAAGGGACATTGTTATGAATAAACCCGATACATGGCAGGAGTTCTTTGATGGCGATGGAAATATTATTGAAGGGCAAGAACCGAGAGTCGAGCATTTATTCGGCACGGTCTTACCCAATCTTACAGGTGCTATTAGCGGTTATCTACAAGGCAACAAATCCGACAAGGCCGGTCAACTAACGGCTATCGCAAGGGACATTCTTATGAATGAACCCGATACATGGGAGGAGTTCTTTAATAGCGATGGAAATATTATTGAAGGACAAGAACCGAGAGTCAGGCATTTATTCGGCACGGTCTTACCTAATCTCAGATACGATATTAGCGGTTATCTACAAGGCAGGAGATCTGACAAGGCCGGTCAAATCACGGCTATCGCAAGAGAAATTCTATTAAATTATCAGGTCTGGGAAGAATTCTTTACCCGAGAGGGAACGATGACGGATTCAGGCACAGTTGAAAATCTATTCATTGCTTTTAGGAATTTAGATGAAATAGACGACCTGCTCCATGAAGCCGATTATACACCCAAGGATAAAGATGGCTTAAAAATGAGTATTGCCAGGGATATTGTTACAGAAGGTGAGAGCGGGGATATTGCTACAGAATATGATATTGTTACAGGATATGAGAGTTGGGCCGAATTCTTTGATAAAAACGGCGAAGCTGTAACGCCGGAGCAAAATACAAATATTAAAAAGTTATTTGGAGTAATTCTTCCTAATAGAGACCTCATGAATGATTACCTTGACTACATTGACAACAGCGGATTTTAAAAAATGCAAATAAAAAAGGAAGAAAAGGGCAGGTAATGGCAGCGGCAAAAGATTTAGCGCACGGCGATATAGATACAGTTGAAAAGTTACAGGAAGAATTGACGTTAAGAAAGATTGCCTACGCTGCTGCGCTTGGCGAGGACATACAGTTACATGAGGAGACCCTACCATTTTTTATCAAGTTATTCCGTAAGATAAAAGAAAAATATCCGGAGGTTTTTAGCAATCTCGATGATACTGCATCGTTTAATCTCATATTTAGGAATATTCGCCATGCAGAGGATATGCTGGAAATAGCGGCAGATGAACTATTAGATATACTAAAGAATAGAGATTTGGAATCATGGGAGGAAGAGATTGAAAGAAATGAGATGATGCTCCATATCACAGGCGACTCCAAAGATATAGAGGGGCTTAGAAACGAAGAGATAAGCGAAGGAAAAGCAATTTATCTTGGCACGGATTGGATGTTCAGAAACGGCTATACAGTTGCAAATGAAGGGTTGCTGGGAGAATTCGTGGAGAACATGTATTACCAGGCACTTTATATGGTGCATAATAAAGAGGCGGGCGTATCCTTGAGATTGCAGGAAGGCGAATTGGGAGAATTGCGTAGAAGGAGAGGAAACCGCGGTTATGCCGACCATGAAACAGGCATGTGGGTAATAGGCAAGCAAATAAAATATGAAGCCGAGCTTAAGAAAACGGAAAAACAAGCGCATAAGGATATTGCAAAGACGGAAGGAATTAGCGAAGAACAAGCAAAGTATTTACCATGGTTTACAGACGGCGAGATTAGCGGATACGTTACTAATATGCATGAGAGAAACTGGGATTTAAAGAATATGGCCGATGATTCCAATGATATAGCTTTCCTACAAGGAGAGGTATTTAAAACTCAAGGTAAATTCTTAAAGTTGGTGGATATCTTTTCAAGATTGTATCTGGTAAGAGACGGCGACCACGAACTGCTTAATAAGCTGGAGAAGTTTCAGCTTAAAAGAAGGCTTAACAGCACCTATAAACAGGATTTTGCCTTCAGAAATTTAGGTGAGTTTGAAGAGTTGTCATATTTAGTATCCCTGTGGAAAATTAATGTTGGGGAGTTAATAAGCGAGGATAAGCAGGATGAGAAATTAAGTCAATTAAGAGAACTTGAAGAAAAATTGAAACCGATAGGATTTACACCCGGGATGATAACAACGAAAAAAGGTGAATTTATCGAGCGTGGCGCCGCCATTAATAGAGATTTTATAGGCCTTATAGCGCAATATATCTATGATAAGAACTCCGGACAAAATATAGAGAATAAGTTGAGAGATTCTTTAGAACAGTTGGATGTTAATGTATCCCCCCAACTGATTAGGTCTATCGTAAATGAAAATATTAGAAAGGAAAGATTAGAGGATATCGCAGAAAAATATGATATGAGAGGGAAGTTATTAAGGAGATATAAGCCAAAAATAGATGCGGCGCGTCAAAGAGAAATCAAGAGGACTCAAGAGAATCTGAACGATTCTGCCAAAAGAAATACAATGATAAACAGTCTAATAGCTACCGCTGCCGACGGCATAAGGCTTGGAGACAAAACATATAAGATAAAACTACGAAGAGGCATGGCAGCCTTTTTACTTAAGAAAAAGGCAGAGGTCGGGTATACAGATAGAGAGCTTATCATCAGATATATTATACTGCCGGAAAAAGTAACAGAAGTCTATAAAAAAAGCTATAAAGAAGGAAAGAAACTGAACAGAGAAGAAATATTTGTAGCAAACGCTTTGGCTATGTCAATAGCAGACATGGCCATATTCGGGGGCTATGATTGCGAAAACGATTTCTTAGAGGATTGGAAAGAAGCGAAGAAAGATTATATAAGAAAGTTAAATACCAAGGAAGGTATATCTAAAAAGAGAAAGAGAGATTTGCACCGGAAATACGGAGAAGCCGATGAATGGACATTCGGAAAACAAATTGATGTAGAATTGGAAAGATTGGAACAAATCTTGATGTTGACCAAGCATGTAAAAACGCAATTCAAAGACATGACTGACGATGAAGCGCAAATCCTGGCGACAAATACCTACTTTGCAGGGCTTGATGAAGACGATAT
>CP070780.1:362093-367036 GCA_020346285.1 Candidatus Omnitrophota bacterium | reverse complement strand
GAAGTGGAAAATCTTAAAGATGTTATAAAGGTGGAGAGCTCAAAACCCAAAATTGTAGATACGAAATTAGAACCGAAAGAAAAGAAAACAATTTCCGTTCCTGAGATTCCCGCAACAAAAACCGATACCAAAAAAACTCAAAAGATAGCAAGGGCAGAAAAACCTCGAGTTAAAGAGGTTGCCCCGGCCCCCGCAAAAAAAAGCAAAAAAGAAGTGGAAAATCTTAAAGATGTTATAAAGGTGGAGAGCTCAAAACCCAAAATTGTAGATACGAAATTAGAACCGAAAGAAAAGAAAACAATTTCCGTTCCTGAGATTCCCGCAACAAAAACCGATACCAAAAAAGCTCAAAAGATAGCAAAGGTAGAAAAACCTCGAGTTAAAAAGGTTGCCCCGGCCCCCGCAAAAAAAAGCAAAAAAGAAGAGGAAAATCTTAAAAATATTAAAAGAGAATTGAGCAAAAAAGAAGAAGCATATTCCAGCGAACGGGAAGAAATACAAGAGGAACGTAAAACATTAGAAAAAGAACGAAAAGACACCGAGGAACAAATCAATAAAGACATTGCTTCAATCAGAGCCGAAAAAGCAAATCTTAAAAAAAGACCGATGGTTATAGACAGCCATACCAGGACCATTACATTGGATGAGGCCTTTTCATATAGCAAGCGATCGGCAGACGCTGAGATGAGAAAAGATGAAATATCCATAAGAGAAGTAGTTGCAAAACGGATGAGGCGGCTATATTATCCCGATGTTGTGGCATCAGTCGGTGGTTTATCCGAGGGTATTTTTGCGCGGATTGACGCAGGGTGGTGGTTATGGCATCCGTCAAGAAAGGTTATGCGAGAAATCGCCGGAGTACAAGTAGAAAAGGCAGAATTAGAAAACACTTTATATAAGCTACGGCTATTATTCGGCCTGATGCGGGCGACAGGGCTTTATGAAATTGCCATGGAAGAAGAGAGCGCAGCCAGAATATTGTATGAAAACAGCCTTGAAATTTTAGAACAAACCCTCGAGCAATTTAAAAAGGGATATATTACATATAGCGAGCTTACAAATATACAGCAAAAAGGAAAAGAAACGCATATAAGGTACTTGGAATCACAGCAGCGCACGCGGAACGCCCTGGAGCTTTTCAAGTCATTAGCGGGATATGATGTTTCCGAAAATATAAGTATTGACGTTGAAACGGCAATGGCTTATTTTACGAAAGAATTAGAGCAAGTCGAAGACCGCGACAGATATACCCGTATCTTGCTGAAAGCATTAGGGATAAAGGAAGAGGCCTTAGATACCATCTTTTCGAAAGAGGACAGTAAAGTTAAAATAAGGCTCTTTGCGCGGGCCGCATTGGGCTGGGGCGCGTTAGTCGATGCTGATCTGGGATTAGGTTTTGCGGTAACCTTACGCAAAAAAATCGATCAGAAAATACAAAAATTAGATGAAAAACTGGCAAAAGGCGCATTTGTGCAGGAGTTAAGAAACATGTACCTCGAAAGTTCACATTTATTGCAGCAGCTTAGATTGATTTATAGTGTTTTGCCAAATCTTGAAAATATAGCAATAAATGAAAAAATGGTAGCCGATGAATCCCGCCTTCAGGTAGAGAAAAATGTTATTTCACAGGACGATTACCTCAAAGATGTAACGGATGCCAGGCAGGCACTAACGAGGATAGCGCATTTCAAGGCATTAGCAGAGGAGACAAAAAGCAGGTTGCGGGAGCTTGGCATAGAAGAAGACGATATCCCCGCAGGGCTCACCGATGAAAATATCCATAATGCTTCACTTAAAATGATAAAACATAAGTCCTGGGAGGCGTTTTTATATCTAAAACAATTAGGTATTACGGACGAGACAGTGGAAGAAATAGCTGCGGATGTAGATAAGATAGCGGAAGAAGATTTCCTCTACCGGGAAGCGACGGATAGCTGGGCGCTTGAGAAGATAGCTATATGGCAGGAAATACAGAAGAGAATTTGTGCCGAAATAATTTTGCAAAACAAAGGCCTACTTTTAAAAAGGTTACATGCAATAAGCGCCGGATACGGAGAAGCCGAAAAAGCAAAAGGAATAGATTATAAGGTGAGTAGAAAGGGAGCTCTGTATCCAGCGTCACCGCTGACACCTGAACAGCAAGAAGCGAGGGAAGAACTTGAACAAAAAGAGTCGAAGTATATGGTAGAAAAAACAAAGGAATACAAAAGATATGTAAAGGACTATGGGGCACGAACAAGCTTTACGGGGATAGTATTACGCTTAAAAGATAGCGCGGTAAAAGCTAAGCTAAAGTATAGAAAAACACTGGAATTAATGTTCGGAGAGCATGAAAAGGCGGAGAAAATCCAGCAGGTAAATGAAGCCGAAGAAGCAAAATTTACCTTAAAGATGCTTAGAGAACAGGAGAAGCTGGCAGAGGAGAAGTTACGGTTAGCAACCGAGCTAAAAGAGCTTTTGAAGGAAGCGTATGACGATAAGACCGTAGAGATAGATGTGAAAGAAAGCGAGGTTTCTGACGGGAAAAACGAAGAACTTAAAGCGGCCAATGATATAGCAAACTTGAAAAAGAAAATAGCCGCCCATGAAGCCGAATATGCTATCAAGGAAATTCTTATGAAAGATGAAAAAGATTATTCAGCCCAGATAAAGAAGCTTTTTAGATGGACGCAGGCATGGGATTATATACTTGAAATTGCCGAATATGGCGAACCTTATGATATTTCATTAACAGGCGAATATAATCAAAAAGAAAAAACATGGAAAATAGGGCTGCAACTTCCGCTTCCGATATGGCGAACGACCAAATTCGGTGCTAAAAGAATTAACATCGAACAGGCGAAACAGGACCTGGAATTAGCAGTTGACCAATCAGCGCATACGATAATAGAGTGGATAAATGACGCTATCAGAAATGCAGAAAGCGTTAAACGCGCGGAAGAAAAGGTCGAGCTTGTTAAAGAAGACATAAGGTATCTTGAAGACGAACGGGATAGCTTAAAAGCGAAGCATGCCGAACAGCAAATGATAATCAGAACCGAAATGGACATTATCTCGGCGAGAAAGGGATTGGTGGAAGCGGAGGCAGAACTTAAAAAAACCAAAACCTTAGAAAAACAGTCGCAGAAAATATTAGAAGCTTTAAGAAGATTGGCAGAATCGCCCGGCGAAGGCATGGAAGATTCCGAAGCGGTTACGCTTTTAAGAGAGTTTGCGAAACAGGCGTTGGAAAGCTATGATACGAAAGCAGAGGTTAAATACTACACCTGGGATAGTTTCAAGAAAAGAGCAAAAGAAAAAGACATAAATGTAAAAATGGCAAAAAGCGAGGCGGAAAAAGCGCGCTTGCAGGTAAGAAAAGAAAAATGGCAAGCCAGGGCGCCGGAAATATCGCTTGTTCTCAATCATGAAAACTTCGACAGCATAAACAAGGAAATCGCAGCTTTGAACAGGAAAACCGGTTATGACATACATAAAATAGGTAATACCTGGCGCTATGGAGGCGGATTTTATGCCGAGCCTACAAAATGGTTTGGAAAAACAAATGCAACCCTTAAAATAGCAGAATTCGAAAAACAGGTGAGAGGGTTAGACGTTGAGACCGCAATGCTTAATAACCGGTTATTAGTAAATGAACTTTATTATTCCTATATAATGGCGCAAAAGAAAGCCGCTATTCTTGAAGGATACCTCGATGCCCAAAATAGATACAAGGAAGAAATAGAATTTATTACGGAAGCCCGCATGGAGCCCGATAAAGAGAAATCGATAGGAAGGTACGCATTATTAATTCAGGATACAGAAAAGAAACTGAAAGATATCCGCATAGAGATTGCCGGCCTTAAATTTCAAATCATGACATTGCTGCAGGAAGTGGGCGATATAGATTTCAAAGACGAGGATGGAAAGCTTATAGATTTAGCTCTCATAGAAAACGATTTGATTAATTTCGAAAAGATATGGAAAGATGTCGAAAAAAGCCATCCTGATATAAATGCGCTCAAGAAAAGGGTTGATAAAGAAGAGTTGGGGGCAAAAAGAGCCAAATGGGACCAAAACTGGTGGATAGGATGGACGGGCCATTTATTCGATAAATCGTGGGATAAAGCAACCGGCAAGTTTATCAAAAAGCTGGACAAGGTAACTTCCTTTGTTATGAACATAAGGTTAAATTTAGGATGGTATGAAAGCAAGGCGGAAAAACTCAGGGCTAAAAAGGTAAAGGAAGAACTTCTAAAGAGAATCTCCGACCTTAGACGAAAAGTGTACAATATGCTGGATGAAAGAGTTCGCCTTGCCGAGGAGGCGGAAGTGGCCGGAAGCGTATATGTCACACGAAAAAAGATGGTGGAAGAAGCGCGAAAAGAATATGCCGATAACAAGATAACTATAGATGAACTAAGAAAACGGGAATATCAGTTTTTCGACGCGAATGAAAACCTCTCTTCCATAATTACAAAATTGTATACCGTTGACGCATGGATAAAAGAAACGATGGGAAAATCAGGAATTGAGAGAGCCCCTGACTCCGCCGCGCGGGATCAGAAATCAGAAATACATACTGAAGAAAGAATTGCCGCCGAAATACAGGAGCAGCGTAAAAAGCAAATCTCGCTGGAAAAAAGGGATAGATTGATAAGAGAAAAATTAGAAAGAACGCAAAAAGCTCTAAAAATACTCGAAGAAAAAGGCATTACGCCGGAGGAAGACCTTGGCCAACGGCTGAAGACAAAACAAGATGAACTCATGCTTGTAAAGCGGGACCCCGTACTCCTGGAAAGCGCGAAATATATACCCAAGGATAAAATCGATATAGTAGCCAGTCTTTTTATGCCGGAACCTTTATCAATAGATACGGACGAGGCAGGAAAGCTCGTCAGGGAAACCATAGAACGATACAGGCTGAGCCACGACATGACGGAAGCCGAAACCTTAATATATAT
>CP070780.1:358599-361993 GCA_020346285.1 Candidatus Omnitrophota bacterium | reverse complement strand
TGCCTAAGACAGCTTTACCTTGTTCGAACTGGGGTCCGAGTTGCATGGCTGGTAAGGAGTCTATGTTGTAGATGAGGACGCGGCTGTTAACCGCATCGGCAATAAATAAGCGTTTACCGTCTGAGGAGACACTCCTCGGGGCCGAAAGCGTATTTGCTCCTGCCAGAGCTGTGCTTCCTGTCTGATTGATTGAATTAGATGTAAAATCAGGTTGCCCTATTACTATATCTGCAGATGCATTGTTATAGGTAGGGATAGAGTTATAGATGAGGACGCGGTTGTTAGTGGTATCAGCAATAAATAAATGTTTACCGTCTGAGAAGACACTCCTTGGGGCCAAAAGCGTATTCGCTCCTGCCACAGTTAAGCTTCCTGTCTGATTGAATGAATTAGATGTAAAATCAGGTTGCCCTACTACTACATCTGCGGATGCGTTGTTAGAGGTAGGGATAGAGTTATAGATGAGGACGCGGTTGTTATTGTAATCAGCAATAAATAAGTGTGTACCGTCTGAGAAGACACGCCCTACACTCTGAAGCGTATTTGCCCCTACGCCTCCCGGATTAGCTGTCCGTGAAATAAAATCAGCTTGTCCTACCACCACATCCGCAGACATGTTCGTGCGAAGTTCAGCGTAGGAAGGACTCGTTGTAGCTAAAAATAGAAGTAAAACAGCTAATGCTAACTTTTTTGGGTTTATGGAAATCATTCTTAATAAGAATATAGCATATACATATATATTGTCAAGTTTTTGTCGCTATTGACAAGGTGTTTTTGGGATGATAAGATGTTTAAGATATGCCTTCACTATTGCAAAAACCGAAATCAATCTTCAAGGCCTTCCTGGACATCGTGTTGCCTCCTGTCTGCTATGTATGCGGGAGAAATTGTTCCAGTAAATACGGCCTTTGTACTTTATGCCTGAATAGAATAAGATTGTGCGCCGAATACTCAAAAAACCCCTATATCGAAAAAGCATGGTCCTGCTCTTATTATAAAGATACGATAAAAGAATGCATACATTTATTTAAATATAGAGGATATATCGGGCTCATAGATATTTTCAGAGATATCATGATAGATTTCGTCAAAAAACACGATATACATAAAAACATGGATTTAATCGTGCCTGTTCCCGTATATCCGACAAAAAAAAGAGAAAGAACGTACAATCACGCTGAAATCCTTGCCCGTTCCCTGTCAAAAAATCTTGTAATTCCCATTGACGTAAAAAACTTAAAAAAAATAAAGTGGACGCAATCGCAAAGCGAGTTGGGCAGGGAAAAACGGCTGAAAAATGTAAAAGATAGCTTTCTTGTCGTCGATAAAGGCGTTTTTTCCGGCAAATGTGTGCTTGTGGTGGATGACGTATATACAACGGGCGCGACAATAAACGAATGCGCGAAAGTGCTGCGGGGCGCTAAGGCAAGTAAGGTTTTTTCTTTAACCCTTGCCCGCGGTGCTTAGTTCAACAGCCCCTGGAGAAAGTAGATAAGATCCTTCCACATATAATAAGCGAAGAATTCCCAGATAGGCGGGCTGACCTTGCGTATCTCATAGTCTATATAATCTTTATTAACCTTAACGAATATATAATTGAGAAATCCGCCGGCGGATGTCGGCTGGAGAAGAAGAGAGCCTCCCCCGCCGCATACTATATAGGTAACGGAGCCGAATTTAACGATTCTACTCACGTTCTCGTGTCCCGAAAATACAATATCGACATTATATTTATCACAGAGCTTTAGAAATCGATGACTCCAGGGATTTGTCTCGACCCTATACCATGCCTGTTGATATGGATTAAACGGCGGTTTATGCATAAAGATAAAAACATGTTTATAATTTTTGGCTTTTATAAGCTCATCTTCGAGCCGCGTAAACTGCTCTTCGATAAAATCGCCATCTTTATTATCTAAAACTATAAAATAAGAATTTCTATCGACGAAAGAAAATTCTTCCACCCCGAAATATTTATTAAATAGCGCCAATCCCCGCGGCCCGTTATCTAAATCGTCGTCGTGGTTTCCTATAGCGTTTATTACGGGAAATTTTATCTTGTCTTTTATCTTGAGATAATTTTTGTAGTGCGATTCTTCCCCCCTAAACGTAATATCGCCTACATTGGCAACAAAATCTATGGGGATTTTTTTAAATCTGTCTTCCCTGTTAATCTTCGATATTATTTTCAAGGTAGCTGCTTCATTCATAAAAAGCCCGCTTCCGGTATCGCTCATTACGATAAAGCTGAAATAAGGCTCTTTATTTCTTCCTAACTTTTCTCCGACCTGCTGATTTGTCGTTATGAAAGCGGACGGTTTTTCCAGATAAAAAGAAACAATGGGAATTAAAGAATATAAATTAACTATGATAAATATAACGAATAATATTTTCAAAAATTTCTTCATAACCCTCCTTTTTTAACAGGGTTCTAATATTTATTGAGCAAATAAATCCCCAGGCCGCCGAAAACTATGTTGCTGAACCACGCCCCTATCAAAGGGGGCAATACCCCGCTCTTCCCCAGCGCGAGCCCGATAGCCATTAGGGGGATATAAAGAAGCGCTACAACAATACCCTTTGCCATGCCCAGGAGCGCTCCTCCCCTTTTGGTCGAAAGCACAAATGGCGCGCTTATAAGTATTGTTACCATGCAGGTAAACGGGAACGCTAATTTATAATTTAAATCAACGAGAAACCTTCGATACGTGCCTTTTGAGCCGCTTGTGAATATTTTTATATATCTTTTTAACTGCACGAAACTCATATATTCCGGCTTCCATTGGTTATTAATAAAATCGGTTGGTGTTTCAGTAACTGCCATAGGTGTTTCTTTATGAATAACGGGGTCTCCGACAAATTCGCCTTTATTGTTCATTTTATACATAATTACATCCCTGCCGTGCCAGGTATTCTCTTTTGTCCAGTACATTGACCGGGCTGAAATCTTTAATATAAGGCCATTCTCCGTATCGTGACTGTGTATGATTACGTCTTTAAGCGTGTTTTTCTTCATATCAAATTCCCTGGCAAAAATAATTTTATTTCCGTGTCCATATATTGCTACGTTTTTTATTCTAATTGCCTGCGTTTTCTCTCGCTTGCCTACATCGAGTTTTTCGTAGCGAATTCTATTCGCTATCCTCATGGCGGGAGGCAACATTCTATCGCCGATTATAAATACAAATAGGCTTATGATAAATGCCGCTATAAGCATAGGCCTTAAGATTTCCCATACGTTTACACCGCTGGCACGGAGAGCTGTAATTTCATTGTGTTTGTTTAAATTTCCCAGAAGATAAACGCACGCGATAAGCGTAGAAACAGGAATAATCTGCATGAGAATAAACGGCGTAAAGTACCAATAGAAGGCGGCAAGATTTGAAAAAGGTAT
>CP070780.1:331138-358499 GCA_020346285.1 Candidatus Omnitrophota bacterium | reverse complement strand
CATCCGGATATAGAAAATGACAAAGTAATTATTAAAAATAAGACTAATGCTCTCTTCATATCCCACCTCCTCTGTTAAAAGTATACCCTCTAAAACGCCAAAAATGCAAATAAAATTTAAATAAAAAGGCATATCGAGAAAATCCGTTGAAAAGCGCTGGCTCTTGTGATACACTTTAAGCTCAACAGTTCTTTACTATTCCCCGGTAGCTCAATCGGTAGTAGCGACTGGCTGTTAACCAGTAGGTTGTTGGTTCGAGTCCAACCCGGGGAGCCACCATACCCCTATATTGATAACGGTGGGGTCATTGCGAAGGCCAGCGAAGCTGGCCAAAAGCAATCTCGATCTTTGAATAAAACAACCTGAAAGGAGCTCTGATGCCATATGAGTAAGTTTCTTACTCAGTTAATGACACAACTCCTGCCTCCTCGGCTTTGGCTCCGAATAAATGAATAAAACTCTATTCATACTCGGAACACCCAAGACAAGGAATTCTTAGGGTTGTGTAAAAAGATGTTTTGCTTGGGAAGAATATGATTCTAATCCGGAGTTCTACTTTATTATTGGATTCCATAGAGGATTAAAGGCGTGATAAAGGAGAGGTAGCCGGAACACCTTTAATGAGAGTTTTCATTAAGGCCCGCTACTAAAACATCTCAATTTAAGCGGCCTCTGGCCGCAAAACAGGCGGAGGCAAAAACTTCCGCCTGTTTT
The DNA here is from genome assembly GCA_020346285.1 of Candidatus Omnitrophota bacterium. Classification (GTDB taxonomy): domain Bacteria; phylum Omnitrophota; class Gorgyraeia; order JABMRN01; family RBG-13-46-9. The sequence goes on along the minus strand of CP070780.1, from coordinate 357,785 downwards.
ATATACATATTTGACAAACCTATGAAATGCACTAACATAAAAAAAGATGGAAGCTCCTGCAAAAATAATGCAATGAAAAGGGCCAAGTATTGCTATATTCATAGTTTTGGCAAATTTTGAGGGGTACCAGTTATAAAAAATCCTGTCATCCAGATACGTACTATTATTGCTATTATAGGGCTTTGTTTTGCCGTCTATGTATGGCGTACAGGACCGACAAGGGGAAAACAAGACGAAATCCTAGAAGACTTAAAAGACGTACCCAAGAAAACAGCTAGCTTGATAACTGAGAATAAGCTTGATCCAAATAAAATAAAACTATCGGAACGATACGCTTACAGTTTTGATAATTACCTAGGCAGCACAGGTGAGCCATGGAATAATAGCAGAGTTATAGAACAAAATGCTATTTTACGGAGGCGTTATAATCCAGCTGAAAAAGTTCGGCTTACCCCTGGTATAATTAATCATAATGAAGGGATACCATTAGAAGAGGCGACAATAGAGCTTATATTTGGCCAGGGTATTGTTGTGGAAGATTGTAAGAGATGGACTGTACAAGAGGTTAATGGTAGATATTCTTGGGAATTCAGAAAGTCTATAAACAATAGAGGTCGCAATAGTGACGATTCTATCTTTATCAGGTTTCCACGACCAGATCGGTACCTTATTACAGCGGTAATTGATGGCAAATATTTAGATGGCAGGAAAGAAGTTAGTTATTCTATCGAATTATACGAGTAGAGGGGAAAATGGACGATTTAATACTCAAGACGATTAAAAATTTGACCACCCAGCTCGAACAATTTCTCCGTGTCTACAAATCCGAAGGTCGACGAAGCAATCTCAAAAGTCTCCGATAGCTTCTTCTTCACAATAATTTCCGCCATTACCTTCACTTTTTCCTTATACCAAGTTGGCAGATTTTCATTAGAGCGATTGCCTATCCTCTCCGTTAAGTTAATTTTGTACATTCTTTGCCTCCATTTATTAAGATTTTTTCCATGGCAATAACACCAAAACCATAATTAATAAACCCAGAACAACTAGGAATTTAATCCCCAAGAGCTCATACCAGATTATGAGATTTGCAGACACTAGACCTGAGAAAATGATTATTTTGTATACGTGTAGTTTTATAATCCCGATCCTCCTTATAATATGACTAATCATATGATTAGTAAATGGGTAAAAAAATTTAGATTATTCCCTGCTGCCTAAGAAATCTCCTGTATATATTTGATATATTTTTCCCTCTTTCCCAGCGAGAAATTGTTATAGTAGGGATATCAAGCTTACGAGCTAACTCTTCCTGCGTTAACTTATTTTTTCTACGATAGTCCTTTATTTTTTCTGCAATTTCTATATCTGTCATATTTCTTTCACCTAGTAGAAGTATATCATATGATTAGTCATATGTCAAGTAATTTGATAGATTTTCTTGAGACAATTCTTTTACATTATTATTACCTTTTTATTGCCCTAACAATTGCATTTTAGTGTATACTTATTACATAAGTGCGAGGACATAAATTTTCTCAGAATCCTTAAGATAAAAAGCGCCAAAAACGGAGGTAAATAAGGTGCGAAGTGCGAGATCAAAGGATATTTTTATTAAAACATTAGAATGGCCATATAAGGCAATAGCTAAAACTATTACTGTATGGCCTTTTTTGTTTAATAAGGCAATTGTTATAACCCGAGCTATTATATCAGGAACTATATTGTCTCGCACCAGTATAGCGTCCGGTTCTAGCTCGGGTTTTTATTCTGGTAAAATGAACCATAGTTTGCGGTTTAAAACAATAGCCTTAGCAATTACATGTCTATTCTTAATTAACAATCTATCCTGGGCATATGACTATGAGCTTAAAGTCCTAAATGCTTCATCTAATATAGCCCACGTTAAACAGATCGACATTAATAAATTTGAAATACCTTTCAAATTAGGTAGTATCAAGGAGAGATATGTAGGTAAGAACGGAAAAATCATAATCCATATCCAGGATGCCCACTGTAACTACTACGCGCAACATAAGATAAACGACATAATCGAGTATCTCAATAAAGAGTATGGCATAAAGACCGTTAATCTTGAAGGCGGAAAAGGAGATTATGATTTATCGATATTCACAGATATTTACAATAGAAATATAAGAGAAAAAATAACAGATTATTTCGTAAAAGAAGGCATGGTAAATGGCGCTGAATATTTCGCAATAAACAATCCAAATAAGGTAACCCTCTGGGGCGTAGAAGATAGTAAGCTATACCTCGAAGCCCTTAATGTCTACAGAGATTCCCTAAAATATAAAGAAACAATAGATAAATACCTGGATCAGCTTAATCACATTATAAGCAACCTAAGAAGGCATATTTATTCCAAAGAATTATTAGAATTTGACGAACAATATAGTAAGCATAAGAAAGAGGAAATCGAATTTAAGGATTATCTTGCCTATCTTATCCAGCAGGCTGAATTGCAAGAGATAAGCATAGAATCATTCACGAATATAAATCTATTAAAACAAGCTATTAAGCAGGAAGAAACAATAGACTTTAAAAGAGCGAACGAAGAACGCAAAAATTTGATAGAGAAATTTCAGAAACTATTCTCTAAAAAAGAATTTGAAGAAATTGCCCTAAAATCGATAGATTTTAAATTTGAGCGGATTTCCCAAAATAATTTTTATGAATATCTTGTCGAAAGGGCGAAATCCATAAATATAGACTTAAAAGAATCCTCTGAACTTGCGAAATATATCACATATATTTCCACATATGAAACTATGGATAAGTTCAAAGTTATGGAAGAAGTAAATGCCCTTGGGGATAAAATTAAAAATGCTTTATATAAAAACGACGTACAAAAAGAGCTTAGTAAATTATCTAAAAATTTAATCCTGCAAAATAATATATTTAACTTTACGTTAACGCCAAATGACTATAAATATTGCAAAGATAATACATTTTCTTTTTATACGAGAAACTATATATCGTTCATTGATAAACAAGCACCTTTATACAACATAAGTGCAAAACTCGATAAAAATATAAATGTATTGGATCAGCACCTTAAAAGCGTATCTAAATTTTACGAATATGCATTTAAAAGAGACGTTGCATTTTTAGAAAATATAAAGTTTACACAGCGTTCATTACGACCATTCTATAGAGAGCCTCAAGTTACAATACTCATTACCGGTGGTTTTCATGCTGAAAGCCTATCGAGACTTCTTAAGGAAAACAACATTTCTTACATTTCAATTCTGCCAAGCTTTAAGATTAAAGATGGTTATAAGTGCCCCTACTTTAATATATTATCCGGGGGCATGAGTCCCTTTGAGAAATCCATAAGTACAACTCTATCTTTAATGCAAGTTGCAAGCTTTTTAAACGATCTCGGTATTGAGGTAAATGATCCCCGAAGAATAGAGTTGTTGCGCATACGGGTTATTGCTCTTCGATCGATGTACACGACCGAAGTTCGGCAAGGTTTCAGATTAGATAATGGTAAATATGTAATATTTGACCGAAATAACGGAAACCCTACCTGTTTTGTAACAGATAAACCCGGAGACGCAATAATATTAGCAGAGAATGTAATAGCGGGAAATGCTAACAGCATAATACATGCCTTTAGCGAAATTGGCCAGGATAGAATCATTAGAGAAGCTAAAGACAGAACATATCTACATGATGACAGCACAGTAATAGCAGAAACAAGAAGGATGTTAGATTCTATGCCTGACAGCAGAGAGCAAGATACTTTAAAATCAGCCCTAGAGAACCTTCTTAAAAGAACATCATACATCGATGGATCCGGTCAAACACAATCCCCAGAAGGATATTCTGCAATTCAGATTGTAGAGGGATTACTTGCGCCCCATCCAGGTGGACAAGGAATATACCTCCCAAAGACAGATGAAACTGGACGAGTATATTCTGTAAAAGACCATGCCATACGATTAATTCATGAACTTAGTGCAGGCATATACGCAGGAACTAAAGATGGCTTATTTGATAGCCATGAATTAGCTACAGCAATTGAAGATTCAATTAGAGTAGATGACATGGATGGAATTAGGCATTTGCTATCAATAGTCGATGCATACCCAATTCCTATATGGGATATGAGTCCACAAGAACGCCTTGAGATAAATAGAGATTTTTCTATGACTGAAAGTAATATTTTTTGGGGAAAACTATTTAATCCAGGCACTATAAGACATAGAATTGCAAAATTCATGCTTATGCATGCTGTCAAAGCTGCAAAAGAGAAAGAGCATTATAATAAATTAGATGAAAGGCTCAATGGATATCATTATGAAGAAGATGTTCGTTCTCTTCTATTTGACGAAGACAATCTGGTTAGAACAATAGCACTTCGTCATATAGTAAAAATAAGCTTGCCAGATAAATTTCATAATCTAGATATGGGAAGCATACGTAATGGTGCCTTAAAGAGACTATGTAGAATTGCCTATTATAACGAAGGCACTCTTTTTTTAAAAGAAGAATTTAAAGCCCTGCGTACATTTTTCTGCGATGAAAATGACACAATAGATGTCAATGAAATTTTTTCAAATAGTGAAATGTGTATATTGCTATCAGCTGTTTCCAGATGGGATCCAGAAACTGTAAATATCCTATTCAAAAATCAAGTATTTTTAGATAACATTGAGCAAGGAAACCCCGAATTTATGGATAGCTTAGAATATTTTCTGGCTCCCGCGATATCTAGATTAGAACTTGAGGTTGTAGAAGCATTGGTTGAGCATCCTAGATTTGCAGAGATTATCAACAATAGGCCGTATGGCTGGAGCCTTTTGCAATGCACCAATCGATTATTGTCGAAAGTTACTCCAGCTGTGGCTAAAACATTATTAAATCATCCCTTATTTGATTATATTATAGACTTAGACAGGCACATGGAAAGTGCAGAGCATTTGGCGCTGTCAGTGTTAAGTTTATGCCTACCACGAATTGCTCAAGTACGCGAGGGTATGATTGTCCTAAAAACCGAATACAATGGATTAAATCAATTTTTCTGTGATCAAGATGGGAAATTAGTCCTTATTGATTTAATAAAAGATGGAAGAAAATTACGTGTTTTTCAAGCCTTATCAAAAATTAGCCCTAAGACATTGAAGACTATTTTAGAATTACGAATTCCAATAGCTGATATTATCCATGACGATAATCTTAGCAAGGGATTTGTAATTGTTGCCGCAAACTTGGATAACTGGTATAAAAATAGTCCCGCAATAACAAAAGAAATTATGTTGCTATCTAACAATGCTATAGATTTTATGATTATGTTTCATGTCTTTGATTTTGTTAAGTTTAATAAAGCATCAACAATAGAGCAATTTATCGCTTACCTTAATAAGTCCAAAGAAGACTCAAATAAAATAGCCTCATTTCAAACCGTCTTATATCTCTTTAGCATATTTTGTAATAACGGGCTGATTCTAGAAGAAAGTACCGATGAATTACTCGTAGATCTATTCACAAGAGAAAAGCCCGCCTCTATTTGCAATTGGTTAACAGAAAGAATTACAGACAATATTAAATTATCGCTTGTTAATAAAGGTATCTCGGTTGATACCAAAAATTGGCAGGATATTTTGCTAAAAGCGGCAGTATTTAATGATTTTCAAGGACGAGAATGGGATCAAATTAATCTGGATGTAGAACTTAATAAAGTCGAGAGAATTATCAATCATTTAGGTACAGAGTCCGAAAATGTTTTGCATTATATGCTGAATCTATGCTATGCAATCAATTTACGATATTTCTCAGACCAAGTTATAAATGAATTCCCGAAAGGATTTGCTCATAAACACGACTTTACTACTGATGATGTATGGAATAATGCTCATGCAAATCTTGATGAACAAAAAGGCACATTTAGCATAGGCGGTTCTATTTTTGCTCTCCCATCCGAATTATCTCATGTTATAAGATTTATTTTTGAGAAAAATATATTCAAACTCGATATAGAACGTAAGAGCAGGGTAACCGAAGAAGTAGCGGATAGGATTGGAATAATGGCGATTATGCAAAATCCCAGGTTTTTAACTCGTGGATATGCTAGGAGTTTTGTTTATACAATTATTAATTTTAGCAGAGCTGTTATAAGAGATGAGCTTATGAATCTAGAAGTTAGATCTGCTGTATTGCGTGAACTAAGGAGGCTACAAGATGCATATCGGTATGATAGATCAAGAGAACTGGTCAATGCCGGAGAAATAGATAAATTGTTAAAACATCTAAGACCACAAGAGATCTATTGGGTGGGAAGGCGGCTTTATGAGGTGGCTTTGCCCTATAAGAAAACCGAGACAGAAACCTTGAAAAGGCAAGCTAACGAATTGTCGTCTAAGTTTACACAGGGTGAGTTAGATAATGTGATTGGTATTATGCCGCTATCAACAACCGGCGTTTTTTCTTTACAAGAAACAGAGTTACGGCCATATGAGGAGTATGCACGTGAAAATCTTTTTAGTGATCATTTACGAGCAGAATCTCTGTGTCAAGATTTTATTGTTCATTTGATAGTTAGTATAGGCGGTACATCTGTAAACGTATCTGTTTTGCCATACTTAACGGCAAAGGCATTTGAACATATATGTACCAAAATGTGTCAAAGCAAAATTTATGAGGAAGATTTCATTACTGAGTTAATCGGGTCAATTTCTCCAGAAGATGTCAAGAAATGGAATCAAGAAATGGTTGATGAGGAAATACTACGCAGAAAAGATGTGAAAGAAACAAAAACCTTGATACCAGAAGGTCAAAGGCATATAGGAAAGCGTAATCGAAAAATACCTCTAGCTAAAGCAAATCAAGAAGCTCTTACGCAATCGCTTTCTATGCAACGCGATACCATTCGTCAATCTGAAGACAGACTTCAGGTTGATAGAAATGTTTCTGCAACACATGATATTTTAATAGAGAAATTAGAGAAAATAGTAAAAGAACTAATTGATGGCGGGCTTATACTGGATCAAAATAGTGTTTATGAAAGGTTAATAAGTGAATTAACGGAAGAAGAAATATTTCTGAAATTAAGTTCGGATTATCACTTATTCGAAGACCCAGATGATAAATTTCGTAATTATGATCTTGCAAAATATATGATAGACAAAGTTAGCCAGTCGCTGGGAAAGACATTTGTTAATTTATTAGCAGATCCTTCCATCAGTAATAGATTAGATGAGTTTATATCTTTCGCTTTACCGATAGTTCGTTTAAAACCAAGCATAGAATTATTGGAATTAAGAAAAAAATTTAGAGAAAGTCTAGACAAAAGAACCGTATATAGAGTAGCGCTGATGAAGCAGAATCAATTGGAGGAAATAAGAAGAAATGGTTTTATAGCAGCGTTAAACAAAAGGGGAACATATGAAGGCCTACAGGGGAGTTCTAAATTAACCCCCCTAGATATTGTTCATGATAACATACTTAATTTACGTATGCATATATCCCGCCATACAAGGGACGCCTTTATGATAAATTCGGGTCTAATTAGTGTAAGCAATTATCCAAGAATGGCCGCATATGCTACTCGTGCCTATCTAGGAACAGAAGAAATTAGAAAAAAAATAAAAGAGGGTTATAAAATTTACCTATTTCCCATAGAAATATATGAGTTTGATTTAATTCGTCATGGTTGGTATATTGATTTTATGGGATCTCTTGGGGATAATTACGAAGATGAAACAGAAAAAATAAGTTGTTGTGATACAGGCAATGAAGCAGTTGTGCAATTCAGAATTTCTCCAGAACAAATCTTGTTTAGTAATATCAAGATACTTAACTTAGAAGATATGCCAGAATACGAAATAAGTCCTCCAGAAAATCAAGATAGAATTTCAAATTTGACTCCAAAAGCACATGATTATATTCGTGAGTATTTCAAGCAACGTGTACCTTTCTGGGGTAAGTACAATGAAGCGGGAGAGAGATTTGTGCATTTTTCTACTTTGGGGTTAGTTTCGTTATTTAGTATTCCTGATTTAGAAAAACAAACAGGCCAAGCAGTGTGGATTGGAAAAACTACCGACCACCCTAATCCTACGTGGGCGAATCATGATTCTCCATTGGGGAAAAGGCAATCTGTCTTTGTCGATGCTCATTATGCCTATGATCGAGCATTCATTATTACAAATATTGAAGATCTTTCTTCTGCAACAGAAATTGTAACCAAAGATAGTGTAGGAAGAGAAAGTAGAACAAGCCCCATTGCTACAGCCAAGGCAAACCAAAGCACTCTTACGCAATCGCTTTCTAGACAGCGCGATAGTGTTCGCCAGCCTGAAGAGAGAGATGTCTTGGCCGTTGTGGTTATAAATGATGAAGAAAGGCTGAAAGATATCGATGGAATGGGAAAGGTAAATATGACAGGGCTGAATGTCATGGCAGAGAGAATGGTATCCCGCAGGCGTAATTCACGGGTTGTATATGTAAAAACCATAGAAGAAGCAAATGCTAAAATGGCTGATGAAGGTAGAACATGGGCTAATACTTTCTTCTTTGTTGAAGATAGAATTGCCGGTAAAGAGCAAGCTGCTTATGACAGCTTAAAACGACAGGCCTTTATATGGAATCTTAATATACCCGATAATAGTTTATGTAGCGTAACTCCATTTGGATTTCTAGTTTTCAGTCTTAAATTTAACGACTTTTTAACAAGAATACAAGAGGGCTCGCCAGATCTTGATATGGAACCGCTAGCAGAAATAATACTTCACAATATAGGAGAAGATGTAACGCCGGAAAACATAAGACGAATTATTAAGAATATGCTAAAGCCAATTGCGATTAATTTCTCAGAATTTAAGAACCCTCAAAAGCTACTTAGTACATATTCCGGGCATTTTAGTTGGAATCTGCCACGAATTGAGCCCAAAGATTGGTCAGAGGTTGACGATTACTTTGATGCGTTAGACAAGATCTATTCGGCAGCTTAACCAATTTCTTGTTATCAACATCGTCCAACCCGGGGAGCCAAATTGAAAAATACCCCACGATAATAAATGTAGGGGTATTTTTCCCTTTGATGCTGAATAGGGGCGGGTAACTATTTTATTATGATTTTTTATCCAGAATAAGCCATGCTATTCCCACAAGGAAGATAAAGAGGAAGCCGTACATCGTAAACCAAAGGCCATTCATTATAGTTATCTTTACGGCAATATTTGAAAGATCCGCGGTATATAAGTTATAGAGCCCCGCAATCGATACCAATCCGGCAACAACAAGCATAATTATAATATACAGTTTATTTTTCTGGCCCAAGATTGCCGCAACACCACAAAAAATTCCAAGTAACGGTAATAAATATACAAGATAGCTTTTTATATCCACGTTCGCGGCGCTTTTAAACATGATCTGCACAAGAGAAAAAGCAACCTTAGAGATTTTTCTGTTTACCAAAACGGGAATACCGTATCCGGTTACCTGTGTTTTAACATCAACATCGCCTAAGGCACCGATAGCATCGGTTGCTTTCTCTAATCTTCCCAACAGTTTTCCGGCCAAGGGCGTGTCTTTAAGAATTATTTTGGCATCTTTAGCCAATTCTTTAGATACCCCAACAGCGGAAATACTTACCTTTGCCCACGGGAGAAAAAATGAAATTACAATCACCGTGCCTGCGGCGATTACAATACCGGATAAAATATTTTTATTCATAGTTAACCTCTACTTTCCTTTTTTCTTAATTAAAAGTATACATAATAAATGTAAATTATTCAAATATTTGTAACCCGGGAACAGTTTTGGCGCTGAACTTACATCTGTCCCGGAACCAAATTTAAAACCTGTCTCCAGTCTCTCTGTTTCCTCCGTATAACAAACCCCTATAAAATCATCTAAAAAAATTCTATAATTGTCAGCTAAGGAGAGCTTTCTTATTACCCCTTATAATAAAATAAGTCGCAGGGAGTTTGCATTTTCATGATTTTACGGATATAATTATAAAAAAGGTTGCCGGGACAGATTGAATAAAAATTCGGCCCAAAAGACAAATGGATTCTAAATGGATATGATGCTATATTTATCAGCTGTAGGTTTTTTATTGCGTTCTAAAAAATCGGGCTATACACCACAATACCAAATCCCATTTTTAAAAATAGGATGCATTCCTGATTAAAAATGTATCCGAACTGTAAATAGGAGGTGCTTTATGGCAATAATGTTTAGTATGATGCCGGCTACTATGTTTGTGGTAATCGGTTTTTTTATTCTTTTTACTGCTACTAAAGGGCAGGGATTCATCAGCAGGTTTGGCCAAATTCTGGCAATTTGGATTTTTATCATTGCTATTTCTATTATTATTCATGGTACTTATATAACTTTTACCGGCAAATGTCCAATGATGGGAGAAAAATGTCCGATGATTCAATGGATGAAGTACGGCGAAATACCGGCTCAAAATTAACCGGAAATTTAAGCTATTTGGCACCTTTGTATTTTCAAACTTAATCCTGCCGCACAAGATCCAAAGCCCTAAAACGCGAAGGTGAAGTTAAAGACCGGACTCGCAAACAAAAACTCGCCTTTATATCCCGCAAGGCCTAGAGCACATTTCCCTTGCCTAACCATAGATACAAGGGATATAATTTTAAAAAGGGACAGGTTTAAGTTTGCATATGGGATAGCCTTAAATTCGGCTTTAATGCCGGTTGCGAGCTCAGCCTTGATAGCATAAGCGGAATAAGCCTGATCGGCAACTATGACATTGAAGTCAAGGAAAACTTCTTCGGCTATTCCGGATCTATAGAAATACGTGCTATGTTTTAATATCAACGGGACAAAGAGCTTTCATCTGGAAGCTCTTTATCGTCCAACCCAGGAAGCCATCTTAAAAAAATACCCCCTATCAGTACTGATAGGGGGTATTTTTAGGATGAGCCGAAATAATTAATTAGAACTCGGTTGCTGTCCGCCAGGCGCCCTCATCCGGTTCTCTATCCACCATGTAGGGATGCCGGTCGCGGTAGTTCTGGAAGCCGTCACCGTCTTGATCCCCATCCCAAGGCAAACCTGTCTTCAGGCGATAGAGCTGGCGCAGTTCGGAAGCGAACATTTCCATAGGATCTTCGACCCCGGGCCTGGCAGCGCGACGCCTGTCCAGCTCGGCATCCAGTATACGCAGAAATTCTCTTCTTTCATTGCTCGTGAGGACATCTCGGGGCAGCATACCCTCCAGCTCTCTCCAGCGTTTGTATAAGAGATGCACCGTCAGAGGAGCGGACATTGCCCTGAGAGCGAGCATTCGCTGGTCAAAACAGAAAGCCATATCTCTGAATACAACGCCAAATTCTTCCAGTATCCTATCGCTATCCTCCGCGCTGATTTCCAGCTGTTCGACATTAAAGCTATAACTGCTCCACGGGAGTAAGTCCTCGTGCAAAATGCTGTAACCGGTTGGGTGAGCGCCCAGCGGCGAGAAGTCAGGATCGTCCCAGCGCTCGCGACCTTCAAGGCGCCGCGCTGTGCGCAGTAATCCCTGCATCCAATGCGGCATGCACAGGTTATCCGAGTGATGGACATAGTACACATGCCCGTCCACATCAGGAAAACAGAGCGATGAGTCCCCTCCGAATGGACGATAGTAGTCGCCTTCGAGTTTGACAGGAATATTAATAGAGGAAAGCAAGCTCTTGACTAATTTTGAAGTTCCCCAGCAACCGGGAACAATGTGGTGGCGGGAAGCGTTTGGCCAGTCAATCTCTCCTATCCTAATGCGGTGCGGATGCCGTTCAATGAGGATTTCTCGCGGCGTCGGCAAGCGGTCCAGGGGAACGGGTTCTCCCCCTTCCATTATCACCTCCCCATGTCTGTCGCGCATCCAATAAGGCCAGTCGGAATCAGTGGGGTGCCATGAGATGAGACTGCCACCTTTGTAGTGGACAGTGCGTTCCCCTATGAATCGCATTACGTTGATGATGGTCTCGCGAACCGTAGGTCGAACCAGGGTTTCCGAGGTATCCCAGGCCTCGCGGTCCCAGCCGCGAATGATGGCGAAGCATTCGGCCGGATGGACGTTCACCACAAAGTACTGTTTGCCCAAGCGGGGCTGGGTGTGGTCTCGTTCGAAGAGCACAATTAGCGCTCCGTCCGAGAAGTCAGTCAGCCGCCATGGCGTCTTGGCATTGGCCTCGATGAACAGATGCCAGGCCATGTGACTAATCATCACGAACTTTGCTGACTCACCCAGGAAGTTCATGACCGTCACATCTTCCCTCTCCTCCAGTTCAAAATCCGGCATGCGGTCCAGATCGGCTCTCTCGTGGCCCTCCGGGTAGAGGCCGCAACATCCGTCGTTGCCTTCGTAAAAAATAATGGCATCCAGCAGGCGTCGTTGCTGGTCCCGGGCCCAGTCAACATAAGGCACGTTCGCGCTGTCCCGCATGGCATTAAGGATTCTTGGCTCCTCGAAGATGGGGCGATATTTCTCCCCGATTATTTCGATCTCCTCGGCTGTCAAGAGGCCTTCGAAATAGGGCAGGGGTTCAACCGGTTCTTCCGGAGGTTCGGGTATGGGCTCATCCCCCGGAGCATCCATCGGCCGCTCTCCCCATCTCCCGGGTGTTTTCTCCGCGCGCCTGATTGCCTCGAATCGCAGCTTCCAGGCGAATACAATGGTACAGAGTATGAGCATGACGAAAATTGCGGATAAGAACAATAGCTTTGATGCTTTCATGTTTTTCCCCTCCTCATTTCCGTGATTGAATTTGCTTTTCGGCCACTCACAATTATGCCATTCGTCTCATGTATTGTCAATATCAGAACCGGCTTTTTTCTGGCATTGACAACCTCTGAATTCCTAGAATTTGCCGTTCTCTCGAAAAAAACAAGAGGGAGTTTGCATTTTCACGATTTTACGGATATAATTATAAAAAAGGTTGCCGTGGCGGATTGAATAAGAATTCGACCCAAAAGACAAATGGATTCTAAATGGATATGATGCTATATCTGTCAGCTATAGGCTTTTTATTATTTGCTTTTGTGGCGCTGGTTATAATTGAAAGGCATGAAAGAAAACCGCAAAACCCGAAAAAAACTTATAAAGAAGAAAGAAGGGCTTATCCCCGATATAAAGTTTCATTGCGGGTAAAATATAAAACTGCGCTGGAAGAAGGCATATCCTGGATTGAAGATATTAGCGAAGGAGGAGCCCGACTTTTTTTGAATAAAGCTTTAAAAACTTTACAAGTAGGCGAATCTTTAGGAATAGAAATTACTATACCTCCCGATTCATCGCCAATTCTTGTCCATGGAAATATTGTCTGGTCTAAGGACGCTTATGCAGGTCTCAGCTTTAGCAAAGTAATAACAGGGGACATACAAAAAATAATCCAATATATTAATGCCGGCCAAACCTCCGCATAATCGAATGAAAGTTTTATCATGTCAAAATTTTCTGATTTAAAAAAAATTAAACAGAAAAAAACGCTGCCCGGAACTATTAGAATAACAGCTTCCGGTTTAAAAATTTATGAGAAAACAGAAAAGTCATGGAAAGAATCTTCCCGTAATTTTCCGGAGGCGATGCTTGTAATTAAACTTTTCCAGACCCATAATAATTTCGATGCTCTCATAGATAAAAAGAATCCCGAGTTTCTTAAGGGGCAACTGGCGCCCGACGGTATGACACAGGGGGCCAGGATCAACATCCTGCCAAACGGTAAAAAACTGAGTAAGGCATTTTCGCTGTTCGCGCCGCATTTAATGATCCACGATGAAAATACAAAGCACCATTGGGACATGATATATAAAAATCCCAGCGGCACTTTTTCATATCTCTACACTATAGACAAGGTCGAAAAGTTTAAAAAGAAAAAATATCGGATTGTTGAAGAATTTGAAAAATATTTTCCAAAACTTAAATCCAGAGTTTATGAAGCGCTGAAAAATGAAAAAGACTTCTTTGCCGTGCCGATGTACACGCTTTTGAAAACATATATGAGGATAGGAAATGAGATATATTACAGGTTGCATCGTCACAAAGGATTAACGACCATGAAAAAAAACGACATTAATATCAAAGGCAAGAATGTATCTTTTCATTATATAGGAAAAGGCGGCGTCCCTACAAATATTACAAATACATTTCCACAGATTTATATAAACAGGTTAATAAGTATATTAAACCGCACCGATGATTCATCGTTTGTTTTTAGGAATGAGAATACGGGCCGGCCTCTCAATGAAGAGCATTTCAAGGCGGCCTTTAAAAGATACTGCGGCAGGGAATTTTATCCTCATATTGTAAGGAGTTTCTACGCGACCAACAGAGTAAAAAAATTCCTGGCGGCCCGAAAAAAACCCCCGAAAAAAGAGGAAGTGCATAATCTCTTTTATTCCATCGCAGAAAAACTGGGCCATAAGCGCTTTATCAAGAAGGATAACGCCTGGAGGGAAAACTATACGGTAACGATAAACCACTACGTACAGCCGGAACTGGTAGAAAAAGTGAAAGCGCTCATACAATAGATAGCATGAAGGATATAAAAAACGAAGTTATAGCTTTTGGTGGCTATCAATTTTTTCCAATAGCATATTAATTTTATTGATAAAGGAATAAAGTTCGTCTTTATCCCGCGCTTTAACCCTTACCGAAAAATCTCCTGTAATTGCCTTCTCCAATTCTCTTTCTATTCGCGGAATAGGCCCTATAATCCGATTGGAATATTTAAAAGCCATTCTAAAAATAATAATTAAAAGAATCGGCGCAGTAAAAGCAATAATAATATTTACCTTTGCCATCGCGGGCAATAGTGTTGTAGCGAGGGCTTCCGGAATGAGGATTTCACTAAATACGGAATAATATATTAAATAATATAGTCCGACTAAAAGCAAAATTAACGGGATTACTATTAGGGCTATATAACGAAATTGAAATTTTTTATTTACGAGATATCGACGCCTTTTTATTGCTTTCATTCTAACTCCTTTTTTACTTCAAAACTCTCTTGAGTCTCTATTATTATATTATCAAATAAAGATTCCGCCGATGTTTTCGTGCCGTCAGCATCACACATTATTGCTATCGCTCCAACATTTCTACGAGGCTTCTCTCCAAATACCTTTATATAATCTTCATAAACATTACGCGTCTCGGTGGCCCATTCACCCTCCGGAGTCATTTCCTTTCTGACAACTATCATCTTTATATTGCTGCCAAAGGGGCTGTCGATAATCGTGCCTACGGGCAAATCTTCTGCCCATATGTATTCTATAAATTTAGACGATGAAAAAGTCAAAAAAGGAAAGATTACATAAACCCTTGCGGCGTAATCATCTCTTTCTTTTTCGGTTCGGGCTTTTGATATATCCGGAAATTGTAAGATTTTCCATTTCCATTTGAGGATAGAGTAATCTTTTAATTTAAATCCGATTCTATAATATAATGATGAGCAAGATTTTTCGCTTAGCGCCTTAACATACCCTTCCTTACCATGCCTGATTAAACTGTACTTAACTTCTCCGCTAAGTATCATCTTTTTCCATTTATCGAGGCCTTTAATATCGTCAAACGTAAATTTTTTCAGGCAAACAACACCGGAATATGCCGCAATGCAGAAAAATAATAATAATAAAAATATATTAAAAGATATTTTTCGAATATTTCTCATTATTTTACTCTATAATCTCTTTTATATTATATATATAGTATACATATACAGCAATAGAATGGCAAATAAAAGTGGAATTGCGTAACCCGTCTTGATTTATCAAAACTTATAGTGTATACTTGACGAAAGAAATATTTATATATTTTATTAAAATAATCGTTAAAAAGGAGATAAAAAATATGCATGCAAATATTAAGACAGCCACGTATAAACCTAAAAAATCAGACATTGAAGCTATAAGAAAAAAAACGACGAGCGTAGAGAGGGCATTGCATAGTCTCGAGAATCTATGGAAAGCTCCGACCAATATGAAGGATATAAATAAATGGCAAAAATCTGTCGAGGAAAAGATAAATTATTTAACAAAGACGCTATTCGAAATTAATGAAGTAGTAAAAAATAATATTCAAAATATTAAAGAAATGAAAAATGTGCTCCAGCATAATTACGAAAATATTAAAACCATCTTCGGAATCCTGAAGAATCTATTTGAAAAAGATAAAAAAGATAAGAGCGCTATATATAGCACTCTTAAGAAGAAGCTCCCATTCTAACCTCAGGCATGCGTACCGTTTAAGGGCCTGCCGGCAGGCAGGCAAGCTGTCCCATATCAATATCAGCCCGCATAGCATTATCCTCTATATAATTTGCGCATTGTATTAAATAATCTCCTCTTATTATAATAGGATTTTCTATGAAATGGCCTGCCGGTTAAAAACAAAAAATTACATTCCTGTGACACTTCAATCATCAAATCGTGATATAAAATATTATAGATAAAGGCAAATTTCCGGTAACATGGGGCACGAAATTGCGGATTTTCCGGGCCAACCCGGATATGAGGCACAGATATGATGATAAGGTATAAGAATAGACATAGTATTTGGCTTAAAACTATAATATTAAGTGTAGTCTGTCTATTTTCTCTTAATGCCCACCTATGGTCGCTTTCAAGAATTTGTAGCCCTTCAAGAACCGCCCTTGCTTCACAAAGCATATTTAACCTATCATATGCAAAACGCATAAATATAGAAATAGGCCTTATTATCGAGATGATTTTGAAGGGTTTCGCAGGTGAACCCGCGTACAGAAGCCGAATAAATATAAACACTAAAATAGATGAACTATATAAGGAAGACAAGCGTTTCAGGAAATTGCTCGAATTAACATCAAATCCGCGAAAGACAGGAGACATTATAGAATTTCATTTAAGAACAATTCGGCCATTCTACAAGAAACAAGAATTTAAAATTATATTAAAGGAAAGCCATTTAGAAGGCGTGTTTGATAAACAAAACTGCCAAATCGAGAAGATTAAATCTCTCGAGAAAATGTATACCGATGAGGATCTTTGGCTTATTGAATATATAAATAAAAAAAATTACGAACTACCTTCGGGTGAAAAAACCGATTTAATTCGAGATTCCTGGAAGAAAGCGATTGCCGATCCGCGTAATCCCGTAATTGCGTCTATTCTCCGCTTAGAAAAAGAAGGGGGAATTAGCCGCCGAATCTTGAAGCGGCTTGTGGATGTTTTATTTGGTCTAAGCGCCGACGTTTCGGAAAAATTAACAGCGAGTTATCATGTCTCGGACATAATTAAATATATGTCCCGTGAATTGCTTGGGGAGAATTTAAGCGAATTTAAACGCCTTATACGCGATACGGATTTCAATGATATAATCCCTGGCCCACCTTTGGCTGTTATGGAAACCCCCGATACGGACCATAAAGAGACGCTATCCGAGTTAAGAAAGCAATACCATGCCTTGAGAAAAAATCATGAGGAATTTATCCGTTCCCGAAATAATTTTTATTTTATATATGAAGAGGTTAGCCGTACGGCAAATGCTTTTCTTAAAAAGGCTATCGAGGCGCTTTTGCCGATTGTCTGGAAGGAATTGGGCGTGCCTTTGGACAGTGATGCGGTCGTATATTTCAGGGAGATGAAATCTTTTTCGTCGGATGTTGACGCATTTTACTGGGGCCCCAAACGCCTCGAGGTAAATATCAGAATTTCAGAACTTTTATCTATGATAGGCCTGAAAAGGGATTTCTTCGCAGCCTATCTAATAACAGAGGAGGTGGAAAATAAAAGGATAGATTTCGATATTTATCATCATTTTTTTAATGGGGAGATTCTTGAAATAAACAACGGTTCCTTCAAAAAATTTTTCGCAGAACATATAGAAGCAAATGCCAATAGAGATATTATGTGGCAAAATGTATATCCTTATCTATGCAGGCAACTGGCTGTGTGGAACCGAACAAATCCTTCGCTTTTACCCACTGACACAAGAAATTTCAAAAAAATGTTATATCGCACTGCCACTAATATAATCCTCGGTTTATGCAGAAAGTTTGATTTACCCTTTGGGCCCAGAGAGCTTGGAACATTGGCGCGCCTACAAAAGCATTTGCAACCCGAAGAGATGCGGGCCATATTGGATACTCTGGCTCTTTCAAGCCAAGAAAGAAATCTGTATCAGGTTATTACGCAAAGAAGGTGGGAAGATGATGTTACCGACAGAGTTATGTCAAGAATAGAAACGATTATAGCTTGCCAGGGCATAGCTGACCTTAATAAAAAAATACAGGAACTGGGAAAAAAATTGGAAAAAATAAGGGGCAAATATTTTGGGAACCCGGATTTTACAGAAACAATCTATCTACCTTTGTTTGCAGATGAAAGGTCCAGAAAAGGCTGGCAGGCCACTGCCGAAATTTTCAAAGAAATCGTAAAAAAGAATACAAATAAGCGTAGAAAGGAATTTGAGCGTGAAATACTCGAGAATATTTCATTAACCGGTCATCTAAATGTTATAAATATTGCCTCAGAATATTTGAAGGATTACCCCATTGATACGATTATAAACTCATCATTATTTCCGGAAGAAGATCTCGAAGCCAATATGAAGACATGGGCATATATAATAGCATTGAATAACACTTATGGATTAGACGTAAATTATATTTTTGAGTCTAAAAACGCCTCATATAACCATAAAACAGAAAGCATGCTTTTGAAGCAGATAGAAGCAATTTCATTATTGAAACAATCAGATAAAGATAAGATAAAAGCGCGGATAACAAATAGCCGTAGGCCGGAAGCAATTAAAATTCATATCATGGAAGTCGAAAATTTAAAGAAAATGCACACTATTCGGCAAGATACATTGCCCATAGCAATGTCGGAAGGAAATACAATAGACGGAATACCGTTGAGAGATTTTGTAGCGGCCAACAGTATTGGCCTTGCGCAGGCAGCGTGTAGAAAAGCACAAATAGAAGATAGTAAAAAATCCAATAAAGAAGCCCCTGCCTTAACGCAGGTAATAAAAAACGTATTTCCTAAGCTGCGAAGCATATATAAGAGATTATTGCCGAAGGAGATAATTACAGAACAAACCCTTCTCAATATGATTCATGAAAATCCTATTGTAAGAAAAAATGTTGCTATTTCACTTGCTTTGCTGCCAATAATAAGATTAACCATTAATAAGCTCAGAAATTATCATGATAGAATCCAAAGATTGCTAAGGGCTGCGTAATTTTTTATGGGTGCCATCCCTTTCCTAAGAAAATTATTACTTCAAGCTTCTGTGAATTAAAGCTGGACTTGTTTTATATCTTCTGCTATGGTATATTTAAATCATGAAATCAAAAAGCAAAAAGAAAGCTAAAGATAGCTGGCCGATAAAAGCTTACAAAAATAAGGATTTTTTAAATAGCCCGTCTGCGCGCCTTATAAGAATTCTCTCTGAAATGATTGAGCCTGCCGCGCGTTTCCGTAAATACAAGGTAAGGGATACCGTTGTATTCTTTGGATCGTCCAGAATTTTCCCCCGGAATGTTGCTTCTCTTAAGCTTACAAAAATAGAGAATAGAATAAAAAGAATAAAATCTCCCTCGCGCCATCTCAAATACCAGTACGAACAGGCAAAGCGAGATGTAGCAATATCGCGTTACTATGAAGATGCCCGCCTTCTTGCAAAGCGCCTCACCCATTACTTTAAAAGCTTGAGAAAAAAAGGTAAGAATTTCATGATCTGTTCCGGCGGCGGCTCCGGCATAATGGCCGCCGGAAACCAGGGCGCAAAAATAGCGGGCGGTAAATCCGTGGGTTTAAATATCAGCATTCCTATGGAGCAATATCCGAATCCTTACCAGACCAGGGAGCTTGCCTTCGAGTTTCATTACTTTTTTATACGTAAATTCTGGTTTTTTTATTTAGCAAAAGCGCTTGTTGTGTTCCCGGGAGGCTTCGGGACGATGGATGAGCTTTTTGAATTACTTACTCTCACGCAGACAGGTAAATACAGAAGGCCCCTGCCGGTCATTCTGTTCGGCCGGGATTACTGGCAGAAAGTAATCGACTTTGATGAAATGTTTAAATGGGGAATGATTTCCAAAGAAGATTTAAAGCTTATTAAAGTATTCGATAATGTAGATGAAACATTTAATTATCTAAAAAAACAATTAACCAAACATTTCATAGATAAACATCCCTATAAAGACCTTTTCTAGAACTTATTGCCGGAAGAGGTAGAAAAGATATTTTACATTTAAAAACAGAAAAAATGAGCGAAGGCAAATCTTATTTAAGTCACGAAGGATATGAAAAACTGAGAAAAAAGCTCGAATTTCTAACAACTACCAAACGCAGGAAATTATCCAAAGCGGTAGAAAAAGCGCGTGCACACGGAGACATAAGCGAGAACGCCGAATATGACGCGGCCAAAGACGCGCAAGGCTTAAACGAGAAAAGGATTGCCGAATTAGAGATAAAGTTAGCCAACGCACAAATCCTGGATGATACAAATATGCCCAAGGACGAAGCGCTTATCGGGGCCACGGTTAAAATGAAAGATATGGATTCGGGAGAAGAGCTTCAATATACCCTGGTATCGGAGCTGGAAGCGGATTATTCACAGGGCAAGATTTCCGTGGGTTCACCCATAGGCAAGGGATTGCTTGGCCATAAGAAAAACGAAATAGTTAAGATTGAAGTTCCCGCAGGTATCCTGAAATATAAAATACTAAAGATATCGAGATAGAAATTTGTACTGTTTCAGAGGTCGAATTCAACCTCTGAAACAGCACAAAAGACACGCCTAAATGAGAACTCAAAAAAATATAATTTCCAGCTTTAAAAAAATAAGAAAAGTTGATTTCGGGGCCAGATTCTATAAAGTGGATTTGCATTTTCATACACCGGCATCCGAAGACGCAAGAGGAAAAAGCCGCTATAATTTCAATCCCTACAAAGCTAAATATCCTACCCATGATTGTAATTTCGAAAAACATTGCGGCAAGGTTAAAAAAATCCAGGAAAAAATATTGGCTAATGCAAGAGGAGTTGCCGCGAAAATAGTTAAGAGATTTGTCGAAGAGAAACTTTCCTTAGTTGCCATAACCGACCATAACGCCATAGGGACATTGTGGCACGACGCGCGTTCCAAGGCCGGCATAATGGATTTAAAGGCGCCTACATGGTACGAAATAATTGATGATGAGGCCGAAAAAATAAATGCAGAAGCAGGCAAAAAGATTATAACCATATTACCGGGCGTAGAGATAAGCTGCACAGGGGTTCATATTCTGGCGGTTTTTCCGCCGCATGAACCTCGGCGGGCGATTCACTTTGTAATATGCGACCTTTTAGAGGAAATAGGTTTTGCTGTTAAGGAATGGGGGAAAAATCCTAAAGTCGGTAAAAGAAGTATAATAGATGCCGTGGATTTAATCCATCGAAAGGGCGGAATTGCCGTAATCGCACACATAGACGGAAGCGATCATGCCTTATTGAAACTTTATAAACTTAATAGCGGTGCCATGAAAAATGTGTTTTGCAATCAGAGGTTATCGGCCGTTGAGATCGTGAATCCCTCAAAGTTTAGCAGGCAGGATAAAAAGCTCAAAATGACAATAAAGAACTGGATTAAATCATTAAGGGTCAAGAAGGAAATCGCTCCAATTGCATATCTTCAGGGTTCGGATGCACACGATTTAAAATCGATAGGCAAAAGGTTCACTTTTTTAAAGATGACGGTTCCCTCTTTTGCCGGGTTTAAAATCGCGGTGTGCATTCCTGCCTCAAGGGCCAGAATATCCGAACTCAACAAGAAGGTGACAAAAGGTTTCTACATATACGGCGTGGAGATAAAAAATGAATATTTCGGCAGGCGCTTCATAAGATTTAACCGCCACCTCAACTGCATTGCCGGAGAGAAAGAATCGGGCAAATCATCTATTTTCCAATTGATGCAGAAGGCCGTAAGGCCCGATTCCACAAAAATTAAAGGGCATGTTAAGTTGTTCGTTGAAAAAGTAATTGATTCAAAGCCGTATTATTACGCTTTTTGCAATGATAATAAAAGCGATCTTGTAGATTTATATTCAATAAATAAGGATAAAGCAACGGCAGCCCGGATCAATGCGCCTCGAATGACGGAATTGATGATAGAGCCTAAATTTTACCATTCGGATAAAATCGAGAAATTGATTTCCTCCAGGAATGATTTAAATGCATTTTTAATAAAGCATTTCGGAAAGCCTACAAGACGGAATATCGCTAATTTCAACAGGATGTTTTCTGTTCCGAATTTTCTTGAAACAAAAAAAGAACCGCTTCTTTATGCGCAAGGAGATAACGGCGAATATAAGCTGCACGTAAATGTTAATTGGCATACCGGAAAAGTAAAGATGATGGATTTTTTCAAGTTGCGTAATAGTTTAAGAAGAATAACTATAATTTCTATAATAGTTATAAGCGGAAGTTTTGGACCGTTAATAATTGACGCGCCTGAAACTAAGTTTGATAATGAAGATATCGCACATTTTCTCGTTCCTATCATCAAGAAATATAAAGACTTAGGGCAAATTATATTATTTACGGGTAATCCAATTTTAGTCGTAAACTCGGACCCGGAAAATTATATTTTGTTAAGCACAAAAGGCAAGAAATTAGCCGATATTAAATCGGGTTTTTCCATCGATGAAAAGGAACAGAAGGAGCACCTTATTAACCTGATGGAAGGCGGGTTAAAGTCGTTTAAAAAGAGGGCGATTAGATATGGAAGCAAGAAATAAGTTTCGATATGTAGAGGGAGCAGTTGGATAAGCAGGGAAAATATCTTATATTTAAAATTATCTTACGTTCTTTTGCGACAGGATGTGTAATTTTGGGTTGGCTTTTGAAGGCCGATATTCTCTTCTGGATAGGCGTAGTAATAACGGTTTTTAGCTTTTTCCTGTAAAAGGAGGCGTAAAATGACCATTGAAACGATACGTGCGGTATTGGGCTGGTGTTTTATAATCAATATGGGATTATTATTGTGGTGGTTTTTCGCTATTGCGGTATTACATGACTGGGTTTATAAAATTCACGGCAAATGGTTTAAATTATCGGTAGAAACATTTGATGCGATTCACTATGCCGGCATAGCATTCTTCAAGATAGTCATATTTGTATTCAATATTGTCCCATATTTTGCGCTGTGTATTATTAAATGATAACAGGCCTTATATAAAGAAAACCATGAAAATATCCAAACCATTAGTGGTGCTTGACCTTGAGACAACAGGTACGTGGATAGAGAAAGACAAAATAGTAGAAATCGGAATGATTAAGTGCCTCCCCGACGGTTCAAGGGAAGATTACGTAAAACGCGTAAATCCCGGCATACCGATTCCTTCGAGCGTCAGCAAGGTTACGGGAATCACAAGCGAAGATGTCAAAGATGCCCCGCCATTTAAAAGTATAGCCGCGGAAATATTATCTTTCATAGACAAATGCGACCTGGCAGGTTTTGGCATAGAGCGTTTTGACTTACCTATTCTCGAAAGAGAAATGATAGAAGCCGGCTTAAAATTTGAGCGCGGCAACAGGGCGATTTATGACGCGCAGAAAATATATCACATACACGAGAAAAGAACGCTGGTAGCCGCTTACAAGTTTTATTGCGACAAGGATCTTATTAATGCTCATTCGGCAATGGGCGATGTGGAGGCGACCATCGAAATACTCGATGACCAGGTCAAAAGATACGGTACGGAAAAGGAAGGGATAGAATCCCTGAAAGAGATTGACTATGCCCGTTCTGCGGAATATTTCGATAAAGAGAGAAAATTCCGCTGGTGGAACGGAGAGCTTTACCCGGTATTCGGAAAGTTCGCGCGAAGGCATAGCATAAAGGAAATCGCGCAAAAAGAACCCTCCTATCTAGAATGGATATTGAGCCAGGATTTCACCGAAGATGTCAAGCTGATGGTAAAAGGAGCTCTCGAAGGCAAATTCCCCGAAACATCGACAAAACCGGATATCAACTCTTAAAAGCTCTGCGATTTTGAATAGCAACCTCCATCTAAAAGCAAATTTAATGGAGTATAATTTAATTGTGAATAGACTTATTCGGGTAAGGGTGATTGCGAAAGCAAAAGAAAACAATGTAAAAAAACTCAAAGACGGCTTTCGGGTTTATCTTACGGCGCCACCGATTGAAGGAAAAGCAAACAAGGCCCTTGTGAAAGTATTGGCAGAATACTTTAATCTCAAAAAATCGCAAATAATTATTTTACGCGGCAAAAAGTCAAAAGACAAACTTGTATTATTGAAATAGAAATAGGGTTTATTTCCAAAATAAGAAAGTTTATAAAAATATCAAAGGACTTAGCGGTACCTGTTGTCTAATACAGTAGAAGGGCAGGAAATGGAAACACGTAGCGATTTTGAATAAGGGGGTAACGAAAATGGACAAGAGAACAATTTTTGCAGTCGGTATCATAATTTTAATATTTGGAATTATACTTGTTTATGAATGGGGCGGTGCATGGAAGGGATATAAAAACACCATGGAACAAAGCGATATTATTACCGCCAGAGTTCTGGAAGAAAAACACATACCGATATATATGCTTATAATCGTTACAACTATCGAATACATTAAAAACTCCTGGCTCTGCCTCCTTTTAGCATTTATCGCGGCGGGAGCGCTTCAAGAATTCGTACCCAAAGATAAAGTTATCAAAGTTATGGGGTCGAACAGAGGATTCGTTCCATACCTAATAGGGGGAGCGGGTGGGCCGCTACTTTCAATGTGTTCCTGTAGCATTATTCCGATTTTTGGAGGCCTTTATAAAAGGGGGGCAGGCCTTGGCCCTTCAATTACATTTCTCCTTGCAGCCCCCGCGGTTAATCCCGCGGCGGTTCTCCTGACATTAGCCCTCTTAGGCTGGAAATTTGCGGTAGCAAGGATTATCTTTGCAATAGGCGCCGGGATTTTGGTCGGATATATTACGGAAAGGGTCATGAAAGATAAGATTTCGGCACCCGAGCCCATTCATATCGAAGCCGGCGCGGACACAGGGCCGGAACAAAAAGCCGGTTATGTAAAAAGAATTCTGAATATGCTGCTTTATTCCTGGGAGTTTGTAAAGATAGTGCTTCCCTTGATATTACTTGGCGTTATATTTGCGGGACTGATAAAGGCATTCCTGCCCCCTGCTTTTATTGTTAAGTATCTCGGCGTTGGGATCTTTCCTATTATGTTAGCCTCGGCTATCGGAGTGCTTATGTATGCTCCAAGCATGGTAGAAGCCCCTCTTATTAGAGGGTTATTAGAGTCGGGAATGGGCACAGGCGCTTCAATGGCCCACCTTTTGACGGGGCCGGCATTAAGTTTACCCTCAATACTTGGTGTGTGCAAAATTGTCAGTCCAAAGGTACCCGTAGTTTACGGAACGTTAATGTGGATATGCGGTGTTATCGCAGGCCTTACGTTTTGGTTTTTAGTGCCGGCATTTTTAATTTAAAAAAGGGGGAAATCATGAAAATAGAAGTTTTTGGACCGGGATGTTATCGATGCCAGCAGGTTGAAAAAACCGTGAGAGACGCTCTTTCAGAACTCAATATTTCTGCTGATATAGAAAAAGTGAAGGATATGGGGAAAATAGTAGAAGCGGGTATTATGCTGACTCCCGGCTTGCGCATTGAAGGAAAAGTGGTCTGCTCGGGCCGTATTCCCAAAATAGAAGAAGTTAAAAAGTGGATTGAAAAAGTGAAATAATGCGAATTAGGATTCTATTTTATATAACACTCGTATCGATTTTTTTTACAAGCGATATTGCTAACGTCCGTGCTGCGCAAGATACGGAAAAGCTCGCCTCAAATCAGGTAATAGCCTATTATTTTCACGGAAATTTCCGATGTGCCAATTGTTATAATATTGAGCAATTTGCAAAAGAAGCTATTCACCAGAATTTTAAAAATGAGCTCGCATCAGGTAAGCTATCCTTTAAAATAATAAATATTGAAGGAAGGGGTAACGAACATTTTGTTAATGATTACCGGCTTTATACAAAGTCCCTGGTGCTATCTTTGGTAAAAAATGGCGAGGAAGTGGACTCAAAGAACCTTACAAGAATTTGGGAATATTTAAGGAATAAAGCGCGGTTTCAGCAATATGTTAAAGACGAAATAACGGATTATCTTAATAGATTATGACGAATAATATAATAATGGCAATCTTGTCCGCATTATGGCTGGGGATACTTACCTCAATAAATCCGTGCCCTCTTGCTACAAATATTGCGGCAATATCCTTTTTGTCTAAAAGAATAGAACATATAAAATTTGTATTTTGGGCGGGGTTATTTTACACAATCGGTAGAATGGTCGCATATGCGATTATAGGGTTCATCATCACATATTCTCTTTTAAGTGTGCCCGCAATTGCAAATTTCTTGCAGAAATATATGAATAAAGCTTTGGGGCCTATACTGGTTATCGTGGGTTTATTTCTTTTAGGTATTTTAAAATTTAATCTGGGAGGATTTGGCATTTCTAAGAACAGGCTGGATATTCTAACGCAATCCGGAATAAAAGGTTCGTTTGTTTTAGGTTTTATCTTCGCGCTTTCTTTTTGCCCGAGTTCGGCTGCTTTATTTTTTGGCAGCTTGATTCCTTTGTCGCTTAGTTCCGAATTTGGGCTGTT
>CP070780.1:314551-331038 GCA_020346285.1 Candidatus Omnitrophota bacterium | reverse complement strand
GCGGTTATTGATAATATTTCATCCGGATTCGTCGTGCCGATGCCGATGTTGCCGCCAGATTCTATCCTCATCCGTTCTATACGGTCATTTGCTCCATCAGAACTTGGAGTTGAAAATGTCAATTCCCCCCAGTTTTCAGACAAATCCGTTCCTACCGTATCATCCTGATCAATCAAAAACTTATGTGGTTCCTTAATGGCCTCTCGAATCGATAAAGTACCTTCTCCGCCACGTATATCCAGTACATCAGCCGCATACTCCGACCCGATACCTACATTCCCGCTTGCCTTTATTATTATTCTCTCCTTTAAAAGCTTATTTGTATTGGCTACCTGAAGATGAAATGCGGGATTAGTATAACCCACGCCTGGCTCGGCTCCTACTGCAGCCATTGCATATTCGAGATTCTCACTATAAAATTCTAACCCGGATCTCCCGGCTCCGGCACCGGTGGTCTGTACAATACGGAATATTGGTGTCAGGGCGCCCCCGCCCATAATATCTGGTTTTCTAATTGTTAAAACCGTGCCTGGTTCCGTTGTTCCGATGCCGACCTTGCCTTCGATGAGCAGGTTATTATCTCCTATGTCTTCATCTGAAAGGGTGCTTGTCTGTCTGTAGCTTGTACCTATGGCTCCTCTTTCTACCCTTACCGTATCCTGGTTTGGTACAATGGTGGTGAGAGTAATGACTTCTTCTCCGATAACGCCTAACGGTGATACAAGAATTATAACCAGTGCTGCCATTACTATGAGAAAAAGATTTCTAATTAACTTAACTTGTATTGCCATGATGATACCTCCTTTAAATTCACAGTTATAAGTGTGAATTTACTCATCATTTCTTCACAAATATTTTCGCTAATTCCAAATCTTCCGGCGTTGTAATTTTTATGTTTCTAAACGAACCTTTAACGATTTTTACTCTATGCCCTAATTTCTCGACAAGGCTCGAATCGTCCGTAGCATTTCTACCTTTGACTTTCTTATACGCCTTTACAATTAGTTGTTTCTTGAAGACTTGAGGTGTTTGCGCTTCCCATAAAAATTTTCGTTTCGGCGTATTAACTATAAAAAAATTATCTATCGAGGTTTGGCCTCGATAATTTTCTTTTATAAATTTGAGTGTCTGTCTCGAGGGAATAGCGGAGACGGCTGCCCCGAATCTTTTTGCTGCCCGGAGAAGCTTCTTTATCAAGTCCTGGCTTATGAAGGGCCGCACACCGTCGTGTATCAAGACGAGGTCGGCATCCTTTACTTTCCGAAGAGCGTTCCGCACAGAATCGAAGCGCCTTTTTCCGCCGGAGATGACAGCGCGAACCTTATTGAATTCGTACTTTTTAATAAGCTCCCGGCCTGCCTTCAGCTTATCGCGCGAAACAACGACGATGATTTCGTCAATAGGCGCGGAAGCTTCAAGCGCCTTTAAGGTGTGTGATAGTAGAGGGTGGCCTCCCAGCATTACAAATGGCTTAGTTTCTTTAACCTTTAGCCTTCTACCTTTGCCTGCCGAAGGGACTATGCATATTGTTTTCATCTACCTCGACTCTCGCGTCTTAGGTTTGCCCCGGGCCTGTTAGCAAATATCATCCTGCCTGCCGAGGTCTGCAAGACACTGGTAACAACAACATTTATGGTCTGTCCGATTAAGTGCCTGCCGTTATCAACCACGATCATTGTTCCGTCATCGAGATACGCAACGCCCTGATTATATTCTTTTCCTTCCTTCGTAATCCTCACGCGCATCTCTTCGCCCGGCAAGACCACGGGTTTCAAGGCATTGGCAAGGTCGTTTATGTTTAAAACAGTTACTCCTTGAAGTTCGGCAATTTTGTTAAGATTGAAATCATTGGTAATTACCTTTGCGTTTAAAAACCTGGCGAGCTTGATAATTTTGGCGTCTACGTCTTTAACCTCGGGGAAATCTTCGTCATGAATTTTCACCCCGATATGGGAACCTTTCTGAAGGCGGTTTAATATATCGAGGCCCCGTCTTCCGCGATTCCGTTTGAGCGCGTCTTGCGAATCCGCTATTTGTTGCAATTCCCTCAGGACAAAGCGGGGAACGATAAAACGCCCTTCTATAAAACGGGTCTCGGCAATGTCAATGATTCGGCCGTCTATGATAACACTGGTATCGAGGATAATAATTTCGTCCTTTTGCTCCTGGCGTGAAAATCTGACGTAGGGTATAATCAGATTAAACTCATCCTTTCCCCTCATCGCTATAACCATGCCTAAATAACAGAATACAAGGACAAAAATGATATTAAAGGCGGAGTATATCTTCTCATCCATTGGAATAAGCCTTATTACAAGGGTCAATAACCACGCCATAAAAAAACCGAATATAAGGCCGAATACAGCCGCCGATAGATTTCTAACGGAAAGCCTTCTTAGCCTTATCTCTACAAAGATTACAAGAAGCGCGCCGAAAAATCCTACACCTGCGCCCGCTAAGGCATATGTGTGGTTAAAATCGCCTATAAGCCAACCCACGTAATACCCTATAATAGAGCCCAAAAAAACAAAAAATAATCTTATAAAAATTACCGTCATTTGTCCCTCCTGGGCGTTCTCGGTTTATGCAATAACTTCCAGGGGTGTTTTTTGACATCCTCAACGAGTACTTCTAAGTCATTATAAATCTTCTCTTCAACCAACAATTTCCCGACAGTCCCCTCGCCTTCTTTTAGCCGCGTCATAACGACATTAGTTGAATCGGCAATTTGGTCCAGCTTTTCGGTCAGGCGTTCTGTGGGAATAGGGTCCTGGCCTACAATGCTATCCCCGTCTTCAAGTAAGTCGTCTCTTGTCGTGCCGGGAAAAATTTCGAGGTATTTTTCTCCCAGAAGCCCCAGCGTATTAATAAGCGCCACCGAATCTCTCTCAATCCCTATTTTTTCGTCATTTACCCATGCTAATAACTTTACTTTTGTCTTTTTTTCTTTTTCGTCAAAAAATATATTGATTTTGTCAATCTGTCCCACATTAACGCCGGCCAACCTGACAGGGGCGCTTTCCGTAATTCCACTGGCAAAATTAAAAATGACATTTATGTGATAGCCTTTTCTTACAAGATAGACGTCTCCTATGGAAAAGACTATTATAAAAAATATAAGTATGCCTATCGCTATAAAGATTCCGACTTTCAATTCAAATATTTTATTTTCTGCCTCCGCCATGGTTAACCTCCTCTGGTAATCGGCCCTTCCGCCTCTCCGTGAATAAACTGTTTTACAACCGGGTCTTGTGTATTTTTTATCTCATCGGGTGTTCCCAGGGTAATAATCTTTCCCTCGTAAAGCATTGCTATCTTATCGGCTATTTTATAAGCGCTTGTCATATCGTGCGTAACAGCGATAGATGTAACTTTTAACTTATCGTGCAGCTCTTTAATGAGGCCATTTATAGCGTCTCCCATTATGGGGTCAACGCCTGTCGTCGGCTCATCATAAAGGATGATTTCGGGCTTCATGCAAATCGCCCGGGCCAAGCCTACCCTTTTACGCATACCTCCCGAAAGTTCCGCGGGTTTAAGGTTCTCCACGCCTTCTAATCCTACAAGGCCCAGGCATTCTTTGACCCTCTCAAGCATTTTATCCTTTTTCTTGTTCGTATGCTCCAACATACCGAAAGCCACGTTTTCCCATACAGGCAATGAATCGAATAGGGCTGAGCCCTGAAATAGCATGCCGAATTTCATTCTTATATCGTTTAATGGCTTACCGTTTAGTTTCGTTATATCTTTGCCATCTATAAAAACTTGCCCTAAATCCGGCTTAAGTATGCCTATTATATGCTTCAGGAGAACGCTTTTTCCGCAACCGCTTCTTCCGATTATAACCGTTGTCTCGCCTGTATTTATAGTCAGGTTGAGATCGTCCAAGACCTTGTGTTCCCCGAAACTCTTACATAAGTTTATTATTTCAATCATATTTACTACCCCAACCTCGCAGGTTAACCTGCGAGGTTGAATCGATTAGCGTCCTATAAAGTACATAAGTGCCGTTAAAAGACAATCGCAAGCTATTATAAGCACAAAACTTCTCACCACGCTTGAGGTTGTAGCCTTGCCAACCCCTTCAGCGCCGCCTTTAGCGCGCATTCCTTCAAAACATGCTATAGTACATATTACAATACCGAACACAAAACTCTTATACAGCCCGTTACGCACGTCGCTTTGCGTTATGGGGTCAAATGTCATCTTCACATACATATGATGCGGCGTATGAAGTTTGGTTATACCTATGATGTACCCGCCTATAATCCCTATGAAATCTGCATAAATTGTCAGCGTTACAAGCGAAACCAATAATGCCCAAAACCTCGGAATGACAAGATAGTTTACGGGATTCGTTGCTAATGTTTCTAATGCGTCTACCTGTTCTGTCACCTTCATCGTCCCGATTTCTGCGGTTATAGCGGCGCCGCACCTGCCTGCCACAACAAGGGCCGTAAGAACCGGGCCCAATTCTCTAATCATTGAAAGCGCGACAAGGGACGCTATATACATCTCTGCCTGAATCTTTTGCATTTGATAAGCGCTCTGCAGCGCAAGAACCATGCCTGTGAACAGGCTTATGAGGGTTACTATAGGTAAGCTACTTACACCGATTTTCTGTGCTTGCTTTATAGCCTCTTTGACCCTGAAAGGAGGATGAAAAAGCCAGGAAAGTATGCGCCCGAAAAAAATGCTGATAGCGCCTATGTATTCGATAAATGCTATCGCTTTGTCGCCTAATACTTCAAACCATCTTTTAACATTCATATGCTTTATTATAATTTTTTAAGTTTTTTTAAAACTTTACTTTATGCTCAACCCCTAAAAAATGCCCTTCTTCTGATTCTTCGTCCTTTTTATATGCCTTAAAAGTTAAATCAAATTCCTCATCTAAAGATTTTTCGACTTTCACCGAGGAATCCTCGGATTTCTTCATAACGCTCCATTCCTCCCACATAAAGAAATTCTCGCCGGGCTCAAGAGAAACGCCGTCAAATACTTTCCCGTCTTTTAACTTCGCGAGATCAATTTCTCCACCCAGGATCATGTAGCCGTCCTCCTTCCAAATTCTGGAATCGCATATAGAAATGAGGGGCAGCTTTCCCTTAAGGCTCGCGATAAACGAATCAAATTTAAAATCGTCCCAGCTACCTTTCTGAACATCCATGTGCCCTACGAGAAACGGTTCTTTTATGGGGCCTTTAACAATAAAATCTCCGAACATGTTTCCCGAAATGCTGCCCTTACCCTCCGAAAATACGGAGTAATTCGTTAAATCCAGATTTGTAATTGTCCATTTCAAAAATACATAATGGGGTCCGGTCAATCTTACATATCCATATCCTTCTATTTCATCGCCTATTTTGAACTTATTTATATTTACCGTATCTTTGGCCTTGTCATAGCTTAAGAAAATCTCTATGTTTTTCTCGAATGGAACGTAATTGATAATTGCGTTCTTAAAAACGACTTTACAGTTTACAGGGTTGAAGCGGTTTATCTCGATAGAGGCCTTTACGTCACATATAAAATCTATATCCGGAAATTTCACGCCGTTAGATGGCTGCAACCATTTAATGGGATTCATATGGTTAACCTTGCCATTTATTATAAACCGGTTGGCTTCTTTTTTTACTTCTAAATCGAGAAAATCTTCTTTTTGAGCAATATGAATGATATTGCCAATCTCAGCTATAGCTCCCTTGGGGAGCATCCCTTCCAGTTTATGCATGGCAAATTCTTTGAAGAAAACCTCGGAGTGTGTATCATAAAATAAAAAAATCGACGCAAGAAAAAGGACGTTTAAAACATAAATATCTCTTCTTTTTATGGACTTGATACGCCTCATATATACACGCCTGTTATTGCGAGCCCTTCTTTCGTCGAGGCGAAGCCTGCTTGCCGGCAGACAGGGCAACCTCAAACTCCAAATGGTCGCCCTTTACGTTCACCCTAAGATTGCCGCCGCCTTTAAGTTTTCCGGAAATAATCTCCTGCGCCAGCGGATCTTCCAGGAATCTCTGAATAATCCTCTTCAGGGGGCGCGCGCCGAATATCTTGTCGAATCCTTTTTCGATCAGGAAATCTTTTGCTTTAGGCATAAGCTCTAATTTTATATCCTGGTCTTTAAGCCGGCTCTGGACTTCCTGAATCTCAAGGTCAATTATTTTTTGTAAATCAACTTTTGTCAGACTCCTGAAGACAATTATATCGTCCACTCTGTTTAGAAATTCCGGCTTGAAAACTTTTTTAACCTGTTCGAGAAGCCTTTGCTTCATATCTTTGTAGGACTCCTCTTCCTTTTCACCCGAACGGAACCCGATAGAGCCCTGCTTCTTCAGCATCTCTGCGCCTATATTCGAAGTCATGATAAGGATTGTATTCTTGAAATCAACCTTTCTGCCGAATGAATCCGTGAGCCGGCCCTCTTCGAGAACCTGCAGCAGTATGTTGAAAACATCGGGATGAGCTTTTTCTATTTCGTCCAGAAGCACAACCGCATATGGCCGGCGCCTCACCTTTTCTGTAAGCTGGCCGCCTTCTTCATATCCGACATAACCCGGTGGCGCCCCGACGAGGCGCGATACGTTGAATTTCTCCATATACTCGGACATGTCGATTTGAATGATAGCGTCTTCGTTGCCGAACATAAACTCGGCGAGTTTCCTGCCCAGTAAAGTTTTCCCCACGCCGGTCGGCCCCATAAATATGAAGGAACCTATAGGCCGGCGAGGGTCTTTTATCCCGGCCCGCGAACGCTTTACGGCACTGGCAATAGCGCTTATAGCTTCATTCTGGCCTATGACTTTAGAATTTAATTCCTCCGCCATCTTAATAAACTTAATCGATTCTTTTTCTTCGAGCTTGAACAGCGGAATCCCCGTCCACTTGGCAACGATGGTAGCTATATCCTCTTTCGTAACGGTGAGAATCTTTTTTCCTTGAGATTCTCTCCAATCTTTCTTGGCTTTGGTTAAGGTATCTTTCGCCTTTCTTTCCTCATCCCTGAATCTTGCTGCCCTTTCAAAATCCTGGCCCTTAACAGCCTCTTCCTTCTCCTCCTTAAAGTGTTTTATCTTATCCTCTCTCTCTTTTATATCATCAGGCGCTGTCATTGTAGAAATCCGTGCCCGCGAACCCGCTTCATCTATGATATCGATAGCTTTATCCGGCAGGAAACGGCCGCTTATATATCTGTCCGAAAGTTTAGCCGCTTCCTCCAGTGCCTCGTCCGTAAACTTAACTTTATGGTGGGCTTCATATCTATCCCTCAAGCCCTTAAGGATTTCGATTGTTTCGTCTACGGTATTTGGCTCTACAATAATTGTCTGGAACCTTCTCTCAAGGGCCGCGTCTTTCTCGATATGTTTTCTATATTCATCCAGGGTTGTCGCTCCGATGCACTGAATCTCTCCCCGTGAAAGAGCGGGCTTAAGTATATTTGAAGCATCGATTGCTCCTTCGGCTCCCCCGGCT
Organism: Candidatus Omnitrophota bacterium; assembly: GCA_020346285.1. Lineage (GTDB taxonomy): Bacteria > Omnitrophota > Gorgyraeia > JABMRN01 > RBG-13-46-9. The sequence continues at coordinate 323,559 of CP070780.1, read as the reverse complement.
CCGATCAGCGTGTGCAACTCATCTATAAATACAATTATGTTCGTAGAGGACTTTATTTCGTCCATTACCGCCTTGATTCTTTCTTCGAACTGGCCCCTGTATTTTGTACCCGCCACCATAAGTGCCAGGTCAAGTATAATCATGCTCTTATTCTTAAGTATCTCAGGCACATCACCCGCAACGATATCCTGCGCAAGCCCCTCTACGATGGCGGTCTTTCCAACACCTGCCTCTCCTAACAGAACGGGATTATTTTTTGTGCGGCGCGACAAAATCTGGATAACCCTTTCTATCTCCTTTTTTCTGCCGATTACAGGGTCAAGTTTATTTTCTCTGGCAAGCCTCGTCAGGTCCCTGCCGAACGCATCCAGGGCCATGGTCTTGCCTCCTTTTTTGGCTCTCTGTGCCGGGCTGTAACCCGGAACGGAAGACCCCAATAAATTCATAACCTCCATTCTAATTTTATCCGCGTCCAGGCCAAGATTCACGAGAACCTGGGAGGCGATTCCCTCGCCTTCACGAATCAGACCTAATAAAAGATGCTCTGTCCCGATATAATTGTGGCCCAGGTTTCTCGCCTCGTCCATGGCAAGTTCTATAACCTTCTTGGCCTTCGGCGTAAAAGGGATGTCGCCGGTTACAATAGTAGCAGGCCCGGGTTGAACAAGTTTTTCTATTTCAAACCTTATCTTGTCAGGGCCAAGACCGAGGCTCGCCAGAACGGCTGCAGCTACGCCTTCCCCTTCCCGGACAAGGCCTAGCAAAATATGCTCTGTGCCTATATAATCATGATTAAAACGCTTGGCCTCCTCTTTGGCTAAAAGAATAATTTTTCTGGCTCTCTCGGTAAATCTATTAAACATCGCCATTTTAAGTTCCTCCCTTTAATTTCTCCCTGACAAGATCTGCTCTCTTATAATCCCTTTGATCCGGCGTTAGAAGTTTGTTCTCCAGCTTTTGAAGGTGAGCGGGCTGCGTTAGGATAAGTAGTTCATTTAGTCCGGTTCTATCTATACCGCTCACTATGCCCAGGTCCACGCCTAAACGAATAAACGAAAGTAGTTTTATCGTTTCCGTGCTTGTGATAATCCGGGCAGTTTTTAGTGTTCCGTACGCGCGCCATATTTTGTCAGCGAGTTCGTCTTTCTGTTTTGCCATAAGGATATTACGCGTAGATTCTTCGCGCTTTACGAGTTTATCCACGATGCTTCCGATTTTATCTATTAAATCGCTCTCCGAACGGCCCAATGTAACCTGGTTTGAGATTTGAAAGAAATTCCCGGTCGCCTCTGTGCCTTCGCCGTAAAAACCGCGCATTGTAAGGCCCAGCTTCGATATTGCCTGAAACACCTTGCCGATTTGATTCGTTATAATAAGGGCGGGAAGGTGCAACATAACGGATGCGCGAAGCCCTGTGCCGGTGTTTGTAGGACAAGCCGTAAGATAACCCCATTTTGTCGAAAATGCGTAGGGTATTTTCTTGCTAAGGTCTGTGTCGATTGCGTCTGACATGCGCCATGCCTCGATGACATTAAACCCGGATTGCAGGACTTGAATCCTTATGTGGTCCTCCTCATTAATCATAATGCTTGCAATCTCTTTGTCTTCTACGACCAATCCTTTGTATTCCAGGTCAATCACATGTTCGGGGCTCATAAGGTGTCTCTCGACAAGGAATTGCCTGTCAATTTCCGGTAAATCCTTTATGTTTAAAAACAGGGATTTTTTCAGGAATTTGCTTTTTTCTATGGCGTCTCTCACAAGTTTCAGGGTGTCTTCTTTCTCTTTCGGCTTTGCCCAATTGAAAAACGGAAACCCCTCGAGGTTCCTGGCAAGCCGAATTCTACTCGAAATTACGATATCCGATTTCGGACCCGTGCCTTTCAGCCATTCACTCTTTCCGTGTAACAGGTTATCTAATTCCATTTTCTAACTCCCCTTATCTGTTCGAGATTCGACCTCGAACAGTTCCTTTATTTCTTCTTTTTCCTCTCAAGCGCCTTAAGCTGGTCCCTCAAGCGGGCGGCTTCTTCAAATTCTTCAAGTTTTATTGCTTTTTCGAGCTTTGTTTTCAAATCGCTTAAGAGCGCCCCTTTGCCGCGGATAGCCTCTTTTTTCATCGGCAATTTGCCGGTATGCCGGTCGGAACCGTGAATCTTTCGCAGGAGCGGGCTTAATTGCTCTTTAAATGTTTCGTAACATTTGGGGCAACCGAGCCTGCCCATCTTTCTGAAACTGTTAAATGTGAAGCCGCAAGCGCATTTGATGCCTGTTTCGGCGGTGATTTTTTCGTCTTTTTCAACAACAGGCACAAGGTCCGCCAGGCCTGAAAGAAGGTCCGCCAATCCAAAATGTTCTTCCATCTCCTGGCTTTTCTCTCTCGCGCATTGCTCACAGAGGTGTAGCTTTGTTACCTTATTGTTGATAATTTCAGTGAGGTGCACCGTCGCTTCTCTCGTATGGCATATATCACATTGCATAATTAACCCCTCCTATATTGTTCGAGGTTCGACCTCGCTCAATGAAATTCTTCAATATCTCACCCCGTCTACTTTCGTCAATTCGCGAAACGCTGCCATTAGCTCGCATGTAACAGGGCCCGGCTTCCCGGCGCCGATAACATGGCTATCAACTCTTGTAACAGGCACAATTTCAGCCGCTGTGCCTGTCAGGAAACATTCATCCGCCTTATATATCTCGTTTAATTTCATATTCTTCTCTTTAAATCGGATCTTGCTTTTTCTTGCTATATCTATAACCGCGTTTTGAGTTATACCCTTAAGACTGATATCCCTCGGCGGCGTTAAAAGGGTATTTCCCTTTACGATAAATATATTATCGCTCGTGCATTCGGCAACATAATCATCATGCGTTAACATAATCGCTTCCGGGGATGCTTTTTTTATGGCTTCGATTTTTGCCAAGATGTTATTAAGGTAATTTAACGATTTGATATTTGGGTCGATAGCCCCTTTATAATTTTTTCTCGTCTTCACGGAAACAATATGGAGCCCTTTCTCGTAAAATTTCTTTGGATAAAGCGTTATTTTATCCGTTATAATAAATATAAAACCGCCGGCTTTGCATTTTCGCGGGTCGAGGCCCAGGTCTCCCGGGCCCCGTGTAACTACGAGCCGTATATAGGCGTTATCCAATTTATTTCGCTTCAATGTATCCCGGACTGCTTTAACCAGGACGCGCTTTGCCATAGGAATTTTAAGCTCTATGGCATCTGCCGATTTATATAATCTGTCTATGTGCTCGTTAAGTTTAAACACAAGTCTATGATAAGAACGTATCCCTTCGAATACACCGTCTCCGTAAAGCAGGCCGTGGTCAAAAATAGAGAGCTTTGCTTTATTTCTATCTATAAACTTGCCATTCAGGTAAACTTTGTGCCCCATATAAACCTTCGAAATGTTTCATTTCGCTTAGAATGCCATCCCTTATTATAAATTTCTTATCAAAATCATCGCATATATGCTCGTCGTGCGTAACAATAACCAGGGCCATGGATGTTTTTTCTTTCAACATCCGGAGGCAATCGATAATTTTCTCTCCTATTTTCGAATCGAGATTGCCGGTTGGCTCGTCACACAAAAGAAGCTCGGGAGAATTTATAAGAGCCCGCGCGATTGCCGCCCTTTGCGACTCCCCGCCCGAAAGCTGCGACGGCCTGTGGGCTATCCTCTTTTCGAGCCCGACTAATTCTAAAAGATTTTCAGCCCTTTCTCGAATTTCTTTCTTTCTTTTCATAAGAGCCGGCAACATAACATTTTCTAAAACCGTAAATTCGGGCAACAGATGATAAAATTGAAATATAAAACCGATTTTCTCATTTCTAACCCTTGACCGGGCCCTGTCGGATAGGCCATAAAAATCCACTCCCTCAAAAAAAAGCGCTCCCTCCGTCGGTTTATCAAGGCCTCCCAGCAAGTGCAAAAGCGTCGACTTCCCGGCGCCCGACGGGCCTGTGATAAGCACGGACTCTTTTTTAAGTATCTCCAGATTGAGATTCCTTATGCCTTCTATTTTCGCCTTACCCTGATAATATGTCTTGCTGATGTTTACTGCTTTTATCATACTACCCATACCTTATCGCGTCCACCGGGTTTAATCGCGATGCCCTCCATGCCGGATAAAAAGACGCCGCCACCGCTAAAATGAGCGAGAGTCCCGCTATTATTGCTACGTCGGACCGCACTATTTTAACGGGTATGCTGCTTAAATAATATATGTCGCTCGGGAAAAGCTCAAAACCTGTCATGCGTTCTACATAATCGGCAATTATATTTATATTTTTTGCTAAAGCAATCCCCAGCATACTGCCAAATAGCGCCCCGATAAAACCTACCGAAAATCCGAGAAAAATAAATATCTTTTTTATATCGCCTGCCGTAGCCCCTATAGCTCGCAATATTCCTATATCCTTTGTTTTCTCCAGGACCTGCATTATGAGAGAACTGGTTATGTTGAAACATGCGACTACTATAATAAGCGCCAGGACTATAAACATTATCTTCTTTTCTATGGCAATGGCCCTCATAAGATTTTTATCCAGGTCCATCCAGCTCCTGATGGTAAAAGGATAATGGAATATTTTTTGCAAATCCCTTCTTATTTTATTTACGTTAAATTCGTTGTCCACTTTTACGCCGATGCCCGAAACCGAATCTTCATTAAAGAATTCTTTTGCGTCCTTCAAATTTATAAAAACGAGATTGGCATCGTAATCATACCTGCCCGAAGTAAATGTGCCTCTCACGGTAAAATCTTTTTTTCTTCTGCCATCGGGCAAAAGTAACGAAACCTTATCATTTTTTTTCAATCTCAGCGATTTTAAAAGTTCCCTTCCCAGGATAATACCGCTTTCACCGAAATTTAAATTTCCGCTGTCGACATACTGGCTTACATTGCTTACGGATTTTTCGTATTCTCCGTCCAGGCCGCGCACGATAACGCCTGCAGCGCCGTCTCTATATTTTAAAAAAGCAGTTTTCTCTATAAAGGGAGAGGTTGCTACTACATGTTCCGTTTTATTCAAAACAGCCATAACTTTTTCTTCATTCTCTATACCGTCTTCTTTCGTGAGAATTATGTGCGAATAAGTGCCTATAATCTTTTCTTTAATCTCCATGTCAAATCCCGTCATAATGGATAAGACGACTATTAAAGCCGAAACGCCAACGATAACGCCGAGAATAGAAATAACGCTTATTATGGAGATGAAGCGCTCTTTACTCCTTCTGGTTAAATATCTTAATCCTACGTATATCTTCCAGTTCATTTTACCTCTTTAAGCTGTGGAAAAAATATTACCTCGCGAATATTCGCCGAGTTTGTAAACAGCATCGCAAGCCGGTCTATGCCTACGCCGAGTCCGCCGGCGGGCGGCATGCCGTATTCGAGCGCGCGTACAAAGTCCTCGTCGATCTTGCCGCCCGCTTCCTTAAACCTCTTCCTCTGCTCAATCGGGTCATTGAGCTCGGAATAGGCGTTGGCAACTTCGAGCCCGCCTATATACAACTCAAATCTATCGGTAAGCTCGGGGTTATCCGGTTTTGTCTTTGCCAGAGGGCACAATTCCTTGAACATGTCTATCACAAATACAGGATGATTATGGGCTTTGGGCTCTATAAGTTCTCCGATAATATTTATGAGCTGGGTCCTGGAAACCTCATCCTTTTCAAGCTTGATGCCTTTTTTTTTCAATTTTTTAACCCATGTCTTCTCTTCGTCATCCGGCGTTATATCAAAATTTTCTTCCATGAGTTTTGCAAAAGACATTCTTTCCCATTTGGTAAGGTCAATGGTTTTACCCTGATATTCAAAGTTCTCGCTGCCCAAAACATCTTTGGCTGTTTTACGTATAATATATTCCACGAGCTCCATCATGCCTTCCGAATCGGAATACGCCTCATAAACCTCGAGCATGGTGAATTCGGGATTATGCCGCGTGGAAATACCTTCATTTCTGAACGAGCGATTTATTTCGTATACTTTTTCGAATCCACCCACAAGAAGTTTTTTCAAATAAAGTTCCGGGGCTATTCGAAGGTATAAATCGCGATGCAAAGTATCGTGGTGCGTCTTAAAGGGCTTACCCGCCGCGCCGCCCGGTATCGGGTGCATCATGGGCGTTTCAACTTCCAAGAAACCCTTCCCGTCCAGCACTTCCCTTATTTTACTTATAATGCCGGTCCTTATTTTAAAGAGTTTTTTTACTTCTTCGCTTATGATTAAATCCACGTATCGTTGCCTGTATCGTGTTTCTACGTCTTTCAGGCCGTGCCACTTTTCGGGAAGCGGGCGAAGGGATTTTGCGAGAATCTTAATATCCGTAAGTTTTACACTTATCTCTCCTGTTCTCGTCTTAAATAATTCCCCTTTTACGCCGGCTATATCTCCTATATCCAGCTTCTTCAGAAATGAGAATTTCTCATCGCCGAGGACATCCTTGCCGGCATAGAGTTGAATCTTCCCGGTAGAATCCCTGAGGTCATAAAAGACGGTTTTTCCGTGTTCCCTTACGGCCATAAGACGGCCCGCTACGGAGGCGGATTTGCCGTCCTGAAAGTTATCCTTCAATTCCTTTATGGAAGAGGTAACCTCATACCGGCCGCCAAAAGGGTATATCCGGAGCGCCTCTATCTCCTTCAGCTTTCTGCGTTTCTCTTTCTCTATGTTGCCCAACTTAAGCCATTCCTTTCTAATCCCTTCTTTCCGTTATCACACAACTATACAATTATATATAATGCTTATTACCATGTCAAATGAATTAATTTAGAGGGTGTCTCACCTTGCCGCAACTCTTTACACGCCAATAAAATACGCTCACAGCTTGTACATCTACTATTACAACAAATCGCACAACTCTTGCAAATCCATGAATTCTATAGTATATTATATCTGAAAGGATTTAATAAGTGTTTACAAAAAAGAGTTTTACGTTAGTAGAATTACTGGTAGTAATAATTATAGTCGGTATTTTAGCTGCGGTATCGATTCCGATATTTCGGGCATATATATGGAAAGCCAGGTTTGCCGAGGTATTCGCAACGGTCGATTCGATTGTCAGTGCTAAAAGGGCTTATCATGTAGAGCATGGAACTTATGAAGGAAGCCCGTCTTATCCGTATGCCGATTGTCTTGCGGGTGAAGGAATTCCAGCCGGAAGCACACGAGTCCAACAAGATTTAGGTATTCGAGTAGATGAGAGCTGCTTTTTTCAATATGCAATTAGGCCGGGCGTGGGCGATTCAGGTACTACGATTTACTTTAGGCAACGACCCTACGAGTGGGCATGGTACTACGACTACACGAATAGAAACTGGGGTACGTACCCCACCGGCGACGGCGGTCCTGCCCGAGAATACTTCACCCCTCCATAAGCAAAAGGGGACGCTTCACCTTGGAAAGGATTTAATAAATGTTTACAAAAAAGAGTTTTACGTTAGTGGAATTACTGGTAGTAATAATTATAGTCGGTATTTTGGCTGCGGTTTCGATTCCGATATTTCGGGCATACATATGGAAAGCCAGGTTTGCTGAAGTATTCGCAACAGTCGACCTGATTGTCAGCGCTAAAAGGGCTTATCGTGTAGAGTATGGAACTTATGAAGGGATTCCTGCTTATCCATATGCCGAATGTCGAGCAGGCAATGGAATTGTGGCCGGAAGCACACGAGTCCAACAAGATTTAGGTATTCGAGTAGATGAGAGCTGCTTTTTTCAATATCTTGCTTATCCAAGAGATGGAGACCTAGCTCCTCGTATTTATTTTAAAGAGCCGGGATATGAATGGGCATGGAGCTACAACTATGTAACTAAAACTTGGTCCGAATATGGCGTCGGCGACGGCGGCCCTGCCCGAGAATACTTCACCCCTCCATCTTAAGAGAGGGGACGTTTTCAGAAAGGATTTAATAAATGTTTACAAAAAAGAGTTTTACGTTAGTGGAATTACTGGTAGTAATAATTATAGTCGGTATTTTAGCTGCGGTTTCGATTCCGATATTTCGAGGATATATATGGAAAGCCAGGTTTGCCGAGGTATATTCGGTGGTTGGAATGATTGCCAATGGTAAAAGGGCTTATCGTGTAGAGCATGGAACTTATGAAGGAATTCCTTCTTATCCATATTACCACTGTCAAGCGGGCAATGGAATTGCAACTGGAAGTACACTGGTCCAACAAGATTTAGGTATTCAAGTAGATAATAACTGTTTTTTTCTATATCTTGCTTATCCAAGAGACGGAGACTCAAGTACTAATATTTACTTTAAAGAGCCGGGATACGAATGGGCATGGTACTACAACTACGTGACTAAAACCTGGTATGAATATCCCGTAGGCGACGGCGGCCCTGCCCGAGAATATTTCACCCCTCCATCTTAGAGAGGGGACGTTTCACCTTGGAAAGGATTTAATAAATGTTTACAAAAAAGAGTTTTACGTTAGTGGAATTATTAATAGTAATAATTATAGTCGGTATTTTAGCTGCGGTTTCGATTCCGATATTTCGGGCATACATATGGAAAGCCAGGTTCGCCGAGGTATTCGCAACAGTCGACCTGATTGTCAGCGCTAAAAGGGCTTATCGTGTAGAGCACGGAACCTACGAAGGAATTCCTGCTTATTCAGAAAGTGACTGTGATGCAGGCAATGGAATTCCAACCGGAAGCACGCGAGTCCAACAAGATTTAGGTATTCAAATAGATCAGAACTGTTTTTTTCGATATCTTATTTATCCCTCCAGCAGTTACCCAACCCGTACTTATGTTTACTTTAGGCAATTACCGTATGCATGGGCATGGGGCTACAACTATGTGACTAAAACTTGGGTAAAACGTCCCGGCGGCGAGAGCGGCCCCGCCCAAGACTATTTCACCCCTCCCTTCTAGAGAGGGGACGTTTTCAGAAAGGATTTAATAAATGTTTACAAAAAAGAGTTTTACGTTAGTGGAATTACTGGTAGTAATAATTATAGTCGGTATTTTAGCTGCGGT
>CP070780.1:304552-314451 GCA_020346285.1 Candidatus Omnitrophota bacterium | reverse complement strand
CAATGCAAGGCGATCCGTAGCGGAGACGCAAATCGCCATAGTCGTCATTAGCTCCCTCATCAACACCAGGCGTAGCCGGGTCGTCCCCCACCCCTCCACCCCCTATTTTCTCGTGGTCCCACCCCCCAAAATTCCGCGCGCCCCAACCTCTAACAATTCTCTCTTCTCGCGTATCATCGCAAGAGTCTCTTTACGAAATCAAGTTCCTCTTTCTTTGTTTTTACTTCCCCGTCTATCTTCTTATGCAATACCTCCATGAGAAGCTTCTTATATAAAGGCCCCGGTTTGATTTTAAGCTTCTTCAGGTCTTCTCCGCCTATCTTGATTCTTACCCTGTTGTATTCGGCGAAAAATTCTCTTATTCTTGATAATACCAATTTATTTTTCGTCCTGGCTCTCATAAATAATATCTCTTCAAAGGAAAGCGGCTCTAAAATATTATAAATCCTGCTTGGGCGGATGGACTTTACCGAAAGCGACTTCAAAGCTCTCTTCGCGTTTTTTTTGCACGATAATAGCCTGATGCGGTTGCTTCTTCGAAATCCGAATTTTTCACATATAGCTTTTGTGTCATTAAAATCCAAATTTTCCAGCAGCGCCATTAAATACATTAACCATAAATCTATATGCCTTCTTCTGAAGCTACTCTTATTATACCATTCGAAACAATTTTTTATCCTGCCAAAAAGATACTTCGTTGATTTACGGATCGTGATTTTTTTGTGGATAAAACGGAGTTCGTGCAGTTCCCGCATACGTAATATGGCTTTTATAGGATCTTCTTCCCGTAGCATCAATATGAGTTCGTCACGAATCCTGTGATGTTGAGTTTTCGAAAACATGCCTTCCTGTATGGCGTTTTTTATCAGGCCCTGTGTATATTTATCTATGCGGAAACCGAACCGCTGTTCAAATCTAACAGCCCTGAATATACGCGTGGGGTCGTCTATAAAGCTTGCGTCGTGAAGCACCTTGATAACGCCGTGTTCTAAATCTTTTTCGCCCCCGAAAAAGTCGATTAACCGGCCGAAACTGCCCTTGTTAAGAGAAGCTGCCATCGCGTTTATGGTAAAATCCCTCCTCTGCAAATCGTCTTTGAGGGGGCCAAACTTAACTATGGGCAGGGCTGCCGGTTTTTCATACGATTCCTTTCTTGCGGTAGCAAAATCTATCTTGAATTTTTGCATAACGATTGTAGAGGTCCCGAACTTTTTATAGACAACGAGGCTTCCCTTGAGAATTTTAGCCAGTTTCCTGCCAAAGGAAATGGCATCGCCCTCTATGACAATATCTATGTCAAAATTCTTAACGCCCAGTAGAATATCCCTGACAAATCCGCCTACTACGAATGCCCTGTAATGGCCCTGGTCCGCGCTATTTCCGATAGTATGCAATATATCTAGAATCTGTTTCGGCAGAATTTCTTCCATTTTCGCAGATATATTGAGCCGGTGGGCGAGTTTTCTTTTCAAGGGCGCGCGTTTTTCAAATATATCCTTATGCACGCTTTTTAAGACATCCGTGCGCGTAACAATCCCCATCAACTTTCTGCCTTTCAGGACAGGGAGCCTTCCCACGCCTTTTTCAAACATTATTTTCTGTATCAGATGAAGAGGCGTATTCGGCTTTATTGTAATGACGGAGCGGGACATATACCCTTTTACCGAAGCGTGGCCATAACCGTATTTCAGCGCCTTACGGATATCGCTTGTCGTAATCATACCGATAAGCTTACCATTTTCCATGACCGGCATGCCTTTCAGGCCAAACCTTTCAAGTATATTTTTCGCCTCTATAATCTTTTTATTCGCGGAAATAATTTTGACGGGTGAATTCATGATATCCCGGGCAAAAATTCTCATCTTTATAATAGACCGGAGAATGCTTTTGAGTTTTTGTTCAAAGGTCTCGATTCCCTCGGCTTCTATCTTTGCGCTTGCCGCGCTTCTATGGCCTCCGCCGCCGAAGGACTTGAGGATTTTATTGACATCCACTTCTTTCAGGCGGCTTCGCGCTATTACACGAAGATATTTTTCCATTTTAAAAATGACAAATAGCACGGGGAAGTTTTCGATATCCTGTAGTTTTCGCACAATCGTCCCCAATTCGCCGATAAAGCGCTTTATCACGGCCTGGGCAATGGCAATATTAATACCGTTTATGTTAATAACTTTTGTCGAGGCAATAAGCGATGTCAGGAATGTAAGCTCCTCCTCTGTTAATTTTCTATTGAGATACGATGAAACTGCCGAAAGGTTTGCCCCCTTGGAAAGGAGAAAACTTACCGTGTCCACATCTAACCTGGTTGTAGTCCTATAGGTGAGAGAGCCGGTCTCTTCATATATGCCCAGGAGCATTATAGTCGCTTCCAGGGAAGTAAATTTTACGTTCTTTTTCTTTCTCAAACTTTCTATTATTATAGAAACCGTAGCGCCTACTTCCTTAAAATTATCCTTATCTGCTTTTATATCATAAGGGGTTCGGGGATGATGGTCATATACGTGTATCTTAATCGAAGGGTTTTCAAGAAGCCGAGCCGCTATCCCGATTCTCGATTTATGCCTCGTATCTACGATTATAAGCCTATCCACATCATTCAAATTACAGGTCTTTTCCCTTTCTATGCTTATCTCATCCTTGACAAGGGATAAAAATTCTCTTACAGCCCTCTCCTGCGAACCGGGCAGCAATAGCTTCGAATCGGGATATAATTTCTTCGCGGCCACCAGAGAGCTAAATCCGTCAAAATCAGCGTTGTTATGCGTTACTATTAAGTCCATTTATCCTCGCGGGTGATATTTTTTATGTATCCCTTTCAATCTTGTCTTGTTTACATGCGTGTAAATTTGAGTCGTAGAGATATCCGCATGCCCCAGCATTTCCTGAATGCTTCTTAAATCCGCTCCTTTTTCCAAAAGATGAGTCGCAAAAGAATGCCTTAAGGTATGCGGCGTAATTCTTTTCTTTATATGCGCTAACCGCGCATATTTTTTTAACATCTTCCAAAAAGATTGTCTTGAAATTTTTCTGCCCAGCCGCGATAGAAATAAATGCCTGTCTTGCGAGCGGCGCGACAATTTTGGCCTTGATTTTTCCAAATACCTGGAGAGGGCGAGCTTGGCCTTTTTACCGACAGGTATGATTCTTTCCTTGCCGCCTTTTCCGACGCACCTTATAAACCCCATATCCATATTAAAGTTCTGCAACATAAGCTCGACTATCTCGGAAACCCTTACCCCCGTGGCGTACATGAGTTCCAGGGCTGCCTTGTCCCTGTGCCCCAACAAACTTTTCGTATCAGGCGCCTCAAGCATTGTTGTTACTTCATCTATGCTCAGCACATCGGGAAGGCTTTGCAAAAGACGCGGGGATTCTATTATACCCGCGGGGTCCTGTTTTATAATTCTTTCCGATATTAAAAACCGGAAAAACATCTTTACCGCTACCAGGTTCCTCGCTATAGAACTCGAAGAGAGCTCCTTGTCTCTTAAGAAATCTAACAGGTACCTCGATATATCCTGCTTTGTTATTTTTTTTATCTTTTCGATATCACGAGAGCCGACATATTCCATAAATTTTTTCAGATCCTGCCTATACGCATTGATGGTATTCCGGCTTAATCCTCTTTCGATGGAGAGGTAATCCAGAAATTGATTCATTAATTCAAGCATGGTTACCTATCCCCACCCAAAATTCTTCCTCTCGTAGCCGATGGTTGACCCGGGGCCGTGGCCGGTAAGAATCTCTACATTATCTCCAAATACCATTAAACGGTCTCTGATAGACCTTATGAGGCTGGCTTCGTCCGAATAAGGAAAGTCCGTCCTGCCTACGCCTTCCCGAAAAAGGGTATCCCCCGTGAAGATTCTATTTCCCATTTTCAGGCTGATGCTCCCTGGCGTGTGCCCGGGCGTGTGGATAACTTCAAATTTTATATCGCCGTCTTCGATTATATCCCCGTCTTTTAAAAATCTATCCGGAAGACGGGAGAGAAAAATCTTATCTGCCTCGTGGATCAGGACAGGGTATCCGAATTTATTATTGCCTCCCGTGTGGTCCGGGTGGCCGTGGGTATTTATAATATTTTTAATGCGAATGCCCTTTTTCTTGATCGTATCCAGTATTGCCCTGTTAAAAGACCCCGGATCTATCAGGAAACCGACTTTCCGGTCTTCGTTATAAACGAGATAGCAGTTTGTTTGAAGCGCGCCAACGACAAATGCCTTTATTTCCATTTTTTCCTTATGTAACCCTCGATCCTGGAAGGCGAAAATTTTCTTTTTACAAGCCTATATTCCCTCTCGAGAATACGCTTTATGCGTGTTTTGTTTATTTTTGTCATATTTCTTTTTTCTATAATAACTTCGGTTTTTGACAGCGTATCTATGTGAGGCGCAAAATATTCGGCTTTCTCCGGCACAACCAATGCCGCCATATGCTCAAGGTTGTTTATCATTTCTCTTATGCTCCTCAAATCGCTTTTATGATTTTTGCCCAGTTCATCAACCAATTTTTTATGCCAGTTAGCCCAGAAAATATAATGCTTTTCATATAGCCCAAGAGTGGGTTTTATGTCGTATTTCCTCACCTGATAAAGGGGCGTTTTTGGTTTTTCTTTCTTCTTTCGGGTAAACTTTCTTTTAAGCGCCGCGCACCCGGATAAATTAGCCACGAATCCCGCTAATACAACTATCGTTATAATTTTTAGTGCAATCTTTTTCATTTTTAATGAGGCCTGATTTTACTTCGCCATCCTCTTGAGTTCTTTTTCGCCGATAATTTTGACGCCGAGTTTTTTTGCTTTATCCAGTTTCGAACCGGGTTCTTCGCCACAGACAAGAAAATCGGTATTTTTACTGACGCTTGAAGACGCATTCCCTCCCAGGTTCCTGATAAACTCTTCCACGCCCTGGCGCGTGTAATCTTTTAGCGTACCCGTCACAACAAAGGTTTTTCCTTTTAAGGTGGTTTTTCCTGCCGGGCCTTTCTGTGCCTGGGTTCTCACGCGTGTCTTTTCAAGTTTTTCCAAAACATCCAGGTTCTTCTTATTTTTGAAGAAGTTTACGATACTCTCTGCCATAACAGGGCCTATTTCATTAATTGAAGTGAGCTTACCCGTATCCTGCTTAGCCAGTTGTTTCAGCGAACCGAACCTTGTCGCCAGTACCCACGCCGCCTTTTGCCCTACATGCCTGATACCCAGGGCATATATCAGACGATTCAAATCCTTGGTTTTACTCTTCTTTATTGCATCGATTGTATTTTGCGCCGACTTATCGGCGAATCTTTCCAGTTTTTTAATATCTTCGAATTTTAAATAATATATGTCGGCGTAATCCTTAATTAATTTTTTATCCACCATTTGTTCGACCAGCGAACTGCCGAGCCCCTCTATGTCCATGGCATTTCTTGAGGCAAAATGTAAAATCTTCTGTTTAATCTGCGCCTGGCAGGAGACATTATTGCATCTTAACGCAACCTCGCCTTCCTCCGAATACAGGGCAGCGCCGCAAGAAGGACATTTTGCAGGGACCTTGATTGGTTTTTCCGTGCCCTTTCTTTTATTTTTGGCTACCTCTAAAATCTTGGGAATAATTTCCCCGCTTTTCTCTATATATACCTTGTCCTTTATCTTGACACCGAGCCTTTTTATCTCATCAAAATTGTGCAGCGTAGCCCGTGACACGGTGGTGCCGGAGATATGCACCGGCTTTAAAACGGCAACGGGCGTCACGGCGCCTGTCCGGCCTATCTGCATTTTTACATCTAAAACTTCCGTAAGCGCTTTTTCGGCCGGGAATTTATAGGCGATCATCCAGCGGGGGCTCTTCTCGGTCCTTCCGAGTTTCTTTTGTTGCCCTAATGAGTTAACCTTTACCACCATTCCGTCTATTTCACAATCCAGGCTATCCTTTTTCTTTTCCCACTGGTCGCAGAACTTTATAACTTCATCTATGTCTTTACATCTTTTCACGTGCGGGATAACTTTTAATCCGAGTTTCGCAAGATATTCCACCGTTTTATCATGGTTTTTAAAATCTATACCCTTATATTGCCCTATACCCCAGACAAATATGTCCAGGTGCCTTTGGGCCGTAATGCGGGGATCGAGAAGCTTGAGGCTCCCGGCGCTTGCGTTGCGGGGATTGGCGAACAATTCCTCGTCTTTTTTTTCTCTTTCTTTGTTCAGCTTCGTAAACCACTGCTTTGGCATAAATACCTCACCGCGCACTTCCAGAAGCCCGGGAACCTTTGCCTCACGAGAAGAAAGTTTTAAAGGAATGCTCTTGATGGTTTTGAGGTTGAGAGATATATCGTCGCCCACCTGGCCGTTACCCCTTGTGGCTCCCTGCATAAATATGCCGTCTTCATAAACTATGGATACGCTAACCCCGTCAACTTTAAATTCGACCGCGTATTCGTACTTTTCCTTTCCCAGATTCTTCCTGACCCTTTTGTCAAAATCGCGTAGCTCTTCATGAGAATAGGTATTGTCCATGCTAAGCATGGGAATAGCATGCCTCACATGGCGGAATCCCTTCAGGGGTTTCTCGCTAACCCTTTGAGTAGGCGAATCCGGTATTTTTAATTCGGGAAATTTTTTTTCAAGCGCTTTGAGCTCATGATATAACCGGTCGTACTCCCGGTCTGAAATTTCAGGTTTATTTTTTACAAAATATTTCCGGTCGTGATATCTTATGAGGTTCCTTAACTTTGATATTTTCTCTTTTGCTTTGCGCTTTTCCATAAAATCATACTCCTTCGCTTAATCTATGTGCAAGAAAAGGCGGAAGGCCCGCGTCCAAAATCTTTTTCTGGGTCTTCTTTATATCATAAGTTAGTCTTTTTAATTCTATCAAATTTCTGCCTGTATCATAGACCGAATAGCAGAGCCTCGGGTCGCCGTCTCTGGGCTGGCCGATACTGCCTACATTAACGATTAGTTTTTCATCTTTAGATAATTTGACCTTCTCTTTATAAAAGTAGTTCAACCTGTTGTTCTTATGCGAAAAAATGCCCGGAACATGAGAATGGCCTACAAAACAGACCTGCCTATCCATAACGCGGAATGTCCTGTATGCCTCATATCCATCTATCATGTAATGAAATGCCTCCGGCTCCTCTAATGTTCCGTGCGCTAATATAAAATGTTTATTTTTGGCTATAAAGCTTAACCTTTTTAAAAAAGCAATATTCTCCCGGCTAAGATTATTCCGTGTCCATATTATAGCCGCTTTTGCCGCTTCGTTAAAAGAATTTGTCCCCATTAAACCGCCGGAGGCCATGTCGTGATTTCCGCAAACAACATAGGGTTTCAGGGCCCTGGTTTTTTCTATACATTCAGCCGGATTTGCCGCGTAGCCTACTATGTCGCCTACGCACAAATATTTATCTATTTTCTCATGGGAAAGGGCATCTATCGCAGTCTCAAGCGCCTCTAAATTTCCGTGTATGTCAGATATTATCCCGTACCGCACTTAACAATAAAACCTTATGTCGAATGAACCAAACTCACCTGTCGCCTTCTCCCACTTAACCTTGCTCGAGTGGCTATAATGCCCCATCGCCTTTTTAATTTTATTCATAAACATATGTATATCGCCCTCTTCGCCCTCGCAAACAATTTCCACCGTTCCGTCGGGGCAATTTCGTACCCATCCCGTAAGGCCGAGGGAATTGGCGATTCTTTCCGCAGTAAATCTAAATCCCACCCCCTGCACGCTTCCCGAATATATTATCTGTGCGCGTTTTTCAGGCATCTTGTTCTCTTTTTGCGCTTTTTTCTTCGAGGCCGAATCCATTCAAGAAAGTATTATCAACTCCCCTTCCTATTAGGAGGGGGTAACAGGAAATGGCATTTATGCCATTTCCGCCATCAAGCCCATTCCTATTAGGAAGGGGTACAGGCTGCCGAAGGCAGCCGTCATAGGGGAAACCTTAGGTTTCCCCTTGAAATGATTTGGCGTCAGCCTCCGCCGCAGGCGGAGGTTCCTGCCGAAAAAAGCTCATTTCCACACTTTTTTCGGCGGGAACCAAATCAGTATTAACGTCGGGAAGGCGGGATTCGAACCCGCGACCTCTTGGTCCCGAACCAAGCGCGCTAGCCAAGCTGCGCTACTTCCCGTTTATATGATAAAATTATATCATATTATACATCATATAGGGGTAAGTTTCAACACTTCGCTTGAGCGAAGGAACCCCTCCCCGCCTAAAAAAAAGGGCGAGTTTTTCGCTCGCCCTTCTGTATTTATATCTTACCCGCCGGCAGGCAGGTTTACAGCTTAACTAAAACAGGTCTTCCAAGAAGAATTCAGGATCGTCAACTATGGGGCCGTAAGAACCGGGCCATCCAAGCGGAAATGTAACTATTTCATACATTCCGACAACTCCTCTAACACCCATTCTCCAGAACCCATCTAATATACCCCATGTCATAGCAGCGAATGGACCGCTTTCTTCATTTGCTTCACCTATCCTGTAAATTATTTCAATGGGGCATGTTAATACATTTGCCGCACCTCTGCCGAGTTTCTTCAATGCATTACCAGCGTATGCCGTGTTCGATACAAGTAAAATAGCTAATATAGTTACGAATATAATACTTTTCTTCATCTTTCACCTCCTTTATCTCATTATAAAAGTATATCATATAAAAAACCTTAAATCAAATAAATCCATTTTTTTTTAGGGATTCTTTTGTAAGCACGAGCTTTATATCTCTTTTGTATAACAGGCTATTATGTATGTACTTACCTAAAATATCGAATTCGATATTTACCGGGTCGCCCTTTTTTTTATATTTTAAATTAGTATTTTTAAGCGTATAAGGAATAATATACGCTCGAACTTTATCTTTGTAAACTTCCCCTATTGTCAGGCTTATGCCATCTATCGCTATAGAGCCCTTTTTAACAATGTATATTTTGTCATCGGGAGCAAGCGTTACGTCTATGTAAGGACGGGTATGCTTTTCTATAGATTTTATTCTTTGTATCCTATCGATATGGCCTAAAACAAAGTGGCCGTCAATGCGGGGGGCCCACTTTAAAGAGCTTTCTATATTAACTACATCATTATTTTTCAAATGGCGAAAAGAGGTATTCAGGAAGGTCTCTTTCATGATATCGAATATGACGTGATTTTTTCTTAGATCGACTACTGTCAGGCACACGCCATTTATGGATACACTGCTTCCTGCTTTAATCGAATCTAAATTTTTTTTGATATAAATGTCCAGCCGGTATATATCCTTCTTTTTTGAAAGATTCTTTATAATTCCTGTTTGTTCAATTATTCCTGTAAACATCAACATAAACCTTATTTAATCTTTTTGCTTCTTTCCGACAGATACCGGTTTTTATTTTAATACCATTTTTTCTTAATTTATCCAGCCCTTTGCCGTTTACCAACGGATTTGGGTCCTTCATAGCCACGTATATACTTTTTATTCCGCTTTTTATTATGGTATTTACGCAGGGGGGCGTTTTTCCATAATGGGCGCACGGTTCTAAGTTTATATACAAACTCGCACTCTGCGCATTCTTTTTAGCTTTTTTTAAAGCTGTGATTTCGGCATGAGCGCTACCTGCTTTTTTGTGATAACCCTCGCCGACAATCTTTCCTTTTTTGACAACCAGGGCCCCGACCAAGGGGTTTGGGAAGGTATGCCCTTCTGCTTTCCTTGCAAGCTCAATCGCCCGCAGCATAAATTGTTTATGTTTTTTAAGTACCATGTTCTTGATAGAAAAACAAAATTCCTTCCATATATGCCTCCAGGGGAGTGTCTGCTGTCGGCTCAGCAAGACAGGATTTAAGCTGATTGCCGGAGCGACTGTCAAAAATTGCGAATACAATGGCGCCATTCTAGATTATAACCATTTTTGGATAATGAGCAATTT
>CP070780.1:289922-304452 GCA_020346285.1 Candidatus Omnitrophota bacterium | reverse complement strand
GGTTTCCACTCCCAACCTTTCCGACGCGATGCACAGGACAGGCGACCTGAAAGGAATTCATCCTGTTTCCCGGGGGCTAAAGATCGCGGGCCCGGCATTAACCGTGCGCACCTACCCCGGCGACTGGGCCAAGACAGTGGAAGCGGTTGACATGGCGCAAGCCGGACAGGTAATAGTGATAGACGCCGGCGGCGTAGGGCCTGCCGTATGGGGAGAGTTGGCGACGCATGGCGCGATTCAGCGCAAGCTCGCCGGCGTGGTAATAGACGGAGCGACCCGCGACACGCCCGAGATACGCAATTTAAAATTCCCCGTATTTTCCAAATTAGCAACGCCTACCGCGGGCGAGCCGAAAGGCTTCGGGGAAATCGGCGTTCCGGTAATGGCGGGCGGAGTAAGAGTTTTTAGCGGCGACTGGATAGTCGGCGACGACGACGGCGTAATATGTATCCCTAAAGATAAGGTAGCGGAAATCGCAAACCGCGCGATGAATGTCTTAGAACAGGAACAGCGCCTCCGGAAAGAAATAGACAGGGGCTCCACGTTGGCGCAGGTAATAGAGCTGCTCCGGTGGGAAAAGAAATAACTTGTGATGAGTAAACCTCGCAGAATCTTTATATCCGCAACGGGCCAGAATGCCGGGAAGACCACTTTTTCCATCGGCCTTATCGCGGCGCTTTTGAAAAGATTTAAAAACATAGGTTTTATAAAACCGATAGGCCAGCGATACCTGATGGAGCAGGGATTCAAGGTGGACGAGGATTCGGTTTTGATAGATAAAATCTTTGGCCTGCGTTCCGCCTTGAGCATAAAAGATCTATCCCCGATAGCTGTCGAAAGGGGTTTTACGGAAAAATATATCGAAAGCAGCTCTAATAAAAATGATTACGCGAAAGACATATTGAATTCCTTCAAGAGAGTAGGCGAGGGCAAAGACCTCGTGATAATAGAAGGAACCGGCCATGCAGGCGTCGGCTCTGTTTTTGACCTATCCAATGCCACCGTGGCTAAACTTCTCCGCTCAAAGGTGATTCTTCTTGCCCCCGGCGGGGTGGGAAGGCCTATTGACGAGGTAATGTTGAATAAAGCGCTATTTGATAAAGAGGGCGTTAAACTCGCGGGCGTTGTTGTTAACAAAGTGCTGCCCTCTAAATTCGGCAGAATCAAGGGATACATAAAAATGGGATTTAAGAAGAAGGCGCTTCCGGTTTTAGGCGTGATGCCATATCAGAAGAGGCTGGACTTGCCGACGATGAGAGAGATATACGAGGAAGTGAAGATTAAGC
Organism: Candidatus Omnitrophota bacterium; assembly: GCA_020346285.1. Taxonomy (GTDB): domain Bacteria; phylum Omnitrophota; class Gorgyraeia; order JABMRN01; family RBG-13-46-9. The sequence goes on along the minus strand of CP070780.1, from coordinate 303,166 downwards.
TTCTGTGCGGAGAGAAGTATTTAGAAAATACGGTGGATAAGATATTGATAGGCGCGATGGAGGTTAAAGACGCGCTGAAATACATAGTGGATAATTCTTTAATTATCACGCCTTCCGACAGGATGGATATGATTTCCGCCATGATTGATGTCCAGCGAGGCAAGATAAAAAAGAATTGCAAGATAGCGGGCTTGGTGTTATCGGGAGGGATGGAGCCGCCCGCCCGGATAATCGCGCTTTTAGAAGAACACAGGATACCGACTCTTCTTTCCGAGGGCGATACATATTCAATCGCCGCTAAGATACATAGCATAAAGGTAAAGATTAAACCGGAGGATAAAAATAAGATAGATATAATAATAAAAATGGTAAACAGGTACGTTGACATGGACAGGATTGTAGAAAATATCGGAGGATAATATGAAGATTTTACTTACAGGCGGCGCGGGCTTTATCGGGAGTTGCATGCTCTGGAAACTCAACGCCGCGGGCATAAAAGACGTTATAGTAGTTGACCATCTCGGCGAGTCCGGCAAGTGGAAGAATCTTATCGGAAAAGATTTTGAGGACTATTTTGAAAAGGACAAATTCCTGGATTATCTCGAGAAGGGCTCGTTGGACCGCAAAATAGACATGATAATTCATTTCGGGGCCTGCACGTCTACGACCGAACAGGATGCGACATACATGATGCGGAACAATTACATTTATTCCAGGCGCCTCGCCCGGTGGGCTTTAACACACGGAAAAAAGTTTTTATATGCCTCGAGCGGCGCGACGTACGGTGACGGGGACATAGGTTATTCCGACAAAGACGACATGACGCTGAAGCTGAAGCCGCTGAATATCTACGGTTATTCGAAACACCTGTTCGATTTATGGGCACTGAAAAACAATCTCCAGAAAGAGTTTGTGGGATTTAAATTTTTCAATGTCTTCGGGCCGAACGAAACTCACAAAAATGACATGAGAAGCATGGTTAACAAAGGTTACCAGCAGATAAAAGCCACCGGTAAAATGCGTCTTTTCAAATCGCATAAGCCGGATTATAAAGACGGCGAGCAAAAGAGGGACTTCGTATATGTGAAGGACGCGGTTGAACTGGTTTACCATTTTGTAGAGCACCCTGAAAAGAGGGGAATATTCAATATCGGGACCGGCCAGGCAAAAACCTGGAACGACCTCGCCAATGCCTTGTTTTCGGCGATGGAATTAAAACCGAAAATCGAATATTTCGACATGCCGCAAGTCTTGAGAGGAAAATATCAATATTTTACGGAGGCGAATTTAGAAAAGCTTCGCCAGCAGGCCTACAGCCATAAATTTTTCAGCTTGAACGACGCCGTAAAAGATTACGTAGGCTTTTTGGAAAAAGACCTTTACTTATAGTAATAACAAAGGTGAGGGGGGTTTATGATGTTAAAAGAAAAAGTGGAAAAAGCATTGGAAGAAATAAGGCCGGCCCTGCAGGCGGATGGCGGGGATGTAGAACTGGTCGACGTTACCGAGGAGGGCGTTGTTAAATTAAGATTAACCGGCGCCTGCGGCCATTGCCCGATGAGCAACTACACGCTTAAACAGGGCATCGAGCAAAGGCTGAAAGAAAAAGTATCCGAGGTAAAATCGGTAGAGCAAGTATAAGATGTATGTATTAGGCGTAAGCGGAAGCCCGAGAATAGGCGGTAATACCGATATTCTCCTCGATAAAGCGCTTGAGGCCGCGAAAGCAAAAGGCGCCCGGACAGAAAAGATTGTTTTAAATAATCTTAAAATGTCCCCTTGCCAGGAATGTGAAAAAGTAAGAGACGACGGCACCTGCATAGTGGAAGACGATTTTCAGGCCCTTTACGGGAAGATTAAAAAGGCCGATGCCTTAATTTTAGCGTCCCCTATATTCTTCGGCTCTTTGAGCGCCCAAACTAAAATAATGATAGACCGTTTCCAGTGTTACTGGAGATATAAATATATACTCAAGAAACCCGTGCCCGCTAAGAAGAAACCCGGCGCCCTGATTCTGGTAGAGGCATCTAACAGGGAGGACTTTTTCAATAACGCGAAATCAATAGTTAAAAACTTTTTTGCCACTGCCGGCGTTGATTACAAAAAGGAGCTTTTCTGCCCGGGTATTGACACCAAAGCGGCAATCACCGGGCACCCCGATTTCTTGCAAAAGGCGTTCGAATTGGGAGGAGCATTATGAAAATAGCAAAAGATGTTACAAAGTTGATAGGAAATACGCCTCTGGTAAAGCTTAATAAAGTAACTTCACCCTCGGGAGCTACCATTGTCGCAAAATTAGAGTTTTTCAATCCGCTTTCCAGCGTTAAGGATAGAATCGGCGTAAGCATGATCGAAGACGCGGAAAAGAAAAATTACATTAAAAAAGATACGGTTATCCTTGAGCCGACAAGCGGAAATACGGGCATTGCCCTGGCCTTTGCGTGCGCGGTTAAGGGATATAAGCTTGTCCTTACAATGCCGGACACCATGAGCGTTGAGCGCAGGAACTTATTAGAAGCTTTAGGCGCCTGTTTGATTTTAACGCCGGGGAACGAAGGCATGAAAGGGGCTATAAAAAAAGCGGAAGAATTGGCAAAGTCCGACCGTAAATATTTTATTCCCCAGCAGTTTAAAAATCCGTCCAACCCGGCGATTCACCGCAAGACCACCGCGGAAGAGATATGGAAGGATACGGGCGGCAAAGTAGATATTTTAGTTTCCGGCGTAGGCACGGGAGGGACCATTACCGGGATAGCCGAGGTTATCAAGAAAAGAAAACCGTCATTTCGCGCTATCGCCGTTGAGCCGAAGGATTCGCCGGTTCTTTCCGGCGGAAAACCCGGCCCCCACAAAATACCGGGCATGGGCGCGGGTTTTGTCCCGGATGTATTAAAAAAAGATTTGATAGACGAAATAATCCAGGTGAAGAATGAAGATGCCGCAAAAACAACCAGAAGATTAGCCAAGGAAGAAGGGATATTCGCGGGAATTTCTTCCGGCGCGGCGGTGTGGGCGGCCATAGAAGCAGGTAAAAGAAAAGCAAATAAAGGCAAGCTCATCGTTGTTATTCTGCCCGATACCGGAGAGAGATATCTCTCGACAGGATTATTTAAAAAGGCCTGATGTTAAACTTTACTCACCATATACCGACAATTGTTTATTTTGGCAAGGGACAGGTAAGCGCCCTCGAGCCCGAATTAAAAAAACGGGCCGGGAAGGTGCTGATTGTAACGGGCCAGGGCAGCGTCAAGAAAAACGGCATTTTTAACCATGTAATCCGCCAGGTAAAAAAAGCGGATGTTCCTTATGTCGAGCTCTCCGGCATTAAGCCGAATCCCCGCCTTAAAAGTGTTTACCGCGGCATAGAGATTTGCAAAAAAGAATCGGTAGATTTTATATTAGCCGTGGGCGGCGGAAGCGTCATAGACGCCTCTAAAGCCATAGCAAGCGGCGTTAAATACGACGGCGATGTGTGGGACTTCTTTGCAGGGGATGTGAAACCTACCGATGCCTTACCTGTAGGGACCGTTCTTACCCTTGCCGCCACGGGCTCTGAAATGAACGGGAATACCGTTATTACAAAAGAGGATACCATGCGTAAACTCGCCTTCGGCTCTCCGGTAATCCGGCCGGTATTTTCGATACTGGACCCCGAATATACCTATACCGTTAATAAATATCATACTGCCGCGGGCGTGGTTGATATAATGGTCCATGTTTTTGAACAATATTTTAGCCACACACCCGCCAGTGACGTGCAGGATAGAATAGCAGAGGCGTTATTGAAGGTATGCGTTAAATATGGCCCTATCGTGTGCGAAAAACTGCATGATTATGACGCAAGGGCCAACCTATTATGGACCGGAAGCCTTGCGTTAAACGATTTGATAGGCCAGGGCAAACAGGAGGATTGGGCGTCTCACGCCATAGAACACGAATTAAGCGCAATATATGATATCAGCCACGGCGCGGGCCTTGCCATAGTGAGCCCGAACTGGATGAGGTATGTTTTGAGCAGAAACACCGTACATAAATTCGTCGAATACGGCATAAAGGTATGGAATATCGAAAAAGACAGAAGCGAAATGGATATAGCGAACGAAGCCATCCACAGGACAGAAAAGTTTTTCAAATCGTTAGGCATGCCCACTACCCTGAAAGAAGTGAATATTTCCGACGAACACTTTGAAAAAATGGCAAAAAGCGCCATAGAGGACTGGGGCGAAATAGGGTCTTTCAAGAAACTCACCGAAAAAGATATCGTTCAGATTCTAAACGCGTCTCTTTAGGAGCCAATGGTCGAATTTGAGACAAGCGTACTGGATATAATAAAACGAACCCACAACGTAAAAAGCTTTCGTTTTAAAATAGAAAAAGATATAGATTTTAAACCGGGCCAGTTCTTTTTCGTTACAATAAAAGCCGGCGGGGAAGAAAGAACGAAACATTTTTCCTTTTCAAATTCTCCGACAGAAAAAGGGTACGTGGAGTTTACAAAAAGGATAACCGAGAGCCCTTTTTCAAAAGCCCTGGATACATTAAAAGCCGGCGATTGGGCGAAATTGAAAATGCCTTACGGCTCTTTCACTTTTGAGGGCGAGCATGAAAAACTTGCTTTTCTCTCCGGCGGCATAGGCATAACCCCCATAAGAAGTATATGTAAATTTGTTACGGATAAGGGATTGCCGACAGATGTTATATTGCTTTACGGCAATAATACGGAAGGTGATATAATATTCAGGGAAGACCTCGATGATATGCGGGGGCTTAATAAGAAGCTTCGCGTGGTTTACACCCTGACCTCGCCCGATATAGACAAAAAAGCATGGCCGGGAAGAACCGGCTATATAGATGCCGGGATGATAAAAGAAGAGATCCCCGATTATAAGGACAGGGTGTTTTATATTTGCGGCCCCCCGGGAATGGTGGGAAAGCTGACGGCTATCCTGAAAGACGCCTTAAGTATCCGGGAAGGCAATATAAAAGTAGAAAATTTTATAGGGTATTGATGAAAAAATGCGTAGATTGTGTCGAAGATAAGAATTGCAGGGATTCCTTTTCTTCGTGGATTTTCTTTGCCATAGGGCTTATCGCGACTATCGCTATCCGTGTAGTAACGCTATTAATACATGTAAATCCAATCTATGCTAAAATTGCCTGGTACATAGGGGTTGGCGGGTTTTTTATATTTTTCATATATAAGTTCAGGGTGAATTTAAATCGGACAAGGATAATAAATAAGCAAAATATAGTGGATAAAATTGACAACATGAAACAATTGACGAAAGACGATTACGGGTTTATCAGGGCTATTCTTTGCGCGTTGAGTTCAAGAAAAGAAACAATAAATTATCTCTTTATATTCGGGTTATCGGCAGTGGCATTACTTTTGGCCATATACATGGATTTTTTAAGGTAAATAAAATTACCGGAGGAGGCATTCATGGCGGTAGAAAAAGTGGGAGAAAAATATAAATGCAATGTTTGTGGTAACGAGGTCACCGTAACGAAAGTAGGCGGCGGAGAGCTTGTCTGTTGCGGGCAGCCCATGGAAAAAATAGCAGGGTAAGGAGGTGTAATTATGGGAAAATCCACAAAAGCAAAGACAAAATCCGTAAAAGGCACTAAAACGGAGCAAAATCTTCTCGCTTCATTCGCGGGAGAATCGCAGGCCAGGAATCGCTATACCTATTTTGCTTCTGCCGCAAAAAAAGCGGGCTTTGAGCAGATAGCGGCGATATTTTTGGAAACAGCCGATAACGAAAAAGAGCATGCAAAGAGGTTTTTCAAGCTCCTGGAAGGCGGGGAAGTGGAAATAACCGCTTCTTATCCGTCAGGCGTGATAGGCAATACTGCGGAAAATCTGAAGGCCGCGGCGACCGGAGAAAACCTTGAATGGACAAAGCTTTACAAGGAAGCGGAAGAGACGGCGCGGAAAGAGGGCTTCGAGGAAGTAGCAGTCCAATTTAAGGAAATAGCCGAGGTAGAGGAACAGCACGAAAAAAGATACAGGAAGCTTTTGGAGAACATAAAAGAAAAGAAGGTGTTTAAGAAAGATACCCTTGTTAAATGGAAATGCCGTAATTGCGGGTATGTGCACGAGGGGAGAGAAGCGCCCGATGAATGCCCCGCGTGCGCCCATCCTCAAGGCTACTATGAACTGCTTTGCGAGAATTATTAAAAAGGCAGGTGTAACATGAAAGCTTATGTATGTAAGGTTTGCGGGTTTATTTCGATAGACGGAAGCGCGCCGGATAAATGCCCCGTGTGCGGGGCTCCAAAAAAAGCATTCGAAGAAAAAGAAAATGCCATAACTACGCCAAAAGACGCGAATAATCTTACAGAGCTTGAGAAGAAGCACGTACCGGTAGTCAAGGTTGTCAAAACCTGCGGGTTAATACCGGAAGGTTGCGCTGATGTTCACGCGAGGATAGGCGAGACCCTGCACCCGGTGCTGCCGGAACACTACATAAACCATATCGATTTCTACGTTGATAAAAAATTTATAGCCAGGGCCCATTTGACGCCTGAAAAGCTTAATCCCGCGGCAGCGCTGCACCTTAGGGTGAAAAGCGGCAAGCTTAGCGTTATAGATCTCTGCAATTTGCACGGGGCCTGGATTACGGAGGTAGATTTATGAGTAAGAATGTCAAGGTCTATACCACGCCGACATGCCCGCATTGCATGAGGACAAAACAGTTCCTGAAAGATAACAACATCGAATTTGAGAACATAGATGTATCAAGAAATCCCGATAAAGCAAAGGAAGCAGTTGAAAAATCCGGGCAGCTGGGCGTACCCGTATTGGATATAGACGGCCAGATTATCGTAGGATTTGATAAAGAGGCCATACAAAAGGCGCTTAATACTTAAATGGCAAAAGACCCGATATGCGGAATGCCTGTTAATGAAAAAACAGGCCTTAAATTGGCAAGCGGCGGAAAGACCTATTTTTTCTGCAGCGAACACTGCCTGAGAAAATTTGCGAAGGAGCACAGTGTCCCGGAAAAGGAGGTCGCGACTTGCCTTGTTCAGCCAAAAGGCCCGTTCTATAAGAACAAAACCTTGATTGTCAGCGCGGTTTTGGCGTTACTGGTTTTCCTCTCTTATATTTTGCCCTTTCTCGAGCCGTTTAGAAAAACGCTCTTTATGTATTTCAAGACCATATGGTGGGCTATTTTACTGGGATTTTTTCTCGGGGGCATAATAGATTACTACGTTCCTCGCGAATACATATCGCACATCCTTGCAAAGCCGAAAAAACGGACGATTTTCTATTCCGTAATCCTGGGTTTCTTTATGAGCGCGTGCTCTCACGGGATACTCGCGCTTTCCATAGAGCTTCACAAAAAGGGGGCGTCCAATCCGGCTGTGGTGTCCTTTTTACTCGCCAGCCCATGGGCTAACCTGACTCTTACGATAATGCTTATAGGATTTTTCGGGTTAAAAGCCCTTTATATCATAGTTTCGGCTATTGTTATAGCGATAATAACCGGGCTCATTTTTCAGGCCCTGGAAAGAAGAAAGCTTATAGAGGTAAATAATAATATTCTTCCCGTCGAAAAGGATTTTTCCATAATAAACGACTTCAGGCAAAGGTTCAAAGGATACAGGTTTTCCGCAACTGACATAAAAGGCATATATAGCGGGATGCTGTCTTTGGGAAACATGGTGCTCTGGTGGCTCCTGATAGGCATGGGATTGGCAAGTTTGGCCGGCGCCTATATCCCGTCAGGCCTTTTCCAGAACTACATGGGCCCGACGTTGCTCGGGCTTTTCGTAACGCTTGCGCTTGCTACCGTAATAGAGGTGTGCTCCGAGGGCTCCGCGCCGATGGCGTTTGAGATATTCAGGCAGACAGGCGCCCTTGGCAATGCCTTCGTTTTCCTTATGGCAGGCGTGGTTACCGATTACACCGAAATAGGGCTCCTGTGGCATAATGTCGGTAAGAAAACCGCCATATGGCTCCCGGTTATAACCGTCCCGCAGGTAATAATCCTGGGTATCATAGCGAATAGAATATTTTAGAGAGAAAAATGCTATACGATTTAATCATTATCGGCGCAGGGCCGGCAGGCATAACCGCAAGCGTATACGCTGTGCGTAAAAGAATGAATATTTTGGTTATCAGCAAAGATATCGGCGGCCAGACCGCCTGGAGCGGGGATATAGAAAATTACACGGGATATCAATTTATCTCGGGGCCCGAGCTTACCGCTAAATTCGAAGAGCATATGAAGAAATACGATGTCGGGTTACGGGAAAATGAAGAAGTTATAGCGCTTGAAAAGAAGGGCAGCGTTGTTTCGATTAAGACCGATAAAGCGGCATACGAGGCCAAAACAGCGATAGTCGCCTCCGGCAAACACTCCAGGGAGCTCGGGGTTCCCGGTGAAAAGGAATTCAAGAATAGAGGGCTTACTTATTGCGCTACGTGCGACGGCCCCTTATTTACCGGCAAGGACGTAGCGGTTATAGGGGGAGGGAATTCCGCCTTAGACGCCGCTATTCAATTGATAAAAATAGCAAAACATATCTATCTTGTTAATATTAAGGCCCAGCTTACCGGCGATAAGATTATGCAGGAGAAGGTGCGGGAATCTAAAAAAGTCACGCTCTTAAACAACGCGGAAGTGAAGGCTGTTCTCGGAGATAAGCTGGTCACCGGAATTAGAATAAAGGAAAAAGGCGGAGAAAAAACGCTGGCCGTCCGGGGCGTTTTTGTCGAAGTAGGCCTTATCCCCAATTCGGAATTCGCTAAAGATTTGAAGAAGAATAAAAGAGGGGAAATCGAAGTAAATTCCTATAACGAGACCAATATACCCGGTATTTTTGCCGCAGGCGATGTAACTGATGTGCCGGAAAAACAGATAATAATAGCCGCGGGAGAAGGGGCAAAGGCGACACTGCGGGCTTTTAAGTATTTAACGCAGCAAAAAACATGAAAAAACTTATTTCGAAATATAATAAAATAAAAAAGCGAATAAAAGAGAGATTGAGGGATTTTAAAAAACTGCGCAAAGCAGGCGATAAAGACCTTTTTTCGGAGCTGTGTTTTTGCATATTGACGCCGCAGTCAAAGGCGGTTTATTGCGATGAGGCGGTAAGAATCCTCAAAAATCGCAATTTACTTTTTGAAAATAACATGCCGGCCATAAAAAATATATTAAAAAGCCTGACCAGATTCCATAACAAGAAGGCAGCGTATCTTGTCGCCGCGAGCAACGCGTTTATGAATAACAAGAAATTCGATATTAAAAGCAAATTGAACCCGCGTAATATTTTTAAGACAAGAGAATGGCTGGTCAGGAATATAAAGGGCCTGGGTTATAAAGAGGCAAGCCATTTTTTAAGAAACATAGGTCTTGGCAAGGATATAGCCATACTCGATACCCATATTTTAAAGAATTTGAAGAGCTTCGGCGTTATAAAGAAAATACCCGGCTCGATTACTAAAAGGAATTATATTGATATAGAAGGTAAGATGAGGGAGTTTTCTAAAAAGATAAACATCCCTCTCGAGGAATTAGACCTTTTGCTCTGGTCTAACGAAACAGGTTTTGTTTTTAAATAAGAGATGGTCATTAACAAGGAGGAGTAAAAAATGATTAAGATTGATTACGACAAATGTTGCTGGAAAGACGGAAAGTGCGTCAGCAGTTGCTGCGGCACAAAATGTGATGGTTGTGTAGAGGCCTGCCCGGTCGGCGCGTTAGAAAGGCAAAAAACAGTAGTTTTTTATTCGGATAAATGCGTTGATTGCGGAGCTTGCATAACAGCGTGCAAATATAGCGCGATTCGTAATCTTTAATATTTGAAGGAAATAAATGGATTTGCTATCGTATTGGAAGCGAGCGCTCCAATTACGCGGATAGCAATACTGCAGCGACGGTTTCTTTGTTGGGCTTCTCGAAGGGCTCTATGGGAATAGCGTTTAATATTCGCTGTAGAAGAACGCCTGCCGTTCCCGCTATTAGAGCCTGAACACATTCTTTTACCAGGACAGTTCGGTCACCCTTGCCTGTTATATGTTGACGGACTAAATAGGTAAGTATTTTAACCCCTTTGTTATATAACTCTTCATGTTCGAATTTTAATTTCTTATCTAACAATCGCGTTAACAGCATTATGCCGTATATGTTTTTACGATATTCCTGCTTGAACTCATTGCCTTTTATGCCCTCTGTATTCACGATAACAAATTTTATACCCTGCCTGGTCAGTTTATTCAGAATTTTTTTATGATTCACATTGCAGAAATCCTTCGAAAACTGTATGACTATATTTTCGGGAGATAATCGTCCGGCCGCAACTTCTTCAAGCACGTGTTCGACAATAGCGGTAGTTTCATGCAGAGGCAGCCTAACCAGATTAAATCTACCGGTATTAACGTCTTTATCATATTCCGTATTAGTTATAAAATCGTCTGTCACGAATAGCGTGTATTTTTGCGCAGGCGGAGCGATTTGCCTTCCGACTTCTTTGGCAAGGGTTTTCGTCACATCCGACTCCGCGGTTTTAACGAGCGCATTTATTCTTGTCCCAAATTTGTGAGTAAGCTCTTCAATTTTTTGGGATAATGAGTTTATTTTTTCTTCTGATGTGGTATTACTAAGCAAAGACCTGTTATTTTCTATATCTTTTAATAAATCAAAAATAATAAATTTAGCATCTTTATCTTTAAACCATTTTGACATGGCCTCTTTAGATATAGATTGCCCGCGTGATTCTATTTGCAATTTTATGTCAAATATCATGGTATGTATCGCGGAAACATCACTTTTTAATCCCGCGATAATATCTTTTATTTTGTTTAAAGATTTATTTTTAAGCAATTGACGTATTTCGTTTAACCTTTTTCCTATGTTTAAAGAAGAGATATGGCTTATCCAACCTATCTTCTCATCGGTATCAATGGCGGAATACAGGTCACCGTATGCAAAATCGCGGTTAATCTGGCCACGCAAATCGACGACAGTAGCGTGTAATGGTTTTAATTCCGGAGCCTGCTCTGCCGAATAAAATGCATCATTAGCTTTAATAAGTTGTAATAATCTTTCGTAGACAGGATTACTCACTTCCTTTATCTTATCGCCGTCGATTTCTCTTTCATAAATGGAAGGAGCATAACCCAGGATATTGCCAATTTCATATGCGATTGCTCCATGTAATACAAATTGCGAAGGAAGAAGCGCTCCAAATTCTGAATGCATTTTATAATCATTTAGCCCCGACAATGTTGGCTTTCTGCTTGTTTCATCATAGGAAGGTAAAAAACCAAAATCTCTAGGAAAATTAAAGAAGGTTTTCTTTCCCTGATAAATATCTTCATCAACGAAGACGTGTATGGCGTGATTGCTTGAATGCGCGTAACATGTCATTTCATGCGGTATTCCGTCTACAATGACAGTTGTTTTTAACATCTCTTTTAGTCCGTCGTTCCCGAATATATTTTCAAGCCCGGTTCTATTAACTAAATAAAATTCTCTATCTTCAATCGGCATTAAACCATCAGGGGTAGTAACGGTTATTTCTAATTTCTCCAACATTTTTTTAACTTCTTCCCTGAAATCAAAAAAATTCCCTTTATACGGTTTTTTAGCAAGTCCGTGTTCATGGGCATACCTTAAAACAAAATCCGTACCTTTTTCATGATCCACGTCTCTTTTTATTGATTTCACATCTTCGTCTCTTCTTTGAGGCCAGCCTTTCGTAAAACCGTCGGTTTCTTTATATTGTTTGTCTGTATATATTTCTATGGGAAAATGGCCATCTTTCTTCTGTAGGTAAAAAAATACGTGATAATCATCTCGACCTTTGATTCTGCATACAACATATATGCCATGTTCTGTAGCTTTTGCTTCGCTAAGGAAGAAATGCATATCGCGAGGTTGGTATATCGTTGATTCTGGAATGCCTTGGTTCTTTATAATAGCACAGTACCGCTCATATGTAAGTGTAACACGGCCGTCTTTTTCATGCCTCCTTAATAGTGTTTCAAGGGCATACTCTATTCGCGCCATATCGTAGCGTTCCTGGTCCGAGAGAATATCGGGATCGGTTTTTAAGGGAGCTCCGAGAGTCATCGATGGGGATGGGTTGCTTCCGTCCAGCTCAATAGCGAGGCCGGTATTACTCATCAAAAAACAAAAAATCAAAATGGTTGATATTATCTTTCTCATATTTAGTAGTATTTTTATTTCCTTATTTTTACTGACTTTCCTATGGTTTAACATAACGCGTGTTCAAACTATACCATATTAGATACCGAAGGTCAAGCATTTAATCTAACTATTTTATATCTTAATTTATGATCTTAGACCGTTTCGGAATTTGAATTCAACCTGTCCCTGAAACTGAATGTAGAGTAGGGTATACTTCTACGCTCGAGATTAGTAGCAGGTTGAACGGGGAATCGGAAACGGTCTAAAGGATTATAAAGGATTAGACAATTACGCGGATAGCAATACTGCGCTGACAGTTTCTTTGTTGGGCTTCTCGAAGGGCTCTATAGGAATAGCGTTTAATATTCGCTGTAGAAGAATGCCTGCCGTTCCCGATATCAGGGCTTGAACGCATTCTTTTACCAGGGCGGTTCGGTCCCCTGTACCTATTATATGTTGACGGACTAAATAGGTAAGTATTTTAACCGCTTTGTTATATAATTCCTGATGTTCGGATTTCAATTTTTTGTCTAACAATCGCGTTAACAGCATTATGCTGTATATGTTTTCACGATATTGCTGCTTGAACTCGTTATCTTTTACACCTTCCGTATCCACGATAACAAATTTTATACCCTGCCTGGCCAGTTTATCCAGAATTTCTTGATGATTCATGGTACAGAAATTCTTCGAAAACTGTATGACTATATTTTCAGGGGATAGCCGCCCGGCCGCAACCTCTCCAAGCACGTGTTCGATAATAGCGGTAGTTTTATGCAGGGGCAGCCTAACCAGGTTAAATCTACTGGTATTAATGTCTTTATCATATTCCGTGCTGGTTATAAAATCGTCTGTCACGAATGCTGTATATTTTTGAACAGGCGGAGCGATTTGCGTTCCAACTTCTTTGGCAAGGGTTTTCGTTACATCCAGCTCCGCGGTTTTGAGGAGTGAAGTCATCCTTGTCTCAATTTTGTAAGTAAGCTTTTCGGTTTCTTCGGATAATAAGTTTATTCTTTGAGTTTTTTCTTTCTCTTTAGAAGATATTAATATAGCAAGTGAAATCCTATTAGTTTCCAT
>CP070780.1:281685-289822 GCA_020346285.1 Candidatus Omnitrophota bacterium | reverse complement strand
TATTTATAATAAGTATTTTTTTATATTTTCCCGGCATATACCTTTTACAAACTCATTAAAAGTGCCATACTAAGCCAAAAAAAACTCGCCAGGGGCAACGATTGTAAATTTGTATCGAAGAAGCTATGTATCAAAAATGCCGATAAACCGGCTGCCATGCCTAAGGCGAGGGGGTTCGCGCGGCTGGTGAACCCTCGTTTCAATACCTTACCGATTATCAGTAAAAAAATCGCCAACCCCATTATTCCTATATCGGCTGCGATCTGCAGAAAACCGTTATGTGCGTAACTTCCCAACAGGCCTGTGTATTTATCTTCGCGGAATTCCTTGAATTTGCCGTAAAACATATTGATTCCGTTGCCTATGATAGGGTGCTCCATAAATACGTTCCAGCTTATGCGCCACATATAAACCCTATCCCACCAGCTCAAAAAGCCAAAGATAGAGCCCATTCTTTCTCCAGGCAGGAAAAAAAACATTATAAGGAGAGCCACTAAAAACATTACCAGAAAAAGCGTAAGTAGTTTTCTCTTCCGGACAAAGATAAGCGCAAAGAACGAAATAACAAACCCGAACCATGCAGCCCTCGTATTTGCCAGGTAAAACAAAAACAAAAAAGGTGCTAAAAATAAACCCAAAATGAATTTTGTACTTCTCTTTGTTACCTGCCATATAAAAAGTGACAATGCCGGAAGTAAAATTATAAGCATCCATGCCGACAAATCGTTCGGAAAAGGAAACGGGCCCGTAGGAAATCCCAAAACTAAAGAGTCTCCTTTAAAATTCTGCCTGTATTTAAAAGGGACGCGAGACCGGAATATGTCTTTGTGCAACACGTAATACTGCAGATAGCTGTCTATCATAACGATGACCGCTGATACAAAAGCCACCTTAAGTAGGTTTTTGAATTTTCTTTCGGAATCCACGCTCTCGATAACTATAAAATACAGGAAAATATACTTCAGGCATTTGGAAACCAAAGCCCTCATCGCCATCATCTTAAAATCTGCATTTATAATCGATATGGCGCTTATAATAAAAAAGGCGAATAAGGCAGTATTTATTGGGGTTTTCTTTAGGCTAAAATCCTTCGTTAAAACCTTCTTACTAATCCATGCAATAGATGCTACCAAGATACAAGCCTCAATAGCCGTCTTCGAAAAGGGTATGCTAAAAACTAATATGTAAAGTGACCATTCTATGGTTTTGTTTAGAATGTCTATGATTTTATCTTTTCTCATCTTTTTATATCTTCCTTCGTATTTTGGCACTTTTTAATCTCTTAAGTGCGAGGTACACGCCAAAACTTATCATATTACATACCACGATTATAAATATCAATATAGCTATGGCAAGCGGCAATACCGACACTAAAAGTGCGCTGAACCCCAAAAGAATAGAGACAACATATATTACCAAGACCGCTCTTTTTTTCTTAAACTTTAAAGACGCTAAAATGTGGGAAGAGTGGTCTTTCCCACCCAGAAAAACGGGCCTCTTCTCTATAAGCCTCAAAAGGGTTACCAGCGTCGTATCAAAAATCGGGTATCCCAAAACCAGAATCGGTAAAGATAAAGATAAACTTATTTTATCGGTTTCCCAGCTTCCCAGTACTGCTATCGACGCTAATGTAAACCCCAGAAACATGCTCCCTGAATCTCCCATAAAAATACTTGCTTTTGGAAAATTATGTTTTAGGAAACCTAAGCAGCCCCCTGCCAAAGCAAATGAAAGGATAGCGATATAAATTTGTGAATCCAAGAGTGCTATTATTCCAAAAAATATCGCGGAGATTCCGGCAATACCGCTTGAAAGGCCATTTAAGTTATCCAGGAGATTAAAGGCGTTCGTAATACCCACTATCCAGAAAACCGTAAAAAACATGCTAACGTAATAGTCCTCAAACGTAATAACCCTGACACCCATTTTATATGCTATAAGGGCAGCTAAAATCTGGCCCGAAAGTTTCATCCCCGGCATCATGCCAAGCTTGTCGTCTATTATGCCCAGTGTCATTAGGATTGCGCCACCCACTAAAATGCCACATATAATAAAACGATTGATATGAGTGGTAAAGAGAATTGCCGTAAAAAATGCCAGAAATATAGAAAGCCCTCCCAAAAGAGGTGTCGCATGAGCGTGGGATTTCTTAGAATTAGGGTGGTCTAATAATCTTATTTTAAACGCTATCTGCCTTGCGAGGGGCGTAAAGCCATAAGAAATTATAAGCGCTATAAAAAATGCCCCGAATATATCCTGTATCGTAACCATCGGATTCTTTTACCGTTCTAAATATTTTACTGTTCTTTTTAAGAGTTCATCGATTTCGACCTTAGGGGAAAATTTTATAAAAGACTGTATCTTTGATATGTCGGGTTTTCTGTGCCGCATGTCTTCAAATCCTTTCTCGTACGCTTTTTCGTACGGGACAAAATCAATTCTGGATTTTGATTTGGTGAATTTTTTAATTCTTTTGGCAAGTTCCAGTATCGAAATACCCCTGGGGTTACCTATGTTGAAAATCTCGCCTACCGCTTTTTTTTCGTCAACAAGGCCCGTAATAGCCTTTATGGCATCATCTATATATAAAAAACACCTGGTTTGTTCCCCGTCTCCATATACGGTAATAGGGTTATTCAACAAGGCCTGTTTTATAAAACGCGGTATGACCATGCCGTAACGGCCGGTTTGCCGGGGCCCACAGGTATTAAAAAATCTAGCTATCGTAACGGGCAATTTCTTTTCCCTATAATAGGCGAGGGATAAAAATTCATCCAGCGCCTTCGTGCAGGAATAGCTCCATCGCCACCTGGTCGTGGAACCCAGCAATCTATCATCCGTTTCTTTAAACGAGGCCCTGTCCCCTCTATTTTTTCCGTAAATTTCGGATGTAGAGGCAAGAAAAACCTTTTTCTTCCCAAAGGAATTTGCCAGCTCCAGAACTATTTCCGTGCCCCTGACATTTGTCCTGATAGAATCAAGGGGATTATCTAAGATATATTTAACACCGACGGCAGCCGCCAAATGAAATACGACATCCACCTTTTTGATTAAGCGCTTCATCACTTTTTCATTTGTTACATCGTCTATATGGAAATGAAATAACTTCGAATTTTCTAAATGCCTGATATTTTCTATATTGCCGGTGGATAGATTATCGATAACATAAACTTTCCATTTCTTCTTAAGCAGTGCTTCCGAAAGATGGCTCCCTATAAAACCTGCCCCGCCTGTTACTAATGCTTTCATTCTTTCTCTCCTCTTATCCCTCGCATCTCAACCATTAATGGCCCTTCGTGTTAAGTTACGATAAAGTTCTTTCAATTCGGACACAAGGCGTTCTTTTGAATACCTGCCCCTTACAAACTCTCTGCCGAGCTTGCCCAAACTTTGTCTTTTTTCAGGGGAAGAGGCAAGTTCCAATATTTTATCGCCCATAGTTTTATAATCGCCTGCCTTTACCAAAATGCCGGCTTCGCCAACCGCATCCTTTACTCCGCCGACATTGGTCGAAATCACCGGTTTTGAAGAGACCATGGCCTCTATCAGAGAAACCGGGGTGCCTTCATTGATCGAGGTAAGCGCAACGATATCCAAATCGGCATAAACCTTGTCAATCTCTTTAAACCATCCCGTAAAAAATATGTTTTCCGCCGATCTCTTAAATCTACTGTAAGCCAAAAGTTCATCCTTCATCTCGCCGTCGCCCACTATTATGAATTTGATTTTATCGATTATATCCCCGGCAGCGGTTTTATTCACATAATCAATCACATCGATAAACATCTTATGATTTTTTATGGATGTAAGCCGGCCCACCATGCCGACAAGGATATCATTTTGTTTAAAATTGAACCTCTCCCGAAAAAGCCTTTGTTTACCCTGCTCTAAATTCAAAAATTTACCCAAATCAAAACCCAATCTAATAACGCAACATCTTTCCGGGTTTATTATTCTATAATTCTCTACTATTTCCTCTCTTTGCCTTTGACTTATAGCGATAATGCTATCCGTAAATTTTGCTAATATCCTTTCTATAAAGATAAAAAACCGCGTAGCGAAACGATTAAAATATCCATGGAAAACATGCCCATGGAATGTGTGTACTTTGACAGGGACCCCTGCAAAAAAAGCTGCCAAACGCCCTATAAAACCGGCCTTTGCGGTATGTGTATGCACAATATCGGGTTTATACTGTCTGATATATTTAAAAATCCGGCAAAATGCTATAATATCGTTAAAAGGGTTGATTTTCCTTTTTAGCCGAGGTACGTGAATGGAGCTTATGTTACAGAATTTTGTGACATACTCCATATCGCCCTCGCCTTTTGAAACTGCCCCATGTAGAAGTACTGATTCAAATTCGCTATCATTAAGTTCTTTTGTAAGAAGTGTCGTATGTATAGCCGGCCCGCCTATGTTAAGCCGCGTTATAATCCTGAGTATTTTTATTTTTCTCATGACATGTTCTTTTCGTACCAAAGATTAAAAACGAGAAGCGCCCATATATGCTGGCCCAAATCTTCTTTTCTATCCAAATGCCTATTAAACAAATCTTCTAATGTATTTTGATTAAAGAACCTGTGAATATCAGAAAATAATATCTCTTTGGCGGTATCCTTCAGTTCTCCCCGCAAATATTCGCTTATCGGAAAGGCAAATCCATGCTTTTCCCTGTGTAATAAATCCTTCGGCAAGATATCTTCAAAAGCTCTTTTTAATATATATTTGGTAGACAGGCCCTTTACCTTTAATTCAGGGTCTATCTGAAAGCTATACTCGACAAGCCGGTGGTCTAAAAAAGGGACCCTCCCTTCCAGTCCTACGGCCATGGTTGCCCTGTCTTCTTTAGTTAATAAATCGCCTGCCAGATATGATAGGAAGTCGGTATAAAGCGCTTTATTTACATAGGGCTGGTCCATAAAACGGTTTGAGACCTGCGCCAACATAGTGCTTGTATCCGTATTTATTGCCGAAGTGGAGAGGAGCTCTTTTTGCATATCCCTACTTATAAAACTCATCAGCTTATCGTGCCTCTTGTCTTTTTCGATATTCAAAACCGAAAAAAACCTTCTCGCCAGCAGCGCTTTCTCGCCGATATAGTTTTTTCTTGTCGGAAATATGCTGTTAGTAATAAACGAAAAGCCCTTCTTAACAAAATCCGGCCCCCTGTCAAATATATCTATTGCCTTATTAAGCGCATAACGCCTGTATCCGGCGAAAACATCGTCTCCTCCTGTCCCGGAAAGGGCTACCTTAACGTGCTCCCGTGTAAATTTTGAGAGGTAATAAGCCGATACAAAAGACGAATCGGCAAATGGCTCATCGAGAAAATCCACGATTTCCGAGAGGTCCATTCTTAAATCCGGGGATACTTCCAGCTCCTTGTGTTCGGTGCCGAAGAGGCGCGATACCCTCTTTGCGAATCTCGACTCATCATAATAACCTTTTCCCTTGAAGGCGATATTGAACGTCCTTATTTTGCCGGTTAAATACTTGGCGGCAAGCGCCGTTATGATACTCGAATCAACACCGCCTGATAGAAAAATACCTAACGGCACATCGCTTATAAGGCGTTTTTTTATGGAATCCCGTAGTAAAAATTTTATCTCATTGATGCATATCTTTTCATCGTTTATCAAGGCGGGTTTTTTATCGCTCACGATATCTTCAATATTCCAGTATCGTTCCACGGCAATCTTACCGTTTTTAAGAAGGATGCTCGAGCCCGGTTCGAGTTTTTTAATTTCTTTAAATATGCTCCTGGGGGCGTTAATATAAAGATATTGCAGGTATTCCGTTAAAGCTTCATGGTCTATCTCTTTTTTAACAAAGTCAAGCGCGAGAAATGACTTGAGGTTTGAAGAAAAAATAAAATTATTGCCGTCAAAGTAATAATAAAGCGGTTTTATGCCGATTCTATCTCTACATACAAAAAGTACCTTTTCTTTTTTATCCCAAATTGCGAATGCAAACATGCCGTTAAACTTTTCCACGCATTCTTTATCATGGGCATGATACATATTGGCTATTACTTCTGCATCGGATTTTGTTCTAAACTTATATCCTTTTTTTTCAAGGCTCTCTCGCAAATCCAGAAAATTATAAATCTCTCCGTTGTGGACGCACACATATCTGTTTGAATCATCCGACATGGGCTGATGGCCGGCCTCCAAATCTATGATGCTCAACCTGCAGTGGCCCAAAGCCGAGAAAGGGCTTGTATCATCCTTAAAAATACCCTCGTCATCCGGCCCGCGATGCTTCATTGGCATGAGCATCTTCTCTACTATACCAGGTGCTATTCTACCGTTATTCTTAACAAATCCGCATATTCCACACATATTATTTTCTTTTAAAAACTAAAAATATACCTAAAATTAGAAAAAACATCCTCGCAGAGATTGAAAATATATCGATTTCTTTTTTCAGCACAATCATCGCCAGTGTGTTGAATAATGTAACCAAAAGAACAAAAAGGCCTATATCTCTGTGGTGTATATTCTTGATAATTTTTTTTATCGAAATAAGAATTATGCTTTTATTCGTATTTTTTAAAAAAACATCCTTGAAAAAAACATTAATTTTTAAAAAGCATTTATAAACACCGCTCTCATAGAAAAATTTTAGAAGATTCTTGTCGAAATTCGCGAAAAAAGCGACTATCCTACTTTCTTTTACAAAATCCTCGATTCTCTGTCCCATATTTTCTAAAATCAATCCTTAATTTTTATCGCGAAACATCTCACATCGTATTTGCCGGCTTCAAAATCGAAACCAACCCCCTCCAAGTTGACAGTAAGCGGCTTCCGCCGATAATACCACCGATTAGCTTTAACGCTTCTATCACACCATAATTCCATTTCTAAGAATACAGGCATTCTGTGTCTATACCTGTTGGGCATGGCAGCTTTAATCTTGTTAGAATATGTGTGATCCTTTTTGAGAATCTTAAGCAATCTCCCATCTGGGTCTCCGAACGCATCATACGAAAGATCACCGGGCTTAAAAAGTTCGGCGATTTCCGGTATGATAAACGTTACGACTTCGACTTTAACCCACGTATGCGGAACCCTCGTGGGCTTTTTACCCAAAACATCATATATATAAAAGAAAGCGGGAATGATTATTAAAAAAAGTAGAATAATCGAAAAATCAACGATATTTATCTTTCCCAACAGCCTTCCTTTTTCATCAATTATCTTCATTTTTTAAGCTACCTTTCTTAAATTTATTTATCGCTTCACAAACCCGATAAATCTCTTCGTCTCTTATCGCAGGATATAGCGGCAGGGAAAGAACCCTTTTTGAATATTCTTCGGTTGTTGCGAGCCCATGCGGGGACAGGCCTCTTCCCGCTTTTTCTGAATATGCAGGCGTAGGATAATGGACAAGTGTTTCTATTCCACTATCTTTAAGGTATTCCCGGAGTTCATCCCTATACGCGCAGCGTATTACATACAGATGGTAGACATGGGTACCATATTCCATTTTCGCCGGTTTAGTAATGAGATTGCTAATGATGTTTTTATTATACATGTCGGCTATTTCGAAACGTCTCCTGTTCCAGATGTCCAGATATTCCAATTTCACCCTGAGAATAGCTGCCTGAATTTCGTCTAAACGGCTATTTATCCCCCTCAAGCTATTGCGATACCGGCTTATCTCACCGTAATTCCGAAGAGACCTGGCTTTTTCTGCAAGCATCCTGTCGCGTGTAATTATCATTCCTCCATCACCGTAGCCACCTAAATTTTTGGTGGGATAAAAACTGAAGCATCCCATATGAGCCATGGAGCCGGCGCGCCTGTTTCTGTATGTCGCACCGTGCGCCTGGCAAGCATCCTCCACTACCTTCAAATTGTGTCTTTTCGCTATTTCCAGTATCGGATCCATGTCGGCACACTGGCCGTACAGATGAACAGGCACTACTACTCTTGTCTTCCGGGTTATCTTTTCTTATATCTTAGAAACATCTATTGTATAACTCTCCGGTTTTATGTCAGCGAATACCGGTTTCGCGCCTGTCAAGGTAATGGCGCAAACTGTCGGAACGCCGGCGTTCGCTACTGTTATTACTTCATCCCCCGGCTGTATGTCGCAGGCCAAAAGCGATATATAAAGGGCCTCCGTTCCC
>CP070780.1:244387-281585 GCA_020346285.1 Candidatus Omnitrophota bacterium | reverse complement strand
CGTTGTTAGAGGTAGGGATAGAGTTATAGATGAGGACGCGGTTGTTGTACTGATCAGCAATAAATAAACGTTTACCGTCTGAGAAGGCACTTTGTGAAGCATAAAGTGTATTCGCTCCTGCTACAGTTGTGCTTCCTGTCTGATTGATTGAATTAGATGTAAAATCAGCTTGCCCTACCACCACATCCGCAGACATGTTGGTGTGAAGTTCTGCGTAGGTAATTTGTGTAAAACAAAATAGAATCGATATAGTAAGTAGTATTATTCGTTTCATTCCAATTTAAAACTCCCTATACTAGTCCTGTCTTCTTTATCATGTTTATCATAGACAGAGTAGTAGCGCACCCTTAAGGGTGCGCTACTCGTTACTTTGCCTTTGTTTAAAATATAGCTAACGCTAATTTTTTGGGGTTTACAGAGTTCATTTTCGATATAAAGTATATCTTTCATATATATATATATTGTCAAATTTTTGTCACTCGAAACTCACTTTTTATCTCTCCTCTATTTGGGAAGTTTCCGGCAGGTCGAGTTTTAGCGTGGATTCGATATTATTCTTGAAGCGTTTTATATGGGTATCCCCTACCTTAAAGGCGTTCTGGGCCTTATTAAGGCAAGAACCTATTTCTCCGTAGTTTTTGTAGAAATGCTTAAAATTTCTTTCTATTTTTATCAGCGCTTGCTGGAATTTTTTAGCGCTTTTTATAATATCGAGATTACGGATGCCCAGTATTAGAATCTGCAAAAATGCATAAAAGGTATTGGGGCTTACCGGCATAACTTTATTATTGCGCGCGTATTCATAAATTTGGCAGGGCTCGCCGAAATGGTTTTTTTCCGCGATCGTTTCGTAGTAGATGGATTCCGAGGGAATGAACATAAGCGCAAAATCCGATGTGCCCTTGTGGGGCTTTATATATTTATTCCTTATGGAGTTTATCTGCACCTTCATGCCGTCCTCGTATAATTTCCAGTTGCGCGTTTTCTCTTCGTCTCCTTGGGCATTCAGGTATTTTTCATAAATTTCCCTGGGAAACTTTGCGTCGATAGGAATGGCAACGTCCTTATATTTTACAACCGCGTCAACCCTTTCTCCCCCCTCTATGGAAAACTGTTTTTCCCAGACGCCCTTGGGCAATATCCTGTCGAGCATTTCTTCCAGCACTTCCTCGCCGTAGCTACCCCTTAACTTCGGGGTTTGAAGAAGATATTTGAGCGAATTTCCGAGCTCCTGCGCTTCCTTCTGTTGCTGCAGCATCTTTTCCAATGTGATTCCCATGCTCCTTATGGTGTCGAGGGTCTTTATGGCATGGTCTGATATTACATTTTTAGACATTTCCACTTCCCTGCGGGCGCTTTCGATAGTTTTATACATGATAGACGGCATTCTAAATAATGCGGCAATAACAAAACCGGCAAGGGCTATGAGCAATACAATTATTATTACTTCCATAAATTAAAATTTAATTTTAACTTTCTTTTTATCTCGGGAATAGCTTTTTTTGCCGCTTGTTCGCCGTCTTGCACCGCCTCTTTGGCGCGATCGAAGGCGAACTGGTCTAAGTTGTGCAGTTTCGGTTTGATGATAACATCCGCCTGCATTGACTGATAGGAATCCAGCTCTTCGCCGAGAATCTGGATAGATTGCATAAACATCTGGAATAAATTATCGATTTTACCGCTTTTGACGCAGAAGCCGATTTCAACGGCTATGACGTGTGTGGCGCCGAGGGGTTTTGCCATCTTTACGGGTATGCTGTTTCGTATGCCGCCATCGCCGAGTTTTCTTCCCTCTATTATGACGGGCGGGAAGATTCCCGGCCACGAACAACTTGCCTGGATAATTTTTTGCAGAGGCCCCTTCGTGTAGACAAGCTCTTCGCCTGTTTCGATGTCGGTCGTAGTTATGGCGAAGGGTATACGAGCGTCCTTAAAGCCCTTTTTGTCCGTAAATTCCTCGATTATCTTTTTGAGTTTCTCCCCTTTCACTAAGGAGTTTTTTGATATGGCAAAATCAGTCAATTCATCCACGGAAAATTTCAGGGCCGCCTCTTCCATCCGGTAAGTAGGCACGCCCAGGGCGTAGCTCGCCCCTATCAGGCCGCCGATACTCGAACCTATAATCAGGTCTATAGGGATACGTTCGCGTTCCAATACTTTTAAAGCGCCGATGTTGGCAATGCCCCTGGCGGCGCCGCCGCCGAGCGCTAATGCAATTTTTCGTTTTTTGAACATAGCCATTAGTTTAACCTCTAAGGTTGCCTTTTTTAATATACCGCTATACCTGCATACCCTACAACCGCGGAGTAATCGCCGGATGCATCGCCGCTGGTATTGTATTTTATAAGCTTAGCCTTTTTAGCACCCAGCTCAATAGCCGCCTGCATCATAATGGCCGCCGGGGCAAAGCCGCACATGCTAATGCTATATTTCTCTATCGTGTCTAAAAAACCATCTATATCCAGCGCCAATATTTTTTCTATCGCCATCATATCCTTTTTTTTCGCTTGCTCATGCGGTTCGTAATGAGTCATATCGCTGGAGGCTATAATCGTGATATCTTTTTTTAAATCCTTTACCGCCGCGGCAAGCCCTTTTCCGATATCTGCATAAATTTTTCTATCCGCGTAAGAAATTACTACCGGGACAAAATCGAAATCTTTATTTAAATATTGCAAAAAAGGAAGCTGGACCTCTATGGAATGCTCGTAATCGTGGCATAAAGAGTCCTTTTCTATATGTTGAGAATGTTTCAGAATAGCCTGCCCCAATTCTTTGTTAACTTCAACCTCTCCCAGGGGCGTTTTCCAGGTTCTTTCCGAATCCAGCCCGAAGGGCTTTCCGTAACCGCTGTGGTTCGGGCCGAGAATTATATAGGTAGGTTTGGGTTTTATGGAGGAAAGCACCTCCCCCGCTACGGGCCCGGAATAGATATAGCCGGCATGCGGAGAGACAACGCCCTTTGCATCGAGCGTCTCTTTTTTTTGAGCAACAAACCCTTCTACCTCTTTAGTTAACATGGCTTGGTCTGCCGTATAAAATTGGCCTGCAACAACGGGTTTGCGTATCATTTGCTTATATTATACCACGTAAAATTCCACCGGGCAACTATTCTTCGCCTGAGATGGCAACGAGCGCAAAGTTTTCTAAATCTATATATTTTTTCGAGGCCTTAACGACCTCAGCCCTTGTTACATCTGAGACGGATTGAGCATAATCCTCATAGGCATTATAACCTATGCCGTAAAGTTCATCGAGAGCCATTTTGTAAGCAAGCGCTTTATAGGATTGCAGGGCTATTTTGTGCCTGCCGATAAGGGCTTTCTTGGCAAGTTTGATTTCTTCTTCGGAGATTGCGCCTGCCTCTCGCAGTTCTTTTAGCAAAATGTTCCTTGCCTCGCGCAGGTGGGCCTGGTCCGTCGCAACGTATGATGCGAAGAAACCGCTATCCACCCCCGGCGCGGAAAATGTTCCTAACGCGTATGACAGGCCCAATTCATTCCTTATCGATTGATAGAGCCGGCCATTCTCTCCGGAGAGCACGGAACTTAAGACCTCGAGATAGAATCTGTCCCGGCTTTTAAGGGTCGAGCCCCTAAATCCAACCAATATAAGCGACTGTTCCCGCGGCATATCATGCTCTACTTCGTTAATGCCGACAAGGGCGGGAAGCTTTACTGTTTTTAATTTAAAAGGTATTTTATCTATATCCGAAAAACGTTTTTCTATCTCGCGGCGCATTTTTTGCGGTTCAAAGTCGCCTACGACCGAAATTACCATATTGTTCGGGGCAGAAAACTTCTTGTAGAAATCTTTGATATCTTTTCTGCTTATCCCCTTTAATGAATCGACCTGGCCGATAAGCCTTAAACCATACGGATAACTTCCGAAGAGCGCTTTTTTTAATTTTAGAAAACCCGTGCTATATACGTCGTCGTCCTCGGCTTTTATGGCGGCATATAGTTTTTCTTTTTCTTTTTTCAGTTCTTCTTCGGGAAAGGACGGATTTTCTATGACATCTTCGAGTATATCTAACGCGTCATATATATTCCCGCTTAAAAAATCCAAAGATACACCGAAGGAATTCTTTCCGCTGAAATGCGAAATTTGGCCTCCCCGGCTTTCCATGAAGGCCTTAATCTGGCCTTCCTTTCGCTTTTTCGTCCCTTTAAGAAGCATGGCGCTTGTTAAATTTGAGATACCGTTATTTTTTTCTGTTTCCGCTCTTACGCCTCCGAGAAAAGCGTATACCAAAGATACCTTAGGGATCCTGCGGTCTTCTTTTAGAATCAGGCGTATCCCGTTGGATAGCTCCACTCGCTGCGGTCCTTTCGCGGGTTCGACGGGAACGGGTCTCTCTCCGACAGCCGCATCCCCGGCCGGGCATAAATAGGAAACAGTCAAATTATTTTCGCCTAAATATTTTTTCGCCACCCGGGTTATGGCTTCCTCATCGATTTTCTTTACATTCTCGACATATTTCTCGAAAAAGGCGGGGTCGCCTGCCAGAAATTCGCTTTGCGATATGGCTTTCACCATGCCCGCGGTCGTCTCTAACGAATTTATATAGCTTGAAATAACTATGTTTTTGGCCGCGTCTAATTCGCTTTTTTCTATTCCGTCAACCCTTATTTTCGCAATCTCTCTTAAAATTTGCGCCTTAGCGCCTTCCAATTTCTCGTAATCGCCTACCCCGTAGATAATAAAAAGCCCGGGGTATTTCGGGGTATAGTTAAAAGAACTTACTGTATAAAGTAGCTGATTATCTTTAACCAATCTTTTGTTAAGACGCGAGCCGTCCCAGTCACCGAGTATTATGCCCAGCACATCCAGGGCATAAAGGTCATTAGAGGATAATTCTACGGTGTGATAAGCCATGGCGATATATCCCAGGTTTATTTGGGCAAATCCCTTTGATTCACGTAAAGAATTTTGTTGAGGTTCAAGGGGTACTGCCGCGGGGAGGGCCCTTTTTCTTTTATATTTCCCGAATCCGGATTTTATATTATTAAGTATCTTATCTTTATCAATATCTCCGGCAACAGCCAATATCATATTGTTAGGGGTATAATGTAACGAATGGTAATTTATGAGGTCGTCTCTTTTTAGTTCTTTAAAGAGGGTCTCATATCCTATCAGGGGCAATTTGTAAGGATGCTCCAGGAAAGAGGCCTGCCAGAGCTCTTTCATAACGCGCCTTGTGGGATCATCCCGGTTTAGTTTTATCTCTTTTAATATAACCTGCCTTTCCTTTTCCAGTTCGGCGGTGTCAAACGCAGGGCGGAAAATAACATCCTCCATAAGTAGAAGGGCTTCCCGGGCGTATTCTTTCGGTATCGTTATGGAATAACCGGCGCTATCTAAGCCTGTCCAGCCATTAATTTCACCGCCATAGGACTTAACTTCTTTTTCTATGTCGCCCGGCTTCCTTGTCGGAGTTCCCTTGAAAATCATATGCTCGATAAAATGAGATATCCCGGTGCCGCCGTAAACGCCTTCCGAAGACAACCCCGCATCTACGGTTACCTGGATGGTAACCAACGGATGAGAGCGCTCTTCTTTTATTAGTACCGTCAGGCCGTTTTCAAGAACTTCTTTTGTGATTTTTGCATGTGAGTTGGCTAAGGCAGGTACGATTAACAGTAAAAAAGTAATGATAAGAACAAAGCTAAAGTTAGCGTATTTCCGCATAGATATCCGTTTTTTTGATTTTTACGGGGATTCAGGGCCTGTTTGTTTTGCGGTTTCAAGACAGTAATAGAATACCCCGACAAGCATCCCTTCGGCGATTATCTTTAACATGTCCTCAAAAGCGCTTGACCATGACCAGATATTTTTGGCAAGACCGGAATTCGCAAACATCGTACTAAGATAGTCATTCCTGTTCGTTAGCATATCCATAGCCACCATAAAAAATATAAAGATAAAAGCGGTTTTTAAAATCGGAAGAACCTTCCTATGTTTTTTGAATTCCTCTCTATAGAAATAAAGGATTATTAAAGCAAATAGGGCATAACATCCGACAATGAAATCGTCAATCCTATCAGTAATACTTGTCTCCCGGATCTTAAAGCCCCGATGGATAAGAAAGTCGATATTTTCATGAATCATGAAAACTTCGTCCAGCGATAAGTATATACACAGTACAGCTATAATCAACCATATAAAAAATGTTTTATTCCAGAATTTCGTTCGGAGCCCACCCTTTCTCACGGTAAAAATCCGCCACGACAGCACGGAGATAGCCAGAAGCTGAAAAAAAGAAAAATAAGTTATAAATCCCCCCTCTTCGAAATATTGATGAGGGGCTTTTCCGAGGGCCAGCGCAACGATTATAACAATAATATCAACGGATAAAATTACCCGTAGAAACGATTTTCCCGACATATTTGAATATCACTTTTTTTTCCTGATTAAGGCTATATTCCGGGAATAAATGAATATCCCGGCACCATGGCCGACAATAAAGACGGGATCTTTTATATGAAGGGCATATACAAAGAGAAGCAATCCTCCCAAGATGCTTAAATACCAGAATATCGTAGGCACATAACTGGTTTTTTTTAGTTCAGAAAGAATCCATTGAATAAAAAAACGCGATCCGAAGAAAAATTGCCCTAAAAATCCAAAAATCATCCATCCATTCATAGCTTTTCTCCTTTAATATTTTTTAAACAGTAATCCAAAAAATATTTTTATAGTTTGTCCTGCTTTTCTAAAAGAATATTTCGAACACCCGTATTTTCTGGGTTTATGGCAAATTTGTTTTTCAGCCAGGGAAAAACCGGCTCTTTTCAAAAAGAAAGGTAAAAAACGATGAAGCCCTTCTCTTTTTAAATCAATGCTTTTAATAGCCGCGCTCTTATAAATCCGGAAGGTGCAAGAGATATCGTGAACAGGCACATTAAAGAATATTCTTTGGAAAAAATTACCGAGTTTTGAAATCATTAAAATGGAAATCGGATTTTTGCGGTTCCTTCGCCAGCCGCAAACGGTGTCTGCCCGGCTCCTCCTGAATGCCTCGAGCATTGACGGGATTTCCGCCGGGTCATCCTGAAAGTCCCCATCCATAGAAATTATAGTGTGGCCGCTTGCCCTGCGGAAGCCCTCAAGCAAACATGATGTCTGTCCTTTCCTGGAAGAAAAATTGATGGGAATAACAGCTGAATTCACGCCCCGCATTTTTTCTAACTTCCGCAGCGTATCGTCGGTAGAGCCGTCGTTCACTGCAAGAATTTCATAGGGCTCATTTAAATTGTCCAGAATTTTTGTAACCATTCCCAGAAGTTCTTCGACAGATGAATCTTCGTTGTAGAAGGGGATAATTACGGAATAAGCAATCTTCCCTTTCATATTATTTTCTCCATACAAGAAGCAACAATACCTCCTCCTGAAAACCGTCTTTAAAATGGCTTTTTACCATTTTAGGATTTTTTAAGAGGCCGTCAAAGAAATTTTTAAATTTTATAGTTTTTCTCCAGCGCCAATCTTCAGATAATTTAGAGTAATCAACGGGGCTTTTCGCGGCTCCCTTTACGGAAGGATGCGTTTTGCTGACAAATCGATCATATTCTTCCCTGGCCAACATGAGATAAAAAGGGCCCGCGTCTTTTTTTGATTTTGGAATAATATGGCCAATTTTGGGTCCACCGCCCCTCCGCCAATTGGCAAGATGTGATTCCCACATTACAAATACACGCCGGTTGATATAGAGCTCGATTTCTTGAGGGTCCAATCTCCAGGAGACAGCCACCGGGGCATCTCTTGTTTTTAAAACCGTTGCTAACTTTGTTGACAGGCGATCTACGCCATCGATAGAGAGCAAGGGAAATATAAGTATCACTGTAAAGAGATAACCCGCGATATGCATTGACAGAAGGCCTTGGAACACCTTTTTTATATACCCTTTTTCAAAATTAAAAAATGATATAAGGTATAGAGAAAGCGCGGGAAAAAGTGATAAAACATAATGGTATCTTTTTGTCGAGACGGCCGTAAAAAGCAAAAATCCCGTCATAAACCAGATAAGGAGAAAGCTGCGTTGCGTAAAATATAATTTTTTTTCAAGCCTTTTACGCGCAATGACAAGAGCAATCGGTTCCAAAATCGACCACGGCAAATATAGCGCGAAAATAACGGGTATATAAAAAGAAAATTTTTGAAAGTAATGCCAAGCCTGCTCTCCGATATTGTAAAAATGAATATTCTCTCTTAATTTATTGCCTAATTCAAAAGTTGCCATATGCAGAAAGCTCTTCCCGTATATCAGAAAAGTCGGGATAAGCCACAACAGATTTAATCCCAAAATAATAAAAACTCCCCCTATCCACGGAATGGATAGCGAAGGAACCTTTTTTCTATTTATAATCTGAAAGATAAGAATAGTCAGCCCCGGTATTAAAAATGCAACCGGCCCTTTTACCAGCGACCCTATGCCCATGAATAAAAAAGACAGATAAAAAAATTTGCGTTTATTTTCTAAAAAAGCGCTATAGGCAAAATAAACAGCCGCGGTCATAAAAAAAACAAAAGTCATTTCAGGTAAAGCGATGCGCCCGAACCTGAAAAATAGTATTGATGTAGCAAGAACCGCTGTACCGAAGAACGCTTTTTTCCGGTCAAACATCTTTAGCCCTAATAAATAAGTCATGACGAGAACAAGAATGCTCGAAAATATCGTAACCAGCCTGGCCGAAAACCAATTTACGCCAAAAAGTTTGAAGAAAAGAAAAACGGATAGGTAAAAAAGAGGTGGTTTCTGAAACCGGTGTTCGCCGTAATATTTCGGGGCATACAGGTCTTTGAGTTCGGAGAAAGTCTGGCTGCTTTTATAATAAAATAATTCGTCGGGGTTGAAGAGAATCTTTGCCTTCCAGCTATATAAGGAGAGTATAAAAAAAACTAATACTAAAAATAAAATAATCCCCTTTGCGGATGTCTTCATGCTTTAATTATATCGGAAACAATCCTTAAGTCAAGAAAACAAATACCAACTTTATTCCTTTGCGTTGTTTCTTTTGTTTCTGATTACGGTCGCATGATGAGCGATGCGCAAGGTAATATCGTCTACCGTTGCATAAACGCAGGGAATAAATATGAGCGTAAGGAAAGTGGCAAATAAAAGCCCCCAGCTTAATGTCAGCGCCGCTGGTTGCAGGAATGGGTCGAGCCCCCCGATACCGTAGGCAACGGGCGCAAGCGCGAAAAATGTAGTCACGGTGGTAAGTATTACAGGCCGCAATCTTAACCTTCCCGCTTCGATTATCGATTCTCTCCTTTCCTTGCCCTGCATGCGTAGCCTGTTTATAAAGTCGACCAACACGATAGAATCGTTGACAACTACACCTACGAGCCCAACGATGCCCAGGAATGCCATAAAGCTAAATTCCATATTATGGATAATCAAGGCGAGGAGAGCGCCGAAGATGCCGAATACTATAGCGAGCATAATAATAACTGGCTGAACGAGGGAATTGAATTTAGTAGCCAGTATCAGGAATATCATAAAAAAGGCCACCATAAATGCCTTAAAAAGATTGCCGAAGGATTCCTGGGTATCTTTCTCTTCGCCCCCGTATATTATTGTATAACCAAGATAGTCATTTTCGATATTTTCGAATTTTTTGCGGATAAGCGCATTTGCCTTCACCGAAGTTATGTTTTTTTCATCTACCAGGGCCGTTACGCGTAGCGCCCGCTTACCGTCCAGATGTTTATAGGATTCTAATTTTTTCTGCTTTTTAAACGCTGCTACGTCCTTCAGGTTGATAAGCTTTCCGAATTTATTCGGTATAACTATCTTTTCAAATACCGATGTATCTTCTCTATATCCTTTAGGAAAACGCACCAGGATATCTATTTCTTCCTCTGCCTTTACCTGTTTTATAGAAGTGGCGAGCCCCCCTGCGACCGCATTTCTTACGCCTTCGGCTATATCCTGCGTGGTAAGCGATGCGGCTGTCGCTTTGTTTTTGTTAACTTCAACGGTAATTTCTTCTTTTCCGAACTTATAATCGGTATCGATATCCGTTACTCCTTTTAAGGATTTCAAGTATCCTATGTATTTCCGGGCTATCTCGTTAAGCATTGCGTAATCGTCGCCTTTTATTTTGATGTCAATCGCCTTTCCTGTCGGGGGGCCGCCTCTCACCTGTTCAAAACCGATTTTTTCAAAGCCCTTAATCTCGCCTGCTTTATCCCGCAATGAATCAATAATCGCAGATGCCTCTCGTTTGCGCTCTATTTCGGGGGTAAGATATACATTGACCTGGACAAGATGGCTGCCTCTTCGCGCATACGGGTCAAGGGTCCTGCCTTCAAATATATTGCCCACCGTAGTTACATAACTATCGAGCTCGTTATCGGGTAATGTTTCGACCATCTTTTCCAGTTGCAGAGAAAGGGCGGCTGTCTTGGTGAGGCTCGTTCCGACAGGCGCTTCGGCTCTTATGTAAAATTCTTCTATGCCTTTATGCGGGAACGCAACCACCTTCAGAAACATCTTCGTAAAGACGAATAATATTATTACCGTCATAATAAAAGCCGCTATTGTCTTATATCGGTGCGCTATAGCTTTCTTTATTGTTTTTGTGTAAAACGTGATTACGCTTTGAAACCAGTGAGCTTCTTCCTTATCTTTTAAATCTTTTTTTCGCGGTTTTACAAAATCCGCTAAGTGAGAAGGAAGTATGATAAAGGCCTCCAGGAGCGAAGCCAAGAGCGCGACTATGACAACTATAGGTATGGATTTCATAAATCTGCCGATGATGCCTGTCATGAAAGCCAGTGGTAAAAAGGCAACGATAGTTGTAATTATAGTCGTGGTTACGGCCGGAATGACTTCTTCGGTCCCTCTTATTGCGGCTTCGCGCGGCGGCATGCCGCTCTCCATATATCTATATGAGTTCTCCGCTATAATTATGCCGTCATCCACTATCATGCCCAGCACAATGATAAGCCCGAACATTGTCATCATGTTTATGCTCATGCCGCTTGCAAGCATGTATCCCAGCGTTATCGAAAATGCTATCGGAATACCAATGGCCGTAAAAAACGCTACCCGTCTTGTCAGGAATATTCGTAAAATAACCATAACCAGTATTACGCCGACAATCCCGTTATTCTTAAGAACATTCAATCTTCTTGTTATGTAAAAAGACATGTCATTAAGCGTATAAATACGCACATTTTTCGGGATAGTTTTTTTGAAGCTTGCTATAATATTTTTTACTTTATCCACCAACTTAATCGCATCGGCCTTCTCTTTCTTTGATATGACCAGATTTATCGCGCGGTTTCCGAAAGATTTCGTCATTTCATTCTCATCCTCAAACTGGTCTACAACGCGCGCGACATCCTTTATTTTAAGCCAGTTTCCAATGTCGCTGGCGCGTATAATAGTTTCCTCTATCTCACCGGTTGTTAAAAATTCGCCGCTTGTCCTTATGATGTATTCGTTTTCCTTGCCCCTCATTGTCCCGGCCGGAAGATTCAGGTTTCTCGTCTTTAGGGCAAGCATAATTTCTTCCAGCGATATGTAATACTCTCTTAACTTTTCAGGGTGCACCTCTACCCATACCTCCCTATTACGCCATCCTTTTCTCCGTATTCGCGCAACTTCCGGTAGATTCAGGATCAGGCCTTCCAATCCCTCGGCATAGTTCTGGAGCTCGAACTCGTTCTCGGCGCCGCTCAGGGCAACTTCTATAACGGGTATAAGTTTCATGTTTATCTCTTCAACAACCGGGTCTTCAGAATCAGCCGGCAAGTCCCTGACTTTATCCACCGCCCTCTGCACGTCGTTGACGATTTTATTCTTGTCCTTTGCGTCGGGGTTCATTTTTATATAGATTGTTGATATATTATTGCTCGAAACAGACCTTATTTCCTCAATATCATCTACTTCTTTCAATTCTTTCTCTATGGGGGTAGTGATTAATTTTTCAATGTCTTCGGACGTGGCCCCGGGATACATTATGCTTATCTGGGCAATATCAAATGGAACATTCGGGAAGACCTCTTTATTGAGATTGAAAATAGCCAGGAACCCTACCAGGATAAAAAATATGGAAAGCAGGTTTATGAACAAAGAATTTTTTACGGAAAATTCGGAAATTTTCATAATAATACACCTGCCTTTTCTAATAGCATGTCTTTTGCATTCTCCAGGTCTATGAGAGACGAATAATATTGCAATAAGGCATCATATTCGTTAATTGTCGCAAGCGTGAGGTCGTTCTGGTAATCGATAAGCGTTTTACTGTTAGAGCGGCCGTATTTCAGCTTCTTTTCTTCTTCCTCGAATTTTAAAGCTTGTATTTCTCTGATCTTTGCCCAGCGCTTTGCGTTTTCAAGGTTGAGGTTAACTTTTCTTACTTTTTCGTCAATGTCATTGATTACATTTTTTTCAACCTGCAGGAGCTTGAGTATGGCTTTTTCTTTTTCGAGTTTCGCCTTGTTGTATTCGCCGCGCGCTTCGCGGTTTTCAAACGGTATGCTGAATTCCACGCCGGCATAATAATAAGTGTGCTTGTCGGTGGTAAGCCTTCTTTGCGCCTTTTCAAATTTTCTGTCAATCCCGTTGAGCGCAAAGGTGCCGACAAGGTCGACTTCGGGCCAGAGGCTGTTTCTCTTCATTTTTAATTTTATTTTTTTAGAAGCAAGCGCTTTTTTCTCTACCCGGTAATCTCGATTTGCAATAAACGCGTCATTCAGGGACTGCCCGAAATCGGCTTTTTTTTCCAGGTGAGCCAACTTGTTTTTCGGTAATATCAAAGCCGCGCCTTCTATGTTTAGCAAAAGCTTGAGCCGGTTGCTCGCGTCTTTCAGGTTATTTTCGGCAATCGCCAGTTCCGTTTTTCTGATGCGCACATTGGCTTCGGTTTCATAAAGTTCGTTTATTTCGACAAACCCTGTTTTTAAATGTTCTTTAAATATGCCATATAACCTCCGGGCTTGTTTTAAAAGACGTTCTCTCAATGCCACGTTCTGGTAGGTAAATACAAGATTCCAGTATGATTTTTCGATGTCCGCGACGCTGTCTTCTATCCGGCTTAATGCTTTCAGGCCGGCCTGCTCGGCCTCGATTTTTGAAAGTTTTACGTCTCCCCTGTCAATATATCCAAAAATATTTTTAAGCACGGGTTGTTCCAATGTTAAAGATAATTCCGCCGTGTGCAGCGGGTTATCGGTGACATAGATTGAATCCGTCCAGTTTCTCGTATTTGAATAATCA
Organism: Candidatus Omnitrophota bacterium; assembly: GCA_020346285.1. Taxonomy (GTDB): domain Bacteria; phylum Omnitrophota; class Gorgyraeia; order JABMRN01; family RBG-13-46-9. Next base: position 268,351 of record CP070780.1, on the reverse strand, counting down.
ACGGTAAGCTCGGTACCGGTCGGCATTTTTTTTGTAGCGCTTATTTCATAATTTGCCGTAAGGTTTTCTGTCCCGGCAAAGGTGCTGGATGCAGCGCGCTCATCATCGGTATAGCTTATTTCCCCTTCCAATATTGTATCAAATACAGATATGGCGATCGGGATATCAAATTTTTTTATTTTTGATTCTATTTTAGCGATTTTTATATCCAGATTATTCGCCAGGCCGATATCAAGGCAGTCGGAAAGCGAAAGCCGCATCTCTTCTTCTCCGAAAAGAGCGGTATTGTAAAAAATAGCTATTAATAAAATACTCAAGGTTATTAACCGAGGCATTTTATCCATGGGGCCTGCTTCCTTTTTTCTGAATATTTTTCTGGATCTTTTTTAAAATATGGAGATACTGCGCTCTTTCTTTTTGGCTGATAGTCGCAAAAAGCCGGCGAATCATTTTAAGTTTATAATTTTTGAGCTTATTCGCTATATTAATGCCTTTCGGCGTCAGCCTTATTTTAACAATTCTCCTGTCTGTTTGTAGCCGGGCCCTGCGTAAAAACCCCATTTTCAGCAACCTGTCCGTAATGCCCGTAATAGCGCTTTTTGTTACACCAAGAATCTTTGAAACGTCGCTCATCTTGCATTCCCTTTTTGCGTGCACCAGTTCCAAAAGCAGCATTTGCGAGAGGGTTATTTTGCCTTCCTTGAGTACCGCCGGCTGCCCCTTGAGTACCTTGCCATGGATAGACGGAAAGATGCTAAGCACCTCTTTTGCGAATTCATTGACCTGCATGTTAAGCTCCTTTTGTTAACTTTCTAAATAGTTTCGTTTCTTAACTATTCACATAGTTAAGTATATCACGAATCTCGGGGTTTGTCAAGTCGTTTTTCAGGCGTTACTCGGCTGGGCCCCCGGCAAGAATGAATTTTACGGGAATCTTGACTTTAATGGATTTGGGGATGTTTCTGAAGCGCCACCCGGTTATAGCTTTTTTTGCCGCTTCATCAAGAATATAAAAACCGGAGCTTGAAAATATGCTCACGCTTGTAACCTCTCCTTTGTTATCTATATTCGCGATCAGGGTAACTTCCCCCTCCCACCCGTTGATTCGGGCAAGCCTTGGATATCGAGGGGGCCTATTTACCATGAGCGAAGAGATTTGCCTGGTTAACGCCCCGATTGCCGGGATTGCGTTGATAGCTTTCTCTTCAGGCGGCGTGATTTCATCTTTTATCGAAACGCCCTCTATTTTTTTTGTCTCTACTTTTATTTGCGATATTGGCCGGGCTATGGATATTTCGATACTTGTGGGGGCTTTTATTATATCAATGTCGATATCCGCCATTTTTACAGGAAAAAGATTAGCGGGAAAAAAGAGAAATAAAGCGTGGATAAAAATCGATAAAAAAGAAGATATAAAGAAATTATTGTTCATTATAAATGGATGTCTCAAGAGAGACCTTTTCTATGCCGGATTGCCTGATTGAATCGAGAATCTCTATAACTTTATCGTAAATAACATTTTTATCCGCATTTAGAAATACCTTGATTTCGGGATTTATATTTTTATATTTTTTAAGCTCGGTAATTAAATCCTGAGAAACTACCCGATTTTTATTTATATATATAATGTTTTCTTCGGTGATCGTAACGATAAGATACTCTTTTTTATCCTCAATTGCGCTTTGCGCGAAAGGTAAACGCACGGGTATGCCTTTTTGAATAGTCATCGAAAGAAACGTATATACAAAAGATACAAGGACAAGAAAAATCATGTCGAGGAGCGGTATTAATTCTATCCTCGGTTTTTTTATATTAAGGCTTATTTTCATTTTGTTTTTTGTATTTCCACTGTGCTATTTCTAAAGCGTTGACATATTTTTCGATTTCCTGCGCATTTGATTCGATAAGGCTGTTGAAGTAATTAAACGGGATAAGGGTAAAAATGGCTATAACCAGCCCCGAAGCCGTTGTAATCAGCGCTTGAGCTATGCCGCCCGTAACGGCGCCCGGGTCTACCAAAGGCCCTTTTCCGAGTATGCCGAAGGATATGATAATGCCGGTTACCGTTCCGAATATGCCCAAAAGAGGCGCGAGGGATATGATGGTATCCAGTATCACCATATATTTTTTCATTATATTTATTTCATTTGTTGCCGCGGCTTCAAGCGCGCTGACAAAACTGTAATTATAATTCTTTATGCCTTCGAGAAGAATCTTGGCTATGGTATCGTCCGTTTCTTTACATACCTTTATGGCCTCGTTTAATTTACCCTTCTCCCCCAGTCTTAATATTATGTTTAAAACGTTTCTATTTCGTTCCATTTTTAATCTGAGCCAAAAAATAAGGCGCTCGATTATTATCGTCAGCGAAATTATCGAGCATAAAACGAGGGGATACATGACAGGTCCCCCTTTTTGTAAAATTTCCAACATAATTACCCCCTTAAAATTTTATTTTGTTTTTAAATCCGCCTGTTCCATAAAATATTAAAATTCCAGCCCTATTCCAAAGGTAAATGTTCTTTTCGGAGCCGGATTAAAATATTTTAATTGAGCTGATGTTTTATAACCATAGGAATTATATTCTTCATTTAGAAGATTATCAATTGCTAAAAAAATTGACCACCTTTTATGTTTATAATCAATTTTAGTATCTATCGTAAGAAAATCAGAAAGCTTATCGTCGTTTGCTGAATCTATATAGGAGGCGCCAACCTTGCTTGCGATCAAGTTTATCCTTAACCCGAAATCTGTCTCAAGCCTCAAACCAAGGCTCCCCTTATGTATGGGAATATTGGTTAGATAATTACCTTTATATTCATCGCTTTCGTTTTTGGCTCCGGTATAAGCGTAATTAACAAAACCGCTCAACTCTTCAATAATTTTGTAATCTAAGCGGGCCTCTATTCCCTTATGGGTGGTTTTACCGTAATTTTTATATTTTTTGTCAGCAGAATCATACCAAATCTCGTTATCGAGCCTCATCCAATATAAACAAACATTTGTTTTTAAGTTATCGTTAAATCGATGGTGTACCCCTACTTCATAATTTGTTGCTTCTTCGGGATTTAGATCAGAGTCAGAGGAGCTTCCGTAGGTAAATAGCTGCCCTATCGTAGGGGTCCTGAATGCCTTGGCATAATTAGTATAGATATTGGATTTTTTTTGATAAGCGTAACTTAGCGCGCATTTTGGGGTTATTTCAGACATCTGTTTTTTGCTTGAATTATTTTCATCTTCACAATTGGTAAAGTCGAAGGTTATCAAATCATATCTTATTCCTGCTATAAACTTGAGTGGATCAAAAAGTTTAATTTCGTCTTGAATATAAGGGCCAATTTTGTATCTCTCAATATTATAATCTTTGCGAATATCGCCCCTTACCTGATAAGGCGCGGCATACTCTTGGTAATCAACATCATTTTTTTCTAAATCAACCCCCGCGGTAAGAGAATGTTTCATGCCAAAAACTTCCGGATTCGTATTTAACCGTAGAAGTAAGCCATAGCTATCTTCATCTTCAAGCTGCTCTTTTGTGGAAGTAGTTTTAGAACCGCTGGTATAAAAGGATTCGCTATCCTCGTATCTATAATAAAATGTCGTTTCAAACCTTGAGGCCTCGCTTATATCTCTATGATAGGTTATGTCCATATTGATTTTTTCAGCCTCGCTCTTATCATTTTCCGAGCCCGGTCTTGCCTGGCGCCTATCCTCCTCGATCTGGGTGTCTTTTATGGCCCAGGGGTGGGCCCCTCTTTCTTTTTCGTGGTAATCTAAGGAGAGTCTTAAATTTTGTACCTTATCAATTAAGAAATCCAGTTTTCCGCCGAAATGGTTACCTTCATAATCGCTGTGTTTTCTGAATCCATCGGTTGTTTTTCTGCTTGCATTAAGGTAGCAGCCGACTTTCTTAGAAGCGCCTGAAATTGAGCACTTGTAGTTCCAGGTGCTATAATTTCCACCAGAAGCGGAAATCTTTATTTCCGGAATAACACTCGGCCTTTTGGTAATAATATTAATTACCCCGGACATGGCATTGTCGCCGTAAAGGGCCGATGCGGGGCCCCTTAGTATTTCAATTCTTTCGATATTGCCAAGTGGAATTAAATCCCAATCTACGAGTTTATCGGTGCCTTTGTTCTGCGGTATCCCATCTATGAGTATTAATTGATGCGTCGACATCCCGCCCCAGAATCCCCTCATATTTATTCTGCCGGCTGTTCCTACGCCGGAAGAGTCATACATATAAACGCCTTCCGAGTCTTTTAATAAATCAGGAACGCTTTTTGCGCTTGAATCCTTAATCTCTTTTTCGGAAATAATGTTTATACTCGATGAGACTTCCGATAATTTTCTTTCTATTCTGGAGGCCGTTATTGATATCGGCTCTAAATCAATGATATCAGATTTAACGCCTTTCGGCTCTTCCGCTAAGGCTAATCCGCAAAAGTTGTTTAAGGATAACGCATTAATTATCAATACGGAAATTATTACACGTCTTTTCTGGAACATTTTTCTTTTTCGGTAACCAATAATATATAGGGCTTAAGATCGATGGGATTTTTTCTTACTACCACTACCGTGTTGTAGACGCGCTCGATATTTTGATATGTGAGAACATCTTGCGGCGAACCATCCTTAAAGATATCTCCTTCCTTAAGCAAAATTAAGCGGTCACAATAACTACTTGCCAGGTTCAAATCGTGTAAAACTATAATTACTGTTAAGTTTTTTTCTTTATTTAACCTCTTAAGTAAGTCTAAAACCTGGACCTGGTGGGCGATGTCCAGGTGCGATGTCGGCTCATCCAGCAATAGAAGGCGTGGCTCCTGGGCAAAACCCTGAGCAAGAACTGCTCTTTGTCTTTCTCCGCCCGATAACTCCAGTATTTTCCGGCCACGAAAGGAAGAAGTCTCCGTCAAATTTAAAGCTTCTTCCAATATTTTGTAGTCGCGCTTGTTCAACGCCTCAAATCGGCCCGTATGGGGAAAACGCCCCATTAATACAAATTCTTCTACCGAAAAAGCAAACGGCACCTCTAGAATTTGCGGTATGACGGCTACTTCTCGCGCAAAATTCTGTGGCGAAATCCCGGAAATATCATTACCACAATATAAAATCTTTCCTTTCCGCGGCCTTAATATACCGGTTATAGCGCGGAAAAGAGTCGTTTTTCCCGCTCCGTTTGGTCCGATTATACCTAAGAACCCCCCTTCTTTTACCGAAAAAGATATACCTCTAATAATATCTCTCCTGTTATACCCGCATGATAGATTTTCGACCTTCAGTATACCCATTTCCTAAAAAATTTCCCAGCGTTTGGATTTAAATAAAAAACTTAAGAAAAATAACCCCCCGAATATCCCTGTTATTACCCCCACCGGTAATTCCAGGGGCCGGATAATGCCACGGGCTAAGGCATCGCAGAGAATAAGAAAGCTTGCCCCCGCTATACATGAGGCAGGCAAAAGCAGCCGATGGTCAACGCCGACTATCTTTCGCATGAAATGGGGAATTATTAATCCCACGAAACCGATTATCCCCGATGCCGCTACGCAGGCACCGGTAATGCAGGATGCCGCGATAAAAAGCAGTTTTTTAACCTGTTTTGAATTAACGCCTAAATGCAGCGCTTTTTCCTCCCCTAAAGTGAGAATGTTGAGATCCCGGGAAAAGATTAGAAACAGACCGATGCCCGGAAGAATAAAAAAAGGAATGATTTTTATTAAGTACGTCTGGGCTGAAGAAAGGTTTCCTATCAGCCAAAGGATTACTCCATGGACATCTTCTGCCCCGGAAATGGAAAAGATTAAAAAAACCAGCGAGGAAAATAGAAAGCTCAATATAACTCCGCTCAAAATCAGGGCAGAATTGGAGAAACGTTTTTTTGAAGCAATAGTATATACTAAAAATACGCTTGAGCCGCTGCCTGCGAAAGCAAAAAGAGGAAGATACGCCCCGGAAGCGGCTAAAAGAACCCCTACCGTTACTCCTAAAGCAGCTCCGCCAGAAATACCCAATGTATAAGGCTCGGCTAAAGGATTGCGCAAAAGCCCCTGAAATACCGTTCCGCAGGAGGCCAAACCCGCCCCCACAAGCAATCCTAAAATAATTCTGGGAAAGCGGATTTGCCAGATAATGTCTCTTTCTATCCCTGCTGAACCCGGGTGAAAAAGGTAATATAGAGCCCTTGTAAATTTTAACTCGCTTCCCCCGACCAGATTCGAGACAACAAAACTGATACCGAATATTCCGATTAGGGAAGCAAATATCAAAACTCGCTTTTTGTTCAAGATTATTCTGTCTCCTCGAAGGCTTCGGGATGCAGAAAGTTTGCCACCGCCTTTAGCCCCGTTAAAAAACCCATGGGTGTCGGCCGGCAGACTTTATCGGCATTAATAATGCAAATTCTATCGTTTTGAACCGCTTCTAAATCTTTGAATTTCTGCCAACGTAATTTTTCCGCTCCTGTCACGTTGCCCATCGTAACCAGCATAATTACTTCAGGGTTTTTATTAAGAACGTCTTCGCGGCTTATTTGGGGATACTCAACCGGCGCATTGGCAAAAATATTAATGCCACCGGCATACCTGATAAACTCATTAGCAAAAGATTTAGCGCTGGCGGTAACCAGGGGCCGTGCCCCTATTTCCCAAAAGACCTTCACGGGGCGCCGGTCTTTCATTCTTTGTGTTACAGAATTTATTTCGATTTCTATTTCTTTTATGATTTCGTCCGCCCTTTCGTGTTTCCCTGCTATCCTGCCTAACTCTGTAAAATTTCTCTTGATATCGTCGAAATCATGACATTTGTTAAGGATATTAACCTTCAGGCCTAAATTTTTTAACTTTTCTACTGTTTGCGGAGGATTTATTCCATTGATTGCAAGTACTAAATCGGGAGAAAGGGAATAAATCTTTTCGATATTTGGGTTGCTCAACGACCCTATTACCTCCTTTGTTTTTGTTTGCGGCGGATAATTACAATAAGAAGTTACTGCTATCAGGGCCTGTTCCGCGCCCAATCTGTACAGGTTTTCCGTTATTGACGGCGCCAGAGAAACTATCCTTCTGGGTTGTTCGCCGGTTGCGGTTGCGACAGGTAGTAACAGTAAAAAAATTACAGTAAATCTGTTAAACTTTTTCGGTAATTTCATAATCTAAAATATCCAAAAACCAATGTTTGCCATTCTTGATTTTCTTTGCGTTCAATATCATGATGTTTTTCTTGAATATAGGGCCGGAAACGACAAGGGTGTGATATTCGCCGGCTTCCCCGCACAGGTCGATATGCTCCTTTTTTTTCAGGTCGTTTATAAAATCTTCGTTTACATGCCGGCCCAGCCATTCTTTACCCAGAATATCAGCTCGAACCGAAATGACAATTGTTTCAAAACCTACCCGAATAAACTCCTTAAGCAATTCTTCTCTTTTTTTCTTCCATAAGGGCAATACGGGTTTTATGCCTATATCTTTACAGACCCTTTCTATCCAATCCCGGTGTTCCTGAAGATCAATATCTCCAAAGATACCTGTATCTACGCCTTTTTCTTTTAAGCGTGAAACAGCTTTTTTAAATTCCCCCTCATATCCTTTCCATGCAGTCCTTCTTTGAATAATGGGAATTCCTATTGCTTCTGCCTGCAGTTTCAATAATTTTGAGCTGACTCCGTGAGAACGGGAATGCTTGCCATCCTCTGAAATCATATTTAAAAGATAACTAACCTGAATGTGCCTATTTTGTATTGCCTTATAGCACGAAAGAGCAGTCTCTTTGCCGCCGCTCCATGAAATAAAAGCTTTCATCTACATTTCCTTTTTTTTAACATGCCCGCACACTTTACAATGAAAAAGGAGAGGATTTATCCCGGCGCCGCAACCGGGGCATTCTTTCTCTTCCCCGATCGGCCCGGGTATTTCTCCGATTATATTTCTATATATTTTATAATAATAAAAATGTTCTTTATTCATAAATTTTATGGAAGCAGGCCTCTCCCTGAATTCTTCGTCTGATATTTTGCCGGAAACAATCCGGCGAAGGCCGTTCATGCCCGAACCGACCTCTAAGGGCCTTTTGTCCTGCCAGAGAATCTCTTTTGGTAACATGCCTTCAAATGACTTACGCAAGAGCCACTTACCCCAAACCCTTCCGTTTTCTTCCCTTATTTTGAGCCCTGCCGGTATATCCAAAGCCATGTTGATAATCTTTTTGTCCATAAAAGGCTGCTTTATGCGAATGTTAAAGAATTCCCCTAATTCATTAGAGCTAAATTTCATATTTTGCGATATATGATGAATATAATCTTTTAGATTCCCTATTTCCCGCATAAAAGAATAGCCCGCAAAAAGCTCATCGCTTCCATCCCCTGTCGTTACCTCGCTTATACCCAGTTTCTTCGCCAATTTCAGCCCGAAATAAACGACTAAATCGTTGGGAATGGCGGGGTCAAAGGTTTTAAGTATTTTTATTACTTTTGGAATGGCTTCTATGGCTTCTTCGATAGCCACTTCCCTGCAGAGATGTTTTATATTGAGATGCCTTGTTAATGATTTAGAATAATGGATATCTTCCCCCGAAGATTCTAAATTTACCGTAATAGCTGTGATTTTAGGGTTAAATGCCGCTAAAATAGAGCTATCCAAACCGCCGGAAAAAAGTAAACCCTCGTTCATTATGGCCAAGCTTTGTTATCTCTAACTCTTTAATGCTTTAAGCAATTTCAAGTTTTCTTTACGGGAACGCACGGCTACACGGATATATTTATCATTTAAGGCCCGGAAATTACTGCAGTCCCTTATAAGAATGCCTTTCGTAATAAGCGATTCTTTTAAGGATTTTGAAGTTACGCCCGGTTTTGTTATTTTTATCAAAATGAAATTTGTTACCGAGGGATAAGGGGTTAATCCTTTAATCCCGGAGATTTCATCAAAAAGAAAGCTTCTTTCCCTTTCTATAAGTAGCCGCGTTTTTTTAATGTATACTTTATTGCTCAATATTCTTTTTGCCGCTAACTGGGCAAATGCATTTATGCTCCAGGGTATTTGATGCCGCCGCAAAAATTTAACGAAATCTTTATGCGCTACCAGATAGCCTATTCTTAATCCGGGAAGCGCGAAAAATTTGGTAAAACTTCTTAATACAATAATTTTTTTATTTTTTCGGGCTTCCCAAATCAGCGTATGTTCTTTCTCGCATGGCAAAAAGTCCATAAAGGCCTCGTCAATAACAGCGAATTTATTGGGCAATTTTATAAGATCCCGGCAGCTATCTACAATAACATTTCCTGTGGGGTTGTTGGGATTGCAAATAAAGAGGATATCGGCATTGCCGGCGCCGGGAAAATCGGGTTTAAAGCCATCTTTTTCCCTGAGTTTTAAAAACCCGGGCTTGCTTCCCGCGCCCCGAGCCGCGCGCTCATACTCGGAAAAGCTTGGCGCAGGCATAAGTACTGTCTTTGGCCTGCAGGCAGAAACAATAAGATAGATGAGTTCGGCGGAACCGTTGCCAACGAGAATATTTTCTTCTTTTATATTCCAGTATTTGGCTATTTCTCTGGTTATATCTCTTGCATCAGGGTCAGGATAATTGAGAGCCGCGTCGAAATTTCTATAAATAGAGGCCTTTACGTTCGCAGGCAAACCCAGGGGATTGATATTTGCGCTGAAATCGATTATTTCTTTTCCATGCCTTCTCCTGGCCTCATGAATATTCCCGCCGTGTAAAAAGTTTAAATTAGCCATTTTAAAACAACCCCCGTGAAAACCATTAAAATAGAGCTAATCAAGCTTATGGTTAATGCGTTACTTATAAAAAAGGGCTGCGGAACCCTTTTCCGTTTTCCAAGATAGGGTTTCGCGGAAAACTTCCCTTGATAAGACCATATACCGCCTAACCTTATTCCAAGGGCACCGGCCATCGCCGCCTCCGATATTCCGCTGTTCGGCGAAGGGTGCTTTTTGCCATCCCGAAGCATCGTTTTAAAGGAGCCCGTAAAGCCCTTGCCGATGATAAAAGAGGATATAGAGATTAAGAACCCGGAGATTCGCGCGGGAATAAAATTAAAGACATCGTCTAATCTTGCCGGAAACCAGCCAAAATGGATATACTTTTCATTTTTATATCCCACCATGGAATCAAGGGTGTTTATGCTTTTATAAGCTACGGCTAGAACAGGCCCGCCTAAAATCAGGTAAAAAAGAGGGGCTATAATACCGTCATTAATGTTCTCGGCGACGCTTTCTATCGTAGCCACGATTATCCTGTCTTTGCTTAAATTTTGCGTATCCCTGCCTACTATTTCAGAAAGCCTTGTGCGGGCTCCGATGATAGAACCGCTTTCTATCTCTTTTAATATCGCTTTTGCCTTGACCTGTAAATCTTTTATCGAGAGAGTAGTGTAGCCCAGATAAATCCAGGCCAGGCTTCCGAGAAAAGGGTTTAGCTTCTTCGAGAATTCTATAAACAAATATGCAAGAGAAGCGCTTATCCCCGTTACGATAAATGCCAGCATAGCCCCCTTTGTTCGCTCAATCCCTGCGAGGCTACCCCTTCTTAGCCGCTTATCCAATAGGCCTATTAATTTTCCCATGCCCCTCACGGGATGCGGAAACCATTCCGGGTCGCCAAAGATTAAATCGGCAATATAACAAGAAATTATTAAAAGCACGGTATATTCGCACAAATTAACGCAAGAAAGAGCACGGCCATCTCTGTGATTTCACTTGTTGCGCCGATGGTATCCCCCGTCATGCCGCCAATTCGCCTTTTTATATAGTTTATAATCAACAATAACATCGCTAAGGTTAAAACGGATACAATAAGGCCTTTTACCTTCATAAGTGATACCGATAACGCAAGGGTAAATACGGTGCTGAAAAATAATTCTCTTTTTGACGCGTATTCGATAAAGTATTTAGCTTTGCCGTTCTCCCTCGCATAACCGGATAGATAACAGGATAAAACTTGCGAATACCTCCCCCATACAGCCATGATAACCGGTATCTTCCACAAAAAATTAAGAGAGATGCCGTAAAAAAGCGCAAACTTTAATATGAGAAGGGATGCTACGCTGATTGCGCCCACTGCCCCGATATGCGGGTCCCGCATAACTTTTAAGGCCTCTTGTTTGGATTTGCCTGCGTAGAGGCCATCGCAGGTGTCAGCAAAACCGTCGAGATGAATTCCGCCTGTTATAATAACAGAAATCGTTAACATCAATGCCGCCGTAACAAAACCTGGCAGGAAATTAAAAGCGAATAGAACTGATACCAGGACAAGGCCGAGCAGCAATCCGACTATCGGAAAATATGCCAGAGACCTGCCGAAATCCTTTTCTTTTATTTCCGCTTTAATCCTGATAGGCAGAATCGTCAAAAACTGTAATGCGATAAAAAATCTCTTCATCCTTTGACAAGCTCATCGCTATGCTTATCGATCTTTTCGGAAACAGCCGCGCTTTGAAATGTAGCCATTTCAGCCAAAATTTTAATGCCGGCCTCGATAACAGTCATTGCTAAAGCCGCGCCCGTTCCTTCTCCGAGGCGCAGGTCAAAATCCAGAAGGGGTTTAAGGCCTAAATAGTTAAGAATGATTCTATGCCCCCTTTCTACGGAACAATGAGCGGCAATCATATAGTCCTTTACCTTTGGCTCTAATTGATAAGCTATCAATGCCGCCGCTCCCGAAATAAAGCCATCAATTACGACAGGAATTCTTCTTGAGGCCGCCGCCAAAACTACGCCCGCCAGGCCCCCTATCTCAAATCCGCCGACTTTGGATAAAACGTCTATCGCGTCTTTGGCATCCGGTTTATTCACGCTGATAGCTTTTTCGATTAGCGTAATCTTATTGGACAAGGCCCGCTGGTCTATACCGGTTCCCCTGCCCGTCATGTCTGTTACAGGCCTTTCTGTTATAATGGAGGATATAGCGCTTGAGGGAGTAGTGTTTCCGATACCCATGTCACCGGTACCCACTATGTCTATGCCATTTGGCAATTCTTCTTCGAATACCTCTATCCCCGCTTCGATTGACCTTATCGCTTCGCTCTTACTCATCGCCGGCCCGTTGGCCATGTTTTTTGTCCCGTAATTTATCTTTTTAATTTTTAATTTTTCATTTTTAATTTTTAACTCTTCCGCTACTCCCATATCAACCACGACAATCCTGGCTCCTGCGTGCCTGGCCAATACATTAATTCCGGCGCCCCCTCTTATAAAATTGTAAATCATCTGGGGCGTCACCTCTTTCGGATACGCGCTTATGCCTTCTTCCGTAATGCCATGGTCTCCTGCCATAGTAAATACAACCTTATTTTTAATCGAAGGATTTTCGTTCCCTGTAATATCCACTATTTTCCCGGCAAGCTCTTCCAGGCGGCCGAGGCTTCCTTGCGGTTTAGTGAGATTATCCAGCCTTTTTTGTGTTTTTTCCGAAAGCGCGTAATCAATTTTTTCTATTTTCTCCAGCGTTTTCTTTAAGATATCCATTGTTTCCTCCTTTTTTATTTGACTCTAACCGGTATCCCTGCCTGCATAATATAAACGATATCGGCGTATTGCGACATTGCCTGGTTGGATATGCCTAATAAATCCCTAAATTTTCTTGCCAGGGGATTTTCCGGGACTATGCCGCCACCGACTTCATTTGATACGACTATGGCGGTAAATTTCGCTTTTGACAGGATTCCGGCGATTGCCTTGATTTCTTTTTCTATCCTGCTTTCTTTCCAGCCATCCGATAAAAAATTTGATACGAGTAAGCCCAGGCAATCGATAATTACCACATCGAACCTGCGTTTCAGCTTAAGCAAAACGGATTTTATATCTTTCGGCTCTTCTATAACCCTCCAGTGGCGCGGCCTCGCCTTCCTGTGCCGCGATATCCTTTTTTTCATCTCTTTATCGCAAGGAACACAGGTAGCAAAAAAGACGGTTTTTCCCCCTTTTTGTTTTGCAAGCTCTTGCGCATAGCGGCTTTTCCCGCTTCGCGCCCCGCCTATTACAAAAATGAATTTATCCATTTTTGAAATCCATTATATTAATATCTCCGGTGCCCACTTCTATGTCCCAGAATTTATCGAGGCCTTTTTGTAAAATTTTTAAAATAATAATCCGTATAGGACCTCCGTGGGTAAAGAGGGCTACGGTTTTTTTTGAATTTTGGCGCGAAATCGCGTTAAAACATCTTTCAATCCTTTCCGCAAAATCAGAAAAATTCTCGCCATTCGGTATTTTCGCCTTTATAGGATTATTCAGCCAGGTGCCATAGAATTTGGGATATAACTTATCAGCTTCTTCAAACGTCAAACCGGAAAACCGGCCAAAATTAATTTCACGAAGCCCTTTTTTCTTTAATATAGCCCTTTTTGGAAAGGCGATTTTTGCGGTCTGAAAAGCACGCTTTAAATCGCTGGAGTAAATCGTATCGATTTTTATATCTTTTAATTTAGGCCTGAGGCACTTCGCCTGTTCCATGCCTGTGGCGTTCAATGCGATATTCTCATGGCCACAATATTTTCTCTTTAATGTATAAGCGGTTTCCCCGTGTCTGATTAGAATTAATTTTTTCATGAGATCCCTCGTCGCCTTGCTCCCCGGGATAAATTCGGCCATACAACTTATGTTCACTTCGTTCCATAAGTTGTGGCCTCATTTAAATAAAAAAACCCAGCACTAATTTTTACAAAAATTAGTGCTGGGTTGCACCCTGATTTACTTCACCCTTTTTGCAGCCTTAATCTTCCTCGAGATTTTCGACTTTTTAATACATAGGCAGGTCTTCTGGCTCCTACTTCATCCTACTTACCCCTACCTTCCCGGCTTTTTACCAGTGGCATAAGTTTGAGGCTTTCGTCCGTAGATACAGCGGCGGGACCGTGCCTGTTTATCCCGCCCTTGCGCATGCAAGGCCGGGGTTTCCAGGCTTCCCTATTAAGCCCTCGCGGGCACCTATATATACTTTATTTTGAAAGAACAAAATTATGTTAGCAAATTTGCCGGTACCTGTCAACTAAAAAGAATAAACATGCTCAACCGCTTTTTCTTAATATTCAATGCCCAATCGTGCCTTTATGCCCTTTCTGTAAGGATGTCTTATCTCTTTCATTTTTGTAATAAGGTCAGCGTGTTTCAGGAGGCCTCGCGGGCAATATCTACCTGTTAAGACAAGTTCGGCAGAACGTGGCTTGCCTTTTATTATATTAATAATATCCTCCGTTTTAATCATACGAAGTTTTAAAGTAATAATTACTTCATCCAGTATAATCATATCGTATTTTCCCGACATAATATTTTTTTGCGCTTTGCGTAATCCTTTTCGGGCGCATTCTATATCTATTTTTTTGGGTTTTCCCTTTATAAAACAACCCCTGCCGTATTGCTCAATTTTAATGTTTTTTATCTTTTTAAGCGCTTTTGTCTCGCTGTATGCCTTACTTTTAATGAATTGGCCTATGTAAACCTTAAATCCGGCGCCGGCTGCTCTTAGCGCAAGGCCAAGGGCGGCGGTGGTCTTCCCTTTTCCGTTACCGGTATAAATTTGCACAAGGCCTTTTTTTATCTTCATATGCTAAAAAATACTCTTTCCTATTAAGGTTATTACAGTTACTATTGTTCCCGCTATAAGGACGCCTATTATATTTGCGACTATAAATTTTTTATACCCTAATCCCAGCAAATACGCCCCTAAAGCCCCCGTATAGCTTCCGCTTCCGGGGAGGGGCATTCCGATAAAAATGGCCACCCCCAATAGCCCATACTTCTCTACGTAAGGTTTAATTTTATTCTGTGTTTTCTCAACCTTTCTGTGGTAGTACTTAGCAAATAACCCAAACCTTAAAAGATGATGCACGAATTTATCTAAAAAAGCATAAACCAAAGGCCCCAAAATAATATTAGCTATTACGCATATGAAAAATACAAAGGCCCAATTAAGGTCAAATCCTTTTAGCGTTAAATTAAAAAGTTCTATTTTCCTGCCGAGTATGCCCAGGGGGATACTTGCCCTCAATTCAAGGCCCGGAATAAACGTTACCAGCACTAATATTAAAATCTTGTATATCACTATTTCTCCGTTAATTTTAATCTTATCTCCCCTGCGGGGAGAGGGAATAAGTGGAAACTTTGGTGTCTCTATTCTTTCCAACCATCCTTACCTACTAATGGCACGAAAACGCAGCCGCACATGTCTCTGGTTTGGATTCCGTCGGTTTTTTTCTCCGCAACGGTTAGAATTTGGCTGAACATCGTTCCCATGGGTATAACCAGTTTTCCCCCCATATTAAGTTGTTCGGTGTATGCATCGGGTATTTTCGGGGCAGCTGCCGTAACTATAATCCCGTCATAAGGCGCGTGTTCCTTCCAGCCCAGGGTTCCGTCGCCGACTTTTATCTTTACGTTATTATATCCGAGTTTTTTTAAAGCCGATTCCGCCCTTTTTGCAAGCAATTCGACACGCTCTACGGAATAGACCTCTTTTACAATGGCGGCAAGAATTGCGGCCTGGTATCCGCTCCCCGTGCCTATTTCGAGTATTTTCTCGTTGCCTTTTAAATCGAGGCACTGCGTCATCAGCGCTACCATATAGGGTTGGGATATGGTCTGTCCTTCGCCGATGGGTAATGGATGGTCCTCGTAAGCGTTATCACGTGATTCCGCGGGGATAAACATGTGCCGCTCTACGGTGCGAAAGGCCTCTAAAACCCTTTCATCGGATATGCCTCGCGGGATAAGCTGCTCCTCTACCATCCTATTGCGTAGGGCGGCATAATTCATTTGTTATCGTTATATCTATTAAAATACGACTTTACAAGAAGCCCGGCAAACCTTATCGTGTCTTTCACGGGATGTATGCTGCTCAATTCATTTCTATAAATGGTTTCTATGGGCACGGAGGCTATTCTAAAATTCATCCGGGAGACCTTTATAAGTATCTCCGATTCCAAATCATATTTATTTGACTCAAATTTTATTTTTTCCAAAATTTTTCTTTTAATAAGCCTGAATCCGCATTGCGTATCCGGGATACGTTGCCCGCACATCGCGGAAAGCAAAAAAGACATGAATTTATTTGTCGCCAATCGCACAAAAGGCATATTTTTTGTAAGCGCCATCCTGTTGCCGATTATAATGTCATCGCCACGCTCTCTGGCGTGCGATATAAACTTTTTAATGTCATCCGGGTCGTGCTGGCCGTCTCCGTCCATGATTATGACAGTATCAAAATTCGTCATTTTCAGCATGAATTCAAATCCTTCCTTGATGGATGCGCCCTTGCCCAGATTTTTAATATGCTTCATAACAATGGCGCCGTTTTCGGAAGCAGCCCTTTCTGTATCGTCGGTTGAGCCGTCGTCGACTACGATAACCTCGAGGCCCATGCCTTTTATTTTTTTTACGACATCTCCGATGGTCTGTCCCACGTTATAAGACGGTATTAAAACACACGCTTTCATGTCCATACCCTTTTAAATGCGTACCATTGGTCGGGAAAAATTTTTATATATTTCTCGATTACCGAAAGATATTTTTGCATGAGGTTTTTTATGTCCGCTTCTTCATTGCCCGTGCTTTTGCCTTCCAGCGGTTTTTCAAAGACCAATTTAAAGGTATCATCTTTCATCCTTAATAAAAAACTTGGTATGATAGGAGAGCCTATCCTTAAACTAAAAAATGCGGGCCCTTTTGGCAGGATGGCCGGGCGGCCGAAGAAATCCGCTTTTACGCCGTGACCGGAGAAATCCCTGTCACCGACAATGGCCACGAGGCTATTTTTCTTTAATACCCTGAAACAATTTTTTAATTGGCTACCGACGGCTATTATCTTTACATCGGCTATAGAGCGCTGGTGGACAAAGAAATCGTTAATCTGTTTATCTTTGTGGCTTAATACGATAGCATAAAAGGGATATCCTAAACTTGCTATAACCGCAGCCCCCATTTCCCAGTTCCCGATATGAGCTCCCAGCATAATTGCGCCTTTTCCCTTTGCTAATACCCTATCTATATTTTCTCTGCCTTCGATGGTTATATTGCTTGATATATAATCCCGGTTTAATTTGCCGAATCTAAAGAAATCAGCCAGATATTTAGCAAAATTCCTGAATATACTTTTTATATGTCTTTCTATTAATTTTTTATCGTCTGTTCCCAGGATAACTTTCAGATTATCTGTCAGGTTTCTCCTGTCATCTCGCGCGAATAAATAATAAATATCGGCGCAAATTACGGCTGCTTTATAACATATTTTAAGCGGTACTTTTAAACATAAAGACCTCCCCGCTCTATAAAGAAAATAAAGCATTACATAATCCTTTCTAATATCGTCCGGGCTATATCTATGGCGCTATTAGGTTTTGAAAGCTTCTCCGCGCGCGCTTTTATATTCTCCAAGGCCAAAGGATTTGATAATAATTCTTTTATGAAAACTTCTATGTCTTGCAGCGTATTGACTTTGATAGCTACTTTATTCTTCACAAGATAATCGGTGTTCATCTGTTCATGGCCGGGTATGGGCTTCACAATCAGTATGGGCAGGTGCTTGGCGAGGGCTTCGCTTATTGTTATACCGCCGGGTTTTGAGATAATCAAAGACGATATTTCCATAAGCTCGTCGATATTGTCTGCATATCCGAAGACGATAGTTTTTTTCTTAAATTGGGGGCTTTTCTTTTGCAGATATTGACAGAGCCCTTTGTTGCTCCCGGTAGCAATGATAATTTGAAAATTTATCTTTAGATTATTAAGGGTTTTAATAATATCTTTAATGGGCCCGATACCCTGGCTGCCGCCCATTACCAGGATTATGGGTATATCGGGCGAGAGATTTAGCGAATTTATTATTTTCCTTTTATCCCCGACTTTTTTAAACTTTGAATCGATGGGGATGCCTGTAGGTTTAATCCTGTCTTTTGAGATGCCGTTTGATATGAGCCTTTCTCTTGTTTCCTCCGAAGGAACAAAGTACATGTCAACGCTGTCATAAAGCCAGTAAGAATGCGGGGCGTAATCTGTAAGGACAGCGGCAAGCATCACGTCAATATTATAGGTTTTTTTATAATCAGCTATAATGCCGCACGGAAAAGCCTGGGTGCAGATAACGGCGTGCGGCTTGAAGCTATCCAGAAGAATTTTCATTTTTTGCGAATTGTGCTTGTGAATCAGTTCCTTTAATTTTTGAGTTTTCCTTACGACTTTCGGATTATCGTAGAGATACCCCCATATTTCAGGGGTCCTGTTTATAACGCCCATATATGTTCTGTTTATAACTTTTTCGAGGATTGGATTTGTATACTGGAAGGAGTTCATGTTGGATATTTCTATATTATCGGATAATTTATAAAGAGCGTTTTCGATGGCGAGGCTTGCCGAGTGATGCCCCGAATAGTTCGAAATGTACATTAATAAGACGCGTTTCTTCATCTATCATGTCTCCATTTCTAAAATGCGCTTTATTCTCTTTACCGCCTCCTTGATTCTCGCCGTATCTTCGACAAGGGCAAATCTTACATACCCTTCCCCGTATTCTCCGAAACCCGTTCCGGGCGCGATAACGACGCCCGTTTCTCTTATTAAAAGAGAAACGAATTCCATTGAAGTCAAAGCGCTATATTTATCGGGTATGCGCGCCCAAAGGTAGAAGGTCGCCTTCGGCATAGGCACATTCCAGCCGATTTCCCTTAGTCCTTTTACCAGCGTATCCCGGCGCTTTTTATAAATCGCTACGGTTTTTTTTACGCAGCCTTGAGGCCCCAAAAGGGCTTTAATTGCAGCGTATTGTATCGGCTTGAATATGCCAAAGTCAATGTAGCTTTTTGTTTTCATCAGAACCTTTAAAATATCCCTGTTGCCGACAGCGAAGCCCATTCTCCAGCCGGCCATATTGTATGACTTGGAACAAGTGTGAAATTCGATACACGTCTCTTTCGCGCCTTTTATCTGGAATATGCTGGGCGCTTTATAATTATCGAACACGATATCGGAATAAGCGAGGTCGTGGCCGATTATAATATTTTTCCCCCTGGCCCAATCTACAACATCTTCGAAAAATTTCGTGTTAGCAACAGCTGTTGTCGGGTTGTGGGGATAGCTTAAGAAAAGCAGTTTGGCTTTATCGGTTATTCGTTTAGGGACACTTTTTAAATTCGGCAAATAGCCATCTTTTTCATAAATAGGAATGTTATGCAATATTCCTCCGGCGATGAGCACGCCGTTAAAATGGACCGGGTATGCCGGGTTGGGAACCAGCGCTATATCTTCGTTATTTAAAAAGGCCAGCGAAAGGTGCGCTATTCCCTCTTTGGAGCCTATGAGGGGCAGAATTTCCGACCGGGGATCCAGTGTAACGCCAAATTTCGTATGATACCATTTGGCAATTGCTTCCCTCAATTTTTTTTCAGATTCGTCAATTGACCTTGAATATCTATGGTTTTCCTTTATAGCCGCTTTCCTGCATAATTCATCGACAATGTGCTTTGCGGTGGGTTGGTCGGGATTTCCCATCCCGAGGTCTATTATGTCGACGCCTTTCTTTTGCGCAGCGTCTTTTAACTCGTCGATAATCGTAAAAAGATATAACGGTAATCTTTTCAGTCTATTTGCTTCCTGCATTACTTTTTCCTCTTTTCTGTTGTAACTTATAGTTTGTCCAGAATATCCTTAACCGCTTTGGCTGAATTTCTTAGAGCGATAAGCTCCGTATCGGGTAATTTCCATTCCAAAATTTCTTCAACGCCGCCTTTCCCTATTTTGGCAGGGACGCTTATAGCGCAGTCATTTATTCCATACTCTCCTTTTAAGACCGAAGAGCACGGAATTACCTTTTTCGCGTCATTTATAATGGCTTCCAGAATTTCGAAACAGGCTGCGCTCGGTGAAAAATAGGCGCTACCGGATTTTAAAAGCGCGACAATCTCGCCGCCCCTTTTTTTCGTCCTTTTCACAAGTTCCCGGATTCTTTCTTTGCTTAACATGCTTGCAAGCGGCTTTTCATTAATAAGCGTTTTTGAGACAAGAGGGACCATTGTATCGCCATGGCTACCCAATACAAAGGTTTCTATTTTTTCAGGCGGCACGCCGAGCTCCTGCGACAGCAATGCCTTGAACCTGGCTGTATCTAAATTTCCGGCCATGCCAAGAATCTTCCGGCGCTCCCCCCCGATTTCTTTGTAGGCCAAATATGTCATGATATCCAGGGGGTTGGTAACCACGACAAGGATAGCGTCAGGCGAAAATGCCTTTATATTTTTTAGAACAGCCCTCATAATTTCGCCATTTTTATGTATGAGGTCATCCCTTGACATGCCTTGCCGGCGGGGAAAACCCGCTGTTATGATAACAGCCCTTGAATCAGCGGTTTTTTTATAATCGCTTGTCCCGAGTACGCGTTTTTTGTAACCCATGAGAGGTGACGCATCCGACAGGTCAAGGGCTTTTGCTTTTGCCAAATCCTCTACGATATCCAGCAATACAACATCAGCCAGGTTGCGTGTCAAAACACGCTCCGCCAGCGCCGAACCTACATTACCCGCCCCTATTATTGATATTTTCATATTTAAATAATTAAGCTTTAGAGATTAAGCTTAGCGATAATCGCGTCTGTCATCTCCCTGGTTCCCGCGGCGGTTGGGTCATTTCTGTCTTTCTTTAAGTCGTACGTTACATGCTTTCCCTCTTTTATCACCGCCGCAACGGCATTTTCTAATTTTTCTGCCGATGCGCCCTCTCCTATATAACGTAACATCAGGACGGCCGAAAAGAGCATAGCTGTCGGATTTACTTTGTTCTGCCCTTTATATTTCGGGGCGCTCCCGTGGGTCGGCTCAAATAACGCTATATGGTCTCCGATATTGGCGCCCGGGGTAACGCCCAGCCCTCCCACCAGGCCGGCGCATAAATCGGATATTATGTCTCCGTACAGATTGGGCAACACTAATACGTCGTATAAGTTCGGCTTCTGCACAAGCTGCATACACATGTTGTCTACGATTTTGTCTTCAAACTCTATGTCAGAGTGTTTTTTTGCAACATCTCTTGCGGCCTCGAGGAAAAGCCCGTCGGTATATTTCATGATATTCGCTTTATGAACAGCCGTAACCTTTTTGCGATTATTCTTTCGGGCATATGTAAAGGCGAATTCTACGATTCTTCGCGACGCGCTTTCCGATATGGGCTTAATGCTTAATGCGGTATCTTTTTTTAGCTTCGCACCGGAGCTTTTTTGTATCAGGCGGCTAAGCTCTTTAACTTCTTTCGTGCCTTTTTCAAATTCGATGCCGGCATAAAGGTCTTCCGTATTCTCCCTGATAACAACAATATCTACATCTTTGTAATTGGACCTTACGCCTTTATAGAGTTTGCAGGGACGCACGCACGCGAAGAGATCCAGCTCCTGCCTGAGCCTGACGTTCACGCTTCGGAAACCCGAACCGACAGGGGTAACAACAGGCCCTTTTATCGCAACGCCGTTTTTCTTTATGGAATCAATTACAGAATCGGGAAGGGGCGTTTTATATTTTTCAATTACGTCACCGCCGGCTTCCGCAACTTCCCATTTTATATCAACGCCCGTTGCCTCGACCGAACGCCTCATCGCGAGGCTTATTTCCGGGCCGATCCCGTCGCCTGGAATTAAAGTTATTTTATGCCTCAAGTTCAAGCCCTCCGTGTTTTTTGAAATACGCTACCATACCGCCTTCGGCAAGAATCTTCTTAGCCATGGGCGGTATCGGTTTAAAAGCAATGTTTAGCCCTTTAGATTTATTTTTTAAAATATTTTTGTCCAATTCCAATTCGAGTTCGTCGCCATCGTCTATATAATTAGTATTGCATTCCAAAAGGCATAGCCCTAAATTTAGCGCATTTCTATAAAAAATTCTCGCGAAACTCTTTGCGATAACTACCTTAATCCCCGCTGCCTTTAACGCTAAAGGGGCCTGTTCTCTCGAGGAACCGCATCCAAAGTTTTCGCCGCTAATTAAAAAATCGCCTTTGCGCACTTTTTTATAAAAATTTTCTTCTATATCTTCAAACACGTGCCTGGCCAGCTCTCTTTGGTCCTGTATGCTGAATTTATAACGGCCGGAAATAATATAGTCTGTATTTACATTGTCTTGTACCTTTAACAGGCGATGGGCCATATTTTTTATTCCACTCTTCATTTTTTTAACCTTCTGGAAAATATGCGCGGATCGGATATTTTCCCTTCTATCGCTGAAGCCGAAACCGTAGCGGGATTCGCCAAAAATATATTTGCATTAGGATTCCCCATCCTCCCCTTGAAATTTCGATTTGCCGTAGAAATAATATTATCGCCGTCGGCAGGAACGCCGTTATGGGTGCCGACGCAAGGCCCGCACCCCGGCCCCAGCACTGCGGCCCCCGCCTCCACAAAGGTATCGACATAACCCTTTTTTATGGCGCCGAGAAGAACCTGGCGCGATGCCGGGCCTATAACAAGCTTGACGTCTGGGTGAACCTTATTATTTTTCAATATTTTTGCCGCTATCTCCAGGTCTTCCATCCTGCCGTTGGTGCAAGTGCCTATAAAGGCCTCGTCGATACGGGTCCCCTCTACTTCTTCAACCGGCACGGCATTATCTACCTCATGCGGTATGGAAACCCGGGGCGTAAGCGCCCCTACATCGTATTCCTTTACGTCCCGGTATGCGGCGCCATCGTCGGCTGTAACAGGATGGGGTTTTCTTTTTGAACGGGCCTTCACCCAATCCAGGACTTTTTTATCTGCCTCAAAAATCCCGCATTTCGCGCCCATTTCAACAGACATATTCGCCATTGTAAAACGGGCATCGATACTTAAACGCTTAATCGTATCTCCGCAAAACTCCAGTGCTTTATAATTTGCGCCTTTAGAGGTTATGTCTTTTATAATAAACAAGATGACATCTTTTGAATATACGCCGACAGGCAATTTCCCGCTGACCCTTACCATTATCGTTTCAGGGACCTTAAACCAATTCTTGCCGCTGGCAAGCGTAATGGCTAAATCGGTCGAACCAACGCCTGTCGAAAATATATTTAATGCCCCGTAGGTGCAGGTATGAGAATCAGCGCCGAGGACAAGGTCGCCGCATGTTAATGCTCCTGTTTCTACCATTAACTGGTGACATATGCCGCACCCTATGTCGAATAGCGCTACAGAATGCTTTTTAGCGAACTCCCTCATTAACTTATGTATAGTCGAAACACCGATATTGGGGCTCGGGGAACTGTGGTCGATAAACATAGAAAACGCGGCATTATCAAAAACCTTATCCGTACCGAGTTTTTTGAAACTTTCGATAATAAGCGAGCTCGTTCCGTCCTGGCCAAAGCAATAGTCTACTTTAGCGATAGCGATTTCCCCCGCTTTTAAGTTTTTATTTGCGTGTTTACTCAATATCTTTTCGGCTATTGTCTGCTTCATTTGAGCCATTTTTCGATTCTATCGAGCCCGGTTTTAATATTCTCCATGCTCGTGGCAAAGCTCAACCTTACGTGTCTGTTGGAGCCAAATGCAACTCCGGGAACGCATGCAACCCTGGCCTCTTCCAGTAGCCTCGTAGAGAAGGCAATTGAGTCGAGCCCTGTCCCGGATATATTGCAGAAAAGATAAAAAGCGCCTTTTGGTTTTACGCATGAGACGTTTTTGAACGAATCTATCCTTTTTACCATATAATCCCTTCTTGCCACAAACTCCTCTTTCATTTTAAAGAGGGCCTCCTGGCTTCCCTTTAATGCCTCCAATGCCGCCATCTGGCTTATAGAAGACGGATTTGACGTAGAATGGCTCTGGAGCGCCCCGATCTTTTTGATAATATCCGGGGGGCCGGCTACATAGCCAATCCTCCATCCGGTCATAGAGTATGTTTTGGAAACGCCGTTTACCGTAAGGGTTAATTTCGAAATCTCCTTATTTAACGAACCGATGGAAACGTGTTCCTCGCCGTCGTAAATGAGTTTTTCATAT
>CP070780.1:236708-244287 GCA_020346285.1 Candidatus Omnitrophota bacterium | reverse complement strand
CTTACGGCGAGCAATAGGCGGAACTGACCTTTTTGCCGAAGGCAAAAGAAGGGAATTCCGCCCGAGCATTTATATATAAATATGCCTCTCCTGCGAGCCGTAAGTCCAAAACCACGGGAAAAATTTTCAGCGCCGAAAGGCAGCGGCTTAAAGCTTGTTCGTTGTCAGATTCGTATAAGCTGGTTATATTGACAAAATAGTATACATAGCGTATACTTAAATGAAATGAGGCCATGACTTATGTCAACCACAATGGTTGACATAAGTCATATGACCGAATTTCATCCTGAGGCACTGAAAGTGCCGAAGGATCTCATTGAGATTGTTTCGCCGGTCTTCGGCGGGCTCGCAATGACGAGTCCAATAAACGTAGAGGTGTGAGGATATGAAAAAACAAAAGAAATTTTTCGAAAAATTTTCACTTTTACCTCAGGGATTGCGGTACAAGCTATTAATTGCTTTTAGCTTGATGTCAATAATACCGCTTCTCGTCATAGGTTATTTAATAAATAACCTTATACTGCTTGAAGAAAAGCCTTCGTTTGCCCAGATTAGCCTTATGGTCCTTTTCTCGATCATAATAGCCTGGCTTGGGCTATTTCTTGCCAGGCGCATCATCGAGCGCGTCATAGATATAGCTCTCGAAATCAGAATTATTACGGAAGGAAATTACGACAGAAAAATTTTTGTCGATACGGGAGACGAAATCGGCCAGATAGGCGAGGCGATAAACTTTCTAACCAAAAGGATCAAGGATAACATATCTGACCTGAAAGATTACCAGGGTAAACTGAAAGAAATAAACCTGGATGTGCAAAAAAGGGTTACTGTTCTTTCCAATCTTTTGCAGATAAGCGAATTAATTTCCTCCTCCGCTAAATTAGACGTTATTTTGGAGCTCATACTTAATAAGTTAGCTCAACTTTATGAAGGAGGGTTTGCCGCCGTCTATTTTTTCAATGATAAGGATAAACGATTTACACTCCGTTCTTCGTATAATCTGAAGAGCGAAGGCCTTTTAACAGCGAAAATCGAGGAGGGCAAAGGTTTTCTGGGTAAGGCCATATCAAAAGGAAAACACCTTATAATAGACGCGTCATCAAAATTTTCTTCGGCGGAGCAGGAGTTTAAATTAGTCTATAAATGCGAAAATTTAGCCGTTTTTCCTATATCTATGGCGTACCAGGCGACGGCCGTAGTTATCTTCGGCAACAATATAAAGAATTTTACATTTACCAACGATGATATAGAAATAATAAAGATTTTCGTAGAGCAGGTTTCGATCGCGATAGAAAACGAATTTCTTATAAAGAAAGCCGAAAAACTTGAAATCAAAGATAAGCTTACAGGGCTCTTCAATAAATCCTATATGCTACATCGCCTGGACGAGGAGATAAAAAGGTCTATTGTTTGCCGAAGGCCGTGCTCTTTTATTCTGGTGGATATAGACGATTTCAAGAAATACGAGAGTGAAAAAGGCCGGCAGCGCGCAGAAGCCGCGCTTAAGAAAATCGCCGACCTTATTAAGGAATTCTCCACGCAGGTTGGAAAAACAGGCGTACTTGGCATAGGTAATTTTGCTTTGATATTACCGGAAGTCAACAAAAAAGAAGCGTTGGAAATTGCGGAGAAGGTCAGAAAGCGAATAGAAAAATTAGAGCTCTCTTCCGAAAAAGATGATAGGCTTACCGCCTCGGCCGGTGTAAGCGAAAATCCTCTTGATGGTTCAAGTGGTAATGAGATTTTAGAGAAAGGCGAAATCGCGCTTAAAAGCGCCAAAAAAGAAGGAAAAAATAAAATTGTTGCTGCAAGGAGATAAATAATGAAAGTAGATATAAAAAGTCTCTTAAAAATTATGGTAGACAAGAAGGCATCGGATATGCATATTACGGTAAATTCGCCAATCCATTTAAGGGTTGATGAAGAATTATACCCCATAGACAAAAAGGTCTTGACCGCCGAAACGGCCAAAGAAAGTATATATGCAATGTTGGATGAGAAGCAAATAAAACAGTTTGAAAGGGATTGGGAGCTGGATTATTCTTTTGAAATTCCGAACCTCGCGCGGTTCAGAGTAAATGTTTTTTACCAAAGAGGGGCAGTGGGTTGCGCTATAAGACTTATTCCTTTCGAAATAATGAGTTTTGAAGAATGCGGACTTCCCGTGAATGTAGTAACAGGGCTTTGTAAGAAACTGCGAGGGCTGGTGCTTGTTACGGGAGCAACGGGAAGCGGCAAATCTACCACCCTTGCTTCGATGACGGACTTTATAAATAACAACAGGTCTTGCCATATTATCACAGTTGAAGACCCCATTGAATTTGTGCACAAAAACAAAAAAGCTATCGTGGACCAGCGAGAGGTCTACCACGATACCCACTCCTTCGGCGCTTCATTGAAGCATGTATTAAGGCAAGACCCGGATGTCATATTGATAGGCGAAATGAGAGACCTGGAAACCGTAGAGAGCGCATTGATAATCGCAGAGACAGGGCATTTGGTTTTTGCAACGCTTCACACCTCCGATGCCGTCCAGACCATAAATAGAGTAATCGATGTATTCCCCGCTTATCAACAGTCGCAGATAAAGACACAGCTTTCTTTTGTTCTTTTAGCCGTCATTTCCCAACAGTTAATCCCGAAGGGCAACAATAAGCCCGGTAGAGTGCTTGCGACAGAAGTCCTCATGACGACGCCCGCTGTGCGCAGCTTAGTCCGCGAGGGCAAGGTTCATCAAATATATTCGGTCATTCAGACCTCACAGAGTATAGGCATGAAGACGATGAACCAAGCATTAGCCGACCTCTACACAAAGGGTGTCATATCTTTTGAAGCGTGTATGGAGAAGGCTACCGATCCGGAAGAAATTCATAAATTAATTAAATCCCGTTAGATATTATTTAACGGGTTAGAGAGAAATAACCGAAATATGCTTCCTTTAAGACGCTTGGTCAAAAAACAATTAGGTGAACTTCTCATCGAGAGAGGAATAATTACAAAAGCGCAACTCGAAAAAGCCCTTCAGGTTCAGAAGGAAAAAGGGGGGCTCATCGGTCAGATACTCGTTGTGCTGGGGTTTACCAAAGAAGAAGAGATTGCCAAGGCCCTGACCGTCCAGTACGGATTTCCCTTTTTGCCTCTCGAAAGTTATGAATTGAACAAAAACGTTGTCCGGCTTATACCGGAAAATGTGTGCAGGCAATATTGCCTTATAGCCATTGATAAGATCGGAGATACGCTTACCGTGTCTATGTCAAACCCCCTAAATATGAAAGCGGCCGAAGATATCGAACTTTTATCCAAGTGCAACGTGCAGATTTTTGTTAGCACTATGACGGACATCAATAAAGCGCTCGATAAATTCTACGGCAAAGAAAAAAAGTAAATGAGGCCATGGCGGAAAAGCCATTATCAATAAAAGATAGAATAATAAAGATTCTTTCCAAAAAGAAACTTCTTGTAGAAAATGACATAAAAAAAGCCCTTGCGATACAAAAGGAAAAAGGGGGTAAATTAAGTGACATATTGGTTGGCATGGGCATTGTGTCGAGGAATGACCTTGTTTCTGCTATAAGCGAAGAACTCAGCATCCCGCCTATTGACCTTTCACGCTATAAGATTTCTCCGAATATAATAAAACGTATTCCCAAAAAGATAGTAACGAATTATAGAGTTATACCTGTTTCGAAAATGGAAAACTTTCTAACAATCGCGACAGCAGATCCTCTCAATATATTGGCAATGGATGATATAGCGGCGCTTACCGGTTGTAAAATAAGCGTTGTTATTGCCAGCGACAAGGAGATAGAGGATGCGATATCCTTATACTATAATGTGGGGGCACATGAGGCAATAGAAAAGATTATAGGAGAGATGAAGCCCGAGGGCGATATAGAGGTTGTAGAGGAAAAAGACGAGTCTAGCGTATCCTCGGCACAACTTGTAGAGCTTATCCAGGAAGCCCCTGTTGTTAAGGTTACCAACATGTTACTCTCGGGGGGCGTAAGATCGAGAGCAAGCGATATCCTGATAGAGCCTTTAGAGGATGTATTAAGGATAAGATACAGGGTCGACGGCATACTAAAAGAAGTCGAACGCCCGGCTAAAAAGATTCACGCAGCCCTCATTTCGAGGTTAAAGGTTATCTCAAATTTAAATATTGCCGAAAGAAGGCTTCCCCAGGACGGCCGCTTTAAAGCAAAGATAGACGATAGAGAAGTCGATTTTAGAATTTCTGTTATACCTTCAAGTAACGGGGAGAAGGTTGCGTTGAGAATATTGGATAAATCGCAGGCAACGCTGGATCTCGAAAAATTGGGATTTGAGAAAGAACCTTTAGATGCCCTGAAAAAAGCCGCGGCAAAACCGCACGGTATGATTCTTTCCTGCGGGCCGACGGGATGCGGTAAGACAACGACTCTTTATTCTGTTCTCAAACATGTGGATTCGCCCGAAAAAAATATAATTACCGCCGAAGACCCCGTAGAATATCAGTTGGAAGGCATAAACCAGCTTACGGTGCAACCGGCAATAGGCCTCACGTTTGCAAGTAGCCTGCGTTCATTTTTGAGGCAGGACCCCGACGTTATAATGGTCGGCGAGATAAGAGATTTTGAAACGGTGGACATAGCTATTAAAGCAGCCCTGACAGGCCACCTTGTTTTAAGCACACTGCATACTACAACGGCATCGGGCTCGATAGTGCGATTAGTCAATATGGGCGTCGAGCCTTTTCTTATTACATCGAGCGTAATTATAATTGCGGCCCAGCGTCTTGTGCGCAAGATCTGTGATGCGTGTAAAGAGTCGTATAAGATTGACGACATTACTTCAAAAAGACTCGGCTTAAAGCCAGGGGATAAAAATATAGCATACAAAGGGAATGGGTGCAAGGCATGCCGCAAGACAGGATATAAAGGGAGGGTCGGGCTTGTTGAAACACTCGTATTATCCCCGGAGATTCGAAATCTTATTCTCGAAAATGCCCAGGAACACAAGTTAAGGGAACAGGCGCGCAGAGAGGGTATGCATACCTTGAGAGAGAATGGGATAAAAAAGATTTTAGGAGGGGTTACAACGGTAGAAGAGATATTGCGTGTAACGATTGGAGAACAGGATATACCGGCATGAAGAAGCTTTCGGATAAACTTTTGGATATTCTGGAACAAAAGAAGATTTTAGATAAGGTCCACCTTAAAAAAATACTGAATATCCATAAGAGAAAAGGCGGCAGTATCGGAAAAATATTAATAAGCGAAAATGTTATAACCCATAAAGATTTGATGGCTTTTTTGAGCGAGCAACTGAATATACCCCCGATAGACCTTTCCAAATATACAATTAATCCCGATATCGCAAAATTGGTGCCGCAGAAACTCGCTTTTCAGCATAATCTCGTTCCCGTGTCAAAAATCGGAAGCACTCTTACCATAGCGATGTCAGACCCTACGGATATTTTAGCTATAGACGATGTAAGGGCAATTGTTTCTCCGGGCATCGAGACCATCGATGTTATTATCGCATCCGATAATGACATAAAGGACAGCTTGGGGAGGCTTTACGGGTCTCCGACCGAAGATATCGCTAAAATAATCAGCAATGCGGAAACCGCAGAAGTGGAGGTTCTCGAAGAGGAAAAATTGGATGTAGGCGAAGTCACCGCAGAGAGCCAGAAGGCGCCTATTGTCAAGGTCGTGTCACTCATATTAAACGAAGCACTGAGGGGAAGGGCAAGCGATATCCACATCGAACCGTGTGAAAAAAACCTGAAAGTAAGGTATAGAATTGACGGTGTGCTGCATGAAGCATTGAGCTTGCCGAAAGAGAACCAGAACGCTGTTTTAGCAAGGCTTAAGATTATGTCAAAATTAGATATCACCGAGACCCGGATACCACAGGACGGCCGCTTCAGAATAAAACTGGGCCGAAAAGAGATAGATTTTCGGGTGAGCGTTTTACCCATAGCATTTGGAAATAAAATTGTCCTCAGGGCTTTGGATAAGTCAAATCTAAGCATAGGATTGGATAAGCTGGGATTTTTACCACAGCCCCTGAAGGCATTTAAAAATGCCTTAGAAAAGCCCTTTGGCATGCTTCTGTTGACAGGGCCTACGGGAAGCGGAAAGTCTACCACGCTTTACTCCATTGTCAATAAATTAAATACGGCTGATAAAAATATTGTCACGATAGAAGATCCCGTCGAGTACCAGGTCGAAGGAATAACCCAGATCCAGGCAAATCCGGAGATAGGGCTGAGCTTTGCCAATGGCCTCAAATCTCTTTTGAGACAGAGTCCCGATATTATTATGGTTGGCGAAATCAGAGATTTTGAGACCGCCGATATAGCCATCAAGGCATCTTTGACAGGACAACTTGTTTTAAGCACATTGCATACAAATAATGCGGCTGGCGCCATTACCAGGCTTGTAGATATGGGGGTCGAACCGTTTCTTGTTGCCGCCAGCCTTATTCTTACGGCCGCGCAGAGATTGGCCAGAAAAATATGCCCTCGGTGCAAGGAGAAAGTCGACATTCCGCGCTCTGTGCTGGAGAGAATAGCCAACAATACCGAGATAGACAAGCTTATGAAAAGAGGGCCATTCTATCGCGGCAAGGGCTGTTCCTACTGTAGCTCCACGGGTTATTTCGGCAGAATGGGCGTTTTAGAAACACTGACCATAGATGACACAATAAGGGATATGGTTATAAGAAAGATCTCAAGTGCCGAGATGGAAAAATACGCTGTTTCCAAAGGCATGATGTCGCTAAGGGACAGTGCTCTGGAGATTTTCGCCTCCGGCCTTACGACATTAGAGGAGGTTTTAAGGATAACTACAGAGGAGTAGAGTATAGATAGTAAATCCGAAACATAAAGGAATATAATAACATGGCAAGGTTTAGATACGTTGTTAAGGATAAAACGGGAAAGACGTTGAGAGGGGTTGCTGAAGCAGTTTCGAAGAATAGCGCTATTCAGTCGCTTCGCTTAAAGGAATTAACTATAGTTATTCTCGAAGAAGAGAAGCAGAAAGCGCTTTGGTTAGACATCTCCGGAGTTTTTAAAAAAAGAAAGATTAAAATTGACGAGTTGATTATATTTTCCCGGCAGTTAGCAACAATGGTTGATGCGGGTATCCCTTTAGTTACCGCGCTGGATATCTTAGCCGAACAGACAGAAAATATATCTTTTAAAAAGATTATTTCTAAGATCCGTGATGACGTAGAAACGGGCTCGAGTTTATCGGAGGCATTGGGTAAACGCAGAAATATTTTTTCAGATCTTTTTGTTAATATGGTGAAGGCGGGCGAATCCAGCGGTATGTTAGACGAAATTCTGGATAGAGTCAGCACATATCTTGAAAAAACAAGCACCCTGCAGAAGAAGATAAAATCCGCGCTTATGTATCCTTTAGTAGTGACAGTCATGGCTCTCGGAATAACAACCTTTTTAATGATTAAGGTGGTCCCTGTATTTAGTGAAATATATGCGGGTTTTGGCGCTGAACTACCGGTGCCAACCCAGATGATGCTTAATATAAGCGATCTTATGCGGAAATATATTTATGTAGGTATCGGCATT
>CP070780.1:223982-236608 GCA_020346285.1 Candidatus Omnitrophota bacterium | reverse complement strand
TTCCGTGGTGAGGGTGCTTTGTTCGGGTAGAGTGGATGTATCTACCTTTAAGAGGTGCTGGCCTGTCTCTATATATGGGAAGTGGTATTTGCCGTCAGAGTCGGTTATGGCGTATATGCCTGTATCAGAGGCGATTTTTACTCCTTCTATGCCTTGTTCGGCTTCATCCTGGTAGCCATTGGAGTTTATGTCGTTGAATACCTTGCCTAAGACAGCTTTGCCCTGTTCGAACTGGGGTCCGAGGTTGATGGCGGATAGATGGTCTATGTTATAGATGAGAATGCGGCTGTTGCCGGAATCGGTAACAAAAAGACGGCGGCCATCAGTAAAGACATTTATTGGATCATCTAAGGTATTTGCACCTATACTACTTCCTTGATTAGGACCAGCATTCGTAAAATCCGGCTGACCTATCACTATATCAGCAGAAGCGTTATTGGTAGTAGGAATATTATTATAGACAAGAATACGATCATTGTAGCGATCAGTAATAAAAAGATATGGACCAATGATACACATACCAAAAGCAACATTTAAAGTATTTGCACCTACACTACCTCCTTGATTATCATCGCCGCTGGCAAAATTCGCCTGGCCGATTACTATATCAGCGGAAGCGTTATTGGTAGTGGGGATAGTGTTGTAGATGAGAACACGGTGATTATGCCATTCACTAATAAAAAGACGATTATCGTGAGTAAAAACACTTGTTGGAGTATATAGGGTATTTGCTGCCGGGTTATTAGCTCCTCCTCCTTGATTTATACCGTTACTGGTAAAGTCAGGCTGGCCTATTACTACATCTGCAGATGCGTTGTTGCTTGTAGGAATACTGTTGTAAATAAGAACGCGGTGATTGTTAAAATCGCAAATAAAAAGACGGGTACCATCATAATACGGACAGATAGGACCAGCTAAAGTATTTGCATCAGGATTACCTCCTTGATTTGATCCATTGCTGATAAAATCCGGCTGGCCTATGACTACATCTGCTGAAGCGTTATTAGTAGTAGGAATATTGTTGTAGATTAGAACGCGATTGTTGCTGTACTCAGATACGATAAGGCGCGTTCCATCACTAACTACCCAATTTGGATTGTTCATGGTATTCGCAGCCACTGAATCAGTAACTCCATCGCCATCACTATCATTGGCAGCGCTATTGGTAAAATTAGCCTGGCCTATGACTACATCCGCTGAGGCATTGTTTGTAGTTGGAATACTGTTGTAGATTAGGACGCGGTTGTTAGTCCATTCAGAAATAAATAATCTTTCGCCATCTGAGAAACAGCCTTGAGGTTCGCTTTGCCTATTCGCTGCGGTTTCCGAAGTACCAGTAGTAAAATCCGACTGACCAACAACCACATCCGCAGACAAGTTCGTGCGGAGTTCGGCGTAGGAAGTATTCGTTGCAGCTAAAGATAGAAGTAAAAAAGCTAATATTAACTTTTTAGGGTTTATGGAAATCATTCTTAATAAGAATATAGCATATAAAGATATATTGTCAAGCTTTTAGCGTATATATTAATTATATTAATTATGTACCGTTTAAGATTTCTATTTCAACCCGTCCCCCTTGCGGGGACAGGTTGAACGGGAAATCTTAAACGGTACTAGGAGCTTCTCGGCAGCTTTGAAAACTTCCTCTGGCGTAACTGCTTCGAGGCATTTGAAGCCGGCTTCGCAGGCCTCGGCAAGGCACTTTTCGCAGCCCACATCTTTGTGAAAGACCACGCTTTTTTCTCCGGTCGGCCCCCACCTCTTCGGCGAAAGCCCGGGATTCTTCCTTCCGAAAATCGAAATGACAGGCACCCCCACCGCACAGGCAATATGGACAGGGCCCGAATCATTGGAAATAAAGAGCCTGCATTTTGAAAGCATGGCTGCCAATTCGCCGACGGTAGTTCTCCCCGCAAGATTCACAGGTTCGTATTTCATGCCTTTTGCCAGGGCTTCGGCAAATTCCGCGTTTTTGTTGTCGGAAACAATTAATATTCTCGCTTTATACTTTTTAGCCAGGTTGTCGCAAACCGAAGCAAAATTCTTGGCAGGCCATCTCTTAGAGGCAGAGCTTGCGCCGGGATTTACGGCGACTAAAAAGACGCCTTTGCCTACATGGTATTCTGCAAGAATTTTTTCGATTTTTTCGATATTCTTTTCGCGTACAGGGACAAAAAGTTCTTGAGATCTTGTTTCAATACCGGCGGAGCTTAAAAGGTCGAGCGTATATTTTAACTCGTGTTTTTTGCCGGTATGTTTCAGGTGCGGAATCTTTTTTGTTAAGAAAATCGCCGATTTCCTGTCGTAGCCAATCCTTTCGGGGATACCCGCCAGATACGAGATTAAATGAACGCGGTTGGTCGGATGGAGCATAAAAGCCCTGTCAAATTTCTTCTTTCTTAATTCAAGTGCAAATTTAACCGTGCTGAAAAGGCTTTTTTGTTTTCCGTACTTATCATAAATGATAACCTCGTCCAGATACGGATTCCCATCGACAATATCTTTCGCATAGGGCCGCACCATAAATGCGATATAGGAGGCAGGGAATTTATCGCGTATTGCCTTAATGGCGGGCGTTGATAAAACAACATCTCCGATTCTATCTGTTCTGGTCAACAATATTCTTTGAACCGTTTGAGGTTCCCCGTTCAACCTGTCCCCACAGGTACCATCGCTGCGATGGGGACGGGTTGAATTGGGAATCTCAAACAGTTCAGATAAAAACCCCTTCACCGCCCGAAATGCCTCTTGCACAGAAATACTTTTTAAGCACTCGTATCTATTTTCTTTATTCACGCATTGCGGCACTTCGCAAGGCGAGCATCTTATATTTTTTCTCAATACCTTACTTCCCGCTTTTGTCAAAGGCCCGTATTTTTTTTCGTCTGTGGGACCGAAAAAGGCCACTGTCGGGGCGCCGCAGGCGCTACCTACGTGCATCGGGGCGCTATCGTTTGTTATGAGTAATTTACTTTTTCCGATTAGATATGTTAACTGGCATATATTTGTTTTCTCAAGGAGATTAACCGGTTTGGTCTTCATATAGAACAAAATTCTTTCGATAACAATTCTATCGTTTTCACCGCCTGTCAATATTATTTCATAGCCTAAGTCATTTTTCAGGGTATCGGAGAGTTCTGCAAAATATTTTAAGGGCCATCTCTTGACATGGCTCTTTGCGCCGGGCGCAACCACAATAAAAGGCTTTCCTTTAAGAGCGCCTAATAAATTGTCTATATACCTTTTGTCGGTTTCCTCTATCGGAATATGGAAATTGTTATTTGATGTATCTATTCCCAGATTTTTTAGCCTCGAAAGATGAACGTCTTTCTTGTGCGCGGGTTCTTCGGGGGCTCGTTGGAACGGGTTAGTTTTATATCTTGCGCCAAGCACAAAAGGCAGTATTGTATGCCTTAAATCCACCAGGAGATCATATCTCGCTGACCTTAACTTCAAAAAAAGTTTAAACTTTTCAAAAAAAGGCGCTTTCTTATCATAAATAATGAGATTCCTAAGCTTTTTGTGGCATTGAAAGATTTCTTTCCCTCTCGGGCCTACCATAACGTCAAGCCGGGCCCCGGGAAATTCCCGAAGCAGAACCTCGATAACGGGCGTTGTCAAAATAATATCGCCTACATTAGATAACGTTATCGCTAATATGCGTTTTATCCTGGATTTGTCTATTTTTGGCATTTTTATATATCTTGTCGAATACGCGCGTTACGTCATCAACGGTTATCGCTTTCATGCACCTATAATTTCCGCACGTTAAATCGTAACAAGGAACTTCGCATCCTACGTCTTTCTGTATTATTCTATAATTGCCGTTACCATAAGGCCCTGTGAGGCGGGGTGAGGTCGGGCCGAACAACGCTATTACGGAAGCCCCCCTGGCTACGGCTATATGCATCGGCCCGGAATCGCCCGAGATAACAAAGTCAGCCCTTTCCATAAGGGCAGCAAGTTCCTTCAAATTTGTCTTGCCGGCGAATATCGCGGGCACTTCTCTCATGCCCTTCTTTATCCGTATAGCAATTTCCATATCCGGCTTTCCGCCTGAAATAACCACTTTGGCGCCGTATTTTGCCACCAGGAAATCAGCGAGTTTTGCGAAGTTTTCTTCCGGCCATCGCTTGGGAAGCCAATTCCCGCCCGGATTTATAACAACCAATAGGTCTTCCTTTTTAATTCCGCTTTTAGAGAGCTCTTCTTCTATGTGCTTTTTTTCCCTATCACTTATAAAAAACTCATAATTTTTAAAGGAGGCATCACAGCCGAGGGATTCGGCGATTTTTAAAAAATACTCAACCTTATGCAATGGCGCATCTAACGGCTCGACCGGGTGCGTAAGAAGGACGCGCCTTTTTTCTGTAGCGTAACCGGCGCGGTTTTTAATGCCGCTTAAACGGGTTAGAAAGGTCCTCGTAAAGGACCTGTGCAGGAGGATGGCGAGGTCAAAACGCTTTTTTCTTAAAGATAAGATAAAGCGCAACTTCCCCCATATACCTCTATGTTCGCCTTTTTCATCATAAACTATTATTTCGTCGATACGGGGGTTGTATTCCAGGATTTCCCTGCACCGGGGAACAACCATGCAGGCAATATAGGCGTCTTTAAATTTTTCTCTCACTGCCCTTATAAGCGGCGTGGAAAACAGGACATCGCCAAGCCAGTTTACCTCCACGATGAGTATGCGCTTATAAGACGCTTTAATCTTCATCCCTGATTTCTTTTATAAATGCGTAATAGCCGCTTGTTTCTATCAAGAAAACAAGCAAATTATCCGAAGTCATCGATATTCTGATTCTTTTCAGGGCAAAAATATCGTTTTTTGGCTGGCGCCTGCCGGGATTAGTCGCGACCGCCCCTATATATCCGGCTTTCCTGGCTATCTTTTTCACCTTTTCGTTATAACCGCCTAAGGGATAGGACAAGGTTTTTATTTCGCGGCCCGTCATCTCTTCCAGGAGTTTTTTCGAATCCCAGAGTTCCTTATGTATGCTTTTTTCATCTAACGCCGGGAGCCAGTTATGCGAAACCGTGTGGCTCCCTATGGATATATTGTTTTCTTGCATAATTTTTATATCGTCCCGCGTAAGGTATCCTTCTTTTCCGACGAAATCTGTCGCGACAAAGATTGTAGCCGGGAAATTATATTTTTTCAAAACAGGCAAGGCGTGCAAAAAATTATTTTTAAGCCCGTCGTCAAAGGTTATTGCTACTGTCATTCGCGGAATATTCTCGCCCCTTTCTATCCTTTCGATAAATTCGGCGAGCGGAATTACATTGTAATTACGCTCGTGCAAGAATTTCATCTGCTTTGCAAATGCGGCCGGGGATACATTAAGCTTTGCTTCATAACCGTCCAACTCCATCCCTTCCTCGTTGACAGAATGATACATAATAATAACGGGGACATATATAGCATCCAGAAAAAGCGGTATCGTCATAAAGGTAACGACCGCTGCTACAGCGATTAGAGTTAGAAGTTTCTTATTTTTGGCAAGCCTTTTTATAGACATCGACAACCCCCTCGACCATTTTCTCTAACGAAAATTTTTCCTCTATCAAAGCATTGCCTTTTCTTGCTAATGAGGCGCTAAGTTCTTTATCTTTAAGAATTTTGATTATCGCATCCTTCAGCGCATGCGTATCCTTTGGCGGAACGAGAATCCCCGTCATGCCATCTTCAATAATAGATGCCACGCCTCCTACGTTAGAGGCAACGCAAGGTTTGCCCGATGCCAATGCCTCTAAAAGAGAAAGGCCCAGGCCTTCTTGCAGGGAATAAAATATAAAAATATCTATAATAGATAAAAATCTCTGGGTCTGGGTGGTATTTAGCGCGAAAAAGACGTTATTTTCAATACCCAATTTCTTGGCAAGCCCCAGAAGGTATTCCTTGGACGGCCCCTCGCCAACCAAAAGAAGCCGCACCTCGGGCATATCGCGCAATATGTCTTTCATGGCGAAGAGGAGATATTTCAAACCCTTAACGGGCGAAAGCCGCGAAATGGAGCCGATAACGGGGGACTTGGCAAGGCCCAAATTGCTTTTTAGAATGCCTTTTTCATCTTTGTCTACGATTTGAGAAAACGCTTCCTTATCCACGCCATTATATATAAGAAAAACGTTTTTTCTTTTAATATTAAAGTCTTTCACTAAATGGTCCACTACGGCGTCGCTTATGGCGATAACATGCCTGCCCCAGGCGCTGAAGAGCTTCCTTGCGATTCTGCTCTTTTTAAAAAAGCCGTGACACGTGCTCACGTAAGAAGCGCCGCTAAATCTGGAAGAAAGATACGCCAGGACTTGCGCGACCCTTGTCTGGGCGTGGATTACATCAATATTATTTTTCTTTATAAATATAAGTAATTTAAAAAACGCGAAAATGAGTTTTGGGTTAAATTCGGATTTTGTTTTTATGCCGAGCGGCAAGTGAAAAATGCCGTCTTTCTCTAATGTCTTTACGAGATCGCCGCCCGAGGAGGCAATCCAGACAGAAACATTCTTTTTCTTAAGGCCCCTCGCCAAATTCAGGGTGTATACCGCCACCCCGCCTATATTTAAATGGGTTGTAAGTAATAGTACTCGCATATTAAACCTTAATCCCTAATAACTTCAATACCGCCTTGTATACTTCGTTGGGCTTTATAGATCGCATACACATATGTTCCTTATTGCAATATGTATGGTAACAGGGGCTGCATTTAAGGTCTTTTTTCATAACTGCGTAATTCTCGGTCGGCGCAAGGTGTCTTTTAGGATCTGTCGGGCCAAAAAAAGCCACGTACGGCGTGCCAACACCGGCTGCCACATGTATCGGAGCGCTGTCCGAACTCAATAGGCAACCCGACCTTTTTACGAGGGAAGCAAGCCTTGATATATTAGTTCTCGCCAAGGCGTCGATTGGTTTACATTTTGCATGCCTTAAGAATTTATCTATTCGTGCGCTTCTCTTTTCCAGGCCAACCAATACAACGCGAATACCAAAGTCTTTAGCCAGCTTATTACAAACTTCCGCGAAATATTCAGGCGGCCATAGCTTCGTAATCCATCTCGGGCTGGAACCAATATTAATAACTACGAACTTCGTGTCGGTTTTTATCCAGTGGGATTTCAAGAAATTATCTGCCCATGCCTCATCTTCTTTTGACGGCCAAAGTTCCAGCCTTTTATCGATATTATATATTCCCAATAAACCGAGAACCTTCGATTGATGCGTTATCGGATCCAGGGAAAATTTCGTATCCTTGATTTTTCTGTTTAACAAAAAACTCAATTTGCCGTTGTCATAACCGTATCTTTTTGGCGCGTATGATAAAAAAGACAGGATATGGCTTTTTTTATTATTCTGCAGGTCTACGACAATATCAAAATTTTCAGTTCGCAGTTTCCGCGCAAGGCCGAGGAGCCCCGCTAGGCCATTGTCTCTCTCTTTAAAATCGCATACTATAATTTCATCGATAAAAGGGCAATTCATAAAAACTTCTTTGTTATCTATCCCGACAAGAAGTTTTATTTTTGATTTTGGAAATTTTCTCCTTATCGCTCTGAGAGACGGGATTGCCAATATCGCATCGCCCAGTGCCCCTATCTTTATAACTAATATATTCCGGCCGGAAAAAGCGTTCTCGTAAAGGGCCATTGTCGATTTCATTATCTTTTTGATATCGCATTTTTCGTTTACAAATTTTATTCCTTCACCCGCCATCCTGTCTCTTAAACTCTTGTTTCTATACAAATCGAGTACAAAAGATGCCAGCTTTTTATAATTCTTTATCCGGCTGGTATCGGTTGTAACTATCGGCACGCCGTATGCTTGAGCCCGTAATAAGCGCCTTGTCCCGTTAAACACTGCTTGACTATGCGAGTGCCTGACGGAACTCGCTAAATTTCCTTCATCGCGCTTCACTTGCATAAACAAATCTAAGCCGGAAAGTAATCGCGCGTCATCGGGGTCCCGGGATAAAAACGTAACAACGTTATCGAGCGAATGCCTCCTGATAAGAAGTTTTATCCTCTCAATGTAATCTCTTCCATGCCGGGGCACTCCCTCTATTATAAAAACTTTTATTTTGTGAATTGCCCGCGAAAGAATCGAAATAATTCTTATAAAATTTTGCGCTGCTTCCGGAGAAAGTAAAGGCAGCGTTGTTCCTACGGTGAAAAAGTCGCGATTGGCAGGGAGAGGGCTCTTCCCGCAGGAAACAAAAGGCGGTATAACGCATATTTTATTCTGTGAAACAAAACCCTTCATTACAAAATAACGCGCCATGTCTTCGCTAAAGAAAATTACGTGTTTTGCCCAAAACTGCGACCTCTCAAAGACGCTTTTTTTATGATACCTGTATATCGTTGCAATAAAAACTCTTTCGGTAAATCTCGAGGCGAAAAACGCTATAAAAGAAGAAAGGCTGTCCCTGGCATGCACAATCTGAATATTTTCTTTTAAAATAACCTTGAATAGCCTGAAAATAAATACCGGAATTAAAAAAATATTCGGCTTAAAGGATATGGGGTAATGGCGCGCGCCAACCTCATCTATTTCTCTTATGCGGCCGCTTTTCCCGGAGCAAACGACAACCTTGTGGCCGTTAAGCATAAGAAATCTCGTTGAGGCTATAACGTCTTCGGCCTCGTCGCTTATGTCTAACCTGGAAGTAACCTGTAGTATGTTCATTGATAACCTTCTACGCCCCGAGGCGCCACATATATTTATATATATTATGCGAATCCTGAAGAGGTATACGTTCTTTTTTGGAGGCATGGAAATTTCTGCATATCAGGCCGGAAAGTTCTTCGGCATCTGCGATAATTATATATCCCTTCTCTTCTAAATGGCGCAGCATCCTTTCGAATTTTGAATTTTTTTTCTTTTTCTTCTTTAATCTAAACACGATTACCAGCTTGCCGCTCTGGATAGCCTCCGAAATCATAGAGGCGCTTTCGCCTGAAACAACTATCACATCGGAGAGCCCCAAAATTCCTCCGACAGCATAAGGTATATTTTTTTCATTCGCTATTACCAGGAGCTTGCAACGCTTTTCCGAACCTAACCCTGCCTTTACGGCACTTTCGGCTGCTTTAGGGGTTCTCCGTGAAGTTGTAAATAAGAGGTCCGCGTCTAATTTTTTCGAAGCGTCAACGGTATTTTCTAAAAGTTTTTTTGTTATATCGTCCGTCAACGCAAAATCCGAATTATCTCCGCCTAAAAGAACGCCTATTCTCCGATTCGGCCGAGAAGGTGCCTTTTTAGGCCTTTCCAATTTTACAATTTCGGAAATTTTCTTTGAAGCGCTTTTAAGATATTCTTCGTCTATCAAATTCGGAACCGTATCCGTTACGATTACGCTGCCGTTGGCCGTGCCGTTTTTTCGGTCGTGACGGGGCAAGACTGCCATATCAAATTTATTTAATCCCAGGATCGACGGTTTCATTACGACGGCGCTTTTGGCGTTGTTTTCCAGAGAAAAGAATCTATTTACGCCTGCAACGCCTGAACCGCAGCTTATGACGACATCGCTATATCTTTTCATCAAATTTTCATACGAATCCCGGGTAAGGCAGAATCTGAGGCAACGCATACACCCCTGGCAACCCTTGCTTGAAAAAAGGCCGAAAAACGGAAGTAACATCTCTGTAAATCTATTTTTAAATTTAACTTCTACCGTCTCTACATGGGTATCCTCAAAAGTATAGCCTGACCTTCCTCTATATTTTTTAAATTCCCTGCAAAGCGCCAGCGCCTGATTAAGATGTCCTCTCTTCCCGTCACTTATAACGGTAACTTTCTTAATAGGGGTAGCTTTCCATCTTTTGTGCAGCCATAGCCATTGCTCGGGATGCATGGTTATATATTTCTCCAGCAATTTATTGCACCTTTCCAGATATGGCGTTATATCTTCTTCTTTCCCGATTTTAATAGGCTCTTCGATTATCAATTTATGATAAGGGCCCTTGACCCTCGCCATAAAAGCCGGCAATACAAGAGCCCCTGTCTTTGACGCGATTTTCGCCGTCCCCGGTGCCGTAGAAACAGGCCTGCCAAAAAAATCTACGAATACGCCGGCTTTACCCGCGCTCTGGTCGCCTACCATGCCTATTATCCTGCCCTGGTGAAGAGCTTTCACAATGTATTTCGTTGTAATCCCCTTTCTGACAACCTGCAAACCTTTTGATTCTCTTACTTTATTTATAAACTCATTCATTCTTTTCATGCTCTGTTCCCTGGCAAGGACAACTATGGGAAATCCTTTAACAGAGCTCACCATCCCGGACAATTCCCAATTCCCGAAATGTGCGGCTAAAAATATTATGCCGTCGGGATGGTCGGCGATTCTAATCAAGTTTTCCGCGTTTACTATCTCGACATATTTGTCTATATATCTTTCGTTTACTTTGCTAAGTGATAAAATTTCGAAAACGACCTCCGTCAGGTTTCTGTAGACGCCCTTGGTAAGTTTTTTAAGCTCCTCCGGCGATTTATCACCGCAAAAAACAGCCCTTAAGTTGGCATATCCGATAACTCTCCTGTTTGCGTTCACAAGATACGCGATTATCCCGCATTGCCTTCCCAGCCACAGCGTAAATCTTATCGGAAGAAAGTGGAAGATTAACGTAAGTATTTTAACAAGAATAGCGCATATATAGTCTATGCAAGTTATCATCTAATTCTTCTTCTCCCTGAATTATTTCAAGCTCTATTCTTAGCGCCAATATTTTAAATTCGCTTTCTGCCAGTGTTAATGATCTTAGTTTGACAGCATCTTTTTCCGTAGTAACAATGGTATCTATATTTTCTCTCTTACATTTTTTAAAAATGCGGTCTAAATCGCGCGCCCGGTATGGGTGGTGGTCCGGAAAAACAAATTCTAATCCGATACGGGCTCGGCTCATCTCCACCGTGTGCTTAAAATAAGATGCGTCACAAATCGCAGAAAGTATGCATACCTTTTTACCTGCTATAAATGCCAATTCTTTTTCGCTGCCTGTCTTTATGTCAAACAGGGCCTTCGGCTTGTGAACGGCTTTAATAATGGTTTTCCCGGGCGCTATTTTTTTTATTTCATCGGCTATTGCCGGGATATTTTTAGTTTTATCGACTTTGGTCAAAACAACAATGTCGGCCCTTCTCAAACTATCGAACGGCTCCCTCAAAATGCCACGAGGAAAAAGATGCCTGTTACCGAAAGGATTTGTTGAATCGAGAAGCACTATGTCCAAATCCCGCTTCAGCCGGCGATGCTGAAATCCATCGTCAAGAACCAGGCTATCAATACCGTATTGCAGGGCTCGCCTGGCATATTTAACCCTATCCCTGCCTACAAAAACTTTTATACCATGCTTCCCCAGCCTGTCTTCCAGCAGCCTCCATTCATCTTCGCCATATCCCCTGATAAGGACAGCTGTTTTTTTTCTATTTTTTTGCGTTAATCGCTTGGCAAGCATTATAGTAAAAGGGGTCTTGCCCGTACCGCCTAAAGTTATATTACCGATGCTTATAATGGCTATTTGCGGCTTATAACTTTTTAATAGATTAACTTTATAAAAAAAATAATGTGCCTTTACCAAAAATCCATACGCATAGGAAAGAATTAAAAGACAGGATTTGATAAATTGGTCTATTTTAGAGGAATTGATCAAGGTTCGACCTCCTCCGGAGGACGAGGAATTGATCGAGGTTCGACCTCCTCCGGAGGACGAGGAATTGATCGAGGTTCGACCTCCTCCGGAGGTCGAACCTCTATCAATTCTATCATGCATCAAGTCATGTATGTATTGTTTTAAAGAAAGCATTATATAAATCCGATTAAGAAAGTGACAAAAATCATAGTTATTACCATGACAATGGTTGCCGTCTTAAGCCATATCTTGAAATCTATAGGGGCGCGCGTCTTTTCACTCATGGCTAAACCAACTACTCCCACAATAGAGCCTATCGGCGTGCCGTTTCCGCCAAACCCTACGCCCAGGGCGAGAATCCACCACAGGGAATCTATGTTAAACCCGAGTGCGCCAATGTGCTTTATTATAGGTATCATCGCTGTAGTAAAGGGGACGCGGTCTACTAAAGATGAGAAAAATGCCGATACCCATAGAATAGAAATTTTTGCCAGGCCATAATTTACAGTAGCTATTCTCCCGATTCTTTCAGCTACAATATTTAAAAAACCTGCCTTCTCAAGCCCGCCTACCAGAATAAATAGAGACGCGAAAAAGGCAAGTATCGGCCACTCTATACCTTTCATTACCTCGTCTATATCCGGCCTTACGAGGGCCAGGACTATACCGGCGCCGAGAAGCGC
This sequence comes from Candidatus Omnitrophota bacterium, assembly GCA_020346285.1. Lineage (GTDB taxonomy): Bacteria > Omnitrophota > Gorgyraeia > JABMRN01 > RBG-13-46-9. Next base: position 224,300 of record CP070780.1, on the reverse strand, counting down.
TATAAAACAATGGTGAAAACCTAATTTTTTCTGCACTACAAAAAGGGCAAAAACAATAATGAGCGAGAGAATCACCTTTCGCAAAGTTTTCTCGTCCCGTATGGCCTCTGTTTCATCTATCTCTAATATGGGCCGGAAATCTATCGGACGCCTTTTAATATCCTTCCTAAATACTATCGCTAATACAATAAGGCTCAATACCGCTGCGCCTAAAGCAATAGGAAAAAGATGAACTATGAAATCATTGAAAGAAAGGTTAGCGCTGGAAGCTATCATCATATTTGGCGGGTCTCCGACCATTGTGCCGACGCCGCCTAT
>CP070780.1:164264-223882 GCA_020346285.1 Candidatus Omnitrophota bacterium | reverse complement strand
GTTGTTAATAACAATGATTTTCGGCGCATGGCTTATCCTATTGGCTCTTACCCAAGGAAATATGGGAACGCTTTTGAGATTTAAGAGTATCCTTTATTATCTGGGGTTTATCTTGTGTAAAAAATGAAGATAGCATTAATAGATTTAAACCACATGACTATGGGAGTTCATACCAATACTGTTCCCCTGGGTATCGGCCTTATAGCATATTATCTTAAAAACAGGTTAGGGAATAAATTTGACATAAGGATATTTAAGGACCCTCTCAAATTTCTGAAGGTTAAGAAATGGAAACCAGACATATTGGGTATAACCCAATATGTCTGGAATAGCGAGATGAATCTTTATATGGCACAACGCGTAAAAACGGCTAATCCGGAATGCCTTATTGTTGCCGGAGGGCCAAATCTTTATTTATCTTCGGAAGAAAGGTTTGCATATCTCAAAAAGAATAACTTTATCGATGTGTGCGTTAGTTTTGACGGCGAGATCCCCTTTACCGAGATAGTATCGCGTTTTATCAAAGGAGAGAAAATAGAAGATATAAAAAGAAACCCTTCGGCTGGCACCTATTCTATTAGCGAAAAGCAGGATATGCTAATTGAAACAAAAGACCCGTTGCCAAAATTAGACTCTTTAAATGCTTTTGGCGCTATATATGCTGAAGGATTCTTTAATCAGTTTCTCAACGAGGGATTTCATCCTTACGTGCAGACCCAAAGGGGATGTCCTTTTAAATGTACCTATTGCCATACAAGTAATGATTATTTCTCTAAAGTAATTTTTCAATCTGTGGACAATTTCAAAAAAGACATGGAATATTTAGGTAAACGTTTTGCAGGCCAGCATAATATTATTTTAGTTATGGCAAATACCAACTTTAGCCTTTTCAAAGAAGACTTTGAAATCGCCAGGGTAATAAGAGGTATGCAGGATAAATATGATTGGCCTAAGATCGTTAATGTAAATTCCGGGAAAAATACCGGTAAGCTCCTGGAGTTGCTTTCCATTTTAAAATATAACTTTACGCCGGCCATTGCCTTGCAAACGCTCACTCCTAAAGTACTAAAAAATATTAAACGTATAAATATACCATTTGAAGATTTTGTTAAGTTTCAAAAAAAAGTTATAAAGGGAATAAATGAAAGTACCGCTACAGAACTTATTCTTAATCTACCAGAAGAAACCAAAGAGAGTTTTCTTGATACGGTATCCCGTGTATTAAATTCAGGCGTACAAGATACGGTAATATATACGCTGATGGCCTTAAGAGGCGCGCCGATAGCTTCCCAAGAAACCGCTAAAAAGTATCAATATATTATTAAGCATCGAATTGTTCAAAGATGTTTTTCCCAAATAAATGATACTAAAATATTTGAGATTGAGGAGGTTGTTGTCGGTACAAAAAATATGCCGTATGAAGATTACGTAAATTTACGGGGGCTTGCTTTGATAATTACTGTCTTTGCCAACTCAATTGAGATGTTTCCAATAAGAAAGTTTCTTACCGATCATAATTTAGATGTTGCACGATGGATTTTTAATATACACGATAAAGTTTCTTGTTATCCCTCTTTTTATGCCATATATAAATCATTTTTACAGGAGACAGAAGATGAGTTATTTTCCTCTAGGAATGAATTAGTTAATTTTTTTAACAAGCAGGAAAATTACAATTTATTATGCACGGGTAAATTGGGAGATAATCTTCTTAGGAAATATAAAACATTGGTACTTTCTAACCATTACAAAGAATCTATTAAGATTGCTCTCGATGAGCTAAGGATAATGATAAAAAACTATTTTACCCCAAAGGAACTTGATATTTTTATGCTGGATTTAAAACTTTATCTGGAAACGAGGGATGTGGCACATATATTCGGAGAGGGCGAAACGAAAGATATGTCTCAAAATGTAAGCCTGCATTATGATATACCAAGGTGGATTTTGTCTGAAAACGATGAATTTTTACTTGAAGAGCATAAGGGCGTATTTCCATATTTGGTAGTTATAACCGATTATATCCGCAATCGAATAAGAAATTTCAGTCAGATAAAAAAAGATAGACAATTCTCTTTACAAATTCTTTATCGTGACGGACATATAAAAGATTTTTGGCCTTTGTGGATTAAAAATGAAACATCTCTATAAACGCCTTTTTCTCTTAGTATATTATCTGGTTTATGCGTTCATTTATGCGGGCTGGTTATTCCACAGGTCTTTCCCTCCGATAATATTTCGGTATTCTGTAAAATATTTTATATTTCTCGCTATAATGGCTTCGTTTTTTTTCCTGCCTATAATTATATGTGTATGCGTTAAGCGGATCGGATGGAAAAAATTTTTGTTTTCCATAATTCCTTTTTTTATCTTGATTGTTTTTCTGTATTTTGTTTTTTCGTTACGTTATTATTACACCCGGGAATATCTATTTGACCCGTTTCTTCAAAATCAGTTTAAACAATTTAAAAATCAATCGATTGACAAAAATGATAATACATTCCGCATAATATGCCTCGGTGGCTCCACGACAGGAAACTTCGCTTTGCCCGTGGAAAAGCGTTATCCCAACACGCTACATAGAATCTTACAGAATTATTATCCATCGGTTGATATTGAAGTCCTGAATGCTGGCACAAACTGGTATACTACCAAGCATTCCCTGATAAGCTATGTAACATATTACGAAGACTGGAATCCGGATTTGATTATAGTAATGCACGCTATAAACGATCTGGCAAGGTCTTTCTCGCCGGTTGATTTCGCCATGGGCGAATATAACGATCTCTGGACGCACTTCTATGGCTCGGCAATAAACGCGGCAAAATCCCCTACTTTTGAGCAACATATCCTGCGATATTTTGAAACGCCGTTAAATGCCTGGTATAGCAAACTAAGATTTTTGGAAAGAGATTATTCCGTAAAAAGGTACATATCCTTACCGGCATTTAAGAAAAATCTTACAAAACTTGTAAAATATATCAAAAATAACAAATCTGATATAATTCTGGTAACCCAGCCGTCTTTATATAAGGAAGACATGCGGGAAGATGAACTGCGGCTACTCTATTTCGGCAGGACCATTAGTAATATGCGACTCAATTTTATTCAAAGAGAATATCCTTCTCCCCAATCCTTCTGCCAGGCTATGAAACTTTTTAATAAAACCGTAAAAGAGGTATCTTCAAAAGAAGGCGTCATCCTTATTGATGCTGACAACGCCGTCAGCAAGGATTTACGGAATTTTCGCGACGATGTCCATTATACAGAACGTGGGGCAGAAACATTAGCGGAGATAATCGCCGAAAAAATTATTGACGAGAGACTCATCCTACCATAAACCTATTTTTTCCATTACACTTTTTATGAAATATTTAATATACAATGAATGTCGATATAACATATATGTAAAGAAAAAATAAATCCCTACTAAAGCAACCAGATATATTTTTTCCCTCTGCCTGTTTATCAATTCATAAATCCCGTAACATCCGAGTATTATTATATACCCGTCTATGGGCATTCTAAAACGGGCGCAACCCTGAAATAATAAAATAAGCGATGTAAAATATAAAATGACAAGTAATATGACAAAAATTTCTTTTCTATTTTTAAACGAAAATATAGTTCCCAAAAGGGCAAAAGGTAATATAAAAACATAATGGTAGTTTATAATATCCCCTTCTGTGACATTCCAGTCGATTGCACCCCAGAAAAACAAAAATCTGATAATAAAAGATTTTAAAATCCTTGCCAGGCCATCCTCCCTGTATGCCTGCAGTGCCATATTAAAGAAGTAATCATTTCTTTCCGTTTCATTCGAGATCACAAATCCTTTTTCCGCTATCGAGTCTCCCCGAGGTCCCATTTCAGGTATTTTCCCATATGCCGGCCTTACCGCTTGATACATATTTAACCCGCCATTTGTAGAAATAGGTATAATTTTGCCATGTACCTTGTAGTTTCTTACAGTCCACGAAAGGATTACAAGTCCAAAACATAAGAGCAATGCTAAGGAGGAAGAAAATATCTTTTTTAAAAAATCTTTTTCACGCTTGGTTTTAACCCATAACGCGACAGGTGCTATGAGAAAAACGAAAAAACCGCTTGACTTAGTAAGCGTCAAAAGACCACAGAGCAAACCGAGGAGCGAGAATCTAATTACGTTTGACTGTTTTATGTTAACTATTATGAGTATTATTGCGGCTAGAATAAATGAAAAAAATGTTTCCGTTAATAAAAAATTCGTATAGAAAACATAACCCATATAAAAGGAGGAAAAAATGCCGGTGAGAATAGCAGTGGGTTCATTAAAAATTTTCTCCGCTATTAAATAAAAGAAGCATACGGCAAGGGAACCCAAAAATGCCTGCACGAGGCACACAGCAAAATAATCATGGCCGCATATTGTATATACGAGCGCCAGAAAAACCGCGTATAATGGCGGTCTGTTTGAGGTAGGAACACCCTCTGAACCTACATACCCCTTTAATTCTATCAGTTTTATAGCTAGGCTGTCATATAAGCATTCATCTGATTCTATTTGTCTCTGATTCGCAGACAGATAAGCAAACCGTATGGAAAATGCCAGTGCAAAAATAAATAGCAGGATTAAGAATTTCTTCATATTACGTGCTATTTTCAGTTAAATAGAGAATTTCCAAAAATTTGGGAAATACTTTATCGTAAGAAAAGTGCTCTTTTGCGCGAATCCTTCCCCTTTCAGCTATTTTTCCTCTTAACTTCGCGTCCTTGAGCAACACTGATAATCTCTCAAACCATTCATCTTTGGATGTAGCGAAAAAACCGCTTTTTCCGTTTTCTATAATTTTCATATTTATCCCTACGGGGCTTGCCACACAGGCTATACCTCTGGACATGTAAAGAAGTAATTTATAGCCGGCCTTTGACCGAGACCATTCATCGTCCTTAAGAGGCATTATCCCGACAGCAAGTCTCTTTAGGTATTCCTTCTCCGCTTCCAGCGACCAATCTTTTATGCCTATGTTCAATAACGCAAAATCTTTATTAGGGGCTACGCCCATAAACTCTATTTCAAGATTTTCAAATTTTTCCTTCAAGTCTCTAAATACGGGCATTAGAGGTAAAAGATATCTCGACGTCTCGGGCGAACCGATCCATCCCAGCGTAACGGAACCGTCTTTGGGCGCTGGAAAGCGTTTATTTACGCTGACCGGGCTTATCAATTCATAAATCCTTTTATTGTATCCAAGGGCGCGTTCCTTCAGGATTTTGTTTGAAACCACAACGCACGCGGCGTCTTTCAATAAATAACTTATATCCTTATAAATATAAATAGCATCATCAAAATCAAATATGACTCTTTTGTTAAGCTTTCGCAATATCTTCCAGAGTGCTTTCGGCAATATTACTTTCTGTACATACACTATTTCGTATTTTTTTGACAGAACAAGAAGTTTTGCGATTATATAAATTTTATAGAAAATTTCAAAAATGTGTTGTAGAAAATTATCCTTTTTTAATGTAAGTATTCGTCTGCACTTAGCCTTGGATGTAAAGATGAGAATTCTATATCCGATACCCTCCCCTGCCAAAAACGGCAGATATCCATATACCCTTACCCTGCTACTGGCGATGGTTTCATCACCTATGGTTAAAAATAGTATCCTCATTAGGCAAAAAATTTCTCTTTTAGCCTCATCAGCGCTAAAGAAAAAAATGCTTCCAACACAATGTTAAAAGTCATTTTAGAGGTGCCTCTTCTTCTGTCATCAAAAAAGATAGGTATCTCACATAACGTGCAATTATTTTTTTTCAATTCATATAATATCTGCACCTGGAATCCGTAACCATTCAAAAACATCCTGTTCAAATCTAATGACTCCAGGGCTCCTTTTCTATAGCATTTGAATCCGGCAGTGCAATCATTGACCCTTAAGCCGGTAATGCACCTTGCATAAAGGTTGCCACTTTTTGATATAAACTTTCTTAAACGGTTCCATGTGTCAGATACCTTTCCTCCTTTTGTATATCTCGAACCTACGACAACACCGCATCCTTCAATCGCTTCCAGTAACCGAGGAATGTCTTTTGGGTCATGTGAAAAATCCGCATCCATTTGGACAACATAATCATAGTTTTTTTTATTAAGTATATAACGAAAAGCTTCGATATAGGCAGGCCCTAAGCCTTCTTTTCTTTTTCTATGTATGATATTCAAATTTGGCTTTGTCTTTTTGGCCGACGCCACAAGGTCCCCTGTCCCATCAGGTGAATTATCGTCCACGATAAGGATATCAATGGGTAATTTAAGTAGATTGATTTCTTCTATCAATCTTACAATGTTATCTTTCTCATTATATGTCGGTATGACGACTACTATGTTGCTATCCATCTGTGTAATCTTTTTTAATCCGTGTAATCATTATTTAAATTCCTTACAACTCCCTCTAACGATAACATCTATGATTTTTTCAGCGGCTTTTCCATCGCCAAAAGGATTTTTTGCCACTTTGCGCGAGCGAGCGCCCTCTAGTAACTCTTCCACGTGCTTTGTCATATTATCCGGATCCGTTCCGACCAGAACCGATGTTCCCGACTCAAGAGCTTCCGGCCGTTCCGTGCAAACCCTTGTTACAAAAACAGTTTTTCCCAAAGACGGCGCTTCCTCCTGCACGCCCCCCGAATCCGAGACGATAAATTTAGCATGTTCCATCAAATATATAAATTCTCTATATGGTACAGGTTCTATCAATCTGACATTTGACAAACCATCGAGCGTCTGGAATACAATGTCTCTCGCATTCGGATTGAGGTGCACCGCCCATAACCAGTGAAAATCTGCATATCTTTTTGCAAGGGATCTGATAGTCGTGCATACATTTTTTATTCCCCCGTTAAAATTCTCCCTCCGGTGGCCGGTAATAAGGGCGTATGGTTTTTGCAAAAATTTGGGCTTAATGCCATTCACGGCCGGTTTCCTATCTCTGATATCTTTAAGAATTACCTCCAGAGCATCTATCACGGTATTACCTGTTACAAATATTTTTTTGGGATCTACGGACTCCTTTAATAGATTCTCTTTTGCGCCCGATGTCGGGCAAAAATTATATCTTGCGATAAGCGAAACGAAACGCCGATTTATCTCTTCGGGAAACGGATTCCGGTCATCGCCGGAACGCAGCCCCGCTTCTATGTGGCCTACGTCTATATTTTCGTAATACGCCGCTAAAGAGGCGGCAAAAACCGTGGTGGTATCACCCTGCACGAGAACCAAATCAGGCCGGACATTGCGATAGACATCCCTCATTCCGCGCATAACGCGCGATATAATCCCGCCCAGGGTCTGATTGGGCCTCATCAGGTCGAGGTCAATATCAGGCTTAATATCAAATTCGGCCAGCGCCTGATCCAGCAGATAACGGTGCTGAGCCGTAACGCAAACGATCGGTTCTAACTTTCCGGATTTTTTTGCAAGCGCTATAACCGGAGCCATCTTTATAACTTCCGGCCGCGTACCGAAAACAAACATAATCTTTTTTGCCATTTTTATTCTTTCCTATAGGAAACCCTCAGGACAATCTCCTTACAATATCCGTAAGCTTCTGGGGACTATCGTAGGAAGTATCGAAATCGCCGTTTTCCCTTCAAAATATGTTTTTGTTTTGTTGTCGGTTTTCATATATTAATATCCTATTTTCGGGTTTTCTTTTGTGGCTCTACCTTTATGCCGCTTTTTGTTCTGGAAACAAAATATCTATTTTCGCAATTGTTGCAAATCGCCGAATTTTTCTTTATCCCGAGGGGGTATCCGCATCGGCAAACGTACCCCCTTATCTTCGCCGGCACGCCGTAAACAAGGCTATACGGTAAAACATTTTTCGTTACGACAGAGCCCATGCCCACCATGCAATATTTGCCCAATGTTATTCCGCAACCTATGACCGCCCCTGCGCCTATAGTAACGCCTTCTTCGACGGTGGTCTCTTCCGTTTCTTTGGTGGGATCTGATGTAAAAAGTTTTTCTGAATTCCCCCTGACTGCACGCGGAAATTTGTCGTTCGTGAAAACTGTCCCTGCTGATATCATGACCTTGTCTTTTATTGTGACTCCGGTGCATACATAAACAAATGAATTTATTTTTACAAGGTTACCGATTTTAACATTATAGGCAATATAGGTCTTGCCTCCTATAATGCAATTTTTGCCTATCTCGGCTTTTTCTCTTATATGGACATTGTCCCACACCTTGGTACCACGGCCAATTTTTACGCACTTCTCTATTATGGCTCTCTTGTGCACAGAAGCATTTTTCACTCCGTCCTCCCTTTCTAACCCACCTTTATCCACTTGTTCATTCTGCTGGATTCATAAACCTTTTCAATAACTTTAACGGATTCCAATCCGTCGATAGGCGTGATTATGGGTTTTGCTTTATGGGTTATACAGTCTATAAAATGCCTGCCCTGGTTAAGAAAGGCCTTCTGTTTATCATAGCCCGTTCCAAATATTTTCCATTTATTCTTTTCGTGCAATTTATATTTTGATGACTTCCACCCTATTAAAAGCGTCCCTTCTGTTCCGTAAATACTCATATAATTGGGCGCGTCTTTATTCAGACTCCAGCTTAAATCTATTGTACCCATAATCTTTGATTTGCCCTGAAAATATATGCGTGCTGTATCCTCTACCGGTATCTTCTGAACCTGGCAGCCAAACTGGGCCTGTATAAAGATTATGGGCCCCAAAAGGAATCTGGCAATATCAACGGAATGTGTTCCATTATCAATTAAAACGCCGCCTCCAGAAATTCTTCTTTTGGAATTCCAGCGTTCTGTCATGTTGACTTTGCTGCAAAAAACATTTTCAAAAAGGAGGGGCCTCCCCAGAAACCCTGACTCTATTATGGCTTTCGCCTTTACCACGTCGTTTGTAAACCTGAATTTCGACGCCATCATAAGCACTACTTTATTCTTTTTAGCGGAACGGCACATGTTTTCGGCTTCTCTCTCATTTAATGCAAATGGTTTCTCGCAAAGAACATGAAGCCCTCTAGACATTGCAAGGATTGATATTTTTGAATGGACATTCGGAGGAGTACATATGATAACGGCGTCGAGCTTCTCAGACCTTATCATATCCCTATAATCGGTATAGGCACTACACCCATACTGCTCTGCAAAACTTTCCGCCTTTTCCCGCATATTATCCGAAACCGATTGTATTCTTGTGTTCTTAATCTTTGTAAAAGCCTTTAAATGTTCCTGCGCTATTCTCCCGCAACCTATGAGCGCTATGTTGATTTTTTTCATCACACCCTTTCTTTTTCTTTCCTTGAGAGATAAAATTTTGCGACTTCCTTTATATTTTCTGCGATGTAATCGACATGTTCCCCTGTATAAAATTCGTTCCAGGGTAAAACCAAAACCCTTTCTAATGCTTTCATAGTACCCGGGTACTCGTCTATATCATAAACTATCTCTTTTTCATTTTTCCTGCTAGGGCAATTATACGGACACCGGCTCTTCCCGTATGTCCTCTTATCTCTCAATACCTCGCACATAAATGCCGGTTTCTGAATATACCGGGGCGCGGAGAAAATATCTCTTTCTTTAAGCATAGCCGAAAACCGAACCACATCCACGCCGAATAAACCCGTATCTACAATAAGAGGATACTTCCAGAACACATGAACGCTTTTTCTCGTTGACTCGGGCAATGCTATGCCGGGTGTATCTTTCAGGCGCTCGGTAAGCATCAAGGCCGTTTCCCTGCGTCTTTTTACGACGTTTTTTACTTTCGCAAGCTGAGCCAGGGCTGCGGCACCCTGTAATTCCGTCATCCTATAGTTTAATGCCAGAAAATAATGATCTGGTTTAGGATCCCCATATCCCCATGCCTTATCTATAAAGAGCCTTATCCTTCTTTCCAGTTCCGGGTCCTTGGTAATTATTATACCCCCCTCTCCTGTAGTCATATGCTTACCCTGCTGAAGACTAAAACATCCTATATCGCCTATGGTACCTACGTTTTTGCCCTTATATTGGGCAAAATAGGCCTGGCAACAGTCCTCTATTACAGGAATGTTATGCTCTTTAGATATGGCCATGATAGGGTCCATATCGGCCGGTTTTCCGAATAGGTGCACGACCATTATGGCCTTGGTGCGTTTTGTAATTTTCGGCCCTATGGCTTCTGCGGTAATATTAAGCGTCACCGGGTCCACGTCGGCGAAAACAGGTATCGCGTTCTGATAGAGTATAGGCGCTATACCACCCATGTCCGTTATGGGGGTGGTAATAATCTCGTCTCCTGGATCCGGGTTTATGGCAGCGAGCGCCGTATGGAGAGATGCTGTTCCGGAAGTAACCGCGTGGGCAAAGGGCACCCCGTACATTTCGGCAAACCCCTTAACAAACCTCTTGACCATCGTTCCCTTTGTAGCATTGAGCGTGCCGGATTCAATAACTTCTTTTAATAAAGCAATTTCTTCTCGGCCCAAATCCCTTCCTGTAGCATTAGAATCTGCCGGTAATTTCATGTTTCATCTCCTTAAGTTTTTCTTTTTAAATACCTCGTAGTTTCTATCTAAATATTTGTTCAATTCAGCATATACTATTTTTGATGCCTTTTCCGCGCCCTCGTTAGTATAATGCCAATTATCGTAGAAATAAAGAGAATTTTTTGGCATCTTATTGGCTAAATCGATAACGAAAGTGCCGGTGCGATTTGCGATTTCTTCTGTGGCATTATTATATAATTCCGTAACTTTCCAATATAATTTTCCGTTTATCGAATCGGATATCTTAACGTTTCCTAAATAAACCCCTGTAAAATTATCCACCTCATCTCCACATAACATAGGTTGGGTAACAAAAATTGGCTCTATTCCATTTTCCCGCGATGTACTAATTATTTGCAGAAGCCTTTTTTTATAAGCGTCTACATATTCTTTCTTATGCCGTTTTAGCTCACTTTCTATTTTTTCTTTCGAAATTTCCAGTTTATCCGATTCCGCGATATTTAAACTTCGATGGGTAACCCCCATTTTTTGCGCCTTAAATACTCTCACAACATTAGCTGTAGCAAATGCTACCTCGCTATTTTTAACGATAAAGTTTTTCAAAGAAGAATAACGACCTCTGAGTGTAACTTTATCATATCGATTCAGGTCATCTCTCGCTATATCATTAGCCCCTATCATGAAAATTATAATTTTAGGTTTTAATTCTGTTAAATAATCCTTTAGTAAGATTAAATGCCCAAAAGTTGAATGTCCGGCTAACCCCGCATTATTTAACCAGATGGGTTCATATGTCTTTTTGAGTTTCTGACTTGTTAAATAAGGCCAAGCTTTATTATCTGATAGATAAAAGCATTCAGCGGTACTTCCGCCTACTATAATTATGGATAAATAATCATTCAAATCCTTTGGGGGATTCTCTCCTCTAAATCCAAGTGAGTTTTTGGTGTGGGTGATTTTTTTGTCAAGCTTATCTATTTTGATATTATCGAAAACATAAACTCTATTTACCGGCAAGATAATTTTATTCCTCTTAATCCTCCATTGAAATGGGTTGTATATCCTTAAAGATACCTCAAGGACTATGAAGCATAAAAACATACTAAATATGAACAGGGCTATATTTTTTGAGGCGTTCTTCATCTATTCTTTTCCCACAAGCAACTTAAAAATAAAACAGAGATGCTCTTTTATCATCTTTAACGTTTTCGCGTTAGAGGCACCAAACTCTCTGCTTTTCAGAGTAGCGGGGTGTTCTATTACCTTAAATCCCTTTTTGTGCGCCTTTATTAATATTTCAGCCATAGCCAGGAAGCTGTCTGATTTAAAATCTATATTCTTGATAGTGTCTCTTCGATAAATCCTGAACATGCTTGTATAGGTATAAAACTTGCTTTTTAATAGGAAGCTATAGAGGTTTGAGAGATTCCTGCTTAAAAATAACCTGTAGCCGGGCACGCCGATGGTTGAGCCTTCCGGATGGTAAGGCGAAGTGGTAACAATGTCGGCTTTTTCTCTCCTTATGATATCGAACATCTCAACTAAATAAACCGGTTCATATGTACAGTCGCTATCGATTGCTGCTACATAATCTCCTTCGGAGCTCAGAATGCCTAGCTTAAGCGCTGCGCCGACTCCTCTATTTTCGAGATGTTTTATAACTTTAACGTCTTTACCACTTCTATCTTTGTAAAGTCGAGTCAACTCTTCGTATGTAGAATCCGAGCTCCCATCATCTACAAAAATAAGCTCATAGCGGTCGGTAAAGTTCTGTTCGAATTCTTTAAGCTTGGAAGCAAGTTGAGTTACGCCTTCAGCCTCATTGTAGCAAGGGATAACAACTGATAGCTTCATGTTTTCTTTTCTTTAAATAAACTAAATAGTCCCAACGGAATTACAAACACATAAAATGATATAAACACCCTTACTTCATTTATAGCGGCTTGCCAAAAAAATACATAAAGGAAAAAAAGTATCACAACCGGCATGGATCTTTTCAGGAATATATCTTTCCTGCGAAAATTCCTGAAAGCCAATATCCAGTAGAAGCCGCATAAATAGATAAGAAAATAATAATGGTTATAAGGGTTGGGGGTTTTAAACATTTGCGCAAGTCCTGTCCAATTATGCTGTAAAGTGCAAAATTTGGAATAATCTCCATACTTATAGCCGAAGATATAAATTAGGGAGATGTACGGAATAGCCCACAATAAAGAGTATATAGCGGTTCTTTTTATTAAAACAAGCGGTCTTTCTCTACCAATGCCATATAGAAAATAAATTAAGACCAGTGCGATTGTTGTTTCCTTGTTTAAGGTTGCCAACGGTATCAATAAAAATAGAAGTTTATACCTGTTATCCCTGATCCACATTGCTCCGAGTATAAAAGTTATGAGTTCCGGTATATCCGTGGGAATAGAGTACCAGTTAGTCAGGGTCAGGGGCAAAGAGGCAATCACAGACAATGTGCCAATCATGGCTAATTTGTCATCAAACCATTTTTTAAGGTATATGTGAAAGAGGCAGAATGCCAAAAAGAAAAAGAGAAATCTGAAAAAGGCGTAGATATGCGCCAAGGGGATACGGAAGGTTTTATGCATAAAATATAGCGTATAAGGAATTAGTATGCGGCGCGCCATAGGAAGATAGGCGCCTCCTTCAGCCACTTTTCTTAAGTTTTCAGTAGCTTGTTCAAAACTCTTTACCCTTCTGTCAAAATCAATGTACCCTATTGCAAAGGTAAGGAAAAAATAAACCAAAAAGATATTTATCAAATTTTTATTTTCGTTCAGGTATTTACGCAATTCATTTAGCATAATGCCTCTTTCTTCGCACAAGCGCCTGCCTTCACGCCAATGCGCCAAACCCACCATGCTCCTGTTAAGAAAATCAATAATAAAATCCTGGCCACAACTTTATAACATATTTCAATATTAACAAAACGTCCCATAATCTCTTGGATAGTAGGCAAATTTGAAAAATATGCCGGGTTAAGCGGCGTAAATAAGCCCAATTGCACCCCCCTATGGGTTAAGGACTGGAACATGATCATCAATATAACCGATAAGGTAAATATGCTGAATTTCTTATATTGCGGAATAATCAAAGCCAAGGCCGGGGTTATATACACAAAATATCTGAGTTTCGCCGGAAATGTCATATAACCCAGAAACATGACTACGGCGAAATAATATACGAGGCTTCCTTCGGGGTTCGGTTTTCGGGAATCTTTCGCGGCACTTGTGCATACCAAAGAATACAACACCATGGATATTCCCGGCAGTATCCACTTTGTAATCCCTGCGTATTGTGCAATACGGGATGATATAAAAAATGTAAAAACGGAATTTCCCGATGATAAGTAAAAAGGGAGATAAGAAAAAACCGTTGTCGCGGCGGCCGTAAACATCAGGGAAAACTTCTTTTTCCACCCCTCACCCAACAAGAGACACGCAGGCAACACCAGGATATACGGGAATAACTTTGTAGCGCCGGCCAGGCTTAAAAGAACGACCGAGAAGTACGGCCTTTTCACCCAAGCAACGTATAAGGCCGCCGTAATGAAAAGAGCCGGAATTAAATCAGCCTGCCCGACCATATATGCGCTATGCAGAACGACAATGTTGAGCATCCAGAGCTTATAACTCTTCAAGGCTAAATCTTTTGACAACGCCAGTTTTAACAGCATCCAGCCTATAAAAAAATCAAATATAAGATAGGGGCTTTTCATTAAAAATAGATTTTTAAAGAAATCCAGGTTTGAAAAAGCATGCACGTAATCAAGCGTGGTGAGGCTCTCGGACATCATTCTACCCGAAAGTTCCAATATTGTAATCAGTGTTGTGGGGTTAAAGAGTTTAATAATTATGAAATTCGCTATCGACATAATGAAAAATAAAACCGGCCCGTAGTAGACCATTCCAAAATACTGGGAATTAGAAGTGATAAAACCGTATGGATCCCAGATGCCTTTTTCGACAAAAATAAAAGGAAAATAATTTATGAAAACTAAATCCCGGCTATGCATTGTAAAGGGCATTAACGTGAACCGGATCAGTAATCCAATAACTGTCCACTTTATAATCTGTCGAAGTAACTTCTTTTGAGATTGCTTCGTCGGCCCTCCTCGTTTAGCTCGGGGTTCTTTCTCGTAATGACAATCGTCTGACATCCTCATCACATACCTATTGAAGGTTTTCTATTAACTTTACTATCCGCTCTCCGGCCTTGCCATCGGCTTTGTAAACAAAATCGTTTATAAAATCGTCTCTTGCCGAATCCATTTTACTTTTCACATTATCGTCATATAGGCCATTTTTAATAGCCCTTTCGATGTCATCTCTCGTATAAGCGCCGATAGCTACATTCTTTTCTACATATGGAACTAAATCCTGTCTTTTATATAGGTTTATCACGATAAGCGGCTTTTTCATCATTATTGCCTCTAAGCCGAGTGTAGAGCCACCGCCTCCTATCACCACTAAATCTGATATTGCCATAAGCTTACGCGTATCTATACTATCCTTGATAACCATGGTAGTCCTGCTTTCTCGGTTAAGCAATTTTGCAAAAGTTCTTATACTCTCGTTTGGATGCAGCTTGATAATCAAGTTGGTATTGCCAATCGATCTAACTGCTTTAATCATATCCCGGATTAAATTAAAGCTTATATCATGATTTTCGAAAGCCGACAATCGAGACGTGCCCCCTCCGCTTGTTGTGAAAAATGTTACTACATGCCCTTTTTTTATAATACCCAATTGCTTGAGAAAACTTTTATTTTCATTTAGATCCATATAATGAGATGCCTTATTTAAGGTATGATTTCCTGTTACTACCATCTTATTTGAATCATTGCCAAAATTCTTATACCAACGAACGGCGCGATTCCCCCATACAGCAACTTTATCTGCCAAAATAAGATCATGCCCATTGGGTTCTGCCAGTATCCCATGTTGAATCACAAGGGTTGGTATATTAAGCCTTTTTGATGAGAGCACCATAGTTTTCGCCAATGTCTTTACATCGTTTTTAAGGATTATGGATTTTATATTATATCTCTTATGCGCACCAGCCAAGATATCTATATTTTTCCTGAATTTAGCGAAATCTCTGTAAATCAGTGTTTTTATTTTATCTTCTACCACTTCCCAATAAGGCATATCTTCAAAAACGAACCGGTTCTCTAGGTTGCGGACATCAAATTTCTTTAAATCGTTCTTTCTTTTCTTCTCTACGTCAGAGACTAAATTAAAAGGGATATATCCGCCATTCTGGAAAAGGCTCCTCAAACGTAATTTCAGGCCTTTTTCAAAAGGAATCAGAAGAAAATTATCTGGCTTCTTTGCGCCAAGTTGATAAAAGAGCCTGGCATCAATAAATTTTGCTTCTTTCTTCCTTTGGATAATAGGAATAAATAGAGGGGCTATAATATCGGTTAAACTCGATAGGACAGAAGACATCCTTCGTCTTATTACATCTTGTAATGCGCATTTTTCATGTATCTTGAGATAATCGGTCGGAACACGATAATGCTGCTGCAAAAGTTTGTCAAAATTACCAAATTCATTGTTACAATCGATAATAAAGGCTGCTTTATAATCTTCTTTTTTCATTGCCCGACCGACAACGATTAATGCCTTGATTCTTGGAACTAAAAAAAGCTGCAAATCATACTCCGCTATTCTTGCCAACTCGATACCACGATAAATAAAAGTGTCCTTGAATTTTTCTTTCACCCCACCATCCCAATTCTTCGAAATAGAATTAAAAACGTAATCGTCTATTTTTAGATAATCCTCATAAGCCGGGTAATCCTCTGACAGGGTAATCTTATCTTGAAAAGCGCTAAATTCCTCGGGAATTCTCGATTTAAAGCATAAAATATTGGTATTAGTTCCAAAATAAGCTAAAGAATGTCTTATCGCTTCCGCCAATACATCGGTTTTATCATAGTTATTTATGATTATAACTTTCTTTTGAGAGGCGTTCTTTTTCAGGAACCGTATTAATCTATTCTTTAAAAAGATTAAAAACCGTATTTTGCTCAATGCCTTATTCTCTCTTTTATCTTTAATCTCTGGCTTATCTTGCCTAAAGACCAACTGAGGGTTGCTAGAATACCTTTCGTCTTTATGCGCTTTTTAATATTTGCGGAAATTCGTCTTAGGTCTTCATGCAGAATCTCCATTCTGGTCCTCAGGCTGAAATTCTCCCTGATTTTTCTTTCTGCCTTTTCCTTCAAGCTCTTAAGCTCCTCATCCGTCATGTCGGTTAAATTAACCAGGGGCGTATTGTACATCTCGCCTAAAGAGCCGACATATTTATCTTCATCGTCTGGAATTCTATTCATTTTTCTTGCCATTTCATAGAGCGCTGTTTTAGGGTATGGCGTCGTATAGAAAAACCTGTGTAGCGTTAAACCTGTTCTTTTTATAAAATCAACGCTTTCATTAACGGTTTCTTTCGTCTCCCCGATCATGCCTATCATAAACGAACCGTCTACGCTAATACCGGCTTTTCTGGTGAGAGCAACCGCTCTTTCTGCCTGGGCTACATTGATGCCTTTTTTCATATTATCTAATATTTTCTGGCTTCCTGATTCAAAGCCGTAACCCAAGGCCTCGCAACCGGCTTTTTTCATTTTCCTGAGTAACGGCATATCCACCAGGTTCAATCTTGCGGACGCCGTCCAGCCAATCTTAATTTTTTCTCGGAGGAGAGCATCGCAAAATTCCCTGACCCAATTTTTATCCATTACAAATAGATTGTCGGAAAAGGCCACAAACTTTATTTTATAGCGTTTTATTAATGTTTTTATCTCTGCGATAATATTCTCGACAGAGCGCTTATATACAAGCGAACCAAAGGGTCGCGAGCAATAAATACATTGAAAGGGACAACCCCTTGCAGTTGAGACAGAGATGCTTTTTCTGCCATATTCATTGAGAATGGGCTCATTAACATAATATTCCATTGAAAAAAGGTCCCATGCCGGAAGTGGTAACTTATCCAAATTCTTTATTCTTTCTCTGGGATTAGTCACGATAATTTGTTCATTTTTTTTAAAAACTATTCCTTTGACGCCTTCTATATCCGGAAAATTCTTTATTCTATACACTAATTCCTTTAGGGTTTCTTCGCCCTCGTTGATTACGCATATGTCCACTTGCGAATTTTGAAGCAGAAGTTCCGGACTAGCGGTAGAGACCATATTTCCCGCTATTATTTTTACTTTCGGCTTTATCTTCTTGGCTAAATTAGAAAAATCTTTTACAAAATTATATGTCGTGCTAAGGCCCCCTATCCCGATAATGTCATATTCCAGGCGAGCGAGGTCTTTTTCAATAGCAGAAAAGGATTTATTCTCGAAATTCAAATCCATAAGCGACACCTTATGTCCGTTTTCTCTTAGTGCGCTGGCTATATAGCCCAAACCGAGCGGAATAATAGTCGCTGTTCTGCATGGTGGATGAACTAATAAAATATGCATATTTTCTTATTTGGGTTTAAGTAAACCCAATGTTAAGGGGACCCCTTTAGAAATATTTCTCCTTGCTTTTTTGTTTAATATCGAATTCAAATACTTGGGCGGTAGACCATGCCCGGGTCTTATGGATTTAATATTTTCTTTGCTAAATACTTCTCCCTTTTTAATATCTTTAACCGCAAAAAGGGATCTTCTGAAAATCCGATTCTTCTTTTCTTCATCGGTCAATCCGGAGCGGATATGGCCCAGTGCCTGTTCTGCAATTCTTATATTTTTTGCAAGATTTTCGAATTCCCGGGGCTCAAGCGAAAAGAAGCTATCAGGTGTCTGGAACTTACGAGATAGCGCAAAATGCTTTTCGACCATCTTTGCCCCAAGTGAAACGGCTGCGACAGAAGCCCCTATGTCCATCGTATGATCGGAAAGGCCTATCGGGCAACGGAATAGCTTTCTCATATGCGCTATGGTATTCAAATCCATCTCTTTGGGATTTGCAGGGTAACTACTGACACACTTCAATAGAATTATATCTTTTGCACCTGCCATTTTCGCAGTTCTAACTGCCTCTTTGACCTCAAGAATCGTTGACATTCCCGTCGATAGTATCAGGGGCTTATTGGTCTTTGCTGCGTATTCAATGAGCGGCAAATCCACGAGTTCAAAAGAGGATATCTTATGCATCGGAACCCCTAATTCTTCCAAAAAATCAATAGCAGTTCTGTCAAAGGCGGTGGAAAAAAATATTAGCCCCATGTCTTCGGCTATCCTCTTCAATTTTTTAAACCACTTCCAGGGGGTATATGCTTTTTCATATAATTCGTATAAAGTTTGCCCTCCCCACTTAGGGTGTTTAATTGCAAAATATTTTTTTCTGCTGTTTATGGTTAAGGTATCGGCTGTATATGTCTGGAATTTCACTGCATCTGCGCCCCTTATCTTTGCCTCTTTAACAAGCGAGATTGCCCTATTAAAATTTTGTCCGTGATTTGCCGAGATCTCTGCGACTATAAAACAAGGCTGATTATCACCAATACATCTCTCTCGGTCAATTTTTACTCTTACTTTGTTCTTCATTTCAAGCCTTCCTTGATAGTTTTAACGACCCGTGCTGGATTGCCTGCAACTATAGAATAGGAAGGAACGTCACTCGTAACTACAGCCCTCGCAGCCACGATGGAGCCCCTACCTATAGTGACCCCTTTCAGAATAAGGGCATCCATACCGATCCAGACATCGTCCTCTATCGCAACCTTTTTGATTACAGTATCATATACATTCGTCGGGGTTTTCTGCAGGCCGATCAACTGTTTCCTCCTTTTTCTCGGACATAACGGATGGCTTGTATGATCTTGTATCACGATTCTATTAGACAACATGCAGTAATTGCCGATTGTTACCTCTTCTGCAGCATCTATTTGCGTAAAATCCCCCAGGTAACAATAATTCCCTATTGTCAGCTTACCCTTGCCAAAGCAAAAGAGTTTGCTATATCTCAAGATAGCATAATCGCCTATGACGAGTTGCCCTCTCTTTACATTGTTTAGAACAATTGGACCTACAATCTTCGGAGATTTTCCGACTATTGCGGTCTTCCTCAACTGGTCTCTGTTCCTACATGTCTTCTTTTTGTAAATTCCCATTTATCCTCCAGCTTCTGCCCTAAAAGTCGGAAATCCTTCGCCTATTTTTTTATTCCCGAGCCTTACAATCTTGGCCATAGCCCTTCTTACAATTGTTGGCCTGAAATAAAATGTCATCGCGTTCAAGGCTTACTAAATAATTTTCGATAGCGAGGTATTTTAATTTGCTTTCATGAAACGCGTGCAGTGCATCCTGCGGTGAACATACTATCGGTTCCTCATGCATATTAAAACTTGTATTGATCAGGCTTGGAATGCCTGACAATCTATAATAATGTTTCAAAATCTTATAAAGCGATGGATTTGAATCCTTGGTGACCAGCTGCGGCCTTGCCGTTCCGTCTATGTGGACAACACCAGGCGATATTTTCTTCATCCAATCAGTGCAATCGAATGTGATCGTCATATACAGCGCCCTTCTCCAACAATTTCTTATATTCTTATAGCAATCTTGCGCTTTTTCTTTTAAAGTAACGGGGGCAAACGGCATAAATTTGCTTCTTCCAAGCGCCGCATTCAGCCAACCGTTAACTGTTCTATCCATTGTAGTAAAGAGAATAGACCTATTTCCCAAAGCCCTGGGTCCGTATTCCATTCTTCCTGTAAAACGCATAACCACATTATTCTGTGTAAGTAACTCTGCGATTTTCTTCTCGATATCTTCATGGTATCTGTGCGCATAACCGAATCGTTTAATCTCTTTAAGCACGCTGGCATTGTCAAAGGCCGGTCCTTTGTAAAGGGAATCAATCGCGACAGATCTTAATTTCTTCTGTCTCGAATAAAGATATAAAGCACTGCCTGCCGCTAATCCGCCGTCCGTCATTTGCGGATATACGAAGATATCCCGGATATTGGGAAGTTCCGATATTTTCTGGTTTAAACGCACATTGGCAAATATGCCTCCCGCCACCACAAGCTTGGAATTCGCGGGGACCACATCTTCAACATATTCACATACCGTTTTTTCCAATACTTTTTGTGCGGCGGCCGCTACATCTTCTTTCTTATGTCTCTTTACGAGTCTTTCAAGTACTGCATTCTCAAATTTAGCGGTATAAATGCCGCTTTCAAACCCGGCTTCGAATCTTTTCTCTTTCGGATTGTAATAAATCATCTTTTTCATCCACGGCATGGCTTTTTGGGGTCTTCCGCATGCGGCAAGGCTCAGCACTTTACCCTCATGTCGTTTAGGGGTAAATCCCAATGCCCTGGTTATGCCGCCGTAAAAATAACCCAATGAGTCAAACGAATGGGAGTAATATATTTTTTCTAATTTACCGTCGCGAGCCCTGCAAAAAATATTGGATTCTACCTCGCCCCAACCGTCACTGGTTATAACATAAGCGCTATTCCATCCGCTGGCAAAATAGGCGCCTGCGGCGTGCGAGATATGATGTTCGACAACCTTAATGGGCTTTTTGAACTTTCTAAGCTGCCGGACTATGGTTATATTGCGACTAAACATGACGGTATTTTCGTGCCCATAGCGCATTTTTACCTCGTCAATCTTCTGTCTTTTATCTTTCGGCGATAGGCGGGAATGCCTTATTTTATCATATACATATTCGAATGCTTCTTCTCTCCGGCCAGCTTCATTCTTCAAGCCATGATCGATAAATTCAATGCGGGGTTCATCCGAACAATATCCTTGGGTTACGATGACATCGACATCCTCCATTTTTAGGCCGGCATCTTTGAGACACCATTTGATAGACATCTCAGGGATTCCGTAGAATAACTTTATTCTGTTCAGCCGTTCTTCGTTAATAACGCTTTTTAGAACACCGTCTTTAACGACACATGCGCCTGCGTCTGCCAGATAACTTACACCCAAAATAATCATTTAGCACCTCGAGATATGGCTTGCCTCTGTAATAATTGATTGCACACCCTGCGTGAGCCTCTGCCATCGACAATATTCCTTCCTATCATAGAGCGATTTATTCTTACTTTATGCGGTTGAATTTTATCAATGGCGTATTTGAGATTCGAAAAAATATTTTTGCTATCGTGACTTCCGGCATACTCCAAAAATCCGATCCTCTTCCAGCCATAAAGATTTCTTAATTGGTTTTCCGCTGCCGAGATGCCTACAACAGGCACTCCTACCCGTGCCAGCTCATACAATGTCTGACCCCCAGCAGAAATGGCAATATCTGATTCTAGCATGACCTTTTTCATTTGGTCGGCATCGGGGTCATATATTAAGTTTGTCTTTTTGTCCTTCAGGTTTTCAATCATTTTTTTGCACCCAAACCCTCTGCCAACTATAATATTCTTTGTATATCCACTGTATTTATCTCTTAGAAATTCCATAATTCTGGGGGTTATACTTTTCCTGTCGCCGCCGCCAAAAGTAACCATTATGTTTTCGGCATTACTTCTTATCTTTTTTTCCGGAATGTTCCAAAATTCCTTTCTCAAAATCGTATATTTAGTACCAAGCAGGTAAACAGTATCTTCTTTCTCGGGATAATCGAACTCTTCCGAGTAGATGGAGACATTTACGACTATGCCGCGGGGATAGTCGAGCCGTTTGTTATCATCCATGTAAACCGGTGTCTTCACCAGATTAGATAAGGTTTCATAAAAATTTATGTCTGCCAGAAAAGAATCACAAATAACAATATCTGCCCCGCTTACCATCTTGAATGTTTTACTCTTCAGTTTAAGCCAGTCGAAAATTTGAAATCTCCAATTCCTTAATAGGTCCGAAACTATGCCCTTTCCGTTTATTATAAGTTCGGGTACGATGTTCCTCTCATCTAATGCCTGACATAGCGAGATACACCTTGTTATGTGCCCCAAGCCGATATCTTTACCGCCTTCGGTCAATATCAATGCCCTTGTTTTATTAGAGCCTTCTTTTCTCATGAAATACCCCGAGTTCATCTTCTACCGTCGGCAATGGGCCGAGTATACCCTCTGCCCTTGACACATTTAGGCTGACATTCTTCGGTCTTTTTGCGGCAAATTTGAAACCATCTACAGAAATGGGTGTTATGGAAGATTTATCAAAACCGAAAAGTTCGGCAAGAAAAATACCGAATTTGCACTTGCTTACCGAATCCCTGCTACCTATATTTAATGTACCCGTAAAATCCGCTTGCAATAGTCTGTCTATTAATAAAGATAGTGTATTAACGGTAATTGGAGAGAATATTACATCGGTAAACATCTTTATTGTTTGCTTATCTCGGAGACTCTTGTATACCCATTCAGCGAAAGACCCCGGTTCTTTTACGCGATTCCAGCCGAATATCGTTGTGCGAATAATAACAAAATTATCGCATAATTGTTCGACAAATATTTCGCCTTCATGTTTGGTTTTTGCATAATTATTTATGGGGCACGGCGCATCGGTTTCATCGTAATTTCCCTTTTTGCCGTCAAAAACAGACTCCGTTGAAATGTAGATAAACCTTGTACCTAATGACTTAAGAATAGACGCAAGATCTCGCGTGGCCAGTGAATTTGTAGCACGCGCTAATTCGAAATTTTTCTCGCAAGTATCTACGTTAGTTAATGCAGCGGTGTGTATTAGAAAATCCGGCCTGACGGCGCCAATGATGTCTTCCAATTTTTTACGATCGGTTATGTCGGCCTTAAATTGATTTTTTAAATCCGGATTCCGATGGTTCCTATATATACCGTATATATTATACTTCTCGCCGATTTCGTATACCAAACTACTACCCAGCATCCCGGAACTGCCCGTAATAAGAAGCTTTTTCATTTGTTCTGAACATTCCTTGCTTTTAATATTTCCTCAGCCATAATTTCAGCTAGTACTCTATTACTCTTTGGACTTAAATGGTAGTCCAAAATTTATTACCTCGTATTCATCCCCTTTGATCATAGAGAAAAGATATTTTCACGGCGCATTAATCCGATACTTTCTTTTGGATTACGTTTTTGTTTATCAATTTAAGCCATGGTTTTTTCTTAAAAAGTCTGATAATATCAGAAGCGGTAAAATACTTATTTCGCGTATATAAGAAGCTGTACACCGCGCAAAGCAGCGCATAGTCTTCATTCGTATCTAATGTAATTCTTATGTCTGGCCCGTAAAGTTTTTTTGGCGCCGTAACGGGGCTGATTTTAAAAAGGGTTGGGTTTTCGCATATATAAGGCGTAACGTGTTCTTTTTCATATTTTTTTTTCGCATTCTTGTAAGTTTTCTCCAGAATATCAAAATTAAAAACCTCTGTGTCGAGTCCCCGCGGATAGGTTCTCTCGAGTGTATTTGAGGTGTAATCCGCGTTTTTCTTTATATGTTTTTCTATAACTGAATCTATCACCCCCGGATCGATGCACGGGCAGTCGCTGCATATTCTTACGATAAGGTCTAAGTTATTACGTTTGGCGCTCAAATAATACCGCGATAGGACATTTTCTTTGCTTCCCCTAAAATACCCCACGCCTTCCCGTTTCGCTACGGCAAGAATCCTATCGGCACTTTTCTCAAGGCTTGTGCTGACAATAATTTCATTTATTTTTTTAGACCTTTTTAGCCGGCGAATAACCTGATCCAATACGGTAATCCCACTTCCAGAGGGTAGTTCCTTCAAAATCTTGCCCGGCAATCTTGTCGAGGAATATCTTGCCTGAACTATTGCACCTATCTTCATTGCTTATTTACCTTTTTTGAGAAGAAACATCATATCTACATTTTGATTCTTCAGGTATTTCAGGCGCTTTTTCTTTATTAAACGTAAATCACTAAATGACTCAAGGTATAGTTTCTGGAAGTCTGCCTTCCAGAGTAAGTTTTTCTTCTCTCTATAGATAATTTCTTCATATTTTTTAGAATAATATTCAAAACCCCATATATATTTATTGCTTGAGCGGTGTATTTCCTTCATTGCTTTTCTTATATCTCTTGGATTGATGTGTATAAGCACCCCCGAGGTAAAAACAAGGTCAAAATACCCGTCTTTAAACGGCAGGTTAAGGGCATTTCCCTTAATAATCTTAATGTTTCTGGTATTTTTTTTGCATAACTCTACCGCATAGTCTTGCGATTCAATGCCGTACAAATTTTTAAAGCCCATCCTTTGAAGACACACCAGTTGTAACCCGATGTTCGAGCCTACTTCAAGGATCCGCATAGAGCGATCCAGCTTATCCAGAAACATCTTGTTTAAGGCAGTCCTTGTTATGCCGTAATTATCTCTGTAAAGCTTTTCTAGTTTATCCGGGGAAAGGGTGTTTCGGTTCGTGTATTCCCTACCGAATTTACCGGTCCATATTTTTAATTGAGCGGTGTCTTCAGGCATTCTTTAACCTCCGCAGCTTTAGTCTCTCCTGAAATCATTTTGCGCACTTCCTCCACCGTAAGCCACCTATCGTTTGTATCACTCCTGAAAATAAAGTTCTTCGGCACGGAAGAAAACTTCTCATATTTCTTCGGGATAACATTTGTATGAAAAAATGGTGGCAAAATCACGTATAGCCCGTTAAATATCTTTGTGTTGCGTGATTCGTCACTGGAAATTAGACTTTCATGAATTTTTTCTCCGGGCCTTACCCCTATTACCTTAAAGGTACAGTCAGGCACAGTCGCCTTCGCTAAATCCACGAGTTTCATGGAAGGAATGTTGGGAATGAAAATTTCACCACCCGCAGTCTCTTGCAACGCCCTGATTACAAGTTTGGCACTCTCGTCCAACGTCATCCAGAAACGCGTCATCTCCAGGTCAGTAATCGGGAACTCTTTTATATTCTTGCTTTTAAGGTTCAGGAAATGTTCTATGACGCTGCCCCTTGAACCCAATACATTGCCGTACCGCACCACAGAAAACCTGACACGGTTGCCGCCGTAGGCATTGGCATCCACAAATATTTTTTCCGCCACTAATTTTGTCGCGCCGTACAAATTTACGGGATTCACGGCCTTATCGCTTGATAGGGCGATTACTTTCTCAATACCTTTATCGAGGGCTGCGTTAACGATATTATTTGCCCCCAAAATGTTTGTTTTAACCGCTTCAATCGGATTGTACTCAAGGGCAGGAACTTGTTTTAACGCGGCGGCGTGTATAACGTAATCAATATTCTCAAACGCTCTTTCAAGCCTTTCCCTGTCTCTTACATCCCCTATGAAATACCTTATGTTAAATTTTGAGGTTGGAAATTTCTTTGCCATTTTGTGTTGTTTAAATTCGTCGCGGCTAAATATTATTATCTTTTTCGGTTTATAATCTTTAAACGCTATTTCGGTAAATTTCTTTCCAAAAGAACCCGTCCCACCCGTTATAAGAATGGTTTTATTGTCTAACATTGTGTCCCCCTATTTATTGTTTATGCTGGTTAGTAACCGTACCTCAAAATAGCCACTTTCTTCAGTAAGTTAAAGATAATATTTCCGATTTTATCTCCCTTTTCGGCCCTCTTGATTAGAGGATATACATATTCGGGCAGTTTAATATAATATTCAAAAGTGCGGAATAACCCGTATAGTTCTTGCTTAGTAAGGTTTTTGTTTTTAACTATGCTTTTCTTTATAAAATCTACTGCGGATGTCGTATCCAATAAACCATTTTTCAGGCAATAATCCCTTAGTTTGGTTTTGGGTAGGGGCGAGAATATAAAGACATTTATATGGCCGGGCTTACATTCCCTATTCAGTTTTATTGTTTCAAATATTTTCTTTCTTGTGTCTTCGGGAAAACCGATTATATTATACGACGAGGTTCGAATCCCTGCTTTGTACAATAAATCAAATGCCCTTTTTATAATCTCGTTGGAAACTCTCCTATCCAGCATCCATTTCCTCTGGGCTTCGTCACCCGCCTCTATTCCGATAGAAACAGAAATACATTTTAGGTCTTTCAATATTTCTATGGTTTCCGGCGTTATCGCTTCCGGCCTCGTGGCTACTATCGTCGGCGGACCTACTTCCCTCTTATATGCCCTGGCAAATTTTCTGTAATATTCCGGGTTTCCGAAGCCGAAACATTCATCGCAAAGCCTTATGATATCGAGTCGGTATTTTTGTGATAATACTTTGATTTCCTCTATACTCTTCTCAATGGGAAGTCTGTTTATTTTTATCCCCAGGGTCTTGTGATAATAATTGTTTACACAATAGGCGCAATTAAATGGACACCCTCTTACGAGTTGAAAGCTTCCCCATCTTTTAATCCTGCCCTTGAAAATTCTCTTAAAATGTCTTTTGTCAAAAAGGCTCCAATCGGGAATCGGAATTTTTGATAAATCCACTATTTGAGAAAACTCATTTATTTTTACTTGCTTTTCCTTCTTATAAACCAAGTTTTGTATACCTTCGACACTTTTTTTATTTTCGAGATTTTTCACGAAGATAGGCAAAGTTTTCTCTCCAAATCCAACGCAGACATAATCAACTACTTCTTTTTTAATTAATTCGGTATAATCTACCGTGGCTCCGACCCCACCAAAAATAGTTATAGGTCTATTTTCTAGCGATTCCAGCATTTTAATAGCAAAATTTAAACACACAGAGGTACAGCTTACGCCTACGAGATCCGGATTTTTCTTTTTTACCAAAAGCTTAAAACCGTTGATTATTTCCTTACCCGCTTGTGGCAGGTTTCCGCTAAGGTTAAAATCGGTGTAATTGAAATCATAGAAAGTCGTATCAAAAAGTGAAAGCTCGTGTCCTTCGTTTTTCAAAATTGAGATAAGATACGAGAGGCCTACAGGGATGCCTGTGTATCTATTAGGATTAACGTATAAAAAAGTGATTTTCATTTTTTATTTTTAGCGTTGTAAACGTTTTATTAAGGAATTGCTTAATAGTATCTACGATATAGGTTTTTTCTTTCAAGGTTAGTTCAGGATAAATCGGAATGGCGAAGCTACCTTGGGATAATTTTTCCGACTCCGGGAAGTCACCTCTTTTGTATCCTAAAAAATTAAAGCACTCCTGAAGGTGTAAAGACACAGGATAATAAGTTCTGGATTCTATGCCTTTTGCGGCTAAATAATTTATAATCTCTACGGCCGGCGATGTCCTTAACACATAGAGATGAAAAGAATGTTTATAATCGGGAGGGGTGTAGGGTGTTTGAATAGGAAAATTCTTTAATTCTTTAGTGAAGAACTCCGCGATTTTAATGCGGTTTTCTATCCAACCATCAAGATGAGATAATTTTATATTTAATATAGCTGCCTGAAGGTTGTCCAGGCGGCTGTTATAACCGATAGCTTTGTGGTAATATCTTTTATCTGAGCCATGATTTCGAAGGAGCCTCATGTTATCATAAATCTTTTTATCATTGGTTACTACCATTCCGCCGTCACCGAAACATCCCAGGTTCTTCCCTGGATAGAAGCTTATGGCGCCCCCATCGCCCATGCTGCCGGTAGCTCTTCCTTTATATTTCGAGCCTATCGCCTGCGCGCAATCTTCAAGCACTTTCAAACCGTGCTTCTCTCTTATTTTTAAGATAGGATCCATATCCGCACATAGCCCGTATAAATGGACCGGTAGTATAGCTTTGGTTCTTTTCGTGATTTTCTTCTCGATAAGTGCAGGGTTTATGTTATATGTTTTTGGGTCTATATCTACAAAAACCGGTTTCGCGCCAGCGTGCACTATAGCTTCGGCCGTTGCCGTAAAAGTAAAGGGTGTCGTGATTACCTCGTCGCCCTTCCCTATACCCATCGCCGCCAAGGATAAAATCAAAGCATCTGTGCCTGAGGCAACGCCAACTGCAAATTTTGTGCCACAGTACCGGGAGATGTTTTCTTCGATCTTTTCTACTTCCTTCCCCAATACAAACGACTGACTCTCTACTATTTCCTGTAGCATATCTTTTACTTTGTCTTCGATTGTTTTATATTGTCTTTTTAAATCGAGTATCGGTATCATAGTTTTTTAAAATATTCGATAGTTTCTACCAATCCCTGCTTTAAGGACACTTTCGGTCTCCATTTTAATCTAGATTTTGCCAACCTTATATCGGGCTTTCTTACTTTTGGATCATCTATTGGGAGAGGCTTATACACGATTTTGCTTTTGGATTCGGTTAATTTTATGATTATATTTGCGAGTTTTAGAATAGAGGTTTCGTTTTGATTTCCGATATTTACAGGCTGATTTAAATCTGAAGACATAAGCTTATAAATACCATTTATCATATCTCTTATATAGCAGAAACTTCTTGTTTGTGTTCCACTGCCATAAACTGTTATGGGTTTATTTTCTAGCACCTGATTTATAAAATTAGGTATTGCCCTACCGTCTTCTTTCCTCATCCTTTCGCCGTATGTATTGAATATACGTACAATTTTTGTGTTTATCTTATGAGTGCGGTGATAAGCCATAGTAATGGCTTCCGCAAATCTCTTCGATTCGTCATAACAACCGCGCACGCCTATAGGATTAACGTTGCCCCAATATTTTTCGGATTGAGGATTTACAAGCGGATCTCCATATACCTCGCTTGTTGAAGCCAATAAAAATTTTGCACTTTTTCTCTTGGCCACTCCCAGTGCATTATGTGTTCCCAAGGAACCTACCTTTAGTGTTTTTATCGGATATTTTAAATAATCAACGGGGCTGGCAGGAGAAGCAAAGTGTAAAACGTAATCTATTTTGCCTTTTATATTTATATATTTTGACACGTCGTGTTTTACGAATCTAAAGTTTTTATGTTTTAGTAAATGTTTGATATTATTCTTGGAGCCAGTTATTAAATTATCCATGCATATCACAAAATACCCTTTTTTAATCAAGAAGCTAGAGAGATGCGACCCAATAAAACCTGCTCCGCCTGTTATTAATATTAGTTTCTTTTTCATGTATTAATTGTTCACTTATAACTTTTTTTAAACCACTCCACGGTCCGCCTAAATCCTTCGTCAAACTGCACGAAGTTGTTTATATCTAATTTCGCCTTTAATCTTGTTATATCCGCCAGTGTCTTTCTGACATCGCCTGATCTTTTGGGTTCAAATAGGGGTTTAATATCTTTGTCAAGAATTGTATTCACCGCGTCCACGATGCTTAAAACAGAAGTGGCGTTGCCACAGGCAACGTTAAATACCTCGCCTGATATATTTTTTGTGGTTGCGGCTTTAATGTTTGCCTCAACAACATTTGCCACAAAAGTAAAGTCCCTCTCCTGCAAACCGTCTCCGTGAACCGGGGGGCTTTCGTTATTTAAAATACACGTAATAAATTTAGGGATAACTACTGCGTATTGATTATCCAGTGATTGCCTCGGACCGAATACGTTAAAATACCTTAAGCACACTGTTTCAAGCCCAAATGCATTCGAAAATAGCCTGCAGTAATACTCCCCCATTAACTTGGTAGAGGCATATGGAGAAATCGGGTTTGTGCTGTCTTCTTCGCTTTCCGGGAAGTTGTCCCTTTCTCCGTAGACCGAACTTGAAGACGCAAAAACAAGCCTTTTTATTTTCTTTTCTCTGGCTTTTATTAAAAGCTTTAAGGTCCCGCTTACATTTACATCATTATATTCAAGGGGACGTTCCATGGATTTGGGTACAGACCTCAAGGCGGCCTGATGGAGCACAAAGTCCACTTCCTTCAGGGCTTTATCGAGATCTTTTTCATTTCTGATATCGCCTTTTATAAAAGTAATTTTATCCATTACGGTGTCTAAATTCTCAAGCTTGCCTTCTCTTAGATTGTCTAAAACCATCACTTTCTCGCCTTTTTGAACCAGCCTTTCCACAATGTTGGAACCAATGAAACCGGCGCCACCTGTAACTAAATAAGTATTCATGTTGTTAAAATCCTTTTTTGGCTTCCGATATTTAATTTATCAAGAACCATTTTTACACACTCTTCTATATTGTTTCTCCGAGTATCAACGACCATATCGGCACTGTCCGGCTCTTCAAAAGGCGCGGAAATTCCTGTAAATTCAGGAATTTCACCGAGCCTCGCGCGTTTATACATTCCCTTGGTGTCTCTTTTTTTACATTCGTCTATGTCGCATTTAACATATACCAGCTTAAAATCGCCTATGATTTTCTTCACCATTTTCCTTAAGTCATTAGTCGGTGATACAAAAGACGCGATAACAAATATACCGCTCCGGTTAAAAAGTTTGGCGATATGAGCTACCCGCCTTAAATTTTCTTTTCTGTCCTCTTCGGAAAATCCTAAATCTTTATTTAAGGACTCTCTTATTTCATCCCCATCAAGATGCGTAGTATCGAACCCCTTCCTATCCAGCTGGTCCTTTAACCTTTTTGCCAAAGTTGTCTTCCCGGAACAAGGAAGCCCCGTAAACCACAGAGTTGTCCTTAAAGTTTTTTTCACGCTAGAATCTCCTTGGATTTATAGTTTAATTATATTTCTCGACTTTATTCCCAGCTTGCCAAAGATATTTCTTGTGTCAAAAATAAGTTTCAGGTTATCCACTAAAAATTTATAATCCACGTTTGAATGGTCTGTCATAACCAGTGCGCAGTCATATTTTTTCAAGTTATTGGCGTTTAATCTTATGGGTTTCATATCGATACTGTTGATTTTGAGAAAAGGAAAATAAGGATCGAAGTAAGAAATGTTTGCTTCCCTTTTCTGCAAAAGATTTATAACGGCTATAGCCGGCGATTCCCTCAAATCCATTACATCTTTTTTATAAGCTACTCCAATTATGAGTATTTTCGATTTATCTATTATTTTTCTTCTATTAGATAATATCTTTTCTAATCTTTCTATCATATATTGCGGCATGGATTCATTTACAGAAGAGGCTAAATCTATAAATTTTGTTTCAAATCCGTGTTCTTTCGCCTTCCAGGATAAATACAAGGGGTCAATCGGGATACAATGTCCCCCCACCCCTGGTCCCGGATAAAAAGGCATAAAGCCATAGGGTTTGGTTTTTGCCGCATTTATAATCTCCCAGATGTCAATGTTAAGCTTATCGCATAGCGTCGCTATTTCATTAACAAGAGCGATGTTTACGACTCGAAACGTATTCTCCAGTAATTTTACCATTTCTGCTGCGTTTGCCGAGGAAACGGGAATAACCTCTTCTATAACCTGATCGTAAAGAAGCTTGGCAATCTGGGTTGATTTTTTGGAAAGGCCGCCTATGATTTTCGGGGTATTTTCTGTCTTGTAAACTTCATTGCCTGGGTCTATCCTTTCGGGAGAAAAAGCGAGATAAAAATCTTTTCCTTCTTTAAGACCGGTCGATTCCAATATCGGCAAAAGTATCTCCTTTGTCGTTCCCGGATATGTTGTCGATTCGAGAACAACTATTTTGTCCCTTCCGTATATTGTCTTTAACTTTACTAACGGCTTCTCTTATATAAGAAATATCGGGTGTTCTATCTTTACCTAACGGTGTCGGAACGCAGATAATTACGGCATCTAATTTCTTTATGGATTTAACATCCTGGGTGACCTTAAATTTTTTCTTCTTTAGGGTATTCTTAAGCTCGGTATTAGGAACATCTGTAATATAAGAAATACCTTTCTTTATTTTTTTTATTCTATCTTTATCTATATCGATCCCGATAACACCAAAACCATTCTTGGCAAACGTTAAAGCAAGCGGAAACCCTACATAGCCCAATCCTATTATACCTACAGTTGCTTTCTTACATTCTATTTTCTGCTTTAAATTTCTGATATTATTTTTTCGCATTTATATACTCCCTAAGTGCATCTCGCCATGGTCTCATGACGAAACCTGTTGCCTTTTCAAACTTACTGTTATCCAATACCGAAAAGGCGGGTCTTTTAGCTGGTCTATTAAGTTGGTCGCTTTTTATCGGCACCAATTGTATATTATCTACCCCTCGTATTTTTATTATTTCTTTCGTGTAATCAAACCATGTAACCGCTCCCTTGTTTGTTATGTGATATATTTCTCGTGTGTCTCGTATGGGGACTACCGAAAGCAACTTGCCAATTGCCGTTGCAAAGTCTTTCGTATATGTGGGACATCCGATTTGGTCATCTACAACTTTTATCTCTTTCTTGGCTTTAGCTTTATCCAGTATTGTATCAACAAAATTCTTTCCATTCACACCAAACATCCAGCCTGTCCTCAATATAATATATTTATTCAACGCTGCGACTTTTTTTTCTCCTTCTAATTTGGATTTGCCGTAAATATTTACAGGGTTAGGCAGATCGTTTTCGGTATAGAGGGCTTTTTTATTTCCGTCAAATACAAAATCAGTGCTTATATATATTAAAGGAATGCTCAATTCTGAAGTCGAAATTGCAACATTTTCCGTACCTTTCTGATTTATCTTTTTTGCCTTTTCAGGTTCTTCCTCGCACCCATCAACATCCGTCCAGGCAGCTGTGTGAATTATTAAATCCGGTTTTGCATCTCTCGCAGATTTTATGATCCTATCCTTGTCCGTTATGTCACATTTTATAAAAGCTGAAAGCTGATGGTTGACGGCTGATGGCTTAACATCCATACCAATAATATTATAATCTCTCGCGAGTTCGCTGCCGAGATCAACGCCCAACATGCCGGAGGAGCCGGTTATCAAGATGTTTCTTTTACTAATCATCATTTATCTTTATTAACTAACTGTCTCCAAAACCTGCAACTTAGTCATCCGGTGGAATTCGCCGTCCATCCGGATAAGTTCGGCGTAGGTTCCCTCCTCTATAATACGCCCTTTTTTAAAAACATATATAAAATTCGCGTTCACAATCGTGGAAAGCCGGTGGGCAACGATTATGATGGTGGTTTTTTTTGCAATGTTTTCGATAGCCTGCTGAATCAGCCGTTCAGAATGTGTATCCAGAGAACTGGTAGCTTCATCTAGAATTAAAATATCCGGCTTTCGTAGTATCGCTCTTGCCAAGGCAATCCGCTGAACCTGCCCCCCTGACAGTCGAATGCCACGATTCCCCACCAAGGTATCGTATCTTTGAGACAATCTTTCGATAAATTCATCCGCATGCGCCTGTTGACAGGCTTCTTTAATCTCTCTTTCGGTAGCATTTTCTTTGGACCAGAGGAGGTTGTCTCGAATACTCGTATTGAATAAGACGCTTTCCTGTGGTACATAACCAACCCGATGCCTATATGACTTTATATCAAAATTCTGCAAGGGAACTTCATCAATCAGGACTGTGCCCTTCGTCGGTTGATAAAACCCCAGTATTATATCAATAAACGTTGATTTGCCTGACCCTGATTCTCCCACGAAAGCTACCATTTTCCCTTTGGGAACGCGCACATTGATATCAAGCAAAACTGGTTTGTGCTCAGGATAGGCAAAAGAAAGTCCCTCGATAAGTAGTTCGTGGTCGAAACCCCTAAATTGCCTGGACCCTGAAACCTGCTTTAGCTGTTGGGCCCGATGTCTTAAGGCTTCGATCTGTTCATAGCTGGGAGAAAAGTTCTCTAAAGAGTTTTTATGCATTGTCACATTACTGATGGCAACGGCGACTTGCGTTAAAGATAAGAGTAGCACAGTTGTTTCCGATAAAGGAACATTAAACCTGCGCGCGCTGAACAACGCAATACCAATCATAATCACGCCAAACGGACGATAGAGTACCGGAACGGCGCTGTTGAGAACCTGTGATTTAATAGTGACGCAGCGATGAGCGTCAAAAGCCCTGCCAAGGCTCTCAATACTTTTGTGCTGATTGCCGAATCCCGTTATAAGCTTAGCCAAACTAAAATTTTCCTGGACAACCGAAGTCATCTGATTGGCCGTTCTGGTATTCAAGGTGCCCCACCGGTAACTATATTTCCCCAGCAAGATAAACGGCAGGGTAAATACCAAGGCAGCGCTTAAGCTGATAGTGGCTACCTGCCAGGAAAGATAAAAAGGTATCACCAGAAACAAAATCAGCTGCGTTGTGCAGGCAAAAAGATACGCTATCGCGCCAAAGGCCAGGCTGACAACAGTAAGTTCACGAGTAAAGGTATTTAAAAGCATTCCTTGCTTGCTACTGCTAAAGAAGTACCAGCGGGCATTAAAAAAATCTTCAAACGTCCCCATCATTATTTCTCGTAATACTGCGTATACAGTTCTTAAAATCGAGCGCCTGGCAAAAACATAAAATATGCTGCTAAGACTTACAAAAATTGTAAAAATGATCATCCAATTCCGCAAGGTTACAGGCAGGCCGAAAAACTCAAGTATCCCAATTGCTCTACTGGTAAGAGGGCTAACCCCCTGAAGGTCCGGATGAATTAAAAGGTCGATAACCGGGCTTATGGTCAAGAGGGAGCAGGCACCAAACAAACTCACGGCAATTAAGAGCGCCGTATTGGCAATGAGTAAAAAAGGAAATTTTCTAAAAATTTTGTAGACAAAATCTATCGCTTTCATTTAATAATCCTTCTCTCTTATTTCTTGAGAAATTGCGTTTGGATAATCCTGTTTCTCCTGAGTATATTCGCATGGGCCTTCAGACCGTATTGAATAAGGAGGGCCTCGATACCAGTCTTTCGCGTCAACATCAATTTTATAGAAAAAACTACTTTAGAAAAAAGTTTATCAAAAATACATTTAATGCGTTTTAATAATGGATACAATACGGAAATCTGTCTCAATAGTTGTTTAATCCGGTGCGCCGTCCCGGTCGGATTTCTCATTTTATTGGTAGTGGAATTTTCAAAACGCGATTTACTCGCAGCGAATGACGGATATTTCGTAGCAAATGTAGGAGGAAAAATCTGCGGCATTCTCTCTATATGTTGCTCGAGTTCTCTCAGGAACCTCATATAAACAGGTTCTTCTTGTCTATCCGGGCGATGATGACCAATTAAATCTTTACTCCGGCGTAAACATTCTATCCCATATTCAAACTGACTAAATGCAATGGCTATGAAAGCTAACTTTCGTAACATAAGATAATTTTTAAGCTTGTTTCTCTCAACATCTATATTATCCGGCCGTCTTAAAAAAAGAACATCGGAAGCCGCGTGGAATCCTTCGGCACGAAGACCAATCGGGGCCCTAAATGGAGATGCTTCCTGTATGTTAAGAAATCTCGCAAACTCAAACCCCTGATCGGACAAAAGTTTAACCTGGTCTCCAAAAAGTTTTCGTCCTTTACGGAACGGGTGAAACTCGGCTTCCAGGACTACTGCTACAATATCCGATTTTAAAGTTTCTCTTGCACCTAATAGTATTTCGTATTCTGAACCCTCAGTATCGATAGAGAGAAAATCAGGGGGAGGCATCCCGGTACCTTTTGACTGAAAAATATGGTCTATAGTCACCAATTCAACGGGGCGCTTTTCCATTGTCCTGCAAGCTTCTGATAAAAGATAATCATGGTCGCAATTAAACTCATAGTATTCGTTATAGTTAGGATTCAATTCGTAGAGTGAGCTGGTATACGGATCATAGTTGATATTGACATAAGTCTTTTTACAAGTATCACCCAAGCAATATGGTAAAACATGAAGTTCTGACTTAAGATTTTGATTTCTTTCCCGAATTTGCCGAAGGCAGTCAGGGTCCATATCATAGAGCACATTTATAATATCCTTTTCAAACCTGTTAAGGATGGGAAAGGCTCTACTTCCGGACCTCGCGCCTATATGATGGACAGAGATGTGTTTATTGTCAGATTTCATTCTGCCTCCTATTCCAAAAATTCCAGGTTTTGACGCAAAAATTCAGCGCCAATCCGCGATAGAATTTTTCTATGTGGCCAGCGCTCTTTATAAACTGACCAGAAACGCCGTTGCAATTCCTCATCTTCCCCGGTGGTCTTGTATGTTCCCTTTAGTCGTTCATCCATTTCCAGAGCCACAACCCTGATTTCTTCCGGGGTGTTTTCCACAACTTCTATTCCCAATTGTTCATACTGTTCACTGAAAAATCTTTTTATATCCGAATTTATGATTTCGCTAAGGGTCAAAAACCGACGCTCTTTCCGCAGCCAAAGCTTCCTGGGAATAAATAAATCCTGTATCCCCCAAATAGGTATAAATTCAAGCTGAACATAATTTACCCAAACTATTGGCCGCCTAAAAGCCATGGGTATGCTGGAAGCACCACTGCCGTCACAGATAAAAAATCGGCATTTAGCGCCCAGGTATATATCTAGAAAATCTGTTCTGCCTTTTACGGCATAATCAATAATCATGGGGTTTTTGGTCTTCAACGCCTCCTTTACTATAGCACCCATCCTAACCATAAAATACCCCTCGCGCGCCAACTCCTCCGCTGCAGGGATATAGTTATGAATGCTCGAATCCCTACAATCCTGATAGCGCCAGTTATAATCAGGATACGCGTCACGCAGGTAGGCTGAATCTCGGGCATGAAAACAGATAAAAGGCCTGCCACCAGATATGCCCAGTTTCCGGAGTTCCTCGCGGCCCAGACGCTCCTCTTCGGGCGTAAAAGAAAGATACGGTTTCGTAGCTGCACGGAGGCCGTAGAAATCCATGTCCGGTGTTAAAATCGTATGCGGCTTACCGCCCGGTAGCAGACGATTAACTCTGTCCAGGGTATGCGTAAACTTAGCAAAAGGAGAGATGCGTAATTTTCCTGTCCTCTCCCACATTTTCTTTACCTGCTGATTAGAAATCGGGAGATAGTGGTAGAAAATGTCGAATGTCCGACTATTGTGTATCCCTCGGTCACGTTCACACAGATATATCTCCGTATTATCTATGAAATGGCCGATTCTTCTCGAGAGTAGAGGCCCAATGCGTATTGTCACTAGTGGCCGTAACACGCGCATAAGAAAAACCACCGGCAGCATCAGCACCATCAAAAGCAAAGTTAGGCTTTTCCGTAACAACTTCATCGCGTCAGAATCTCACGCCACATGGGTATGTTCGGGAAAATATAGCCCGGCATTCTTTATCGTCTCTTTCCGCCACTTGTCTAATTCCTCCAAACTAATCCCTGCCATCATTGCATAACGCTCTTTTTTTCGCTGGGTCTTAAAATTTATCCTGTCCCATTCAAAAGCCCTTAATCTATGTAAATCATAAGGACTAAACTCATCGGTTGTAATATAGCCGCGCCCGAATCCGAAAAACTTATGTGACCTAAAGTCGAAATCCTTACCAAGATAGTTATTCCGCTTCGCTATATCGTAGAGTTCTGTCTTGGGAATAGGCGTAGCGATGTGAAAGAGGACAAGGTCAACGTCAATCACGTCGGCAAAGCGCGTGGTATCCCGTATCTGATCCCACGTTTCGCCGGGAATTCCAATTATAAAATCAGCAGCTATTTCAAAATCGAGCTCCTTGGCTTTTTTAATTATCGCAAGCATCTTCTCCAGTTTCAAGGGCTTACGCAGTATCTTGTCTAAAACGTACTGGTTGCCGGATTCAATCGGAAGGATTAATTGATACAACTTGCTTGCCTTCATTAATTCCAGCAACTCTTCATCCAGCAGAAATGCCGTGATGTTGATGGACTTCCAATGCAGATTATAATTCTTTTTAATTAAACCCTTTAATATTTTCACGAACCGCGGCCTATTCAGGTTGAAATTGTCGTCCAGAAAAATTAGCTCTTTGGTGCCGTAATCATTTACCAGCCAATCTATCTCCTCCAACACCCTCTCGGCCGACTTGAACCTCGTCTTCTTGCCATCCTTCGCCCATGTATGGCAGTATATACAATCAAAGGGACATCCTCTTGACGTAGAGGTAACCGCATAAGGGTAATATTTGGGAAGGAGCGTATTGGCATACTTATCGGGTCTATTGGCATAGGTACGGTAATTAAACTTGTCATAAGCCGGGAAGGGCAGTTTATCCAGATTTTCAATAAAACTCTTCATTGAATTTATGATAACTTTACTGTTTTTTCTGTAAGCGAGACCGTCAAATTTAGTAAAATCTTTGTCTCCTTTTTTCAACATTTCCAGAAGCATGGGAAATCGCTCTTCTCCCTCACCAAGAATGGCAAAATCAATATTCGTATCTTCCATTGGAAACTCAGGCGTCACGGTAGCGTAGGCACCACCTAGTATAACTAACGTAGTAGGGCTTATTGTTTTAGTAAGCTCTGCCATTTTATGCACGCTCTTTGAAAACTCCAAGGAACTTGCAGTTATTCCAACCATATCAGGGCGAAAAGCATTAATTTTTTCGCCTACTTGTTCAATACTAAGATTTTCAAGATTAGGGTCAAGGATACAAACTTCATATTCCCGAGGGATAACCGCTTGCAGGAGTGCGAGATTATAGGGAATAAGCTTGAACGTCCTATTGCGGAACCAGAGGCCGTTAGGAACTGTAAGCATAATCTTTCTGATTGTATTTGATTTCATAGACTATCTCCAAACGCACGCAGGGCTTCGATTACCCTGTCCACATTCTCCAGCGGCTGGCCCGGACCACACGGAAGGAAAAGGCCCTGCTCACCGAAAACCTCTGAGTTCGGAAAGCGCTCTTTACTTCCGAAATACGCTGCATGATTCAAATCAGGGTAAAAAGGTCTTGTTTGAATATCGCGGTCAGCTAAAAATTGCATAAGCTTTTTACGTTCGGGGCATAGAACCTCGATGTAAATCGGCAACTCACCCCTGACAATATCAACAGGGATAAACTTCAGGAAAGGAAATTCATGCATCGCATCTCTATATCTTGTATAGATAGCCTTTATCTTTGCAATCCTTTTCGGAAGGTTGCTAAGTTGAGCAATTCCTATTGATGCCTGGATATCGGTAAACCTGAAGTTAAACCCCATATCAGTGTATGAAACGTCAATCACATCGTCCACGCCATGGGTACGCATCATCTTCAGCCTTTTGTAAACCTGTTTATCTCTAGTAACAACAAACCCGCCCTGGCCGGTAGAAATGAGTTTGGCAATTGCCAGTGAAAAACAGCCTGCGTCGGATTGGGTGCCGAGCAAACCTTTTGTATTCCTTGAACAAAATGCTTGAGTCGCATCCTCGATTATTCGCAGCTGGTGGCAAGCTGCAATTTTACTTACCTCTTCCATCCCCGCTGCCCGACCATTCAAATGAACCGGCATTATCACCTTGGTTCGCGGGGTAATCTTTCTCTCAAGTTGGGTTACATCCATAATTGGATACTCGGATTCAACATCTACCAGCGCTACTTTTGCACCCAAAAGCAGCGGTGCATGAGCTGTAGCAATCCATGTTCGATTTGGAACGACAACCTCATCGCCGGGGCCGATCCCTGCGGCAAGCAAAGCCATCAACAGCGCCATACTTCCGCTCGTGGTTGCGACGACATACGGAACCCCGAGAACCTCGGCAAGGGATGCCTCGAACTCAGCCGTGACAGGCCCCTGGCTCACATGCTCATGGAGAATTGACTCTCTTATTTTGCGTACCTCGTCTTTACCGAAATCTGTCCGCCACCAAGAAATCTTATTCATCCTAAATCACCTCAAGTTCAGGCAAAGGCACAATGAAATGCCCGCCCTGTTCCAAAAATGCCCGGTGTTTCTTCATAATCGGCTTGGCGTATCTCCAGGCCAGAATAAGCACATAGTCGGGTTTTCGCTTATATAAGAGCCCTGATGGAAATACAGGGATGTGGTAACCAGGGCTAAATGTGCCTTGTTTCGCTGGATTATCATCAACAATATAGTCCATCATCTTACCCAGACCAAAATGATGTATCAGCGTAGTAGTAGTTGCCGAGCCACCGTAACCTGCAATAGTTTTTTTCTGCGAATTAAGCTCGCCTAACTTGTTCATAAGTTGGGATTTTCTACTGTCGATTTTGTCAGAAAAGGCTTTAAAGGTTTCAGGCCGATCCAGACCAAGAGAATCTTCATGTGCTATCATCTTGGCAACAGATGGCAAGATATATCTAGGTCCGCCTTTTAACTGGAAATAGTAACGCAGGGAACCTCCTTTAGTGGGCACATGCTCGACATCGATCAACTCCATGTTAAAACGACGGAAGAAGCCTATTAGAGGCTTTATCAAAAAATAAGACAGGTGTTCATGGTAAATAAAGTCAAAAACCATGTTTTGCATCATGTCGCCCAAGTAGGAGGATTCGACAACAAAAACACCTTCAGGCGTAAGAAGTTTACAAATAGCCTTGGTGAATCCCTCCAAATCATCAATATTGGCAAACAGGTTATTAACTGTAACTATCGTGGTAGGGCCGAAATCCTTTACGATTTTGTCGGCCAACTCAGAGCTAAAGAAATCCGGCAGGGTCTCAATGCCTGATGTCGTTGCTTTTCGAGCAATTTCATTGGCTGGCTCAACTCCCAATATACGCATACCCCTCTTTTTGAAAAATTTTAGCAATGTGCCGTCATTACTGCCGATATCCACCACCAAGGCACCTTTAGAAGGATTTATACGGTGCATCACTTCCTCAGAATAGCTCTGAAAGTGCTCGGATAATCCCAGCGAGCTCGTAGTGCTGTAAATATAATCACGGTATATGATCTCAGGGTTAACCACGTAAGGCAAATGCACATATCCGCAATCGGAACACATAAAGAGATCCAGCGGATAGATTTCCTGTTCCTGGTTAATGTTCTCTGGAGAAACAAATGCATCGCAAAGTGCCGTTGGCGTAAGCGGTAAAACATTCTTTAAATCATTTCCCCCGCATAAACGACAGCTCTGACGCTGGAAAAAAGTTTTACTCACAGCCTATCCTTTCTTAATTCCTTGGTTTTCTTTTCTAAATCTAACATCTTTTTCATTCTTATTCTAAAAACCCGGGGTTTTGACGCAAAAATTCTGCGCCAATCCGTGGTATAACAATCTGCTTCAAATTCAAATTGCATGGATTAAGAAGTGCGTAGAAGCGCCGTTGTAATTCTTCATCCTCTTCAGTCGTCTGCCACTTGCCTTTCAACCGCTCATCCATTTCTACAGCCAGAGCAACAATCTCCTCTGGAGTGTTTTCTACGGGTTCTATTCCAACCTGTTCGTATTCTTCAGCCTTATTAAAACGGCCTATGTCTGAATCTAAGATTTCACGAAAAGTCAGGAAACGATGTTCTTTGCACAACCAAAGTTTCTTAGGAATAAGCAAATTCTTTACAACACCGCTAGGGATATATCCAAGCCGAATATAGTTTACCCAGGCTATCGGCCGTTTAAAGGCTGTAGGTGCAGAAGAGATACCGGCGGTATCGCAGATAAAGAATCGACATTTAGCACTCAAATATATATCCAGAAAGTCTGTTCTGGCATTTGTGGCATAATCGATAATTCTGGGGTTGTTGCTATGCAGCGCTTTCTTTACTACTGTACCCATTCTAAACATGAAATAACCCCTGTGTGCCAATTCTTCCGCGGCGGAGATATAGTTATGAATGCTCGAATCCCTAAAATCCTGGTAGCGCCACCTATAGTTCAGATAGGTGGTATCCAAATAGGCTGAGTCTCGCGCATGAAAACAGACAAAAGGAGCTCCATCAAATATGCCCAGTTTCTGGAGTTCTCGGCGTCCTAAACGTTCCTCTTCGGGCGTAAAAGAAAGGTATGGCTTAGTGTGTGCACGAAGGCCATAGACGTCCCTAGCTGATGGTGAAATCGTATGTCGCTGGCCACCTGGCAGTAGACGGTTAAACCTATCTATTGCTTGCGTAAAAGCGGTGAATGGCGAGATGCATAGCCTCCCTGTCCTCTCCCACATCTTCTTCACCTGATAATTAGAAATTGGTAAGTAGTGGTAAAATATGTCAAAAGTCCGATGATCGTGCATCCCTCCATCACGTTCAGACAGATATATCTCCGTATTCTCAATGAAATGACCAATCCTTCTACTTTCTAAACGCCCAAACCGTATTAATACCAGTGGCTGTAACGCACGCACCAGAACAACAACCGGTATTGCTAACACTATTAATAGAAGTGTTCGGCATTTTCTGAACAGCACAGATAAGCCTTTTTGGCAAGTCTCTCTGATTGGCCTGCGCAAAAAATTAATAAATGGGTTACTTTTTCTCTTTAATTGATTCATCGTTTGATAAAACAAATATAGTGACAAGGGGTCCCCCAAAACATCCTTATATATTTTGTATCGTGGTAATTGGAAATTAACTCATCAAATTGAGAAGATTTTACAACATCAAATATTCTCTTCATCTCGTCATTAAATACTTGTAATTCTGCAATTTCACTCTTATTAAGATAATTATCGAGTTCGGATGGATAAGAGACCGAATCTATAGACAAATTCTCTGATGACACGTATTCAGAAATTTTTTCTATCAACTCAGAGGTAGCTTCTACTACATCAAAAGGGGCAAGCTCAATTTTTTCATCAAAGAAAGGTAGTCCTGTCAAAAAAGAAGGAAAAGCTCTGTGCCAATCGCTTAGAAGACGTTGATGCCGGTCTTCGCTGTTTGGTACATCTTTATACCACAAAAAATGATCGACCCGAGTCCATTTAGGAGAAGAAGAATAAAATTCACAGCCAGCCTTCTCAAGAAGGGGAATAAATTCTTGATAAGTCCAAAGATGCTTCCATGCCACAAATGGATTTAGCAACACGTCTTTCCACCAAACTTCAAAAGACCGTGAAGCATTCAGTCGTGCGAAATCCTCTCCGAATAGAGTTT
Organism: Candidatus Omnitrophota bacterium; assembly: GCA_020346285.1. GTDB lineage: Bacteria > Omnitrophota > Gorgyraeia > JABMRN01 > RBG-13-46-9. Next base: position 180,783 of record CP070780.1, on the reverse strand, counting down.
TAGCCAGTTCTAAGGAAATCTGGCTGTGGATATCGTCAATTTTTTTCAAGCAACATGCCCGTTTTAGAATCAACTGTTTCGTAACTTCAAGTAAAGAACCGTATCGATCATCAAATGAAATAACACCTAATCCATTTGGTACCAGAAATCTACAGATTTTTAAAAACATCTCATCCCGATTTGAAAGCGCGTTCAAAAATCCTTCAGCTAACACTACATCATAGAAGTTCTGAGATTCGAATCCAGCTATATCTTTGTTCACCAGGGCTACTATGCTTTGTTCAAACCCAAAGTTTTTAAATAAAGTCTTCAATCGAGGCAATACTTGGTCGTTAGGTTCTACCAGTGTTAACCTTGCACCACAAGCTGCGAGATGTAAAGCATTTTCTCCTGAATTACAACCAAATTCAATCACTGAACGCCCATTAAACAAAGAAAGTGGAATTTTCAAATGTCTTTCATAAAGATTACGGCGTTTAACCATATGTAATTCCCATACGTTTTTATCCTCAACATTGATCGGTACAGGATTAAAACAATAATCCTGATAATATTTAAGAAGAGATGGCTTTAATTTGTTTTCGCAATTTGACATTTTATCCAACACGGTAATGCAACGAACAATATTCTCGCAATGTTTCCATAGTTTTCCATGCCGTCTCTGCATTTCTCGGTAAGTTATTTAATACTCCCGTTAACCCGAAAGAAGAAAATCTTTCACGCCAATAATCAGACTGGTGGCATAACACTGCTTTATTATAATAATTCCGAGAATTCTTTTGATCACCTTTAATGATATAGGCAAGAGATAAAAAAAGACTCATATATGCATTTGTGGGATAGGCAATTTGAGCCATTTCAACCCAGGAAATAAATTTCTCTACCTTGCCTTCTGGTTTTAAATTTTTATTATTAATAAAATTTCCGACAAGATTGAACGTAAACCATATTTCCTTAACCTGTTCTTCGCTGGGAACAGTTTCGGGATTTATTTTAAAAACATCCATGCTTTTAAAAATACCGAGCTTGTTAGAAAGCTGTCCTTTTGGAGATTCCCTTGTTGGAATAAAATTCTTTATATTTTCATCGTTTAAACTTATTTGTGTGCTAAAATGATCCTCAAAATCGCTAAAAGCCGTTGCGCCTCTGATAGCTTGACATATGGTAAAAGCGCCCCAGTCTAAATCTAGCTCCAGAAAAAACCAAAAAGAATCCATCATCTGGCAAAATCTCTCGTGAGGAAATCCCAACATAAAGTTACCTCCAACAAAAATCTCGGGATAGTGTTTAAATATACGAGAAACTCTTCTAAATGTATCTAATGTAACGGGCTTTTTAATTTTCTTTAGCATTTCAGCGTTGCCGGTTTCTATTCCTACTTTAAAACCTATGCAGCCGGAATCTCTCATCAATCGCATCATCTCATCGTCTATGGATGAGGCGATCAGACCATTGTTTGCTGACCAGCTAATTCTCCATTTGCGTTTTATAATTGTTTTCAACAAAAGTTGAAAATCTTTTTTAAAAAAAAGTAAATCATCGTCTAGCCATTCAAAGTGTCTCACTCCTCGTCTATTAATTAGAAATTCCATCTCGTCCAATACTTTATCAACGGGCCTTTTGTGGATATCGCTTCCTATAAAATCGTGGACGGAGCAAAAGGTACACGCCCCCCGGCACCCCCTATTCATCTGAATGGCCGCAAAGGGATGGTCAGAAATCCCGGATATTCTCGAAAAAGGATTTAAAGAACCGTATTCGTGATATTTCTCAATTTCAATTAAAGAATAACTATCTATTAAATCGGTAGCTAGCGTAATCTTGTCCTGTTTGCCATTTGTAGCAAAATCATTGTCCTGGTAGTTATAGCAGATTCCGGGAATTGGGGCGAAATTTTGATTTTCTTCTGTCAAGTGGTCAAAAAGATAATTAATCTTATTTTCGCCCTCTCCTTTGACTACAAAATGGCACAATTTCCGTGAAAGCAAATTTTCCCATTCGTATGTCGCGATTACCCCTCCTGCTATTATAACAGATTGACCCTCTCTTTTTAGAAATTCAAGTATTTGCATCAAAGACGGTATGCCGGAATCATACATACAGGATACCCCCATAATAAAGGGCTTAAATGACTTAAGGCTATTTTTAAGGCTTATTAACCACTGCGTGTCGTCAAATATTTCGTCTTCACACACTTTTTTTAAAAGCATAAAATTTAAGTCAAGAATTTTTATATCTAAATCCCTATTTTTTAAAGACTCGTATAAATACTGCAGTCCCGTCGGAGGGAAAATGTAATATCCTTTCCTTTTTGCAATCTCGGAATTAAACGATTTAAAAATAAATTGGGGGATTTGTACAAGCAATACCTTCTTGTTCGGTTTGTATCTTGATCTTAGCGACTTGCAATATTCTATTAAAGATAAATTGTCCGATAGTGTAAATTCCTTGGAATTTATAATTGCGGTATCCATCTCAAGCAGTTTTTAAAACTTTCTCCCTTTCGTGTTTAGTTTCCCTCCAAACAGTGCATTTATTACAGAGCGAAATTTGGTATCTGCACCCCTCTATATGCTTTTCTCTTATAGTTCTCAAAGGCTTACCAGACCATATTTCAGCAATGGTTTGTGAAGTAACCTTACCAAGAGGTAATGTGCTTTTGGTATCCATACAACAGAGTCCTACCTGCCCGTCCACATGAATACAGAGGGTCCCCCATAAGGCAATACAAGGGACATAGTTAATCGTATCTTCGTCACCAAACTCCATAACTTCTACTGTTGAACCCCAGTTATGGGCTTTCTGTACAATCACCTGGTCATTAGGGTTCAACCGAGGAACCCAATGGTGGCTAAAAGAATCGACCTCATGATAGTTCAACTTCTGTAGAATCATTTGGATGCGAATAGTAAGTTTTGGATTAAGCTGGTTTCTCAATTTAACAAAATCAATAATATTTTTATACACAGTTTCAAACTTTAGTCTGGGACGAACGGTTTCAAAGACATCCTTTTTTAAAGAATCGAGAGTAATATAAATCTCATCTAAGCCCGCGTCAATAATTTGCCTTGCCTTTGCACAATCAAGAAGACTTGCATTGCTGGCAATATTGATTTTTTTAATACCCCCCTCTTTCAACTTTCGGATTCTTGAAGGAAGTTTCCTATCTAAAAGTGGTTCGCCATCAAGATAAAGTATCACTTTTTCCACATGATTACTATACTGCGTTATTTCATTTGTTATTTTATCAAAGAGATTATCTGTCATAGCAGCTTTTTTCTTTTTGTCAAAGTCGATTCCACACATAATACATCGTGTATTACATACATTAATTGTCTCTATTAAAAAGAATTTAGGAAAAAGAAGCAAAGTCTCTAAGGGGTATCCTAGTGTTTTTTCAACATATTTGATAGCTTTTGAGCCCTTTAGATGGTAATTCATCCTTTCCTCGTTATCTCTGTCTTTAATTTATTTAAATAGAGCTTCTGGGATTCATATTCATCATCTGCAGGAGCCCAGGGTGCAAAGACAGTATCTTTGCGCTGAAACGGTCCTTCTGTTATTTCATGGAAAACCACAAAATCAGATAAGGGTATTACAGTATGAAAATAGCTCTCGGAAAGTCTATAGTAAAATATCTCTCCCGAAAGATAATCTCCCATACGGATTACCTCTAAGATACCTCCAGACTCATCAAACACCACAACTTTAAGATTACCCTCAATTGTGTGGAATGACTCAATTTTTTTTAGGTGTTTATGTGGCCGAACATAAATCCCCTTAGCGTGAATAATGAGCATTTCATGTATTAAATCTTCAATATTTCTGTGGCCGCAAAGACGCACCCGCTTTCTGGGGTTTTCAGCTGCACGAGCCCTGAGCCACGCTATATCCTCTTTACTAATTTTTGTAACTGCATTAGAAGAATAGAAAACTTCGTCATTAATTTTCTTGATATTCATAATTCAACAAGCCCCATAAAATTCCTTGATGCAGTTTACGACGTAATTAGCTTGTTTAAAAGTTAAGTTTTCTTCATTGGGAACGCATAGAATCTTATTGACCAGACTTTCAGCAACAGGTATAGAAAACTTAGATAAATGACGATAAGCGGTATGATAAGGCATTAAAATCGGGTGTTGAATCTTTGTTTCAATCCCTTTCGAACATAAATACTCCTTCAACTCGTCTCTCTTTTCGGCAATAATAGTGTATGAATAATAAACATGAGAAGAATCATCTTCCTCAGGACAGATTACTACATCTTTAAGGGCTTGAGTATAAAACTTTGCAATTTTACGCCGTAATTCAATCTTTTTAGTTAAATATTTCAGATTTACAAGTATCATAGCGGCCTGAATGGTATCAATTCTATCGTTCAAGCTGGGATAATAACAATTCTCTTTATTTACTGTTCCTGCATATCTTAGTGACATAATTTTTTGATATAGGTGTTCATCGTCGGTTACAACTGCTCCGGACTCACCATATGAACATAACACCTTCATTGGATTCATACTGAAACAATTGATATGCCCGAATGAACCTGCCATCGCACCGTTAATATGTGCACCAAAAGATTGTGCCGAATCTTCAACCACGAAAATGTCATGTTTTGCCGCAATCTCCATAATTCGCAAAATGTTACATAACTTTCCCGTAAAATGTACAGGAAGTATAACCTTTGTCTTTGGGGTTATCGCCGCCTCAATCAAATCAACATTAATATTCAAATCTTCCGATATGTCTACAAATACCGGTGTTGCTCCACATACTGCAATGGCATTAACTGTCGCAATCCATGAAAGCGGAGTCGTAATTACCTCATCGCCAGGTCCGATGTTTAAACTACGTAAAGCCAAATACAATGCATCGGTTCCAGAATTTACTCCAATTGCATACTTTTTTTGACAAAATTGCATAAGCTGTTTCTCAAACTGCCTAACCTCAGGCCCAAGAATTATCCTGCCATGCGATAAAACCCTATTTACCGCCTGTAGTAATTCTTTTCTCAAAATGAGATTTTTTATACTAAGGTCGCGATAAGGAATCTTCATTTATCGGGTTCGCATTATTAAACAAAGCTTAAATGCTCTTTATCCGCATTTAGATAGTCCAAAATAAGTTTATTTTTTGTATTTGCCACGCAATGATGATTGCAATGTACAGAAGGGTTGATCTTAAAAAATTTTTCCTTCTCCGAAAACCAGAAATCTTTAAATCTCGTATTCTTTATTGAGCCGAGTAGGCCTTCATCAAGGTTATATGCCTTGTCCTGGCAGGGATATATATTGAGATCCGCACCGATGACAGGCAATATCTGAAGATAGGGGCACCAATGCCGGTTAAACCCTTTTTCAAAGCTTTCAAGCTGGTCATCATATGCGTCGTATATCTCAAAATTTTCCTCTGAAAGTTCATCTGACGCCTTAACAATCTCATCTTTAACCTGCTTAAATATCGGTTTGTGATATACATCGTTTTCTGCCCAGCTGTTACTGACGATACACGGTGAAATCTTGACACTGTCAAGGCCGCTATTCTTTAATTGTAGTATCAATTCATATAGATGAGAAGCGTTTTTCTTATCGGCAATTATATAGCCTCCTAAATAACACTTTCCTTTATATTTTTTAAAATTCTCTATGTTTCTGATTACCTTCGTGAATTCCCCCTTGGGCACACCCCTGTAGGCAGAATAGCTTTCGTCATCCCACCCATCTATGGAAATCCTGAGCCATGTGGCCTTGTGGGCGAAGACCTCTGCCAGTTCTCCGTCTAATCTTGAGCCATTCGTTAAACTTGCAAACTTAACAGACGTCTCGGATAATCTTTTAACGGCTTCTAACAAATAAGGGTAACAAAAAGGTTCCCCTCCCCCGCTAAAGCTTACAGATTTTACCCCCATATCTTTTAAATCTTCTATTATCTCCATCATCTTTTCTCTGGGAATAAAATCTTTTGTCACCATATCCTTTCCCAGCTGTAAGTGACCCACTCTATAAGCGCAATACGAACAATTGTGATTACATACATTTGTCGGCTTGATTCTTATATGTATGGGTGGCAATATCGTATCTCTGGTTATGGGCAATGAATCCAGTTTATCTTTAAAATGGAATATTTTCATTTTTGTATATAGAAGCTCCATTAGGTTCTCCCTTTATTTTTATTCAAAAAATATAAACTCGTAGTCTCCGGTATAGCCAAATACGTCAAATAACCATCTCCACTCTTCCGGCCTGAAAAATAACTCACATGTCAGTGCCCAGCACTGCAAGTTAAACAATTCTCTCTCGTTCCGGTAGCTTTCCATAGTTACATATTTATTTTTGCCGACCCTCTCCACTTCCTGCAATGCGGACTTCAAGTCATCTATGCAGATGTTATAAAGGGTCGTTAATGATAGAACAAGATCAAACTCCTTATCTTTGAAGAGATAAGGATCCTGTGCCCGGTGAATGAAGAGATTATCGCGAATCTCTTCCTTTGCATTCTCTATGGCATACTGTGATATATCAAAACCTTTTAATATTGCTTGGGGCAGGAGTTTTTTAAATTCATATAATAAAAAGCCTTTTCCACAGCCTACATCTAAAATTTTGGCATTATTTTTAAGGCGGTATACTTCTATGAGTTTCTTTGCCACAACTTCCCAGCGTCCGTCGTATTTATAGCCGCCGTAACCGTATCTCCTATTCCCGTCCCAGTAATTCCTGCCATACCTTCTTGCTACCCTTGAGCATGCTGCCTTTTCATCCAGCATTCTCTTTATATAATCTCTTTTTGTATTTTTATGTAAAGAGGTGATAATACTCAATAGCTTACCCATGGGATTTGCCTTTCTTGCCTTCGTAGAGATTTATTATTTCTCTCGTGATGTCTCCTTTTGAGAACCCATTTTCCTCCTTTATATCCTGATATGAGCCGTATCCTGAAGCAAACACGCTGTTTAAGCCTAACCGCTTGAACCTGACGGATCCATTATTGCCCTCAAGTATAATCCCTGCAACGGAACTACCCAAACCGCCATGAATGGTATGCTCTTCAACAGTTAAAACAGCCCCTGTTCGAGATGCAGACTCAAGAATAATTTCTTTATCGATCGGCTTTAATGTATGCATGTTAATTAATCTGACCGATATGCCTGAATTTCTCACCTCATCCACGGCCTTCATAACTTCATGGGTTATACTGCTGGTTGTAATAACTGAAACATCGCTCCCTTCCCTTAAGATTACACCCCTACCTACTTGAAAATCATAGTCCTTCTCATAAACTTCAGGGGTTTTTCCTGTCGCAAGGCGTATATATACAGGGCCGTTAATCTCGGCTGCTTTTAATGTAACTTTTTCTGATTCTAAGGCGTCTGCGGGAGAAAATACCGTCATATTCGGCAGGGCCAGCATAAGGGCCAGGTCTTCGGTACCGTGATGAGTGGGCCCCAGATTGCTATACACAAAACCAGCACCTGTACCAGCGAGTTTGACATTCATGTTCTGCAGGCATACATCGTTTCTCACCTGCTCAAAAGCCCTCATGGTAATAAAACACGAGATAGTATAGGCAAAAGGGATTTTACCGCAGGCCGCCAGTCCCGCTGTAACGCTTATCATATTAGCCTCAGAAATGCCAAAATTAAAAAATCTTTCCGGAAAATCCTGGCGGTATTTATCATAAACGATCGCGCCGTTATCTGCCACCAAAGCAAAAATCCGCTTGTCGTGTTTAGCTAAATTATATAAAGCTGATACATATGCGTTTCTCATTATAGCCTTCTTAAAAACTTTCCATGTCTAATTCATCGCATACTACTTTTATTTCTTCTTCATTAGGCGACCGATAATGCCAGATAGCTGCATTTTCCATATAGGAGATGCCTTTACCCTTGGTTGTATTTGCGATTATTAAACTGGGTTTATCCTTAACAAAAGGGGTGTCTTTAAAAACATTCAGCAGTTCGGAAGTGTCATGTCCGTCGACTTCCCTTACCTCCCATCCAAACGCCTTCCATTTATCAGCTAAGGGGTCCAGAGATACAATCTTATCCAGCCTATCCAATGCCTGGTATTTATTGTAATCTATGATAGCGATGACATTGTCTAACTTATGCTGGGGAGCAAAAAGAGCGGCCTCCCAGACAGAACCCTCCTGACATTCCCCGTCCCCTAAAAGAATAAATACACGATAGTCCTTTTTATCCAGTTTTCCGGCCAGGGCCATTCCTACTCCAAAAGGAAACCCATGCCCCAATGCCCCTGTGGATGCCTCCACGCCGGGAACCTTATGCATATCCGGATGTCCGCCTAAAATCGTCCCTCTTTGGCCAAAAGTATCAAGGTGTTTTCTGTCAAAAAAAGCTTTATCTGCAAGAACAGCATACAACGTAACCGCGGCATGGCCTTTACTTAATATGAATCTATCCCTCTCGGGGTCTTTAGGATTGCCAGGGTCTACTTTCAAAATATTGTAGTAAAGGACAGCTAAGATCTCTACGATCGAAAGTGAAGCAGAAATATGTCCTCCCCTTCCTTTACAAATTGTTTTCAATATCACTTTTCTTAATTCCTTGGTTTTCTTTTCTAAATCTAACATTTTTTTCATTATGATTATATAAAATTCACGTGTTCGGGTAAATTTTTTAATTCCCAAAGATACTCGTTTATCTCATCCATCCTACAGTTGACTCTGCAACCGGAGATATCAAGCCCTTCTTCAATCCAACGAAGCGACTGTGAGCGTTTTTTGCCCTCCCAGATCTTTTGAAAAGATTCCTCATAAATATTGCCGTATAGAAACTTTTTATCGCCAAGATACACGCTGCATCCCCAGACATTGCCTCCGGCGTCGATATACGACCAGAACGGAAGCGCAAGGCAATGCTTATAATTTCGGCGTTTCTCGTCCCATTTTTTCATCGTATGTATCCTGAATATAATGTTGAAATCAGCCGTACTGAATTTCGCCAACTCATCGGCAAGATACGCATAATCGCTATATTTAAGAGATGAGTACATTGTCGTCTTACTTTGAATATGCTGTGAATAAGGTTTTACCACCAGGTAATCGAGGCCCATATCCCTGGCCATCTTGGCTAAAGCAACTACTTCGTGGCTATTCTCGGGTAACAATAAAAACTGCATACCGAGGGCGCAGGCATACTTTTCTTTTCTCTTTAATCGAGCGGCATATATTATATTACTAAGGGTTTTATCAAAATCATCGCCGCTACACCGGTGTATTTTTGCGTGGGTCTCCCGGGTCGCTCCATCAAGGCCTACCTTAATCCATTCCATATAGCCAAGGGTATTATCGGCGATTTCCCTTTTAAATAATACCCCATTTGTAGTTACTGCCGTATCGATCCCTGAATTTTTTGTATACTTAATTATATCTTTTATATCCTTATGTAAAAGCGGCTCCCCTTCCCCGGCGTACATAATACTTTTTAAACCCAGCTTCCCTAATTCTGAGAGCCTCTCCTTTAATATGTCGGTCTCTAAATATCGGGGCTGGTATTCCATAAAATCTAAACCGCAATACGTGCACCTGTGGTTACATGTCCCGGTTGGACTTATCTCCATATATATTGGATAGATAGCCTCGCCTTCCAGCCATTCTTGTACCCTGGGAACATGGTAGATAAGTTTTTGGCTATCGATTTTGTATTTATCCATTCTTCTCTATAATCATATCAACAAGCAAGTGGCAAATGGAAAGATGGACTACCTCCACATGGCCATAGCTTTTAGACGGCACATAAAAATTTATATCCCCCGCCTCCCTTAAGGGGTTATCCTTATTAAACCCTGAAAGGCTCAGGACCTTTAGGCCTTTTTTCTTCGCTGCGGACACCCCGCAGAGGATATTCTTTGACTGACCTGAACTGCTAATCGCAATCAGGGTATCGGCCGGCCCGGCAAACATCTCAATCGGCTTCTCGAACACATGCTCATAGCCGTAATCGTTACTAATACAGGTAAGCAGAGAACTGTCATTAAAGGCAATTGCCCGTATACAGGCATTTTTCCAGAAATCGACCGCCATGTGGCTTGCAATAGAAGCACTTGCACCATTGCCGATAAAAAGAAGCTTCCCGCCGGCGGCGGCCTGTTCAATAATCATCTTTATTGAGTTATGTATGGCCTCATCCAGGGCAAAAGCAGTATCTTCGGCATTGGTTGCAATAACACCGTCAAACAATTCTTTCAATCTCCGGCGATTTTCTCTGATAACATCCCTCATTTTAACAACCTTGTAATAAATTTAATCAGGTCAACAAATTCAATCGGCTCCCTGTTACATACTATCTGGACCGCCAGAGAACCCACGGCATTGCCTATAAAAGAAACCAAATCCTGCGGCATACCTTTTGCAAAACAAGGTGCCACAAAAGCGAAAAATGCGTCCCCTGCACCTATTGCGTCAACAACGCGATAGGAAAAAGCCGGCGTCTCGTGAAAACCGCCCGATTTTGAATAGCAGAGGGAACCATATGCGCCGCAGGTAGTAATAATATGTTGACATTTAAGCTCTTTATATATTTTCTTAGCCTGCGTTCGTAAATTGTTAGATCTGTCATGTGCGGCGAAACGTAGTTCCATTTGGTCAATACATACGCAATTTGCGCGCGGGTATTTTGTTACAAGGTTAAAACCTATGTTCGCACTATTCGTCTGCACGTTTAAAGCAAGATATTTCGCTTTTTGGCAGATAAGTTTAATTATCGGTTTTGTTAAAAGCCCGTGTCCAAAATCTGAAACAACAACCAAGTCATAGTTCTTGATTGTTTTTTTAAGCTGATTCAATATTTTTGCCTCTTCCTGCCCGGAAATATCCTCGCCTTTCATATAGCAGATTTCGAAGAGTTTCCGGTTTGTATCTTTGGCAACAAATCTTCTCTTCACAATAGTGTTCTCTTCAGGTCGGTAGAAAAACAGAGGCTTGATGTTAGGGCTTAATTTGCTTTTAATAAAATCTTGAAAGGAAGCTTCCTTCCCCAACACTGTCAATAAATCGGCTTTTCCGCAAAGGTTGGCTATATTGTTTGCTGTTGCCAGGCTGCCGCCGGCGAAGGATTCTTCTGATAAATAACGATTTGCAATCAGATGCTCTTTGGAGGATTTGCCCATGGGTACACAGTAATGATATTGGTCGACAATGGCATCCCCTATGACTAAGGCTTTCAAGCTCTTAAGCGAATGTAATTTGTCGGTTATGAAATCTATCGGATAGCGCTTTGCGATTGCCTTTAAATATTTAATGGTCCTGGGAGGGTACACGTCGAGATAATCGCTGATTAATTTAGAAGAACTAAACGTAATATCGTCGGTGAATACGAGCCGCCCCCCGACCGTTTTTACCGCTTCTTCTTCTTCGTAAATTTTACCAGTTATGTCTTTTTCCTTTCTCTTATAATCAATACCCTTGGCGTAAATATCGGGTTTCAAGGCCTTGATAGATTCGGTAGCGGTAGGCGCATCAATAATACACACATAATCGGTAATAGCCAAACTCGCTAGCGTCTCCGCCCGTAAATGCTCATTAAAAATAGGTCTGCCGGGGCCCCTTTTAACATACTTATTCTTTGTAATCGTAACAACAAGGACATCGCCTTCTTTTTTCGCTAAATTAAAATGCCTTATGTGTCCAAGATGGACAAGGTCAAATACACCGTGGCACTGGACGACCCTTTTTCCTTTTTTCTTAAAGTCGGATATAATTTTTGTTAGCGCATTCAGTGTTTTTATTTTTTTTGTTATTTTCGGATCCATCGTTACTCCTTTGCTAAATATTCAAACCAATCCCTGGTAGCCTCTTGTATTTTTTCAGGAGTCCATACAGGGGCATCCTGCCAATAATCTATATTTTTCAGCATCTTCTTTATACCTTCGCAAAATGAGACCTTTGGCTGCCAATCGAGCACCTTTTGTATCTTGCTGATATCGGCCCAGGTCGAGTCCGGCTCGCCCGGCCTTTTAGGAATGTGAATCTTATCCCCCCGTAAAAGAGAAACCAGCTTATTTATGCTCTGGGGATTTCCCGAGCCCACATTAAAAATCTCATTTTTTACATCTGAAAATGCAGCTTTAATAAAGGCCTCGACTACATCGGAAACATAGATAAAATCCCTCGTTTGGTTACCGTCACCCACAATGGTAAATGGCTTATTGTTAAGCTGTTGTGCCAGGAATACCCCGAAAACCGCCCCGTATGTCCCTGAGGTGCGGGAACGGGGACCATAAACATTAAACAGCCTGAGGGAAATAACCGGCAACTTATATACCTTGCCCCAATGTAAGAGGGTTTCCTCGCCTAAATATTTCGTAAGCGCGTAAGGGTATTGCGGATTGATTTCGGAGGCCTCGGCAGTCGGATACGTGCGAGGCATTCCGTAGCAAGAGGAAGACGCGGCGTAAAGGAGCTTTTCAACCCCTGACAGGCGGCAGGCCTCGGCAACGCAAAATGTCCCGGTAACATTAGACCTGTAATACCCTGCCGGGTTAACAATCGAAGGAACTATGTCGGCCAATGCTGCTAGATGGAATACGATTTTAATGCCATCGAAATATTGTTTCATGGCATTAAAATCCGATATATCTTTTTCAATAAGCCGGAGGTTCCTGTTGTTTTTTTGATGCGTGAGGTTCTCCGGCCTGCCGGTAGAGAAATTATCGATAACCGTCACGTCGTGCCCGTCCTCAAGAAGACGGCTAACTAAATGACTGCCGATAAAACCCGCTCCGCCGGTAACCAAGACCTTTTTTTTGCTCATATCCCCTTATTGATCGAGGTTCGACCTCCTCCGGAGGTCGAACCTCGATTTCTTATACCTATAGTGTATAAAAATTAATTCCTGTCAAATCCTTATTGCCATTCAGGCTGCGCATAATCTTATCCTTATAGTCTATGGAAGTAATCAGTACTGCATCCGGTTTCAATTCCTTTATGGCGCGCGGATGTTGCACCTGAAACCCAAATATCTTCTTGCTATGTTTATTTATGTCGTCATCTACTATGCCTAATACTAAAAATTCAAAATTAAAACTGTTTAAAATAATAAAGGCCACCTCCATTACTTCGCCTGCGCCATAACATACTATTCGTCTGTGCCCGATCTCGGAAAGCAAAGCAAGTTTTGCGCTTATATTATTCTTCAACCTGGAATAGTATTTGATGGTGTGTTCAAGAAAATGATAGGTGAGTTTGGTTTTCTCGCTGAAGCCCTCGGGGGTAAGATAATAGGCAATCCTTTTATGGTTTATACCTTTGGCTTTGACTAATCCTTTGTTGATCATCTTTTTCAGGCAAGCATTGGTCATGCCCAGGGCCAGGCCCAGGCTTTGGGAAAGTTTTCGCTGAGAAAGAGAGGCATTCTTGGAGATTTCTTCCAATAATTGGAGGTTTCGCAAGTGTTCGGTGGGTTTTAAGAATTTATTTTCTAATTCTGACATATAATTCTATTTATGGGCTTATTAAAATATAGTTATTATGGCTAGTGTTCTAAAAATGAACGATATCATTTTATGCCTTTTACGGCTTAATGTCAAGGAAAATTCGGGTTTGAATCAAGGCGGATTGTGGCAGGTTGATAGAGGATTAATAAATTACCAAAATTTCTCTTTTTTCTTTAATTTCTTCCACCAGTTGGTATTTTCTTTATACCAAAGAACTGTTTGTTCCAGCGCGTTTTCAAATTTATGTTTTGGCCTCCATCCAAGCCGTTTGAGCTTATTGAAATTCAAGGCGTATCGTTTATCGTGTCCCGGCCTATCTTTGACAAACTTTATCAAGCTGCTATCTTTTCCCAGTATATTCAATAATTTTTTTGTGAGGTCGATATTTCTTATTTCGTTTCCGCTGCCAACATTGTAAATCTCACCCACTTTACCGCAATTGAATATAAAGTTTATGGCGTCGCAATTATCCAGAACATATAACCACTCTCTTATGTTTTTCCCGTCGGCATAAAGCGGCACTTTTTTATTTTCCAGCGCATTTGTAATAAATAGCGGGATGATTTTCTCCGGATACTGATAGGCGCCGAAATTGTTGGAACTCCTGGCAATAATTATCGGTAGTTTATATGTCGTAAAATAAGAACGCGCCAAAAGATCCGCCGCTGCCTTACTGGCGGCATAAGGCGAATTGGGCATAAGCGGTGAATTCTCATTGAAATATCCGCGTGCAATGCTACCGTAACATTCATCGGTACTGATTTGAAGGAAGCGTTTAACCTTGTATTCCTTTGCCGCATCCAGCAAAACCTGCGTGCCAAAAACGTTTGTTCTGATAAATTCTGTGGAATCCCTAATCGAGCGGTCGACGTGTGATTCGGCGGCGAAATTTATTATGCCATCGCATTCTTTAACTAATTTAAAAACAACCCTCCTGTTACAGATATCGCCTTTTACAAATCTGTACCTCTCGTCTCTTTCAACATCTCTCAAATTTTCCAGATTCGCTGAATAAGTCAATTTATCAAGGTTTATAACCTTCGTTACATGTCCCATGTCGCGCGTAGCACGCAAAAGATATCTCACGAAGTTAGACCCGATAAACCCGGCCCCGCCTGTTACTAATATCGATTTATACATAAATTTTGCATTTTCAGTTTTTAATTTTTTTTAGTTTCTTTGCGACGAGATTAGTTGCCCGCAGAAGCGAATCGAAGGTTCCTGAATCCGTCCACCAGCCCTTCAGGACACTAAATGTAAGTTCTCTTTTTTCCAAATAAGCATTATTTACGTCTGTTATCTCGAGTTCTCCCCGTCCGGAGGGTTTGAGCGTTTTTATTATGTCGAAGACCTTGTTGTCGTACATATATATACCTGTAACGATAAAATCTGATTTTGGTTTTTTTGGCTTTTCCACGATTTTGGATATGCGGCCCCTCCTGCCGAATTCGACAACGCCAAAGCGTTCGGGGTCCGGAACCTTTTTTATCAATATCTTTGCGCCTGCGGGTTGCTTCTTAAAATCTTCCACCGCTTTTTTAATATCTTCCTCGATGATATTATCCCCCAAAATCACAACTACCTTTCCGTTGTCCGCAAAATGCTCTGCCAAACCAAGGGCCTGGGCTATGCCGCCCTCTCCCTCCTGGTAGGTGTAATTTATGTGTTTAAGGCCGAACTGATGCCCGTTTCCTAAAAGGCGTAGAAACTCCCCTGCGTGATTTCCGCCGGTAACGACAAGAATATCTTTTATGCCTGCATCAACAAGGGTCTGTATCGGATAATATATCATCGGCTTATTGTAAACCGGCAGTAAATGCTTATTACTGATTTTGGTAAGCGGGTAAAGCCTTTTTCCCAGGCCCCCTGCTAAGATTATGCCTTTCATCTATTTCCTCCAATCAAAGGGTATATCGTTATCATACGCGTCAATCCTGTATTCGTCCGGCTTCGCGTGGTTATACATCTCCGTCGGCGTGTTTATTATGATGGATTCTTCATCGGCTATTCCCTTGAAACCGTGATAAACATTCATGGGAATCGAAACCAGTTTCGGCTCATTCATGCTTATAACTATATCCATCGTTTTTTTGAAAGTAGGAGACTGCTTTCTCGCGTCATACAAACCGAGCCGGATCTTTCCTCTAACGCAACAAAAGTTATCACGCTGTAATTGATGGTAATGCCAGGCCTTCACAACACCCGGCTTTACGGTTGTCATGTAAACCTGCCCGAACTTTTCGAAAAGCTCATCGTCGGAACGCAGTATCTCCATGAGTCTGCCCCGTTCATCCGGTATAATTTTCAGTTTCTTTATTTTTACACCTTCAATCATGAAATTTTCCTCTCCCCACTCCCCAATACTTAAACCCGAGTTTCTTCATTATCCGCGGGTCATAGATATTGCGCCCGTCTACAATTATGGGGCGCTTGAGGAGCCTTTTTACCTTTTTAAGATTTAATCTTTTGAACTCATTCCATTCTGTAATAATAGCCAGGCAATCGCTTCCTTTTGCGACGGCGTACGCATCGCTGCAAAATTCTATTCTCTTGTCTCCCAGCTCTTCCCTGGCTTTTTCCATTGCCCTGGGGTCATACGCTTTTATAAAAGCTTTTTCATCCAGCAATCTTCTTATGATATCGAGCGAAGGGGCATTTCTTATATCGTCCGTGTTAGGTTTAAATGAAAGGCCGAGTATGCCGATTGTCCTGCGTTTGAGTTTTCCGTCCAGAATCTTATGGATTTTACCGGTAAATATTATTTTCTGGTGCTCGTTAATGCGTTTTACATCCTTTAATAAATTAAAATTATAGCCTAATTTCTCACAGATATGTATAAACGCCGATACATCCTTGGGAAAACATGAACCGCCGAAGCCAACGCCTGCCTCAAAAAAATTCTCATTTATTCTCCTATCCATTCCAATACCCTTGGCCACCTTAATGACATCTGCGCCTATATCCATATGCTCGCAGATATTGCTTATTGCGTTAATAAATGAGATTTTTGTAGCAAGGAATGCGTTTGCGGCATGCTTTACGATTTCCGCGCCTTTAATGCT
>CP070780.1:154329-164164 GCA_020346285.1 Candidatus Omnitrophota bacterium | reverse complement strand
TAGGAATATTATAAAGATAGTGAACAATATGTCTTTCATAAACGATATGTTTTTCATTACTCGCGTCCTGTATGAGGCCTTCGATAGGTGGTCCTAAAGAGCCCAAGCGGTATATTCGGGAATGCCTTTAACCTGAAGACCAGCCAAGTGCTATAATCGCCGTCTTTAATTTCCAAACTAAGCTCTGCCAGCCAGCAATGCAGGTCTTTAATTATGGTGTATTCCTGCTCTTCCCACTTCTGGCTGGAAAAGTCGTAACGCTCATAAGCTTTGATTTTCCAGTCGTCGTTAATATTATAAAATATTTCCGCGGTCAGCTGGCTCGTTGTTCCGCTTTCTATGGATTCGTAACGATGCCCCATGCCGAGGGTAAATTTTTTGCCCATGTCAACAAAGACGTCTATATTGGCGGAATTAACGTTCCTGTCCTTATGGTCTAATATCATATCGGAGTCGATAGAAAACCATGTATAAGGCCTCAGTTCAAAGTCAAACCTCAAGTCCCCGAACCCGCCATTACCATCGGGCATAAAATTTCTTTTCTCTAATCTGAAAAGATAATCGGTGCTTATAATAAGAGTGGCCAAATCAACCGCCTTCATTCCTTCTCCATAAGATCTTTTCGTCTGAAGTTTATTCTCCAGGGAAAATGTAAAACCATTGTAACGTTCTATATTATCTATTGCATCAAATTGATGTAAATTATCCGTGGATATTGTAGGTTGGTGCCTGTGTAAAAATCCCATGTTCGGCGTTATAATATGTCGAAGGCCGTGCAGGTCCAGGTCTAATATATTCGAGCTTATGTCAAACAATCTGTAAAATTTGGCGCTGATGTCAAAGCCTTGCTCATAAATGCTTCGGAGTTGTGAGGTTTCTTTCCACCTGTTTCGGGTATAAAAAGTCTGTCGTGTCGCTATAAACGGCGTTAAATATAAAAATTTAAAAAATTTGCCGGCGTAAGAGAGTTTATGATAACCGTCTATTCTCACTGATTCGTCCCGCGAACGATCTTCTGCGTCATCGTCGTACCTCTTAATGAAATTTGTTATGGAATCCTCGCTGAAATAATAATAATTTGTATTCCAGAGCCTCTGATTGTTCACTTCTAATTTAAATTCAGGCAACCTTTCGACTACTGTAAAAAAGTCATCTATTCTCTTACGCGCAAGAAGAGTCATTATATAATTTGGTTTTGCCGTTTCGAGCAGGATATAATTATCGACGCTAGGGTTCTCCTCGTATTCCCGATAAATGTAATCCTTAATAAAATCTCTATCGCTTAACTTGTTGAACTCCATAGTGCACATAGTATCTTCCGGTAAATCTATGGTGTGTTTATACTGCATTCTCCAGCGGTCATCGCTTGGCCCGCTCTTATTTACGGTTAAATCGTCGTTCTCGTGGGCATAGTAGAATCTTGCTATACCCTTGCCTAATTCTCCTGAATTGTATTTATAATCGATTCCTTCCGCCAGCCCTTTCTTTTCTCTATAATCAAAATGTACGTGCCCCTTCGACTTGTCATTAAAATAATATCTCCACGCCGTCAGGGCATAATATCCCCAATCGGACGTCCGGCCGGGTACTATTGTAACCTCCGGCCTTTTTTCAAGTAATGGCTGTACGTAGAGCGGCATATAAAATATAGGGACATTGCCTACGAAAAAGGATACATGTTTAGCCACCACTTTTCTATTGAGAAAAATTTGCACTTCCTTGGCCCGTATGCTGTAGTGTGGCTTTTCTAAATCGCATGTAGTTACATATCCTTTTTTAAGTTCAAATTTTTCATCCCCCGTCTGCGAAACCTCCTCTGCGACCCCATAGATAGGAGACGCTTTTATTCCACTCTTTATTGCGTAACCCCTTTTTGTTGAAAAATTATAATTTATCTTTTCTCCTTCCATTGAAGCGCCCGGCTGGCTAATTTTAACATTTCCCTCGCATATGGCTTCTTTGGTATCTGTGTAAACAATAATCCTGTCACATTTAAGTTCCATATCGCCGTATTTAATAGAGACATTTCCGACACCTTCAACCTTCTTTTCGGAGCGGAAGTATTCGACCTTATCTCCTTTAACAATAACAGGTTCTTCCGAGTTCTTGATTTTTCCAAAGAGGTCGTTCTGCGCATATATCTTAATGGTAGGTAATTGTGAGAGTATAATGGTGATTATAAGGAAGAATCTTATATATTTTATTATACGGGCTCTTATCATTACGAGCCAGTATAACATAAGTCCTGCCTGTTCTCAACTATCTTTTTTATTATGAAGCCGGGTTTAAGCTGCGCGCGGGAGGACGGGATCAGACAATAGTGCGCTCGGTATCTTTGTCGAAGAAATGAATTTTACTCATATCAAAGACGAGGTCCATATCCTGGTTAATGGGCGGGTTTTCATGCCCGCCTACTTTTGCTATCAGCGCATGCTTGCCCGAAGAAAGATGCAGGTATACCTCGCTGCCCATCGGCTCGACAACCTCGCATGCCATAGTCACTATATTTTCCGGCGGGGCTTCTGAAACGAAAAGCTTGTCATAGATATCCTCGCTTCGAATGCCGAATATGATTTCCTTGCCTACATAGGATTCTAATTTAGGCATCATTTCGTCTACAATCTTTACCTTTATCCTGCCGCCTGTCTCGTCAAAATAGAATTTTGAATTCTTTTTTATAATTTTGCCTTTCACGAAATTCATAGGAGGGCTTCCGATAAAACCGGCCACAAATTTGTTAATGGGCTTGCCGTAAATAACAGCCGGGGTATCGATCTGGTGAATTACGCCTTCGTTCATAACGACAATTCTATTTCCCAGAGTCATCGCTTCTGTCTGGTCATGCGTGACATAAATCATCGTCGCTTGCAACTTGATATGCAACCTGTTTATCTCGGTCCTCATCTGCACCCGCATTTTAGCGTCAAGGTTGCTTAACGGCTCGTCAAATAAAAATACAAGAGGTTTTCTCACGATAGCCCTGCCGACGGCTACCCTTTGTCTTTGCCCGCCCGATAATTCCCGCGGCCTTCTTTCCAAAAGTTTTCCTAATCCAAGAATGCCGGCTGCTTCCTTAACCCTTCTATCAATCTCGCTCGCCGCGTATTTTCTCAACTTAAGGCCGAAAGCCATATTGTTATAAACATTCATGTGCGGATACAGGGCGTAATTCTGGAATACCATTGCGATATTTCTATCCTTTGGGGGCAGGTTACTGACCAATTTATCGCCGATGTAGACGTCCCCCTTGGTCGCCTCCTCAAGGCCCGCGATAATCCTGAGCGTCGTCGATTTCCCGCAACCTGACGGCCCGAGAAAAACCATAAACTCCTTGTTTTCGACGCCGAGTGTAACGTCTTTAACGCCGACTACGCCGCGCGGGAAAATCTTCGTTATACCTCTCAAGCTAACTTGTGCCATAATTGAACCTCATTATATCATTATTGCCCAAAATAATCCAGCAACCCGGACAGCGTATCCCGCAACTCCTTACGGTGCACTATCATATCTATAAGGCCGTGGTCTAACAAAAATTCCGAGCTTTGAAAGCCCTTCGGCAATCTTTGCCTTATTGTCTGCTCGATTACTCGCGGGCCGGTAAATCCTATCAACGCTTTTGGTTCGGCTATAATTATATCGCCAAGAGATGAAAAGCTTGCCAGTACCCCCGCCATTGTGGGATTGGTAAGAATCGAGATGTACAACCCCCCTTTTTTGGCATGCCGCGCCAGCGCGGCGCTCGTCTTTGCCATCTGCATTAGCGAAAGCATGCCTTCATACATCCTGGCACCGCCGCCGGAGCCGGAAACAATGATTAGCGGCAATTGTTCTTCGGTAGCAAGCTCCGTGATTCTTGTAATCTTCTCCCCTACTACAGAACCCATGGAGCCCATTATAAATCCCGAATCCGTAAAACCGAAAGCGGCTTTTTTCTTATGTATAAGGCCTGTGCCGACAATTGCTGCTTCGCGCAGGTTTGTGGCTTTCTGGTCGTTTTTAAGTTTATCTTTATAGGACTTGGGCCCCTTAAATTTGATGGGGTCAAGCGTCGTTAAATCTTCGTGGTATTCCCTGAAACTACCTTTATCTAATAAAGTACGTATCCTTCGCTTTATTCCCAGGGTAAAATGAAAATTGCACTTCGGGCACGCGTACAGATTCTCTTCTAATTTTTTATTATATATAATCTCGCCGCAATCCTCGCACTTTGTCCAAAGGCCGCCTGGTATGTTTTTCTTTTTGGAAACCGTAACTTTTATATATTTAGGTCTTCTGAATAACGCCATTTTTTTCCTCATTATCTCCTCTCCCCTTTGGGAGAGGGAATATTTTCCTCATTATCTCCTCTCCCCTTTGGGGAGAGGATTAAGGTGAGGGGTCAAAATTTGTTAATAACAAGCCCCGTCAGAAGCTTCGGATAAAAGTATGTCGATTTCTGGGGCATCATCTGGCCCTTCTCCGCAACGGCCTTCATCTGATGCACCCTTGTGGGCCTTAAGAAAAATGCTATCTTGTAATCGCCTTTATCTATAAGCCTGATTGCGTCTTCTTCGTTTCTTATATATTTTATACTACTCGCGCGATTTTTTACACCTAATATTTCATTTATTATCAAGTCGTGAAGAACCGTAACGTCGAATTTCGGGCGCGTTTCCTTCGATGTCAAAAGATAAAATCTTTTTTTGCCCATGTACATGCCAAAAACACGCTTTTTCTTTTCGGTTTTTTCTAAACATTCGAGCAGGTCTTCCTGTTTCGTGAGATTTTTTATATAGAAATATTTTCTCAATTTAAGTTTTATTTTCTTTTCGTCAAATTGATTTATATTCTTCACGACCCTGTGCGTCGAAAGTATAGTGAGGCTGCCCCTCTCGCTTAAATTCGAAAAATACATCATGACATAATCCATGGGCTTTTTGAAACTTTTAAGATTCCGGCGCATCTTATTTCTATATGCCAACGCGACTTCATACCTGTGATGCCCGTCAGCGATGAATATCTTCTTATCCCGCATATATTTCTTTATACTGTTTATGGCGTATTTATTATTCATTCTCCAGAATTTGTGTATCACGCCGTCGGCCTCTATTGTAAATAACGGGTCTTTGGATTTTATGAAGTGTTTTAAGAGTTTATTAATTTGATTTTTTTTATCCTGAAATAAACTAAAGATAGGGCTCAAGTTCGCTTTCGTCTTTACTATAAGGTTTAACCTGTCGGCTTTCGGCTTATCGAGGGTGTATTCGTGGGGTAAAATACCGCTTTCTTTCGGGTCTTCTATCTTCATAAGCGCGATAAAACCAAGCCGCGTTCTCTTTTTGCCTTTATACAGATATTCTTGCGTATAAATATAAATAGCCGGCTTCCCGTCTTTGACGAGGAATTTCTTTTTCATCCACCTGTCCAGGAGTACCCTGGCCCGGGCATACCTGTTGCTTTTCGACGTATTATTATTTTCGGCCTTGCCCAGTATAAGGCGTATGATATTATGCTCATCCCTCTGGTAAAAGCGGTTTTGCATGCTTGGAGAAATAACATCATAAGGCGGGGTAATCACCTTCGCTATGTCAATCTTTTCTCGATTATATAAAATACCCCTGAAGGGTTTTATTTCAGCCATCCCTCATCCTTTCCTAAGGGGACGTTTCGTTTTGTTATCGCTCATAAATAAAGAGCTTATGACAGGTCTTTGCCTATTTTACCTGCCCCGGACACGACTGGCAAGCAGCGCCTTTCTGTCCAAGCGGGCACGAGGCGCCGTCAGGTTTTTTCCCTTTTCTATAATCCGTGGCGTAAAAACCCGACCCCTTAAAAATAATCCCGCTGCCTGCGCTTATAAGCCGCCTTACCCTGCCCCTGCACTTCGGGCACGCTTTTACCGGCTTGGCAGTGATACTCTGAAATAGCTCAAATCGCTCTTTGCATTTAAGACATTCATATTCATATGTCGGCATATTGCACCTATTTAAACGCCTTCTTAACCTTATCCATAAAGCCTTTCGATTTAGGCGGTTCTTTCTCTCCTAACGTGTGCGCAAATTCCTTTAAAAGTTTTCTCTGCTCTTCGGTCAGGCGCTGGGGAACATCTACGGTTACCCTGACCAACTGGTCGCCTTTTCCCGAACCGGATAAGAGGTCAGGAACGCCTTTTCCGCGTAATCTAAAAATTTTTCCGCTTTGAGTGCCCTGCGGTATCTTCATTTTAACCTTGCCGTCTACCGTAGGGACATCTATCTCCGAGCCGAATACGGCTTGTGTAAAACTTATTTTTGCATCGCAATATATGTCATTATTGTGCCGTTTAAAAAGATGATGTTCCTTTACGTATATTACAACATAAAGGTCGCCCCGTGGACCTCCTTTTATGCCGGCGTCTCCTTCGTGCGCTACACGTAATCTTATACCGTTATCCACGCCCGCAGGAATCTTGACATTGATTTTTCGAGCAACCCTTACCTGGCCCCTTCCGTTGCATTTCTGGCATGGGGTTTTTATAACACGGCCCGCGCCGCCGCATTCGTTACATGTCTGGGATATACTGAAAAATCCGCTTACCCTGTTTATCTGGCCTTTTCCGTCGCAAGCCGAACACACGGTGTCTTTTGTGCCCGGTTTTGCGCCGCTACCCTTGCATGTAGCGCACGTATCATAGCGAGAAATCTCTACGCTCTTTTCGGTGCCTAACGCTGCCTCTGCAAATTCTATTTCCAATTCGTATTCGAGGTCTCTTCCGCGACGCGGCCCGGCCCTTCTTGACCTGCCACGCCCGGTTCCGAATAAATCGCCATTTATTCCGAATCCCCTGAAAAGGTCTCCGAGGCCGCTGAATATATCTTCAAAATCCCCGTAATGAGTAAAGTCCTGCCAGCTGAAACCGCCTTTTCCGAAAGCGCCCTTTAAGCCATCATGGCCAAACTGGTCATAGGTGGCCTTTTTATTGGAGTCGCTAAGGACCTCGTAGGCCTCGGAAATTTCTTTAAATTTCTCTTCGGCTTCCTTTTTCTTCTCCGGCGCTACCCTGTCCGGATGATGTTTTAGCGCGGCTCTGCGGTAGGCCTTCTTTATCTCATCGGCAGTGGCATTTTTGCTAATGCCCAGTATTTCATAATAATCGCGTTTCGACATATTATCTATCCCCGAGCGAACGACAAGCGTAGGCAACCCTCGAGGACATTATTGCTCACCTTTTTTATCCTCGTCCTCTACCTTATAATCGGCATCGATAACATCGTCTTTTTTCTTTTTTTCGTCCTTCCCTGCCTTGCCTTCGGGCTTGTGCTTGGCTTGGGCCTCGGCCTGCTTCTTCTGCGCATCCTTGTAAACCTCTTCGGCAAGCTTGTGAGAGACCTTTGCAAGTTCCTCTATTTCCTTCTTAATTTTCTTTACGTCTTTGGCTGAAATAGCATCCTTTGTCTCTTTCAGCTTTTTCTCGATATTTTCTTTTTCGGAAGCAGATATCTTGTTTCCGTAATCTTTCAGGGATTTTTCAACGCTGTAAACAAGCGTATCCGCCTGGTTTATCGTATCCACTTCTTCTTTTGTCTTTTTATCCTGTTCCGCAAACTTCTCCGCTTCTTTAATCATTCTGTCTATTTCTGCCTCGGAGAGCTTTTTGGGTGCCGTGATTTTGATTGACTGCTGTTTCCCCGTGCCCAGGTCTTTTGCGTGCACGTGAACTATGCCGTTGGCGTCTATGTCAAACGTTACTTCGATTTGAGGCACGCCGCGCGGGGCGGGCGGAATCCCGACAAGGTCAAATCTGCCGAGTTCCGTATTGTCGTTCGCCATCTGCCGCTCCCCTTGCAGAACCCTGACGGTAACCGCCGGCTGATTATCGGCAGCCGTGGAGAAGGTCTGGCTTTTTTTCGTAGGAATGGTGGTGTTGCGCTCGATTAATTTCGTGAATACGCTGCCTAACGTCTCGATACCTAACGAAAGCGGCGTAACATCCAGCAGCAACACATCCTTGGTATCCCCTTTTATAACACTGCCCTGGATAGCGGCGCCCATCGCAACGCATTCCATTGGGTCTATTCCTCTTTCTATCTTTTTGCCGGCAAAATCTTCCACGAACTTCTGGACAATAGGCATCCTGGTAGGGCCGCCTACCATAATAATTTTATCTATATCTTTCTTACCGAGCTTGGAATCCTCAATCGCCTGCTCCATCGGGTGTTTGCATTTCTCTACGATAGGCATAACAAGCTCTTCCAGTTTTGCGCGGTTTATGGACATGGTAAGATGCTTGGGGCCTGTCTGGTTTGCCGTAATATAAGGAAGGTTAATCTCTGTTGTAACGGAGCTTGAAAGCTCAACCTTTGCCTTCTCTGCGGCTTCCCTTAATCGCTGTATCGCCATCTTGTCATTTTTCAGGTTTACCCCGTTTTCCTTCTGGAACTCCGAGATAATATAGTCGATAAGGGCCTCATCCATATCCGTGCCGCCGAGCTCGGTATCGCCCGAAGTCGCTATTACTTCAAACGTCCCGGCCTTGTGCTCGCTATCCCATCCCATGTCCATGATTGTCACGTCTAAAGTTCCGCCGCCAAAATCGAAAACCATAATCTTAAGTTCCTTGCCGGATTTTTCCAGGCCATAAGCCAGGCACGCTGCCGTCGGCTCATTTATTATGCGAAGCACCTTAAGGCCCGCTATCTCACCCGCGTCTTTCGTTGCCTGCCTCTGGTTGTCGTTAAAATAAGCCGGGCATGTTATAACGGCCTCTTTTACGCTGTCACCGAGGTACGAGGATGCGTCCTGCTTAATCTTTTGCAGGATAAAGGCCGAAATTTGCTGCGGTGTGTATTCTTTGCCATATACTTTAAAGTGATAATCCTGTCCCATTTTTCTCTTGGCGGCCATTATAGTGCCCTGGGGATTTATAGACGCCTGGCGCCTTGCCGGTTCCCCCACGAGCTTCTGTCCGTCTTTTGTAAATGCTACGTATGACGGAAAGGCCTTGCCGCTTGCTATCCCTGCGCCTTCCGCGCTCGGGATAATCGTAGCCCTGCCCCTTTCCATAAAAGCAGCCGCTGAATTCGAAGTTCCTAAATCAATCCCTATTACCTTTGCCATTTGAATCTTCCTCCTTTTTAACTCCTTTTGAAACTTTAACCAAAGCGGGCCTCAATAACCTGTCGTTCAAGGTGTAACCGCTTCTTATCTCCTCTACGATAATGCCGTCTGAAAATTTATCCGTGTAAATTTCTTCCTGGGCCTCGTGAAAATTCGGATCGAACTTTTCTCCTATGGTTTTAAGTTTTTTTAAGCCGTTGATTTCGAGTATCCTGTGAAATTCGCCCTGGAGCATCTTTAATCCCTTTAAGAATGATTCTTTGTCGTTTGACTTTTCAATAGTGTTCATGGCGCTGTCAAAACTATCCATTATCGGGAAAAGCTCCATTATCAGAAATTGATTTGAAAATTTTATGGTCTCTGCCTTTTCCTTTTCGGCGCGTTTTTTCAGGTTCTCATATTCCGCCAATGCCCTGAGCCATTTATCCTTATATTCATCGGCCCCGGGCTTCTGGACGGGCTTTGTTTTCTTTTCGCGGTGTTTGTCCCTGGTCATTCGGGTATCTCCTCCAGGATTTCCGTCGTTATTTCGGCCAGGCGCTCAACGAGCGGCACGACCTCTTCATATCTCATGCGCATCGGGCCTATCACGCCTATATTGCCTGAAATGCGGTCCTTAACCCTGTAAGCAGAGGTTATAATGCTGCATTCCTGTAATTCCTCAAATATATTTTCCCGGCCGATGCGGATTGCGGTTCCTTCCGTCTCTAAATCCTGGCTCATGATACGCAATAGTTCATCCCTTTCTTCCATAACCCTT
>CP070780.1:151454-154229 GCA_020346285.1 Candidatus Omnitrophota bacterium | reverse complement strand
TATTGCACCTCCAAAATTCCCCGCAGTTCCATCTCTGCCATAAAACTCTAAGCCACTATAACCGCCAGCTGTAGCTGTTTCAGTAATACGAATACGCCCTGCATCATCTGTAGAAGTAAAAACTTCTAATAATTGACCCGGTGCCGTCGTCCCGATGCCGACGTCGCCGGAATCAAGTATCCTCATATGCTCAGTTGATGTGGTATCGTCGTCCTCGTCTATAAGCGATGTCCCAAAAACCAGGTCTGCACCTTTGTCTGTTGTACCGTGGTCTTCAGCAGCATAGGCTGCAATAAATGCACTAGCTTCAGTAATAGAGCTAGGAACATTGCCATCTGTAGAATCAAATCCAATGCCCCCCAAGAGGTTTCCGTCTGCGGTAGAGGTATCAGCTCTTACTATCATTACTCCATCATCAGCATCTGCTCCTGTGTGGTCTACCTCGAGTATGTTTGCTGGCTCCGTCGTCCCGATGCCGACGTTGCCTGTATTGTAGTAGATATCATCTCCTGTTTCTGTCCAGTAACCTGTTACAAATGGCGAACCGTCGTCATAGAGCGTGCCAGTAAGATTTATGTCACCTGCTACGTCAAGGTCATAAGCTGGATCCGCCGTCCCGATGCCGACTCTTTCGTTAGTTGTATCAATATTTAAAATAGGGGTTCCGCCGTCTGCGTCCAGAACCTGAAAACCGGTTGTGGAATCAGTGGAGGTCTGGAATATTGCGTCGCCGGTTGCGTCAATGCTGGCTACCTGGTTACCAGCTGTATCAAATCTGATGATATCTTCATCTGCTGATTCCTCCACCTGAACCTTGGTGTCTCCGTCTGCGTCGGATATGCCGGTAGTGATTACTGCGCCGGAGGAAGTTACACTACCTGCTGTCAGCGTTCCTGAAACTGTAGCGGTTGAATCGAAATAACAAGCGCCGTCAACTTCCAGGTTTCCTGTTATGTGCAGGTCATCGTTTGAAGTGGCGTTACTGTTCGTGCCGGATTCGTCGCCTATCTGGACATTCCCGCCCGAGCCGGGAACTATTACTAAGTCCTCATTGGTCGAGGTGGTGATGTCGACGGGGACACCGTCGAACTCGAGAGTGCCTGCGCGGGCGATATAGGCGAAGACACTAATTAACACGAATATTAACACGAATGGCCACGAATTTCTCTTTGTCATAACAAACCTCCTCTATTAATGCCATTCCTCACTCCGGGAGTGAGGTTTAGATTTTTTTGCTGTCTCTTATTCTCGCGATATCTTTGTGGCTAGGGTTAATCTCTAACGCTTTCTTCCAGGCTTCTTCAGCCTCTTCAATCCTGCCCTGTATATAATAAAGCAAACCTAGATTAAAATACACATCGTCATAACGAGGGTTTATGGCAATTTCTCTCTTATACTCTTGTTCGGCCTTATTTAGCTCGCCTCTTTTAAGATAAATGAGGCCCAAGTTATTATGAGCCATCGGCTCGTATGGATTAAGCTCGAGAGACGCTCTATATTCTTGTTCGGCCTTATTTAGCTCGCCGTCTAAATAGTACATCGCTCCCAGATTTCTACGGGCTAACGGCGAATGGGGCGAAGTCAGAGCAGCGTTCTGCCAGAAACTCAATCTATCCCTGAAATTCTTACTGTGGTTGAGTGTTATAAAAGAGAAAATAAATATAAATAGCGCTCCCGGGATTAACAATCTCTTCCTGTTGACATATAAATTCTTTATTAAATCGGTCTCAAGCAATATAATCATAAAGCCAACGAGTGGCAGATAAATCCTGTGCTCTAAGAAATCCGCGATAACGGAAGAATTGGGCCGGATAAAGGACGGCAAAAGAAAAAGAAGAAACCAGGCGAGACCGAAGATAATAAAGCTATTGCGTTTATTCTTTGTAAAAATTAGAGCGATGAGCGTAAGAGTTATCGCGATAACACCATAAACAAAAGTCGTGTCCTGTATTATAGGTAAAACTGAAAGATTAAAAGGAAAAATAATCTTGCCGACAAATTGAACGAGCGCCGGTAGGTTGTTGAGCAGCGATTTGCCTGCGCTGAGAACCGTCATTTGTATCGGGTTGGTTAGAGCGGCGTTGCGGAGGAAGAGCCATACCGCTATTACCGGGAGATAACCTGCAACTGTCATTGCGAGGAATCCCAAGCGAAGCGAGGGACGACGAAGCAATCCCATTGAGATTGCTTCGCCCGCCTTCGGCGGGCTCGCAATGACGTAAACGAGAGGGCACAGCAAGACAAGCGCAAGAGCTGACTCTTTAGTAAAAAGCGCTAAGGCGAAAAACAGCATGTGAGCAATGTAATGGCTCCATCTTTTGTTCTCTAAAAAATTTAAAAAAAAGATGAAGGAAGAAAGGATAAAGACAGCCAATAGTGAATCATTCCTGCCCGGGAGCCAGGCTACGGCCTGAGTCAGGACAGGATGGACGGTAAAAATAAGCGAGAAGAAAAGGGCTAATCCTTCTCTATATTTTAGCTTTATTAAAAGCAAAAATAATAAGCAGGCCGCCAACAGGTGAATTACGATATTGGTGAAATGGTATGAAAATCCCTTACCCTGCCCTCTCCCCCTCACCCTTCCCTCTCCCCTTTGGGGAGAGGGTTTGGGTGAGGGGTAGAGGGCGAAGGGCAATTGCGCATCCAAAATAAAAGAAATAGTAAGGAGAGGGCGGTAATAGGCGTCCTCATAGGAAAAGAAAACATCCTGCCTGAAAGCTTGAGGGATATTCGATAATTTACTTAAGAATTTGCGGTTTCCTAAGATTAAAACAT
>CP070780.1:137525-151354 GCA_020346285.1 Candidatus Omnitrophota bacterium | reverse complement strand
TCTTTGCCTGCGTTTACAGCTATCTGTCTTATCGGCTCTTCAAGCGCTCTCCTGACAATGGATATGCCGATAGCTTCATCGTCTTCCAAGGTTAGTTTCTTAATGGCCTTCTTGCACCTCAAAAGTGCAACGCCGCCGCCGGGAACAATGCCTTCCTCAACAGCTGCCCTTGTAGCATGCAGGGCATCTTCAACGCGCGCCTTCTTCTCTTTCATCTCTGTCTCTGTTGCCGCGCCAACGTTGATAACAGCCACTCCTCCGGAAAGTTTTGCAAGGCGTTCCTGCAGTTTTTCTTTATCATAATCGGAATCGCTTTCCTCGATTTGCCTTCTAATCTGGGCAATTCTTCCGCTTATCGCTTGCTGCTTGCCTACGCCTTCGATGATCGTGGTATTCTCTTTATCAACGGTTACTCTTTTTGCCTGGCCTAAATCATCCAGGTTAACCTTTTCAAGTTTTATTCCCAGGTCCTCTGTTATGGCTTTTCCGCCTGTAAGGACTGCTATATCTTCAAGCATCGCCTTTCTTCGGTCGCCATATCCCGGAGCTTTTACAGCACAGCAGGAAAGAGTCCCTCGTATTTTATTGACAACCAGCGTAGCTAATGCTTCGCCTTCTGTCTCCTCTGATATTATCAGGAGGGGCTTACCTGTCTTGGCTATTTGCTCTAATAGAGGTATCATATCCCGCATGTTCGAAACCTTCTTTTCATGAATGAGGATATAAGGATTTTGCAACACGGTTTCCATTCTTTCCGCATCGGTTACAAAATAGGGTGATAGATAACCCTGGTCGAATTGCATACCCTCAACTACATCCATCGTTGTTTCGATGGATTTTGCTTCCTCAACGGTGATAACACCGTCTTTTCCGACTCTGTCCATTGCTTCGGCAATCTGGTTGCCGATAATCTGGTCATTGTTCGCGGCAATGGAAGCAACTTGAGAGATTTCTTTTTTGTCTTTGACGGGATTGGAGAGCTTTTTAAGTTCGCTTACGACTGCCTCAACGGCTTTTTCAATGCCGCGTTTAAGCGCCATCGGATTTGCGCCGGCAGTTACGTTTTTTAAACCCTCTCTGAAAATCGATTCGGCGAGAATTGTAGCGGTGGTTGTGCCGTCACCGGCGGTATCAGAGGTCTTTTCCGCAACCTCCTTAACCATCTGGGCACCCATGTTTTGGTAGGGCTCTTTTAATTCGATCTCCTTGGCAACCGTCACGCCGTCTTTCGTAATCGTCGGAGAGCCGAATTTTTTATCAAGCACGACATTTCGTCCCTTCGGGCCGAGCGTAACCTTTACTGCTTTACTCAAAAGCTCGACACCTTTTAGTATCTCGCGCCGCGCCTCTTCACTAAACGATAATTGTTTCGCCATTTTCCTTTCCTCCTCCTTATTTAATCCTTAATTCTTAATCCTCTTTAATAATTGCCAACACGTCTTCTTCCTTCAAAATCAAATACTCTTTATCATCAGCCGTAATCTCTGTTCCGCTATATTTACCGAATAAAATCTTATCGCCGGCTTGTACCTCCAGGGGAATATTTTTTCCGTCTTCAGAAACCTTTCCCTTGCCTACGGCGATTACTTTCGCTTCCTGCGGTTTTTCTTTAGCTGTATCGGGAAGAACTATACCGCCTTTTGTCCTATCCTTTGCTTCAAGAACCTCAACTAAAATTCTGTCGCCCAGTGGTTGAATTTTCATACATTTACCTCCTTTTTAATCTATTTACTATGTTCTGCAAAAATTAGCACTCCTCATTCAAGAGTGCCAATAATTCACTTATTATACAAAAATGGCACTATTTGTCAAGTATTTTTTTAAATTTTTTTTAGGGGCAGAAATGAAAGCCCGTAAAGGCCACTGGGTTCGAGGCGAATGTTTTCGACCGTAGAATTCAGCAATTTGCGAAGTTTGTATACAGGTAGTAATGCAGTCTCTTCGGCAGATACCTTTAGTCAAACGAGCAAATTGCATGAATTCAAGGGAGAAAAGCCTTCCCATAATTCTACTTCGCCAAATACATAAGTGTTTGGCTACGTAGGAATTATTCCTTCGAAGCTGAAACACGAAAGTATTTCAGCGAAGAAGAATATTTTAAGGGTGAGCTGAGAGCCCGGTGGCTTCACAGGCTCCCAAGCATTAACTGTTCGAGGTCGAACCTCGAACAGGATAGGATTTAAACGGCAAGCGGAGGCAACAGCTTAAATCCTATCCGGGGTGAGGTGAGCCGAGAATCCGGGTAAAGAGTTGTGGCAAGGTGAAACGTCCACTTTTAGAATGGAGGGGTGAAGTATTTTCGGGCAGGGCCGCCGTCGCCGCCAGGGCGTTCCGCCCACTGTTTTGAAATATAGTTGTAATACCAGGCCCAAGTGTAGGGTGGTTCCCTAAAGAAAATATTCATAGCTGTTGGGTTCGCACTGTCTGGCTGAATTAGATATTGAAAAAAACAATTCTCATCTATTTCAATGCCTAAATCTTGTTGGATTAGCGTGCTTCCGGTTGGAATTCCATTACCAGCAAGGCATTCATTAGGCGGATAAGGAGGGATTCCTTGATAGGTTCCGTGCTCTACATGATAAGCCCTTTTAGCACTGATAATCAGGTCGAATGTTGCGAATACTTCGGCGAACCTGGCTTTCCATATATATGCCCGAAATATAGGAATCGAAACCGCAGCCAGGATACCGACTATAATTATTACTACCAACAATTCTACTAACGTAAAACTCTTTTTTGTAAACACTTATTAAATCCTTTCAAACATAATATACTATAGAATTTATGGATTTGCAAGGAACAAGGCCAACTGTTCGAGGTCGAACCTCGAACAGTTAGATAGTTCAGGAAGGTTAGGCTTGAAGAACAGAACTTGAGCCGGTGCCTGAAGGCGCATTAGAAAATTTTTCGCATTCATGCATATAGTTAGCGTGGTTTTAGGGCTTATGGCGAGCAATAGGCGGAACTGACCTTTTTGCCGAAGGCAAAAGAAGGGAATTCCGCCCGAACATTTATATATAAGTATGCCTCTCTTGCGAGCCGTAAGTCCAAAACCACGGGAAAAATTTTCAGCGCCGAAAGGCAGCGGCTTAAGTTCTGCCCTTTTATGTGATTTACGCTTGCTAAAGGATATGAGAACAAATATAATAGGGGTTTTAAGGGAGGAAAGCGATGCTTAATTTCTTGCGAAAGAAAAAGGTGATGAAAAAAATACTATGGGTTCTTGCCGTTATTATTATATTCGCCTTTGTTCTCTGGGGAGCGCAACGTCCCGCGGGTAGGAGATTGCCCTATAAATATATCGGCACCATCGAGGGCAAAAAAATATCTATTGATGAATTCGTAAAAAGCGCCCAGGATATTCAAATCCGGCTTTTCTTAAGCTACTTCGACCAGCCCGAAGCGCTTGATAAATTTCAAAAAGATAGAATTTTCCTGAATCGCCTCGCATGGGAAAATTTAATGATAAAAATAAAGGCGGAAAAAGATAAAATTACTGTCTCCGATGAAGAAGTTGTGGGCTTTATAACAAAACATCCGCTCTTTGCGAGGGGCGATGCCTTCGATGACAAATTATACAAGTATATTTTAACGAATAATCTCGGCATGTCGCCCAGGGCTTTTGAGGAAAGTGTAAGAACTTTTTTAGTAATTACGAAATATAAAACTGACATTATAAAAAATATAACCGCGTCCGACAACGAGCTTCGCCAGTTTTATAAAAATGAGTCTGAAAAAGCGCGCCTCTCTTACATAGTAATAGATAAGGAAAGTTTTAAAGAAAAGACGGAGGTTTCCAAGAATGAAATAAACGACTTTTATGAAAAAAATAAAGAGCATTTTAAGGAACCGGAAAAAGTCGTTCTTCAATATATAGCTTTCCCCCATAAAGAAGAAGGCACTAAAGAAAAGGCATTAGAAGACCTTAAAAGAGCTTATGAAAAATTAAAAAGGCGGCCTCGCGATATGGAAAAAATATGCCGGGATTTAAATTTAAGCGTAACCGAAATGCCTCCCTTTTCCCGGGACGAAACTGTCCGGGGAATAGAAGGTGCCGGAAACATAAATATTATTTCCTTCAAGTTAAGGCCCCTTGTAGATATCTTACCTGCTATCTCGGAAGATGAGATAGGAACTTCTTATATAATAAGAGCGAAGGAAAGAATTCCTCCGCGCATTAAATCCGAAGGCGAGGTTTCCTCCTACATTATAGGTGTTATCAAAGATGAAAAAGCCATGCTACTCGCCGAACGCGAGGCGGATAAGTTATATGAAGAGGTAAAAACTAAAAATGTCGGCTTAAAAAATATAGCCAAAAATTATAATTTGGAACTTCACCGGACGGATTTCATTTCAAGGTTTGATTACATAGAAGAGGTGGGGGAATCCTATAAAATCGTAACGGATGCTTTCAAATTAAAGCCCGGTGAACTTTCAAGGCCTATCAAGGCAAGAAAGGGTTTTGTCCTTGTAGAGCCGATAAAATTCCTTCTTATAGACGAGGAAAAATTCGAAAAAGAAAAGGAAAATTACAGGAATAAAGTTCTTTCCATAAAAAAACTTAAAGCGATTGATGATTGGCTTGCGAAAATAAAAGCGGCTTCTTCACTCGATGTGGACCTGGAGAAGCTCTAATTATTTCAGGAATGTTTTTAGTTCTCTGGTAAACTGGGAAACGTCGCGGAATTGCCGATAGACCGAGGCAAATCTTACATAGGCCACTTCATCCAGCCTTCGCAGCGCTTTCATAACTATCTCGCCTATGTCTTTTGATTTTACCTCTTTTACGAATTTATTCTGAAGTTGGGTTTCGATTTTTGTAACGATATCTTCCAGTTTTTCTAAACTTATCGGTCTTTTTTCGCATGCCCTTATCAGGCCGTTAAGAACTTTTTTCCTGTCAAACGGCTCGCGCCGGCCGTCTGATTTTATTACCATAATAGCGATTTCTTCTATATATTCGTATGTGGTGTATCGCTTGTGACATCTAAGGCATTCCCTGCGCCTTCGGACGGCCTGGTTATTGCGGATGGAACGTGAATCGACGACTTTATCTCTCTTCGAGCGGCAGTATGGGCATTTCATCCTTCGACTCCTTCCAGTCGCTCAGAATGAACCCTGAACGAAGTCGAATGGGTTCATTTTTTATTTAAACACCCGGACTCTTATCCTTGCTTCTTTCAGAAAATCCTTTGCCATTTTGTCCGGATAACGGCCGGCAATAACAATCTCTTTTATCCCGGCGTTAATAAGCATCTTTGCGCATATAATACACGGCTGGCTAACTGCATATAATTTTGCGCCTTCCACGCTTACTCCATGGAGGGCGGCTTGAAGAAGCGCATTTTGTTCGCCATGAAGCCCGCGACATAATTCATGCCGCTGGCCCGAAGGAACCTCAAGTTTCTCGCGAAGGCATCCTGTAATTTTGCAGTGTTTTATATTGGATGGCGCGCCGTTATAGCCGGTGGCAAGAACCCTTTTATTTTTTACTAAAACCGCCCCGACTTTTCTCCTTAAACATGTAGAGCGTTTTGATATCAATTTGGCTATGGATAAAAAATATTCGTCCCAACTCGGCCTTGATTTTTCTTTCATGCGCGCTCTAAATCCTTCATCAAATCTTTATAAAGCGGAAATCTCCGGGTAAGCCTCTTTACCTTTTTCTTAACCGCATCCAAGCCCTTGGTGTCTTTACGCAAAACTATGTCGATGAGTTCGGCGATATCCGTCATCTCTTTTTCTTTCATTCCGCGCGTAGTGAGGGCGGGGGTTCCCAACCGAAGTCCGCTTGTTAAGTTTGCGTTTTGCTTGTCAAACGGAATAAGATTTTTATTAGCGACTATACCGACCTTATCCAGCATGAGGCTTGCATCTTTTCCCGTAATCTTCTTATCCGACAGGTCAATTAAGAGAAGATGGTTATCCGTGCCCCCTGAAACAATTCTATATCCTCTTTCAGAGAGCGCGCCCGAAAGTGTCTTTGCATTTTTTATGGTTTGGCCTTGGTACTTTTTGAAGGATGGCTTCAACGCTTCCTTAAAACAGACTGCTTTCGCAGCTATGACGTGCATTAAAGGCCCGCCCTGAATACCGGGAAAAACCTCGGTATCTATTTTTTTTGCAAATTGTTTTTTACAAAGAATCATACCCGAGCGCGGGCCACGCAACGTCTTATGCGTAGTGGTCGTAACAAATTCTGCCTCCGGCACCGGGTCCGGGTGAAGCCCGCAAGCAATAAGCCCCGCAATATGAGCCATATCCACTAAAAGAAAAGCGCCTACTTCGTCGCAAATTTCCCTGAATATTCTAAAATCTATAATCCTCGGATACGCGCTTGCGCCTGCCAGTATCATCTTTGGCCTGGCCTCTTTTGCCAGGCGGCGTATTTCATCGTAATCCAGCCGTTCTGTGGTCCTGTCCACGCCATAAGGTATAATATTAAAATGCTTTCCCGAAAAGTTAAGGGCGTGGCCATGCGTCAGGTGCCCTCCGCATCTCAAGTCCATCGCCAAAACGGTATCTCCTACATTAAGCATGGAAAAATAAACAGCCTGGTTCGCCTGGGAGCCGGAATGCGGCTGGACGTTCACATGTTCTGCCCCGAAAAGCTTCTTCGCTCTTTCTATGGCAAGATTCTCCGCTATATCGATAAATTGGCACCCATTATACCAGCGCCGGCCAGGATATCCTTCGGCATACTTATTAGTCATAACGCTGGCTTCAGCCTCTATTATAGCCCTGGAAACAAAATTCTCACTGGCTATCAACTCCAGTTTTTCGTCCTGACGTTTAGCTTCGCCTAATATGGCTTTGAAAATCTGGGGGTCTGTCTTCTTTAAATATTTCACTTCTTTTCCAATTTCTTAATCTGGTTTACTCTTTTTTTATGCCTGCCGCCTAAGGCCTCTGTCGTAAGCCATACGTTAACAATCCGTCGGGCCTTCGCGGGATTTGTATATTTTGCGGCGAGCGAGAGGACATTCGTATCGTTGTGCAGCCTCGATGTTCTTGCCTGGGTTACCGTATTGCAAACACCCGAACGCACGTTCCGCAATTTATTCGCTATAATAGCCATGCCGATACCGGTTTTGCATATAAGAATTCCTCTTTTGAATTCACCGTTTGACACCTTTTTGGCTACCTTATAACCAATGGGCGGATAGTCGCATGATTCTCCTTTATACGTGCCGAAATCCGTTACAATGTAACCTTTTTGGGATAAATATTTTTTAAGAAATGCTTTTAATTTAAATCCGCCGTGGTCCGAGCCTATCGCTATTCTTTTAACCATTTTAAAAACCCTTCAATAGAATCTTTTATAATTTCAAAAACTTCTCTATAAAATTCGAGGGACCTGCCAATAGGGTCATTTATCGAATTGCTCTTCCGATTGCTTTCCGAAGAAAATTCCCTCAAAAGATAAACCTTGTTTTTTGCTTCGGGTATCATCTCTAAAACCCTGTCTCTGTGGCCGGGTTCCATGGTAAGAATTGCGTCTGCGTTTTCTATATGCATTTTAGTCAAACTCGAAGAAATATATCCGGATACGTCTATTCCCTGTTCTTTCATAACCTGTATAGCTTCTTTTGTAGGTTTCAGGCCGGGAATAGCGCCTGTCCCGGAAGAGATAATGACGGCATCATCTATCCCTATATCCTTAAACCTTTTGACAAGATATCCTTCTGCCATTATACTCCTGCAACTGTTCCCTGTGCAAACTATTAATATCTTCTTTATGTTTTTCATGATATCTCGCTTAAAACTCCGGCGATTTCGGATTCCGGAATAGCGCCCTTTCTCAATATTTTATAAAGCGGGGCTGTCGCGTCAACAACGGTTGATTCCCGGCCAAGGCCTGTCCTTCCGCCATCCAAAATTAAATCGATTTTTCCGTCGAGCCTATTTAAAATCTCGCTTGCCTGTGCAGGCGGTTTTTCACCGGAGATGTTTGCGCTTGGAACCGCCAGGGGCACGCCGCTTTTCGATATAAGCTCTTTCGCAACCGTATTGCTGGGCATGCGAAAGGCAAGCGTGCCATCCCCGCAGTTACATGGCGCGGGGCCAATTTTCTTTAAAACTATAGTAAGCGGGCCCGGCCAGAAATTCTTTATTAGCCGGTCCGCCAGAGGCGAAATTTCACAGTGCATCCGGTCAATCATGTCAATCGTCGATATATGAATAGTAAAAGGTTTATTAAGGGGCCTTTTTTTGATTTCGTATAAACGTTTTACCGCTTCTTTATCCAGGAAATTTGCGCCTATGCCATAGACGGTCTCTGTCGGGAAAGCAACAAGCCCTCCGTCTCGTAAAAGCGTAGCCGCGAATTCAATAGTATTTTCATCGGGTGAATCCGCGTTTATTTTCAGCATTTTCGTCCTTGTCATCGCAGTTTTTTATTTTTCTTCTTAACGCTGTCCGCCAGTTTCTTTTTAAATATTTTAAGTTTTCTTCGTAATAAACTATCGCTTATGCCTAAAATCTCCGCCGCTAAAATTGCCGCGTTCTTTGCGCCGGCTTTACCGATAGCCACAGTGGCAACGGGAACGCCGCCCGGCATTTGGACGGTAGATAACAAGGAATCTATGCCTTTTAAGGCTTTTGTATCCATGGGAACCCCTATAACCGGAAGAACGGTATGGCTTGCGACAACCCCTGCCAGATGCGCTGCCCCGCCTGCTCCTGCTATGATAATTTTTATGCCTTTTTTCTCCGCTTTTTTTGCAAAATCAGATGTCATCTGCGGCGACCTGTGCGCCGATAAAATCTTTACCTCGTAAGGAACGTTAAATTCCTTTAAAAGATGCATTGTTTCCTTCATCACGTCCAAATCCGAATCACTTCCCATTATAACCGATACTTCCGGCCTGTGTTTCATTTTAACTCCTTAAGGCGCTATGGCCTATATCCTTACGGTAATGCATGTTTTCAAATTTTATCATACCACAAGCTTTATATACTTTATCTATTGCATTTTTAATATTTTCTCCGAGCGCCACCACATTTAATACCCGGCCGCCATTTGTTAGAAGCCCATTCGCGAGTCTGGTCCCGGCATGAAATATTAATGTATCTTCCAGCTCAAGCGCTTTTTCTATGCCGGAAATTTCTTTTCCCTTTTCATATTTTCCGGGATATCCCCCCGAAGCCATAACAACGCACACGCAAGCTTCTTTTTTCCACTTTAAATTATAATTCCCGAGAGAGCCCTCCATTGATAACTCTATCAATTCCAGAAGATCTGAATTTAATCTCGGTAAAATTGCCTGGGTTTCGGGATCTCCGAATCTTACGTTGAATTCCAGAAGCTTCGGATTCTCATTTGTAATCATTATCCCCGCGTATAGCACGCCCTTGTAAGGAATGCCTCTTTTTTTCATGCCGTTAATGGCGGGTTTTATTATCCGGGAAATCGTATTGTTAAAAACTTCACCGGTTACTGCCGGCGCGGGGGAATAAGCTCCCATGCCGCCTGTATTTGGGCCTTTATCGCCGTCAAATACCCTTTTATGGTCCTGGCTCGAAGCGAGGGGAACTATATTTTCTCCGTCGGATACAACAATAATAGAGGCCTCTTGGCCCTCCAGGCATTCTTCCACTATAATCTTGTCGCCGGAGGAGCCAAACGCTTTTTCCACCAGTATTTTATCGACCGCCTGAAATGCCTCGTTCTCTGTCTTGGCTACAATCACGCCCTTGCCGGAGGCCAATCCGTCCGCCTTCACGACTATAGGGGCGCTTTTTGACTTTATAAAATCTTTTGCCTTTTTAGCGTCATCGAAAATTTCAAACCAGGCGGTAGGAATATTCTCATTCCTTGCAAGTTCCTTTGTGAAAATCTTACTTGCCTCGAGTTGCGCGGCGGCTTTACCGGGCCCGAATATTCTTAAACCCTTTTCCTTAAATAAATCAACTATACCCGATGTAAGCGACATCTCGGGCCCGACAACGGTCAAATCTATTTTTTCCTTTTCACAGAAATTTCTTAAACTGTTGACGTCGTCAGCTTTTATGGGGACATTTTCAGCTATCTCTGCTGTTCCGCCGTTTCCGGGCGCAGAATAAAGCTTTTTAACTTTCGGCGATTGTTTAATCTTCCACAGAAGGGCATGCTCTCTGCCACCCTGGCCTATAACAAGTACTTTCATAACGAGCTGTAAGCCATAAGCTATATTATTTCTATTTTTTTTCTTCCCCGTATAACTTCGCCGATTATCCAGCTTTTAAGTTTATATTTTTTCAAAAGGTAATCCCTGGCTTTAAGAATTCCCTTTCTTGGAAGAATCAAAACCATACCTATTCCCATGTTGAACGTCCTGAACATTTCGTCATCATCGATGCGGGCTTTATTTCTAATCAATTCAAAAATAGGCAAAACCGGCCATATACCCCGGTATATTATGGCCGAAATATTTCTCGGTAATAACCTGCCTATATTATCGTAGAATCCTCCCCCTGTAATGTTAGCTATGCCTTTTACGTCAAAGCGCTTTATAATATCGAGAACCGGCTTTACATATATCGCTGTCGGCTTTAACACTTCTTTTTTCAGCGTTGTTGTTAACTCTTTTTTGGAAAATACTTTTCTCACTAACGAGTAGCCGTTGGAATGAAGCCCTGTCGAAGCTATCCCCAGAATAAGATTTCCTTTTTTTATTCCGGAACCGTCTATAACCTTTTTTCTATCGACGATTCCGACAGAAAATCCCGCCAAATCATAATCGCCCGGTCTATACATACCCGGCAATTCCGCCGTCTCGCCTCCTATCAAGGCCGAGTTGGCAAGCTTGCATCCTTTAACAATACCTTTTAGTACTTCGTAAGAAATTTCTGGAGAAAGTTTCCCCGTAGCCAAATAGTCCAGGAAAAAGAGCGGTTCCGCGCCGCAGGTAATAATATCATTTACACACATAGCTACCAAATCTATGCCTACGGTATCATGCTTACCCGCCCATTTTGCAATCATAAGCTTTGTGCCGACGCCGTCTGTCGAGGCAACGATAAGCGGGTTCTTATACGCGGCTATTTCGGGTTTAAAAAATCCGGCAAAAGCGCCGATATCGCTGATCCAGCCGGTTCTTTTTGTGCTTTTTATAAGGGGCTTTATTTTCTTTATGAAAAGATTGGCTTTGTCTATGTCAACGCCGGCTTTTTTGTAGGAAAGTTTAGTCATGAAGTTACTCTTCGCAATACTTCCTGGTAGGCCTCTTCTATCCTGCCCAAGTCCCTTCTAAATCTGTCCTTATCGAGCTTTTCTCGTGTCTTTTTATCCCAGAATCTACATGTATCGGGAGAAATTTCATCCGCCAGGAGAATTTTTCCTTTGTGTCTTCCGAATTCTAGTTTGAAATCGATTAAATCTAAATCTTTGCGGTCAAAAAATGCTTTCAGGATATTATTTATCTCGAAAGATTTCTTTTCAATAAAATCTAATTCTTCATCCGTTACTAATTTAAGGGCTTTAGCGTGATAATTATTTATGAGGGGATCGTGAAGACTGTCATCCTTATAATGATATTCCAATACCGGCTCTTTTAATTTCAATCCCTCCTCTATTCCCAGCAGTTTGGCCATGCCCCCGGCAACTGTATTTCGCATGGTAACTTCGAGAGGAATAATCTCAACCCGTTTTATAAGCATATGACGGTCGTCGAGCTGTTTTACAAAATGCGTTTCTATCCCCTTCGATTCCAAAAGCTCAAACAATATCTTTGAAATCTTATTATTTATTATGCCTTTGGTTTTAATCGTTCCTCTTTTGGTAGCATCAAAAGCGGTCGCATCGTCTTTAAATTCCTGAATCAGGAGATCGGGATTATCCGTCTCGTAAACCTTCTTGGCTTTTCCTTCATAAAGTTGCTTTTTTTTCTGCATTTTTTATATCCCCGCTTTCTTGAATATTCTATCGACATATTTTACGTGATAATTCAAATCAAAACACTCTTTTATGGCATTTGGCCCCATTATATTTCTTATTTTTTTATTTCTTTTCAGGGCTTCTTCAAAATTTATATCTTCTTTTTTCATATTGCCGGCGGCATCCTGGACTATGTCATAGGCCTCTACCCGGGTAAGCCCTCTTTTAACAAGCTCCAGGAGCACTCTTTGAGAAAATATTATGCCTTTAGTCCTATCTAAATTTTCTCTCATCCTATCTTCGTTCACAACGAGCCTATTAACGAGATTGACCATTTTTACAAGCATGTAATTTAGAAGTATTGTTGAATCGGGAATAATCACTCTCTCTACGGAAGAATGCGAAATATCTCTCTCGTGCCACAATGGCATATTTTCCATGCTTGCCAATGCATTTGCCCTTAGAATCCTGGCCAGGCCGCATATCCGTTCAAACATTATGGGATTTTTTTTGTGGGGCATGCTTGAGGAGCCCTTTTGCGTCGGAGAGAAATACTCTTCAACCTCGCCTATTTCTGTCCTTTGAAGAGCGCGGAATTCCGTGGCAAATTTTTCCAGAGACGTTCCTATTATCGCGATAGCGTTTAGATATTCGGCGTGCCTGTCGCGCTGCAAAATCTGGGACGAAACCCTGGCCGGTTTCAATTTCAGTTTCTTGCAGACGTATTCCTCGACAAACGGGTCGATGTTGGCGTGCGTGCCGACAGAGCCGGAAATTTTACCGTATGCTATAACTTCACGCGCGGCTTTAAGCCTGCTAAGATTACGTTTTGTCTCTTCGTAAAAAAGCGCTATTTTAAGGCCGAAGGTAATAGGCTCGGCATGGACACCGTGAGAACGGCCTATCATTATTGTATCCTTGTATCTTTTGGCTTTAAGGCGGAATGCTTTCAGGAGATTTTCTGTATCTTTTATTAAGATATCCATCGCCTCGCACATCACCAGAGATAGCGACGTATCCACGACATCGCTTGAGGTAAGCCCGAAATGAATATACTTAGCGGCGTCGCCTACATTCTCGGAAAGATTCATAACGAAACTTATGACGTCGTGATTGGTCTTCTTTTCGATTTCTTTTATCCTGCCGATATCGAAGCGGGCTTTCTTTTTAATCTGGAACAGGTCTTGTTTAGGTATGATTTTTAGTTTAGAGAGGGCCTCGCAGCTCAGGATTTCGACCTTGAGCATTTTCTCAAATTTATTCTCTTCCGACCACACGCGGGCCATTTGAGGAAGGGTGTATCGCTCTATCATGTTGCTCCTTAGACCATAATTTTATACCATACATAGTATATATTGTCAACAAAAAGCAACTTTGTTTTATTTTTAGGATGGAACGGATCAGGCGTGATGGTCTAAGTGGAAAACCCAAGGCTCTTGAGAATCCAGAAGACGTGCTTTTTTTTCGTATATATTTTTAAGGTCTTCTGCGATAGTTTTTTTCAAATAGCCCTTAAACAGGGAGAATAGGTCTTCATTGCTTATGTTTTTTAATTTTCTTTTTCTTATTCTATTCATTTATTTTCACCTCCCTTTATGTATTTCTCATCAATTGCTTTATTTAGCAATTAATGCAATACAAACTTGTTATTATTCTAACACAAACAGCAAAAAAAGTAAAGGAAAGACATCTACCTTTTTTATCTTTAACTAGAATAAGGGTGGGGCTGATAATAAACTCTCTTCGGGATTTAAGCTGTTGCCTCCGCTTGCCGCTCGCAAAAGGATGGGCGCCTTTTGCTCGCTGTGACAAAAATTGCTCATTATCCAAAAATGGTTATAATCTGGGATGGCGCCATTGTATTTCCGCCTTCGCCAAAGAAGAACTTCAAAGTAGATAAGCTTCGGCGGATCAGCCGTAGCATAGCTACCTATGAATTTCTACTTTGGCGAAGGCTGACGGAATTTTTGAC
>CP070780.1:126062-137425 GCA_020346285.1 Candidatus Omnitrophota bacterium | reverse complement strand
TATTACACGAGCGATACATATGGAGCAGTATAAGCATAGCTCAAATGGCAGTGCAGGTCTCTCATTTACAGAACTCAAGAATCGCCTGGAATTGAAACTTAAAGCAGATAATGTAAGCAGCCGGACAATATATCATAACTTATTGCCAAAATACCGTTCCTTGTTTGAGACATTTATTCCTATGCGATATCCGCAGGTTACAACAATAAATCAACTCACTAAAGCGCTTATTGAAAATTATAAACAGTGGATCGTTGTTGAGCGCGGGCGGACTACCGGATGGCGGGATGAACTCACAAAAATAAAGACTATGGTTAAAAAACTGGTTGATATAGGATGTTGCAATAAAGAGATATATTATGATGTCCTAGGCAGTTTTAAGCGGCCACCACGCCATAAAAAGCTATATAAAGAGATTTCTAGGGAAGATATGAAGAAATTATTAGATTATATAAAGCAAGATAGGCCAGATTTATATGGGCCTACTTACTTTATTATGCGATTAGGATGGCGCAGAGGGCAAGTATTATCGATAAAAAGGAAAAATATT
Source organism: Candidatus Omnitrophota bacterium (assembly GCA_020346285.1). Taxonomy (GTDB): domain Bacteria; phylum Omnitrophota; class Gorgyraeia; order JABMRN01; family RBG-13-46-9. The sequence continues at coordinate 136,875 of CP070780.1, read as the reverse complement.
CGATGGAATGCATTATGGCCCGTAGAGATTCTGATAGAACCAAGCGATACTAAAACAAAAGAACCTTTTATTTTAAGAGATATCGATCCGGAACTAGCTAATGTTATAAAGAGGTATGCATTTGATAAACGAAAGACTATATGGCTTTTTCCGAATAAAAATAATAATATTCACCATGCAAATCATTACACTAAATATATTAGCAAAATATCAAAGAATGTATTGGGTATTGCACTAAGCCCACATGATTTCAGACATTCGTTCGTTACAACACGGTTAAAAGAGGGGAGTACACCGCGAGACATTATGGCTATAACCGGCCATAAAGACGTGGAATCCTTTAATATATATACACATCCTACCAGTGAGGGTACAAAAAAGGTTATAGAGAATAGTCGGTTATTGACATAGAGAGGGGAATGGTGGTAGAATTTAGTGGTGAATCAGTCAAGTTACCGTCGATTGGCGTAAACAAATCCCGTTGGGGCTGCCATCGCTGCGGTAACTTTTAACAACTCAATCCACTGTACCTAGCTGCGGCGCTTAGTGCTTTCAATAAGTCGATGATTTCGGATGTTCGGAAAGGAGAGAATAGCATGACACCATTTATGAAATTTGGGCTCATCTTCATGTACACAGTGGGGTTAGGAATGATGGGGGGAGCCCTGTCAGCGGAATTCGAATGGCCCATTCCGCCATTGGTTGTCGCACTTATTTGTGGTGGCACGGGATTTCTCTTCAGCCTGCTGCTTATCCATCTCGCTAAAAGACCAAAGAAAGTTGGGCGGATGTCGTGGCGGTGTCCGTTATGTGAGCGATTGTTCGGCCCATTCAACCGTCCTCTCAATGGGTACGTTTGTGCCCAATGCCAGAAGAGCAGAAAGAACTCGAAGGAACTACCCTACGAAATATCTGCGGCACTCGGGGAAGAACACTTGCGTGTCCGACAAATGGCGCCTTCTATTCCTCGCCTCTTGGTTGGGGTTCTGTGGATTGATTTCGCGACGCTCTTTGGAGCATTCCTGGGCGGATGGGGTTTCTCCCTTGTATACTGCCTGATTGCCCTTACCATGGTCAGAACGGGACTCTATGCAGCGGCAGACCTTCTGGATCGTAAGAGATGGGCCAGCTTCTGGAAAGCCAATGTTTTAGGCTATTGGCTTGTATATCTGGTGGCATACGAGATGATATGGAAGAGAAGTCTATGGGCACTCTGGCCTACATTCGTTGTCGCGTTTTTGGCGGGGATCGCGTTTGTCATATGGAAAGACAAGAGTAACAAGGAAGCCGCATTGACCGATCTCGCCCAATGGAGAAAGCAGAAAGAGAACGAGAAGGAGCAGCTGGGGCGTTCCGAACAAAGGCATAGAGCGGATGCGCAAAATGTCGCGTGCCGCTCGGATAGATGTGACAGTTTATAGGCGCGCCTGATTCGCGACATTACCCGTAGTGACCGCGGCACGGGTTAGCGCTGTCAGTTCTTGTTTCACCCCCCCTTTTTTTGTTACATTTCTTTTACAATAGTGTTACCTTTTTGTTGCCATAACACCCTCTATTTAGTGTATAATTATTGTTAAATTCACAAGAATTTTTTTATTTTAGCAAATTTCTAATAGAATTTAAGAAATCCTAAGATAAAAAGCACCACGAACGGAGGAAAAATAAGGTGCAAACGGCCAGATCAAGGGGTATCATTAAAAAAAGAAAAAGACCATACAATGTAATAGCTATGGCTATTACCGTATGGTCTTTTTTGTTTAAGAAAATATATATGCTAATAACCCGGGCTATTAAATCCGGAACTATATTGTCTGGCCGCAACGTAGTCTTCGGTCTTAGCCCGGGTTTTTATTTTAGAAAAAGCGGATATCGCCCGTGGTTTAAAACAATAGCATTGGTGCTTACAGGCCTATTTTTAATTAATAACCTGTCCTGGGCATATGATGGTGGGGTTGCAATTCCCTCTCGGGACATAACCTCCTCCGGCACAGCCCATGTTAAGCAAATTGACATAGATAGGCTTGAAATTCCCTTGAATTTCGGCAACGTTAAGAATAAACATAAAGGCGCAAACGGGAAAACCATAATCCACATCCAGGATGCCCACTGCAATTATTCCTGCCAGAAATCGATAAAAGGCATATTAAATTATCTTACGAGCGAATATGATATAGATTTAGCGCTACTCGAAGGCGGCGCAGGGGATTACGACTTATCTGTTTTTACCGATATAGAGGACAAGCAATTAAGAGAAAAAGTAGCCGATTATTTTGTAAAAGAGGGCCGCGTTAACGGAGCCGAATTTTTTGCCATAACCAACCCAACCCGAATAACCCTGAAGGGCCTTGAGAATCCGAATCTATATATCAAAAACCTCCGGGTCTACAGGGAAAGCCTTGCATATAAGGATGAAATAGATAAAATCTTAAATCTTTTAGGCCATTACTTAACAAATCTAAAAAGGCACATCTATTCCAGGGAACTTAAGGAACTTGACCTGAAAAGAGCAGATTATAACGACAAAAAAATAGAGTTAAATGATTATCTCGGCTATCTTTCCGATTTATCTAAGAAACTAAATATAGATATATCAACAAGGAAAAATCTCTACAGGCTCATTGAGGTTATAGAAAAGGAAAAGAATATAGACTTTAAAGAAGCTAATTTTGAAAGAAAGCGCTTAATAGACGAATTGACCAAAAGGCTCTCAAGCTTAGAATTAGAGGCCCTTGTTAAAAAATCCATTCACTTTAAAGAAGGAAGCATTAGAGAAATCCAATTTTATTCATATCTGTTCAAAAAGGCCGAAACCGTAGATTTCAATGTAGATACAAGATACCCGAATCTTTCGAGATATAAGAAATACATAGATATATATGAGTCCATCGATAATTGGACATTATTCAACGAAATAGAGAAATTCGAAGATGATATTGTAGACAGGCTCTGTAAGAACGATGCCCAGAAAAAGCTTTACATACTATCGAAAAACCTCTTACTCTTAAAGAACCTCTTTAACATATCCCTTACAACAGATAGATACAAATACTATCGGGAAAACAGCCACTCCTTAAATATTGCCCATTTCCTATCATTCATAAATACCGAAGCCCCTAAATATAAGATAAAAACCAATATATCAGAGGATATCAAAGCCTTAGATATATACAGAGAAAAAATAGAAAACTTCTATAAACTTGCCTTTAAAAGAGATAACGTCTTTATAAAAAATATAACTTCTTACATGAAAAAAAGAGACAATTTAACAGTCGTTACCGGGGGATTCCATACGGAAAACCTGGAAAAGCTCTTCAAAGAAAAAGGATATTCTTACCTAACCATAATGCCGAACTTCGAGAACGGAGATAGATATGAGAGCCCATACTTTAGGCTCATAGCTGGAAAACCAAATCCAATAGAAGAGAAAATTAACGCTATAGTAAATTCCACACTTGCCTATCACGGCATGTTAAACAAAATAAGCGTAATTATCGGCAATAAAAATAAACAAGTTAGTAATTATATACATCGTGATTGGATAGAAGCAGCGCTTATCAAAAAGACACTCGTAATCGAAGACAAAGGGGTAGCGCTCGACCCAGATGGCAATATTGTGAGGGATCTGAAAAGCCTAACCCCAGATAAAGTAGTAGAAATAAGTATCGCGAAGTATAGATATCTATTAGGGTTAGAAACTTCTGTTGCCGAAACCGATCAATCTCTGGGCCCAACAGGTGATCAACCCGAATCTCCCGCCGGTTGCGCAACAAGAACAGAAAGCTTTTTAGATTCTATAAAGGGCTTTTTAAAATGGGACTTAAGCGGAGAGGGAGACGGCATTACAATGGTTACATCTTTTACTTTGGGTGTGCTATTTTTAGGATTTAAAATTTCTAGTTATATTCACGAATTAGGCCATTATTTAGCGACTTTTGTAATTCCGAATGTTGTATCCCGCACAAGCAGTTCGGGAGCGGTATCTTTTATTACTAGTACGCCCCATGGATTAAAATCTTCAGCCTTTTTCTTTACAGCGGGAAGCTTGTTCGAACTTATAACAGGTGTTACATTGGTTCTATTATCATACAAAGCTTTTAAAAAGCGAATGCCTTTACTTGCATTTACTAGTTTCGCCTCCTCTCTTTACCTTTTCTGGAGACCGATTCGCTATACCTTTTCCAACGTTATTATGGGTACAGGTCTAGCAAGGTTTATAGAGACATATATATTAAATTATAGCACTTTTGGTAATAGGCTGACGGCGTTTTTCAGTGGACATGATTGGGTAAATTTCAGTAGTCTTACAAATACACATCCAGTCATTCCATTTATTGTTTTTGCGTTATTGCCCATTGTTTTAATTGCTTCTTTAGAAATCAAGTCAAGAATGAATATTAAAAGGAAGACCTCTAATATAGCCATAACTAAATTTCCGCTTGCTAAACAACTAAAATCTCCCACCATCACCAAAGAAAACATAAGACAAAAAGCTAGTGAAGACGATAACGTCACCTGTGGCACTGTGTGCCGGAGCGGGCATGAGGAATGTATCGATGCGCTGGATAGGCAGCTCGAGGAGTTTTATGAGAATTTGGCGCGAGAAGCAGGTATAACCAGAAATCTAAAAACTAATCCGCTGACAAGCGAAGAGATAATAAGCGCTTTACTCAAGACCGGAACGATAAGTTATGCTAATGCCGGTCTTCTCAATAGGGTCAGGGCACATCTTGGAGGAATGGAAAAAAAAGGCATTCAAATCCTTTTCGCCATACCGAAAGACAAAACAAAACTCTGGTGGGTAAAAGACCCGAAAACAGGCGAATGGACCTATGCCGGCGGGCATTTTAACGCAAAAGGCACGCGTATCCATATTTCCATACCCCTGATTTTAGCTCAAAATGACCCCGAAAAGGCGGCGGAAGCTATTGCTATACACGATTATAAGCATATCAGAGCCGGGGTCCATGATGAAGATGAGGGGATGAGAATAGTGGCTCGTGCGGCTGTTTTAGGAAAGGATTGGGAAAATGTTATCGAGAGGCGCGTTATTATGCCTCAGCTTCTTGAAGATGAAAATAATTTGCCTAGTAAATTTATAGAAGAAAAGATGCTTATAAGGCAAACCGTGTCATCTATAGTTTTGAGAAGTATGTTTGATGAGATAGAGGAAGCATTTGCGGAGATATTCAAACGAATAGTGCTTGCTTCCTGGCCTGATAGAATAGAAAGAAAAGAGCAAAGTACTATAAAAAATCAGAATAGTTTTTGGCAATGGATTAAGCGTGAGGGGCAGAATATTGCAATAATTCTTACCTGTTTAATCGGGATAACCATACTGCTCCCGAGATTAATTCTTAAGCTCAAAGAAGGCAAGCGTTATACTGCCAATATTCAGCAGAAAAAACATGAAAAGTATAATAAAAAAAGGATTGTCAGCCAGATAGTAGATCCTTCTTTAGCCCCCAAGCCGCGGCATGAAGAGACCATTATAAAAAAGTTTCCGAAAAATTGGAATAGCGATATAGATCTTTCCGTAGCCAAAACCGCGGGTATAGGAGGGACATTTCCCTGGGAGGCGTCTTTGGCCAATGAAACTGTAGTCGCGGAAGTAGAAGGGAAAATATATGGACCACTTTTTAAGACAATAGCTTTTAATTTTAAAAGTAACGGAGAGATAGTCCCGCCGGCAGACCTTAACTATATCCCTGTAGGTACCCCGAACGGTACAACCGGTACGTTTAAATATCAAATGAACGCCGAAGGCAAAAATTCCGTAGAACCCGTGACACATCTTAGAGGAATTATTAATCCCGCGAGCGTGAAAATACGAGCACTTGATAAAAATGGGGCACTCCTTAGTAACAAGGATATCGCATTTAGTCTTAAAAACGGCCGCATTATTGAATTTGATTACAAAGGAAGAGTGCGAATCGAACTTACGATTGTGAATTATAGCGATAATATCATGCTTGATTATACGCAGGCGCCTCTTCCTGAAAATGAATTAAGAGATTTTCCCGATGCGTTTGCAATAGACATAATTAAATACATCAGAGAAGGTTTGGCCCGTTACGAAGGCCTATTCAAAAAGTTTGTTAAACTTGTCGACGTAGATGGAATGACTTTGAGAGAAAAATTGGATGCCATAGCTGACCCGGAGAAATCCCATTTTATTCCTAAGAACGTAAAGCTTCAGGCGATTGTCAATGTGATGAATAAATACTGCCTCATTAACCCGCGCAATGCAAGAATGCAATATAACGGGATAAGTTGGGGAAGTACATGGGATGGAATTATATCCAGCGAGCAAAAGATAAGAGTGATTTGTAATACCTTAACCCGCATGTTTATTATTTTATGCCAAAGAGTGGGTTTGCAGGCGGGTTATGTATCTAATTCGGGAGGGTTGGCCAGAAAGGGTAATTTTATAATCAAAGGCGAAATTCCTCACGCAATGGCCGTTGTGAAGCCGCATGGTACATGGAAACTGGTCGAGACTACTTTATTGGCGCATGCAGAAGGAGATATAGTTACAAGTTCCGGGGGAAGCGTATTCGAAGGGGAGGCAGAATATATCCCTTCGGCTTATGTTTTTGACATCAAACCCGATAACCATAAAGAAGAGCAGGAAGTGCGCACAAAAGATATAATAATGCAGAAAATCGAAGAACTAAAACGCAAAAAGAACAAAGGATCAGCAGGTTGGTGGCTGAACTTGGGAAAAAATTATTATAGAGCAGGGTATTGGGATGAAGCCATAAATTGTTTTACAAAAGGATTTCGGCTCAAACCTTATATGATAAGGGATGCTTATTGTAGGCATGGATTTATACAAGCCTGCAGAAAAAAAGGCAAACATATAACAGCAATAGAGTATATAGAGGACTATCTCCCGGACGCGCAGGATATAGAGCAATATGATTTATGGTCGATATGGGATGATTTAGAATCATTATATCGGGATATCGAAGATAAGGAAAGGGCCATAAAATTCCTTGAAGATTTTATTGAAGAACACCCCGAAGATAAGTTGGCATGGGGGGTTTTAGGCCAGATTTATCCGATGCGCGCCGGAGACAAAGGGATAGAGAAAACCATAAGATTTTTAAATAAGTTTTTACAGAAACACCCGCATAACTCTAAAGCCGGCTATGCATTACGTAAAATTTGCATCCAGGAAAATAATATCGACGCTTCCATACAGGAAATCAAGAAACTTCTGGAACCGCGGTTCCTTGAGAAGCTCCGTCCTTTCTGGTTGTACGAGGTTTTAGGAGAACTTTATGTGCAGAAAGACATGCCGGATAAGGCATTGGAGGCATACAAGCATATTGCCGAGATTTATCCCGGGGATACGGAATTATGGAAGCGGGCCGGCTTCAAGTTGTATCATAAAGGACACTTTGAACATAGCATAGAAGCCCTTGAAAAAGCGCTTGAATTTGAAGCCAATCAAAATGATGCGGATTTGTGGAAGCGTTTGGGTTTTGCGCATAAAAAGACGAAAAATTACAATCAAGCCATTGAAGCATATAGAAAAGCGCTTGATATCTCAGTTTCTATTGAAGTCGGGGAATATCCGAGGATATATGTAATTTATGATTTAGTGGATATATATAAAGACCACGCGACGGACGGAATGGATGAGGCAATAAATTATTTTACGGCAGTCAGTAAAAATAATCCCGAAGAATTCCGGGCAACAATGGCATTAGCAAAATTGTATAAGTTAAACAAGAAATATGACGAAGCTATTAACGCATATAAGAAGGGCATGAAAGCCATGTTTGATAAAAGTTATTATAGGAATGACGAAGTTGGGGAATTGGCCCAGATATATTTCCAGTGTGTGCCTGAGAAAATTGACGAAGGAATAAGTTATTTTGAAGGATTATCTATAGAATACCCCGAATGCTCTGCAATAAGTAATAATTTAGCACAATTGTACGTAGAGAAAAAACTGTTTGATAAAGCTATTACCTTACACAGGGATTGGATAACTCGTATGTTAAACGAGAAAAACAGATATGCCGAATATAACGCGCATGTATTAGTAAGACTATATGTAACCCACAGGAAAAATATGATAAATGAAGGGATGGCTTATTTTAAGCGGTTATTGAAAAGGGTATCCGATGACTATAAAGATGACATAATATTTTCTATTGCCAGATTGTATATGGGAAAGCAGGATTTCAGTAACGCGCTGCTCTATTACCGGAAAGTTATCGCGCCGTTGGAGCTTGAGAATCAGGAGGAGCCGGAAAGGGCGTACGAAAAAGGCTATCTAATAACCGACGAGATTCAGACTTCATTGCGCGGGGTTGAGAAGAAATCGTCCAATGAGTATGAAAACGATGACGTATTAAGGTTTATAGACTGTCTTATCGGAGCCAAGGAATATCGGGAAGCAAAGATAAGATGCGTGCAATATTTAAAGAATACAAGAGCGGAGTATTACTACGATTTTGCCAGAGGATGGGAAAGGTTGAGCGATATTTATAAAGGATTAGGAAAAGATAAAAATGCGGAATTGGCAAAGAAATATTACCGCGAATATATAAAGAATGATACACCTGTACTAGACAAAAAAGAATTGGAAGAAATATTAAAAAAGTTTGATGAAGCGGACGATTCGGAAATAATAAAGGAGAAAGAGGGCACAGCCAACGTCACCTGCGGCACGATATGTCAAGCGGGGCACCAGGAATTATTTGACCCGCAGTTTGAAAGATATTATAGAGGCCTGGCAAGGGATGCAAATATAAAAAAGAAGATATTAGACAGTAATGATGTTATAAGCGCCTTAGAAAAAACAGGCAAATTACAAGACCTTGGCACAACAAAAGAGCAGCTAAGGGAAATAATAGAATATATCCACCAGGAAGCTGCAATACCGGATAACATCCAAATCCTCTTCGGCATCCCCGAAAACAACTCCAAGCTCTGGTGGATAGAGGACCCTGAAACAGGCGAACTCCTCTACGCCGGAGGCCACTTCAACGGAGAAGGCACCCGCATACACATATCCCTGCCTTTAATCCTATCACAAGCCAACCCAAGGAAAGCAGCGTTAGCCATAGCCAGGCATGACTATAGCCATATCAGAGAGAAAAAGCACCACGAAGACGAAGGCATGAGGATAGTAAGAAAAACTGCTGAATCTGAAAAGAAAAATCTAACAGCCAAGAGAACAAAAGAAGATTTTCATAATCAGCTATTAAAAGTCCTTGAATCAGCCAAAGTCGACGAAAATAGCTTTCCAATACTTTTAGATACCGATTTAGATAACCTGGCGCATGTTTTGAATCGGATAAACGATAACAAATTAGATCAGGCCTTTCTAAAGAAAGTTATAAGGGTTTTTTGCGATTTATATGCCGTGCCGGATATCCGGGCTAGAGAGATAATGTCACATTGCAGAATAAATAAAAATGAGCTGTTAAAAATATTTGAATTTATAAGAAATTCCGATATTTTGCAGGAACTTTTTAGTAGACATCCTATACACCAAGGCTTTTTCCATGGAATAAGGGACTTTCTTTCTTCCCGGGAACACATCCAAAAAATGTTGGATAAAGAGAAAGTATTCCCATTAAGCTTAGAAGTACATCCTTCTGCTGTATGCGATAAGAGATGCGAAACCTGTTTTAACATAAGGCACCTCTATTATGATGAGCCTAGAGAAAAACTCAAACCTCTTACTGTTGAAGAATGGGAAGCGTTGGTGAATAATGCCGCAGATAACGGGCTTAAAAAAATAACTGTTTCAGGCGGTTTGGAACCCTTACACCAAACAGCGATAGAAAAAACGATTGCCATAATGAAAACTGCAACAAAAAGAAACTTAGAAACCAGACTCTTTACACATGGAAATTTAGTGGATACTCAAAATCAAAAGTTAATCGACACACTTTTAGAAATAGATGAAGTCTATCTCAGCTTGAAAGCAACCACCCCCGAAGTTTATAAAAAAGTTGTAGGTCTTTCTGAAAAACATCTTGAAAAAGGAATGGAAGCGGCAAAATATCTTGTAGAGGAAAGAAAAAAGCGAGATTCTAAACTAAAAGTTAACATAGCTTTTTTAATTAATCCAAATAATTTTAAAGAACTTCCGGCTTTATTTAAATTCGCAAAAGAGACAAGAATTGATAGTATAGGATTAAGCATAGACTTTATTAGAGGGCTTGCAGGTTTTAGTGAAGAGAATAAAAAAGAATTAGGCCGAATGGTTAAACAATTAAAAGATGAGTATGAAGGCATTAAAGTCAATTTAGACAATAGGTTAATAGCCCTTTCTTATGCATACGATAAAGAACTTCCAGCGATTTATCAATATAAATTACGCCTGGTAAAAAACTGTCAGGTGGCACAGTTACAACCTGCCATTAATCCTTTCGGAAAGGTTTATGATTGCTGTTTCATAGTCAACCCGGCTATTGCAGGCTCGTTTGAACCCTTAGGCCATATAACAGAAGGCCGCTCACTCGAAGACATTATGAGAGAAAAACAGGAGCATGTTCGCGATGCAACTAAGTGTTCCTCTTGCAATTCATGGGTCTTGAATCAAATAGGCCCTTACGCGAAATTAGAAAATGACTATAGAGAAGGAATTTCTCTTGACGCACAACCCTTCCGCATCTCACCAATATCTGCTGATGTACCTTTTATAGACGAACCTGACAATTCAGAATTTGCAAAAGGAAAGGATTCACCGAATAGATTTGCCAGAGTTCTTATACAAAAAGGTCCATATAGAGATTTTGTACAGTTTTTAAGCGAGGAAGCAATGGATGGGTATCTTGGATTCCGT
>CP070780.1:121630-125962 GCA_020346285.1 Candidatus Omnitrophota bacterium | reverse complement strand
GTCTTTGTCTTTACTCCCGAGCATAATAAAAGAGCTTTTCTCTTTTTCTTTTATCCTGTCTGCCAAACGCCGTAAAACTCCTAAATCCGCATTTTTCACTTCTTCAATAATAACCTTTACGCCTTTTATATTCTTTGCTTTTTCAATTATAAGGCCTATATTCTCTTCCGCTTTTCTAAACTTCTCTTTCAGCGCGTGTTTTTCTTTTTCTTTTCTTTCATGCGATTTTTCGATTTCTCTTTTTTTCTTTTCGCTCTCCTCCGTCCACTTCCGGGCCCTGTCGGCCGTATAGGCCTCTATCCTTCTCACGCCGGATGCGACAGAGCTCTCCCTCGCAATCTTAAAAAGCCCTATGTCTTTTGTATTGTCCACGTGTATTCCGCCGCATACTTCTTTTGAAAAATCGCCCGCGGAAACCACCGTAACCCTGGCGGCGTATTTCTCGCCGAAAAGGGCAATGGCTCCTTCTTTCCGGGCCTCGTCAAGGGGCTTTTCTTCCTTTTTGACGAAAACGGCTTTTTTTATGTAATCGTTTACGATTGCTTCCACCTTCTCGATTTCTCTATCTGTCATCTTCTTCGTGTGCGTGAAATCAAATCTAAGCCTGTCCGGGGCTACCATGGAGCCTGCCTGGCGAACGTGTTCTCCAAGGACCCTGCGCAAAGCACTTTGTAAAAGATGGGTCGCCGTGTGATTTTTTGCCGTATTCTTTATTTTTTCCGGCGCGTATTCTTTAGAAACGCCGCAACTAAAAATGCTATCCGCTATTTTGCTCTTTTTTCTCGAAAGAGCTTTTCGTTTCTGCATCAATGCATTGAATTTGGCGATATCAAGCTTTATTTTCCTTTTTCCCGCTTCGTTCTCGATAACCTCCAACGGAAGGCCATAAGTATCTACGAGCTTGAATATCTCTTCTCCGCCCAACACATTACGCTTTGCGGCCTTGAAGCCCTCGGTTAAATTCGGCATCGCCACCGAAAGCGTATGCCTAAATCTTTCTTCTTCTTCTTTTACAATAAGGGAAATCTCTTCCCTTTTCTGCAGCAGTTCGGGGTACGCATCCTTCATAATCTCTGCAACTTTAGGCACTATATTGTACAGGAAGGGCTTCGCGGCTTTCCCGCGGAGATAAGCCCGCCTTATAAGTTTCCTGATAACATACCCGCGCTCCTCGTTTGAAGGCGCCACGCCGTCAGATATGGCAAATGTCGCTGCCCGTATATGGTCGGCTATCACGTTATACGTGTTTGGGCTAAGAAACCGATTGGACTTTTTAATTTCCTTGATAATCGGCACAAAAAGGTCTGTCTCGAAATTCGTCTTAACCTCTTGCATAACGGCCGCGATTCTCTCAAGCCCCATCCCTGTATCTATGTTTTTATTCGGGAGAGGGGTGAGCTTCCCGCCTTCTTTCCTGTCGAATTGCGTAAAAACCAGGTTCCATACCTCGATAAGGTTATTTTTGCCGCCGTCGTAAAAAATCTCGGAGCAGGGCCCGCACGGGCCGTTCGGCCCGAGTTTCGGGGCATTGCTCGGCCAGAAGTTCTCTTTGGCGCCGAATTTCATAATCTTTTTCCCCGGCACTTTTATCAAATTCCGCCAGATTTTATAGGATTCGGCATCATCCTTGTAAACCGACACCAGAAGTTTTTCATCTTTTATGCCTAATACTCCTGTCATAAATTCCCATGCCCATAGGATCGCTTCCTTCTTAAAATAATCGCCGAATGAGAAATTTCCCAGCATTTCAAAGAACGTGTGATGAGAGGGCGTCTCTCCTACCTTGTCCAGGTCCGCGGTGCGCAAGCACTTTTGAGAGGAAGCCGCCCTTTTATACGTAACATTGTGCCCGAGAAACTGTTCCTTAAACTGGTTCATGCCCGCGCTTGTAAACAGAAGCGTCGGGTCCTCCTCGCGAACCAGGGAATCGCTTGGCACAATCTCGTGCCCCTTAGATTTAAAAAACTCTAAAAATTTCTTTCTTATCTCTTTACTTGACACCTAAGGTTTCCTTTACCGTATCTTCGATAACATCAAAATCAAAACCCCTTCTTGCAAGAAAATCAAAAAGTTTCTTTCTCGCCTTCTCTTTCGGCAATTTTTCCAAGCTTTCTAATCTCCGGCCTGCCAGGGCCCGGGCAAGAGAATCGTCCCCGGTTTCCCTTTCCGATAGAACCTTTTCAATAACGGCTGCCGATACCCCTTTCATCCTTAGCTCGTTCCGAAGCAGGGCGTCGCTTCTCGGGTTGGCGCGCATCCTGGACTCAACCCAGAGCTTTGCAAATTTAAAATCATCTATTATATTCTTTTCTTTCAAAAGAGAAATAACGTCGTAAATGACGGCGCGGCCAAAGCCTTTTCTAAACAATCTGTCTCTTAATTCCTTTTCGCTCCTCGGCCTGGCACTAAAAAGCCGATAGGCGTAGGAGACGGCTTTACTTTTACCGGCATTATTCTTTCTCATTCTCTTTAATGGTATAATAGCCCCTCGTGGTCCTCACCAACGCCAGGCCCTTTGCTTCCTCGGTAATCTTTTTATAATCCGCGAGGTTCCGAATCTTTGTTTTATTAATTTCCTTTAAAACGTCGCCTTTTCTTAAGCCTGCCGCATAGCCGGGCCCCGAAGCATCGAGTTCAATGATTACAACTCCCTCCTTGTCCTCCAGATTCAGCTCCCGGGCAATTTCATCCGTGATGCCGGTAACTTTTATACCGCGCCATTTTTTTATCTTTTCGGGAACTTCAAATGCTTTTTCTTCCGCTAATTCAATCCTTGAGGGCCTTTTTCCGATTTTCACCTTTACCGTCATTTTAACCCTGTCGCGGATAATGCCTACGGCCGCTATCTCGCCGATTTTTTTGTTGCTGACCTCTCTCAAGAGATTATGAACCGTGGCAATCTCTTTGCCGTCAAATGTTTTTATAATATCTCCCTCTTTCAAGCCGTCTTTTTCGGCGGGGCCATCCGGCAGTATCTCTGAAATCAAAGCGCCCTTCTTATCCGGCAAATTGAAATATTCGGCTATATCCGGCGTTATTTCCTGCACGCTGACGCCGAGCCAGCCATAGCTAATTTCTTTTCCCTTTATTAAATCGCCGAGAATACCTTTCGCGTCATTTATGGGAATGGCAAATCCCACGCCCTGGTATCCGCCGCTTGTGGAAAATATCACGACATTTATGCCGATTACCCTTCCGCTTAAATCGCAAAGCGGCCCTCCCGAATTACCGGGGTTTATAGCCGCGTCTGTCTGTATCATGTCAAGATAGCCCCTTTCTCCGCCGGGGGCTCGTAATTGCCTGTGTAGAGCGCTGATTACGCCGACTGTAACAGTGGGCTTTGGGCTTTTGAGCACATGGCCGAAAGGATTGCCGAGCGCGACAACCCATTCCCCCACCTGAACCACGTTCGAATCACCGAGCTGGACAGCCGGGAGGTTCTTCGCCTTTATCTTAACAACGGCGAGATCGCTTCTCGGGTCGGCGCCTTTCACGGTACCCGCAAAACTTCTTCCGTCAGGAAGGGTTATATTAATCTTATCGGCGCCTTCCACCACATGGTGATTGGTCAATATATGCCCTTCTTTATCGATGATAAAACCGCTGCCCAGGCCCTGTTGCTTAAATTCTCTTTCCGGAGACTCGCCGAAGAAATCCTCGAAAAATTTTTCGAAAGGGTCTTCTCCATTTTCACCGAATGGGCTGCCAAAACGCCTGAAACGGAAGGTAGGCCTGCGAAATCCTACCTTGTGAGTCCTCTCGGTAGATATAGCGACAACCGCTTTTCCCGCTTCATCGGCTACTTTTATAAAAGCGTTCTGAATGTCAAATTCGCCTCTTACCTTGATGGTTCGGCCCTCGCCATAGCCCTTTGCAACGCTTGTAACGGCCGGCCTGCATTCTTTCTTTATTCCGCTCAAGATTCCGCGGGATATATCTGATTTGTTGTAAACAACTATTCCGACGATTAAAGCAAGCGTTATTGCTAAAACAATTAAATAAAAAACACCTTTTCTCATCTTGCTACTCCTTTATCCCTGCCATTACCTCTTTCTCTATCTTGCCTAAAATCTTCGGGTTTTCCTTCAGAAAGAGCCTCGCGTTCTCCTTACCCTGGCCCAACTTGTCTTCGCCGTATGCGTACCATGTTCCGACTTTTTTGACGATGCCGCGGCCTTCGGCAAAATCCAGCATATTCGCCGCTTTTGAGATTCCTTCATCGTACATTATGTCAAACTCCGCCTTCCGGAAAGGAGCCGCTACCTTGTTCTTTACGATACTTGCGCGAACCCTGCTTCCTACGACTTCCTCGGCCTTTTTCAAAGAGGCTAT
>CP070780.1:109515-121530 GCA_020346285.1 Candidatus Omnitrophota bacterium | reverse complement strand
ACTTCTCCTCGGGCCCATAATTCAAGGGCGTAATAATGAACCTCTCCGGTAGCTATATCCATGTATTGCACGACAACTATCTTTTTTTCGCCCAGGAATGCTTTATCGCTATCTGTTAATTTCTTATGCTTGTTAACAATGATTATGTTTTTGTCTTCATAATCCTGGCCTCGATATTCGTTGTAAATATCTTCTATGCTTAAGGTTTCAGCTTCTTCTCCGGTCATTACAATAAAATCACCGGCATCTAAGATTTCTTTATCTATATCCATCAAATCAATCAAGTCAGGTATGGCCTTTTGCTCGATTATTTTGGCCTCTTTTTCATCAGGGACAAACCTTATTCGCAACCTAAGCGCCTTTGCGCCTCTGGCCTCATGCGCCTCTGCCTGGCGTTTTGCTTCATCCAACGAATAGACCGTAACATCATATACCCCTTTTTCAACAGTTTCTACGCGTTCTTTTGCAAGAGGGGTTAAAGGTTTTTGTGCCGCCTCAACCTCTGCCTGTTCTTTATATCGTAAATTATATATGCTCAACTTTGAAATCCCTTCAGATGCTATAGGCGTAAGCGCGGGGATGCGAGCTAAAGGAATCTTATTTAGCACTAAGAGGACTGTTTCTTTGAAATCTCTATCTCGCTCCAGCCACTTCTCTGATATTAAATAGCCCTTAGATCCCAGGGCGCCTATAAAGAGATTGAGTTTTTCCGGCTCTCCGAGTTCTGCAGGCGATATTCTTCTTTGCTGGGCCCTATAATGCAGGCGCGTAATAACGGCCTCGAGAATCTCCTGCCTTCTATCTCTTTCGCTAATCGTAAGCTCGCCTATTCTATCAGGATGCAATAATTGCTTTACCTTATCTACGGTTGACTTCTGGAGATAATCTACTGCCTTTTCTATTTGTTTCGTCTTTCCCTCTTCACGAAGCTTCACTATCGCTTCTTCAGGCACAGCCTCATCAAGCGTTAATTTGCCTTCTCTGTCTTTGGTAAGAGCGACTTGATATTTTATTTTGCCTTTTTCGTAGTCTCTTACTACTATGACTTCTTTGCCGTCGACCTTTGCCTCTCTTACGACAATACCTTCGCCTTCCTTTACTCCAATAGCCCTTCCTTCTTCCACATCTATTCCAAATGTCTCGTCGAACTCTTCCAGTGTAAACGGTATTTTATAACTTGTCTCGCCTTTTCTTTGCCTTTCCATTTCTTCAAGATAATTACGATATTCTTCTCGCTGTTCGAGCACCACCGGCTCTATCGGTTTGCCGGCCAAATACGCCAGTCCATATGCCCCGAATAAACCCTTCAAAATCTCCTCCGGTGTATCCGTCCAACAAAGAGCAGGCGCGGAAAGTATATATTCCTCTGTATCAAGGAGTAGTTTTTCATGCGGTTGGCGCTCATTGGTAAGAACCGCTAAATAAGGACGCTGTTCTCCTTCTTCGAATTTCGGCATAACTACAAGATAGGACAGGCCTTTTTCCTTCATAATCGAGGTTAGTCCTTTTGAGTGGAAGCCACCTGTTATGAGGGCCGCGAATTCTTCGGTGTGTTTTTTCATTACCCGGATAGTATTGCTTATCATAAACTTGTTACGCCGCTGGGCAATATTGTAAAATTCAACGGCTTCTTCCGTGCCGTCGAATATTATATCGAGGTCGTACTCATGCTCAAAAACAAGGTTGTATTTGGCATAGCTTTTCTTGATGAAATTGCTTATAAGAGCCCTGTCGAAGTAACGCTTTTTGGTTTTCATGAAATCGTAGTCATTGTTATTCAGGGATATTTTAAAGAGCTTATCTATGGTTCTTGCGGCTTTGGCCAGGTTATACAGGGTTCTTTCTCCATCGTTACGGAAAATTTTCTCTCTTATATAGTCCTCAAATTGCTCTACTTCCTGGAATAGCGTTAATAGGTCTATATCTTCGTATATGGTAATGTATCTTGTGAATTTAATAAGATTTGAATAGGGCTTGGGATCGAGTTTTATGTCCCGGGCAAGCCTTACCAAATATTGATGGAATTCTACCTGGGATACTTTGCCCATCTTGAAAGATAACGATTCAAGGACAAGCTTTTCGAGTTCCCGTTTCGGAAGGACCTTGGATAATTCATCTATAAGGACGTTTCTTTCCTCGTTTGCTTTTATGAAATTTATGCCTTTTTCGAGTTCTATCGATTTTAATAATTTTGAGAGATTCTCGAATATTACTATTTCTATATTGTTTCTTTTTGCCAGTTTCTCAACAAAGTCCCAGTGTTTGGTGAAGGCGAGTTTTCCTTCCTGGTGAAGGATTGAGTTTTCATTAAGCTTGAGAAGATCTTTTGAATATATCTTTGGCTCTATGGCCTTCAGGGTGTTTAAAAGGCCCTGGATATTTTCAAGGCATACCATCTTCTTTTCCATTAAGTTATTCAGGGCATTTACGTTGGCCTGATAAAGCTGGCTATTTTCAATTCCGTATAATTTTATCGGCTTTTCGGAAACAATAGAGAAGAACTCGCCGGCCGACATCTTGCCTTCTCTTACGAAATAATCGGCTATATCTTTTCTTATTTCAGGGTCGGGGAAGGTCTTAAGCAAAGATATGTCTATGGGGCCTTCCGCGCCTTCAAGGGCTATTAATTCAAGGTCATAATTTGCGACAAGGTTTTCCAGGATTTTAATTATGGAATATTGCGCGGTAAGGGAGGCGTGAGCGTCCTGGATATTTATAACAACTTCATCGCCACCCGTAGAAAATACTTCCTGGGCAGTGCCCGCATCGTAGGGAATCTTGATTCCGTTAAGATAGACTTTTTCGGTTAGTTTAATTCCCGGTTTTGAATGCTGCCATATCGGGGTTTCGGCATGGACCGGGGCTATATTGCATAAAAAGAATGCAGGGATTAGTATAGACGCGATTGTCCTGAACAGGAAGCGCTGGGGAGTATTTTTTTTCTGCCAAATCTTCATCTTAACATTACCTCTTGCCTTCAGCAGTTGCATGCTCATTAACTTTATTAATCTCTTTAAGATGTTTGGATAAAAAATATGCTATTATAGCATAAATTATAATCTAATATTGGCCTTTTAATATATTAGCTCTAATACAAGTATATCATACCATATAACGCTGTCAAGCGGTTATATGCTAACTATTTTATAACTTAACGCTTTTGAGCCTTGAGTACTGCAGTATAGGAGATTATTAAGGTTTTCAACCGTTCAAAGGCGGTGTAAATAGCGGGAACTAAGAGGAGCGTTAACGGCGTGGCTACAAGCATACCTCCGATTACCGTTAGCGCAAGCGGGTTCCAGAGATTAGCTCCTTCTGACCTATCCAGGGCCATAGGCAATAAGCCCACTATAGTTGTTGCGGTTGTCATAATAACGGGCCGGAGCCTGTCGTGCGCTGCACGGATTACTATACGGAAAATAGGCACAGTCGCCATTTTACCGGGGTAGCTAGCCCTGCTTTCCTTTCTTAACACGTTTATATGGTCAACGAGGATTATTCCGTTATTAACGACAATTCCCGCAAGCATCATCATGCCTATCAATACCCCCATGCCAATAGCAGTGCCTGTTAAAAACAGGACTAAAATAGCGCCTATGGATGCAAGAAGCACCGTCCCCATTATAATGAACGGTTGATAGTAAGATTCAAAAAGCGAGGCCAGAACTATGTAAATCAGGGCTAAAATAACCCATATAATAACAGCAAATTCCTTCTGCGTCTTAATCATAGAAGGATAGTTACCCCCAAATCTATAAAAATAATTTTCGGGAAATTTAATATCTTTTAAAGCTTTCTTTATCCTGTCAGCTGCTTTACTTAGCGGGATGTTTCCGATATTGGCGCTAACCTGAATCATTCTTGAACGGTCTTTCCTCCAGATTTCGCTCGGGCCCAATCCGTATTCAAATTCCGCTATCTGGTCCATAAAGACCTCTTTGCCGTCTTCCGTAACCAGCACAAGTTTATGAAGGTCTTTAAAAGTCCTCCTGTACCGCTCTTCTAACCTGGTTATTGTCTCGACTTCTCTTGCTTCTGTATGAAAAAGCGTGGCTCGAAGACCGCGCATTTGAGCATGAACCATCGTCGCTATGTCACTCACCGACAAATCGAATTGCGCTGCTTTATTTTTATCGATTTTTAAACCGAGCTCCGGCCTCCCTTCTCTCATGCGTATCTTAACATCCGTAAATTTCGGGATACCGCCCAGCCTCGTAGCCATCGATATGGCAAGTTCCCGTAATATGTCATATTCGTATCCGAACAAATCCAGAATAATCTCCTTTGTCCCGACCTCCTGCTCCTCCTCGAAATAGATAAAGGCAGGCCGAATCTTCGCTACCTTCGGCCTCAGGTTCTCTATGACATCCCCGACGGTTCTTCGCCGCTGGCCCAGGGGCAGAAGTTCCACATATACCTTGCTGGACCACGGTTCAACTCTCGCCGTAAAAGTCTTTACCTCCGGCACTTCTCGCACAAGGTCTTCCACCCTTTTTACCATCGAATTACTCACATCCAGCTTGGCCCCTGTCGGCATTTCAATAAAAATCGTAAATTTATTCTGTTCGGTTGTGCCTATAAATTCTCTTCCGAGATTTCTCGATAAAAAAACGGAAATGAAGAAGACCAGAAGAACAATCCCAAAAATCATAAACCTTCTTCTAAGGATAAAGAGAAGCATCTTCTTCTGAAACATGTACAGGGGCATCAATACATTTGTCGCCTGCCTTGTAACCCCCGCGCGCGAAGACAAAAGCGGGACTACGGTCAACGCCACAAAAAGAGAAACGATTAACGAAAAAGTAACGGTCCATGCCACGCCCCCGTAGAGCAGTTTCATCTCTTTTCCTACGAAAATCATAGGTAGAAATACTATTACCGTAGTTAAGGTGGATGCCATTATTACCAGGTTCATTTCGGATGCCCCCCATACCGCAGCATTTATTTTATCCTGGCCTTCTTCTATTTTTTTCAATATGTTTTCAAATACCACTATAGAATTATCGACAAGCATCCCTACGCCGAGCGCCAGCCCGAACATTGTAATAAAATTTATTGTCAGAGAAATTGTCCTCGAAAAAAATGTGTTGCACAATTCCATCAATCCAAATGTAATTACCACTGAAATAGGTATGGAAGCGGTTACAATCATTATCGGGCGGAGTTCCTTTCTTGATAAAAAGGCAATGATAAAAACAAGAAGCACGACATACAACAGCTTCGCCGGGATGAGCATTATCGCTATAATAGTGGCCGCGATAAGTATGTAATGCTCTTTTTTCACCCTGCCCAAAAAGAAAGCCAGGATAAGCATTATAAGGATTGCCCCCTTAAAAAGGGAGTTCTTTAAATTACCTATGGATTTCCTGATGAAATCGGCTTGATTGCTTGTTACGACTATCTTCACGTCGTCGGGTATGATGGTCTTTGTTTTATCTATTTCTTTCAAGACATTTTGCGCAATCCGGATTGTATTTCCCGTGGATTCCTTCTGAATATACAACGAAACAACGGGCCTTATATTTATCCGCGCGTAACCGGTGGGCTCTAAATATGAATCCCTGACTTCTGCCACGTCCTTCAACCTTACTATCGAGCCGTCAGGGGTGGTCGAAACGCCTATATTTTTTATATCGTCCAGTGATTCGAATTCGCCTATGGTCCTTATCAAGTACTTATCTTTCTCTTTCTTTATTTCACCGGATAATAAATTGAGGTTGTTAAGGCCCAGCATATTTATCACTCTCTCTAACGGTAATGAATATTTCACAAGCGCTCGCTGGCTGACTTCCACTAATATCTTCCTCTCCCTGCCGCCGCCTACCTCTACATTCGCGACGCCGCCCACGCGCTTAATCCTCTCCTTGACAACCTCGTCCACAATCTTTCGGAGCTTCTCGGTGGTCCTCTTAGAGCTGGTTACGGCCAATATCATTATCGGGACATCCGAGCGCTTGAACTGGGCTATTATCGGTTTTTCAACTTCTTTGGGAAGTTTATTTTTTACCCGTGCAAACTTTTCCCTTACTTCCAGCGCGGCAAAGTCCATGTCAATGCCGGGCTCGAAACTCAAAACTATCGTGGATTCCCCTTCTTTGGATATGGAAAGCATCTCCTCCAGGTGGCTGGTAGTGCTGACGGCTTCTTCTATCGGTTTTGTGACCAGCGTCTCGACTTCTGTCGGCGGGATTCCGCCTCTTATTTGAATAATAATGCTGATCTCGCCAAAACTTATATTCGGGTAAAGTTCAACCGGAAGCCTGAATAGAGCCATAATGCCCACTAAGATAAAGGCCGTAAAAAACATTGCCGTTGCAACAGGTCTTGTTATGGCAAGTTTAGGCAGGTTCATTTCTTAAACAGTTTCATCCTCAATTCGTGTACCAAAAGATACAATGCGGGAATAACCAGGAGTGTAAGAAAAGTAGCTATTAATAAGCCGCCTATAACGCTTATGGCCAAGGGGCTTCTTAGCTCCGCTCCTTCTCCGAATGCGAGAGCCATAGGCACAAGGCCCAATATTGTCGTTAATGCTGTCATAAGAATAGGCCTGAGGCGCGCCTTGCTCGCCTCGACAACAGCTTCTTCTACGGATTTTCCTCTCGAGCGCAGCAAATTAAGGTAGTCTATCAGCACTATACCGTTGTTTACGACTATGCCTCCGAGCATTATAACGCCGAGTATGGCCACAACGTTAACCGATGTGCCGGTCACAAAGAGCGCCGCCAGTACCCCTATTATCGAAAGAGGCACCGTTGCCATAATGACAAAAGGTTGCCAGAAACTTTCAAACTGCGCAGCCATTATCATATAGACCAGAAGTATCGAAAAAATCAAAGCAAACCGGAGGCTCGCAAATGACTCTGTCATTTCTTCCGATTCACCGGTGAGTTTAGCCGTAAACTCTTCCGGTATATCCAGTTTTTTAATCGCCTTTGTAACATCGGCTACCACGTCTTTAAGGGCTCGCTTAAAAATATTGGCGGAGATTAAAATCGTTCTTTCCTGATCAAGCCTCTTTATCTCGCTGGGGCCCTTTGCTATCCCGAAGCGGGCTACGCTAAACAAAGGCACAATATTGCCGTGCGGGGAATGAATCTGGATTCTGCTGAGCTTATTGAAGTCGTCTCTATCAGCTTCCCTCAATCTAACCCTTATGTCAATTTCCTGGCCCTTTTCTTTTAACCGGCTGGCTATATAACCCCTTAAAGCAATCTGGGATGTCTGGGCTATATCCGCTACCGAAAGGTCGTATATACTGGCTTTATCCTTATCCACGAATATCTTCGTCTCCGGCGAGGGCTCGGGCATGTCGGTTTTAACGCCGTATATTCCTTTTATATTTCCGAGTTTCGTCGTTAACTTTTCCGTAATCTTAGTAAGCGTCGGCATGTGCTCGCCTTTTATCTCGATAACTATAGGAGCGGATTCTTCGACCACGGCGCGAAACACGCTTTCCTGAAGTATGTACTCTATGTTGGCCCCTTCTAAATCGAGCCCGGACAGGTAGTTCTTTATATTCTGTACGGCCTGGGTTGTTTTAATTTTTCTTCTCTTTTCAAGGTTTACCCTGACTTCCGCCTGATGCGAGCCTAATCTCTGAAGAACATCCTTTGCCTCCCTGCCCCTCGTCGAACCGACGATGCTGGTGACGTCTTTTACATAAGGTAGTTTTAACAGGTAATTTTCTATTCTCTTTGCAGCGTTATCCGTTATCTCGAGCCTTGTTCCGCTGGGGAGGCCGACTTTTATAACAAACTGCCCCTGGTCCATCTTCGGCATGAGTTCCTTATCTAAGGGGACAAACAGGAAAAGGCTTCCCAAAAACAGAAGCAATACAATAAAAAGCCCCAATTTTTTCTTTCGGAGAAATTGTAAGAGCAACCTTTCATAAATAGTTGAGGTTCGACCTCCGGAGGAGGTCGAACCTCGGGAGGTCGAGCTTCCTCTCATGCTGGTTAAAAGCGGAACGAGTGTAAGCGCAACAAAAAGACTCGCTACCAGAGCAAATATTACGGTAAAGGCAAGTTGTTTGAAAAGCTGGCCGGCAACACCGATTACGAATATCATGGGGAAAAATACGACTATTGTGGTAAGCGTTGAAGCTGTTATCGCATTGGAAACCTCGGTTGCGCCTGCTACGGCAGAAATTTTTTTATCTTTTCCCTCTTCCTTGTGCCGCGAGATGTTTTCCAGGACAACTATAGCGCTGTCAACAAGCATTCCGACACCGAGCGCCAACCCTCCCAGGCTCATCATGTTTATCGAGAGCTTACCCATATACATAAGCGTAAAAACCACCACTATGGAAATAGGAATACTAAAAGTAACTATTATCGAACTTCTTATGTTCCTCAAAAATAAAAGCAATACCAGAAATGCCAGAATTCCGCCTTGAATCGCGGCGTCCCTTACACCGTTTATTGCCTCCCTGATAAACTTGGACTGGTCATAAACGATTTCTATTTTTATATCTTCCGGCACCTCGGACTGAATAATATTCAATGCTTTCTTTACGCGATTCACAACCTGAAGAGTATTTATTCTCGCCTGTTTCTGTATAGATACGGAAACATTTTCTTCGCCGTTGTAGCGGGAAAAGCTTGTCCTTTCCTTCACCGTGTCATAAAGAGTCCCCACGTCTTTCAAGAGGACAAGGCGCCTGCTTTCCGAGATTTCTTTTTCCTCTCCCTCCTGGGATGCGTATGGTTCTTCCTTTTCGACTTTTACCGCTATATTCTGTATTTCGTCGACATGCTCAAATTCGCCCAGTGTCCTTATAAGATACTCATAAAAACTTTCCTTAATAGTACCTGCCGGATAATTCAAATTTGCGTCTGCGATGGACCTTGCAACATTCAAAAGAGGGACATTTTGGGCCTGCAATCTTCCCTGGTCTACATCTACCACTATTTCTCTCTCAAGGCCCCCCGTAATAGTGGCAGATGCAATGCCTTCGATTTTTTCGAGCTCGTCCTTTATTATCCTTCTTGAAATCTCTCTTATTTCCTGCGGGGACCTTTCTCCCGTAACGCTCAAGGTCATTATGGGCATTTCGAAGGGGTTGTATTTCATTACAAGTGGCTCTTGCGATTCGCGGGGAAGGCGCTCTTTTATCAAATCTATCTTTTCTCTCATCCGGAGAGCGGCAAAATCCATATTTTGCGCCCATCCAAATTCAGCTATAACCAGAGACAAGCCCTCCCTGGAGGCGCTTCTTAAACGCCTTAGCCCGCTTACCGTTCCTATAGCTTCTTCTACCGGTTTTGTGATAAGCGTTTCTATTTCTTCGGGCGCCGCGTTCTCATAAGTCGTGACAACCGTAAGCTGGGGATATGTTATGGGAGGAAACAGCTCCTGCGGAAGTCTCGTAAGGGAGATAAAGCCAAAAAGCATTATGCCCGCAAATATCATTGCCGTCGTAACGGGCCTGTTTATTGAAAATCTCGGTAGGCTCATATTTAGAAGATGGTTTCTTGCATTTCGCTAATCTCAACCTTCTCTTTATTCTTAAACTCTTGAAATGCCTCTACAATAATAAGCTCATTTTCTTTGATGCCCTTGGCAATTTCAGCTACATCCTGGGTTAAATACGCTATCTCTACCTTTCTGATTTCTACAACGCCTGTCTCGAGAACGGGTTCGCGCTCGCTTTGCTCGCCACCTTTTTCGGCCGCTTTTTTCTCTTTGGGTTTTTCTTTGTGTACGACATAAACAAAATAATCGGCATCTTTCTTTTTGAAGGCGGAGGTCGGTATAATAAGGGCGTTGTCCTTCTCATAGGTAGAAATCAGGGCCCTCACGAACATACCCGGTTTAAGGTCGAATTCCGGGTTCTTTAATTCTATTTTAATGTTCTGTGTCCTGGTGCGGCCCTTGACAATAGGCGAAATAGAATCCAGCGTTCCTCTAAAAGTTTTAGCAGGGTAGGCATCCACAAAGACCTCTGCCTTTTGCCCCAATTTAACCTTCGGCGAATCTTTTTCTATTACATCGAACGTTGCATATACATTGCTTATATCCACAAAGACGCCGATTTTATCATTCGGCGTTACATAGCTTCCGACATCCATGTCGCGGCTTCCGAGTATGCCGTCGCTTACGGCATATATATTTGTCCTTTCAAAATCGCTTTTTGCGGATTCATATTCAAGCTTGGTCTGCTCGAATTTGATTTTATCCATTCCGCCGACTTCGAAGAGTTTCTTTGCCTTTTCCACCTCTAATTCTGCATATTTAAGCTTAAGGAGACTATCTCTCTGATTCAGGTTTGCCATGATATCCCCTTCCTGAATCCTCTCCCCTTCTTCGAAATTGAAGCTTTCAAGGATACCGTTTGTCTCAAATCTCAGGTCCACCTCTTTAAATCCTTTTATATTGCCCATGACAGGCAATGTATCTTTAAAATTCATTTTTTTTACCTTATAAATTTTAACGGGAGTAGCATCTCTTAGCAATTCAAGCTCGGCAGCTTCTTCCGTAATCTTTCTTTTAAACAAAATCCTCTGAATGCTGCCGAATGTACGCGCCAGGATTAGCCCTACAAACAACATTATAACTATTATAATGACATAATTTTTCTTAAAATCAATTTTCATTTTCTGACTCCTTTTTATTGTCATTGCGAGCCCCTAAGGGCGAAGCAATCCACTAACTGTCATTCCCGCCCCCGCTTCCGCGGGGATAAATTCGGCCTTATGATTTGCGTCAACCATAGTGGTTGACGCAAGTCATGGCCTCATTTAAATTTTGAAATAATCGTCTATCCCTATCGCCTTGTTAAGCGAGGCGATGGATATATAATAATCGGATATGGCCTGTGTATAAGAAAATTCTTCTTCGGCCAATTTTATCATCTCCTCGATTACGTCTGAGTACAGGGCTTCACCGAGTTCCCTTCTAATCTCTAAAATCTCCACCTGTTTTGCCTGAAATTCAACTTTGCTTTTAGCGACATCCATTAAAAGGATTGCTTTTCTGTATTTAAAAAAGGTCTCTTTTACTTCCAGGGTGATTTCCTGTTTTTTCTTATTTATTTCGTCCAGCGACCTCATGTATTCGACATCTGCCTCTTTAGCGCCGGCGATATCGCTCATTTTATCAAGCAAAGACAATGTCATTGTATGAGTTTTGGCTTCCGTTCCCTTGGTAGTCTGGACAACCGGTTGCCACTCCTCTTCTGTATAAGAGTATCCGAATGTGCTACCCCAGATCGGCAGGCTTATTTTGGTGCCAAAGTACCACTCGGGACCAAGGTCGCGGGGGTTTTTATCTCCGGCAGCCGATGTATTTATATCATCTCCTACATAATCTTCCTCGGTATTGCCGTAAGAGCCCAAAAAGTCCACCCTGGGCCAATTTACGCGCGCCTGCCTTATCCTCTTCTCGTATTTAAAATATTCCAGGGAAAGCTGGCTGATTTTTATTTCAGGCCTGTTCAAAGAAGCCAGGTTAAAACAATCCTCCAAATCTAATTTGATTATTTCGGGTTTCTTAACGCCTTCGATTTCAATTTCTTCTTCTATGCTCATAGCCTGCTGCAAAAGAAGCCTGGCTACAGAAATGTCTTCTTTGGCGGAAATAACCTGGAAATTGGCCTGGTTATATTGCGAACTGATTTTCAAAAATTCGATTTGCGGGATAACGGCGGCCTCGTATCCGGCTTTTACCATATCGAAAAGCATCTTCGCCCTGTTTTGCAGTTTCCCCTGTATCGCTAATGCCTTTTTGGCCTTATCCAGGGTGTAATATGCTTTTTTTACCTGAAGGATTAAGTCATTTTTTATTCTATCATAATCGCTTTCTACAATCTCTAAATTTACCTTTGCCTGCCTGACTGAAAAGACAAGTTCCCCTCCGTAAAAAACAGGCTGCCTCCCTTCGACTATATATTTATCTCCGGTATACATCCTATCATTTACCCTGCCTTCCGAATCTTCCAATTTAAACGTAACTGTCGGGCCAAGGTTACGTTTAGCCTCGAATAATCTAAATCGCGCAAGTTTTAACTGTTTT
>CP070780.1:106189-109415 GCA_020346285.1 Candidatus Omnitrophota bacterium | reverse complement strand
TTGGAAGGTATTAACATCCGCTATTTACCTGCACGATATCAAGGCGGATAAAAAGACGCATGGCAAGGAAGGCGCTGATTTCGCGGAACAACTTCTTCGCAAGCTCGATTTATTGGATACGCAACAGATTAACAAAGTAAAAGACGCGATAATCCTCCATGAGATATGGACAGAAGATGACGTATCCAGATTACAAGAGGCGGGCCTTGAAGCGCAGATTCTTTATGACATTGACAGCTGGGACGCTTTTGGGATCAAAGGGGTGTACCGCTTTTTAACTATATATCGCAAAAGAAGCATAGCTTACGAGAAAATCTTGAAAAACCTAAAAGCTCGGCATAGCAACCTCATTTGGAAGGCTTTTGAGATCAAGGGGGCGCACCGCTTTTTACCTACATCTCGCAAAAGAAGCGTGGCTTATGAGAAAATCTTGAAAAACGTAAAAGCTCGGTATAATAACCTCATTTTTGATGCTACGAGAAAACTGGCAAAAGATGATTACGAATACATAAAATCTTTCTTTACAAAATTAAATAAAGAACTCAGCTCCGGCGTAGATGTCTCTGAAACTAAAAGCGGAGCTGCAGGCGTCGTTCATTATATAGCTCAAGACCCTGACGGGTTAGTAGAAGAAATCAGCCGGCGCGCATTGAAAGAATTGAATAATTTAGAGAGAAAAGATGTGCAAGGAATCGATTATGGTTACACCATCAAATATTTTACAGCGTTAGGGCAAGCATATGCAGGCCTCCATACAGAAAATAAATTTCCGGAAGACGGACTTGAAGTAGATGATAATAAAAAAGGCGGGTACTTAGATAGAGGAAGAACCCTGGCTGACCATATCCTTGTGCCACTTTATCTTGCCAACATGTTCTCGGTCTTTACATTGCCGCAAGGTTCATATTCTACCGGGGCAATTCTGAAATTTATGTTCCTTTCCCCCGCGACCCTTGTCTCTATCAGTGTTTGGGGCCTTGTTTTTCTTATATCAACCGGTTGGCACGAGAGAGGCCATTACATCAAAGCCATCAGGGCCTGTACCTTGAAAAAAAGTTTATTACCCGATGCCGAGAAAAACTTGGAAAGCCCCTTCATTAAACGCCTCTTCTGGAATATCAAAATAATAATGTTAAGCCCATTAGGGCTATTTCCCGGAATAGGCCGCAAGGGACTTACCTATTATGTTGAGGCGCCCTATAATATAGGAGTTGCCGCTGAAGGTCCCACGACCAGCCGAAGATTAGGCATTGTGGGGATAGTTACAGCCTTAATTACTATTCCATTAGGCGTGATATTCGGTATTCCGATACTGATTTATATAGGAAGGGTAGCTTTAGGCAGTGGCGTTGTAGGCATGTTGGACTTTTTCTTTGCCGACCCCGGCGAATACAAAAAATTCAAACAACAGGAAGAAACAGCCAAGAAAGTCGCGGAGGGTGTGGAAAGCGAAAAAAAGACAACAGGTGCATGGGAAAAGAGGATGGAGGATGTTAAACAATGGATAATTCATAATAGAATGCAGGAGATTATCCGTGCTGACGGGAGAAAACTGCGAATTCCATGGCAATTCAGGAACTGTGCCATGGGAGGTCGACATACTGAAAAGCAATATCCCGAAAGCAATATCAGTATGCAGGAGATGATGTTTATGCCGATAAGTCCTGCGAACTATGAGGATGCTCAGGAGATGACGGTAAAACTGCAGAATCGTCTTAAACAGATTATCGAAAAGACAGACGGCTGCCGGATAATGGGCATAGGCCTTGAAGGCGGATTGGCGCCGTATATTACCAAAGAAAAGGGAGACATAGTGCCCGAACAGCGCTTATGGAGAATGGCCAAACAGGCGATCAAAGACTGCGGGTATAACAAAGGAGATAGAATAGATGTAGTAATAGCGTTAGACCCCGCGGCAAGTGAGATGCAGAACGAATACAGAATTCACTCTAACCAACCGAACGTCATAGGCTCATATCGCTTCTGGAGAGCTACTGAAAAAGTGGATATGACAAGGGATGAGCTTCTTGAGCTTTACACAAAAGTTATAGAGGAAGACGGCATACCGATTATTTCAATCGAAGATGGTTTTGGCGAAGATGATAAGGAGGGATGGCGCTTGATAATGAAGAGGTATAAGTATAAACTTTTCCTTATCGGTGATGACTCAGATACGACCAAGGATTCGTCAATTGAATATGGAGCAGATAATGACCTAAGGAACGCCTTCTTAATCAAAGCCAATCAAATCGGCACTCTTTGCGAGACTTTGCTGGCGATTTTAGTTACTATAGGCAAAAAGAAGCAAAAGGTAGTATCGCATCGTTCTAAATCGCCTAATGATGATATGGAGGCACAAATTGCCATGGCCTGTGATGCTGAGGGAATTAAGGCAGGAGGCGGAAACAATACGGAACGCCTTGTTAAATATGTTTCTATTATGGAAACTGTAGCAGAAGCGATAGAAGAAAAAAAAGAAAAACTTGCTAAAGAAGGTAGATATGATGAAGATTTAGAAGGTTCTCTGGAAGATATAATTAAGAGAATGTTTATAACCAATGTTATTGCCTCGGAAGTTCCTACTAACGCGGGCATTCCTACAGTTGGAGTAAAGATATTCTTTGGTACGAACAAAAATAGAAAATTACATGTATTTCCTGGAGCTACGCCATTAGGTACGTCGGCCGGTAAGGATGAATCAATACATTTGGTGGATAGTGTGATTTATCGGGATCAGATACCTGAAGAAAAACATTTATCTTTATTTGAAGGGGTACCAGACGGAAGTTATCGTTTTAAGAAAAATGTTCAACAGTCTGAGATAGATGCGCACGGGAATAAAAAATTAAAAGAACTTTACAGACGAGCTATGCGCTATGAAGGCAAAGGATGCTTAAACGCGGTAGATAATGTAAATACACTGTTTCGTAAGGTTTTTATGGGAAAGAAATTAGCCGAAATCGGCAGTCTTGTAGATGTAGACAGGCAACTGCTTGCGTTAGAGAAGGATGCAGCCATAAGGCGCGGGCAGTTATCTAAGCAGGCAAGTCGTGACGAACAGATTGAAATTATGCAAAGAAAAGGCATGCTTGGCATGAACGCGATATTGTCGCAGTCATTGGCCATGGGAAGGTTAATAGCGCATATGCAGAGAAAAGAACTCAATGACATTTTAAGAGAGACGCTTATGGAAACCATGGCAAAGACCATAGCGGCAAATGGGGGG
>CP070780.1:103189-106089 GCA_020346285.1 Candidatus Omnitrophota bacterium | reverse complement strand
TTCCTTTTGCGCCATAATACTGGTTAAGGGCTTTTTTTATCTCCGATGCCGTGGCAATAGCCGGTTCGACAGTGAAATTTGTCTTCATCCTCATTTCATCCAGGGCAAATACGTTCCACAGATCGAGCATGGCGCACGTGAGGCGGTTTCCGATTTTTAAAACCGGGATGAGTTCGTATTTCCTGGCAAGGGCCTCGGGCACCAAATCTATTACTTTTTGGTCTATTAAATAGTTGTCCAGCTCCATTCTGGGTAGCCCCAGTTTAGTGCTTAAAAATGTCACTAAATCCTCTTCGGCTATAAGCCCCATTTTTACTAAAACCGTCCTTAAGCGCTGGCCTGTCCGCTTTTCCTCAAGTTTCGCCTCTTTAAGCTGCTCTTTCGTGATTATGCCTTCGTCTACCAGGCTCTCCCCTAATGATTTCTTACCTCGCGCGGTCATCCTTTCTCCTTCAAAAGCTCATCTATCTTTTTAAGCAGGGCATCCGGTTCAAAGGGCTTCGTTATATATGCATCGGCGCCGGCTTCTTTACTAAGCTCCATATCTTCGGTTTCCGCTTTTGCGGTAAAAATGAGTACCGGGATTTTATTATACCTGGCATCGGCCTTCAGCATGGCGCAAACCTTATGCCCGTCTATCCTGGGGAGCATTAAATCCAGGATAATCAACTGCGGCTTTTCTGTTTTCACCTTGTCCAGCGCCTCACGGCCATCGTAGGCGGTAACAACATCATATCCGCTGTTTGTAAGGCGCGAAGACACCAGTTTCACTAAGTCCATTTCGTCATCTACGAGTAAAATCTTTTTTTTATCCATTTTTGTCTTCAAGCTTCTTTTTTGCCATGCTTATAGCGGATTTTAAGGCATTTGTGCTGGAACCGGACATCTTCAATTTTGGAATATACGCCATGACGCCCAACTTTTCCGTGCCCTCTATAGACCTTTCGTCCGGAAAGGCGGTGAACATGATGACGGGTATAGTTTTATTGATTTCCCTTATTTTTTTTAATACGGCGATGCCGTCCATATCAGGCATCTTGTAATCTAAAACTACGATATCCGGATTCTGCGTCTTTACGGCATCGATGCCTTTTTTGCCGTTAGAGGCCCCGAGTAAATCATAACCCCACTCTCTTATTCGCTTGCCCATGACCAAAAACAGGTCTTTTTCATCATCGATTAACAAAATTTTTTTCTTCATATCATACCCCTCATTTCATAAATCTCTTTACTTTTTTCAATAAATCATCCGGTTCGAACGGTTTTATCAGGTAATCATCCGCTTTAAATTTCTTTGTCTTATCAATAATCGTGGCTGCGCTGCTCGCCGTCAAAAAAATAATCGGTATTTTTTTGAACAGTTCGTCCGATTTCAGCTTTCTGCAAACTTCATATCCGTCTATAACGGGCAGGCGTAAATCCAGGAGGATTAAATCCGGTTTTTCTCTTTGCGCCAAATCAAGCGCTTTTTGGCCGTCTTCCGCCGTTACGACCTTGTAACCGGCTTTTCGCAACCTGAATGTAACGACTTTAAGAATATCGGGCTCGTCGTCAACAACCAGTATTTTCTTTGCCATGTTCCTCTCCCGCTTAAGCTTTTATGGGCAGGATAAAATGGATTGTCATCCCTTTGTTTAATCCTGACTCTGCCCAAATTTTTCCTTTGTGTTTTTGTATGATCTCCTTCGAAATCGCCAGGCCAAGCCCTGTCCCGCCTGTTTTCCTCTCTTTAGACGACTCTATCTGCTCAAACCTCTGAAACAGCTTCGATATGTCCTGTTTCTTGATACCGGGGCCTGTATCTTTTACTGAAACACGAATGGCATTCGCCTTTCTATCTTTTTTCGTACTAATAACGATACTGCCTTTTTCGGTAAATTTGAGGGCATTATTTATAATATTTGTCAAAACCTGGGTAATACTGTCTTTATCAAACTTTGTCTTAGGTAACTTTTTATCCAGTTTGGATATTAAATTTAATTTTTTTTCCTTTGCCAGGGGAGTCATTGTTTTCTGAACTTCTTTAACCGCGACATTTATATTGTTTTTTTCCATCTTGAATTCCATCCTGCCTGCCTCTAATCTTTGAAAACTCAAAACGTCGTTGATTAACCTGGCGAGCCTGTCCACGTTTCTTTTTGCCGTATTCAGGAATTCTTTTTGTTTGACGGCAATCTTGCCTGCTGTCCCGTCCAAAACGATGGCAATGCCTTCCTTGATAGCCGTAAGGGGTGTCCTCAATTCATGGGATACCATGGATGTAAATTCTGATTTTATCCTCATGGCCTCTTTCAGCTTGTTCTCATTTTTTTTGAGTTCGGTAATGTCTCTGGCAATATGCACCGCGCCGATAACTTCTTGTTTATCGTCAAAAAGAGGAGAAACCGTAACCAAAAGCGGGATACCTATATTCGGGTCGTATACCTCTTGCATGTGAGCTTTTTTATCAATTTTAGCTACCTCAAAGGGGCAATTCGGCCAGGGCTTATCACTTTTATGCAGTAATTCATAACATTTTTTGCCGATGATTTCTTCCGGCTTCGTTTTAAGCGCGGCGGCAAAGGCTCTATTGCATTTGAGAATGTTAAGTTCCTTATCAGCTATAAACACTAAATCTGATATTGTATTGAAGGTCCTGTCCCATTCCTCGGCTGCCTGCTTTATCTTTTCCTGCGCCTTTTTTTGCTCGGTGATATCCCAGAAAATACCCAGTATCCCGGTAACATTGCCCTGTTCGTCGGTGATAGGCGTCTTAACTGTATTGACAATCGTTTCTAGCCCATCCTGCAGGTATTTTTCCTCTATGGTTTCGCTCTTGCCTGATTTTATAATTCTTTTATCGTCGGCCCTGTATTTTTCGGACAATTCCTTAGGGAAAAAATCATAATCTGTTTTTCCGG
>CP070780.1:95914-103089 GCA_020346285.1 Candidatus Omnitrophota bacterium | reverse complement strand
GAAACATTAGCGGCGATAAGCCTTAAACGTACCTTAGCAGGTTATCAGATACCCACGTCAAAGAATAAGGGCATAAAAAGAATAGGCATAGTAAGATATTTACTGTATACCCTGCCCCTTGTGGCAATATTATGCGCCGCGCTTGCCTTGATGTCGGAACGCAATAAAAAATTCGATTTATTTGCGTTTCTGATAGGGCTGGTTGTGCTTATTTCAATGTCTAAACAGATATCGGCCCTGCATAAAGAAGGATTATTTGTGAAAATTCAGGCCTGCAAAGGATTCTGGTTTACTTTATTTTCATTTTTAGGCATAACCGTCGCAGCATTTATAAAATTATTATATGCTAGAAAGGGAAGACATGCATGAATGAGATTAAAATTGAAAAAATATCGCAGGATAAACTTAAAAAAGAAGGCATCTTCTCATGGCCTATATGGGAGAAAGAAGTATCGCGTTTTGATTGGCATTATGACAGCACGGAGATGTGTTATATTCTAAAGGGAAAAGTTACCGTAGAGATAAAAGACGGCAAAGCCGTGAATTTCGGCCCGGGAGATTTTGTTACCTTTCAAAAAGGGCTTGATTGCACCTGGGATATAAAGGAACCTGTGAGAAAACACTATAATTTTAAATGAAAAAATAGAATAAAATCGGACTTACAAATAATACATGCTTATAAGCATTGGAACATTTGAAGCGGCCACCCGCAATCCGATGAAATTTCAAAAGAAGGTACTCTTCGACTACCTTGCCCGCAATAAACAGACAGAATACGGCCTAAAATACGATTTTCCGAAAATCCAATCCATAAACGATTACCAGCAGCGCGTTCCCATAAACGATTACGAATCGTTACGTCCTTATATAGATAGAATGCAACGAGGCGAGCCAAATATGCTTACCGCCGAGAATCCGATTTTTTTCGGGCTTACCACCGGCACTACCAGCGCGCCTAAACTGATACCGGCTACGAAATATTCCGGTAAGAAGAAAGCAGAGGTCACAAATCTCTGGGCATATTATGCATATAAGGATTACCCGAGTGTTATTATTAATGGGAAAATCTTAGCTATCGTGAATACCGGGATAAAGGGATATACGCCATCCGGTGTACCCTACGGCTCGGAGACAGGATATGGTTATAAAAATTTGCCCTGGCTGTTCCGGCATTATTACGCGTTGCCGTATCAGGTTTTTAGCATAAAAAATTATGCAGCAAGATACTATACAATTTTAAGAATAGCCATGCAGGAAAACGTTAGCACGGTGATTACGCCCAACGCCAACACCATAGTTTTACTATGTAGAAGGATTAATAAATGGAAAAATAAAATAATAAACGATATAGAAAAAGGGACTCTTAGCTGGAATATAGATGTGTCCGAGAGCGATAGAAAAACCATAAAGAAATTTTGCAAAAAAAATCCTAAAAGAGCGCATAAACTCCGGGCAATTCTGAAAGAAAAAAAGAGTTTATTGCCCAAAGATTTCTGGCCCGGTATGAAATTAATAGAATGCTGGAAAAGCGGGACCGTCGGTTTATATGTAAAGGAGTTATTCAACTATTTCGGGAACGTCCCGATAAGAGATTTAGGGTATATTTCCACGGAATCGCGAAATTCGATACCGACAAATAATGAAGGGGCGGGAGGCATATTAGCCATACAATCAAATTTTTATGAATTTATTCCGAAAGAAGACATGAATAGAAATGAAAAAAGAGTATTATTATGCGACCAGCTGGAAAAGGGCAAGGAATATTCTTTCATAGTTACGACGGCCGGCGGGCTATACAGGTATGACATGGACGATATAATAAAGGTCGACGGATTCTATAACAAAACACCCGTTATCGAATTTGTGCAAAAGGGATTTAACGTGGCTTCTTTGGCCGGCGAGAAACTATACGAATCACAGGTAAACGAAGCCGTAAATAGAGCGCTCGACAAAAATAATATAATCGTAAAATTCTTATCCGCTACGATTGAGGTAAGCTACCCGCCGCATTACATTTTCTTAACAGAATTTAACGGAGACATATCTATCAATAAAAAAAGAAGTTTTTTGAAATCTATCGATGAAGAATTAAGCAGGTGTAATACGCTGTATGCAGATAAAAGAAGAGCGCAGTTATTGGCCTCGCCGGTGCTTAAAATTGTTAAAAAAGGCGAGTACGAAAGATATCGCAGTAGAAAAATGAAGAGAATCGCCGATGACGCCCAGTTCAAGATGCCGAAATTGACCACTGATGAAAAATTTAAAAACAGTTTTAATATCGAGGGAAGCATATATATAATTAAAAAAAGAAATAAAAAGCTTTGAAAACGAAATATAGATATGAAATCGACCCGCATAACAGGCTTGTCGTTAAAGAAATTGTTAAAAAGAAAAAGGGAAAAACCGTACGGTTCAGAAAAACCGGCCCTGCTTATTTTAGAAAAGTTCTTGACGGCCGGTTCAGGCTCGATAAAAACAATATATTATCCTACCACGTAAAAGCCCCCGCTCCCCGCGACGTAAATATTCCCCACCAGGTTAAGCTTAAAGGTAAATGGTCGTTGACCGGCAATCATGATTTGAGATTGACGCTTGATAAATGGGGAAGGCAGACCTTCGGCGACCAATTAACATTGCAAGGCAATATAATAGATATAAATAAAAATTCCATCCTGTTTGCCGTTACCACGCGAACAAAAGAAGGCGTTCAATCCACATATGCCCTGAAATTTCATGGTATATGGCAGGCCGATAAATGTAATCGTCTTACCTTTATAGCAAAGAAAAGAGAGGGAAAACATGATATCCTGGCCTTTAACGGTATATGGGAAATAAATAAGAACTACGAGATTATATATAGGTATCAAAAGGCGCAATTTATAAGAAAATTAAAGAAAATTCATACTTTGACCTTTAAGGGGCACTGGAATATAAAAGATAAGTGCCGAATATCCTATATAATGGATAGAAATACCAACTCCGTCTTTAACTTCAGGACAGGCCTTGGCCTGTTCAGGGATAATTATATCAAATACGAAGTCGGAATAGGCCTGTCACATAGAGCAAAGCCGGTAAAACAAACAATTACGCTATTCGGCAAATGGAAGATTAAAAATACGCGCCTGATATTTGAAGTTGAATATGAAAACAGCAAGGTTCACGCCATAATATTTGGCGCAGAAGCGAAGCTTACAGGCAAAGACACGGTATCATTTAAGCTCAGAAACCATATAAATAAAGATATAAGCGCAAATCTTAAACTCTCGCATAAAATCCTGAAAGGCGAGGGTGAGGCCTTCATCCGCAGCCTCAAATCAAAGCGCGAATCCGCCATTTTTGCCGGCGCCGCCCGGAAATGGTGAATAAAACCCCCTCAACTTGACAAACCCCAAATTTATCAGGTATACTTAATATCACCCCTTATTTCTGTATATCAAGCTGTATTAAATAATATCAAGGTGTAATAAAATGTATTAAGCGATACAGGAGAAACAATATAGGGAAGGTGTTGATTATGGCTGTAAATACCAAATCAAGTCTTATGACAATCGACGAGATCGCCAAATACTTACGCATGAAAAAGGTTACAATTTATAAGCATGCGCAAGAAGGCAAGGTGCCCGGCTTCAAGGTCGGCTCCAAATGGAGATTCAAAAAGTCAACCGTCGATAAATGGATTGCCCATAAAGAAAACTCAAACCGTAAGTAACGCAATAAGCAGCGCTTGCGGTTTATTTTTTTTGAAAGATTTTTAAGCATGAAAAAAAGAATTGTTATAACCGGTATAGGAGTTATGGCGCCAAACGGAATCGGAAAAGATGAATTCTGGAAAGCGTTAAAAGCGGGTATTTCAGCCGCGAAACCGGTTACACTCTTTGATACATCTAATCTTAGGACAAAACTCGCGGGCGAAATCAAGGATTTTAAGCCGGAGGATATATTAGGGCCAAAAGGATTGAGGCTTCTTGATAGAACTACTAAACTGACCTTATGCGCTTCTAAACTGGCATTGGAAGATTCAAAGCTTAAATTTCCTATTTCAGAAAAAGATACAGATTTTTATGGCGTGTCTTTAGGTTCTACAATGGGCAGCGTGTGGTCAATAAGCGAATTTGATAAGGAGGCATTGCGCGAAGGGCCGAGAGCGGTAAACCCCGCGCTTTTTCCGAATACGGTTATAAATTCGCCCGCAAGCCAGATTTCGATTAAATTCAATATACAGGGTTTCAACAGCACCGTTTCCACGGGTTTTTGTTCAAGCATAGACGCTATTTATTATGCTATTAATATGCTAAACCTATATGAATACAAAATTGTCTTAACAGGCGGCGTTGAGGAACTTTGCGAGCAAACTTATAAGGGATTTCACAAAATAGGGCATCTTGCCGGCTCAAGGCAGGGAAAGAAAGAGATTAATTGCCCGTTTGACAAGCGGAGGAATGGCATTGTGATGGGAGAAGGCGCTTGCATAGTTATTCTGGAAGAGCTGGAGCATGCGCGTGAAAGAGGCGCCAAAATATATGCCGAAGTCCTCGGTTACGGAACATCATTTGACCCTAAAAGCAAGAATATATATAGCCCAAAGGCAGAAGGCGCGACCGGGGCCATTAAATATTGCCTGGAGAGCGCGGGGCTTACCAAAGACGACATTGATTATATAAGCGCAAGCGCAAATTCAACCCTTGATTGCGATGTTATGGAGACGAGGGCCGTAACGAATATATTAGGTAAAAAGGCAAAAGACGTTCCCATAAGCTCAATTAAATCTATGATAGGGGATAGCTTCTCCGCTTCCGGAGCGATGAACCTTGGCGCTGCTATAGGAGTTTTAGAGGAGAATTTTATTCCTCCAACGATAAATTATGAAAAGCCGGATAGAAGATGTGATTTGGATTACGTACCAAATGAAGCAAGGGAACAGAGGGTAGATAAGATTTTAATTAATTCTTTCAGCCCAACTGGTTCAAATTCAGCATTGTTGATACAAAGACATGGATAAATTCGGATTTATAGTGCATCCTATTAGCATAGAGTCATTTTATGACTTTCTGTGGTTCTGGAGTAAGTTTGCGAAAATATTGCCTAAAGAAACGGTTAAAAATATAATGCTAAAATTCCGGCCTTATCGGCTGTGCTCTTTTAACAAGATACGGTCCTCTTCGGGGCCGATAATAAGCGGTGAAATTGTGGCGTTGCCGCTTTTGCCGGTTCAAATAGCATCTATTATCAAAGAAAGAGTGCTTGATTTGATAGAAGAAGCCATAAGGGTCTGCGAGAAGAGAGGCGCAAAAATCGTGGGTTTAGGCGGATTTACTTCCGTCGTGGGAAACGAGGGCGAGGTTCTTTCAAAAAGAGTGGATGTGCCGTTGACAAGCGGCAATACGCTAACAGCCGCGTTAGCTTTAGAGGGCATATATAAGGCGGTACGTCTTATGGACATTTCTTTGCCGGCTTCTACAGCTGCAATTATCGGCGCGACAGGCGATATCGGCTCTATATGTACAAAGATTTTATCGAAGAAGGTGAAGCAGCTGAATATAGCCGCAAGAAATGAGGGGAAACTTCAAAAATTCGCAAATTTAATCACAAATTACGGCAAAGCTAAAGTTAAAATTTTTAAATATACTAAAGACGCCGTTCTAGACGCCGATATAGTCCTGACCGCGACAAGCGCGGTTACAACCGTCATAGATCCGGTGCATCTCAAACCGGGCGCGGTGGTATGCGATATTGCCATGCCGGCGGATATAGCCAGGGAGATAACGCAGATAAGAGACGATATCCTGGTTTTTGAGGGCGGGTTGGCCAGAATTGCGCATATGGAGGATATAAAAAGCAAAGAATTGGCGCATATAGTCCCTGCAAAGGGCGTGTTTGGTTGCGTTGCAGAGACGATGGCGCTTACATTTGAAAATAAATTTGAGCCGTATTCGATCGGCCGCGGTAATATAACCGAAGAAAAAATAGAAGAGATTAAAACTATAGCGGCAAGGCATGGCATTGTATTGTCGGATTTTTTCTGCGGCTATAAATTCTTTACGGAGAAAGAAATCGAGAATATAAAGAAAAATGCCGTAAAAAATAGGAAAAAAAATAAATGTTCCTCAAAGACAAAGTCGCAATAGTTACAGGCGGTTCACGCGGCATAGGCCGGGCCATAGTATTAGAGTTTGCCCGGCAGGGAGCTAATGTCGCTTTCAATTTCCTTAAAAGCGAAGATAAGGCGCTCAAACTGAAGAAGGAAATCGAAGAAAAAGGCGGGAATATCCTTGCCTTCAGGCAGGATGTGAAAGATTATAATGCCATAAAGGTCATGGTGGAAGGCGTTAAGAGCCAATTCGGAAGATTGGATATAATCGTGAATAACGCCGGCATATTGCGCGATAAAGCGCTTATACTTATGGAAGAGCAGGATTGGGAAGAGGTTATATCTACAAATTTATCGGGAGCGTTCAATCTCATAAGGGCGGCAATTGTGACATTCATGAAGCAAAAAAGCGGAAACATAATAAACATAACTTCTGTTGCCGGCACAAAAGGCATGCCCAGGCAGGTGAATTATTCGGCAAGTAAAGCGGGTATCGTAGGCCTTACGAAAGCTTTAGCGAAGGAGGTGGGGCCCTATAATATAAGAGTAAACGCAATAGCGCCCGGCTATATTGATACGGATATGGTGAAAGATTTAAAAGAGGACTATAAAAAGGAGCTTTTGAAAAGCATACCTTTAAATAGATTCGGAGGGTCCGAAGAGGTCGCAAAGATTGCGGCTTTTCTTGCTTCAGAGCAGGCAAGATACATTACAGGACAAGTGTTGACAATCGACGGCGGTTTAGCCATGTAGTTAGGGGTGATTAAAATGTCAGAAGGAAATGCGCAAAACTTAGAGAATGAAATCAGGGCCATCGTAGCAAGGATTACTGAAATCGAACCGGAGAAAATAACTCTTGAAGCAAATTTTGTAGAAAACTTAGGCATGGATTCGATGATGGCGTTGGAAATATTGGCATCTATCGAGAAGAGGTATAAGCTAAAAATCCCGGAAGAGAATCTGATGAAAATAACAAATTTAAAACAGACTATTGAACTCGTAAATAGTTTTTTAAATAAATAATACTGATAAAAATCCATCATGGAATTAAATTTGGATATAATTAAAAAAGTTCTGCACCAGCGTT
>CP070780.1:64051-95814 GCA_020346285.1 Candidatus Omnitrophota bacterium | reverse complement strand
CCGTCGAAGTAGCTTGTGTGGTTTACGTATAATATGTAAGAGCCGCTTTTCGGAAAATTTTCTTTTCCTTCCACTTTCAGGCTATAGAAGAGTTTAAAAATCAGCCAGTGCCAATACGTAAAAATAAAACCGGCAAGCCATGACACGAAACCCGGGCGTAAATCAATCTTTTTCAGATTCTCGCTTTTAGGATGGACATTGAGAACCCTTTTCCAATAATTACCGTCAAAAACTATTCCTTTTTCCTCGGTGGCGAGCTCTTCGGCGCCCTTTGCCAAGAGCGATTCCATGCCGAGAATTAAATCCCTTACGGTAAATGCCTGGCCGATAATCTCGTCTTTTATCTCTATATCAAAGAGTTTTTCAAGACCTACGGCAAGGTCAATCCTGCCTAAAGAATCTATGCCAAGGTCGATTTCCAGGGAATCGGGCGGGACTACGGGCCCTTTTGTTTTGGTTTGTTCCTTAAGATAGTTTATTATTTTTTTACCGCAATAAGATTCTGCGAGTTTCTTGTCTTCGCTTGATAATTTCTTAACGCCGGGGGCATATTCCTCTTTGATTATCCTGGGCGTATAGATTTCTTTGACGGCAAACCTCTTAATCTTGCCTAAAAGCGTGTGCGGAAGCTCGTCAAGTATTATAGAAAAACCCATAAGCCTTTTAGAAGGCGGCAATGTTCTCGAGACATTATCAAATCTTTCTTTAACGACGTGCCTCAAGTTTACCTCGCCGTATTTTCTGAAAAATTCAAGGTCGGGCACGCAAACCGCCCAGAGAACATGTGCTTCTTTTGCTCCTTTTTTAGCGGGGACTTCAAACACGCACATTTCTTTAAGGGGGGCTTCTTTGGAATAAGCCTGTTCTATTTCCTCAGGATTTATATTTAAGCCCGAACTCAATACAATCACGTCTTTCGACCTGCCTGTTAAGAAGAGATACCCCTCTCTGTCAATATAGCCGAGGTCGCCGGTGTGAAACCATCCGTCTTTTATGACATCGGCGGTCAAATCTTCCCTTTTGTAATATCCCTTCATAATATTAGTCCCGCGGGCAATGACCTCGCCTACACCTTGCTCGTCTTTATCCACGATTTTTAATTCTACGCCCGGTACGGGTAATCCTACCGAGCCAATCTTCGGCTTTTTCAGGGGGTTAAAGGTCAGGACCGGGGATGTTTCGGTGAGGCCGTAACCCTCCAGTATCGTAAATCCGAATTTAAATAAATCCCTCTCGATGTTTTCGTCAAGTTTTGCCCCGCCGGAGGCAAATAAGCGCATTGATTTGCCGAATTTCCTGTGGAGACTGTAAAATAGGCAGCGCGCCAAATTCATACCTGTCTTATTTCTGATTTTATATAAAAATCCGGTTATAATTTTGAGTAAAAGATTGAAAGGAAACGGTATTTTCGTAAATTTTTCCGTAATTTTTTGATGGAATGAATAAAAAATCTGCGGCACGGCAATAAAAACCGTAGGATTTATTTCCTTCATGGCCTCTAAAAGGGCTTCCCCTCTCATAGTGCCGGGATATATAATTTTACTGCCGTAGAGTAACGGAAGAAGCATTGTCACTGTCAGGGGATATGCGTGATGCAGGGGTAAGACCGAAATAATGCTGTCCTTCTCGGTAATAAGGCCCGTTTTATATACGGAATCGCAGTTGGATAGAAGATTTTTGTGCGAAAGCATAACGCCCTTCGGCTCGTCAGTGGTTCCGGAGGTGTATAAAATGCATGCCAGGTCATCCCC
Organism: Candidatus Omnitrophota bacterium; assembly: GCA_020346285.1. Lineage (GTDB taxonomy): Bacteria > Omnitrophota > Gorgyraeia > JABMRN01 > RBG-13-46-9. The sequence continues at coordinate 94,063 of CP070780.1, read as the reverse complement.
GTGACGAGCCCGCCGTTCACCCTCGCAGGTCGAGTTACGCGGTTGAACGGCGGTTATATTTTTAAACGCGTCGGAATTTATTGAAATAACCTTTTTTATAAATGGGAGTTTTTTTACAAGATTTTCTTTCAGGAGGAATGAACCGGCGCCTACAAAAGCTATTTTGCATCCGGAATTTATCAGGATATTCTCTATCTCTTTTTGGCTTGCTTCCGGATTAATCGGGATAGAAATCGCGCCCAGAGACAAAGTGGAGAAAAAAATTGCAGGCCATTCCGGCCTGTTTTCCAGCAAGATCGCGACTTTTTCGTCTTTTTTGAGATTCTGCTCTGATAAAAACGCGGATAATGACTCTATATTGCTTTTGAGCTTGCCATAAGAAATCTCTGTCCATGCGCCTTCGCCGGTTTTATATTGAATTGCAATTTTGTGAGAATGCTTTATCGCGGTTTCTTCGAACTTCTTAATTAAATTCTCGGCCATATTTGTTATTATATCACATTTTTCGCTTTCTTACTTTAATTTTCAAATATTATCTGGTATACTCTAATATAGAAACCGGAGAAGAGGCATGCAGGAACCAGGGAAAGAAAAAAGGCGCGACAAGAGAATCGAGCGGCCTTGCATCATAAGATTCAGGCAAATAAAGCCCATGGTTTCGCCTGTGCAATGGGATGTTACCACTGTAAGGGACATGAGTAAATCCGGCGTGCTTTTCTATTCTTCGCATTATTTCAAGCCCGGCTACGAGCTCGAAATAAATCTGAAAACGCCCCTTCTTAAGGGAGAGATTAGTTTTCACGCTATAGTTATACGATGCAGGCCAATCTCAGGAATAAAAGGTAATTATGAAACAGCCGTTAGCACGAGCAAAATAGACGAAGGAATGCTGGCGACTCTTGACAAAACAATAGAATTTTTTATACGTAAAAAGCGACAGGAAAGCGTTTGATTTTTATTTTATCACGTAGCGATCTCCACCCTTCATTTTTGCCTCATAAAGAGCTTTATCCGCAAGTGTTAAAAGTTCTTTTATATCGATTGTTTGGGCTTGCTCAATCTCTACTATACCCATACTGAATGTAAGGTTAATCCTGTTTTTTTCAAAGATAATCGGTTTTTTCATTGCCTTTTTTAATCTCTCGGCTACAAGGCGCGCTTCTTTTCCGGTTTTGTGCGACAGTACAAACATAAATTCATCTCCTCCGAAACGGCCTATAACATCGATTTTACGCACAAAATGTTTTAATCTTTCCGCAAATTCACATATAACCCTATCACCCGCCAGATGCCCCAGCGTATCGTTTATCTCTTTAAAATGGTCTATATCTACTAACATAAATGTTAGAGGAACTTTATTCCGCTGCGATTTTTCAAGTTCCTCCTTTGCCCTTCTCAAAAAATAACCTTTATTCAAAGCCCCCGTCAGCCAGTCAAAGGTTGCCTCTTTCTTTAACGTGTCGTGCTTTTTCTTCAATTCCAAAAAGTTCTGTATGCGCGCTATTAATTCATCCGGGGATACCGGTTTTACGAGATAATCCACCGCCCCTCCGTGAAGCGCCTTCAATTTATCGTCTATCTTTATGCTTGCGGTTAGAAATATGACAGGGATGTATTTTTCTTCCAGGTGGTCCTTTATTTTATCCAGCACCTCGAAACCCGTCATGCCCGGCATTGACACGTCTAATATAATTAAATCGGGAAATTCCTTTCTGAAAAGCTCGATTGCCTGCTGGCCTCTTTCAGCGGTAATAACATCGTATTTTTCGGATAATACTGTTCTAAGAACCTCGATAATGCTTATCTCATCGTCACAAACCAGAATTTTAGCTCTTTTTTCTTTCATATTTTATGCCTCCAGGCGGGATTGCAACCCGCGCTCCGCGCAGACGCAGCAAGTATAATCAAGCTCGCTGCCTTAAGCGTAACCACTACCATACACGTTCCAAAAAGCCCTAAAAGGGGTAAAAGTATTACGCCCCCGATAATACCTCCGAGCCAGCCGCCGGCCAGGTCAGCTCCATAAAGCAGGCCTGCCGTGCCGCTCAAATCAGGCGTTTCTCGTTTTGCGCTAAGAGCTAAATACATCTTGTTAGCCAACGGGAACTGCGCACCGACGAGAAAACCGGAAATGAAAGAAAGGGCTATAAAAATTAAAGGGTGAAAAATGAGAAGTAATGCCGGCAGGCTAGCGGAAAAAAGAATGATGAACACCTCGAGCTTTATAAATGTGCCGAATTCGTTTTTAATCCGCCCTAAGAGCGAAGTCATCCTCAAGCTTCCTGCCGCTATTCCAACCATTAGGGTTGTTACCAAGAGCCCTATCCAGTGAAAAACGTATCCATAGAGCGCCTGAAAAGCAAAGATGAGGACCAGATTAAAGAGTATTCCGGCAAAACCGGTAGCAGTTATGCATAATGGGATACTCGAGTTAAATATTCTTCTGACTTTAGAAGCAAATAATAAAAAAACTACCGTAAATAAGGCAACCGGAATAATAATTAGCCGCAGGCTTATCTTCTCAAATACTTTAAATATCTTTTGCGTCCGGGGAGAAAAAAGGGCGTTCCAGTAAGAGAGGTTATAGAATAATCCTCTCGGCAGGAAATCTCGATTAATCTTTTCGGTCCCGCCTTCGATAGACTGCAAAAACCAATTTACCCGTTTCGGTGACAATCTATACTCGATATGAGCGGGTGTGAGGAAGCTGACTTTAAGCTTTCTCATGCCTAGCCTCTTTCCAAATTCCGCATGATCGGCTAAAGTTACTTCCCGGGATGCCGAGGCCAAAAAAAGATTAAAGTCACCCGGTATTATCCGCACATAAGGATAGGCCTCTTTAAGGGTATTGATGATACAAGCATTGAGGTCGCGCAGTTCTTCACCCAGATAAGTCAGGGAGCCGGGTAAGCTGATTACCAATATTCCTTCTTTTTTCAGTTTCTTTTTAGCCAAAGCGAAGAATTCTTTTGTGAAAAACCGGTTTATCCCGAGGTCCGAAGGATTCGATAATCCGATTAAAATCAAATCGTATTTCCGGGGGGTATTTTTTACAAATAACCTGCCATCGACGTATTTGATATTTACTCTTTTATCGCGTAGCTCGGTTTTCGTTAACGGCGTGACGAATTTCTCCACTACCTCTAAAATTAAAGGATCAAGTTCGGCATAATCAACCCTCTCTACGGAAGGATGTTTCAGGATTTCATTTATCATGCCCCCTGCCCCGCCGCTGATAACAAGTATCTCTTCCGGCCGGCGGTGGGAAAGCAAAGGCAAATGCGCAAATTCTTCCATAAAAACCGTATCGGGAGAGGGGCTGGTAATTATAGGAATGCCGTCAGAGAAGAAGGTATATTGCCCTTGTCTCCTGGTAACCGCTACATTTCCGTATATGGAATTCTGGTAATGCAGCACTTTCTGTCCTTTCCATTGGCCATTTATCGAAGAGGCATGGATTTTGTCCTTGGCCCCGCTAAAAATTAATGAACCGATTAAAGCAAGAAGTATTACCGAGATGCCGGAAAAAATTCTTGCGGGTTTAAGATAGATACAAAGAATGATGTTTAATAAAGATACGCCCAGCGCTGTTTCTATGGAGTGAAAATACGGGATAAGAAGGTAAGTTAGGCCGACCCCTCCGGCAATCGTGCCCAGGGTTTCGTAAATATAAACCCTGCCTACGCTGGCAGCGGGCTCTCTTTTAGAATACAAAGAATATATTTTGCAACCAAAAGTAAATAATGCTCCGTGAGAAATGCTTACCGGTAAAAGAATAAAAAATGAAGAAATAAATATAGGGATTAAGCCCACGCCTTCCCCGGGGATAATCCCCATAACCTCTTTTATAATCCGGGTTAAATAGATTGCTATGGGAAAGGAAACCGAAAAAATTATTATGAGGGCGACAAATGCCTCGAGCTTTTTCTTGAAGCGCTCTATTCCTTTTCCCAAAAAGAACGCCCCTACCGCTTCCAGGATAAGCCAGTTCGCTAAAATAATCCCTATGGTCAGTTCGTTGCCGTAAAAAGTTATGAGCAGTTCTCTTAAGATGAGTATTTGAGCGATGATACCGCTTAAACCCGTTATTAATATGCCAAAAACGATGCGCTTTTTCATCTGGATTTAAGCCGGGTGAAAAGAGCTTGAAAAATCGGCGCCCTTTCCGAAGCTCATCACATCCAGGGACTTGTCGATTTTACGTAATAGGCCTTTTAAAACATTGCCGGGGCCTATTTCTAAATATGTCTTTATACCCTGCGATGAGACATATCTTATAGAGGCCTCCCAGAATGTTCTTGAATTTACCTGTGAGATAAGATTTTGTTTAATCTCTTCCGGGTCAAGGGTCGGTTTTGCCGTAACGTTACTTATAACAGGGTATTTTGGCGCCTTAAAAGTTACGGTATTTATCTCTTTTTCCAGTTTTTCTTTGGCGGGCGTCATTAGAGAGGAGTGGAAAGGGCCGCTTACATCGAGCACTATCGCCCTTTTGGCGCCTTTTTCCTTAGCCATATTTGCCGTAAGTTCGACGCTCGCCGTACTGCCGGAAATCACTACCTGTCCCGGTGAGTTAAGATTGGCTATTTCGCAGCCGAATCCCCTGCAAAGTTTCTCCACCTCATCCGGTTCCATGCCTATGATAGAAGCCATTTTACCGGGATTCTTCTCCGAGGCAGCTTGCATAAACCGGCCGCGTTTTCTGACAAGCTTTACCGCGTCTTCGAAGGTTAAACATTCTGAAGCGACCAGGCTTGAGTACTCTCCCAGGCTCAATCCTAACGCGAATTTAGGCAGAAAAAGTTCCGCGGCGTTTTTTTCAAGAACTTTTAAAGCGGCGATACTGTGGACCAGGATAGCGACTTGAGAATTTGAGGTAAGGGTGAGGTCTTCTTTCGGCCCCTCAAGCATGAGTTTGGTTAAATCGAATTTTAATATTTCGTTTGCTTTATCAAAAATTTCCTTTGCTTCGGGATAGGCGCCGTAAAGCTCGTGCCCCATCCCCACGTATTGCGCCCCTTGCCCGGGGAAAATATACGCTACATCTACCATTTAATAATAATCCCGCCCCATGTAAGTCCCGCCCCGAAGGCATCGAGAAGGATTATGTCTCCTTTTTTAACCCGGCCTTCTTCAACAGCTTCGGCCAGGGCAACAGCGCTCGAGGCAGCCGACATATTGCCGTATTTATCAATATTTAAATACACCTTTTTTGCGGGGTTTATACCCATACGTTTTGCGACAGCGTTTAGAATTCTAATATTAGCCTGATGCGGGATAACCAGATTTATGTCATCGCCCTTTAATCCGAGGGGCTCTGCCGCTTTTAACGCGGCATTGGCCATAATCCTGACGGCGTGCCTGAACAATTCATTCCCTTGCATCTTTAGAAAATGCAGTCTCCCCTCAACGGTAGAGGCCGTTGCCGGTAATCTGGAGCCCCCTGCCGGCATCTTCAGTAAATCGCCTTTTGAGCCGTCCGCGCCGAGATAGACCGAAAGAATACCGCCATCTTCAACTTCTCCGAGAATAGCCGCGCCTGCGCCGTCCCCCATAAGGACACACGTTGCTCTGTCTTTCCAGTCCGTTACGCTTGACATCTTCTCTGCCGCTATTAACAGGACACGCTTATATATTCCGGATTTTACGAATTGGTTGGCTATGGCAATGCCGTATATGAAACCCGAACACGCTACGCTTATATCAAAGGCAGGAGCATGATTAGCGCCGAGCCTGTTCTGGACTATACAGGCCGTGGAAGGAAAAAACATATCAGGCGTGATGGTGGCGACTATAATCAGGTCTATGTCTTCGGGTTTTAGCTTGGCATTCTTAAGGGCTGCTTTAGCGGCGTGTACCGCCATATCGCTTGTTGCCTCGTCTTCGCGGGCAATCCTTCTTTCTCTTATGCCGGTGCGCTCTCTTATCCACTCATCGGTCGTATCAACGATTTTTTCCAAATCCTTATTGGTCAGGCGGTTCTCCGGTAAATATTTTCCCAGGCCGATAAAGCCTACTTTTCTCTCACTCATTCAAACCTTCCAAATCTTCGATAATATGCTGGTTCAATTTATGTTTTACGTATTCGCAAGCGGCGCGGACAGCGTTCTTTATCGCTTTTGCGTTTGAGGAACCGTGCGCAATGATAACCCTGCCGTCAACGCCCAAAAGCGGCGCGCCGCCGTATTCGGAATAATCTATTTTTTTCCGGATAGCCCTGTAAGCCGGGAGGCTTAAAATCGCCCCTATCTTCGGCAGGAGCCTTTTTGTAAGTTCCCTTTTCAGAAATGCGCTTGTGGCTTCCGCAAAGCTCTCCGTAACCTTCAAAAGGATGTTGCCGATAAAACCGTCGCATACGACAACGTCAACCTTCCCCCTATAGACGTCTCTGGCTTCGATATTACCCGAAAAGTTCAATTTACTTTTTTCAAAAAGCTGACGCGCTTCTTTAACAAGTTCGGTGCCCTTTGATTCCTCCTGGCCTATATTCAACAACCCGGCAATCGGATCCTTTATACCCAATATGTATTTGGAATAGGATAAACCCATAATGCCATATTGTAAAAGCTGACGCGGCGTTGCCTCGATATTGGCGCCGACGTCTATGATAATGCAGGGTTTTTTTAAGGTCGGCATCACAATGCCTATGCCCGGCCTCTCGATGCCGGGTAACGTTTTTAACTTGAGCGCTGCCGCGCAGACCACGGCTCCCGTATTCCCGGCGCTTATGAAAGCGTCGACTGTTTTTTTCTTTAACATCTCGATACCGACCGAAATCGAAGAATCCTTTTTTCGCCTCACGCTCACAGCGGCAGGGTCGGCCATCTTAATTACCTCGGGGGCGTGCGTTATGGATATCTTTTCTTTGGAATAATCGGTTTTAACCAGAAATTTCCTGATATTGCGTTCCTTGCCGACAAGAACGATATGGCAGTCCAGTTCCCGCGAAGCCCATGCCGCGCCTTCAACAGCCATTCGCGGCGCCCTGTCGCCGCCCATTGCGTCTAAAGCAATTTTTATCATTTCTTTGTCTTCTTCTTGTCGCGTTCTTTCTTTTTTTCTTCTTTACTCAATATGGTAACGCAGGCCTTGCCCTTGTAATATCCGCAAAAAGGACATATTCTGTGCGAGAGTTTAAACTTGCCGCATTGCGGGCATTTGGATAAATTCTTCGCCTTTATTTTATAAAATGTCCTTCTAAGCCTGCCGCGCTGTTTAGAGTGCCGGCGTTTCGGATTTGCCATTTTTTACTCCTTTACGTTATCAACCTGTAAGTATCCTCTGCTATCAAAAGCTCTTCGTTCGTAGGTATTATTAAAAATTTCGTTTTGCTGCCGAGAGCGCCCCGGAGGTCCCTGGAAAGCATTTGTTTTAAGCCCGGCAGATTCTCGCCGATACCGCCCGTAAAAACAACCGCGTCCAATCCGCCCATTATAGCATGGTAGGCGCCTATATACTTCTTAATTCTGTAAACAAAAATTCTAAAGGCAAGGCCCGCCCGGGCATTGCCTTTTTTCATTTTAACCAGTATGTCTCTCATGTCGTTACTTACCCCGGAAATACCCAAAAGCCCGCTTTTTTTATTAAGAATCTCGTTAATTTCCGATGTAGTCAGTTTCTCTTTTTCCATTAAAAACGTAACTATGGCCGGGTCTAAATCTCCCCCTCGCGTTCCCATCAAAAGACCCTCTAAAGGCGTAAATCCCATCGTTGTATCTATCGGCTTCCCTCGCAAAACAGCTGTCATGCTGCATCCGTTACCCAAATGCGCGGTAATTATTTTTAATTTCCCGAGCGGCCTTTTGAGTTTTCTGGAAGCTTCATTCGCAACAAATCTATGGCTTGTTCCGTGAAAACCGTATCTTCTGATTTTATATTTCCTGTAAAAACGAAAGGGTATGCCATAGATATAAGCATGAGCCGGCATTGACTGATGGAATGCCGTATCAAAGCAGGCGACCTGCGGTATCCCCGGGAAATATTTTTTACACGCCTTTATGCCTGCCAGAGACGGCGGGTTGTGTAACGGCGCCAGTTCGCTTGCTCTTTCAATCGACTTCAATACATCCTTCTTTATGACAACCGCTGCCTTGAATTTTTCGCCGCCGTGAACGACCCTGTGGCCGATTCCTTTTATTTTGCTCGAGGGCAGCTTGTTACTTATCAGTTTAATGGCCTGGTAATGGTCCTTGCAGCCGGAATTTCTTCCGCCTATCCTTTCGATAGTGCCTTTCGCAAGGGATTTTTGAGGTTCGACCTCTTTCGGAGGTCGAACCTCGATATCAAAGAGCTGATATTTACAAGATGAGCTGCCGCAATTTACAACAAGTATTAACATCTCATCAAGCTCTCATAACGGTTGCCGTTACCGTATCAACAATTTCTTCTACGTCTGAACCGCGCGATAAATCGCTGCACGGCCTGGTCAGGCCCTGTAAAATCGGCCCGACTATCCGCGCCTCTCCCATGCGCTGGACCAGCTTACAGGCAATGTTGCCGGCGTCAAGGCATGGAAATATAAGGACATTTGCCCGGCCCGCGACGCGGCTTGCGGGCGCTTTTATTTTGGCGACTTCCGGCACGATGGCTGCGTCCAGCTGTAGTTCCCCGTCAGCGGCCAGGCCCGGAGCTTTTTTCCTTATTATCTCGAGCGCCTTTAAAACCTTTTCTACGGATTCCCCGCGGGCGCTTCCTTTTGTCGAATAACTTAGAAGAGCTACATAAGGTTTACGTTTAAAAAATTCTTCATAAAGCCGGCTCGAAGAAATGGCTATACCCGCCAGCCTCGCGGGGCTCGGGTCGGGCACTATGGCGCAATCTCCGAATATGAATAACCCGTTATCGCCATAGGGAGATCCGGAGAGCTCGATTAAAAAAGAACTCGACATAACGCCTATGTCTTCATCCAGGCCCAGGCAATAGAGAGCGGCCCTTGCAACATTAGATGTCGTGTGGCTTGCGCCCGCGACAAAACCGTCCGCAACGCCCGCCCTTACCAAAAGAGCGCCAAAATATATCCGGTTGCCTGTAACGGCGCCCTCGGCCTCGTTTCTGGTAATGCCTTTATGTTTTCTCAAGTTGTAAAATGTATCTACCAGTTTTTCCCGTCGGGGGTATTTCATGGGATCGATAATACGGATTTTCTTAAGCGAAACGGACGAGTCCTTTGCAACCTTATTGACTTCGTCTTCCTTGCCGATTAATATTATATCCGCTATGCCCTGCGAGGTAAGGGCCGCTGCTGCCTCAAGGACCCTTGGCTCATTTCCTTCGGGAAGAATAATCTTTTTAGGGTTGGCTTTAGCAGCTTCTTTTAACGCTTCTATCTGGCTTTTCATTTGTAATATCACAGTTGTCATTCCCGCGAAAGCGGGAATCTATGGATCCCTGCTTTCGCAGGGATGACATCTGTGCCTTAATTTTTTCCTGAGCTCATCGGCTACAAATGAAGGGACGAAGCTTTTAACATCCGCGCCGAGGCTTACGGCTTCCTTAATAAGTTTACTGGAAAGGTAAGCATGGCTATCGCTGGTCATCATAAAAATTGTTTCAACCTCTTCGGCTAATTTTCTGTTGGTCAGAGCCATCTGGAATTCAAATTCAAAATCGGAAAGCATGCGAAGGCCTCTTATAATTACGCGCGAGGCCTTTTTCTTTGCGTAATCGACAACGAGCCCGTCAAAATCCTCTACTTCTATATTCTTTAAATGCGCTGTCGCCCTTTTAAGCATGGATACCCTTTCTTCCACGCTAAAGAGCGGACGCTTTTCTTTGCTATGAGCGACGCCTACGAAAACCCGGTCATAAATCCTTGACGCCCTTTCTATGATATCCAGATGCCCATACGTGACGGGGTCAAACGTCCCCGGGTAAATTACGCGCCTATTCACTTTTCTCTCCTGTAAAATGACAGCACGGTATCCCCGTATCTCTTATTTTTAAAGAGTAAGAGGTTACCTATTCTTTCAGGCATAATGTCTTTCTTAAAATGTTCACAGATAGCAAAACCGCGTTGTGATAATATATCACAGGCATCTATTTTTATCAAGCAATTTCTTGCTAAACCCTCGTGATAAGGCGGGTCGAGAAAGATTATATCGAATTTTTTATTCTCCCTTTTAAACCTCGAAATCGACCTAACCCCATCCAGCCTAACGAGTAGGGACGCCCCTCGCGCCGAACTCAGGCCTGTCCCGCCTTCGAACTTAGGCCTGTCCCCCTCGAGCCGGGCACTATCGCCAAGAGCCAAAAGATTGGATTTTATAGCCCTTATACACTTAATATTATTATCAACAAATATTGAAGAATAAGCCCCTCGCGAAAGCGCTTCTATGCCGAATGCGCCGCTACCTGCATATAAGTCGAGAACCCTCGCTTCCGGGACTCCGGCCTTGATAATGTTAAATACCGCCTCCCGAACCTTATCTTGCGTAGGCCGTATCTTAACGCCCTTCGGCATTTTTAAGATTCTACCTCTATATTTTCCGCCGATTATTCTCATAAAAGGGACTTCCTAAAAGCCATAATATAACACAACAATTCTGAATCCTCAAGAAGTTTAGAGCTATGGAATTATTTGTTTGAGGCCAAGAGTTAGTAGGCTTGTTTCGGTCATTCGAATTTTGGTAATTCGGATTTGTTTCGGATTTCGATATTCAGATTTCGGATTTTTATCATTGTTTGATTATTGTATCTTGGTTATTTCAAGATTATTCTGTCAGGTTGGGATGTCAATATAATTTTTTATGGAGGAGTGAAATATTTTTCTGCAGGACCGCCATCGTCGGGATCAGCTGTATGTCGGTACCAGGTTTTAGTAGTGTAGTTGTAGACCCATGCCAATGAATATCCTGGTTCCCTAAATTTAATAACAGTAGCATTTGGCCATGGGCCGCTTGGATAAATAAGATATTGAAAAAAAGAGTTCTCATCTACTTCAATGCCTAAGTCCTGTTGTACTCGCGTGCTTCCGGCTGCGTATCCATTGCCTGCATAACATTGGCTGTCTGAAGCATAAGGAGGAATTCCATTATAAGTTCCGTGCTCTACACGATAAGCCCTTTTAGCGCTGACAATCAGGTCGACAGTTGCGAATACTTCGGCAAACCTAGCTTTCCATATGTATGCCCGAAATATAGGAATCGAAACCGCAGCCAGGATACCGACTATAATTATTACTACCAGTAATTCTACTAACGTAAAACTCTTTTTTCCAGTCATTTGCTATACCTCTTATTACTGTTTTAGTATATCATAAACTTTGAGATAAGGTCAATATCTAGTAGTTGAACCGGGTTGAACTATTCTCATATTCTCAAGAATATTGGAATGGTGAAGATTTGGGGCTTTCCTATTTGAATAGTTGAAATTCATCCTACGCTTATCAGCTCCAACTTCCCCGCAAAGCGTTTTTTGAGAGTATCGCGAATAAAAATATTCCGTGGGTCTCTTAAATACGGGTCTTCTCTAACCATCTGAAATGCCTCGGCGCGGGCCTGTTCCATTATCTCAAAATCTCTCAATATGTTACCAAAACGGAGCTCGGGAAGGCCGTGCTGTCTGGTCCCGAAAAATTCGCCCGGCCCGCGTAATTCCAGGTCCTGCTCGGCAACCTCAAAGCCGTCCTGCGTCTCGGACATTGTATAAAATCTTTTCTTAGCCGTTTCTGTCTTCGGATTGCCTAACAGTATGCAATAGGAAGGGTAAGCGCCCCTCCCGATTCTGCCTCTTAGCTGGTGAAGCTGCGAAAGCCCGAAACGCTCGGCGTTTTCTATGAGCATGCACGAAGCGTTGGCGACGTCTATGCCTACCTCGATAACCGTTGTCGAAAGTAAAATATCGATTTTTTTATCCTTGAATTTTTTCATAATATCATTTTTCTCTTTGACTAGCATCCTGCCGTGTATCAGCCCTAATCTTAAATCCGGGAAAACCTCTGTCTGGAGCTTGTTATACATAGCCGCGGCGGCTTTCAAACCGCTTGATACCGGCTCAACCTCATAGGTTGACCCGGCCTTCTTCCCTGACCAGATTTTCGGATAAACTATGTAAGCCTGGCGCCCCTTTTTCACTTCTTCTCTGATAAAATTATAAACTGACTCCCGCTTATCTTCCGAAGCGCAATAGGTTGAAATCGGATACCTCCCCTTCGGCAGTTCTTTAATAACGGAGATATCCAGGTCGCCGTAAATGGTCAGGGCGAGCGTCCGCGGAATCGGCGTGGCTGTCATGACAAGCACGTCCGGATTCAGGCCTTTTTTTCTTAAAACATGCCTCTGGGTTACGCCAAACTTGTGCTGTTCGTCAACAACAACAAGCCCCAGCTTTTTGAATTTAACGCCTTGCCATATGAGCGCGTGTGTCCCTATTACAACATCGGTTTCCCCGCTCTTAATCTCATTTTCTATCTCGAGTCTTTTGGCGGGTTTTAACCCGCTAACCAGAAGCCTTATATTAACGCCGAGCGGCATCAAAAGCTCGCTTATATTAACATAGTGCTGCTTGGCTAAAATTTCGGTCGGAGCCATGATAGATGCCTGATACCCGTTCTGCGCCGTTAATAAAAGCGCGTATATCGCGACTATGGTTTTCCCGCTTCCTACGTCGCCCTCCAAAAGGCGGTTCATGGGTTTCGGGCTTGCCATATCAATCTGTATTTCATTTATCGCTTTTAATTGGGATTGCGTAAGTTCAAACGGAAATAATTTCTTAAAGGAATCGATAAGGCCCGCGTCCAGCTTGTGGCGTATGCCCGGAGCGCCTGTCTTTACTTTCTTCTTTTTTAAAGCGAGCGCAAGCTGAAGTATAAAAAACTCTTCAAAGACAATTCTTTTATAGGCCTTATCCAGATTTTCGAATGAAACCGGAAAATGTATATTTCGAATCGCGAACCGAATGTCAGCCAAATGCCTTCTGGCCCTTATATAGGCCGGGAGCCTCTCATTGGCGGAAAACAAAAAACGCTCGATTGCCTCGCGCGCTAAAAATCTTAGATATTGCTGGCTCACATCCTGAGTAAGAGAATATATTGGGACAATCTTTCCGATATTTAAAGAACCGGTGCCTGTTTTTACAAATTCGTATTCGGGATGGTTGATTTGAAGTTTAACGTATTTCTCAACCTTACCGTAAACCATCAGCTCCTGGCCGGTTTTAAAGAATTTTTTTAAAAACGGCTGGTTGAACCAAACACAGTAAATTATGCCTGTCTTATCGGCGAGGGCTATCTGGAATACGTTGATTCTTCTCTTTGTTATATGAGCGCCCTGGGTAAGAATCTTTCCTTTTACGGCCTGATACTCGCCTATCTTCAAATCCCTGACAAGCGTAAAATTGCTTCTATCCTCATATCTTCTCGGCAAATAATACAGGAGGTCTTCTACGGTGTTTATCCCTAATCTATTCAGAAGCCCAACCCTTTTAGGGCCGACGCCCTTCAAGTATCTTATATCCGGTATCGAGACCATAGAGGTTCGACCTCCGCAGGAGGTCGAGGAGGTCATAGAGGTTCGACCTCCTCCGGAGGTCGAGGAGGTCATAGAGGTTCGACCTCCTCCGGAGGTCGAACCTCTATTATTTATTCTTTTCCCTTGCGCTGGATGCTTTTGTGTGATATTATTACTGTTCAACTTATCAACCTATGGAGACAGGTCTTGTAAAAAGAATGTGTAGTATTCTCTAGATCTGTCCCCCAAAATATTGTCATAAAATGTCAAAAGTTTGCTTTATTTGCGGAAAAAGACCTGTTGCCGGTAGAAGTATCACCAGGCGCGGTCTTGCTAAGAAAAAAGGCGGTGTCGGTCAACGCATAACCGGCATAAGCCGCCGCCGCTTCCTGCCCAACCTGCAAATGGTGCGCGCCATCATCAAGGGTAAACGGCAAAGGGTGCGTGTTTGCACCAAATGCCTGAAAGCAGGCAAAGTTAAAAAAGCCGTGTAGACGTGATTGAGGTTCGACCTCCGGAGGAGGTCGAACCTCAATCACCATTTAAACAACCATCTTCATATCTTTCAAGTCAAGCTGCAATGAAGGCAAACCCTGCCACATATTTATTGACGGGGAATAAACAAGATTAACCTTCGAGCCCTTGTAGGGCATGCTCATGCCTTCGGCTCGAAAACTTATCGCCTCGCACACAATATTGTCATCCGTAACCCACATTTTGAAACCGCTTTTTGCTATTCTTCGCGGTTCGTTCTTAAGCTCCACGCCCCTGGAAGAAAAGATTGGGCGCGGGTTCTCGGGCCCGAAGGGCGAAAGAAGCTCTAATTCTTCTATGAGCTTCTCGCTCAATTCTGAAAGCTCAACCTCTATATCAATATGCAACCGGGGATATAAATCTTCGTCAAGAATTTCATCCCTGGCGAACTTATTGATATCATTCGTAAATTTCTTTATATTCTTCGCCTCTATCGATAAGCCGCACGCGCCTTCGTGCCCGCCGAAATCTATCAGGAGCGACTTGCATGAATTAACGGCGTTAAAAAGGTGGAAATTGTCGATACTCCTTCCCGAGCCTTTGCCGATTTTTCCCTGTATGGCTATCATAATCGTCGGCCTGTAAAATTTTTCTATAATACGGTTTGCGACGATGCCTATAACGCCCGCATGCCAGCTCGGGCTCGAAAGAACTATTACCCTGGAATCTTTAAAATTTATTTCTCTCTTTACCTTTTCCATGGCCTCGTCTAAAACCCGGGCTTCTATTTTTCGCCTGTTCTTGTTCTCGTTGTTCAAAATACCGGCCAGGCGCGAGGCCTCATTTCTGTCGTCTGTTAAAAGTAGTTTCAAAGCCACGTCGGGCGAGCCGATTCTACCCATAGCGTTTATCCTGGGCCCTAAAATATAACCTATATGCCTCGAAGAGATATCCTTTCCTTTCAAGCCCGAGACCTCTATGAGCGCATTTATGCCTTTTTTTCCGGTATCGTTCAATTTTTTCAAACCCCACTTTGTAAGTATTCTATTCTCGCCTTTCTGGATAGATAAATCGCTTACCGTACCCAGGGCAACCAAATCCAGGTGCTCCTCTACGCAGGAACGCGTCCCTTCCAAAAGCGCCTGGGCTAATTTATAGGCCAGGCCCACCCCGGACAAATGTTTAAAGGGATACCGGCAGGCCTCCTGGAGCGGGTTTATTATCGAATACGCTTTCGGTAAGGACTTATCTTTAATCTCGTGGTGGTCTGTTACTATAACATCTATGCCAAGCTTATTGGCCAGATTTATTTCTTTATGGCCGCTTATGCCGCAATCAACGGTTATGATGAGGGAAATTTTCTTGCGATGTGCCAGGTTAACGGCGCCCGCGTTAAGCCCGTAACCTTCTTCAAGCCTGTTGGGGATATAGGTTGTGACATTCGCTTTTAAGCGGGTAAGAACTATGTTTAGAAGCGCCACGCCCGTGATGCCGTCAACATCATAGTCGCCGTAGACGAGGATATTTTCTTTTTCCCTGATGGCGCGCTTTATTCGGGCTATGGATTTATCTATGTCTTTCAAAAGGAACGGGTCGTGGCACGAACGAAGGTCTCCGTACAAGAAATGGTGCGCTTGCATTTCGTCATTTATGCCGCGATTTATCAAAAGCTGGGCGGTAATGGAAGAGATGCCTAAGGACCTTGCCAGGGTTTGCCTTAATTCGGGATGCGAGGCCTTGATACGCCAGACTCGGTTCATAGTTACCTTGCGCGTTTAGACGGCCAATCGAGCAAAATGGGACTCGCGATAAAAATCGACGAATATGTGCCGGAGATAATACCTACCAGCATCACAAAAGCAAAATCGTTAATAACATCGCCGCCGAAAAAATAGAGCGCGCAAACAACGATAAGCGTTGTTAAAGAAGTAAGAAGAGTGCGCGAAAACGTCTGGTTTATGCTTGTATTTATAATTTCCTTGTATGCGGCTTTTCGCATAAGTTTTCTATCTTCCCGTATCCTGTCAAATACAACGATTGTATCGTTTATTGAATAACCCACAATCGTAAGAAGCGCCGCTACAACAGGTATGGAAAGCTCTCTTCCGGTAAGGGCTATGGCGCCGAGACTTATGAAGACATCATGAAAAAGCGCCACAATCGCCGCTATGGCAAATCTGAATTCGAACCTGAGAGATACATAAAGGCATATCCCGAGCATGGCGAAGATTACCGCCTTTATGGCCTTCTCTCTTAAATCTTTTCCGATGGAAGGCCCCACCTTTTCTATCCTCATTACTTCAAATTTGTTATCTTTAAATGTTTCGTCAAATTTTTGCATAATCCGGGCGGAATTATCGCTTTGAGTCCTTATCAAAATCTCTCTTTTATCGGAAAATTGCTGAATCGGAATGTCCTTTGAACCGGCTTCGCCCAAAGTCGTTCTTATATCCTCGAGAGGAATAACCTTCTCGAATTTATACTGCTGCAAGACCCCGCCGGTAAAATCTATGCCATAATTTCTTTCTGCCCTTTTGGCAAAATTAAACATGCCTATAGCAATCAAAGCAATGGAAATTATATACGCTATTTTTCTTATGCCTATGAAGTTGACTCTTAAATTTCTTACAAATTGCAACATCGAAAGCCTGCTAAGTTTTTTCTTACCAGTCGAAAGCAAATCCAGAATAAGTCTTGTTACGACAATGGCAGTGAACATGCTCGATATGATGCCTATGCTAAGGACAGTCGCGAATCCTCTTACCGGCCCTGTCCCGAACTGAAAAAGTATAAGCGCTGTTATGAGGGTGGTAATATTGGCATCCAGTATTGTCCGGAATGCGCGTTGGAAACCGCTCTGTATGGCGGCGCGGATTGACTTTCCGAGATTGGATTCTTCTCTTATTCTCTCGAATATGAGAACATTAGCGTCAACCGACATACCTATTGTCAGGACAAGGCCTGCTATGCCCGGCAGCGTTAATGTGCCGTGGAAATAAGATAAGGCACCCGTAATCAAAATTATATTAAGAATAAGCGCGAAATCGGCAATTAGCCCTAAAAGCAGGTAATATATAGCCATGAAGGCGAGAACCGCAATCCCTCCCGTAATAATCGCTCTTATTCCCCTTCTTACGGAATCCCTGCCAAGGGTCGGGCCGATTGTTCTTTCTTCTATAACTTCTACGGGAGCCGGCAGCGCGCCGGCACGCAGCACTATCGCGAGGTCGCTTGCTTCCTGAACAGAGAAATTGCCTGTTATCTGGCCGCGGCCCGAAGGAATCTTTTCCCTGATTACAGGCGCGCTATATACGGTACCGTCCAGCACGATGGCAAGCCTCTTGCCGACATTCGCTCCGGTAACCTCGGAAAAAGCGCGAGCGCCTTCGTTATTCAATTCAATTGAAACATAGGGCTGGTTAAAAGCTGTCTGGCTGAATTCTGTAGTCGCGTCAACCAGGGTGTCGCCCATAAGCGCGGCTTTCTTCTCTAAAAGAAGTTTCTCTGTCTCATCCTCTCTCGTTTTTAACGTCTTGAGCTCGTAACCTTCTACATCCTCGCCGGCAAACGCTTTCTTTATGAGCTCGGGATTATCGGAAACAAGCCTGAATTCTAAATGAGCCGAACTTTTGACAAGTTTCAGCGCCCTCTCCCTGTCCGTTATCCCCGGAAGCTGAATAACGATCCTGTCTTTACCCTGTCTCTGGATAGAGGGCTCCATCACGCCAAATTGGTCAATCCTGTTTCTAATTATCTCGAGTGCCCTGTCCGGCGCGTCTTTTGCCTCTTCAGCGCTTAATTTAGAGGTATCGACTTTGAGGACAAGGTGCATACCACCTTGCAAATCTAATCCTAAATTAACCTTTCCCTTCTGAACTACGTTGCCTTCCTTGTCGGATATGTCCAGGGGCGGATATCCCATCCACAGCGCAAAACCGACAACTAATACAACTAAAACAATCTTCCACTTTAGATTTCTAACCATTCGCCTCCACCTTTCGTCGCAAGAGATGTATCACAACATAGCAAAGTGAAACGTCCCCTTATCTTGATTTTTTTACTGTTCCGATAGCGTTTTTTTGAACCTCGATTTTTACGTTATCGTCTATTCTTAGAATAAGCGAATTCTCCTTAACGTTGACAATCGTCCCGTATATGCCGCCCGTTGTAATAACCTCGTCATTCTTCTTCAACTCGGAAACCATTCTCTTGTGTTCTTCCTGCGCCTTCTTCTGCGGGCGGATAAGAAGAAAATAGAAAATAACAAATATTATTACTATAGGCATCAGTGAAACCAGCGGACTCGCGGCCTGCTGGCCCGAACCTTGGGCAGCTTGCGCATAAGCGTTTAACATTTCTTACCTCCTTATTGTTCGAACTAACTGTTCGAGGTTCGACCTCGCTCATGAGCGAGGTCGAACCTCGAACAGTTATATTTTGCTTTGAAATCCTTAACAAATTTCTTAAACCGATTTTCCTTAATTGCCTTGTGCGAAGATTCTATAAGTTTAACATAAAAATAAATATTATGCAATGACACAAGACGAAGTCCTAAAATCTCGCCTGTATTAAATAAATGCCTTATATAAGCGCGTGTATGATTTCTACATGTATAACAGGAGCATTTTTTGTCAACGGGCGCGAAATCCTCCTTAAAAGGCGCGTTTCTTAATTGCAATTCCCCGCTCCAGGTAAAGGCCTGTCCGTTCCTTCCGTTTCTCGTAGGCACAACGCAGTCAAACAAATCCACTCCTTCCGAAATTGCATCGAGCATATCAAGTGGCGTACCGACGCCCATAAGGTAGCGCGCCTTGTTTTGCGGTAGAGCCGATGCAGTATATTCCGTTACTTCGTGAATCAGGTCCTGGGGTTCTCCGACAGCAACCCCGCCTATGGCGTAACCGTCAAAATCGAGGCCGACAATCTCTTCGATAGCTCTCTTGCGAAGGTCGAGATAGGTGCTACCCTGAACGATACCGAAAAGCATAGGCCCCCTCACCCCCGTGTCGTTGCACGGGGCAGGCTTAATCCTCTCGTGAGGGGATCGAGCATGTGCCCGCTTTGATTTCTTCGCCCAATCGAATGTTGTTTTAAGCGACTCCTCCACATTGTTGCGGCTTACGGGATAATGAAGGCATTCGTCAAGAGGCATCATTATGTCGCTTCCTAACACCTTCTGAAACCTTATGATATGCCCGGGTGTCATAAAATGTTTTGAGCCATCGATATGCGATTTGAATTCAACGCCTTCTTTTCTAATCTTTCTTAATACAGCGAGACTGAATATCTGATAGCCGCCCGAATCGGTCATAATAGGCCCGTCCCACGCCATAAATTTATGCAGGCCGCCTGCCTTCTTCAGCACTTTCTCTCCGGGCCTGAGGTAGAGATGGTAGGCATTAGCCATAATCATTTCAGCGCCGCACTTTTCCATTTCGTCGTTAGAAAGCGTCTTTATTGTGGCCTGCGTGCCAACAGGCATAAAGCAAGGGGTGTGAACTTTGCCGTGCGCGGTATTAAGCAGCCCCAATCGCGCCTTACTGGATTTGTCTTTGTGTAATAGCTTAAAGTTCATAGTCTTCTGAACCGTTTGCGATTTCTATTTCAACCTGTCTCCCTTGCGGGGACAGGTTGAACGGGAAATCGCAAACGGTTCATATAATTAACATCGCATCGCCGTAACTAAAAAATCTAAAGCTTTTCTCAATCGCGTACCTGTATGCCTTAAAAAGCAAATCCTTTCCCGCGAACGCGCTCGTCAAAAGAATAAGCGTCGATTTCGGCAGGTGGAAATTAGTAATCAATACGTTCGCCATTTTAAATTTAAAACCCGGATAAATAAAAAGATTTGTAAACCCCGAAACGCTGCAGCAGTAGGGCACACTTAAGTGTGCCCTACTGCTATCGGCATTTAAGTGTGCCCTACTATCGGCATAAGTCTCGAGCGCTCTTAAAGAGGTTGTCCCGCAGGCAAAAATCTTCGCGCATCTTTTGCGCGCTTTGTTTATAATAGAAGCATTTTCCTCCGAAATATGGTAAAATTCCGAATGCATTTCATGCCTTTCCACTATCTCTTCTTTGACCGGGGCAAATGTGCCGTAATTCACGTGAAGGGTAATATAGGCGAGTTCAACGCCCTTTTTCTTTAGCTTATCGATTAAATCTTCCGTAAAATGAAGGCCGGCTGTAGGCGATGCTGTTGCGCCTTCTTCCTTTGCGTAAATTGTCTGGTATCTTTTTTTATCGCCCGGCTCATCGCGCCTTGTAATGTAAGGCGGGAGCGGAACATGGCCGTATCTTTCTAAAATTTCTTCGACCGGTCTATTGAATTCAACCAGCCTCCCTATTTCAGCGCTTCCCAGCACCCTGGCCTCGTCACCGGAATCAAGGATAACGCTTTCGTTTTCTTTTATCCTACCGGAGGGCCTGACAAGCGCCTCAACCGGATTTTTTGTCTTATCTATTATAAAAATCTCTACGTTTGCTCCTGTTTTTCTTCTCGCAAAAAGCCTCGCCGGAATGACTTTTGTGTCATTTAAAACAAGCAGGTCCCCTTCCTTAAAATAATCGGCAATATCCGCAAAGACCCTCTCCCTGAAAGAATTTTTCGCCCTGTCCAAAACGAGCAGCCGGTCGTCCCCGCGGGCATTGCTCGGATATTGCGCAATCAATTCTTCCGGTAAGCTATAATCAAAATCCGATAACTTCATCGTACTTTTCAATATTGGCCAGTGGATAGTAAAATTCGAGAATCTCTCTATGGTTGAAGCGGCGTTTGGCCATGCCGAAAACGCCCCACTGGCACATGCCCACACCGTGCCCCCAACCCTTACCCCTGAATATCACGCCTTTGGGCGTGATTTTTGCTGTAAAATTAGTGCTTTTTATTGCATTTGGACCGAGGGCAAGGCGGAATTTATATCCTTTAATCTCTTTTGCGCCTTTTGAATCTTTTACCTTAATGCTTTCTATGCGGCCTGATTTATTACGCTTTCCCGTTTCTATATGTTTTAAACCTTTAACGTTAATCCCGTATTTATCCAGGTATCCCTGGACCTGCCTGTATGAGAGTTTTCTTTTCCAATACATATGAGGCGCGCCCTTGCAATAACGGCAGGCCTTCCCGCCCAAAGAAGGTAAATCTATGCCGAAAATATCCTTCGCGCTCTCCGTATGGCCACCGCACATAGCATGGTAGTAGGCAGGGATGATATTGCCGTTATATGTTAAAACCTTGCCCCTGGTAAGGTTTACGGCTTTTTTTGTTCTTCGCCGTTCGCTTAATATGCCGCCGTATACTTGAGAATAAATATCGCTTGTAACATCGTAATCCCTATCGCGCATATTTTCTATCCTGTATAATGCAAATGTTCTTGCCGCTATTGCCTGCGCTTTCAGGGCCTCCATAGGCCAGTGGCAAGGAACTTCGTGGTATAAGACGCCATAGAGGTATTTTTCGATATCTAAGTGGTTTACGACCAAAAGTTTGAGTTGCTCGGTTCTTATAATATGGACGATACCGCGAAAACGGTTTTTGTCTATGAAAATTGCCGCGTCTTTCTTCGGAATAATTCTTATTCCATAAATTTTAAATTCTCTATCGCCTAATTTCAACCCACTATTGGTCGGCGCGATATATTCACTTTTCAAAGCCCTGCCCTTATCAAGCGTAAGCTCTGAATTTATGCTTTCTATCTTATAAGGGCCTTTTATCCTCAATAGAACCCTGTCTTTACCTGAGGCCACGCAAACCCTGATATTCGCCCGGTCCCGGGAATAACAATATTTGGAAAAAGAGATAAGGAAAAGCGGGATTATAAGAAAAATAAGGAAGCGTTTTCTGGAAATCATCTGTGTTTAAAAAATAGAAAAAATACGAGGGATAAAATAACGCTTATTAAAACGCAGGTTGTTATGGGAAAATAGAAAGTGAAATTTTTCTTGTGAATAATAATATCGCCGGGGAGCCGGCCAAACCACGAAATCTTTCCGCCGAGCGTGAAGAATATGCCGATGACGATTAATAATATGCCGATTAATATTAAGGATTTACCGATATAGTGCATCGCTTTTTCGCTCTTTTAGCTTCTTCCCTCTCTACCATCGAGAATACGCAGCCGCAGTAATTCTGGCAATACATCCCTTTTTCCGCGGCCGCTTTATGCGCTTCCCCGAAACCGATTCTAAAATCTTTGTAATAGAAATTAAGACCTTTTTCTTTGGAGAGATTTTCGCAAAGTTCCTTGAGAACGCCGTGGTCCTGATAAGGGCTTCCCAAAAGCGTTGTAGTAAAAGCGTCGAATCCTTTCTCTTTTGCGAAAGAGGCCGTTCTCTCCAGTCTTATATTCCAGCAAACCCCGCACCGCGAGGCTTTGATGTTTCTAAAGAAATCAACGGTGTCGTATCCCGGAACAAGTAACTCAAGGCCCTCGGATTTAAAATAAATTTCGGCTTCTCTTTTTCTTCTAATATATTCGGAACAGGGATGAATATTAGGGTTATAGAAAAAACCTGTTACGATGTAATTGTTCTTTTTTGCTTCCCGGGCCGGGTATATAGCGCAGGGCGCGCAACAGGTATGCAGTAATAATCTCAAAATAGTTCCTTCTCGGCCTCTTTCTTTTTCAGGCCCAGGTGGGTGTATGCCATGCCTGTCAGTTGCCTTCCCCGCGGGGTTCTTTTGATAAGCCCTATTTTAAGAAGGAACGGCTCGACTATATCTATGATTGTATCCGGCTCTTCGTTCATGGTGGAAGCCAATGCCTCGATACCAACGGGTCCGCCGTTATACGAAGAATGCATGGTGTGGATCACCTTTCTATCGATAAAATCGAGCCCTAAGTTATCCACGCCATGGCTTTTGAGGGCTTTGAGGCATATATCCCTGGTTATCTTACCGTCCGATTTTACCTCTGACCAGTCACGAACCCGCCGGAGAAGCCTGTTTACGATACGCGGTGTTCCGCGGGAGCGCCTGGCAATCTCCTCGGCGCCGTCTTTGTCTATGGGGATGCCTAAAATATTCGCAGACCTTGTAACAATCTTTACGAGATCTGTTATTTCGTAAAAATCGAAGTGATAAAACATGCCGAACCTTCCGCGCAAGGGCGCCGTAAGAAGGCCGGCCCGCGTTGTCGCGCCGACCAACGTAAACCTTTTCAAATTGAATTTTATGGTTTTGGCGTATGGCCCTTTATCTATAATAAAATCTATCTGGAAATTTTCCATTGCGGGGTATAGAAATTCCTCGACAACCTTCGTAAGCCGGTGTATTTCATCTATAAACAAGATGTCCCCTTCCGAAAGATTGGTGAGTATCCCGATTAAATCTCCCGCGCGCTCAATCGCAGGGCCGCTCGTCGCCATGATAGAGGTGCCCATCTCACCGGCTATGATATGGGCAAGGCTTGTTTTGCCAAGGCCCGGAGGCCCGGAGAGAAGAATGTGTTCCAGGGGCTCTTTTCGTTTTTTTGCGGCCTGGAAGGATATTTTTAAATTTTCGATGGGCTCTTTCTGGCCGATAAAATCTTTAAGGCGCGCCGGCCGCAGAGACATATTTAATATTATGTCTTCTTCGTTCTCTTTTTCCCCGAGAATCTTTTCTCTTTTATCTTGGCTTTTCATTCTTATTTTTTATACACAGATTAGTTATCCACAGTAGTAGTAGGGGAGGTTTAAACCTCCCCTACTACTACTTATGCTTTTTCCTTCCGCCTTGCTTTATAGACCTCGTTTAAGAGCTCTTCCGAGGAACTTAAACCCGGGTTTCTCCGGAGGGCCTTATCAATCATGTCCCTTGCTTCATTCTTCTTATACTGCAATTGCAAAAGCACGGAAAGCGCTTCTTCCTTGATGCCCAGGGTAGCGGTGGTTGCTTTCCCGGCAAACTGGTCCTGAATTAGCCCGAATTTTCCGACCTTATCCTGAAGTTTTGCAATGATTTCCTTTGCCCTCTGTTCGCCGATACCCGGCAGGGTCTTGAGAACCGCCAGGTCAGCCCTGTCGATAGCGTCGGCTATTTCGGAAATCGGAAGCGCCAGCGCCCTGCATGCCGCTTTCGGCCCTACACCGGAAACGGTTATGAACTTTTCAAAAAATTCCTTTTCGACCTCGTTTAAAAAACCTATAAGAACGGGGATACTCTTGGAAGGGTCGGTCTGGTAATAGTGATAAGTGATTAACGCTATGTCATTGCCTTCGGTATTTTCTTTTTCGATGTTTCGCATTACGGCTTTGGGCACAAGGACTTCGTAAGAGATGCTGCCGTTTACCTCAACGAGAACTTTGCCTGATTTTTTTGTTTTAATCTTGCCTTGTATTTTTGATATCATCGCAACTCCACGTTTACATAGGCCAGGGCACATGCCAGCGCATCAGATACGTCCATGGGCCGCGGTTTCTCTTTGAGCCCGAGAAGCCCTTGAATCATGCGCTGTATTTGCTGCTTTGAGGCATGGCCGTTGCCTGTTACGGCTTTTCTTATCCTTGTCGAAGGGAAGCTCACCAGCTTTACTTTGGATGTACCTGCTACGAGGCATACAGCGCCCCGCGCGTGCCCCATAAGAATTGAGGTTACAGGGTGTTTATAGTGAGAATAAAGTTTTTCGAGAACGAGGACTCCCGGCCTATATTCTTCGACTATATTTGAAATGCTTCCGTGTATCTTCTCGAGCCTGCCGCTAATGGCGTCTCTTGCTTTTGTCCTTATGATGCCGGCTTCCTTTAGCTTTACCCGCCTGAACGGGAAGCTCTTCGAAGCCGATGCTTCTATTACGCCGTAGCCCGTTACATTTAAACCGGGATCAACGCCTAATATTATCATTCCATCTCTTTCAAAATCTCATCAGGTATGTCAAAATTGGCGTAGACATTCTGCACGTCTTCCTGCTCTTCGAGTTCGTTGACAAGGGAGAGCACTTTCTTGGCATTATCCCCGGTGATCCTGATTGTGTTCTTCGGCACATTTGTAATCTCGGCTGCTTCGATTTTTACATTGTGAGTCTCAAGGGCTTTTTTTACACTGTCGAAATCGGCCGGCTCGGTGGTAACGCCATAAGTGGATTCATCTGTTTTCAGGTCCTCGGCGCCCGATTCAAGAACGACAGACATAAGTTTATCCTCTTCGAGTTCCGTCTTGTTAATAACGATGTATCCCTTTTTTTGAAAAATCCAATTCACGGAGCCCGACCCGGCCATATTGCCGCCTTTTTTTGAAAAGATATTTCTGATTTCGCTAGTGGCTCTATTTTTATTATCGGTAAGCACCTCTACCATAATAGCTATGCCGCCCGGGCCGTATCCCTCGTAGGTTACCTCTTCGTAATTTACGCCCTCTAATTCGCCCGTGCCTTTCTTTATCGCGCGGTCTATATTATCCTGCGGCATATTTGCGTCTTTTGCCCTCTGAATAGCCAATCTCAACCGGGGATTAGCGTCCGGTTTTCCTCCGCCATGGCGAGCCGCCACGGTTATTTCCCTTATCAACTTCGTGAAGAGCCTGCCCCTCTTTGCATCCGCGGCTCCTTTTTTGTGTTTTATCGATGCCCATTTCGAATGACCACTCATGTTTTAGCCTCTTCTTTCGCCCTTTTTGCCTTTTCTATAATCATCTGGTTCACGTTCGAGGGAACAATCTCATAATGAGAAAATCTCATCGCATAATTCCCGCGGCCGCCTGTCAGGGATTTCAGTTCATTTGCCCATTTATACATCTCTTCCAGCGGAACCTTCGCCTTTATAACCTGAATGCCGATACCGGGCTCCATTCCCATAATCCTTCCTCGCCTGGAGTTCAGGCTTCCGGTGATATCGCCCATGTATTCGTCGGGAACGGTAACGTCCACATCCATAATCGGCTCCAGCAGAACGGGTTTTGCCTTTAGAACCGCCTCTTTAAAAGCGTGCCGCGCCGCTATCTGAAAAGCTATATCCTTTGAATCGACGGGATGCGTCTTGCCGTCATAAACTATCGCCTTAACGTCTACCGTCGGAAAACCCGCCAACGCTCCTTCTTGTATTGCCGCTTTAATACCTTTTTCGCAACTCACAACAAAGGCCGCCGGAATAGCGCCTCCAACGATTTCGTCCACGAATTCAAATCCCGCGCCCCTTGCCAGCGGCTCTATGCGTATCCATACCTCGGCAAATTGCCCCGCGCCCCCGGATTGTTTCTTGTGCCTGTAATGAGACTCGCCCTTAGCTGTTATCGTTTCCTTATACGCGACCTTTGGAGTCCCCATATTTACCTGCACCCCGAAACGCTTCTGGAGTCTTTTAACCATAACGTTTATGTGGAGCTCGCCCATACCTGAAGCGATGAGCTCTTTTGTCTGCTGGTCGCGCGTAATCTTGAACGTCATATCTTCAGCCGTTAACTTGTGAAGGGCATTTGAAATTTTATCCTCGTCCGAGCGCGTCTTTGGCTTGATGGAAAATGATATCGCGGGCTCCGGAAACTGAAATTCCTTGAATACGACCGGATTCTTTTCCGTTGAAAGCGAATCGCCTGTCGATGTGTTTTTTAACTTAGCGCAGGCCGCGATGTCGCCAGCGGAGGCCGAAGAAACCTGTATCTCTCGCTTGCCCTCCATCGCAAAAAGCTGCCCGATTTTCTCGGTGGTTTCCTTAGAGGCGTTATACAACGAGGTATTAGAGGAAATGCTTCCGGAAAAAATCCTGAATATCGATATCTGGCCTATGTAGGGATCCGAAATAGTCTTAAAAACCTGCGCGCTAAAAAAAGCGTTTGACGGCTCACCAGGGGGAGGCATGGTATCTACGATAAAATCAAGGAGCTCTTTTACTCCCGTGTTTGTTGCCGCCGACCCGGCCATCAAAGGAATTATCTTTCTCTCCGCCACGGCTTTTTTTAATGCGAGTTTTATCTCCCCTTCTTCAAGATTGCCTTTATCGAGATACTTTTCCAGAAGCGCGTCATCGGTCTCTGCAACGTTTTCCACAAAAGATTCCGTTATTTTTTCGGGAAGGACAACGCATTTTCTTCCCAGTCTTTCTTTTAAGGAATCCCGGCATTTATTAAAATCGGCGTTTTCTTTATCCATTTTATTTATAAAAATAACGGCGGGGAGGTTGTTCCGTTCAACAAGTTTCAAGGCCCTGTCAGTGCCGATTTCTATACCGTTTACAGCGTTCACGACTATAATGGCGCTATCGGCAGCCCTCAACCCGCCTAAAACCTCGCCTATGAAGTCGCTGTAACCCGGTGTGTCGATAAGGTTTACCTTTATACTGTCTTTGGTGAAATGGAGGATGGAGGAATTTATTGATATCTTCCTTTCATGCTCGTCTTCGTTATAATCGGATATGGTTGTGCCTTCGTCGACCTTGCCCGCTTTGGGAATTGCCCCACCCGCAAAAATAAGCGCTTCCGAAAGCTGGGTTTTTCCGGAATGGGAATGCCCAAGAAGAATAATGTTTCTTATAGGTATCGCCATGATTATATATTATACTATAAAAAGATTATGCAACAAACTTATATCCGACGCTTCGAACACTCTGGATATATTTGGGTTTCGACGCCTTGTCCTCAATTTGCTTTCTTAAACGCGCCATAAAATTGTCAACAGTTCTCGTCGAAGGAAATACCTCATATCCCCATACAACATCCAGCAGGTCGTTTCTCGAAATTACCTCGCCTTTTCGTTTAACCATATACGCCAGGATGTCGAATTCCCGTTTTGAAAGCCTAAGTTTTTTCGTTCCCTTGTATCCTTCAAGCTCGGCAAAGTTCAGTTTGACATCGCCAAATTCATAAAAATCTATTTTCTTCTGCTTGGCGGCCCTGTGTATTTCAGCCCTTCTCAAAACCGCTTTTATGCGCGCTAATAACTCATTTATGCTGAAAGGTTTCGTAACATAATCATCCGCGCCCAATTCCAGCCCCAGGATTTTATCCACTTCTTTTGCTTTTGCCGTAAGCATTATTATGGGAACCGTTAATTTCTTGGATTTTATCTCCTTGCAGATATCGAAACCGTTCATCCCGGGAAGCACGATATCCAGAAGAATAAGGTCGACCTCTTCTTCCAGGCCCTTCTTTAAACCCTCTTTGCCCGTGGATGCGGTAGAAACAGCATATCCTTCCGCCTCAAGGTTATCCCTTAAGCCGTCCCGCAGAGAAACTTCGTCTTCTACTATTAATACCTTCTGCATGTTGACCTCCTTTATGCCCTTTCCATCGGTAACGATATCACAAACTTGCTGCCCTTGCCGATTTTGCTTTCAACCGCCATCGTACCGTTATGCGCGTTGACCACGCTTTTTACAAATGAAAGACCCAGTCCGCTTCCTTTTATACCCATCACCATATCCCTTTCGACTCTGTAAAATTTATCGAATATTCTCTCGATACTGTCTTTTGGTATGCCGAGGCCTCTGTCTATCACTTCTATGTGGACATCTTTGCGGACGGCTTTGACGTTGATGGTTATAACTTTCTCATCCTTAGAATATTTATAAGCATTGTCAATGAGGTTAAAAATTACCTGCAAAATCGCGTCCTTGTCTATCTCCGCCGGTATTTCATCTTTCTCGGCATTAAACTGAATTGCGAGCTTCTCGTCCTGCGCTTCGTCCTTATAAATTTCGACCGCTCTCTTTGCTAAATCGACTAAATTCTCTTTTTCAAAATAGAAAACCTTTTCCCCTCTTTCTATCTTTGAAAAATCCAGAATTTTGTTGATGAACCTGGTAAGCCGGTCGGACTCCCTTATAATCATGTCGTAATACCGGGTCTTGCTTTTATCCTGTGTTACCTTGCCTCTTTTAAGCGTCTCTACCAGCATCTTTACAGCGGCAATCGGCGTCTTCAGTTCATGTGATACGCTTGAAATAAAATCTTCCTTCATCCGATTTATCTTGATTCTGTGATAAATATTTGAAACCATGAAATATAAACCGGTTAAAAATACCGAAATTGCGACGATATAAAGAATGGCTATCCTGGTGAGCCTGAATCTCTTTTCCCTGGCGAACCTTCCATAAATATATTTAACCCGTACGTCGTCTTTGAGGGGGTCAAAAATCAAATCTTCTACGGGATTTCCTTCTTTATCCGTTACCCTGAAATAAAATCCCCAGTTGCCCCATGTATCGGAAACCTTGATTAATATCTTGTTCCATCCCTTGCTTAAATTTGCTATCACTAAATCATCATCGGCTTCGGCTGACCTTGAAATATCATAGTTAAATATCTCTCGGCACCCTCGCCTGGAATTCCACCGAGCCGGTAAACTCTTGCAACACTTCTTCCCGGGTCATGCCCTGGGTGATGAAATCGAGCCAGCTGTCAAATTCCGCTTTATCAGCTCCCCGGCACAAAATGCCGTTATAAAGATCCTCTAAAAATTCCTGATCGCTTTTATCGCATAATATATATTCTTCGCTCTGTAAAAATTCCAGGGCAATCTGCTGCGAAAGTTCGCGGACCGGCGATTCGCCTGAAGACATGGCATCCTGCATTAAGTCCACCCAGTAAACAAAACCATCCGTATCCGGCATGCGGTTTTGAAACCCGCGGTAAAGATCATTCACCAGAATGTGCTCCGGTAAAGATGAATCCTCACCAAATTCATTTGCCATATACCGGCTGAATTCTTCACTGAAAGCAAATGAATTAAAGATCACATTTCGGCTCAGGCCATCACTGAGGTTTGCAGCCCAGGCGTTCAATTCCCACTGTTCGGGTGTGCGGTTAAGAAACGTCTGGTAAAGATCGGTGATATATTCGAAATCGTCTTTTTCCCGTAAAATATACTCTGCCGAGGTGAAAAAGGTTCTGGCAAGCGAGATGAATCCCTCCTTGACGTCAATCCCGATGGCGGCAGTTCGCTCGATCTCTGCAAACCAGGCATCCGCACCACCAGGGTCGGGCTCCCTGTCCAGAATATCATAGTAGTATTTCTCAACATATTTGCTAATCAAAATATCCCTCGGCACCGGGACATCATCTTGTGGAGTAAAAGCATCCTCATCCGGCGATGGCACGTCCTCATTTTTTTTAATGACAAAACTCAATTCTTTCGAATAATCACTCTCGCCATATGCGTTGTAAGCAGTAACGGCAAAATAATAT
>CP070780.1:58089-63951 GCA_020346285.1 Candidatus Omnitrophota bacterium | reverse complement strand
GATACGCGCGATACCGGCAGGACTATTGCTGAAATAAAAAGATTGGAGAAAGCCGGCTCGGAGATTGCAAGGGTCGCAGTTAAAGATATCGCGGCAGCCAGGGCCATAAAAATAATCAAAAAGAAAATTAAAACACCCATTGTGGCTGACATACATTTTGATTACCGTTTGGCCCTTGAAGCCATAAAGAGCGGCGCGGATAAAATCAGGATAAACCCCGGAAATATTTGGAAAGCAAATGAATTGAAACAAATAATCTCATCCGCAAAAAAACGAAATATTTCCATACGCATCGGATTGAATACAGGTTCATTAAAGAAACGGGCTTGTGAACCGTCCGGATTGGGCATGGTAAACGCGGCTCTTAAATATATTAAATTTTTTGAAAAAGAGAACTTTCGTGATATAATTATTTCATTAAAATCTTCGAACGTTGAAGAGACCGTAAGCGCATATAAAAAATTGGCGGGCCTTTGCGATTATCCTTTCCATCTCGGGGTTACGGCGGCAGGCCCTTACGATACGGGAATTATAAAGTCAAGTATCGGCATAGGAACGCTACTTCTTTCCGGTATCGGAGATACTTTAAGGGTTTCCCTGACAGGCGACCCGATTGACGAAGTTATTGCCGCAAAAAGAATTCTTCGGGTATTACAGCTTAGGAATTTCGGGCCGGATATAATATCGTGCCCTACTTGCGGCCGTTGCCAGGTGGATTTGCCGAAAATAGTAGATGGTTTGCAGGAAAAACTATCTACTAAGCGGGCTATCGGCATAGCGGTAATGGGATGCGAAGTTAATGGCCCGGGCGAAGCGAAAGATGCGGATATAGGGATAGCTTTCGGAAAAAAATCGGGTTTATTATTTAAAAAAGGAAAAGTTGTTAAAAAAGTAAAAGCAAAAAACGCGGTTAAGGAATTGCTAACATGCGCTGGACACAAACTTTAATACCAACGCTTAGAGAAGACCCGCAGGACGCCGAAATCATAAGCCATAAACTTTTGATACGGGGAGGGTTTATCCGTAAATTAATTGCCGGGATGTATTCCTATCTTCCCCTGGGCGTTAGAGTCCTTTCAAAAGTCCAGGATATTATTAGAGAAGAGATGACGCGCGAAGGCGCCGAGGAAGTGCTTTTACCCGCTCTCCAGCCAATCGAGCTGTGGACAAAGACGGGAAGAGATAAGGACCTTGCCGACGTAATGATTAAATTCAAGGACAGGCACGGAAGGATGCTGTGCCTCGGCCCTACGCACGAGGAAGTTATTACCTCGCTTGTCGGTAATAACATTTCTTCGTATAAGGACCTGCCCAGGATACTTTTTCAGCTCCAGACAAAATTCAGGGATGAGATTCGCCCAAGGTTTGGGGTTATAAGAAGTTGCGAATTTATCATGAAGGACGCGTATAGTTTTGATGCGGATGAAAAAGGATTGGAAAAAAACTATAAGAAGATGTACGATGCTTATTGCCGCATTTTCCAGAGATGCGGATTACCCTATAAAATACTTAAAGCAGACCCCGGCTTTATGGGCGGCGGCCAGTCCCACGAATTTATGGTTGCGCCTAAAGGTGGCGAGGATATCGAGATAGGGCATACATTCAAATTGGGAACGAAGTATTCGGAGACGTTAGGCGCGCGCTTTTTGGATAAGAACGGTAAAACACGCCCTGTAGTAATGGGCTGTTACGGTATAGGCGTGAACAGAATCCCGGCAGCAGTGATTGAGACGAGCCACGACACAGACGGCATTATCTGGCCGAAATCCATTAGCCCCTACGAAATAGCTATATTGCCTTTGAACGTAGGCAATGAAGATTTGCGAAAATTCGGCGAAAATCTATACACTGAAATGGCTAAGGCCGGCTTAGACGTTATTATTGACGACCGGCCGGAACGCGCCGGCGTCAAATTTAAGGATGCCGACCTGATCGGATTTCCTATTCAGGTAATTATAGGTGAAAAAAACCTCCAAAAAGGCAAAATAGAAATTAAAACAAGAAAGGATAAAAAATCCGAACTTGTTGACAAGAAAAGCATTATTAAAAAATTAAAAATTTAGCTAGGGTTATTTGACATTCGAGTATAATTATGATATCCTTTACACAAGCATTCCTAACATAATATCAATATAAAATAAAATAATAAATATATGGAGGGGAACATGAAAAGGATTGTTAATAAGGCATGTTACGTATTTTTTATTCTTGCTTTTCTCTTAACTATACTTGACTCTTCAGCTTATGCTTTCACATTATATCTTCCGGGCGTTCTTCCGGGAGAATCGCAATATATTCAAACTATTGGCTCAACTGTTATAATCAAAGGCATTACCAATCAGGACAATAAGCTCGCCATAAATGACAAAGAGGTTAACATTCAAAAAGACGGTTCATTTCAGGAAGATGTTATCATACCGCTTGGCGAAACAGAAATAACCGTAATCGTAGAAGACCCCAAAGGTAAAATCAAAACATATAAGAAAACCATTAAAGCCAAAGAAGATCATTTCTTTCTCGTTGCCTTAGCAGATGGAACCTTAAATTTTTCCACGGGAAGCGAAGGCTTCAGATGGGAAAGAGATTCCAAGCACTTTGAACAAGGTATCCGCCTGGACGGAAAACTCTCCTATTATTTAGTAGGAAAGATTAAAGGAAAATTCCTTATAAAATCATCCCTCGATACAGACAAATCTACCCAGGAGAAGCTCTTCACAAACATAGACCCTGACGAATATTATCCTATATATGGCGATAATTCCACGGTCTGTTATGATGTCAACAGTCAAGGCATGCTTTATGTATTGGTTCAATGGGATAAATCAGGAATAACCCTTGGCAACTACCAGACACAAATAGGCAATGAAGATTCGAAGCTAACCACATACAATAGGACACTATACGGAGGAAAAGCGCATTTCGAAACAATGCAACGCACCCTCTATGGAGAGCCCATCGGCTGCGCAACCCTTTTTGCCGCCGAAGCAAACCAACACGCCGGGCACAGTGAACTTCTTGGAACGGGCGGCTCTCTTTATTATTTGAGACATAGAAACATAACCGAAGGAAGCGAACAAATAGCAGTTGAAGTGAGAGACAAGAGAACCGGCATGAAGCTTTATTCTATCCCGCAATCCCAGAATGTTGACTACGAAATAAAATATAATGAAGGAAGGATTATGTTTAAAAAACCCGTCTTATCGGTAGCCCAATCCGATACGATTGCGGCCTCGAGCATACTTGACGGAAACCCTGTATACATAGTGGCTAACTATGAATACAATAATCAAGAGGCCTTCCCGATAGGCGTAGAGGACCTGGATCATAGAACAGGCGGCGTTCGCCTCTCCCAGCATATAGGCGATAATATAAGAATCGGCGCAACCTATGTACAGGAAGAAAAAGACAACAGGAATCATAAATTATACGGTGGCGATGCCACTATAAAGATAGGAAACTTCACTAAAATAAACGCTGAATTCGCCGAATCCACCGCGGGTAGCATTTCCTCTTATATATCTTATAATGGAGGCTATGACTATACAGAGGTTGAAGAGATAGGTGATAGGACAGAGGGAAAAGCTTTTAGAGCGGAGCTTAATACCTGTATAGGTGAATACTTTGGCCTGGGCCATGAGGCCTACAATGTATCCGCTTATTGGCAATACATAGGTGAGGAGTTCTCTCCCGTGGATTCCCTTTTTGAAGCCGGAACTGAAAAATGTGGCATCAGCGGCTCTCACAAGGTTACAGAAAATGATAAAATAAGATTCCTGTATGAACGAAGCGAGCTCGATAAGGGCTGCACCAACCAATCCGCCGAAAACCAGCTAACAGCCAAACGCGTTGAGAATTACCTGGCACAATGGGATCATGTATGGAGACAGTTTACCTTTACAACCGAATACCTCTTCAGGCGAAAAAAAGAGCCATTAAGCTCGGCCAACCCGGACGAAGACCATAAGAGTATCGTCGGCGAAAGAATCCGATACGATTTATCGAAAGATACATCTGTTTTCTTATCTCAACAAATAGCAATTGGAGAATCAAATGATAGCATCACATCAACCGGGTTTTCGACAAAACTCTTCGAAGATACTACCCTCCATGCGCGGGCAAGTTATGGCATGCCTGACAATGATAGTTCGATAGTGGCCGGCGTAGAGAAAACTATAGACGAGAATACCTCTGTATATATAAATTATGCACTTGCAGATTCGCTCATAGACGGAAAATCCTCGACTACTTCTTTCGGGTCTAACGCTAAAATAGGAAAAACAGGCAAATTAAGGACAGAGAGGCAATTTATAACAAGGGATGATAGAGAATCATATGCCTCTAATCTCATAGGATTTGAAAATCAACTAAGCCCTGAACTCTGGTATGATGTGACATATCAGAGAAGAGATGAAGAGCTTGACCATACCCTCATGGGCTCAACCCCGGACGATACAATCTCTGCTAACATATCATGCGTAATACCCGATTTTATTAGTACATTTTCCAAGTTTGAATACAGGACAGACTCTAACGATATGTGGCAGTATTTATTCGATAATCAGGCCGAAGTAAAACTAAACAGTGACATATTCGTCTTTGGCGAACTCGAGACCTCAGAGGCTTTCGAAGAAGACCACAAGGACGCCACCTCAAGAATTCATAAAA
The DNA here is from genome assembly GCA_020346285.1 of Candidatus Omnitrophota bacterium. Taxonomy (GTDB): domain Bacteria; phylum Omnitrophota; class Gorgyraeia; order JABMRN01; family RBG-13-46-9. Next base: position 59,286 of record CP070780.1, on the reverse strand, counting down.
AGCAAGTAGGCCTTGCCTACAGGCCTGTAAAGTTTGACTGGTTTAACCTTCTTTTTAAATATATAAGATTTATCGATGAAAGGCCGGAAGATGTGAATAACGCGGATGGAGGATTCCTCGAGATAAAGTCAACAAGCAATGTGTTAGCGGGAGAATGCGCAATTGACCTACCGTTTAACTTCCAATTTGTTGAGAAAATATCGTATAAGGACCAGGATATCCTCGCCTATGACCCTACCGGAAATGTTAAAACCCCTGAAGACCTGGAAGCATTCCTTATGATTCACAGGCTTAATTATCACCTTACAAAGCAGATTGATGCGGCATTCGAATTCAGGGTTCTTGACCAGGAGGGCTCTGACGTAGATTTATGTGAAAGCGGCTTTCTGATAGAAGCAACATATCAGTTTAGAAAAGGCCTGGCAATAGGTGCAGGTTTTAATTTTACATCCTTCGGCGATGATTTGTTAGAGATGGATGATGACAACGCCGGCGGATTCTTCTTCCGACTGCAAGGAAAATACTAAACGCAATTGTCATTGCGACTCCGAAAAAAGAATTCTTTGTCTCTTGTGATTGCTTTGTCTCGATATTCACACAACCGGCTGTCAGGACAAAGCAATTTTTATATAGATAGAAACACAATAGTGCAAAAACTTACTAACCCACTAACCCAAAAACACAAAACCACAATAACGATTATCCTTATTTCACTTCTATGCTTAACCGCAACCAATACATACGCCGAACTTCGCACCAACATGAGTGCAGATGTAGTGATAGGGCAAGCTGATTTTACCTCAGCGACAGCTAACCAGGGAGGCATAGGAGCAAATACGTTTTATCAGCCAGTATACATATTCTCAGACGGTAAACGTTTATTTATTAGTGATTACGTCAACAATCGCGTCCTCATCTACAACTCTATCCCTACCTCTAACAACGCATCTGCAGATGTAGTAGTAGGCCAACCTGATTTTACCTCTTTTGTAGAGAATCAAGGAAATACACCTACGCCAGGACCTAATACGATTTATCATCCACAAGGTATCTTTTCAGACGGTAAACGTTTATTTATTGTTGATACCGATAACAACCGCGTCCTCATCTATAACTCTATTCCTACCTCTAACAACGCATCTGCAGATGTAGTAGTAGGCCAAGCTGATTTTACATCTCGCTTAGAGAATCAGACAG
>CP070780.1:45539-57989 GCA_020346285.1 Candidatus Omnitrophota bacterium | reverse complement strand
GCAGAGCTGCCTAAAGAAAAGAAAGTGGATAAAGAAGCCATAGAAGAGGCAGTGGAGCAGGAATTAAAAGCATTAAATATCAAGAACGCCGGGTTGAAAGTAAAAATTATAGAGAGCATGATAAACAAAAAATTCCAGCCGGTAATCTTTAAGTTCCTTGCTAACAGAGTAAGGAATATGCAGGCCTGGCTTGATGAAAGAAGAAAAGAAGACGAAGAAAAAGGGATATTTGATGCCACAAAGAGCAAAATAGGCATAGCCGAGGTTAGCAATGAAGACATGCTTCTTTATCTCGACATGACCAATAGCGACTCCAGGACTCCTTCGGATTCAGTGCCTGCGGATGCCGAAGCCGGATTTAGCAGGATACAAAAGGCCCTGAGAAAAATAGGCGCTTATAAAACGCAAAGAGAAAAGTTAGAAGATAACGTTGGGAATGGCGCGGTATATGAGGCATCCAAGCAGGAAATTGAAGGAAGACTTCAAGGGGAAATGTCGAAGACAGAAAAAGGCCGCGAGATGTTAGAAGAACATGAAACAATGCTTTCGAGATATTTGTCGCTTGAAAAACAAGGGTTTAAGAATATCGGTAATATTGTTTGGAAAACAACAATATTAATTACCCTTGCATTCACCTTGATAGGCCTTTTTGTAAAATATGTATTTTATAAAGATGAACAACGCACAAATTTGCCTGGGCCCAAGAAAGATAAGAAAGCCTCGGATATTTATCCGACCTTAAGGCCTGATACTATGGCTTTAGGTCATGCCATTCTCTCGTTCTTTGCAAAGGCTGCACTTTTTGCCACAACATTCGGTTTTACTTTGTATTTCCTTGCTTTATTCAATCTCTCGTTCATAAGCTGGATTCTGGTTGCGGGCTTTACCGTTCCTATATTCTATTATCTAACCAGAATCATGGTCATGCTTCTTATCGAGCGCATAATGACATTCCCTGGGGTCTATCCTTTAATCAGAGTCGTACTCGAGACTTTGACTTCAGGAAAAGCTAACTTAGTTCCTTCCGGAAATTTACAGGAGGTCCCCGATACATATACCGGCAACAGAAAGATAATGTGTCTTTGGCCGGTAGGCGGTGATTTTGGCGGAGAGAAGAACATTACTTCTCTTCTTGCACATTTCCGCCAGACATTAGGTTGGCACAGAGAAGACCGCAATGTATGTGTTGGTGTAATATGGAAAGTTGAAAAGACAGGATCGGACTATAAGATGTTATGTGATGGAATAAAAAAACTTCAGCAAGAATTTGGAGATGATCGAGTATATTTCTTTTATCGCCAGGCAAGCGGTAGAAAACCCAGAAATTATCAATATATAACAGCATGGTTAAACGGAAATTATGATTTAGCCGATAAAGACTACTTTAACGAAGCCGATTCATTGGGCGATTTTAACGCAATCAGAAATGAGACCCGTGGTCGGTCTAAGGTTCCCTATCTTTTTATTACTGATTTCGGTGATTACCCAGGCCCGCACATGCTTACTAAATTATCGAAAAAGATGGCACATAAAAAGAATAAAGACTTTGTTCTTTTCCAGCCAAGAATGAGATATCACAATGCAGACGATTCAATATGGACGAAGATGCATTGGGTGGCTCAGGATATGTTATGGTTTACCCAGGAAGGGCTGTTCAGGATATTTGGAAGGGCTCAGCCATTTGGTAAGTTTGGGATAAAGACAGAAATATACAATAAGTATCTGCTTGAAGGGGGGGAGAAAAGCGTATGGCTGAGCTTGGATAAAGATTCATATTATGTGGAGAGCCACGATTATATGGAAGGTTCGTTCTTAAGATGCGCCCTTGTTAACGATGCTACGATGTATGAATCGTCCCCCTCAAGTCCTCTTAGAGAAGAAACAAGGGAGGCGAAATGGAGAAGATTTGACGTTAAGATCCTGACCAAGTTCTTAGCTCTCATTACATTACTAACCATACCAATAACATATTTACTATCTGCGCCTTTTTATCTTTTAGGTTTTCTAGGATGGACAAAAGCTAAAGAAGTAGCAGGGGGATTTACCAAATTTGCTACAGAACTGTGGGCAGAGAGAAGGTTACTACCTAATCAGGCTTCTGCAAGGTGGACATCTCAGATATCGAGAGGTATTAGTTCCGATCCGCTTTTCAGCATTTTCCTTATTATAGGCTGGGTTGCTGTTATAGTACCGGGCCTCCAGGAGATGCTTTACCAATTTGGCGGTGAATACCTATTCTTAATAATAATGACTTTACTTATTGTTATCCCTAAGTATATTGCTCCTCTGATAGACCGTATGCGCAACATCGAAAATCAGAGAAGGCGTATCATGGAGGGGATAGACGATGGTGGCATCATAGATAACATGCTGCGAAATTTTGCCAATACCCGACTTGTGTTTTATCTGGGAGCTTTCTTTCTGCATTGTATAGCATGGATATTACATGATATATGGATAATAACCGGGGAATTAGTACTTTCCACTATTATATTTCTCAATAAATTGTTTTTAAGCCCAAAGACTATAAAGCAAGGAACTAGGGATGCCTATAGGCAGAGAATAGGTTTGGGTAGGGCCGAATGGATAGGTGCAGGCGAAGAAGGGCCAAATCTTCCATTGAGGGAATTTTTATTTGCATATAAGGTGCCCTTTACTTTTGCAATATCAATAGGCTTATTGTTTGTCTTAGGATTATTTGAAGTTGGATGGATTGCAGGAGGGATTATCGGTATCATTGTTGGAATACTTACAGCTTTTTCCACTAGTTTTATTAATATCCCTGCTCGTATATCAGAGAAGAACGAAGCTCTAGAAAACTATAAAAAAGCTCTAGAAGAGAAGAAAGAAATAAAGAAAGCAGAAGAAAAAGTAGAGGAAGCAAGGAAAAAGATAAAAAATACCTGGGAAGCAGGTATTATTATCGGAATTTTACTCTCAACACTTGGAATGCTTTCACCAGCTCTATCTGCCTACATACCATTTCATTGGTTCCTTAGATTTATGCCTCTTTACCTCGCTTTTCTTATGGGGCCTTTCGTGTCCTGGTTTGCGGGTGAAAAATGGGGAGGTAAGAGCATGGCAGGAATCTTGATATGGATAATAGGATTTGCTAGTGTTGTGTTCGGGCTAGCGCTATTTGGCGGTTTTACAGGAGCCGGTCAACCAATAGCAGTAACAGTTTTTCTCGGAGATGGAATTGCCCCTCTTCCAATTATGTCATCTCCAGCGCCCGGCCTAAAGCCGTTTTCTTTTGCTTATCAACTCGGAATCCCGCGCCTGTTTACCCTTCTTCACACTACGATTGCCGGCGGCGCAGTTGTAATGGCAGCTATAGGTATAACATATGGGTTGATTAAAGGTATTCCCTATTTCTTAGGAAGCTTGATTAAAAGCGCGGGTAAGTTATCCAAGTATACCCGGCCTAAAAAATCAAAAAAACAACCCCCGCAACAGCACCCCATCAAAAGCAGCAAGCTCAACCTCGCTGCCAGTATAGGGTTAGGAATAACGGCAGCATTCGGAATAGCCGGTTTTATTAGCGTATTTTTTACAAAGGGCATGGCTGTAACATTTGCTATCCTTAGCGGAATGGGTTTAGCTTATTCAATAATACAAGGAATAACGGCATTATTTATAGATAGAGCTTTTGTAAAGAGTAATGTCAATATAAGAGGGCCTGATGGAAAAGAAAGAGAGATAGCCCACCTCAATCCCACAGGTCAGATAGAGTATCTATTTGTAAACAATGAAACCAGAGAATTAATTTATAGTCCCGAAGAGCAAAAAGAAAATTATACAAGAATTCTCGATAACCTGCCTCTGCAAGATATATCTATATTAAGAATCTTAGCGATTATAATAAAGGGTTTGATACTCGCCCACGAACGAACCCACCTTATTACTCGAAAAGAATTTATCGCGTATGCGCTACCGTGGATTGGGTTGTTTAAAAAAGTCGAGCCTATCCACAGCCCACCTGTGACTTTCTATCGGCCCGGCTATTATGGCAAAAAGCGGTCGGAGACTGAAAAGATGCTGAATAGATGGTATGGAAAGGGAAACTGGCAAGAGCGCTATATGATAGCGGGTAAATTAATTTCTAAAGATGAAAGGCTTAAATATTATGAAGATGCCTATTATTACTTCTTCCTGAAAAATCCTGATGAGCTTGAGCGGCTTCTGAGCCAGGCCAGCGATGTTTATGACAATGACCCAAGCAATGTCGAGAGCGGTTTTGATTATAATATACAGGAGACCACAGCTTCGCATTTACAGGACATCGCCATAAGAAGAGTAGTAAGGCGATTAGGCAAAGAATTTAGAGGGAATCGTCTTGTTCAAATCAGAGGAGGCACGAACAGCGAATTCGCGCATCTAAACCCCGGAGATATCCCCTTCCATCAACCGGAACTAATACCCGAGCCTCACTTGAAAGGCTGGTGGCAGAAGGACTCGATCGAAGATTTCTATCAAAGTACAAAAGTTATTGCATTAACCGGAGTGAGCACGAATGCCATAAAAGATGCAGTGGAGAAAGGAGAAAGCAGGTTGTTTGCGATAACAGGCAGGAAGCCCGATGCTCCGGAGTTGGCGCTTATTGATTTTGACGATACATTAATATCTGCAAATCCAACGCTAAAGCAATCCTGGCTGGAGATCTTCTGGATGTTAATGAATCCGGAATCAGCGGGAAAAAGCCGGCCTTCGGTTTCTGTATTAGAAAAATTAAGAAAGTTACCGTTTTTTGCCAAAAATCAACCCAAGATTTTTATCGCAGCAGATATTATTGGGTATATAACGAAAGAAAAAGGCTGTTCAGTTGAAGATATCATAAAGGTTGCAAAAGATATAGCAAAAAGAGAAACCTTACCTGTTAGGGAACCCGAGACAACTATAGCCGGGATAGCGGAGAAATTACAGAAAGACCCCAAGGATATTTCTATGCATGAATTATTAGAGAACATAGCAGAAAAAACCGGTTCACCAATTGGTAATATCCAGGCATTTATAGATGGGGCGCTGAAGAAAGCGGGTCAGTCATCCGAAAACGCCGCTATTGTACTGGAAGCAATAGAAGTTATCAATAGCTATCTTTATAATTCATGGATAGAAAAAACTCTGGATACAGAAAACATGAGGAAAAAGGTTTATCCCGGAGCCAAAGATTTTCTGGTGGAGTTGAATCAATTGTTCAGTACAGCTCAGATTAGAACAGCCGTAGTAAGCGCCGGAAGCCGTTGCAGGGTTATGGGTATGGCCAGGGCTGCCGATTTGGACCTGGCGACGCTTTGTCCTCTGGTAATTGCCCGTAATGCTACCGATAGACTTTTTATAGGAAATGAAGAATATAAAAAGCGCGTGTGTCAGGAAATAGGAAAAGGCCTGAAGCCCAAACAGGTTATTGTCTTTGATGATAGCAGAAGAATTATTAAAGAAATGCATGATTTAGGATTTATAACCATAGGCCTTGTTGATAGCTCTGAAAAAATAGAAAAAATGATTAATGCCGGTGCAGACTATATTCTTACCCACAATTTCAGGGCAATGAACGAAAAATATAACATGTTTACTTTAAATCTAACAGCCTCTAAATTCGGCAAGATGGCTGATGAAAGACGGATTATAAATATAGACGGATTTGCCAGAGCCGGAAAATCAGCTACTGCCTCAATGGTTGCCGAAAGGCTTGGAGGTGTGCATTTTGATAAGGGAATGCTCTATAGGGCTTATACCTGGAAGGCGCTTCGGAACCCGGAAATTCTCGCAAATCCGGAGGAATTAGCCGAAATGGTCCGGACTACAGTTATGGAATATAGAAATGAGAGGATATATATAGATGGAAAGGACATCACCGATGAGCTTTATATAAAAGAAATAAATGATAATGTTGCTAAACTTGGCCGGAGAACACCCGCAGGAGTCTTAATTCATGATAAGTCAAATCGGATACTCATTGAATTGCTGCAACGTAATACATACCCAATCGTAATCACGAGAGCTTCTCTTACAGAGTCCATATTAAATATCTTTTTGACCGCAACATTAGAGGAAAGGGTAGGAAGAGAAGTATTCGGATTCGGTAGAGAAGATAGATTGAGAGACGTAGACATTGAAGCAATTGAAGAGCAAATTCTGGCTCGAGATAGAGCAGATGGTAACAAAATGAAATATCCAGGGCTTTTTATAGAAATTGACTCGACAGGAAAAACTGTTGAGCAGGTCTGCAGTCAAATAGTCGAAATGGCTGAGAAGGCATTGACAGCCCAGCGAAGTAAGTACGAGAAGGCAAGAGAATTATTGCAATTATTTTATGAAGACAGAGCAGAAGGTCAGAAAGGTACCCTGTCCACCATTTTCTTAAAAGGCGGAAAGATGGGAGGAAAGCATAAAGAAGTCAAGAGCCAAATTCTCGGGATGCTTACTGGATTAGGGTTTGAGATTGCCATCATTCCAGAGAGGGATATTACTCTGAAAGATGCGCTCGAGATATGGGGGCCTAAAGGTATAAAGGCTATTATTAAAAGCATCGGACGCGAGGAAAGTTTTAAAAATGCTCTTACTAGTCAGGGGTTAAATCCGGATAAATTCATTGAAAACTGGCTTAGAAGAGTCGACGAAGTGCATACAGGAGAGTTTGAAAGCTATCTCAAACAAGCTTCGGTTTTAATGCCTGATTACCCTAAGGTACAAAAACTCCCATTCTTAATTGACTATCTCAAGGAAGGTGGACAACATTTGCTTTTGAAGAGACTGATAGACCGAAAATATGTAATCTCAACACTAAAAGAAAAGTATGGAGTCAGTAAAGAAGATTTACAAGACATATTCGGTGCTGAAAACCCGCTTGAAATGGATGAGCAGGATTTTACCAAAAAACTCGCTGAAATTCTCAGAAAGATTGTCACAAAAGCATTGAAAGAAGGGGTATTAAGGAATGTATTTAGAAAAGCAAGATCTCTGGGGATAAAAGAAGCAATTATCTACAGAATGGTCAACGGAATACATGCCCCATCGACCGATGAATTAGCCCGAGAAATAAGCTTAATGAATATTGGAGAGATCCGTTCATCTATAGATTACATAAAACACGCCATTGGAACCAGGGCCTCTCCTTTGGGGTTGGCGCCGGTTCCGGGCTATGATTTGAGTTCTTATTATGAGACACAACTTCCAAAGAGGATATATACGAGAGAAGAAATAGCAGCCCTATTGAAAGCAAAAACTGACCAGCTGGCCGGAAGGATAGATACCCAAACCCTTTATGGCAAACTGCAATACTATCTATTGTTGAAGCGAAGGGATTATCTTGTAGAAGAAATTTTATATGACGGCCCTGATTATAATTACTATCGTGCCCTCATCGGGATAACACGTTTAATCCCATATATCATAGAGCAATTCCCGCAGGATGATTACGTGAATATTCTATTGGCTCGCGATGGAGGCATCTATCACATGGCCGATAAAATTCTGTCCGGAAGCAAAGCTAAAACAAGGGTTTTCCATTTAAGCCGGAGGAACCTAGGCGATTCTCACAGCAAGATGAAAGCGCTTATTGAAGAAACAGATGAAGCAATCCGAAAAGATAAAGATGCGTATTTAGCCGCACTTCTGCCACGTTTCACATCCCTCATGAGAACGGATAGAGCTTTTCGTGAAAAAGCCCATACATTCTATGTCCAACTGAAAGAAGCAGGAATCTTAGACGGAAAACATCATAAATTCAGAGTATCTGATTGTTGGGCACACGGGATTATTACAACCTACCTTATGACATTAATTACATTTTTTGCGCATTATACTATAGACGAAAACGGCGCGATAAATGAGAGAGAGACAAAAGAAGATATTGATGTGGATGAGTTTTTAGTCATTCCGAAAAACGAACAAAGATATTTTGGCAGGTTTGATTGGAAAAATACAGGATTGACCCGCAAAGATATAGATAGCTGGTATGAGGAAGAAGGGCTATGCGCTCCCGATCAGGAACTGGACCATTTTCTTGAGAACATTGCGTCTCAGGTATACATCTACCACTACCCGCACGGTGAAGTTAACCTTGGTCATCCGGTCAGTTGGAATCGAGTTCTCAATAGATTAGATATATCATCCGCCCCTAGACAATTAAGCGCATTTTTGAGGGAACTCTTGGTAATTAACAGCGTGCTAAGATATGCCCATAAGAGAGGAATTATAGAATCCTTTCCGGATGAGGATTTACCTGTATTTAGTAGCGCGTTAGATACAGGAGATTCTATCGGTGGTACCATCAACGATTTCTTACACCAAATCGGATATGAACTAAAAGCCGACGAAGTAAAGGCCTTTGATGAATTGGTTATGCTTAATAACGAAGTATTTGTTAGCGAAGGTGTTACATTTGATGAAAATGATCAACTAATCTTTATGGCAAATCTGGCCGTCTTGATTAAAATGATCGGGGCAAAGAACATAAGAAAAGCTCTCAAGAAACAAAGAAAGAATATGATTTATAATAGAAGAATACAAGAATTTTTATATGAGACCAAGATATGGCAGACCAAAATCTTCGAGGATGTATTGCATGAGATATTAGCTACAATAAAGAAAACGGACCCGAGGAAAGAATTTATCGAAAAGCCGAGCAAATTTGAAAAATTAATCAGAAACAGAAGGATTAGCGTTGAGGAATTCCAGGAAGAAAGCAGGCGCCATTATTTAGAAAGAAGGCGTTATCAAAGAGGATATATGGCGTCAGAGGATAAGCGAAAATTTAGGAATATAATCCTAACAAGCAGAAACATCAAGCAGTCGTTAGAGAAATTAAGGAAATCCGAGGAATTGTATGAGATGTTCCCTGAACTGGATGAAATCAGGCATTTACGTTACGATGAAAAAGCCGAGGGGTTGACCGTTATCGAACATATGTTTTTGGATCTTGCCAACCTGCAAATATTAGAAGATGCCTCAACAGCTTTAGAATCGAATGATATCGGCTTATTCAAAAATAATTTCGAGAAATATAAGGAAATGTCAGGAAAAAGATTGACAAATCTTACTATCAACGTCTTTGAAAAGATAGTAAAAATATATCAAATAGCCACCTCCCGAGGAGAAGATAAGATTCTCGTCTGGCTTCTAATGCTATTGCGCGATGTTGGCAAATCAGTATCGTGGCCGGAGCATGCATTTGTAGGTAGAAAATTGATTAGTGCCATATTAAGGCAATATGATTATTCGGAAGACAGAGTAAAGTTAGCAGGGCTTATTATCGAGCATAAGGGCCTTTTCGACAAACTTACTTTAGGGGAACTTACCCCATCTATTCTCAGGAAAGTTGTAGGCAATATCAAAGGACAGGAGCAATCATTGTTCATTAATATGCTTACAATCATAAACATTGCCGATATGCAAAACCTTGAAAGAGTAGGAAAGTTGTCAATCGATAAATTGAATATAACTTTACCTATGGTTAATTTTGCCAACGATGTGCAGAAACTAACGCGGATTATTGAAAAAATGCCATTCGAAAGAGTAAGGGTCTGGACCGAGAAAGCGGGTCCGGACAAGTTTAAACATGTAAAACATATTATTGATACCGAACTCGTCAAAGAAGAAAAAGAGGTTTTAGTAAGATTTTTACGAGAAGCCGAGTTACAAGACGGATACGCTGTTTTATCCGGGCTCAGCGAGAAGGCGCTGGTTAATGCGCTCTATTTGCTTAGCCAGATATATGATTCAATCGCTCGCACTCCAAGAATTATTTTTTCTTCCAGAAAACCCAAGGAATTGGCGGCTGACATAAACAGATTCAATAGCTTAATGGATTCTTACTCGATTCAGGATATCAGGGATAAACTAAAGAGCGCTGCCTCGCCTAAAGTTGAGGAAATTATGCAGAGTTTGGGTCTTTCAGTAAAGCTCGATAAAAGATTATCAATATATTTATACGCCATTCCCCTTGCATCCACGGTTAAGAGAGATTTAATCAATCAAGTTCTTCGGCATTATAATTTAGGTAAGCTTGTAAGAGCCGAATTGCTTACAGGCGGACGCTACGCAAGTACGAAGCCCGTATTAATGGCAACCACAAAAGGAAAATATGTTTTAAAACCGTTCCAGGGAGTGGAAGAAAGAGTAGAATATGAACACTTTTTGATGAATTTTCTGCATAATCGGGGCTTTCCGTGCGTAGAGGTTATTCCAACCAAAGATGGCGAGACGTATATTAAGATAAGTGGTATATTTTACTCAATACACAAGTTTACAGAAGGCAAGGTGTTAAGATGGGGAGATATAAAAGGAACTAAATTACGAAAAGCAGCAAGTGTTCAGGCGCTATTACATAAACTTACTAAAGGGCTTCGCATAGAGGGAGAAGGCTCTCCCTATCCATCGGCACTTGATGTCGATGTAGCAAAAATTACTCCCGAAGTATATAAAAGTAAGCACAGAGCGGCCTTGAGATATATAGAGGCGCTTGCTCCCGAAGATCGGACCCCGGTTCATAAACTATTCCTGCAAAACCATGAGATGTATCTGCAGGTGTGTTTAGACGAGCTTGCAAAATTGAGGGCAAATTTGCCCGAAGCTATCTTGAACAAATTACCAAAATGCATAATACATCGAGATTATTATTCCCGCAATATTATATGGCAGGGCGATGAAATAGTTGCTGTTTTGGATTGGGAAACTGCCGGAGAAGGGCATCGGGTTTATGACCTGGCGAATGAAATAATCATAGATGCGTTAAGTAGTGGTAGAACTGATCTGGACGTCGATAAGATAGTGGCTTATGTGGAGGTTTACCAAGATGCCGCTGGCTCAAACAGATTGACAGCTGAAGAAATCAAAGCTTTCCCCGAGATGCTGCGGGAAAAAGCCTTAAGGTTAATGATAAATAGATTTATATATGCCGTAGGCCAGGAGGATAAAAGAGGTCTTACGGCATGGCCGGCGCTGGTTAAATTTTTTGAAGATTTAGATAGATATAAAGATGAGATTATAAAAAGATGTTCTATTCAATCTTCGCAACAGTTGACGGAAGCAAAGTTACGCCATTTAGCCCTTATACGTGAAAGAAAAAAAGAAACGGCACAGAGGGATTACGTAATATTTAAAAACTTGGTTTTAAAAAATGATAATATCTTACGTGCATTGGAAGAATTAAAGGATTCCGGAAAACTGTTCAAAATGTTCCCCGAATTTGCAGAGGTTGATAATAAACATTACCCGCAATCCGTTGATGGCCTAAGTGTTGTCGAACATACATTTTTACTTCTTGCCAGCCTGCAAATGTTAGAAGATGCTTCCAGGGCCTTAAGGGATAAAAACGATTCTGCATTTAAAAAGAGTTATCAGGAGTACAAGAGGACTTCAGGAGAAAGATTAGCCGAACTGACTGTAGAGATGTTTAAAGAATTGGTAGATAAATATGAGAAGTCAACCGCTCAGGCTGACGACAAAGTTTTAACCTGGCTTTCATCGTTACTGCATGATATTGGTAAAGCAGTATCATGGTCAGAACATCTGCCGATGGGGGCAAAGCTGATTCGGCCCATATTAGAACAATTCGGTCTTCCGGAAGAAAGGGTAAAGCTAGGAGAACTTGTCATAGGCTATCATGGTTTCTTCGGCGAACTAACATTAGGCGAGATGACACTCCTTACTCTAAGAAGACTCATGGATAATTTTGAAAAAGACACACAGCAACTATTTCTTAATATGCTTACCACCATAAATATTGCTGATATAAAGAGTCTTGGCAAAAAAGGAAGGTTGTCTGTAAAGAAGAAACTGAATGTAATTTTACCGGCTGTTTCTGCTGTCACAGATAAGCAAAAGCTTGCTGATGCCGTAAGTAAATCAGCACTCGAAAGGCTAAGAATTTGGGCCAGAGAGGCGGATAACGGCAAATTCGAACGCATAAAACATATACTTGATACCGAACTCACTCCAATGGAGAAAGATTCTTTGTTTAGACATCTGGAAGTAGTAGAGCTGGAATATGGGTTTCCTCTCCTTTCTCAATTAGGAGATGGAGAGATAGTTAAAACAGTTTATTTGCTTAATCAGATATGCAGGTTTATCGGGTATACACCGATGATAGTTTTCTCTTCGGAAACGCCGGGAGTAAAAAAATCCGAAGCAGCCGCCTTTAACGCATGGATTGGTTCTTACTCGATTCAGGATATCAGGGATAGATTCACAAAACCGGCCGGAGGCATTGAAGAAATTTTACAGGAATTGGGACTTTCTGTTAGATTCGGGGAGAGATTGGTAATATATTCAGGTTCGGTTACTTCTCGAAAAGACTCAAAAAAAAGCCGCACCTCCCCTCTCTACGGCGTGCGTTTGCAGCAGGAACAGATGAAAAAGGCCTTGCGTGACCCGGAGAACGAATACTTTAAAGGAATAGTTATCACCTGCATGGGCGGCATGATAGCCGAAAGGTTAATCGGATTATTG
>CP070780.1:36172-45439 GCA_020346285.1 Candidatus Omnitrophota bacterium | reverse complement strand
TATTAGCTCCTGCCACAGTTGTACTTCCTGTCTGATTCTCTGAATTAGCTGTAAAATTAACTTGGCCTATTACTACATCTGCAGACGCGTTGTTAGAGGTAGGGATAGAGTTATAGATGAGGACGCGGTTGTTTTTCTGATCAGCAATAAATAAACGTTTACCGTCTGAGCAGACACCTGATGGAAAATAAAGCGTATTCGCTCCTATACTTCCCTGATTAAGTGTATTAGATATAAAATCAGCCTGGCCTATTACTACATCTGCAGATGCGTTGTTAGAGGTAGGGATAGAGTTATAGATGAGAACGCGATTGTTATCGCTCTCAGTAATAAATAAACGTTTACCGTCTGTGAAGACAATTCCTGGTCTCCAAAGACTATTTGCTTTTACGCCTGCCGGGTTACCTGTCTGTGAGGTAAAATCGGCCTGCCCTATCACCACATCCGCACTCATATTGTTGCGCAGTTCAGCGTAGGAGGCACTTGTTGTAGCCAGAGACAGGAGTAAAAAAGCTAATACTAACTTTTTTGGGTTTATAGAATTCATTCTTGCGCAATAATCATAATAATTGCACCAATTTATCCTTGCTTATAGAATATAAAATACCCTAATATACTTATGGTGTCAAGGGTTAAGAAAATTTTTAGACTTTTAGATTTTTTTATAGGGAGAGTAAATAGAGGCCTTTTAGGGAGATATCTAAATCTATCCTCTTCATTGATGGGGTATACCGGCTTATAAGCGGGGCGTCGCCGCCGGTAGCTATTACCTTTATATTCTTGTCGATTCTCTTTCTGAATAAATCTATTAATCCTTCACAAATTGCGCTATAGCCGTAACTAATTCCGCTTCTTATGCTTGAGGTTGTATCTTTGCCGATAAAAAGATGGGTTTTCTTAAGGTATATTTTCGGGAGCATGGCTGTCTTTTCGGACAAAGATTCCAAAGACATTTTTATGCCCGGCAGTATCAGGCCGCCGAGGTACACCCCTTTTTTGGAAACAACGTCAAATGTAACGGCTGTTCCGAAATCTATGATTAATACAGGTAAGCCGTAGAGCGATCTGGCCGCAAAGGCCGTAACGAGCCTGTCCTGCCCTATTTCCCGTTTATTGTAAAGAGATTTCAGCGGAACTTTTACATCTTTGCCGACAACGAATATTCCTGTATTCTTAAATTTCCTCTTTAAACCGCGCTTGACCTCTTTGAGCGCTTTGGGAACTACGGACACGATAAATATTTTATCTATTACACGCCCTCGGCAACTTCGTAGGCCAATCTCATAGGTTAATCTACGAGATTGCGCGGTCGGTATCGAGTATTTTCTTGTGATTTTGCCTTGCTTATTTATCAAAGCAAAAGTGATATTCGTATTTCCTATATCTATTGCCAGAAGCATTGCTTACCTACCTTATCAACGCCACATCCCCGCTTAAAAACGTCTTTCGTGATCCATCATCTAATTTTACCACAAGGCCGCCGTTATCATTGATATCGATGGCTTTACCGTGAAATCTCTTCTTGCCGCTTGTCGTTATGCTGACATATCTGCCTAAGGCGCAGGAATAACTCTTTAACTCATGCCTTATAGTCGAAAACCCGTCTTCCTTAAATTTCATATATTCTTTTTCGAGCGTCTCAAGCAATATTTTAACAAGCTCTACTCTTGAAAAATCCTTGGAGGATTTACTCTCTTCTTTAAGAGAAGTGCTCCCTTTAGGAAGCGCGCTCTTGGGAGTATTAACATTTATGCCTATGCCGAGGATGACAAAATTGACGCGGTCGAGCTCCCCTTTCAACTCCGTAAGTATGCCGCCTGCTTTTCTATCGGAAATAAGAATATCGTTAGGCCATCGAATAAGCCCTTCGATGTGGAGGAATTTGCGTATGGCTTTGGCTGCGCTTACCGCCGCGACAAGAGTGATTTTCGGGACTTCATTCGGCAGAATATCCGGGCGCAAAACACAGGATAAATAAATCCCCCTGCCTCCGGGAGAAACCCACTTTCTCCCAAGCCGGCCTTTCCCTTTCGTCTGTTCATTGGCGATAACAACGGTCCCTTCCCCTGCGCCTTCCTCGGCTAATTCATAAGCGACGTTATTCGTGGACCCTACGCTTTCATAGAAATAAATTTCTTTTCCTATGAACTTTGTTTTCAAATTCCATCTTATTTCGGGAACGAGTATTTTATCCGGAACGGCGAGCAATTTATAGCCAAGGTGCGGGACCGCTTCTATTATGTACCCTATCTCTCTCAGTTTCTCGATATGTTTCCATAGCGCCTGTCGCGAGATACCGAGGGCCCGGCTTATCTCTTCTCCCGAAAGAAAAGAATTTCTGTTCTTCTTGAATAAATCTAATATTTTATCGTCTTTTTTCATGGTCTTTTAAGTTTCCTCTTCAATGCCTTAATCTGGTCCCTGAATACCATTGCTTTTTCGAATTGCAGGTTCCTCGCGGCAAGGCCCATGTCCTCTTCAAGCTCGTTTATAACATTCCTCAATTCATATTCATCATCGTGTTCACCGGTAACGTCTTTTATGAGCTCTTTCGCCTTTCTATACGATTCGATACTCTCTTTGACGGCCTTTTTGATTGTCTGCGGCGTAATATCGTGCTTTTGATTGAACTGTATTTGAAGCTTTCTTCTTCTGTTGGTTTCTTCGATTGCGCGCTTCATCGATTCGGTTATATTATCCGCGTACATTATAACGGTTCCGTTTATGTTTCGCGCGGCCCTTCCCGCGACCTGTATGAGCGATGTATGGCTCCTTAAGAATCCTTCCTTGTCGGCGTCCAGAACCACCACGAGAGACACCTCCGGCAAATCAAGCCCTTCCCTCAATAAATTTATTCCTACCAGGCAATCAAATTTTCGAAGCCTTAAGTCGCGTAAAATTTCCACCCTCTCCATAACATCTATTTCCGAGTGGAGATATCTCACTGCTATACCCATCTCCGCCAGGTATTCCGCAAGTTCTTCCGCAAGGCGCTTTGTCAGCGTCGTAACCAATGTCCTCTCTTTTCTATCAACGCGGCTTTTTATCTCTTTGATAAGGTCCTCTATCTGATTTTCCGTCGGTTTTACAACAACCGGCGGGTCGATTAAACCGGTAGGCCGTATAACCTGTTCGATTATACTTCCGCTTTTCGATAGCTCGTATTTGGCGGGGGTCGCCGAAACAAATATTATCTCTTTTGTTATCCCGGTAAATTCTTCAAATGTAAGAGGCCTGTTATCAAGGGCGCTGGGTAACCTGAAGCCGTATTCGACCAGTGTCTCTTTGCGCGACCTGTCGCCGTTATACATCCCCCTAAGTTGCGGGACTGTAACGTGAGATTCGTCAATAATAGTTAAAAATTCATCGGGAAAATAATCGATAAGGCAACTCGGCCTCGAGCCGGGGGCCCTCCCGGACAGGTGCCTTGAATAATTCTCTATTCCGTTACAATATCCGAGCTCCCGCAGCATCTCTATGTCATATTTCGTTCTGGTTGACAATCTCTCCGCTTCTAAAAGTTTTCCCTCGGATTTGAATCGGGCAAGCTGTTCTTCCAATTCTTTTTTAATGGATTTTACCGCCCTTTCTATCTTTTCACCCGTAGTAACGAAGTGCTTGGCGGGATAAATTGCTATTTTCTCCTGCTCTCTTATTGTTTTTCCTGTAAGGGGATTTATCTCTTTTATGGTGTCTACCTTATCGAAATCAAGCTCTATCCTGTATGCTATTTCCAGATAGGCCGGAAAAATTTCTATTATATCGCCTCTTACCCTGAACTTTGCCCGCTGGAATTCGATATCGTTTCTCTCGTAGTGAATCTCCACCAGTTTCTTCAAAAGGCCTTCTCTTGTCAGCTTATCTCCCTTTTGAAGCATGAGAAGCAGTTCCTTGTAATCCTCGGGCGAGCCGAGTCCGTATATGCACGATACGCTGGCTACAATAATAACGTCCTCTCTCGAGAGAAGCGAACTCGTAGCCGAAAGCCTCAATCTATCAATATCATCATTGATGGAGGCGTCTTTTTCGATATACATATCGGCTTGCGGGATATACGCTTCGGGTTGATAGTAATCGTAATAACTCACAAAATACTCAACCGCGTTCTCGGGAAAAAATTCTTTGAATTCACTATAGAGCTGGGCGCATAATGTTTTATTCGGGCTTACTACAAGGGTTGGTTTATTAATCTTCTCGATTACATTCGCGAGGGTGAATGTATTATGGACAAACAGGCCACCAAATCCCGCATAGAAAGTCTCATTATCTTTTACACTTAAATCGTAAACCCATTCGGAGTCGCTGGCCTTTTGTTTTACTGACTTCACCCTGGTCCAGAAGACTAAACTAAGCTGTTTTAAGGTAAAGATATCTTTTAAAAGGTCGAATCGCTTCAGTTCATTTGTTTTTATCTCAAAGCTTTTTATAAGCCTTTTGAACAAATTTCGTGATAACCTTCGCTTTCCGGACTCTATCATTGATATAAATGATCTTCCACATCCACTTTGCCTTGCCAATATCAATTGCGATAAACAAAGCTCTCTGCGTAATCGCTTAATTTCTCTTCCTGATACAGGAATAATATCTACGTTGGTATTTTCTTCTTTTCCAATAATAAGCTCGAGCTGCTGACGCTTACGGCCAGAAAGAAAGTTGATTTGATTTGTAAACAGCCTTAACTGATTAACGCCTGAGATGGAAAGTCTATGATAAAGCCCTCCTTTGTGTGCAGAATTGGTTGCCCGCTTAAATCGCTTAGACATACGAGTGTATATACCAAATCTAGTCAAGGCATATGCCAAATCCGAAGCCAATCGCTTACTGGCTGTAGTTACTGTCACGTCATCACCTTCAACGCCACCGTCTCCTGTGAAATAAGCGGATAGTAATAAGCTAAGCTGCGACTGGTTTAACTGTGGCCAAAAATCCGGTAGACATTTTACTTTTGAATTTGATCCGCACCATTTTTTGAAAAGACGCGTTAGAATACTGCATGAAACCTGATAATCATAACCGTTGCGCCTAACAAACCAACTAAGCTTTAAATTTTTAAAACATCTCTCTAAACGTTTTTGCACCTTGGTTTCATTACAGGATATTAAAAGATATCTGTTTTCTGCATGTCCTTCTGCCAAATAATGCCCAATGAGTTCTAATAAACTATCGGTGATAGGCATTTCTAAAGGTATTTCTCTATTACTGTTTTTTAGTCCAATTTTTAATGAAGGTAGTCCAAGATATATTCCTTGTGACTCCAGCATTCTTGCATCCAAAAGAGAAAGGCGTTCACCTTCTATGACAGTTCTCCGAAGTTTTTGATATCCAGAGCGTTGAGATTCTGGTCGAATAACTTTTCCTAACTTCCACATATCCTGACCGGTTAAATTCAAAGATTGTCTATCGCTATTTACAAATATGCGCCTTTCATTATCTAAAGTATCTAAAAGCATAGTCGAGTCGAGTGCCTCTGTATTGTGAGGCAGGTTTAATGGGATAGGTAGATAATCACTCTCTTTCACTTCTCGAGTTTTAAGGAGTGCTAACTTACCATTTCGCAAGACCCACAAGTTATGATCGCCTGTAATGCGGACTGAACGGCCACAGATGGTGGTGACCGTCCATATACTCTTGGGAGAATGATGTTTATGGACAGCGGAAATAGGTTTAATTTCGGCTTGTAAAGTGCGGGGATTTAAACTAAAAGCATAATAATTGATTTTGTCATTGTCTAATAAGATTGTTTGTGTACTGTGCGAGTTAATTACCGATGCATTATCCTGATTTATAAACTGGTCAACAAAAATTCCGATACGCTCTAATCTAGGAATAAATTTACCTTCCATATGTCTATATGTTAAAATCATTTCATCGGGAGGTAAACTTTTTCCACTGCCTGTTACACCAAGCAGAGTCTGATATCTTTTATTATCTAAAATACCTTTGGTTAGCTTTTTTATGGCCTGAGGTTGGTCGCCTTTTATCTTGTAGTTGCTTCGGAGTTTAAATTTTGGCATTTCAATACACTATCTCAAGGCTCATATCAACACACTCAACCGAGTCCGTAAGGGCGCCTATTGAGATTCTGTCGACACCGGTTCCGGCGTATTGTTCGACATTATTTATATTTATCCCACCCGAAACTTCCAGAATCGGCGTATTTTCAGAAGCTAATTTATTTCTTATTCCAACGGCTTTTTTCACATCTTTAACGCGCATGTTATCGAGCATAATAATGTCCGGCCTTTGTTTTAACACAGCCTTAAATTCTCTCAAATTCTCGACCTCAATCTCGATTTTTATATTTTTGGCAATTTTTTCTCTAAGCTTGCTGATAATATTTTTTCGCGCGCCTTTTTTGTCTATCTTCAAGTGATTCTCTTTTATAAGCGCCTGGTCCCAGAGGCCGAATCTATGATTGAAGCCACCGCCTACTGTTACGGCATATTTTTCCAGGTATCTTAAAAGGGGCAACGTTTTTCGCGTGTCATAAATCTTAACGGGGCGCTTTCTTGTCTTTTCCACAAACTTATTTACATTTGTGGCTATACCGCTTAATAGGCCCAAGAAATTCAGCATCGTCCTTTCGGCTGAAAGAATGGCCCTTGCGTGGCCCTCTAAAAAGGCAATCTCTTTTCCTTTATAAACATGCTGGCCGTCTTTAACCTGCGGCTTAAACCTCACGCTGTGATCAACGGAATTTATAGTCCATTCTGCGACATCCATGCCGCAAAGGATACAGTTCTCACGGGCCACGATAGAGGCCTTTACGCTCTCGAGCTTGGGAACGGTAACGGAGGTCGTGATATCCCGAGCCCCGATATCTTCCTTTAAAGCGGCTTTGATTATTTTTAAGGTTCTTTGCTTGTCCAGTTTCATATGAATATCTCCATATTATCGATAATTGAAACAGCCGAATGGGGCGGTTTTTTCATCCTGGTTGAGGCGTTCAAATTTCCTACGCGCGCAAGTTTATTTATATACGTAATATTTGCGTTTAAAATCGAAGGGATATTCTTTTTCTTTGCCTTTATAAAAACATCTACCTGCTTATCATGCTTTATGTGCGAGGTAGCCCTTAAATTTCTGATTGCCTGAATAACATCTATCAGCAGCTTCATTTCGGAATCTACTTTTTTAGAAATAAATTCTTTTTGCATGCGCGGCAAGTTTGTAATCATAATGGAATCGGCATCGTGCTCCCTCGGGAGGCGCTGCCATATATCCTCGGTTATAAAAGGCATAATCGGATGAAGCACCCTTAAAGATTTTTCCAATATCCTGTAAAGCGTAACCTGTGTATGGGGCTGGGTTATGGTCGATTTTGCAATTTCGAGATACCAGTCGCAAAATTCATGCCAGACAAATTCATAAATTCTATTCGCGGCGTCGTTTATCCTGTAAATTGTAAGGGACTTCGTAAAATCGCCGAGCATCTCGTAGAACCTGCTCAATATCCATTTGTCGGCCAAAGTCAGGGC
Source organism: Candidatus Omnitrophota bacterium (assembly GCA_020346285.1). Lineage (GTDB taxonomy): Bacteria > Omnitrophota > Gorgyraeia > JABMRN01 > RBG-13-46-9. The sequence continues at coordinate 37,961 of CP070780.1, read as the reverse complement.
CGGGTCATCTGGTGCCCGGCACAAGTCCTTCTTTATCGATTCTTCCTTTAAATTCATCATAACAAACCTTGATGCGTTCCAGAGCTTATTGGCGAAATTTCTCCCGACTTTAAATTTTTCCGGCGACAAAAATACGTCCTGGCCCTGGGCAGTAATGGAAATGATGCTGAACCTTAACGCGTCGCTTCCGAATTGATTTATGACGTCTATCGGGTCAATTATATTTCCCAGCGACTTCGACATCTTGGTTCCCGTATCATCCCTTACCGTCCCGTGTATATAAACATCTTCAAACGGTATATCTTTCATAAATTCCATGCCCGCCATTATCATGCGCGCTACCCAGAAAAATATAATCTCCTGCGCCGTGACCAGGACATTCGTGGGATAGAAATATTTTAGTTCCTCTGTTTTTTCCGGCCATCCGAATGTAGAAAAAGGCCAAAGCCATGACGAAAACCATGTATCGAGCACATCCGGGTCCTGTTCGATTTCGGTTGAGCCGCAATGCGGGCATCTGTCCGGTTTTATCCGGGAAACAATAATACCTTCCTCATTCTGGATTTTGTCATTCTGCACGCACTTACGGCAATAATAAACCGGTATGCGGTGCCCCCACCATATCTGCCTCGATATACACCAGTCCCTTATATTCTCCATCCAATTTATATAAACCTTTGTCCAGCGCTTCGGATAAAATTTAATTTTACCTTTTTTAACTGCCTCCAGGGCGGGCTTTGCCAGAGATTTCATCTTCACAAACCATTGTTTCGAAAGCCGCGGCTCCACCATGGTATGGCATCTATAACAGTGGCCGACAGCGTGTTTGTGCGGCTCGGATTTAACAAATAAATCCCTCTCCTTCAGTTCTTCTATAATGGCTTCGCGCGCCTCGAGCCGGTCCATCCCTTTAAAATCACCGCCCGCTTCATTTATAGTGCCGTCGGCATTCATCATATTTATCGGCTCTAATTTATGAATATTGCCTAATTCAAAGTCGACCGGATCGTGCGCGGGCGTAACTTTTAAGATACCCGTGCCGAACTTGGGATCCACCTTTTTGTCAAAAATTATCTTTAGCTTGCGATTGAGAATAGGAAGCACTGCTGTTTTACCTTTTAAGTGTTTATATCGCTTGTCTTTTGGATTGACGCATACGGCAACATCCCCGAGCATTGTCTCGGGCCTCGTCGTCGCAACGACAACGTGCCCTCCGCCTTCTACAGGATATTTAATATGATACAACATACCGTTAACATCACGGTGCTGCGCTTCTTCATCGCTAAGAGCTGTTTTACATCTCGGGCACCAGTTTATTATGTAATGCCCCCTGTAAATTAAATTTTTCTTATAAAGCCTTATGAATACCTCTAACACCGCGTCAGAAAGGCCTTTATCCATCGTAAAACGCGTTTTTGTCCAGTCACAGGAACAGCCCAATCTTTTGAGTTGATTTATAATTGTCGAGCCATATTCCTCCCGCCATTTCCATACCTCTTTCAGGAATCCTTCGCGGCCGAGCGATTCTTTATTCTTGCCTTCGGATGCGAGCTTTTTCTCGACGACATTTTGTGTAGCGATACCCGCGTGGTCCGTGCCGGGCATCCACAATGCCTCGAACCCTTGCATTTTTTTAAATCTGATGTATATGTCCTGGATGGTATTATTAAGGGCATGCCCCATGTGCAGAATGCCTGTTATGTTCGGCGGAGGTATACGATAGAGTATGGTTTTTTCTTAGGATTTGCCCCGGCGCGGAAAAACCCTTTTTCCTCCCAAAACCGATACC
>CP070780.1:30833-36072 GCA_020346285.1 Candidatus Omnitrophota bacterium | reverse complement strand
GCATATACCTCCTGCGCCCATGTTTTCGGTGGAAGTCGAAATTTTTCTTGTAGAATCCGCCTTCTTAATATAAAGCAGGCATTTATAATGTACCCTCGGGAATTTTCTTCGGTTGATCCCATCCCACATAAGCGGCTCCCTGCCTGCCGGCCGGCAGGCTTTTTGCATCGTTCACTGATAAGGTTTGCCTTCAATTAAGTATATATAAATAATCTACAAAAAGCAAATTTTTTTACAGGAAGCGACATTTAGCACCGATGTTGCAGCTTAAGTTCGTAGGTAGGTTTTTTCTTTACAAATCTATTTTTTATTACTATAATACAGTTATGTATTTAGAATTTTATGGCCTAAAAGAGAATCCTTTTAATGTAACATCCGACCCAAGTTTTCTTTATTTCAGCAAAGCCCATAAAGAAGCGTTATTATATCTTTTATACGGGATAAGAGAAAAAAAGGGATTTCTGGAGATTACAGGCGAGGTCGGAGCGGGAAAAACTACTCTTTGCAAAGCCCTCCTGAACCAGCTGGACAAGAACACAAAGACAGCATTCATTCTGAATTCGAACTTATCGGAATTACAGCTCCTGCAAGCGATAATGGAAGATTTTGGCTTATGCCCCGCGAGAAGGACAAAAATTTCGTTTCTACGTCAATTGAACAATTTTCTGCTGGAAGAATTGAAGAAAAATTCCAGCGTAGTTCTTATCCTGGATGAAGCTCAAAATTTGAAGCCCCAGACATTAGAAGGCATCAGGCTTCTTTCTAATCTTGAAACAGACAAAGAAAAACTTTTTCAGATTATATTGGTAGGCCAGCCGGAACTCCGCCGAAGGCTTAATTCCCCATCTTTATTGCAATTACGCCAGAGGATAGGCATAAGATTTCATATAAACCCGTTAGAAAAAGAAGACATTGACAAGTATATATATCATCGGCTGAGGGTTGCCGGTTCCGATGATAATGTGCATTTTACCGAAGGCGCCATGGATGGAATCTTTCGATATTCAGGCGGCATACCCCGCCTTATAAATCTTGTATGCGATAAGGCGCTGCTTTCGGGATTCGTTTTAGAGACAAAGATTATAAATGAAGATATTATCGATAGAAGCGTTTTTGAAATCGAAGGCAGGAACCTGGTTATCGCCGCGTAATTAACAGGTAGATTAAAAAAAGATATATGAGTATTATCGTTGAAGCGCTTAAAAAAGCGCAAGGACCTGGTAAAACAATTCCTCCGTCACGCCGCGAAGATATGTTGCTTCCATCGCGGCCGCGGGCAAGAAAACCCGAAGTTAAAAAACGTATAACTGCCTGGATTATCGCTTCATTTCTTCTTTTAGGCGTTGTATCATTTTATTTTTTAAGCCTTAATTTAATAAAAAAAATTTTACCAACCTCTCCCTCAACCGATGATTTCGCGGCCTTAAGAGAAGAGGCCGAAAAGCCCTCGTACGTGCTTCGCCCCGTCGAAGAAAGCCAGCCGATAATAGCTTCTCTACCGATGATACCTTCTCCACGGGTAGCTTCTTCATTGTCTCTTACATTTGCCGAGGTTAAGAAATCAATAGATTTGAGCGGCATTATGTATACACCTGAAAAGCCGCTTGTCGTTGTAAATGGAAACGTATGGGGCGAGGGAGACTATATAGGCAAGTTTAAAATATCAAAAATCGAAAAAGATTTTATCAGGGTTACTTCAGGCGACCAGGAATTTATTGTTAGATTGAAACGTTAACCTGCCGAATCTAACCAGGTTAGAAATACCCTTTTACACCGACCAGAGTATCTCAACCGCCGGTTTCATAATCCTGTATGCTGTTATAGGCACGGCTTTTAGAATCGTTTTTAAGAGATATCGTAATTTTGTGATAGGATTAATGGAGCTGTCAACTATGGTACATATGTAGTTATCTACCTCTTTTGTATCTACCATGTGGCTTTCCAAAAGGTGCGCTAACATCCGGTACATGGGCGAGCCTTTATCCTGGGTTTCTTCGAGGGTTATTGTTCTTGCGACAAGAAGGATGGTTAGCGTCTCGGCAATATAGTTTTCGTATTCGGTTTGTGTCATTTCCCTGATGTTTACAGGACCGAAGTTCATGAAACGCGTCTTCGCAAGGTCTATGCCGGTATTCTTGAGGGTATTTATCTGGTCATTTTTTAAATCAACCGTCATGACAATGGACTTTTCGGGGTGTTTTACCATCTTATCCAGGTCTTCCAGCTTCTGGTATGTTCTAAGCCTGTCGGCGAATATATTCTGCAACGCGGTCCTGAAGGGCATTGTCATGTTTTTTCCAAACTGCGCATGGGGCATGAATACCTCTATTTCCTTATCCTTGACTATGGCCGCGATACCATGTATGTTCATATCAGCGGGTTTCTGGTGTTCGCCCACAACAGTCAATCCCATGAAACGCATTATCGAAATGGCATAAATTATCCATCTATCATAAATTTTCTTCCGGAGTTTCTCGGTTGGAGCAACGTCAGGGGCAAGCGCGGCTAATTCGGCTTTTATTTCTTCTTTTGATATTCCGCCCTGCCCCGCCTTCCAGAGCACTTCTATAATCTCATCTATACGCCCGGAGGCCTTTGCCTTCTGAAGGGGTTCGTTAATCCTGGCAAGTTCTGATATGGCCGCCACTTCTTCCATCCTGTTTAAAGAGTCATTTTCTACTCTCTCATCCCCGGGATTAGCAGTATTGCCTGATGATTTTTTTTCTTTCTCTCTCTTCATGTCTTCTTCCACCATATCTAACTGCAATTGTAGATAAGTTTTAGCTGCGCCATTAATCTCAAAACCCGACTTTTCACCCTCATCATATGTCTTTCTTGCGGCAAGATAATTTTCCTTAGCTTCTTCTAATTCGCCCATATTATGATAAAAGTCTCCTAACTTTACCTGCCAAGAGCCTTTTAGAGGAAGTAAAGCCCCTTGGTCCGAATATTCTTCTAATTCTTGTATTATGGTCAATATTTCCCGGACAGCTCCAATCGCATCGCGATATTTCTTTTGCTTTGCAAAAAGAAGCGCGTCTGCTTTTTTCTCAATAAACAAAGTTATTTTTTCTGTCTGCTCTTTTAGCATAGCCAAGCTCTTTTTTATCTTGTCTTCTTCTCTATTTATTAATTTTCTCGATAACAATAATTCCTCCACCTTTTGATAGCTGTTAAGCACTTCTTGATAATGCTTGAGTGCTTTCTCTAAAGCTTCTTTTATATCTTCTATATTTCTTGTTAATCGCGTAGTTTCCCAATGAATCTCAGCTAAAACCTGTGAGAAATGAGCCTTTACAGTATAAGCCGCGTTCTCACTGTCGACTATTTCTTTGGCCATCACATCCATTTCTTCCGAAGCTTTCTGGGCAACTTTAATCGCCTTATTGTAAGATTCTCGGGCCTGGGCAAAACGGCGTTGTTTTTCTAAATCTTCTGCCTCTGCGCGCAATTTCTTTATACGCGTCATCTCTTTTAAAATGAAATACGACCGGGCTATTTCTCTAAATTTTTTAATCATCGCGCTTAATCCCTGCTCCCAACCCCTCTTTTCTTTCGTCAAGCTATTTATCTCTGCCTCCAGCTCTTTTATTTTTTCATTTATCGCCTTTATTTGCGCCTCCGCCGTATTTATCAATTCTTCTCTTGCCTTTGCCAATGCGCCTGGGGCTTTTAAATTTTCAACTTGTAATACGCTCAATTCATATAATTGAAGTATTAAAATTATTTTTTTCAAATCTTTAAATAAATTTTCATCTACATAGACTTTATGAATTAACGCCTCCGATTCTTTTAATTCAATCCTTATTCCCAGATTTTCTTTTTCCGTGAAAAGATAAGCGTCATTACCACCTAAAAATACAGGTGGCTTTCTTTTTATCCGAACCCCTACATCCTCGTTATAAGTCTTTCCTTTATACAAAATTATAACATTGCTTCCCTGAAAGAGAACCTGTGCAGTCCGGTTTATGATAAACTCCTTATAATTATTATCCACATCGGATTTGCCTGCTGTTACTGCTTGGGACATAATCACTTCTTCCCGTTTGGCGGCATAAGAAACACCTTTACCAAGCCTGCAGAAATCCCGAACCTTGCTCCATAAAGATGGCTTTTTAGTAGAACTGCTCACATCGGATTTGCCTGAATTTTGCTGCAATTTCGATGATAACTCTGTGCTTGAATCTTTCTCTTTCCAGCGTATTTCTTCTTTAAGTTCCGGGATAATCCGGTTTTTGTGAAAACTGCGGTTATCTTTATGCGCCTTCAACTTCTCGATTGCCTTTTGAATGGTGTCCTTAATTTCCTGGTTGGCCGGATTTTTTAATGCCTGCTTCAATGGTTCTAAGACTCGTGTATCTCCTATCTTTCCCAATGCCTCGGCTGCCTTCTCTCGCACAAATTCATCTTCATCTTTTAAAACAATGATTAAATCAGGTACGACACGGGAATCGCCTATCTTACCTAACGCCTCGGCTGCCCTCTCTCGCACAAGGCAATGCTCATCTTTCAAGGCAGTGATTAAATGAGGCACTGCTCGAGAATCGCCTATTTTCCCTAAGGCCTCGACAGCCCTCTGTTGTACACTTGAATTCCCATCTTTCAAGGCAGTGATTAAAGCGGGAACTGCCGGCTTGCCGATTTTAACTATGGCCTTAATAGCCTCATCCCTTCCCTTTCTCATCTGTTCTATCAACTCTTCTATTTTTCTCTGAATAGATTTTTCAGTTTGGGACGGGGTTATATAGCTATCGTCAGATGTCGTATTTTTTTGGGCAAATGCCGTATTGATAAAACAAGCTGCACCATCTTTATCGGAAGGTGCTTCAGGCGGAATATCATCTCCGTCAGAAGGTACTTCAGGCACAACATCATCAGCGCCATCTTCATCAGAAGGCACTTCAGGCGGCACAACAGGAAGCTCAACCGTAACCGATATTACCTCACTCCAGTCAGAGGGAACGTCATCAATCCAGCTACGGATACGGTAGTAGTAGGTACCTTCGGGCTTATCGCTAATATTCAATCCTGTAGTTGTGGCAAAATGCTTTTGCGGATTAGTAAAGTTCTCACTTGTATCTTCCTGAACCTCGTATTTCGTTGCATCACTGACTTCAGTCCATGTTATCTGATAAGTGCCGTCTTCATCTGTTGACGGCACACTGAAATCAGAAGGAGTATCGGGAATAATAACAGAGAAATTAACCGCAACAGGCATTACATCGCTCCAATCAGAGGG
>CP070780.1:18982-30733 GCA_020346285.1 Candidatus Omnitrophota bacterium | reverse complement strand
GGAACCCTTTTTATCTGGACGTTATATCAAAGAAAATAACGGAACTTGCAAATTCGCGCCGCCTCACCTCAGTCGACGAAAATATCATCATTGAGGCATTCACTTCTCTTATATATAATACCAGCGGAACGATTAATCAGTATTTCACAAATAATATAATGAACCTCCTGGAAAAAAATTTGAGAGAAGTTTATTTAGAACTCTTAATCGCCCTATCCTTGGGATGTAACAAATTAAAAGAAATAGCCGGGTGGTTTAACAAGAAAACGGGCAGTGGTTTCGCCGGCAAACTCGCGCGGCTTGTCGAGCTGGATATGATTTACAAAAATGGCGTCTTCTACGAAGTGCAGGATAAGGTATTCAAATTCTGGCTAAAAACCGTGTATCATAAAAAGAAAACGTCTCTGGTCGACGATATTGTAAACAGGGCAAATGACTTCAGAAAAGAAACCAGGCTTGATATCGCCGCGTATCTGGGCGAAAATCAAAAGAATACCCTCGAAAGAATAAAAGAGCTCTTTCTCTCTTTCAACGGTGAAATAGTAGAAATCGAAAAAAGACAAAGACGGCTTCCGCGTTTTGTCAGGATAGAGGTCCAGAAATACGGAAAATCCGACGACCTGCTAAATCATCAAGAGTCAAACAAATACTGGGTATGCGAAATCTGCCGGGATAAAATAGATGAATCGGCTATATCTGATTTTATCGAGCGTTATTATTCTATGAGGGAAAGAATCGCAAAGAAGATATGCATAGCGCTGGAGGGGATAGATACAAACGCCCTGCTTCTGGCTAAAGAAAAGAATATATGGGTGTGGAATCTGGAAAGTATCAATGACCTGCTCAAGCTCTATAAAAGACACAAGCTTAATGACTTATGTCAACCATAGTGGTTGACGTCAAGTGAAGCGAGGGACCTTATGAAAAGAATCGGCGTTATATCTGACACACATATTCCAAGGGCCGCTTTGGATTTGCCGGAGAGGGTTTATAAGGAATTCCGGGGCGCGGATATGATACTTCACGCAGGGGATCTCATCGAAATGAGCGTTTTCGAAAAATTACGAAAGATAGCGCCGACGCATGCTGTCTCGGGAAATATGGATACTTACGAGGTTAAAGAGGCCTTGCCCCAAAAAGAAACAATTAACGTGGAGGGGTTTAAAATAGGATTAATGCATGGCTACGGGCCCCCGGCCAAAATTATCGATACCGTATCGAAAGAATTCAACGGAATGGACGTTATTGTATTCGGCCATTCACATTCAGCGTTTTGTGAAAGAATTAAAAATACTCTTTTCTTCAATCCCGGAAGCCCGACAGACAAGATTTTCGCAGCGTATAATAGTTTCGGAATTCTGGAAATCGGAAAAGAAATAAAAGGCCGGATTATACGGTTATAAACGCCGTATAACCGGAGGGAGGTTTTACGTGGAAAAAATATGGGCGCCCTGGCGAAAGGAATACATAAACTTAAGAAAGAAGGGCAAATCGAAGCACTGCATATTCTGCATAGGCAAAAAAGGAAAAATTTCCGACAAGAAAAATCACATATTAAAAAGAAATAAATATGCTTTTTCTGTTTTGAACCGTTACCCTTACAACAACGCGCATGTAATGGTTGCCCCTTACAGGCACGTTAAAAGCATGGAACTGTTAAATGAGGAGGAGCTTTTAGGCCTTCTTAATCTCGTAAATTACACAAAGAAAAAAATAGACAAATTCTTTAAACCCGCAGGGTATAATATCGGTTTGAACATAGGCAAGGTTGCCGGCGCCGGTTTTGCGGGGCATGTACATATACATATAATACCGAGATGGCAAGGCGATACAAACTTTATGCCGGTAATATCGGATACAAAAATTGTTTCATACTCCCTGGATGAGATGCATGATTTGCTGGAAGGATAGATGTTAACGAGAAAAGAGGCCGAAAAACAAGAATACTTAACGCTCGCTCCGTATGCAATAAAATCGAAAGAGACCCGCGGCCGCATCCACAAAGAAAAGGAGCATGGCTATAGGTCCGTCTATCAAAGGGATAAAGACAGAATCATCTATTCGACCGCTTTTCGGAGGCTGGAATATAAAACGCAGGTATTTGTTAACCACGAAGGCGACCATTATAGAACGCGCCTTACGCATACCCTTGAGGTAACGCAAATAGGTAAAACAATAGCAAAAGCGCTCAGATTGAACAACGAGCTGGTGGAAGCCGTTGCTTTAGCGCACGACCTCGGGCATACGCCTTTCGGGCATTCGGGAGAAGACGCGCTTAAGAGTCTAATGACCGGCCACGGCGGGTTTGACCATAATTCTCATGGTTTGAGAGTGGTTGATTTTCTGGAGAAAATATACCCCGATTTTCCCGGCCTTAATTTAACGCATGAAGTAAGGGAAGGGATAATAAAACATTCGACGCCCTTCGATAAGCCCAGGCCATACATTCCTTTTGAAAGCAAAGGCTCACCGTCGTTAGAGGCACAGGTCGTAAATATAGCCGATGAAATAGCTTATGACAACCACGATTTGGATGATGGGTTAACAAGCGGCCTTATAAACGAAGACGCCCTTGACAATATCCCTTTATGGAAAGGGATCTGTAATATCATTAAAAAAAATTATCCTAAAATGCCGAAAAAAATCAGGAAATCTCAAATAATAAGGGCTCTCATCGATATGCAGGTAACGGATATTCTAAAAAATACGGAGGCCCGGCTTAAAAAATTTAAAATTAAATCATTCAAGGATGTAAAAAATTTTCCCGAAAAAATCGTGGCCTTCTCCGGTGAAATGGACAACTCAAGAAAGCCCTTAAGAGAATTTCTTATGAAAAACCTTTACCATCACTACCGCGTTGTTAGAATGTCCAAAAAAGCTTACAGGTTTATCCAGGACCTGTTCGAAGTCTATGTAGACAATATCGAGCAACTTCCGTCGGCACAAGCAGCGGCGAGGCTCAAAAAAGAAGGCAAGCACAGGGTTGTCTGCGATTATATCGCCGGGATGACGGACAGATACGCCCTTGATGAATATAAAAAATTTTTCGACCCTTATAAAAAAGTATAACGGAGGAATCTTCTTCGCCAGTGTAGAATCTCATAGTAGTTATGCTCCGAAGAATTCTACGAAGCATAACATCAATGAAATTCTACTATGGCAAAGTAGAAACGGAGGATAAAATTAAAAAATGAAAGAGCAGAAAAAGTTATATGCGGTTCTTACGAAACGTCTTGACCTGAAAAAAATAAACGATATTTTTTCAAAATATCTCGGGCAGTTTTCCCTGTGGTTAATGGGTAAAGAAATATGTGACAGGAGAATAGCAAGGCAAAATTTCTGTAAAACCGCGGGGGCATCCGAAGAGAACAAAAAAACCTGCTTTGAAAATCTCGAAAATATCCTGAAAAAAACCGAGAAATCTAAAAAGATAGAAATATTCACCTGCCCGTTTAAACGGCATGGTTTCTGCATTCCGCTAATGACGGACGCCAAAAAAGTTTTTGCCTATATAATAGCCTGCCGGCTTCAAGATAAACCGGGCAAAGATAAGCTCGACCCTTTATCATATCTTATCAAAACAATGCTTAAGGGAGTAGAAAAGGAGGTAGAGTTAAGCGCCCTTTATAAGACAATAAAGCCGCGCGCCATAGCGCTCTCAACAGTCCACACTATTCACAGATTAATTACATCTTCTTTATACCTGGACGAGCTTCTCCCGCGAATAGCGCGCCTCTCCATGCAGATTATAAAGGCCAACAGGTGTTCGATTAAATTAATCGATAGCAAAAGAAAAACCCTGCTGCCAAAAGCAACGGTTGACTTGAGAACAAAGAAAGCCAGATTAAAAAAGGTAAAAATAGGCAAGTGGGCGCCCGGCAAAGCGTTCAAGTACGCAAAGTCAATAAAGGGAGATAACTACCTGGCAACGCCTCTCATTGACGAAGACGTCATCGGCGTAATAACGCTGTATGATAAAATAAACAACCAGCCATTCAACGAGTTCGACGAAGAAATAATGCGGACACTTGCCGAACAGGCCGCTATTGCGATAAAGAATGCCCAGCTCTATAAGGAACAGGAGAAATTAACCATGGGTAGCATCAAGGCCCTGGCGCAGATTATCGAAGGCAGGGGGCCGGGAATATATGTACCCAAATCGAGCTTCTTAAGGATTGTTCGATTGATAGGCCAGGAACTTAAGATGCGCGAACCGGAACTTAAAAACCTTCAATATGCCACGTTACTTCATGACGCAGGCGAACTTATGGTGCCGGAAAAGGTATTGAGAAAAAAAGGTAGATTAACAAACGAAGAATACAGGTTGATAAAAGAACATCCTTTGAAAGGCGCAAAAATCATCAAATCGCTTAAATCGCTTAAATCAATCGCGCCCATAATAATGTATCACCATGAAAATTTTAACGGGAGCGGGTATCCAAAAGGCCTCAAGGGCAGCGAAATCCCTATAGGCGCGCGGATTATGGCTGTTGTGGGCGCTTTCGAGGCCATGATTACGAAAAGGCCGTACAGGATAGCCCTTTCCATTGATAAGGGGATCGCGGAGATAAAAAAACATTCGGGAAAACAGTTTGACCCGAAGGTAGTGCAGGCGTTCCTGAACGTGGTAAAAAGAAAAGATATTATCAGCCTGATAAAAAAGGAATTATACAAAAAGAAAGGTAAATAAGGTATTAAAAAACGAACCGTAGTTAAATACGCCTTTCTCTGTCTTATGCTTTTTATCGTGACGCTGGGCATTATAAGGGCGGGCGATATATTTCTCTCATTTTTGGGAGAGGAATTGCATATTTATATCGCTTATAAAAATCATTCGGGCTTTTTGTCCTGCTTTATATTAAGGTTTATCGAGCTCGATAAACCCGTCTTCGGGCTGAAAGATTTCGATTTAGAGCTTGGTTGCCAAAAAGCTTATATTGAACCCGGTTTTGACAAATTACTGGCCGAAAAAACGATTATTCTAAAGTGCACCCTCAAAGACGCTTCTTTTTTAGGGGTTAAAGGGGGAGGCGGTTTATCCGCTTTATTTGACAAAATAACTGACAACGTCTACGATACCATATACGCGAAACTATTTATTTATAACGATAGGGTTCGATTTCCGTTTTGCAGCGCTTATAGCAAAGATATAAGATTATATGCCTCGGGAAGCATGACGGAAAAAGGGGACCTCGATCTAAGTATGAAAGTTTTCTTTTCTCCTTTTATCGCGGCACAATTTCCCGAAGAACTAAGCGACATTTTAACGCAGGAATCCGGGGGTTGGGTGAGCTATCGTTTGCATATCGAAAACGGGAAGGATAAACCCTTTTTGAAATTTGAAAGCGACAAATTCAGATTAAATTTTGAGCAAGTGGAGATACATTGAAAAAGACGGTGGAGCTTAACAAGGAACAGAAAGAAGCGATAGAATACCTGGATGGGCCTCTACTCATCGTAGCCGGCCCCGGAACCGGAAAAACACAGCTTCTCTCCGCGAGGGCAGCGAACATTATAAAAAAGGGGAAGACTAAACCCGAGAATATACTTATAGTCACGTTTAGCAATGCCGCTGCCAGGGCGATGCGCGAGCGTCTTTCCGCGATACTTGGTCCCGACGGGTATAATGTCGAGGTCGAGACGTTCCACAGCTTCGCTAACTCTATAGTGCTTGAATCCGAGGGAGCTATTAATTACGTTAAAGATAAGATTGATATGACCGAGGTCGAGAAAATAAGGGCCCTGGAGTATATACTCGATAATGTCAGGGGCGTAGAGGAACTCCGGCCTTTCGGCGCGCCCTATGTGCACCTTAGAGAAATCCGGGCCAGGATAAGCGAGTTGAAAAACGAAGGCATTACCCCGGGCGAGTTTAAAAACTACCTGAAGGGCATTTCTCGGGACGGGATTGACATGGAAGAAAAACACATAAAACGCTTGAATGCCCTTTCCCTGATATACGAAAAATACGAAAGATTGAAGGACGAAGAATGTTCGGTGCTTTTTGACGAAAGGGGCCGCAAGGACTACGATGACATGATACTCATAGCCCTGAACGCGCTTAAGAAGGAAAAGGGCCTGCGTAATGCATTCCGCGACCAGTACAGATACATAATGGTAGACGAATACCAGGATACAAACGGCGCGCAACTCGAGATGCTGCTCCATATACTCGATCCCGATTCGCAAAATCTCTGCTGCGTAGGAGATGACGACCAGGCCATATACAGGTTTCAGGGGGCGACGCTGGCGAACTTTCGCGTATTGAAAGAGAAGCTGCCTTCCCTTAAAACCATCGCCCTTAAAAATAATTACCGTTCAAACGAGGAAATAGTGAATTTTACTTCCAGAATAATATCCGCTCTACCGAAAGACGAAAGGGTGTTAGAAAAAAAACTTAAGGCATGCAAAGATTATAAAGATAAAAAAATAGAATTTATGGAATTTCTCACTGAAGAAGAAGAGCTTGTCTTTATTATAAATGAAATAAGAAATATGGCGAAGAAAATCGCGCAGGATGACTCTCTTTCCCGCGAGGAGAGGCAAAAACCCTACAACAACATAGCGGTACTCGTCCGCCGCCGCGACCAGAGGCAGAAAATTATAGAGGCGTTTCTGAAAGCCGGCATACCATACGCGGCGGACGGAAGCGAAGATATCCGCCGGGAAAAGCGCGTCCGGCAAATGTTAGACATCCTGGAATTGGCAAACGTAAGCGTCGAGAACAACGAGAAAAAGTCGCTGGCGCTCTATAAGGTCCTCTCCGCAGATTATGTCGGCGCGTTCCATGAGGATATACTTAAGTTCATAGCTTTTGTAAGCGCGAGAAAAGGCATGGCGCGGAGAAAAAACCCCCAAACATATAAGGCCTTCAATTTATTTGAGGAATTTCAGGGGTGGTTTCCCGCAAAAAGCGATAACGATAAGCCCCCGGCCAGGGAGAGCTCGCATAATCTCAAAATAAGCAAAACCTTAGGGCTCAAAAACCCGCATGCCCTCCACAGGGCGGCATGGGCCGTAAGAAGGTTGCTCGTGGACGCAAAAACAAACCCTGTACATGACCTCTTGATGGGCTATATAGCGGATATGGACATTTACGGGTTCATGCTTGAAAAATACGAGAAAAATAAAATATTGCGTATCAAGGACTTGAGAGCACTGGTGGCATTCATCAACAAAATAAAGGAATCAAGCCTGGCAGAGCCGTCTCTCAGGCTCGAGGAGTTCATGAATGAACTGGAGCTCAGGGAAATTCACGGCATGCCCATCGAGGGTGAGCTCGCAACCTTGAATCAGGACGGCGTGCGCATTTATACCGCCCATAGCGCAAAGGGATTGGAATTCCATGCCGTTTTTATGCCCTTCTCCCTCGAACTGCAGAGCTGGCCGGTGCGAAGCAAACCGGAAGCAATAACGCTCCCGCCTGATATTTATAAAAGCAAGGAGCGGATAAAAGAAAAAAGCAAACGTAAACTGTTAAAGCTTTATGACGAATTGCGATTGTTCTACGTCGCCTCCACAAGGGCAAAATCGACGCTCATTTATACCGCAACCCCCAGGGAGAAGGTTATCATAAGCCGTTTTTTAGGGCAGCTCGAGCTTCAGCCCAAATCCGGCTCACCCGCAGACGAGGATAAATTTCTTATAGAGTTTCTTAAGGGCTCGACCGACAGGGATCCTTTTAAAGACGCCACGAGCATCTTAAGAGACATGGCAAGAAGCACTAACCTTACGCCCACCAAGCTCAATAATTACCTTATATGCAGAAGAAAATTTATGCTCAACTCCCTGCTCGGCCTTCCCGGCAAGAAAACGTCTCATCTTGTCTTCGGTAATTGCAACCATAAGGCACTTGAAGAAACATATCGCTACTTCATGCGAATGAAAAAATTCCCCTTGTTCGAACTTTATAAAAAATTTTTTAAACAGGAACTTGAATTCCAGGGCGTTAATAATACAATAAAAAAAATGTGCATTGACCGGCTGGAAACGCTAAACGACTGGTATAAGAGGGAGTCAAAAAATCCCGTAATGCCTTTTTCTCTGGAAACCGACCTCTCGGTCCCGTTCCCGGACGGTTTTGTATTCAAGGGTAAATTCGATAAGCTTGAAATCGAAAAAGGCGGGTCAGCCAAGGTAATCGATTACAAAACCGGCTTTCCCGATAAACACGTAAAGGCGGTATATACCTGCAGAGACGTTTCGAGCCATGAATGCGACGATTACTATCGCCAGCTTATCGCTTACAAATTAATTTTTGACAGGAATCAGCGCGGATCTAAAAGGCATATTGTGCGCCGGGGAATGATCCAGTTTCTCGAGCCGGCCGCCAGCACGGTAAAGAAATACGGCCTCGAAAAGGGCAGTTATGTCAATATTGACATAGAGCTTACCGAGGAAATGGTAGGGGAGCTAAAAAAAGTAATAACTAAATGCTGGAAGGAAATTCAACAGTTAAAATTCGATAAGCTTCCCGAGCGCGACGGCAAAGATAGGTGCAGAAAGTGTGATTTTGATTCAATCTGCTGGGGGCAATAAAATATGCCTGCCGAATACCAAAAAGAACTGTTTGAGGAATTTAAAAAAGAAAAAGGTAAACTTAGAAAAATTGCCGATAAGATAACCCGAAGACAACCAAAGCTTTATATCCATATTTCGCTGGAAAACATTGTTTTTGCTGCTATTATTGGTATAATGTGTATCATAGTGGCTTTTGCTCTGGGGGTAGAGCACGGAGAAAAGCAGCTATTGTTCGAGGTCCGACCTCGAACAATCTTGAGCGAGGTCGAACCAGTAAAAGCGGAAGAGGCTCTCGTTTTAGAAAAGGAAAGCGCTGTATCGGAAAAAGAAGCGTTGATTCACGACACGGATGCCTCGGGTGAAAAAAATGCATTCGCAATACAGCTTATTTCCTATACGCAAAGCGGGCCGGCTGAAAAGGAAAAAAAGCGCCTGCTGGATAAAAAAATATATGCCTTTATAATACCGTCGGGAAAATGGTATCAGGTGTGCGCCGGCGGATATAGCGATATAAACGAAGCCAGAAAAGCATTGGAAGAGTTCAAGGAAGACTACAAAGGTTGTTTTATCAGGAAGGGGGCAAAATAGAAATGGCACAGCATCCAAGTTTACGTTCGAAACAAAAAGGCAAACAACATAGGTCCGTTCTTAAGCGTTATGAAAGGGTAAAAGAGCTTAAGGAAAAAGAGAAGTGGAAGGAAGGCGATTCTGTATTTGGTCTTTTGAAGCTTAAGATTTTGAAATTCAAAATCAAAAAAGAGAAGGCGGCACCTGCCGCGGAGGCAGTTCCGGGCGCCGAAGGCGCGGGCGCGCCTGCTGCGGAAGGAGCCGGAACCGCTGAAAAAACAAAGGATACCAAGAAAGAAGCCGCCGCTAAGAAAGAACCGCCCAAAAAAGGAGATAAAAAATAATTTTTCAACAACTTTTGCATTAGATAATATTTTATGCTATACTTAAACGAAAATACGGCAAAGGAGGTGAAAATAATGAAAAGATTTGCAATCCTGGTTGTGACTATTTGCTTTTTTATAAGCGCGATACCTGTACTCGCGGATAGCGGAATAACATCCGAAAAACCGATATTTCAAAAGCTAAATGATAGTTTTGCCAATATGGGGAAAGAGCGCCCCAAAAATAGACAAACAGCCTGGACGTCAATGTTTCAAAAGGCAAAAAATAATATTTCGGGATGGAATGATACTTCTTCGGAATCCTTTTCTCTGCGTGACAACAAGGCCGAGCTTTACAGGAGAAGAGGCCTATAAACACTGTTTAATAAATATTGCGAAAAATGGAGAAGGCGGTTCTGTTTTAATAAATAGAACCGCCTCCTATTCAATAGAAGGGAGATAAAAAATTAATTTAAAGCATAAAAAACTTCAGAACTGGATAAATAAGGCAGCCGGTATGTGCCGGCCCGAAAAAATCGTCATCATCGACGGGAGCGAAAAGCAAAAAAAAGAGCTGGAAAAAGAGGCATTTTCTACCGGAGAACTTGTAAGGCTGAATCAAGAACGCCTCCCCGGTTGTGCCTATCACCGCACCGCTCCAAATGATGTTGCCCGCACCGAAAACCTCACTTTCATTTGCTTAAAGAAGAAACAAGATGCGGGGCCTACAAATAACTGGTTGGCGCCACGCGTCGCCTATAAAAAAGCCTCACGCATATTTAGCGGGTCAATGAAGGGCCGCGTCATGTATGTTATCCCTTTTTCGATGGGCCCTACCGGCTCACCCTTCAGCAAAGTTGGAGTCGAGCTAACGGATAGCATTTATGTCGTTTTGAATATGCTCATAATGACGCGTGTCGGCAAAAAGGTCCTGGAATATCTCGGCCATGACAAGCCATTTACAAAATGTTTACACAGCAAAGCAGACCTCGATATAAAAAGACGCCTCATTCTCCATTTTCCCGAGGATAATACTATCTGGAGCGTCGGCTCGGGATACGGCGGAAATGTCCTTTTGGGAAAAAAATGCCTATCCCTGCGCATCGCGAGTTTTATCGCAAAAAGGGAAAAATGGCTGGCAGAGCACATGTTGATTCTGGGTATAGAAAAACCGAATGGGCGTATTGACTATATAGCGGGTGCCTTCCCAAGCGCTTGCGGAAAGACGAACCTGGCGATGCTTATTCCGCCTGAAACCCTCAAGAAGAAAGGTTACAGAATATGGACTGTTGGGGATGATATCGCATGGATGAGGGTGGACTCTGACGGAGCGCTGTGGGGAATAAATCCGGAATCAGGGTTTTTTGGCGTTCTGCCCGGCACAAACAGCAAGACAAACCCAAATGCTATGATTACACTGCAGAAAAACGCCATATATACAAATGTAGTTTTAACTCCCGAGAAGACCGTATGGTGGGAAGGCGGGGAAGGCCCTCCTCCGGCTAAAGGCACCGACTGGCTGGGAAGACCCTGGCGTCCGGGTATGCGGGACAAAGACGGTAACCTGATAAAAGGAGCCCACCCAAATAGCCGATTTACAGCGCCCATCTCACAATGTCCGTCAGCGTCATTCCGAGCTGAACACCACCACGGCGTACCCATATCAGCAATTATACTCGGGGGCCGAAGAGCAAGCCTTGCGCCTTTAGTCTATGAATCCTTTAACTGGCAGCATGGCGTCTACGTAGGCGCTACGATGGCTTCAGAGCGCACCGCCGCTCAATACGGTAAACAAGGCGAGGTAAGGCGTGACCCTATGGCAATGCTGCCTTTTTGCGGCTATAATATAGCCGATTATTTCAAGCACTGGCTCAACATGGGCAAAAGGATGGCTAAACCGCCGAAAATCTTCTTTGTAAACTGGTTCAGAAAAGACAAGTCGGGCAAATTCATCTGGCCCGGTTTTGCCGAAAATGTCCGCATACTCAACTGGATTATTGAACGTTCAAAAGGAAATATCGGCGCGACTCGGACGCCTTTAGGCTATATTCCGAGATATGAAGACATAGACATGGATGGCCTGGATTTTTCTAAGGAGAAATGGGATGAGCTCTTTTTTATAAATACGGATGAATGGAAAAAAGAGCTGAAGGAACAGAAAAAATTTCTGGACAAATTCGGAAAAAGATTGCCTAAAGAACTTGTTGAAGAACATAGAGCGTTCAAAAAAAGGCTTGAAAAATATAAATAGATTAAAAAATGAAAACCGTTAAAATCGACTTGGGCCCGAGAAGTTATAATATTTATATCGGGAAGGGGATTGTCGGGAAGCTCTCCTCTC
>CP070780.1:6622-18882 GCA_020346285.1 Candidatus Omnitrophota bacterium | reverse complement strand
GCCCAGTATATTCAAAAAAGGAGAAATGGAAGAAACGACACGTATCTCCCACCCGGGAGCGTTAGGGCGAGTACGGGCTTTGCGTAACGCATAAACTTCGGGAGGCGTAAGAGATTCATTGCCTTCACAAAAAGGGCATTTTTTATGCGGTGATGGGGAATCTTTTTCAAATGAAAAGTCAGTCGGCCTTTTCGCCCTTTCAGTCGCAATAATAACCCATCTTCCTATTATAGGATCTCTTCTTAATTCCGGCATAAAATTTTGGCCTCGTATTTCTGGTAATTATAACATAATATATATCTTATGCAAGGTTTTTGTCCCGACTACCGGCAGGCAGGCCTTCCAAGAAACATGCCCTTTTCTATTTTATGCCCCCTTACAAAGCTTGCTATATCCATCATTTTTGCGCCTTCCAGCTGTAATTCTTTGATAATAAGCAGGCCCTTTCCGCATGCAACAATCAAACCTTCCTTTTGAATATCGAGAATTTCTCCGGGCTCTGATTTATCGGGGGAAGGCGATACATCGGTTTTGCGGATTTTCAGCATTTTATCATTCAGGAATGTGAATGCGCATGGCCAGGGAGTAAGGCCTCTTACCATATTATGAATTTTGAGGGCATCTTTTTTCCAGTCAATCAAACCGTCTTCCTTTTTTAACTTGGGGGCGAATGTGGCTTTTTTCTCATCCTGTTTTTTAAACGTAATCCTATCCTGCTCTATAAACCGTATGGCATCCAATAACAAGATACCGCCTAAATCAGAAAGTTTTCTATTTAAGGTTTCCGACGTATCTTTTTCTTCGATTCCAACCGGCCTTTGCAATATTATGTCGCCCGCGTCCATCCTTTCGTTCATTCTTATTATCGAAAGCCCTGTCCGGTTTTCGCCGTTCATAATAGCCCGGCTAACGGGAGCCGCTCCCCTGTATTTGGGTAATAAAGAGGCATGAAGATTGATGGAATAAATCTTTGGTATATTAAGAACGCTTTTACTAAAAATTTGCCCGAAGGCGACAACTACGAAGAGATCCGCCCGAAGGGATTCAAGGTATTTTAAAGATTCCGTATCTTTTGCATTTTCAGGCTGATAAATAGTTATGCCTCTTTTGGAGGATAGCTTCTTGACAGGCGTTTGAGAGACCTTAAGATGCCTGCCTTTTTTTCTATCGGGCTGGGTGACAACCGCTAAAACTTCGTGCGGAGAATCTAAAAGATTCCGGAGCGAGGGAACCGCAAAATCCGATGAGCCAAAAAACACTATTTTCATATCGTTTCCTTATTCTACATCGATGCCGGGTCTACATCAATCGTTAAAATAACCCCGGCCGGCTTTCTATAGGCCTTTAGCGCTTTTCTTAGGGCCTGGCACATAATGCTCCTGTTCTTCCCTTTTAGCAATATATTCCACCTGAAAAAACCTCTGACTTTTGATATAGGAGAAGGGGCGGGCCCGACTATCTCTATATCTTTTAGTTTTTTAATCAAAAAATCCTTCAGTTTATGCGATGCGTCGATGGTTCTCTTCTCGTTACGCGACCTGATGGTTAACCTTATGATATGCTTAAAAGGAGGAAATGAAAGCTCGTCTCTCGTTTTGATTTCTTCGCGGTAAAATTTCTCGTAGTCATGCTTTGAGGCGGACAAAATCGCGTAATGCCCGGGTGCGTATGTCTGTATGATAACCTCGCCTCCTTCTTCCCCCCGGCCTGCGCGGCCTGCAACCTGCGTGAGAAGGTTAAAGGTCCTTTCGCTGGCCCTGAAATCCGGCAGATTCAACGTTACGTCAGAGTTTACGACCCCTACAAGCGTAACGCGCGGGAAATCCAAACCCTTGGCTATCATCTGCGTTCCTACCAGGATGTCAAGATTATGTTTTTTGAACTCACCCAATATCCTCGCGTGCGAGCCCCTCTTCGAAGTGGCATCGGTATCCATGCGAGCGATTCGTGCCCTGGGAAAAAGCCGTGCGATTTCACTTTCTACCTTTTCCGTGCCGATACCGAAATATTTCATATACGAACCCCTGCATTGGGGGCAGATATCGGGCGGCGGCATCCTGAAATTGCAATAATGACACACGAGACTCTTCGTCTCGTAGTGATAAACCAAAACGCTATCGCATCTTTTGCATTTTAGCACCAATCCGCATTTCTTGCAATTTACATACGTGGAAAAGCCCCTGCGGTTAAGAAAAATCATAACCTGCTGGCGCTTGTCCAGGGCCTTCTGTATACTGTCTATTAAAATTTTGGAAAACATAACGAGCTTTTTTCGCGTGGCAAGTTCCATGCGCATATCGACAATCTTCACCTTGGGCAGGTCTTTATCGTCTATTCTTTTGGTGAGCCTCACCAATTCTAATCTCTTTTTCCCGGCCAGATAGAAGCTTTCGAGAGACGGGGTCGCGCTTCCCAGAATCACGGGGCAATTTGAAAGCCTCGCCCGCATCAAGGCGACGTCTCTCGCGTGATATCGCGGCACATCCTCCTGCTTATAACTGGTCTCGTGCTCTTCATCTACGATAATAAGGCCTAAATTTTTTACGGGGCTAAAAATGGCCGAGCGCGCGCCGACTACAATTTTCGCCTCGCCGTCTATGATTCTCTTCCATTCCCTATATCTCATAGAGCCGACTAAGGCAGAGTGCATTACCGCAACTTTCTCGCCAAAACGCGACGTAAACCGTTCCACCGTCTGCGGGGTAAGCGCGATTTCCGGGACTAAAACAATACTTGTTTTACCTTTATTAAGCACCCCTTCTATGGCCTGTAAATAAACCTCTGTTTTACCGCTTGCGGTAATTCCGTGCAAAAGATACGTCTTGTAATCCTCTTTCTCTATTTTAAATAGTACGCTTTTTAAAACTTCCTCTTGCTCGGTAGTCAACGTGTGGGGAGAGGTTTCGGTAGAAACCGGTATCTTTTCGAAGCCTGTACCCGCGCGAGCCTTCACCGACACCTTCCCCTTTTTAAGCACGCCCGGAATGGTGGCAGCTATGGCCTGGCCCCAGGAGCAGAGATATGTCTCTGAAATCCATTTTGTCAATTCCAGTAGGTGTTTTGAAATAATAGGTTTTTCATCTATAATCCTTTTTATCTCCTTTATGCCCTTGGTATCGGCTTTATCTTTGAAATTCACAATGTAACCTATAATATCTCTATTCCTGAACGGGACAAATACGCGCTCTCCGATTTCAGCTTTATTTTTGAATGTTTTTGGAACGCGGTACGTGAAGAGCCTGTCAATGGGTATGGCTATCGCAATATCAGCAAATTTTTTCACGACTTATTAACTCTTTTCGGATCTTCTTCATATCTTCCCAGACCAGTCTTTTATCCTGGGGATTTCGCAAAAGATATGCCGGATGAAATGTCGGCATTAATTTAGCTCCCTGATAATCAAAAAACCTTCCTCTAAGCCTTGTTATAGATTCCTGGTTCCTTAAAAGCGTCTGCGCGGCAAATTTTCCGAGCGCGCATATGACCCTGGGCCTTATGAGCTCTATTTGCTTAATCAGATATTCCTCACATGTTAATATCTCCGTGGGCAAGGGATTTCTGTTGCCGGGTGGCCTGCATTTTAAAATATTAGCGATATAAACGTCTTTTCTTTTTAATCCTATCGATTCTATTATCCTCGTAAGAAGCTTGCCTGCCCTGCCCACAAAAGGAAGGCCCTGAAGGTCTTCCTGCATACCGGGGGCTTCTCCGACGAACATCAGTTTAGCTCCTGGGTTGCCGGCGCCAAACACAACGTGTGTCCTTGTCTTGCAAAGGTCGCACTTGAGGCATGAAAGGGCTTCCTTTTTCAAGCTGTCAAGCAACATTTCTGCTGACTCCCGGCGGGGACAGGCCCCGGTGTCGGGAAAAGACCTGTTCCCATAAAGGCCCGCACCTGCCAGTTCCTCCAGCTCTATATACTTTTTCACCGCCTCTATAATTTTCTTCAACTCATCTTTTACTGACTTCATCCACAATCCTTTCGGCGGAATCTATAAGCCTTATCTTACTGATATTATTTTTTAAGATATCCAATTTATTCGAACCAAGTAACTCCTTCATAACGCCGGCGATGTCTTTTGGTGTTTTAATCTTGAGCGCCGCGGTATGTTTTTCCAGAAACCTGTAATTTCTCATCTCCTGGCCCGGGATGGGATCTATCACGACCATGGGAAGGGCCGCATTCAAGGCCTCCGTCACGGTAATACCGCCTGATTTAGAAATAAGTATATCGGAGGCAGCCATCAATTCGTCTACATTGTCAACAAAACCGTATATCTTAAAAACGTGTTTTGCGGAGCCCGCAATCTTTACAAGCGTATTATATAATTTCTTATTATATCCGCACACAACTATACCCTGAAAATCCTCTTGCGTTTTATCCAGATGCAAGACAATCTTCTTTATAGGGCCGACGCCGAATCCCCCTCCTAAAATAAAAATAGTCCTTTTATCGGGCTTTAATCCTATTTCCGTTTTTATTTTCTCCCGATTCCGTTTTTCCGAAAACGATTTTGCGCAAGGGATCCCAAGGGGCTTTATTCGCTCGGGAAGTATCCCCCTTCTTATCAAATCATCTCTGGTATATTCCGAACCGACAATATAGCAGTCCACATATTTTGACAGCCAAAATGTATGAGATTTATAATCCGTTATAACTGTTATGAGGCGGGAATCCTTAAGAATCCCTTTCTTCTTCAAATGAGCGATAACCTCTGAGGCAAAAAAATGCGTTACAATTATGGTCTCCGGCCTTACTGTCAAAAGAAATTTAACAAGCTTCTTGGAATTTATATGGTTTGTCAACCGCCTTATCGGCCTGGTTAGGGCATAAATCCACGGATTATCCAGGACATAATAGAAAAAACCCCATAAAGTCGGGAAGTACTTAACAAGAGCCAGGTATATAGAGTTATAGGAAGGCTTAAAAAACCGATTTGTATAATCCAAGCTGTCTTTTAACAATACATCTTTTCTGCCGGTTTTATCAAAGGCCTCTTTAATGGCAAAGGCCGCTTTTTTATGCCCGACACCTGCTGTAGCATAAAGTATTAAAATTTTAATCATCTCATCAAGTCCTGTTTTTTGTAAAACTTGTATTTCAAAAGCGTCAGATATTTCAAAACCATCTTTACTATCTTAAACTTTGTTTTGCCGGAGGTTCTTGTTTTATAGGAACAGGGTACTTCCGTCAATCTATAACCCAAAATATGCGCCTTAATCGCGAGTTCCGGCGAAATAGCAAAATCCGTAGATTCCAGTTTTATCTTTTCGGCAAGTTCTTTTTTAAATGCCCGGAAGGCATTCGTAATGTCGTGAACCCCGACACCGAAGAAAATCTCCGCAAATACCGTAAACCGGGAGCTTAGAAATGCCTTTAACTTGCCTAAATCTCCGGATGAGCCGCCTTTCATATATCTCGAGGCAAAGACAATATCGTATCCGTCGCCGATCTTGCTGACCATCTCCGGAATCTTGCCTAAATCATCCGAAAGGTCACCCATAACCCACGCAATCACATCGCCCTCTGCCTTCTTCATTCCTTCCAGTAACGCCGCGCCCATGCCTCTCGAGCCATCACGTTTGGTTACCGGAGAGATAAGGTTGTATTTGTTCGCATATTCTTCTAAAATTTGAGGCGTCTTATCGGTGCTATTATCGTCTACCACGATGATTTCATACTCATCCTGCCATTTCCGGATTTCGTCTATTAACTTTTCCAGAATAAGGCCAGCGCCCTCTTCTTCATTATGCATCGGAATAATAATAGAAGTTTTCATTTTGCTTTTTACCCAAAAAAACTCAAGTTCTTCTCGGCCCAGTTTAGAACTTTATTTATCCCCTCGTCTATACTAATTTTCGGAGACCATCCTAAAATCTTTTCTATTTTCGATATATCCGATATATAAACCCTCTGGTCCGAAGGCCGCCATTTATCGAAACCCACCTTAAATGTCTTGCCGGTTTTGCCTTCCACTATTTTCATAAATTCCAATAAAGACAATGTATTTCGAGGCCCGCCTCCGATATTGAAGGTCTCTCTTTTTATGTCTGATTTCGCGAATAAATCAAAGGCGCCGACCAGGTCTTCCACGTAAAGCACGTCCCTTACCTGCTTGCCGTCACCGTAAATTGTAATAGGACGATTAACTAAATTGGATATTATAAAGTGCGCAAGCCAGCCCTGGTCTTCAAAGCCGAACTGGCGTGTTCCGTAGGTGCAGCTCATGCGAAACACAGCCGCTTTTATACCATAAGTATAGGCATATTCCTGCGCGTAAATATCGCCTACATATTTGCTTGCCCCGTAAGGAGTATGTGGCGTCAAGTCTATCCTGAAATTTTCATCGATGGCATTAATGTCTTTAAAACGATATCGCATATCGGTTTCGGCCAACGGCAATTGGCTGACATTCTCGCCGTAAACCTTATTTGTCGAGCAGTAGATAAAACAGCTTCCCGGACATATCTTTCTTATATGCTCAAGAACATTGAAGGTCCCGAAAGCGTTTATTGTATAATCTTCGCTAGGGTCGCCGATCGAAAAACCTACGCCCGGCTGGCCCGCCGTATGTACGATAATGTCTATATCTTTTGTGATAACCTTTTTAAGGTCTCCTGTATTTCTTATGTCGCCCAGCACTCTTTTTATGTTCTTGAACCCGGCCAAATAATTCCAATTGAATTCCACGCTTTTTTTGTCGTAGCCAAACAATTTGGACCGCATAAGATTGTCAAAGACTATTACCTCATCCCCTCTAAGAGCGTAGAATTCGGCTGCGTGGCTGCCGACCATGCCTGCCCCGCCTGTTATTAGGATTTTCATTCTCCTTGCCTCCTGATGAGATCCCTCGGGCATTCTGTGCCCTCGGGATAAATTCAGCCATACAACTTACGTCGGCCTATGGCCTCCGTAAGTTGTGGCTTCATTTAATATAAACTCAACCGCTTCAAATATATCGTCAAAAATATAATCGGGCTTTATGTTAGAGCTACGCATATCTTCTAAGATTGTTTTACCGCTTAAGACCAAAATAGTCTTCAAGCCCGCTTTCTCCCCTGCCTCGATGTCCGTTTTTGCGTCTCCTATGAAATAACTGCCGCCTGCCTTAATGCCCATTTCTTCCTCTGCCTGTTTAAATAAACCTATTTTGGGTTTTCTGCAATCACAATTATCGTCCGGCCGGTGTATACAATAATAGACTTTCCTGATGCCGGCACCCGCCTTTTTTATCTCTTCGAGCATCTTCGAGTTTACGGTGTCCAGTTCGTCTTTCGAATAATGGCCTTTGCCCACGCCCGCCTGGTTAGAGATTATAATTATTTCATACCTCGCGTCATTCAATTTCTTTAGGGCCTCTTTCGACCCCGGCAGAAATTTAAAATCCTCCCATCTTGTGACATAATTATGCTTTGTCCAACCGCCGGGGTCTTTATTGATTACGCCGTCTCTATCGATAAATACGATCTTTTTATTTTCTGACATAAATATTATATTTCCCGAATTTTTTAACAGGTTTAAAATTTTCTTTTATATGATTGTCCAGTATCATTGTCCGATGGACATATCCTTCGTTCGGAATATCAATATCTTGCAATATGATAAAATTGACGTTTTCCTTCGAAAGCGATTTTACAATCTCCCGCTGCACCTTTTCCTGGGTAACGAGGCCGGGGTGCAACTCATAGTATTTTGTCGATGGGGACCTCTCGGTAAGAAAATATATAATAGTGCTCCCGCCGAAGGCGGGGACCCAGTGGGCAATATTGCCTACGTATATACGCTCGTTCGGGCCTGTATTTGCCTTGATAAACGAAACCACATCTACTATATCCTGCTTTTCTTCTCTGGGGATGTAAACCGAGCCCCTGTCAAACCCTGTTAACATAACAGAGCCCTTGTATGGCTTTCGAAAAACATTCTTGAAGGATTTATCGATATTCTTCACCGCGAGCAGAAAAAATAGAAAAGACAGTAAGATAGCGTATAATCCAAAGACGTACTTTGTTTTTGCGGGGGCATCTCTGCTAACTGCTTTATTCAATATAAAACCAAAAAGTAAAATAGAAGGGTGAATAATTGTTAAAAGGTGCGCCGGGTCTGTTCTTACTTTAACATGGGTAAAAGTCAATAACCCGAATAAAACAAGCAAAAGCAGCATAATATGCTTTTTGCCGAAACCCTTTTCTTTAATCAAAACGCTTATCAAAAATATAACAATAAATGCGTATGTCAATAAAGGTATATAATACTGATTTACTTTTATAAAATAAAGACTCTGGTGAAAAATCATGCTGAGATCAAAACAGGGTTTTGGAAAAGTAAGGGCTGCTGTTTTTATGTGAATGAAAGGAAAAAGAACCAAAGATTCAAATAGGCCTTTTGACGCTGATTTTAAAAAAAGATAAAAAAGAACCGCTAAAGGCATCGCAAGAGAATATATCGCAAAATTACAAATTCTCCTGACAGATTTCTTGTAAATAAGCAAGGTTGCAAAGATAGACAAAAACGCAGATAGGCCTATATCGTGCCTGAAAAGGACCCCGGCTCCTACAGCCATGCCTGAATAAAATAAATAACGCATCCTATCCTGTTCTATGTATTTCATGAATAAATATATAGAAAAAATTGCAAAACCCAGCCCGGGCCAGATCGCGGTCGACACAATGCCTAACCGCGGGCCGAGACATGTCATGCTGATAATCCACGAAATTACGGCTATGTCCGTTCTCTCTGTCAGTTTTCTTGCGATAAGAAAAATACACATCGCTATTAATACGTGAAGCAAAACTGTATAAAATCTTCCTATTTCTAACGAAACGCCGAACATCCTGTAAAGAAAGCTAAGTACGTAAAATTGGCCCGGCGGGTAATTGGCGACAAAAAAGTCTTTATACGGAACCTCGCCTCGCAATACCCTTTCGCTGCCCACAATAGCTACTCCCTCATCGAATGGTGCCCAGTATTTGTTAAGGGTTAAAAATCCGGCCATGAAACTCAAAATGCATAAGATAAGCAATAGTTTCTTCATAAATTTTCGATAAGTTTTCCCTTATTCGCAACAACCCCCATCCAGAATATCGTTACAGGCAGGATGTGAAGAAGAAATCTGCTTCCGGTAGTTTGCGTAAAAAATCTTATTTCAACGGTAGAAAAGATATATATCAAGGCATAACCTAAGCCGAATAGAAAGAAAACCAAAGTTACATACTTTGTATCGCCTGAAAGAGCTGTTTCGCGTTCCTTCAACAATAAAATGATAAACAAAATCCACACGATATTCCATTTTTTGAAACCGAAAAATTGCTTCTGATATTCGTATATTATAGCGGGTATTCTATTCAGGTTTTGGATAAAATCTTTGACGCTAACCATCGACAAGTTGAAATTCTCATTTACAAGAGCGTGGTGATTCTTAAAAGCGCTCCAGGACATAATTGTAACTAAAACTACAAGCGCGTAAATGAGAAAATGTAAAATTTCCGTTTTTCCTATTTTTCTGATATTCATGGCTATATAAAAGAAGAAGATAAACAAAATCATTAAAGCAAGAAGCGTTCCCTCGTTCTTCGTCCACAGGCATAGAAGAGAAGCAATTAAAGATATATTTAGAAAAGATGAATTCCCGCGATTTCTCATCCATAAATATAGATAAATCAAGCTTATGGCAAAATAAGCCCCCAGCGCCAGTTCGGCATAGCTTATAGTGGAATAGTCGGAAAATTGTTTTACGGAGGCGAGCGCGAAAGTGAATAAAAGTGAAAAGCCCCTGCTTTGCGTTATTCTTTTCAGCGCAGCGTAAAATACCAAAATAAATGAAAGGTAAAAAATCGGAAAAATGGCCTTTACCAGGAGATCGTCAAATTTGCCTATAAAAGTATAAAACCATGTCTCGGATAGCGGAATTAACAAGGGGTAATCGGGATGCGCGCCATAGAAATTAGAAGCCAGGCTTTGGAAAAAATTCCCGGATACGGTACCTGATAAATATATCATTTTAGACTTAAGGCCGTATATTGCCACGGCGTCGTATGCCTCTATCGGCTTAATAAGGGCTCTGAAAAAATTATAAAGCGCCTGAAATGCTATCAGGCAAATGAGCGCAATTTCATTACCGCGAAGCGGGGATAAATCCCGTTCCCGCGCTATACCCGGTACCGGAATCTGTTTCCGTTTATGCGCGAGAACGAAACCTGCCCCCGCCACGGCCCACGGAATAAGAATATTAAATTTTGTAAACCCTATTTTAAAAAGGCTCATTATGAACATCTGAATACTTATAACGCCGAAACCAAAAAGACATGACAGGCCGATTTTTTCGAAGAAAGAAATATCATTGAACTGTTTTCGGCCGGATATAAGAAGTAGCGTGCCCCAGCCGGCAAAACCCGTCACGAGAATGCACGCTGTAACTAAAATAGCGTTCTGCATAACATTAATGCCTTCTTAGCACAAACCGCCTTTCATCAAGTTTTGCGTGAAGTTTAAAGCCGTTCTTCCTCGCGCGAACGGCATCATAAACCAAAAGATAATCGGGATTCCCGCTCTTAAGGCGGGGATACAAATAATATATTCCTCTCCTTGAATCAAGAGAAAGGTCTTCTATGCCTGCAAATTCGTAATGAGCATCTTCAGGAATATTATTTTTAGCGAACTTCAAGAATTCATAGAAATGCTTTCCATAAGTATAGGCATGTTTCCCTTCATAATTACTCCTGGCAAGAATTTTGTATCGGGTAAAATTTCCGTGTTTATAGAAATCCCTTGCTATAAAATTAATCCACAAAACGAGCCATATAATAAACACGATTGGAATGACTGATTTTTTCATTTAACCAACATCCATTTAAAAAATCTATTCAATAAAAATTTAAAATGCCTGAAAGATTTGACTTGCATCAGGTTTTTAATTAAAATCCTGGGCCTTAAGAAAAATCTTAAAAATGCTTTTCGTTGAAGGGCTTTGAGAGCGCTTCTATCTATTCCGTCCGGCGTAAAAGTAGCATTCATAAAATAAAATCTTTTAAAGTTAATTTCTTCCAGCTTTCCCCGGCGTTTTAAATCGTTAAAGCTCTCGGTTCCGGGAAAAGGAAGATAGGTAAAGAAATTCGCCCGGATTAAATCGAACTCCAAAGAAAACCTGATTGTTTTTTTAATGTCCTCTACGGTCTCTCCGGGAAAGCCGAGAATGAAAAAACCGGCTATATCTATATTATGCTTTTTTATGAGTCCGATAGCGCGCCTTATTTTATCCGTGGTTATATTTTTCTTCATAAGCCCCAATATCCTATCGGAGCCGGATTCTATGCCCAGCGAAATAAGATAAAGCCCTGTCTCTTTCATAAGCTCGAGAAGTTCATCGTCAAGGGTGTCCATTCTAATCCCGTTTGGCACGGCCCAGGTTATGTCCAAATCCAATTTCTTAAGATTTTTCAAAAATTCCTTTACAAAGGCCCTGTCCAGGGTAAAGTTATCATCAATTATATGAAACTCTCTTATCCCATAATCATGATAGAGGGTTTCCATTTCGTTTATTATGTTTCGAATGCTTCTCTTTCTCAGGCTCTTACCCGATATAAGTTTGCCGGCGCAGAACGTGCACGAAAAAGGGCACCCCCTTGTTATCATAATAGGCGCTATGGGAAATTTTTTGAAAAAAGCGCCGTGCTGGGCCTCGGGATATTCTTGAGGACTTATCAAATCCCATGCAGGCATTCCGAGGCTATCAATATCCTCAAGAAAATATTTATCGTTAATAAAGACTTTTCCGTTGTTTCTCCAGGCCAGCCCGGGAATCTCTTCAAAATCAATATTGCTTTTATCGCTCAATTTATCTAGAAGATTCCTGAAACCGATTTCTGCCTCGCCCTGAAACAGATAGTCCACGTCGTTTCCGAAAAATTCCATGGTCTCGCCCGGAACAGCCGACGGATGCGGTCCCCCGAGTACCGTTTTTATTTCGCGTTTTTTGCATACCTTTAGCATATCCTTGATGTTATACAGGTCATAGGTGTAACACTGTATACCAACTACGTCGGGTTTCGCCCTATCCAGCGCTTCGGAAAAATCGGACGGTTTTATGCGTTTTTTTATACAATCCAAGATTTCCACCTCATGGCCGTTTCTTATCGAAGAAGCAAGATACCCCAACCCCAGCGAAGGTTGAATATGGTCCGAAAGATTGTATGGTTTTACCAATAAAACTTTCATCTCTTAAAAAATTGTATCGCCAATTCCACCGGCGGGCAGCATTGGCCGG
>CP070780.1:0-6522 GCA_020346285.1 Candidatus Omnitrophota bacterium | reverse complement strand
CCTCCGGAGGTCGAACCTCTATCTCCTCATCCTCTCGGTCTTCTCCTGTGAAAGCTTAACCAAATCTTCCCCGTTATAAAGCTTTTTTCCTTTTATATTCCGCACTGCCATTCGCTCCGTGCAGCAATAGCACGGGTCCACGGCAGCCAGGATTATCGTCGCGTCCGATATCGTCTGCCCTATGACGGTCGCCTTAAATGTAGGAACGTTCATGAAAGACGGCGCCCTTATTTTGTGCCGAACCGGCCTGTTCGTGCCGTCGGTTCTTACATAATGAAACACCTCGCCCCTCGGCGCCTCGATATGGCCGATGCCTTCTCCGGGAGGGATGTTCTTTATGTTTAAATCTATTTCCCCCTTAGGCAGCTTTAAAAGGCAGTGCTTGATTATCTTTATCGATTCAAAGGTTTCCAGTATCCTTACCACTGCTTTGTCAAAAACGTCGCCGTTTTGGGTAACTATCATATCCCACTGCATTTTATCGTAAGCCCCGTAAGGGCAGTCCTTCCTCAAATCCCTCGCTACCCCCGAAGCCCTCGCGGTAGGCCCGAGAGCGCAGTAATTTATCGCGTCTTGTTTTGAAAGAACGCCTACGCCCTTTGTCCTGGCATGTAACACGGGGTCGTCTATAACGGCTTTTTTAAGCATTTCAAGAGTAGGCACAATGGAATTAATCTTCTTAACCACGACGGGAACATCCTCGTATTTAATATCTCTTCTTACCCCGCCGGGTTTAAACATCGCGTAATTATTTCTGTTTCCGGAGAGGATTTCCATCGCATCGAGAATCTCCTCCCTCAATTTCCACGCCCACATGTAAACCGTGTTATATCCTAAAAAGTGGCCGGCAAGGCCCAGCCATAACAGGTGCGAATGTATCCTTTCGCCTTCGGCGATAATAGTCCTTATGTATTTTGCCCTTTCGGAAACCTCTACGGGTATAACGTCTTCCACCGCCCTCGTATGCGCAAACGGGTGGCTGGTCGAGCATATGCCGCATATCCTCTCGACAAGAAACGTGGACTGGTCAAAGGTCTTGGCTTCGGAAAGTTTTTCGATGCCTCTATGGTTATACCCCACCTTGACGTCTATATCCACGACTTTCTCGCCGTCAACGGTAAGCGTAAAAAATTCCGGCTCTTCCTGTAACGGATGATACGGCCCTATAGGTACTATCGTTCTCGCCATTAGACTCCCCTATCTCTAATCGCCTTCTTATCCCACTCTTTGTAATCGCGCCTTAAAGGATATACATCTTTGGGCCAGTCGTCGGCTAAAAGTAGTTTTCTCAAATCGGGATGGCCTTTAAAATTTATACCCAAAAGTTCATGAATCTCTCTTTCTATCCAGTTCGCGGCTTCAAAAACAGGGACAAGCGAATCTATTTCTAATTTCGGCTTTTCGAGTTTTACCCGGAAGGAAATCAGGAGATTTATGTCTTCAAGAATGAAATGATAAAGAATCTCCATGTCCTCTCTCCCGTCCATTCCCGAAGCGATATTGAATCTCGCGCCCAAATCCTTAAAGATATATTTTGCGACCTTTCTTATGGATTCGGGTTTAATCTCTATGTATACCCTCTTGGAAGATTTATCGAAAACATCGATTATGTCTTCCTTAAATCTCTCTTTTATATCTTTTAGAACTTCCTGTCTTCTCATTTCCCTTTCACCTTTTCTATCAGCTTCACAACCCCCGCGATAATCGCCTCCGGCTTGGGAGGGCACCCGGGTATATACACGTCAACCGGTATAACCTTATCTATCGGCACGGGGCAATTATAGCTGTGTATGAACATGCCTCTCGATAACGAACATTCGCCGATGGCGACCACGAGAGCGGGCTTCGGCATCTGCTCGTATAATCTTTTCACTCTTTCCATGGATTTCCTGTTACCGGAGCCCGTAACGAGAAGAACATCGGCGTGCTTTATGCTTCCCGCCAAAAGTATGCCGAACCTCTCGATATCGAATCTCGGCGTAAGGCAATCCAATATCTCGATATCGCAGTTATTGCAACTGCCGGTGGAAAGATGAAATACCCACGGTGATTTCAACAATGCCTTTAATTTTATGCTCATATCATAAACCCCTGAATGCCAGGAAAACCGCTATTATCGCGATGACAGTTACCGGCCCCCAGAAAAACCTGATGGCCTGGTCAATCCTTACGCGCGGGTTTGTATTTCGTATAACCGTTACAAGCGCCACCAACCCGACATATTTTAATATTCCGTATAAAAGGTGTATGCCGTCAATCCTTAAGCCGCCCATAAAAAGAATTATCAAAAAGAACGGCAACGTAAACAGGAGCATGTTCTTCATAAGGCGGTAAACGGCAAGCCCGGAGCCCGAATATTCTATCAGCGTCCCGCCCATAATCTCCGTTTCCGCCTCCGGCATATCAAAGGGGACGAGCGCCAGCTTTGCCTGTACGCAGAGTATCGCGACAATCAAAGCCAAAGTCCCTGACCATGCCCCTGTCATAACGCCATTTTCGGCCTGAAAAGTCAAAATCTGGCCGAGCTCGATAGAAAACCCGGATTTTATCACGGGGACAAATACCGCGAGCATGAAGGGAAGCTCGTAACTCAAGATAAGCTTCATTTCACGCGAGGCGCCGAGGCTCGCGAGCGGATTCCCCGACGCAAAACCGCCCATAATAATACTTATGGAAGGGATGGCCAGGAGATATATCGCCACTATCAGGTCTCCTATAAAAGTATTGCCCCGGTCTATATTATTTATCCACAACAAAGCGGAAACCAATATCACGCCCGACAATCCGATAACAGGCGCCGCCAAAAATGTTATCTTTGAAACGCCTCTCGGGACAAGCGTTTCCTTTCCCGAAAGCTTTATAATATCTATCAACGGCTGCAAAATCGGAGGCCCCACCCGGTACTGGACCCTTGCGGTAACCTTCCTGTCAATCCAGCTGGCTAAAAGCCCGATTATCGCGGTCAGCAAAAATCCGTAAAATATCAGGTAAACTATGTAAATCATACTTTTTTCTTATCCCAGTGCGTAGAATGAGCCATCATGTAATCTCCCACGAGAAAAGTATTTTTATCCAGTTCGATATCGCCCGGCTTTAAGCTTAGCGCCCCGTAAGGGCAACTTTTTATGCATAAGGGCTCGTTCTTTTCACCCCTTCTATCAAGGCAAAAATCGCAATTGTGAATTAATAAAGGAACCAGCTCCGGATAAATCGTCCCGTAAGGGCAGGCGTGGGAGCAGGATTTGCAGCTGATGCAGCGCATGTTATGCCTTATCAATAGCTTATCTTTATCTTTTTCCTGGTCAAGCGCCTCCACGGGGCAGGAATTTACGCAATGCGCTTCCTCGCATTTTCGGCAGACAAGGGCATAAGTTACAAGCTCGGCAACGGAAACAATACCGTTGTTCTCCGGGTGATAGTAAAAACTGCACTTTATCACGCACTCCTTGCACTCCCCCGCGGCGCATATATCGAGGTCGATAAATAATCTCTTATCCTTGCTTTCGCTCATTCCCATATCTCCGGAAAATCTTTTATCTTGCTATACTGAAAAACAGGGCCGTCTTTGCACGCGTAATATATCCCTATCCTGCAATGGCCGCACTTGCCGATACCGCAGGACATGTTCTTTTCCATGGAAAGATAGAGATTCTTCTCTTTAAAACCCATGTCCAGGAGTTTCTTAGTCGCGAACTTCATCATTATCGGAGGGCCGCAAACTATGCCAATGCCGTCTTTGTAGTCCATGTCCACGTTATCCAGGATAGTGGTTACAAGGCCGACGTTTCTATTCCACGTTCCGTCGCCGGTATCAACCGTAAGCCTGACGTTCAAATCGTCTCTCGCGGTCCATTCTTCTATCTCTTTTTTATATAAAAACTCCGAGGGATTCTTACAGCCGCCCCTGAAAAATAACTTCTTAAAATCGCCGGCCATGGCGAAAAAGGAATACATTAAACTCCGAAGCGGCGCGAAACCGCATCCCCCGCCCACGACCAGTATCTCTTTACCCTTAAACTCGTCCAACGGATAACCGTTTCCAAAAGGCCCTCTCAATCCCACGATATCACCTTTTTTAAGCCGGTGAATTTCCTCGGTAACCTTGCCCACCTTCATTACGGTTACTTCCATCTCATCAATAACAGACGGCCTCGAAGAAGGCGTAAAAGGCGCCTCCCCTACTCCCGGTATCGTCAACTCTATAAATTGGCCTGTCTTAAAAGCTATCGGCTCTTCCGGCTTAAGCTTTAAGGTTCTTATGCTAGGCGTTTCTTTTATAACCTCGAGAACCTCTGTCTTAATCGGCCTATATGGATTCTTATCTTTACGCATTTTCCACTAATCTCGTAAGGACTTTCCTTATATCAATCTTTGCCGGGCACGCGGATACGCAACGGCCGCATCCCGTGCAAGCGTAAACATCGGCAACTTTCGGGAAAAAGTCGAATTTTTTCTCAAACCTGTTCCTTAATCTCATCCAGAGCTTTGGCCTTGGATTAGCGCCTCCGGCGACTCTGGCAAAACTCTTGAGCATGCACGAATCCCAGATGCGTAAGCGCTCCATCTTTTTCCTGTCTTTCTGGTCATATAAAAGAAAACAGTGGCATGTCGGGCAAATAGCGTTACACGCCCCGCACTCTACGCATTCCTTTGCCTCTTCCGGCCAGATATCGGCTTCGTAATTCTTTTCTATAATACCTTTATACAGGTCTTCACGCGGCACCTTATTCTCTTTGATATTCTCCTCTACCTTCTCGACAATCCTGGCTCTTTGCGCCTTTCTCTTATTAATAATTACGTTGGCCGCTTCCTGGAATAAAGAGGAATATTTTTTAACGAGCCCTTTTCCTTTTTCGGAGCCCTCTTCTACGACAAAGCCGCCCTTAACTTCGGAAAGATTGATATCGAAATCTTCCTGCGGGTAGGGCTTAATGCCTAATGCGAGGCAAAAACACGTATCAATGACAGACGTGCAATCCGTGCTTATTATAAGATTCTGTTCGCGATTTTTAAGATAGAAGGGATCTTTATAATCGTGGTCTTTGAATACGTGGTCCTGGACTTTAAAGCCTTTGAGGTCGCACGCTTTTACGCCTACAATGGCAAACGGTTTATCATCGGCGTGCGGTATGTCATCGCTGAAATTCTCCGCGACCACTTCTCTTGCCTGAGCGAAGAAGGCCTTGAGCGGTTCAAATGCCCTTACTTCGCCGATTACAATATCGTCTTGAGGCCCCGTATATTTTTTATAAAAACGCTGTTCGCCCTTTTTTACGGGAATGTAAACTTTATAATTGAATTTTAACGCGTCGAGCAACCTGAAGAAATTATTTGTGGAAATATAGTGCACGTTATTTTTTGCCGGCTAAAAAATAAGAGAGCGTTTCGAGCTCCCTTGATAGGTCGACATCCTTTACTTTAACATCTTCCGGTACATTAAGCGAAGTGGGCGCGAAATTCAGTATGCACTTAATGCCGGCTGAAACAAATTTATCTGCCACCTCTTGAGCGCGTTGTGCGGGAACGGCTATAACCCCTATGGAGACCTTATTATTTTTTACTGCCTTCGGCATGTTCTCGAAGGCCTCGATAGTCACGCCACTTATTTCCTTGCCTATCTTTCTCGCGTCAGAATCAAAGGCGGCCACGAGATTGAGCCCGTGCTCTTTAAAGCCCGGGTAAGTTAGTAGCGCTGAACCAAGGTGCCCTACCCCGACAACTGCCACGTTCCATGTTTTATTCTTACCTAATATCTTCTCTAACGCGGCTTTTAGCTCATTCGTATCATATCCCGAACCGCTCACGCCGAACTGGCCGAAATATCCAAGGTCTTTTCTTACCTGCGCGTCGCTCAAATTTAGCCTCTCCCCCAACTCCCCGGACGATATAGTGCGGATATTCATATTTGCAAGAGATGCAATTTCTCTCAAATATACAAACAGCCGCGAAATCGTACTTTCGGGAATTTTCCTATGCCCCATATTCGTAACAACCTTCACGAACTTTGTAACACTTTTCACAAAGAAAGTCAAGCAAAATTTTCATATTCTTCGTTAGAAAATTTTGCTTGATCCTGAGCGAAGTCGAAGGGGCAAGGAAAATTTGCATTAAACTTATAACATCTTTGAAATTCTTCTATGGCATAGGAGGATTTGGGTAGGCGTGGAAACTTTGCTATTTGAATCTAGGATTATTCGTCATTTCTTTTTAGCATGGCTGGAATTGCAAATTTTGCACTTTCTGGATTTTTTAGAAAAACACGTATAAATATTGATACCATCAATTCTATAATAATCTGTGTCTAGTGTAACAAAAGTATTGATCTGAAGAAGTTTCGACACTGCAATATTATAGGCATCAAATGGTAAAATATTATAATTCTTTATTATATTCATTTCTTCAATAAGAAGGTTGTATTTTTGTCCCTCCGTTCCGATTAAATCATTCGGTTCCAATATATCTATTGGCGTATTTATTATTAAATTGTAATATAATTCTAATAAATGATAGTATTTAATGATT